>JBAWFA010000011.1:0-54228 GCA_049591455.1 Gammaproteobacteria bacterium
CATCACGCAAGCCCGCTGCCCTTCAGTCTAATTTCGCTAAATCAATATTACGGGCATCTCTAAAAATCAGAGATTTTGGTTTCTGGGTAGGCAAAAATGGCCGAGCAACCGGAGTGTATATGCCAATACATGAGGATTGCGAGGTCATTTTTAACGCTGCCAGAAAGCAAAAGATCAATTTTTAGAGGTGCCCTTACTTCGGCCAGAGCGCGGCGAAGATCGCAGCGGTAACTAGACCGTAGATCAAACCATCAATCACATCTTTGGTTACGGCTTTCCAGGGCTGGCCGTACCAGATGCCCATGGGTAACGCTCCGAAAGCGTAAGCCATGAAGGCCACGGTGCCGACAACGCGGAATACCTGGAGACCGACTGTGCCACCTGCCAGCGTGCTGGCAGCGACATACGCGGCGAAGTACGAGACAACTAGACAGAAAACAAACCACGATCCCAGGTTTTTCCCCATGTTAAACATGCCATTGCGGCGCAGGATCATGTAAGCCACGGGTCCCTGTTTAAATTTTTCGCAGACCTCGGGTTTTTTCATGTCCTCCATTTTGCAGTACGGCATCATATACATGCCGGGAGTGGGATTGCCTTTGCGGATGGCGGTGGCCACTTCGTCTTCATTGGAAAAGCCGTGATAATCCGGCATGTGCCAGAATTTCAGGACCATGTGCAGGATGCTGCTGGCGATGAATACACCGATAGCCGACAACAGGATCGGAAGCCAGAGATGAGCGAGTGAGATCATGATGGACTCCCAGTTTTTATTTGCCCGTGTATGGGCGACAGGATTCTACTCCCGGCTTTGGGCAAAATGACACGTCATCGTTGTAACTACGCTGTCACAATCCTCCGGTGTACACAGCCCTTGTTTTCACGGGCGTTGTCGGGCTTGAGTCGCCAAGCTCAAGCTGCCCATTACCGGAATGGCGAGTAAAATATCCGCAAACCAGTGCGCGTTGACTCTGTTTCTGGAGGGAACATTTATGCCCTACGCCATACGTATCCATGAAACCGGCAGCCCGGAAGTCATGCGCTGGGAAGCAATCGAAGTCGGCAAGCCCGGACCGGGTGAAGTATTGGTACGCAACACAGCCGTCGGTGTGAACTTCGTGGATACCTACTACCGCAGCGGCCTGTACCCACTAACGTTGCCGGCTACGCTCGGTCGCGAAGGCGCCGGAGTGGTGGAGGCCGTTGGCCCGAAGGTGAAGGAATTCAAAGTGGGCGACCGGGTGGCCTACGTTGACCCGATTGGTTCCTATGCTGAAGTGTTGTTACGGCCAGTAGAGCGGCTGGTGAAAATTCCCGCGGGTGTGAGCGAGAAGACCGCGGCGGCGATGATGCTGAAGGGCATGACCGCACAGTTTCTGTTGCGACGCACCTACCGAGTGAAGAAGGGGGACACGATTCTGGTACACGCGGCAGCCGACGGCGTCGGGCAGATTCTCTGCCAGTGGGCCAAGTATCTCGGAGTACGGGTCATCGGCACGGTCGGCAGCGATGCAAAAGTGCCACTTGCGAAGAGAGTCGGCTGTAAATTTGTCTTGAACACTTCGAGTGAGAAATCTCAGCGCGTGTGAAGGAAATTACCAAAGGTGCAGGCGTACCGGTGATCTACGACGGCGTTGGCAAGGACTCCTTCATGGATTCGCTGGATTGCCTCGCACCGTTCGGCATGATGGTGAGCTACGGCAACGCGTCTGGCGCCGTGCCACCTTTCCAGCCGGTGATACTTTCGCAGAAAGGCTCACTGTTTCTCACCCGTCCGACTCTTGTAACCTACCTCGCCAAGCGCGAAGACCTGGTACGCAGCGCGCGCGAGCTGTTCGCGGTGGTGAAAAAGGGCGCGGTAAAAATCGCCATCAACCAGACCTATCCACTCAGGGACGTGGCGCAGGCGCACCGCGATCTCGAATCCCGCAAGACCACCGGCTCGACGGTTTTGCTATTATGACGAACAGTTTGATTTTTCAAACGTGGGAGGTGTATGCACATGAAAATTAGAGCTGGTAGAAACTGGTGTTTGCTCGCTGTCGCCGTGATACTGGCAGCGTGCTCTTATGCGATGCCGTATGAAGGTACCGTCACACTTCCGGAGGCCGGTAACGCGAAACTCGCAGTGGTTACAGTGGATGAGCGCCCGTACGTGTTGAATGGTAAAAATCCGCCGGCCTATGTCGGTATCATCCGCGGTGGTTTCGGCAATCCGTTCAATCGTGATACGGATAACGGAAAGCCGTTGGCGGATGATTTCAGCGCCAGCATCGCCAATTCGCTGACGGCCAAGGGTTTTCAGGTCATCACGATTAGCACTCCCCCGGCCAGCAGTCCCGCGGCTGCGCTTCAGATCTTGCAGCACAGCGGGGCTCACCGTCTGATTCTGGTAGAACTCAGGGATTGGCAGAGCGATACCATGATCAATCCAACAGTAAATTGCGATGTCACGTTGCATATCTATGATTCCTCCGGCAGGGAGCTGGCGTCCGTAAAGGATGCCGAAAATTATGATATGCACGGTGGGAGTATCTTCAACACTCCTGGCAGGTCCAGCGATAAGGTGTATCAGTTCTACGAGCACAAGATCATTGAATGGTTTTCAGATCCGAAGATCGAGGCGGCGTTGCAAAATTGAATCTGATACCTTGTAACTGAACTACTTTTCCCAGTTTAATCCTGCTCGTAGGCGCGGGTCAGAGCTGCGATGTCGAGCTTTTTCATCTGCAGCAGCGCCTTCATTACTCTTTCTGATTTATGGACGTCCTTGTCTGCCAGCATCCGCGGCAGAACTGTGGGAACCACCTGCCAGGACAGGCCGTATTTATCTTTCAGCCAGCCGCATTGCTGGGCTTTCGGATCGCCGCCTGCGGACAACGCTTCCCAGTAGTAGTCCACCTCCTGTTGGGTATCGCAGTGCACCTGGAAAGAAGTGGCTTCGTTGAATTTGAACAGCGGACCGCCGTTGAGTGCCGTGAACCCCTGGCCATCGAGTTCGAAATCCACGGCCATCACCCGGCCTTCCGGCTGCTTGTGAATCTCACGACCTTCCTTGCCGTAGCGGGACACCATTCCAATTTTCGAATCCTTGAAAATAGAGACATAGAACTTCGCTGCTTCCTCGGCCTGGCTGTCGAACCAGAGAAAGGGAGTGATCTTCGACATATGCGTATTCCTGTGAATTCTCAGATCACCGCAAACAGTGCTTACTTTGAGTTTAACGCCGCAGGGGAAGAATCGCCCGCAACTGGGCGTCACGCAGAAACAGTCCGCCCCAGAGCAAGACGCCGTAAACAACGGCCAGGCAGTTGTAAAGGACCGGCGACTTCAGGAATAGATTGGTGGCAACCGCGCCGCCCAGATAGCCAGTGATCAAGATAGCGCCCAGCACCGAGCTGCGCGGAATGGCATAAAGAATAGTGCTGATCAAAAGTATGACCCCGAGACTGATCACCACGCTTTCGGGCCAGCCACTCGCCTTGACTACCAGCGCCGGCTTGATCACTTTCATGAGGCTGTCAAACAGGAAGAACAGCACGACCAGAGTGACGATGACACGTCCGGTCCAAAGCATCTTTTTTGAACCGGGAACGGTTTGAATATCTTGCTGCATAAGTGCCTCTCTAGGTGTTTTTCAAATTTTTCTCAATGGGGGCGCTGAAGCCGCCGTATTGATCATCCACGAAACGTCAAAATGATCTGTTACTTTGCCAAAACACAGCGACCAGAAGATTTTAGAGAGTAGCATCTGTACTTTATGTCCCTGGCAATCACAAGTTATCACGGCCGTGTCGCCGATGCGGGTGAAGCAGTCTTCGCCGGTTTCCGGCGCACATAGAGTGTCTTGTGTACGCGTGCCACCACGTCGCCTTCCCGGTCGATGATCTCGACTTCGAATTCCGGCAGATACTTTTCGCCGCTTGCGGTTTTTTCAAGGATCATTGCGAGTGTGGCATCGTCCAGCTGAAAGCGCGCCGTCACGGTACCGCGGCCCGGTTTGATGTAATCAATGCTGGCGCGCTGGTCCCAAACGTAATACGCATGTCCCAGCAACTTGATGAGCATGATCATGTGAAGGCCGTCGGTCATGGCGAACAGGCTGCCGCCAAAATGTACGCCCACGTAGTTGCTGTTATACCAATGTTGCTTGAGCACGACTTCGGCTTCGCGGTAATTGTCACTTAGGCGCTTGATATGGATGCCGCTGAACAGGAATGGTGGCCACAGATTGATGAATCGCCGCAGCGTTCCGGCTTTCATGCTGGTGTCCATGTCAGGGTCTGCCGAGGGGCAGGGAGGGTGTCGTCTTTTGGGGCACATGTAGTTCGCGAATGGCAGTCCGCAGTTTTTCCAGTTCCTGGATGTGTCCCCGGTCGTGTTCGACCCAGAGTTCCAGCAATCCGCCCAGGGTGATTTCATCGGTGCTTTCGAGGAAACCGGTTCTGGCAAGCTGGGTCCCTGTCACGCTGCCAAGAATCTTCAGGTTTCCATGTCGCGCCTGGGTAAAGGTGTCCAGGGCAGGGTGCACTGGCTGCTCGCTGTAGCGCCGCTCACCGGCAAGTTGACCGCCGTTGATATCGGGC
Organism: Gammaproteobacteria bacterium; assembly: GCA_049591455.1. Lineage (GTDB taxonomy): Bacteria > Pseudomonadota > Gammaproteobacteria > Natronospirales > REEB76 > REEB76. Next base: position 4,587 of record JBAWFA010000011.1, read on the forward strand.
AGCGCGGGATGTTCTTCTGCGAGCAGGCGTCGCAAGCGCACGCCGTAGCCTTCGATCTCGATGTCCCGCAAATGACAGATGTTTTCGAGGGCAGAAAAATATCCGCCCTCGGGATTAAAGCGCAGTTGTGCGTCGCTGAGGCCATCTAGTTGTTTGCTGAGCGATTCTGGTGTGCGGCGCAGGCTGGCAATGGCATCTCTGAGTTCCATGGATTTTTTCCATCCGTACAACCTGGGCAGGCTGCAGTTTGTGCATTTGTTGTGAACAAGAGCAAGAAGCCCCGCTTCTGCGGGGCTTCAGATCTATTGATGTGTTGCCTGCATGCGTCGCTGCATTTCCTTGGGTGACACATCCTCAATGTGCGTGTGGATATGCCAGCGGTGGCCATAGGGATCAATGAGCGTACCGGTGCGGTCGCCGTAGAACTGGTTTTCCAACGGCCGCTCGACACGCGCACCCTTGTTTACGGCGCGCTTGAAGACTTGGTCCGCGTCCTTAACGTACAGTACGATGCTCACGGGCGGTAAAGAGCCTGTCTGCGGCGCGTACGCACCCATCTCCGGGTGTTCATCGGCAAGCATCACGTGTGACGTGCCGATCACGATTTCGGCGTGGCCGATCCGGCCATCGGGATGCGGCATGCGGACTTTCTCCTTCGCGCCGAAGGCGTTCTTGTAGAACTCCAGCGCCGCAGCTCCGCCGTTGACGATCAGATACGGTGTGACGCTGTGATAGCCGGCCGGGATGGCTTTGACCTTGCGGGCTTTGGTCTTGCGCGTCCTGGCTTTGCCGGTCTTGCGTTTTGCGGATTTGGATTTCCTTGTGGTCTTGCGTGCCATGACAGACTCCTGAAGTGACATTGGGACGATGCCTTAGTGTAATACTTTGAAATACCGGTGGAATGCCCACCGGATAATCCCGCCGAATATAAGGGGATTACCCGGCGCTAGCCGCAGTGCTGCCGTGCACAAACCACTCCGGTTCGACGCTGAACTGCAACAGCTTGCATTCCAGCGCGCCGTTGTAGAAGGTGTTCATCTTGCGGGCGCGTATTCCCATCTGTTTGCCCAAATCCGGATTGCTGGTGATGATGCCGGCTTGCCAGCCGAGACACTGGTTCTTGAGCCAGTTGCCCAGTGTCTTATATAAAGGTCCGAGTGTTTCTACTTCGCCCAGACGTTCACCGTAAGGCGGATTGGTGAGTGCCAGGCCGGGTTTGAGGCGCGGCGGCAGCCGGTTGGATTCCAGAGACATTTTTTGCAACTGGACAATTTTGCCAAGGCCGATGTTCTGAGCATTTTGCTTCGCGGCTTCAATGGCTTTGCCGTCGTGGTCAAAACCGAGGATAGCGGGAATTTTTGCCAGCCCCAGATTTTTCCGCTGGCGCGCTTCCTGCAAGAGCGTTTCCCAGAGACCGGCATCGTGGCGCAACCAGGCGGAGAAACCCCAGTGATCCCGCCACAGACCCGGCGCCACGTCGCCGGCAATCAATGCGGCTTCGATCAGGAAGGTGCCGGAGCCGCACAAGGGGTCCACGAAGCTGCCATTGCGTTTCGCAATCTCCTGCCAGCCGCATTTGAGCAGCAGCGCGGCGGCGAGGTTTTCTTTCAGCGGCGCCGCCACACCCAGGGTGCGGTAACTACGCTGGTGCAGGCTGTCGCCCGAAAGATCCAGGCTCACAGTGGCGATATCGCGGTGCACATAGCAGTTGATGAGCAGGTCCGGCCTTTCCCGGTCCACGTCGGGACGCCGACCAAATTTTTCCCGGAAGCGGTCCACCACGGCGTCTTTCACCCGCTGCGCGCCATACTGGGTGTGGCTGATGCCGGCGCTGGCACCGGTGAACTGTACTGCCAGACTGCCGTCGGGCGAGAGATCGTTTTCCCAAGGCATGCGCTTGATACCGGCATACAGGCTGGCGTCATCCGCCGCCTTGAACTTCGAGATGGGGTAGAGCACCCGGTTGGCGGCGCGCAACCACAGACTGGCCCGGTAGGCGATGGCGGGCGGTCCCTCGAACGACGCGCCGCCGCGCGCTTCCTTCACGTTGGCGGCGCCCAGTGCACGCAATTCATCGGCCACGATGGGTTCCAGTCCCTTGGCGGCGGTGGCGAAGAACTGCAATCGAACCTGCAAACGAGAAGGGGGTGGGGATTTCATGACTTTAGGTTACAGTTAAGTTCGCTTACCTACCAATGTCATTCCGGCATGACGACCGCCGATACCATCCCCGAGCTTTTGCGTCCTGCCTGGGAACGCTACCAGCAAGCATTATCGATGCTCCCGGAATTACCCGATGCCGTGCGCGTTTCACTGCCAAAAATCTGGCTGTGCAGCGAGTTCGTGGCACAAAGCTGCATCCGCCAACCGGAACTGCTGGCTGAATTGGTGCAGTCCGAGGACTTGCAAACCGGCTGTTCACCCGCAGCACGGGTCCGCGCGTTATTGAGTCCGGTTAACAATGAAGCAGAGCTGATGCGTGTGCTGCGTCATATCCGCCGGCGCGAGATGCTGCGCATCGCCTGGCGCGATCTGGCGGGCTGGGCGCATCTTGAAGAAACCTTGCACGACCTTTCCGATCTGGCGGATAGCTGCGTGGATGGCGCGCTTGCCTTGTTGTCGCGCTGGCACGCGGAGCGTCACGGCGTGGCGCACAACGGAAAAGGCGAAGCACAATCACTGCTGATACTCGGTATGGGCAAGCTGGGCGCCCGCGAACTGAACTTTTCCTCAGACATAGATCTGATATTTGCCTATTCCGAAAATGGCCGCAGCGATGGGGCGAAGCCGCTGGATAACGAGGAATACTTTCTGCGCCTCGGCCAGAAACTGGCACGGGTGCTGGACGAGGCGACGGCGGACGGTTTCGTGTTCCGGGTGGATTTGCGTCTGCGGCCATTCGGCGAGGCCGGGCCGCTGGCCCTGAGTTTCGGCGCGCTGGAAACCTATTACCAGAATCATGGCCGCGAATGGGAGCGCTATGCGCTCATCAAGGCGCGGCCCGTGGCCGGCGATTTCGCCCAGGGGGAAGCGCTGTTGCAAACATTGCGGCCGTTCGTGTACCGGCGCTATCTGGATTTCAATGCGTTTGAATCCCTGCGCGAGATGAAGCAGCTCATCATGCAGGAAGTGGCACGGCGCGGCCTGGATGACAACATCAAGTTGGGCCGCGGCGGTATCCGCGAGATCGAATTTACCGGCCAGGTGTTCCAGCTGATCCGCGGCGGACGCGAAGCGCCGCTGCGGGAGCGCGGCATCGTGCCGGTGCTGCGCCATCTGGGTCAGGCGGAGTATCTGAAGCAGCCGGAAGCTGATGCGCTCATCGCGGCCTATGAATTTCTGCGACAAGTGGAGAACCGGTTGCAGGAATACCGGGACGAGCAAACACATGAATTGCCGAAAGATGAGCAAGGTCGCGCAAGGCTCGCCTGGTCCATGGGCTTCGGCCAATGGCAGGCGTTCAATCAGGCGCTGGAAAAGCATCGCCGCCAGGTGCAGCGGATCTTCGAACAGGTGTTTGTGGCGCCGCGGGCGGTGCGCGAGCAGCATCAGAAGGAATCGCCGTTTGTGGCTCTCTGGCGTGGCACACAAGCAGAGGGGGATGCGGAGAAATTATTGACTGATGCCGGTTTTGCCCAGCCCGCCGAGATTCTGCAATTGCTGAAGCAATTGCGCGAAGGCCCGCTGCTGCGTGCGCTGGGCGAGCGCGGTCGTCAGCGGCTGGATGAATTGTTGCCGCGGCTGTTTGAAGTATCGCGCGTCACGCCCGATCCGGCGGAAACCTTCAAACGCCTGCTGCGGGTGGTGGAAGCCATCGCCAAACGTTCCACGTATCTCGCGCTGCTGCTGGAAAGCCCCACCGCGCTGGAACACCTGGCGCGGCTCGCATCCGGCAGTGCCTGGCTTACGGACGTAGTCGCGCGCACGCCCTTGCTGCTGGACGAACTGATTGATCCGCGCATCTTCAACGAGTTTCCCTCGCAGGAATCGCTGCACGCGGAACTGGAGAATGCACTTGCCGGCGTGGCCACCGATGATTTGGAAGGCCAGATGGATGCGCTGCGCCAGTTCCAGCAGACCAGTGTGGTGCGGGTGGCGGCGGCGGATCTGGCGGGCAACGTGCCGCTCATGAAAGTCAGCGATTTTCTCACCTGGACCGCCGAACAGGTAATCCGCAAGGCGCTGGAGATCGCCTGGCAACACATGGTTTCTCGTCACGGCGAACCTTGGTGCCGCGGCGATACTGGCGAACGACGCGCACGATTTGGCGTCATCGCCTACGGAAAACTTGGCGGATGGGAACTGGGCTACGGTTCGGATTTGGACCTGGTGTTCCTGCACGACAGTGCGGGCGAAGACCAGCACAGCCGCGGCGCGCGGCCGCTGGACAACAACGAGTATTTCACACGCCTGACTCAACGCATCATCAACATCCTGTCCATCCCCACCACCTCCGGCGTGCTCTATCAGGTGGACACACGCCTGCGTCCCAGCGGCGCCGCCGGTCTGATCGTGAGTTCGCTGGAGGCTTTCGCGCGTTACCAGCGCGAACAGGCCTGGACCTGGGAACACCAGGCCTTGCTTCGCGCGCGGCCCGTGACGGGCGATGACAACGTGGGCGAAGCGTTCAACGCACTGCGTCGTGAAGTGCTTGGCAAACCGCGGGACAGCGAAGCGCTCAAACGCGAGGTGGCGAGCATGCGCGCGCGCATGTTCAAGGGGCATGTGCAGGGTGATGAAGAGTTCGACCTCAAGCTGGATGCAGGCGGCCTCACAGACATCGAGTTTCTGGTGCAGTACTGGGTGCTGGCCAACGCGACGGCGCATCCTTTGCTGCTGGACTGGACCGACAACATCCGCAACCTGGAAGGTCTGGTGAATACCGGCGTGCTCACGGCGGAGCGGGGCGAGTTCCTGGCGGACGCCTACCGCGCCTTCCGTCAGATCGTGCATCGACGCAGCCTGGAAGGCCGGCCCGTGCGCATCCCGGCCGCCGAAGGAGAGCCGCAGCGCAGCCGGGTGCGGGAACTGTGGGATGCGACCATCGGGCCACCGGCCGCCGACGAGGCATAGTGAGTTGGTATAATCACGATTCTTTATGAATCACCGAGGTACGAGCATGGCCAAAGTCGCTGTCATGCAGGAAGGCCTGCAAACTCCCAATGCCAAGCGCCACTACGAAGTGACCCGCAAGGATCTGCCGTTGCACTGTCCGATGGACAGCATGAGTCTGTGGAATTCCCATCCGCGGGTGTTTCTCGCGATCGAGGCCACCGGTGAAGTGGAGTGCCCGTATTGCGGGGCCACGTACACGCTCGTTGACTGAGAAGACAATTCGAGAACCACTGCGCTGACACAAGTTTCTGTGATAACCGTCCCTGGTGCACTGACCGGCCCCACCATCCCTGGCGGGGCGTTCGCCATATCCGGCGAACCCCGCGTTTCCGTTGTGCTGATCGTCCGTGACGCTGGCACTACGCTGGCGGCAACGCTGGACAGCGTGCGCGGGTTCGGTGAAGTGCTGGTATACGACAACGGCTCCGGTGATGACACACTTGCCATTGCCGCGCGCTATCCGAACGTGAAGATCTGCAAGGGCATATTCAACGGCTTCGGTCCCACCCGCAATGCCGCCGCCGCGCTCGCCGCGAACGATTGGATTTTCTCGCTGGATGCGGACGAGGTGGTGGAACCGGGGCTGGCGGCGAGCCTGGCGGGCCTCGCGCTGGGCAAGCCGGAACAGGTATACGCGGTGGAGCGCCAGAATTATCTGTTGGGCAAACGCGTGCGCCACGGCGGCTGGGGCAGCCAGTGGCTCACACGGCTTTACAATCGCCGCAGCCACAAATTCACGGACGTGGCCGTGCATGAGAAGGTGGAATTGAAAAACGGCGAGCAACCGGTGCAGCTGGCCGGTGCGCTGCGTCACACGGCCATGCGCGACGCCGGGGATTTCCTGGTGAAAATGCACCGCTACACCATGCTCAAGGCAGGGGAGTCCACCCGCAGCTATCCGCCGGGTATCATTCTTCTCAAGACCTTCTGGGCCTTCATTCGGGCCTATTTCCTGCGCTTCGGCCTGCTGGACGGATGGCGTGGGCTGCTGATCTCGGTTTCGGAAGCAAATGGCGTGTTTTACAAATACATGGTCATCTACTCACAGAGAAAACCATCATGATCATCGTCACCGGCGGCGCGGGTTTCGTGGGCAGCAATCTGGTGCTGACGCTCAATAAGCGCGGCCAGACCGACATCATTGTGGTGGACGACCTCAAGGATGGCGCCAAGTTCAAGAACATGGTGGAAGCGGAAATCGCCGATTACCGCGACAAGGATGCGTTCCTGCAACAACTCACCGGCGGTGCCGCTTTCGGCGCTCCCATCGAGGCGGTGTTCCACAACGGCGCCTGTTCCGACACCACCGAGTGGAATGGCCAGTACATGATGGCGGTCAACTACGAATATTCCAAAGCCCTGCTGGAACATTGCCTTGCGCGCAACATTCCGTTCATTTACGCGTCATCGGCCGCGGTGTACGGTGGCGGCAAGGTGTTCAAGGAAGAGCGTCAGTATGAAACGCCGCTCAATATGTATGGCTATTCCAAGTTCCTGTTCGACCAGTATGTGCGCCGCCGCATGAAGACTGCGCTCAAGAGCCAGGTGGTAGGCTTCCGCTATTTCAACGTCTATGGTCCGCGCGAGCGGCACAAAGGCAAGATGGCGAGCACCGCGTTCCATTTCAATAATGAGGTGCTCGCCGACGGCAAATGCCGGCTGTTCGAGGGCAGCGGCGGCTATGCCGACGGCGAACAACGTCGCGATTTCATCCACGTGGACGATATCTGCGCCGCGAACCTGTGGGTGCTGGATCACCCCAAGGTCTCTGGCATTTTCAATCTCGGCACCGGCCGCAGTCAGACCTTCAACGACGTGGCCAATGCCGTCATCAAATACCACGGCAAAGGCAAGATCGAATACATCCCGTTTCCCGAGAATCTGAAGGGGCGTTACCAGAGTTTCACCGAGGCCGATATGAGCGCATTGCGTGCCGCCGGTTGCGGGCACACATTTATGACGGTGGAGCAGGGTGTACAGAAGTACATGGAGTGGTTAAATCTGCATTGATAGTTGTGCACCATGAGGTCTATCGCCACTAGTATCGCTGCCTTAATTGTATTTTGGACAATTTGGATCGTGATTGCCCAATTCGATCCTAAACTTTGGCGCGCCGCGATTTATGCACTTGAACTGACAACTGTTGTCATCTTAATCGGCATGCATTATTGGCAAGCGGGTAATATTCTGGACTCGATAGAGATTCAGCAGATTTTGGTTTGGTTTTTAATACTCGCACTAGCTCTCTTGCTGTTAGTCGCGCATCTCGTTGTTATGCATGTGAATCCCCTCACTCCATCACATTGGTTCAAAATGCCAAGTGCAGATAATCAGTTAAGGTCACTTCTCACAATCGCAGTTAATATCAGTTTTCAGTGGCTTTTTCTTATTCCAATAATTTATATAGTTTTTATTGCACCACTAATGCTTGCGACTGTAATACGCGCATCGATTCTTTATACCTTCCGGAAAGTGGCCTTATAGGTTGGTTACATGATTATTAAGTTTATCGCTAACTTCCTGACTACGCGCGTCCCAAATCACACTATTAAACGCTAGAGAAAACATGACTAGAATCCTCGTTGTCGGACCCGCCTGGATCGGCGACATGGTGATGGCGCAGAGCCTGTTCATCACACTCAAGCAGCGATTCCCGGATTGCGAAATTGACGTGCTGGCGCCGGCCTGGTCGAAGCCTTTGCTGGCACGCATGCCGGAAGTGAACAGCAGCATCGCCATGCCGCTGGGTCACGGCGAGTTTGGCTTCGGTGCGCGGCGGCGGTTGGGCCGTCTGCTGCGCGGGCGCTATGACCAGGTCATCGTCCTACCGCGTTCCTGGAAATCTGCGCTCGTGCCGTTTTTTGCACGCATCCCGAAACGTACCGGCTACCGCGGCGAATGGCGTTACGGTCTCATCAATGACATGTGTGCTTTGGATAAATCAAGACTCACGCAGACCGTACAGCGTTTTGTGGCTCTGGGTCTGGAACACGATGCGCCATTGCCGCCGGTGGATATTCCCAAACCGCGTCTGCGGGTGGACCCGCAAAATCAAAAAACCCTGCTGGAAAAGCTGGCCTTGAACCTGGATCAACCCGTCGTCGCGCTGATGCCGGGCGCGGAATACGGGCCTGCGAAACGCTGGCCGGTGGAGCGCTACGGCGAATTGGCGAAGCAGCTGCTTGCGTCCGGCAAACAGGTGTGGGTGTTCGGTTCCGTGCGCGAACAATCCCTGGGCGAGGAAATCACACGCATTGCCGGCAACCGCATCGTAAATCTGTGCGGCAGTACCAGGCTGGAAGACGTGGTGGACTTGTTGGCACTGGCCGAAACCGCCGTCACCAACGACTCCGGCCTCATGCACATCGCCGCGGCCGTGGGCGTGAAACTGGTGGCGATCTACGGTTCATCCTCGCCGGATTACACGCCGCCGCTCAGCGACAAAGCGGAGATCGTGTACTTGCGGATCGAATGCAGCCCGTGTTTTCAGCGAGAATGCCCGCTGAAGCATCTGAATTGCCTGAATCAGATTACGGTGGATAAGATACACCGGCGCGTAATCTCACCTTCATTCCAGCCGTCTCCCCAGGGGAAAAGGGTCTAGTAAACTCAATCGCCGCGGAAACTCTGCGTCTGCGACGAACCGATCGAACACAAGGTAGTGAACGTGTTCACGCGCGCCGTAAATCCGCGATGTCTATGATGACCTGCTGTTCCACCAGCTCGCGCAGGGTCATGGCCCCCAAGCTGGTCTCTATGGCGTGGTCAAGTTTTTTCACCACATCGTCCACGGAATCCACGGCTTTCAGGTAACGGCCCACGTCCTCGGCGCCGGGCGGGTTGAGGCGTATGGCGTTGACAATGTCCCGCAAGGTGATGGTGCCCATATCACGGGCCGGGACGTAGCGGCGGATGCGGCCGGATATGAGCATCACCAATTCGGTTTCGCGCAGCCGTCCCAGCACATCCAGGATGGTTTCGGTGGGCACGCGCAACCGGCGCGCCAGCTCTTCCCGCGACCAGGGCGTCTTGCTTTCGTAGTAGCAGCGGCCGATGAGGTACATGATGTGCAGCGCGAGGCGTTCCAGGGTGCGTCCGCCCACATCTTCGTGGCCGCTGCCGTGACGCACCAGTTCGGGATTCTGCATGTAGAACGCCACCTGTGCGCCCACGAACAGGATGAGCCAGCAGAGATACATCCACGCCATGAACATGAAGAGGATGGCGAAACCGGAATAGATGACCGTGAGGCGCGTGGAGGAAACGGTCAGGGCCGCGAACGCCCAGCTCGCGAATTCCCAGAGGATGCCAGCAAAGATGCCGCCGGAGAGCGCGGCGCGGAATTGCACGTAGGTGTGCGGCACGAAGGCATAAATAAAGGTGAAGGCCGAAATCACCAGCAGATAGGGCAGTACCTTGACCCCGACGATCAGCAGCGGGCCCAGGGGTGCGATGTCCTTGATGTGTTCCGCCATGGTGTGGCTGCTGACCGTGGCGGTAATGCCGAGCGCCAGCACCAGCAACAGCGGTCCGAAGAGCATGACGCTCAGGTAATGGCTGAAGCGCTCGCTGAAGCTGCGCACTTCACGCACATGCCAGACGTAGTTGAGGCCCGACTCAACCTTCTGCACCAGCGAGATCACCGCGTAGAGCAACACCAGCAGGCCGATGATGCCGAGCACCCCGACTTTGACATTGTCCACAAAGTTGAGAATCCTTCCGGAAATTTCCTCGCCCTTCTCGCCCAGCGGCGCGAGAAAATCGAGCAGCATCGGTTCGAGATTTTCCTGCACGCCGAAAGCCTTGAGGACCGCGAACACAAACACCAGCAGCGGTACGATGGCGAGCAGGGTGGTGTAGACAAGGCTCATGGCGCGCAGGGTGATTTCGCCGCTGGCGAAATCCTGGATCAGCACCTGTAACATGCGCAGCCAGAAAATCAACAGGCGCTTCTGCACCGGCATGGCGTGCAGATCGCTGTGCCAGATGTACTTGTCAAAGGCTTTCGGGATTCTACTCAGCACCGGCGGCCCTCATTACTTCCCAACACATATTCTAGTCTCAAGCCGGACGGCGCTTGTCCAGGCGGCTGATAAATTCCACCAAAAGCGTGTGGTACAGGTTTTCCTTGAGCACCGCATCCTCCACGCCGGCCTCCATGTTGGGGTTGTCGTTGACCTCGATGACGTAAATGCCCTTGTCGTTCTGCTTGATATCCACGCCGTAGAGACCGTTGCCGATGAGGTTTGCGGCCCGGAGCGCGGCGCTCATTACGTCTCTGGGCACATCCTCCACCGCCAGGGTGCGGGAATCGCCGTCCTTGAAGCGCCCACCGCCGTCGTGTTTGAGAATCTGCCAGTGGTTCTTGGACATGAAGTACTGGCAGGCGAACAGCGGCTTGTGATTGAGGATGCCGATGCGCCAGTCGAAGGCGGTATAAACGAATTCCTGCGCGAGGATCAGGTCCGATTCCTCGAACAGTTTTTCCGCGAGCGTGTGGAGTTCAGCATGGTTATTGGCTTTGAACACACCGAGCGAAAATGAACCGTCTGGAATCTTGAGCACGATGGGAAAGGCAATCTTTTCCGGCAGTGCATCAATTGTATCTTCGGTGACGATTACGGTTTTCGGCCGCGGGATGCGGTGGGAGCGCAACAGCTCCGCCAGATAAATCTTGTTGGTGCACTTCAGGATCGAGTTGGGATCGTCAATTACCACCATGTCTTCGTTCTCGGCCTTACGGGCGAAACGGTAGGTGTGGTTGTCAATGCCGGTGGTTTCGCGGATGAAGAGCGCATCGTATTCTGGCAGCTTCACGTAGTCCTTGCGCTCGATCACTTCCACGTTGATATCCATGTCCTTGCCGGCGCGCATCAGACGCGAGAGGAAACGCTGATCCGAAGGCGCCATGGGATCGGCATAGTTGTAGAGCACCGCGAGATCGTAGCGCGCCGAATTGCGCGTCCGAGGCGTGTGCCAGCGCTTGCTGAAGTAGCTGTTGAGCGCGGCAGCAAACTGTTCGCGCTGGATATCGCTCAACTGGTTGAGATGGAAAGCCTTGATGCGGCTGATGGACCATTTCTGATCACGCTCGAATTCGATGCGCAACAGTGGACAGGGGAACATGTCGAACACCTGCTGGCCAACCTCTTCCAGCATCGGATCGCTGCACTGGCCGAAGAACACGTTGATGCCGTAGTTGTCGCGCACCAGCCGACGCAGGCGTTTCTGCACCGGCACATCCAGATCGCCGGATTCGAGCTGGTAGAGGGATTTTTTGCTCAGTTCCGAGATGGTCTTGACGCTTGGCACCACTTTATGACGGCGCGCTTCCGCCAGGAGTGAGCAGTAATAACCGGTGCTGAGGTAGTTGTAGCTGCGGCACAGGTTGATGACCTTGATGCCTTTCTGACCAAAATATTCATGCTGTGAGAGGTAGTCTTTCGCGAGCACAATGGCGTGATGGGGAAATTCCGGTTTCCAGTCGCTGCGGCTTTCCACCACGATGATGTGGGTGGGCGCCGTCTGGGCTTGGGGAGGTTCGCTGCTCATGCGGCGCTTCAGGCGGCGTGTTTTGTCTGATCCGCACGGACAGGAGACAGTTGCGGGATCAGGGATTTCTCCAGGCGCATGGCATCCATGTGATCCGCGTAGTAATCCAGATATCGGCCCAATGGCTGATAACCCAGCTTTTCATACAGCCGGACAGCGACGTGATTGTCCTCGCGTACTTCGAGCCGCAGGCTGATGGCGCCGTGCGTGCGCGCCACGTCTTCCGCCACCGTCAACAGCGCGCGACCAATGCCCCGGCCGCGATGCGTATGATCAATGGCAATGGAATACAGCCGCGCCCGCGGTGAACGCGCATGAAAGCGCAGTAGTGCGTAACCACGCAGCGCGCCGCGTTCTTCATCTGCCAGAGTGATCGCGTTGCCGCGGGTGAGCAGATAATGAAAACTGCGCCTCGACAAGTGGTCGCTGTCGAAATTGCGGGCTTCAAGTTGAACCAGCGCGTCGAGGTCGCTCAGGTTCGCGGGGCGGATCATGCAGAAGGGGTGGGGTTGAGGATAGGGTACTTGTGCGCACTATGATGACACCGGACGCGCTACGGGTCGAGGGCCAGAGGCGGTTCGTCCAGCATCGGCAGCTGTTCACGCAGGCTCTGGATGTGTTCCTCCCAGTAGCGCGGCGCATCGAACCAGGGGAAAGCGCGCGGAAAAGCCGGGTCGTCCCAGCGGCGCGCGATCCAGGCGGCGTAGTGGATCATGCGCAGGGTCCGCAGCGCCTCGACCAGATTCAGTTCCATGGGGTTGAAATCGGCGAACTGGCGATAACCCTGCATGACATGGTCCAGCTGGACTTCCATCTCCGCGCGGGAGCCGGAGAGCAGCATCCACAAGTCCTGGACCGCGGGACCGGTGACGCAGTCGTCGAAGTCCACAAAATGCGGTCCAGCGTCGGTCCACAGCACGTTGCCGGGATGGCAGTCGCCGTGCAGGCGGATGTCACGCACCTGACCGGCGCGCTCGAAACAACGGTCCAAGCCCGCCAACAGCAGCTCGGTCACTTCACGGTAACGCGGCGCGAGCTCCGGTGGCAGGAAGCGGCTTTGTAAAATAAATTCCCGTGGTTCCCGGCCGAATGTATCGGTGTTCAGATGCAGCCGATGCTCAAACTTTCGCGCCGCACCGATGGCATGGATGCGGCCAAGGAAGCGGCCCAGCCATTCCAATTGATCGGGCCGTTCCAGATCAGGTGCACGACCGCCCTGGCGCGGGAACAGCGCATAGCGATAGCCGGCGTAATGCAACAGGGTTTTTCCATCGGCATCAGCCAGCGGCGCCACCACCGGCAGTTCCGCTTCCACCAGTTCTTTCAGGAAGGCATGTTCTTCCAGGATGGCCGCCTCGGCCCAGCGTCCGGGTCGGTAGAACTTGGCGATGACCGGCGGCTCGCCCTCGATGCCCACTTGGTAAACCCGGTTCTCGTAGCTGTTGAGTGCCAGCAGCGTGCCGTCGGTGAGCCGGCCGGTGGTTTCCACCGCTGTCAGGATCGTGTCCGGCGTGAGGTTCTGGTAAGGCGCAGCGGAAGCGGGTATGTCATGCATGCGGCCAGTCTATCGGAATCAGTGACCGTCCTGCGTGTGGTACTCCCATTTCCCTTAGCAGCGCGGGGGCGGTCTCGTCGAGCGCGAGATACAGTTGCAGCAGTTGAAAGTTCTTAGAAATGTCTATGGAAAATTTCACCAAGACCGTCAATGGAGTAGCGAGAATACTGCTGGAAAAGAAGTGTGGCCCATTCAGCTATCTGCTTCGAGTACCGGGCTGATATGCGCATATTTCTTTAGTAGCGCCTGAAAGCGAGGATCCTTGCGCAGTGGATCCCAGGTAGGATCGAGGCGCAGATTGGCCACTGTCAGCCCATTGGGCACCGTCAGCAGATGCGGCAAAGCGGCGAGCGCGGCATCACTATCACCGAAGCGCGCCTGCATCGCGGCCAAGTCCGCCTCGGCCCCCGCCTTGCACAACGAGCAGGTCGAATTCGCTACCACATCGCGATGGGTCCACTGCAGTGCTTCGTCCTTTTTACCCAGCACGGCATACGCGTTCGCGATGAAGTACGCTAGAACGTGATCGTCAGCGTCGGATTGTCGGATCTTCATCAACTCGGTAAGAGCCTGCATGGCTGTGCTGCGCGCGAGGCCGTTCTGTCCTGCCAACTGCAAGACCGTTGCATAATTACTCAGATAAATAGCGCGCACTATTTCACGATGGATATCCGGATCGCTGACAGCGATCTTGTAGGCCGCGATGGCGTCGTCATAATGACGCCGATACAAGTACTGCGTCGTGTGCGTAAAGAACACGTCGTACTGACCGGGTGTCAAAGGCAACCCTTCGAGCAGTGCTCCGGCGGCATCTAGATCACCTTCCTGCTGGTATGTACCGGCCTTTGCCGCAATCAACGTGGGTTCATTGGGCGCCAGCACTAATGCGCTATCCAGGAATTCGCGCGCACGCGCATATTGATTCAACGCGGCGTAGCTGTAGGCAAGGCCGACGAGTCGGTTGACGCTGCGTGGGTCAAGCTGCACCGCCATACGCAGATGTTCATTGGCCTGCCGCCACTTGTTCTGCCGCTCCTCCACTTCGCCCAAGGTATTCAGCACATCGGCGTTATTGGGTAACAGCTGGCGCGCCCTTTCCAGCGGTGGTAACGCATTTGCCATGTCGCGCAACCCCAGATAATAGTATCGGGCAAGAGCGAGATAGGCATCGCCTAGCCGCGGATCCAGCTGAAGTGCAGTGTCTACAGCCTGCTTGGCCTGCGCCAGCATCTGCGGTGAACGGTCGATGAAGGATGCATAAATCCGCGTCTTGATGACCGACAGCTGCGTCCAGGCTTGCGCGAACTTTGGATCGAGTTTTACCGCTTCGTTGTAATCCTTCTCGATCTGCAGGTATGCATTTGGCGTAAATCCTACCAGCTTGTGCTCGAGCACGAGCCCGTGCAGGTATGCTTCATAGGCGGCCGGATTTCCAGTCATCTGCGCCGAAACAACCTGTTGTTCGGTATCGGTGAGTTTGGCTGCAAGTTCGGCCGCAATTTTCTGTGCAACCTCACCCTCGACCCCAAAGATGTTGTCCAGGGTGCGCGTATAACTGTCCGCCCAGATGTGGCTGTCACTGCTCGCATTGATCAACTGCACATTGATGAGCACCTGGTTGCCGACTTTCTGTACGCTGCCTTCGAGGATGGCTGCCACACCCAGTTGCAGTGCGATGGACTTTAGATTACCTGGGTGACTGCCGTATTGCATGGTCGAAGTACGCGAGATGACCTTGAGATCGCTGATGTCTGCGAGCTTAGTCAGAATCAGATCCTGTATGCCATCGGCAAAATAGGCATTGCTCTTGTCGGTACTAAGGTTCTCGAACGGCAATACCGCGATTGATTTGGCTGGAATGGCAGGAGCAGCCGCGGGTGTGGCCGTTTTGGCCTGAGCCGCAGCCTGTTCGGCGGCGACCCGTTCGGCATGCTGCTCGCCGAACTTGAAGGCGTATATTCCCGAGATGACAACCGCCGCGATCACCAGCGGTGTCACGATCGCTCCCAGTTTCCAATGACGCTTCTGCCACACGGTTTGCTGCGTGATGTCGGTGGGTTTTACCAACAACCAGGCCAGCACGATAACGACCGGCAAGCTCGCGATCAGGATGATGATTACCGCCGGCACGGCCGAAGACCAGCCAAAGTATGGAAGAGACCGCGCCACCACCTGGATACCAATGGCGATGGCGGTGCCGTAGCCGACCGCCACGCGGTAGATGTGATGCTGCTTCAGGCGCTCAAAGAAGCCCGCTTGGGTATTTGTGGATTCCACGCTCTGGGTGCCCCTGCCAAGGTGGCCATAGCCTAGCGCATTGGGGAGCGGCACGCATCCTGTCGCGGGTGCCGGCGCTTCTCGATACACTCACACTATGCCGCATTATCCGCAACGCATTGTCTGTCTGACCGAAGAAACCACCGAGACGCTGTACCTGCTGGGCGAGAACCGGCGCATCGTCGGCATTTCAGGTTTCACCGTGCGCCCGCCCGAGGCGCGTCGGGAAAAGCCCAAAGTGTCGGCGTTCACCAGCGCCAAAATAGACAAGATCCTGGAACTCAAGCCGGATCTGGTATTGGGCTTCTCGGATATCCAGGCCGACATCGCCGCGCAATTGGTGAGCCACGGCATCGAAGTGCACGTGTTCAATCACCGCAGCGTGTCGGAAATCCTGCGTATGATCCGGATGCTGGGCGGTATGATCGGCTGTGAAGTCAAGGCTCAGTCATTGGCGGAGCGTTTGCAGAAAGGACTGGATAACATCCGTGCTGAAGCGGCCAGTCTGTCGCGCCAGCCGCGGGTGTATTTCGAGGAATGGGATTCACCGCAGATTTCCGCCATTGCCTGGGTGTCGGAACTGATCGGCATCGCCGGCGGCGAAGATATCTTTCCGGAACTGGCGAAAGAACCGCTGGGCAAGAACCGCATCATCTCCGATCCGACCGAAGTCATCCGTCGTCAACCGGACATCATCATCGGTTCCTGGTGCGGTAAGAAATTCCAGCCGAAATCAGTCACGGCGCGCGCGGGATGGGAAATGATTCCGGCCGTGCGCGACGGCGAGCTGCACGAAGTCAAATCATCCATCATCCTGCAGCCGGGTCCGGCGGCGTTGACGGATGGCGTGCGGGAATTGCAGCGGATAATCGCCGGCTGGGCGGGACGAGATCACCGGCATTAGAAACCCAGACTCGGGAGAATCGTCATGTTCCACAAGAAAAAGCTGCCACCCCATGAAGCCATTCAATTACTGCATCACTCGATCATTCGGGATATCGGCAAGTCTATTTCCAATCTTGTCATTAACTTGCTGCTGGGTTTTATCGCTTCCTTGATGATGCTGCATCTGCACCAGGGCGCGTACCAATCTTTCCAGAACTACATGACCGGCGCCATCAGCCCTGATATCTTGCTGGTGCTGACACCCATATCCATGATCCTGATCGGTGTGGAATTCCTGTTTCTAGCGTTTGCACCGTATGAGAAAGGCCGCGTGCCACGCGTTTTCACCAGCCTGATACTGGGCATCAAGGACTCCATCGTTGTAGTTTCCGGACTGTCCATGGGAATGGCCTGCGCCACCTTTCTGCAGAATTCCCATGCCGCCTGGAGCGCCTTCCTGATCGCCATGTTTTATTTCGCGATCGCCTTCTTTCTCGCCTTCATCTGTTTCGCGCCGTTCTATACCGAGCTCAATGGTTTCAAGAGCCGCCTGGCATTCATCATCGTCGGAGCGAGTTTTCTGCTGCTCGCAGTGTATTACCCATACTTTTTCAGCGAGATATCCTGGGTGGGCAAGTGGATGTATCCTGCGAGTGTACCGTAGTCTGATTGCTTCCCTGCGATTAGTGAGAGTTCACTTGGCACCGGATCAATCGTCAATAGTGCAGGATGCGGATTGGTGGTACCGGTTTTCCGGCAGATAGTGCTGCTTACCTTTATCCCAATGATAGATTTCCATGGGCAATGTTTTTGTGACGGACGGCGTTGCGGCCTGTGACCCATCTTTGAGGTAAGGGTAGGTCAGGAACCTGCCGGTCATACGGATGGTTTGCCCCTTGGTGTCGAGAGTCACGGTGTAATCCCTTGAGACAAATCCGCGGAACGCTGTCGCGTGACCGGTAACAGTCATACCCTGCTTGTAGCCGTGTTTCCACAGTGAAATGATTTTGCCGTCCTTGATTGCGGCGATCCCGATTGAATCATGCACGCAATCCGCAGTTTCATGGTCCACGTACTCGAACATCACCGTCTGCCCAAAGGCAGGCAGCACAGGGCCGGCGCTGATTTTGCCGACTGCGCCATCCGAAACGGCAGCCAGGGGTTTGCCATCGCAGTTCACAGCAAACAGCGCGCCCCAGATGGGTGACAGCCACGCCAGCCCGATCCAGTGCAGGCGCGGCGAGTCTGTCTTGAAAATCGAGATGGGATGATAGATCGCTGAATTCTGCTGGCTGTAGCGCAGCGGTTTTTCAGGATGCGTGGTGTTGTACCAGTGAATCAGGGTTTGCGGAGCAGGTGTGTGACAGGTTTCCGAAGCCTGGGCGCTCGCGCAGTACCCACCGCCAACGAGCAGTAATATCAGGCTGATGCCGATGGTGCTTACAGTAGCCGCAATGCGGGCGAACTTCATCCGGTAATATCTGTCAGTCGGTCAAGCGCTGATAGGCGTCACGGTATTTTTCCGCCGTCTTGGTAATCACTTCCGCAGGCAGATGCGGTGCCGGAGCTTTCTTGCCCCAGTCCAGGGTTTCCAGGTAATCGCGCACGTATTGCTTGTCAAAGCTGGGCGGGCTGATGCCCGGTTGGTAGGTATCCGCCGGCCAGAAGCGCGAGGAATCCGGCGTCAACGCCTCGTCTATGAGTATCAGTTGATTGTTCTTGTCCACGCCAAATTCGAACTTGGTGTCGGCAATGATGATGCCACGCTTGAGCGCGTGTTCTGCGGCGTAGTTGTAGAGCGCAATGGCTTTGTCGCGCACCTGTTCTGCCAATGATTGCCCCAGGAGTTCGACGGTTTCTTCAAAGGGTATGTTCTCATCATGCTGGCCTTTCGGGGCTTTGGTGGCGGGCGTGAAAATCGGTTGCGGCAGCTTGTCCGCGAGCTTGAGATTCTTCGGCAGCGGGATGCCGCAGACCGTGCCGGTTTTCTGGTAATCCTTCCAGCCTGATCCGATGAGATAGCCGCGCACCACCGCTTCGATGGGCAGCGCTTTGAGTTTGCGCACCACCATGGCGCGGTCTCTGAGCAGCACTTGCTCAGCAGGATCCTTGACTACATCGGCAATCGTCCGGTTTGTTAACTGATTGGCAATAATATGACGTGTGCGATCGAACCAGAAACGTGAAATGCCGGTGAGCACGGCGCCCTTGCCGGGAATCGGGTCCGGCAGCACCACGTCGAAGGCCGAGAGCCGGTCACTGGTGACAATCAGCAGGTGTTCCGGTCCGGCGTCGTAGATGTCGCGCACCTTGCCGCGATGGATAAGCGGCAGGCTGTTGAGATGGGTTTCGAAAACCGGAACGGTTTGGCCGGACATGCGCAGTTATTCCTAGGTAAATAAGCGATGCAGAGCGCGTATCTTCGGCGACGGCAGAGTAACTGTCCAGCCGGATGCGGTGTTACGGTTAGAATAAGCGCCCTTTTTTGAATCAGGCAGTTACATGGGTTGGTTGGGTGCAGTCATCGGCGCGCTGCTCGGCTGGACATTCGCCGGGCCGTGGGGCGCAGTGCTGGGCGCGCTGCTGGGTTACAGCCTCAGCTCGGCGCGCGTGCGCGTGGGTTGGACGGGTGCGCATTCCGGGCGCGCGCAGGCGGTGTTTTTCAATACCACGTTTTCGGTAATGGGCTGTATCGCCAAAGCCGACGGCCGGGTATCCGAGGACGAGATTCGCGCCGCCCGCGCGATCATGGCGCAAATGAATCTGACGGCCGAACAGCAGCGCGCGGCCATTGAGCTTTTCAACCAGGGCAAGCAGCAGGATTTCAATCTGGACGCCATGCTCATCCAGTTCCGCAACGAATGCGGCGCGTATCCCGGCCTGTTGCATATGTTCCTGCAAATACAGCTGGCGGCGGCGTTCGCTGATGGCGTGCTGCACCCGGCGGAGCAGGCCATCTTCAACCGCATCTGCGCGTTGCTGGGCATTCCGCCCATCGAACTGCGCCGCTACGAGGATTTCATCCACGCTCAGCAGACTTTCGGCGGCGGTCAGGCGTCCTCGCAATCGCGGCCCGACCGTCTGGCGGCGGCATATCAAACGCTGGGAATCAAACCGAATGCGAGCGATCAGGAAGTCAAACAGGCGTACCGCCGGCTCATGAAGGAAAATCATCCGGACCGGCTGGTGGCACGCGGCCTGCCCGAGGCGATGATCAAGCTCGCCCAGGAAAAAGCCAAGCAGATCAATGTTGCCTACGAAGTTGTAAAAACCACACGTGGGATGAAGTAAGTTACGGTTTTGATAAACTTGCTTGCACGGAATTCGAGCGGGATGTGTGGCCATGTTGGATAGCGTGCAGCAGAGTGGGGTTACACCTGTGGCAACGCGACGGGATTTTGTTCCGGAATCGCGTTTCGGTTTCTGGTTCCTGGGCACTGACACCTGGGAGCGGCATGTCATTCAGGTCACGCTTGATGATCTGGCACAATTGATCAGTGAACCGCGCGAGAGTTATCCGGTATTGCTGGACACTGGATGTGGCCAGGGCCGATCCTTTCATCTGTTAAACGCAAAATTCCGACCACAGCACCTCATCGGTGTTGACGCGGAAGTTAAGAGCCTGGCGCGTGCGCGCCAGGCAGCGGTTCGGCATGGTTTACAGGTGCAATTGCTGCGCGGCGACTGCTCCGCACTGCCGCTTCCGGATGCGTGCGTGGACCTGGTGTTCTGTCACCAGACTTTCCATCATCTGGTGCATCAGGAACGGACCCTGGCGGAGATTTACCGCGTGCTCAAACCCGGTGGTGTGCTGTTGTTCGCGGAATCCACACGCGAATATATCGATACCTGGGTTATCCGTTTTCTGTTTCGTCATCCCATGGAAGTGCAGCGGAGCGCGGAGGAATACCTGGAGATGATCCGCCGCGCCGGATTTGTGTTTGAAGAGCAAAACGTTTTGCTGCCTTACTACTGGTGGAGCCGGACAACCATGAAAGGCGTGCTGGAACTGCTGCGCCTGCGGCGCGTGCCGCGGCCGGGTCGGCGCAAGGAAACGCTGGTGTATGTGGCTGGCGTGAAACCCGCCTGACGGTGTTGCAGCCGGTTTCAGTCGTAAAGCGAAAAGGCTCCGCTCATCGCCACGAAGATCACGATCAGGCCGAGAATCAAATTGGCGAGGATAATGATGCGGATCTGATTCATGGCTTTTTTAGCCGCGGTTTCGTCGTTGACTTCCACACTGTGGCGCAGGCGCCGGTAGGCTGCAAAGTACACATGTGCGAAAAGCAGCATCATGAGAATGCCGAGCGCCAGCATCAGGTTCACGAAGGGTGGTGTTTGTTTGAAGCCGC
Organism: Gammaproteobacteria bacterium; assembly: GCA_049591455.1. GTDB lineage: Bacteria > Pseudomonadota > Gammaproteobacteria > Natronospirales > REEB76 > REEB76. The sequence continues at coordinate 25,323 of JBAWFA010000011.1, forward strand.
CGAAAGCGCCAAAAATCAGGTAGAAACCGCTGATGAGCAACACCGCGATGCAACCCCATACCCAGGGGAAGAAGCGCCTGAATACCGCCGCCCAGAGATGGGCCCGGGCCAGGGCGCTGTGCTCCGCGAGCGCCGGTCGTAACGCCAGATAAGCAAAGAACATGCCGCCCACCCAGACGGCGGCGGACAGCACGTGCAGTGCAACGGCGATGGCATTCAGAATCCCGGTGGCGTCCATGGACTATTGCTCCGGATTTGTTTTACATGCCGCCGCCGCTGGTCCGGCAGTCGGCTGATGGGGTAAAGTGTAGCGCACTTTAACAGAGCCGCTCGGGAAACTCGCATGGCTGATTTTCGCATCGCCGCTTCGATTCTGTCCGCCGATTTCGCCCGGCTGGGCGAAGAGGTAGACAGTGTCCTCAAGGCCGGCGCCGACATGATCCATTTCGACGTGATGGACAACCATTACGTGCCCAATCTCACGGTCGGACCGGTTGTGTGCGAGGCGCTGCGCAAGTACGGCGTGAAGGCGCCTATAGATGTACACCTGATGGTGAAGCCGGTGGACCGGCTTATCGAGGCGTTTGCCAAAGCTGGCGCCACCGACATCACCTTTCACCCACAAGCGAGCGAGCACGTGGACCGCAGTCTGGCGCTCATCCGCAGCAGCGGCTGCCGTGCGGGTCTGGTGTTCAACCCGGCGACGCCGCTGGATGATTTGAAATACGTGATGAACAAGCTGGACATGATCCTCATCATGTCCGTCAATCCCGGTTTCGCCGGCCAGTCGTTCATACCGTCGAGTCTCGACAAGTTGCGGGAAGCGCGCGCGCTGATAAAAGCCAGCGGCCGCGATATCCGCCTCGAAATCGACGGCGGCGTGAAAGTGGACAACATCCGCGAAATCGCCGCGGCCGGCGCCGACACCTTCGTAGCCGGTTCTGCCATCTTCGGCGCCAAAGATTACAAGGCGGTCATTAAAGCTATGCGCGACGAGCTGGCGCACACCAGGCGTTGATGGCTTCAATTCAGTTGGTTGCATTTGATCTGGACGGTACGCTGGTGGACAGCGTGCCGGACATAGCGCATGCCGTGGATACCATGGTGCGTGAGCTGGACTTGCCGCCGCCGGGTATCGGCAAGGTGCGTGAATGGGTCGGCGACGGCGTACGGCGGCTGGTGAAGCGCGCGCTGACCGGCGTGCTGGATGGCGAACCGGATGCGGCCTTGTACCGGCGCGGTTTCGAAGCCTTCCGCCGCGCCTATGGCACACACTTGGCGGTGGATACCCGCTTGTATCCGGGTGTGCGCGAAGTGCTGGATCACCTGCAACGTGCGGATATCCGCATGGCCTGCATTACCAACAAGTCCGCCGAATTCACCGAACCTTTATTGGACGCGCTCGGCATCCGCAGCTATTTTGGCGTGGTGTTATCGGGTGATTCCTTGACACAACGGAAACCCGATCCGTTGCCGTTGTTGCACGCCGCACGGCATTTCAAGATCGTGCCGGCGCAGGCTTGCATGGTGGGTGACTCCGTTAACGACCTGCAGGCCGCCCGCGCCGCAGGGTTCAGGGCCATCGGTGTGCGTTACGGTTATGGCGGAGACCTGAGCGCCGCCCGACCGGATGCCATGCTGAATTCCCTCACGGAATTGCCGCCGTTGCTGGAGAAATGGACGGCAGGGCTTGCTACCGCAACCGCGAGCCGGTATGTTTAAGCATGGCGCATCTCCTGCGCCTTGTTGGAAGATCCCGCATGTCTTTTCTGGTCAAGCTGAACGGAGCCGGAAAAACCCGCACCTGGCGATGGTGAGACGGACGTTTTTGCGTTTCTGAGCAGACCGCCGTTTCCGTTTTTCAGGTGACCGTTCATGGACCAGCAGCGTTTTGATGCCCTCCGGGGCGCCGGCTACAACCGCATCCCCGTCGTCCGGGAGATTCTCGCCGATCTCGACACGCCGCTAAGTGTCTATCTCAAGCTTGCCGACGCGCCCAATTCGTTTCTGCTCGAATCGGTGGAAGGCGGCGAAACCTGGGGCCGCTACTCCATCATCGGTTTGCCTGCGCGGACCACTATCAGTTATGCGGATGGTGTGTTGAGCGTGCAGGGCGGGGAAAGTGTTGAAACCTTTATCACCGACGATCCTCTGACGGAAATCGAGGAGCTGCGGCTGCGGCATCGTGTGCCGGTAATGGAAAGTCTGCCGCGTTTCAGCGGCGGTCTGGTGGGTTATTTCGGCTACGACATCGTAACGAGTATTGAACCGCGCTTGAAGAAAGACGCCAGGCCGGATGCGATCGGCTGCCCGGATATTCTGCTGTTGATCGCGGATGAATTGGTGATCTTCGACAACCTGCGCGGCATGTTGCAACTGGTGGTGCATGCGGATGCGGCTGCACCCGATGCGTTCACCGAAGCGCAACGTCGCCTTGATGACCTGGTGGCGCGGCTGCGCGGACCCCTGCGCTATGCCTCCCGGCAGGGATTTTCCGGCAGCGTGGCCGGCAAGTTTCAATCCGGTTTCGACCAGCACGCATTTTGCGCCGCGGTTTCCAAAGCTCGCGACTATATCCGCGACGGCGACATCATGCAGGTGGTGCTGTCACAACGGCTCTCCGCCCCCTTCGCCGGCAGCGCGCTGGATGTCTATCGTGCGTTGCGGGTGCTGAATCCCTCACCCTACATGTATCACCTGAATTTCGGCAATTTCCAGGTAGTGGGCTCCTCGCCGGAAGTACTGGTGCGCGTCGAAGATGGCGAAGTGACGTTGCGGCCCATTGCCGGCACCCGGCCACGAGGACATACACCTGCGGGAGACGCGGCACTGGCGGATGAACTGCTGGCGGATCCCAAGGAACGCGCCGAACACCTGATGCTGCTGGACCTGGGGCGCAACGACGTGGGTCATATCAGCGAAACCGGCAGCGTGCGCGTCACCGAGCAGATGGTGATTGAACGTTATTCCCACGTCATGCACATCGTCTCCCAGGTGCAGGGGAAATTGCGCAAGAATCTGGGGCCGATAGATGTGCTGCGCGCCTGCTTTCCCGCCGGCACCGTGAGCGGTGCACCGAAAGTGCGCGCGCTGGAAATTATCCACGAACTGGAACCAGTGAAGCGCGGTATCTACTCTGGCGCCGTGGGCTATCTCGGCTGGAATGGCAACCTGGACACGGCCATCGCCATCCGCACCGCGGTCATCAAGGACGGTTACCTGCATGTGCAGGCCGGTGCCGGCATCGTGCATGATTCGGTGCCGGAGCGGGAGTGGCAGGAGACCCTCAACAAGGGTCAAGTGCTGCTCAAGGCGGTGGCTATGAGTGGTGATGGCGCGGGAAGAAAATGACATGGTGCTGATGATTGATAACTACGACAGCTTCACCTACAACCTGGCGCAATACCTGGGCGAACTGGGTGCGGACGTACGCGTGTTCCGCAATGACGCCATCAGCGTGCAGGAAGTGGAAAAACTTCTTCCCGAACGCATTGTGATTTCGCCGGGTCCGTGTACGCCCAATGAAGCAGGCATCTCCGTGGAACTCATCCGGAAACTCGGCGGCAGGATTCCGATTCTCGGCGTGTGTCTGGGTCATCAGAGCATCGGCCACGCTTACGGCGGCAAGGTGGTGCACGCGGGCAGCGTGATGCACGGCAAGGCCTCCCTGATCCATCATGACGGCCAGGGAGTATTTGCCGGCTTGCCCAATCCCTTTGAGGCTACCCGCTATCATTCGCTGGTGATCTCGAAAGACGCTGTGCCGGATTGCCTTGCGATCACCGCCTGGACCGGCGATGAGGGGGGCGATATGGAGGAAATCATGGGCGTACGCCACAAAACCTTGCCGGTGGAAGGCGTGCAGTTTCATCCCGAGTCCATCCTGACGCAGCATGGGCATGCGTTGTTGAAGAATTTTTTGGAACAAATGTAGGCCGGTAATTATTTGCAGGAGCGGCTTTCAGCCGCGATACATTTCAAATGGTGGCAACATGCCATTCCTACATTGAAACAGACAGAGGTTCGCTCGCTTGGATATCAAAGACGCCATCAGCCGCATCGTGGACCGGGAGGATCTTTCCCGCGCCGACATGGAATCGGTCATGCGCCAGATTATGACCGGCGGCGCCACGCCCATCCAGATCGGCGGATTCCTCGCTGGTCTACGCGCCAAAGGCGAAACCGTGGAGGAAATTGCGGCGGCGGCCACGGTGATGCGCCAACTCGCGGTGCATGTGGAAGTGGATAAACTGCACTTGGTGGATACCTGCGGCACCGGCGGCGACGGCAAGCGGCTTTTCAATATTTCCACCGCGGCTGCGTTTGTGGTGGCGGCGGCTGGCGGACGGGTGGCCAAACACGGCAACCGCGCCATGTCCGGCAGCACCGGCAGCGCCGACGTGCTGGAGGCTCTGGGCGTAAAGCTGGATCTGCCGCCGGAGCGTATCGCGCACTGCATTGACGAAGTCGGGCTGGGTTTCCTGTACGCGCCGGCCCACCACAGCGCCACGCGCTACGCCGCCGCGCCGCGCAAGGAACTCGGCACGCGTACGCTGTTCAATCTGCTCGGCCCGCTCACCAATCCGGCGGAAGCGCCACACCAGTTGCTGGGCGTGTTTGCGCAACGCTGGGTGGAGCCGCTTGCCAAGGTACTGCGTGCGCTCGGCAGCGAGCATGTGCTGGTGGTGCATTCCCGGGACGGTCTCGACGAGATCAGCATCGCTGCGCCCACCTGGGTCACGGAATTGCAGCATGACCAGATCCGCAGCTACACAATCAAACCTGAAGACTATGACATTACATCCCAATCCCTGGATGCCTTGCGGGTGATGAGCGCCCAGGAAAGTCTTGCGCTCATCCGCGAGGCGTTGGCGGGCAAGCCGGGGCCGGCGTTCGACATGGTGGTTTTGAACGCCGGTGCGGCGCTATATGCGGCCGATGTGAGTCCTAGTCTGATGGTAGGTGTGGCACGGGCGCGAGACGTCGTGCACAGCGGCGAGGCGCAGCGGCGGCTGGAACGGCTGGTGGAGGCGACGCGATGAGCGATGCGCCGGATATATTGAAGCGCATTCTGGCCGACAAGGCGGCGGAAATCGTCGCGCGCAGTCAGGCACAGTCTTTGGCCAAGCTGCGTGCCGGGCTTGCCACGCTGCCGCCCACGCGCGGATTTCATGCCGCCTTGCAGCGAGCGTTGAATGGCGGCCGCCCCGGAGTCATCGCCGAAATCAAGAAAGCTTCTCCCAGCAAGGGGCTGCTGCGCCGGGATTTCAATGTGGGCACCATCGCCGTGAGTTACGCCGAAGGTGGTGCCACCTGTCTGTCGGTACTCACGGATGAAAAGTATTTCCACGGCGACGCCACGTATCTCAACGTCGCGAAGCAGGCCTGCACACTGCCGGTGCTGCGCAAGGATTTCATCATTGATCCCTGGCAGATTTATGAATCGCGCGTGCTGGGCGCCGACTGTATCCTGCTGATCGTTGCGGCGCTGGGCGATGCCATGCTCGCCGATCTCGCTTTGCTGGCGGCCGATCTCGACATGGACGTGCTGGCGGAAGTGCACGACGCGGCGGAGCTGGAGCGCGCCTTGGCGCTCGACTTGCTGCTCATCGGCATCAACAACCGCGACCTGCGGACCTTTCATACGGATGTACAGATTACGCTGTCGCTGCTGCCGAGCGTCCCTGGAGACCGACTGGTGGTGACCGAAAGCGGCATTGGCACACAGGCGGATGTGCGGCGGCTGCGCGAACGTGGGGTGCAGGCATTTCTGGTGGGCGAAACTTTCATGCGCGCGGCTGATCCAGGCGCGAAGTTACGCGAACTATTCAGCGATTAAATATTTTCAGAGCTGTCTTTATTTGTGATGGTGCAGCCGGCTGGTAAGCGGGACGCTTTTGTTGCTGCCCGGCCGCGCTCCGAATACCACGATGGTCTTGCCGGAGGCGGAAATCAGTGCCTGTTCTTCCAGCAGTTTCAAGACACGTCCGGCCATTTCCCGTGAACACCCCGCGATGCGGCCGATTTCCTGACGGCTGATGTGGAGCTGCATGCCATCGGGATGGGTCATGGCGTCCGGCTGTTCGCATAAATCCAGCAGGGTGCGTGCGATACGTCCGGCCACGTCCAGAAACACCAGGTCCCGTACCTTGCGAGTGGTGACCTTGAGACGTGTCGCGAGTTGACCGGCCAGTTCGAACAGCAGATCAGGATCACTCCGGGCCAGTTCCCGGAAACGGTTGTAGCTGATTTCCCCCAGCAGGCATTCGTCCCGGGTGCGCACCCGGGCGCTGCGGGTCGCGGTTTCCTGGAACAGGCCAATTTCGCCGAAGAACTCGCCGCGGTTGAGATAAGCCACCACGATCTCGCGGTTGTCCTCGTCCTCGCTGATGACGGCCACCGAGCCTTCGATGATGAAGTACAGGGACGTGGACATCTCGCCACCGCTGACCACCGTGGTTTTAGCGGGCACGCGCCGCACCTCGCACTGGGCCAGGAAACGATCCAAAGCCCCTACGCCGAAACGCCGAATCTGTCTGTTTTCCATGTTGTCCCCGCCATGCCACAAGGAGATACTCTTGCAGAAGATTGACGCACCGCCAGCGCGGCGGTTTACCGCAAATCTTTTCCGGGCGTAATATCAGGAAAGGCCGGCAATCGGAAATACAGTAAACCGGCAAGGACGCGGGGCCACATTATGGCAAAGATCAATATTATTTTTATCGTCGCCGGCGTGTTGGCGATTGTTTATGGTGCGTTGATCCTGTGGAGCGCGGTCACCAGCAAGCAAGATATGAAACAGGAGGACTGGCTCAGGTCGGAGGAGGTCACCGGCAGCAAGTTCAACAAAATGGAACATTTGCGGTATCTGCTGCAACCGGAGCATAAGAGCATCAGCTTCAGCCGCAGCAAAAGCCGTGGTTACGCCATGGTGGCCATCGGCATTGTGCTGATTGTGTTCGGAATTACCTAGGGCTTTGTCATTCCCGCGAAAGCCGGAGTCCATCTTTAATTTTAAGGAAGCCTGGATTAATTGACTTGCGCCCCGATTTCGTCATGCTGAATGCCGGCTTACACCGGCATGACGGGAGATGGAATAAATTCAGAGCTTTCCTATTACCTTGTATCTCGCAAAGGGGGGGCTTCAGACCCAATACGCCGTTTCGGTCATCAGCTTCGAGGTCAGCTTCATCAGCTTGCGCACAGTCGCCGGCATGGTCTGGCCGCCGGCGTGAGTGGCGATGGTGCCGTGACGGGCTTCCTCCTGTTTCATTTGTTCCAGGATGGCGCGGCTTTTGTGATCGCTGGCGGGCAGCCGATGCAGGTGTTTGTCGAGGTGTTGCACCACCTGGTGCTCGGTTTCCGCCATGAAACCGAGGCTGAATTTGTCGCCGGCAAATCCGGCGGCGGCACCGATGACGAAGGAGCCGAGGTACCAGACGGGATCAAGTTTGCTGGCGGAAGTGTCCAGTTCCTGGAGCCGCTGTTCGCACCAGGCGAGGTGATCAATTTCCTCGGCGGCCGATTGCTCCATACCATCGCGCACGGCGCCGCTGCCGGCGGTGGACGCCTGTCCCCGGTACAGCGCTTGGGCGGCCACTTCGCCGGTGTGATTGACGCGCATGAGCCGTCCGGAAAGGCGCTGTTCCTGCTCGCTTAACTCATCAGCAGTGTGTTTGGCCGCCGGATTGGCGCGCGCGGCGGTATTGGAGGCGGCGGGAAAGGCTGTGCGCAATGCCCGGTCCAGCTCGGTGATGAGCCGGTCCAAGGGGTTAAGACAGCGTGCGGTGTTCATGAGGGAATTATAGCTTTCACGCCGGATCGTGGCCGGGCATTTGGCGCGCCAGGATTTCCACCGGGTGCAGCAGCGGCATGTCCAAGCCATGGCGTTGCAGCGCCGACTGCAGGTGTAGGGCACAACCCACGTTGGAGGTGACCAATACAGCCGGGCGGATCTTGGCTACCGCCGCGACAATGTGATCTGCCAGCCGGTCAGCAATGCCCGGCTCATTCATCACGTAACTGCCTGCCGCGCCGCAGCAGCCAGTATTCGCAGGCAGCGCTTCCACTTTCAATTCCGGAATGTGGCGCAACAGCTCCGCTGCGGCTTTATCGCTCTTGAGCACATTTTTCAGTGTGCAGGGGCTGTGCACCAGCACTGTAGCGCGCCAGGGTCTGAACCGGATCCGGTTCAGTTGTTTCGTGCTGCTGATGAAACTGCTGATATCAGAGCTGCGCGCACTGAACGCGACGGCACGGGAGGTATTCACCAGCAACGGATATTCCGTCAGGATGGCGCCACAACCGCTGGCGGTGTGCAGCAGGGATACGGCAGCGTCTGCATTAAAAGCATCGAGATTTTTGCGAGCCAGTGCCGAGGCTTTTTCAGTGCGGCCCGCGTGCTGATCCAGTGCGCCACAACAAACTTGCCTGGCTGGAATGTGTACGTCGTAACCCAGCGTATTCAATACCTGAATGCTCGCCTCCGTCACCGCCGGCTGAGTCACGCGAGCGATGCAGCCGAGAAACAGTTCGACTTCCTGCCTACTGTCACTTGATGGTGATGGCGGATACACGCTTTGCCAGTGGCGCGGTGCGAATAGCTTTGGCAGCAGCTCTGAAAGCCGCGCGAGACGCGGTGAAATAGAGGCGAGCTTGAGCAGCCCCATGCGCTGCGCGAGCCAAAGTGCGAGATGCAGGCCGCGTAGCCGTCCAGGATGGCGCATGCAGACTGCAAACAAGCGTGCGGGCCAGGGTTCTTTGTGCCCGTGACGAACGAATTCCTCGCGCGCGGCATCAATAAGTTTGCCGTAAGGCACTTCTGCGGGGCACACCGCTTCGCAGGCGCGGCAGGCGAGGCAGCGGTCCAGATGACCGGTCAGCTGTGGGGTGATTTCCAGCGCACCGGTGGCGAATCCCTGCATCAACGCGATGCGGCCGCGCGGCGACTCGCCTTCATCCAGGGTGTCACGGTAAGTGGGGCAGTGAGGCAGGCACAACGCGCACTTGACGCACTTGTCGGCGTCAGTCAGCGGAAAATTAAGCGGAGGTTGTGACATAAGCAGTACGCCATCTCTTTATAACGGTGGCATGATGAACTATCATAACAACCCACAGCCCGTCAGGTTTTTTTTTTGCTGGGCTGTCTTTAATTGGGGCGATTCCTCTTCAATTTCCATTTTTTTCTCCTGACGGAATTTCTCAGGGAGGGAGTGTATATGTTCAAGAAGTTACTGATTCTGGGCGTTGTCGGATTTGCCGCGGTTGCCAGCACCGCGTATGCCGATGACGATCTAACCCAACTTGATGCCAATGTGGCTGCCACCCAAAAGGCTGCCGTGAAAGAAGGCTGGCAGGGGTCGTTGACCCTGGGGTACCTGGCTACCACGGGCAACACCAGTACCCGTAGTTTGAACGGCCAGGCGTTGGCGGGTTACAAGAGTGGCAACTGGCAGGATGCACTGTCCTTCCAGGCTATCCAGGCCAGCTCAAACGGCGTCACCACGGCGGAAAGCTATGACCTTAACGGGCAGAGCGATTACAGCCTCACCGCCAACGATTACGTCTTTGGCTTGGCGGATTACCTGCATGATACCTTCAGCGGTTATCAACGTCGCACCTCCGAAATACTGGGTTATGGTCGTCGGCTGCTGACCACCGATACCCAGCAACTGGATGTGGAGGTCGGCGGTGGCGCACGCCAGACCCGCTATACCAATGACACCAGTGACAGCGAGTTCATCGAGCGGCTGGCTGGGAATTATCTGTGGAAGTTCACCGAGAAGAGCAACTTTTCCGAGAACCTGAGCGTCGAACACGGTACCAGCGATACGCTCACCCAATCCATCACCGCCTTGACCACCAATCTGGCGGGCAATTTCGCTCTGTCCCTGTCCTATACCATCAAACACAACAGCAGTGTGCTGCCTGGCTTCAAGAACACCGACACCATCACTGCCATCTCACTGGTCTATACGCTCTGATTGGTCTCAAGGAGTAAAATAGCGGCGCTTGCTTCACAGAGCGCCGCTTTTTTCATGTATTACCGCCGTCATATCTTCTTCTGCACCAACAAACGCGAAGACGGTTCCCCCTGCTGCCAGAACCATGACGCGGAACGCCTGCGCGGCTACGCAAAACAGCAGGTCAAGGCTCTGGGTATCGCCGGACCGGGTGGTGTGCGCGTCAACAAGTCCGGTTGCATGGATCGTTGCAGTGAAGGACCCATCGCCGTGGTGTATCCGGAAGGGGTTTGGTACAGCTATTCGGATCTGGAAGATATTGACGAGATCGTTCAGGAACACCTGTTGAATGGCCGCGTGGTGGAGCGTCTGAAGATTTAGGCAAGCTCCGCATAATTCAATTCGTGAATAAGTATCTGATTTCAATACATTTTCAGCATGGTTTTCCACACGATTCCAGGTCGTGCAGCGGCACGGCACACAGAAGGACCATATTTCATCTGCCTGGACGCGCTTGCAGGGCAGATTACGCATAACGGAGTCCTGATAGACCATGCAGGCTGCCCCTACGTCCTCAAGGAGCTTTACCACTGTGTTTTTAGCCACGCCCGCCAAGCGCACGGTGGCACGTATGGAATTGCCCTCTACGAGGCACCCTAGGACTTGGGCCCGGCGGCTTATACTCAGCTTATTCATGGTTGACAATTACCACTTGAAGGTTGACTATAGTATAGTCTAAAGTTGACAAAAGTCAAGTGTAAGGTTGACAATGAATAAGGTCAGAGCGAAGGGTGAAACTGTCCGAAAGTTCATCTTAGAGAATGTCGAGAAGCATCCAACAGATATAAGCCGCGTTACTGCGGAACATTTCTCTATATCGCGGCAGGCCGTAAATAAGCATTTACATAGGCTTGCAGATGAAAAGGCTCTAGCTCCGACTGGTAAGACTAAAAGCAAGAGCTATGCGCTCTGCACGGAAGAAGATTGGGTCAAGATATATCCGATTACAAAGGAGTTGGCTGAAGATATTGTTTGGAGAGATGACATTCTCGGTGTCATCGGGAAAATGCCAGAGAATGTTTTAAGGATATGGCATTACGGTTTTACCGAAATGTTTAACAATGCAGTTGATCATTCGGAAGGCACAAGTATTCTAGTTTCAATAAAACGAACGGCGGTTTCTACGCAGATGCTTATTGTAGATAATGGAATAGGCATATTTAAGAAAATTCAATCGAAAATAGGACTCTTAGATGAGCGCCATGCTGTTCTTGAATTGTCGAAAGGTAAATTAACTACCGACCCTGTAAACCACACTGGAGAAGGCATTTTCTTCACATCTAGAATGTTTGACCATTTCGGCATTTTATCGGGTGGGGTCTATTTTTCTCATACATTTGGAGAAAGAGAAGATTGGATTTTGCAAAGCGAGTTCGATTCGAAAACATCTATTCGAATGACTTTGAATAATCATACCTCCAGAACTACTTTGAAAATCATTGATCAATATGCCCCAGAAGATCAGGGCTTTAATAAGACAGTAGTACCAGTAAGGCTGGCTCAATATGGGAATGATCAACTTATTTCTCGTTCTCAAGCAAAAAGACTTCTTGCAAGAGTTGAGCTTTTTAAAGTTGTTGTTTTTGATTTTAGTGGAGTAGATGAGATAGGGCAGGCATTCGCAGATGAGATATTTCGAGTTTTTGCCAATAGGCATCCAGAAATAGAAATGCATGTTATAAAAGCAAATACCGCTGTAAAACGTATGATTGAAAGAGCCAAGGGTGGGAATGAAGCTGAAAAATAACTCTATTATTTAGCTTTTTTTGCCTTGGATTTGCCGAGCTTAGATTTGCGGGTTTTTGATGGTATTAGGTCTGAATATGAGATATGAGTGGCGCGCCCTACTATAGAGGCGGCGAGTTGATTGAGGTCCCGACGGATTAGCTTTCGGCTCATGATGCTAGTCTAGAACTAATAAATACCTCGTTCAATATCATAGGTTTACAAACTGACCCACTACCCAGGTCCGCAAGTGGTTGAAAAATAACGGAGTGTCGCGTAGCATTGCGCCCTTTTCAGCGCTCCCCGGAGTTCAGGTTCATGAAGACTTTTTCGGCCAAGACGGAAACCGTCAAGCGCGACTGGTATCTGGTGGACGCCAACGGCAAAACCCTGGGCCGTCTGGCCACCGAGCTCGCCCGCCGCCTGCGCGGCAAACACAAACCCGAATTCACGTCTCATGTAGACACCGGCGACTACCTGGTGGTTATCAATGCGGAGAAGATCCGCGTCACCGGCCACAAGCTGGAAGACAAGATGTACCACTGGCATACCGGTTACATCGGCAACACGAAGCACACCAGCCTCGGCAAGCTGCTGGAAGAGCATCCCGAACGCGCCATCGAGATTGCTGTCAAGGGTATGCTGCCCAGGAATCCGCTGGGCCGCGCCATGTTCAAGAAACTCAAAGTGTATGCTGGCGCGGAACACAAGCACGCCGCCCAGCAACCCCAGAAACTAGACATCTGAAACCTGCTTTACTCAAGAGAACTACCTACTAATGGCAGTGAGCACTAATTACGGAACCGGCCGCCGCAAGACTTCCAAGGCGCGCGTGTTTCTGAAGCCCGGCAAGGGCCGCATCCTCATCAACGGCCGTCCGTTGGATGAGTATTTCGGCCGCGTCACCTCGCGCATGATCGTGCGTCAGCCCCTGCAAGTAGTGAACCAGTTGGACAGCCTTGATATCAGCGTGACGGTCGCGGGCGGCGGCACCACCGGACAGGCGGGCGCTATCCGCCACGGTATCACCCGCGCGCTGATTGATTACGATGAAGTCCACCGTTCCCCGCTGCGTAAAGCCGGCTTCGTGACGCGCGATGCGCGCGCCGTGGAGCGCAAGAAAGTCGGTCTGCACAAAGCCCGCCGCGGACCACAATACTCCAAGCGCTAAGTTCCTCGGGATACGACTCCCGGTCTATTGGGGGATCGTCTAGCGGTAGGGCTCGTCGCACTGCGGCGAGCGCCGAGACAGGATGTCGAGGCCGCGTGGGGCGGCAACGAGGCAGGAGCTGAGTGCCGCAACCTCAGATGCCAACCTAGGTTTCTTGCTCTATTTCCTGGTCTAAAATTCTCGTAAGTATTGGGGGATCGTCTAGCGGTAGGACTGCGGACTCTGACTCCGCCAACCTAGGTTCGAATCCTAGTCCCCCAGCCATTAACAAAGGCCTGCCAAAGCAGGCCTTTTCATCATCTGTATTTCCGGACTAGGATGAGAGCCCTTGAGTTCGGCAAAATCGTACGGAACGATCTTGAACAACGGTGCGGCGCCGTTGGCCCGTATGGGTGGAGGCGGGGATTCGGCGCGTGTGCCGAACGGGTGTACATGGATGTTCACCTTGGACTTTCCCGTGGGGTAGAAAACAAGGCGGGAAAGGCCAGAATAATCCTCGTCCCGCAGCCTTATAAAGGCCCACGTAACATACGATGCCCGTTGCTCCAACCAACACCTGGATAAGTTAGATTGTGTTTCTGAGCGTAGGCCAGACAGGTATTCAGATTTACTGATGCATCTTGTGCAACGGTTATTCTTGAAGCATTCCACCCCCATGCCCGGCCGGCCCCAATCTCCTCGACATGAATTACGTCTTTTGTCTTACTCAACTTCCATCTATACCACCAATCGGGCCAAGATATAGAGAACAAAGTTGATCTGACCATCCTTCCCGCTAGCCCGCGTGATTACCAAATATAAATAGCGACCAGCCGCTCCTGCAAGACCGGTTGATTGGGGGGTTGCGGCGAAGCAGACATTTACGAAGTGCCGAGATGCAGTTCGAGGCTGGCGTTCCAGTGCCAACCTGCCCTTTTTTAGGTTTGTTATTTCAGTTACCTGCTTTTCTGTAAATGTTGATGGAGATACATAAAAGATACCTTCGGCACCTAGAATTTCTTTATCTCCTGGATTAATCGTTACGAACTGCTTGAAGGTAAATCCCCCAGTTATTAGAGGGGTCTGAAGTTGTTTCTGAGGGTTCTCGGTACATGCAGCTATCGATAGGGCAGCAAGTAGGAGAAGTCGGTAGACGCATTTCATAGTATTTATTACTTTACGCTGTAATCTTCTCCACTCTATTCCCATGCCCCACCAGCAGCACATCCGCCGGTCGGCGGGCGAAGATGCCGACACAAACCACGCCAGTGATCTGGTTGATTTCGTCCTCCAAGGCGGGTGGATCCAAGATGGTCAATCCGTGGACATCGAGGATCACATTGCCGTTGTCGGTGACAAAACCCTGTCGCCAATCCGGCCGGCCGCCCAGTTTCACCAGTTCCCGTGCCACATAGCTGCGCGCCATGGGGATGACTTCCACCGGCAGCGGGAAGCTGCCGAGTACGTTTGTCAGCTTGCTGTCGTCCACGATGCAGACGAATCGCTTGCTGACCGCCGCCACGATCTTTTCCCGCGTGAGCGCGCCACCGCCACCCTTGATCAGTTGCAGGTGACGGTTGGCCTGGTCGGCGCCATCCACATACACCGGCAGCTCGCCCGCGGTATTCAGATCGAGCACCGGAATGCCAAGTGCTTTGAGGCGCTGGCCGGAAGCCTCTGAACTGGATACCGCACCATCCAGGCGTCCTTTGATGTTCTTGAGGGCATCAATGAAGTGGTTGACGGTGGAGCCCGTGCCGACGCCGATGATGCGGGCGTCATCCACCCAGTTGAGGGCTTCAAGGGCGGCCCGTTTCTTGTTGTCTTCCGCGCTCATGCTGCCGATTTTCACCGTTATTCCCGCAAAAAAATAGGCCCGCCGAGGCGGGCCTATCTAAGCAAAGCCTTGCGGCTTTACATCGCCGCGTCAGCGGCTTTTCTGCGACGACGGCGACGACCGCCTTTCTTCTTGCCCGCGGCCTTTTTCTTGCGACGACCGCCAGCTTTCTTCTTCCGGCGTGCGGCCTTCTTTTTACGGCCGCCAGCCTTCTTGCGACGACCGCCCCGACGGGCGGCTTTCTTTACAGCGGCCTTTTTCTTTTTCTTGGCCGCAACCTTGGTCTTCTTCGCTTTCGCTTTACGTTTCATAGTCAAAGATCCTCCCGGTTAGATCACACGCACTTGAGTATATACAATAAATTGTAAATTTCCAGTTTTGCAAACAATTTTTGCCGGTTTGAGGGTGTAAATGTGCCATTGGAAGGTATTTTGCCCGCATTGGATGTTTGCAAACGGTATTTCGCGGATGATTTCTGTTGTGCATGCGTGTTAATCACGTGTCGGCGGCGAGTTTGAGGATGTATTGCCACTGTTTCGCGGTGACCGGCGTGATGGACAGACGGTTGCCACGACGCAGTATGAGCATGTCTGCGAGCTCGGCATGACGGTGCAGTTGTGCGAGCGTGACCAGCTGTTTGAAACGTTTCACCAGGGCCATGTCCACGCAATACCAAAGGGGATTTCCGGGACGGCTGCGCGGGTCGAAATGGTGGTTTTCAGGCTCAAAAGCCGTGGTATCCGGATAACCTTCGCGACTAACTTTCATGCTGCCGACGATTCCCGGTTCGGCGCAGCTCGAGTGGTAGAAGAAGGCCAGATCGCCCTTGCGCATCTGGTCCCGCAACATGTTGCGCACCTGGAAATTGCGCACGCCGTCCCAGGCGGTGGTCTTGCGCGGCGCCTTGGCGAGATCGTCAATGCCGAAGCTGGAAGGTTCGGATTTCATCAGCCAGTAGTTCATGCTTTCTCCCTAGTCAGCCGCCGCAAAAAAGTAGGCGCGTCGTTCTGTGACGACGCCGGCAAGCGGCACGTCCCAGGAGGCTTCCTCAATGCGATCCAGCCGCTGGAATTCGTAAGCCAGACCCAGCAGCAGCGGCTTGTGTGCGCCGGCTTTCACGAAGGCAAACGTGCGGTCGTAGAAGCCGCCGCCCATCCCCAGACGGTGGCCGGCACTATCGAACGCCACCAGCGGTGTGAGCACCAGATCCAAATCCTGTGGCGCAATTCCAACAGTGTTGGCGACAGGAGGTTCCGGGATGCCGAGGCGATTCGGTCGCATGACCATGCCGGGTTTCCAGGGAAGAAACCGGAGTGATCCGGTGCGCTCCGGCGGCACCACCGGCAAATAAATCTGTTTGCCATCGCCATGCGCCTGCCGCAGCAGTGATTCCGGATCCAGTTCGCCTTCCACCGCGACGTAAGCGGCCAGATGCTGCGCGGATTGGTAACACGGCAGGGCTGACAGTAGTGCCATCAGCGACTCCGCTGCTTGCGTGCGGGTCTTGCGGTCGAGCGCACGCCGGCGGGCGCGCAGGTTCTGGCGGAGTGTTTTACGGGTAGTCACGGGAGGAAATCAAAGAGGCGTCTCCCATCAGTGCCGTTACCGGCTTTCGCCCTTGAACCAAAGGTTCAGGTGGAGCCGACCGTGATGCTTTAGGCTTTCCGCTGCATGGCGGACCTGCACACCGTCATCACTGAGCCGGTTCCGGGGGTTTGATTTAGGCTCAAAGAGTAACCCAGCCCGTATCGCACACCACAGGAGACGCCATGCTCTAGAAAATCGTCACAGCCTTCATGCTACGCAAGCGGATGCTGGTGCGCCAGTGACGGCCCGCCGGCGCCCGCCAGCCGGTCGTTCAGCGCCCGCAGCCGGCCAAGGAGATCGCCGTCCGCCTCGTTTGCCGCGGTCTGGGCCTGCAGGATTTCGTGCGACAGGTTAAGCGCGGCCATCACCGCGACACGGTCCAGACCCACCACTTTGCCGCTCTCGCGAATCTCGTGCATCTTACGGTTCAAGAGTTCGGCGGATTGCAGCAGCGCTTCACGCTCGTTATCCGGACAGGCCACTTGGTATTCCTTGTCGAGAATGCGCACCGTGACGCGGGCGAGTTCCTCGCTCATGCGCTTTCCTCTAGGGATTTGAGGCGGGAAATCATGGCTTCCACCCGGCCGCGTGCCTGCTCGCTCTTGGCCAACAGGCCAGCGCGTTCCGCCGACAGGGTTTCCAGGCGTTCACGCAGGGAATGGTTGTCGCCGCGCAGCTTGGTGCAGACCGCGACCAGTTCTTCCACGCGGCCTTCCAGCCGCTTGAGTTCCTGTTCCAGCAGTTCGCGGGCTTTTTCGGTGTGCATGCAGTCACTATAGAGCGGGGCCGGTGCGACGGTCAACGCGGTCTGCACATGTGGCGGGACAGCGGGCGGTGCTAGCATAGTGTCTGCCCCAACTGTCGTGAGCCACAATGAAACCCGAGGAATTTTACCGACGTCGCCGCGAACTCGTGCGCATGATGGGCCAAGGCGCTATTGCCATCGTGCCCGCAGCGCGCGAAATGATTCGTAACCGCGACAGCCATTATCCCTTTCGCCAGGACAGCGATTTCCACTACCTCACGAATTTTCCCGAACCGGACGCGGTAGCGGTGCTGGTGCCGGGCCGCAAACAGGCGGAATACATCCTGTTCTGCCGCGAGCGCGATCCGTTCATGGAAACCTGGAACGGGCGGCGCGCGGGACCTGAAGGCGCGACGCGCGAGTATGGCGCGGATGACGCCTTCCCCATCAGCGACATTGACGACATCCTGCCGGGCCTCATGGAGCGCTGCGAGCGGGTCTTCTACACCATGGGCAATCATCCCGAGTTCGATACGCGCGTCATCGGTTGGGTAAACGGCCTGCGCGCCCAGGCCAAGACCGGCATGCGGGCGCCGCAGGAGTTTGTATCGCTGGATCACTTCCTGCACGACATGCGCCTGTACAAGAGTCGTGCCGAGATCGCCACCCTGCGCCAGGCGGCCAGCATTTCCGTGCGTGCCCACCAGCGTGCCATGCGCGCCTGCCGGCCCGGCATGAACGAATCGGCACTGGAAGCCGAGTTCCAGCATGAATTCCGCCGCCACGGCGGCGTGCCTGCCTACAATCCCATCGTGGGCGGCGGTGCGAACGGCTGCATCCTGCACTATGTGGAAAACAATCGCCCGCTGAAGGACGGCGAGTTGGTGCTGATTGACGCTGCCTGTGAGTACGACTGTTACGCCTCCGACATCACCCGCACTTTTCCCGTGAACGGCCGTTACAGTGCCGAGCAGCGCGCCATTTACGAACTGGTGCTCAAGGCGCAACTGGCCGCTATCGCCAGGATGCGCGCCGGCAACCACTGGAACGCACCCCACGAGGAAGCCGTGAAAGTGCTGACGGCGGGGCTGGTGAAACTCGGCCTGCTCAAGGGGCCGGTGGCCAAGCTCGTCAAGGAGGAAGCCTACAAGATGTTTTACATGCACCGCACCGGCCATTGGCTGGGGCTCGACGTGCACGACGTGGGCGATTACAAGGTGGACGACAAATGGCGCGTACTGGAGCCGGGCATGGTTATGACCGCCGAGCCCGGCATTTATATTGCGTCCGGCACCAAAGGCGTGCCCGAGCGCTGGTGGAACATCGGTGTGCGCATCGAGGATGACGTGCTGGTGACCAAAGGCGATCCGGAGGTGCTGACCGGCGCCTTGATCAAACAGCCGGATGAGGTTGAAGCATTCATGCAGCAGAGAACGGCGTGAAAAAAGTGGAACGTGGGGCGGAAGATTTCGATGTCTTGATCGCCGGTGGCGGCATGGTGGGAGCCAGTCTTGCCGCCGCGCTGGCGCCGCTGCCGCTCAAAGTCGCAGTGGTGGAAGCGGTACAGTTCGGCAGCCGCGGTCAACCGAGCTATGACGAGCGTATCACCGCCGTTTCCTGGGGCAGCCGCCGAATTTTCGAGGGCATCGGTCTGTGGCCGCGAATCGAGGCCGACGCCATTCCCATTCAGCACGTGCACGTGTCCGAGCGCGGGCATCTCGGCATGACGCGCCTGCATGCGAAGGAAATGGGTGTGGAGGCGCTGGGTTACGTAGTTCCGAATCGCAGCATCGGCCAGGCGCTGAGCGAGTTCTTGCCGCAGCAGAAGAATCTCACCTTTATGGCGCCGGCCAAGCTGACCTGTGTACAGACACTAAACGATCAGCTGACGGTAACAATGGAAATTGACGGCATCCGAACCATCAGGGCGCGCTTGTTGGTGGCAGCGGACGGTGCCAATTCGGAGGTCCGCAAGCAGCTCGGCATCGCGGCAAAAGTATGGGATTACGGCCAGAGCGCCATCGTCTGCAATGTCAGTGTGGAGCGTCCGCAAGCGGAGACTGCCTTCGAACGCTTCACTGCTAATGGTCCCTTGGCGTTGTTGCCCATGGGTGGTGACCGCTATGCCCTCATCAGGACGATAGCGAGCACCCAGGTGGATGCCGTGGTCACGATGAGCAACGCGGAATTCCTTGATGCGGCGGCGGAAGGTTTCAATGGTCGCTTGGGACGCTTCTTAAAGGCCGGCAAACGCCACGCCTATCCCCTGAGTCTGGTGCGTGCGGATACGCAATTGCACGGCCGGACGGTGATAGTGGGTAATGCGGCCCACAGTCTGCATCCCATCGCTGCTCAGGGATTCAATCTGTCGCTGCGCGACGTGATGGCGCTGGCGGACACGCTCGCTGAGGTTGCCGCGAACGGTGGTGACGTGGGCGATCAACATCACCTTGCCGCCTATGCGCAGGGCCGCCGTCGCGATCAGATGGGTACCACGCTGTTCACGGATTTCCTCACACGCGTGTTCACCAACCCGCTTGCATCCGTCGGGCTGGCGCGCAATACCGGTCTGCTCGGGCTGGAATTATTTCCGGCGGTGCGGCATCGTTTGACGCGCAGCAACATGGGCATCACCGGTCGTTTGCCGCGCCTGCTGCGCGGCATGAAACTGCCTTGAAACAGGATTTCGATCTCGTCATTGTGGGCGCCGGCGTGGTAGGTGCCGCGTTGGCTTGCGCACTCTGCAACAGCGGACTACGCATTGTCATCCTAGACGCCCGTGAACCACCACGGTTCCCGGCCAAGTCGGAGCTGGACCTGCGGGTGTTCGCCTTGTCGCCCGCCTCACAACGCATCCTGCGCGCCCTGGGTGTCTGGGAAAGCATGCGCGCAATCCGCGTTGCGCCCTATACCAGGATGAATGTGTGGGATGCGACGGGCAGCGGCCGTATCCATTTCGACTGTGCTGACGTCGGCGAAACGGCACTTGGTTATATCGTCGAAAACCAGCTGATCCAGCACGCCTTGTTGAAACAGCTTGAAGGAATCAGGAACATCATGACAATCTGGCCCGCCACGCCGGAGACGGCTGATTTTGATGCGGACGGGGTAGTGCTCACACTCCAGGATGGTCAGCACCTGAAGGCGAGTCTGCTGGTGGCGGCTGACGGTGCCGAGTCGGCGACACGCAAACTCGCAGGCATCGAAACTGCCGGCGAGTCTTATGGGCAACAGGCCATCGTGGCCCATGTAAGCACCGAAAAACTCCATCACGATACCGCCTGGCAACGCTTCCTGCCCAGCGGACCCATTGCTTTGCTGCCGCTTGCCGACGGACGTTCCTCGGTGGTGTGGTCGCTGGATGACGCGCGCGCAGTGGAAATCCGGCAGTTGGATGATGCAGCATTCTGCGCTGCCGTCACCGAGGCGAGCGCAGCAATTCTCGGCAAAGTCACCGCCACCAGCCAACGTGCCGCGTTTCCGCTGCAACGCATGCACGCCCGCGAATACGTGCGCCCGCGGTTCGCGTTGATCGGCGATGCCGCGCATGCGCTGCATCCGCTGGCAGGCCAGGGCGTGAACCTGGGTTTGCTGGACATGGCGGTGCTCGCTGACGTAATCCTCGCGGCACATGCACGCCAGCGCGACATCGGTGATTTGGGCGTCTTGCGCCGTTACCAGCGCACGCGCAAGGGAGACAACCTGACGATGATTGCGGCACTTGACGGGTTTAAACGGCTTTTCAGCAACGAAATTGCACCGCTGCGGTTGCTGCGCAACACGGGATTGCGCGCTGTAGACCGTTTTACGCCGCTTAAGGACGCATTTATGCGGCGTGCAATGGGATTGAGCGGGGATTTACCGCCGCTGGCGCGGTGAACACGGCATTTTTCTACCTGAAGGTGATGGCAGTTTGGCGGTGAGCGGAGCGTACCCCAACAATTCCAACACCAAGCGCTGCTGGATAATTGTCGAGTTTTGGCTGGCGCCTCAACCCAACAGGCACCTCTGGGTGGGAGAAGTGCCGGGTCATTTCGCCAGCAGCTTGTCCACTTTGGCGGCACAGATGAAATCGTTTTCCGACAGCCCGCCGATGGCATGGGTGGTGTAGCGCACCAGGCAGTGGCTGTAGCCCACTTCGAGATCGGGATGATGGCCTTCCTGGTTCGCGATCCAGGCGATGGCGTTCACGAAACCCATGGTGGCATTGAAGCCTTTGAACTTGAAATCCTTGTGGATCTGCTTGTTGTCGGTGCTCAACTGCCACTCGGGCGCAAGCTTCTTCAAATAGCGCTCGGCTTCCTCGCGGCTCAGGGGCTTGACGCCGCCTTCGCAGGGAACACAATGTTTTTCAGCCAATTCAGTCATGGGAACCTCAATAGTATTGAATGAAGGAGTGCTGTTACGCCCAGGATACTTTCGTTTCAGCCGGCGGAAAATTCGGCTCGTACATCCCCAGCTGCCGCGCCTCGTTGATGAGTCCGATCAGGTTCTTGTGGGCCAGATTGAACATGTCTTCGAGACTGTTGATGATGAAGTAGGTGGTCTGGAAAATATCTATGCGATAGGGAGTGCGCAGGGCGTCAATGGGGTCGAAAGGTTTGCGCAGCGGCTGGTGACTTTCAATGGAATAGGGGGTTTCACCGAATGACGACACGATGCCCGCACCGTAGGTTTTCAAGCCCTTGCGCGTGCTTATTAATCCGAATTCCACCGTGAACCAGTAGAGCCGCGCCAGCATCATATGATCCTTCTTGTCGGCTTTTACTCCCGCCTTGCCGTAGGCGTGGGTGAACTCGGCGAAACGTGGGTCGGTGAGCAGCGGTGTATGGCCGAAGACTTCGTGGAAGATATCCGGCTCCTGCAGATAGTCCATTTCCTCGCGGCTGCGGATGAAGGACGCGGCGGGGAATTTCTTGTCGGCCAGCAGGGCAAAAAACTGGTCGAAGGGAATCAAAGCCGGCACCGACGCCACCTCCCAGCCGGTGTGCTGGCGCAGCACCGCGGAGACTTCCTTGCACTGGGGAATGCGGTCAGCGGGGAAGTCCATCCGCTCCAGCGCTTCCAGGTAGTCGTCGCAGGCGTATTTCTCAACGATGGGCCGCTGCCGGGTGATGAGGTCCCGCCAGACTGCATTCTCTGCCGGGGTGTAGGGAATGTAGCCGTGTCGGTCTGGAACCTTGGCGACGTATTTGGTGGTTTTGCCCATGGGATTCCTGTCTGAGAAAGCCATTTTACCAGCTAGGCAATGGCGGCC
Source organism: Gammaproteobacteria bacterium (assembly GCA_049591455.1). Lineage (GTDB taxonomy): Bacteria > Pseudomonadota > Gammaproteobacteria > Natronospirales > REEB76 > REEB76. The sequence continues at coordinate 47,646 of JBAWFA010000011.1, forward strand.
GGGGAAAGCCGCATGACGAATTACCTCTATATATAGAACGGCTTTTTTGAATACCTGCCAAGTCCAATGACCTGGAGTCAGCTGTAGTTATTGGCCTGAAATCAGGCGCGAGCCTGGTAATGACTGCTTACGTAATCTTCGACGATCTCCTGGAATTCCGCTGCGATCTTGTCGCCTTTGAGCGTGACGGTCTTTTTTCCATCCACAAATACCGGCGCCACCGGGCTTTCGCCGGTCCCCGGCAGGCTGATGCCTATGTTGGCGTGCTTACTCTCACCGGGGCCATTCACCACGCAGCCCATGACCGCCACGTGCATGGTTTCCACGTTGGCATAAACCCGCTTCCAGTCGGGCATGCGGATGCGGATATAGCTCTGGATGTCCTGGGCTAGCTGCTGGAACACGGTACTGGTGGTACGGCCGCAGCCGGGGCAGGCGGCCACCAACGGCACGAAGGCCCTGAGGCCCATGGTCTGCAGGATTTCCTGGGCCACGATCACTTCGCGGGTTCGGTCACCGCCCGGCTCCGGTGTCAGGGAAATGCGGATAGTGTCGCCGATGCCTTGTTGCAGCAGCACCGCCAGGGCGGCGGTGGACGCTACGATGCCCTTGCTGCCCATGCCGGCTTCCGTCAAGCCCAGATGCAGCGGGTAATCGCAGCGGGCGGCCAAGCGGGTGTATACATCGATCAGATCCTGCACGCCGCTCATCTTGCAGGACAGGATGATCTTGTTGTGAGCCAGGCCGAGTTCCTCGGCGCGTTTGGCCGAGAGCAGTGCCGAAGCCACCACGGCGTCGTGCATGACTTCCTTGGCGTCTTTCGGCGAAGCAGAGGCCGCGTTCTTGTCCATCATGCGGGTCAGCAGTTCCTCATCCAAGCTGCCCCAGTTCACGCCGATGCGCACCGGCCGGTCATACTTGATTGCCACCTCGATCATGGTGCCGAACTGTGTATCGCGCTTGCTGCCGTGTCCCACGTTGCCGGGATTGACGCGGTATTTCGCCAGCGCTTCGGCACAGGTGGGATGTGCGGTCAGGAGCTTGTGGCCGATGTAATGGAAATCGCCGATCAGCGGCACGTTTATGCCTATGGCGTCGAGCTTCTCGCGGATGTGGGGCACCGCGGCCGCAGCATCGTCCGTGTTTACCGTCACGCGTACCAGTTCCGAACCCGCACGCGCCAGCTCCACCACCTGCCTGACCGTGGCATCCACGTCCGCCGTGTCGGTGTTGGTCATGGATTGCACCACGATGGGCGCGTCGCCGCCCACCTGCACGCTGCCGACCATCACCCCGATGCTGCGGCGCCGTTGCGAAGGAAAAGTTGCGTCGTTCATGAACTGATTGAGGGAATCGCACCTGCCAAGGGCGCTTAATAATAGCGGATTCATGCCTCCTTGGCGGCTGGTGACTTTAAGACACCGGAACGGTCCTTTAGCCACGGGTGTTCAAGCAACTGCGGCGCGTGTGCCGTCCCCAGGAATACTGGTGTGCCAGCACATTCCGCAGATTTAGCCATGCCGGGGTATTATGGAAGGCGACAAAGAAATATCGTTCTGCTCCGACAAACTCTTTCTCCCCTGTGGGGCGAGAGGGTGAGGGGCAACAGTTACAAGGGAGTTTGGTGTGGCTGGGAACTTGAAAGAAACCGTCGTCTTCATCCACGGTCTATATATGACCGGCCTGGAACTGAGTTTGCTGCGGCTGCGTGTCGCTCAAACCGGTTTTGAAACCCAGCAATATCATTACCACACCGTGCTTGAGCCAGTGCGCGTCAACGCGCAACGGCTGGCAGATTACATTGCTGACCTCAAGGCGAAGACACTGCATCTGGTCGGTCACAGCCTCGGCGGCCTCGTGATCCTGCGCATGTTCGAGATGGATGCAAAGGTTCCGCCGGGCCGCGTGGTTTTGCTGGGTGCGCCAGTGAAGGGCAGCCGTGCCGCGCGCAATCTGGTGGCCAAAAACCTGGGCTGGATACTCGGACAAAGCGGCCCGGAGGGTCTCGCCGAAGAATATGATCCTGAATGGCGAAATCAACGTGAACTTGGCGTAATTGCGGGCACCGGCGGCTTCGGCTTGAATCCGCTGCGCCCCGATCTGCCCGAGCCGCACGACGGCCTGGTGACAGTGGAAGAAACACGGCTTGCCGGTGCCGGCGATTACGTGGAAGTGAAAACCACCCATACAGGCCTGTTGTTCAATCCCGAAGTAGCAGAGCAGGTGATTGTGTTTTTACAGAGCGGAGGATTCCACGGCCATGGCTCCAGACCCGGCACATTTTGAAAGTTGCTAGCGACGCTTATGCGTTCTTTGCCGTTCATACCGGTTGGTAAGCGGTTACGCCGCTGGCTGATTGCGGCAGTCATTGTAATCGGCCTGTATGCCCTGCTGGGTTTCTTTGCCGCCCCGCCCCTGATCAAGCATGAGCTGACGCAACAACTCCAGAAACAGACTGGCCAGCAGGTCAGTATCGGCAAGGTAGCGTTCAATCCGTTTATCCTGTCCATTACCATCCGGCAGTTCGCCCTGAACCAGCGGAACAATGCCGCACTGGCCGGGTTCGGCCGGCTGTACGTAAATTTTGATCCGTTCGCATCCATCTGGCACCGCGCCTGGACCTTCGGTGAAATCCAGTTGGATCAGCCCGAATTGAATGTGGTGATTCAACCCGGTGGCGCTCTCAATTTGGCATCGCTGGCCGGTCCGCCAGCAACTACAGCGCCCAAAAAAAGTAGCAGCGGTATCCCCAGCCTGTTCATCGAACATCTGGGTATCACCCAAGGGCGCGTGGATTATGCCGATGACAGCCGCGCCAAGCCCTTTGCGGCTTCCGTGGGGGACATCAATCTAAAGCTCGACGATTTCAGCACCCGGCCCGACTCGCAAAGTCCGTATGCCCTGGTTGCCAATCTGGCGGGCGGAACCCGGATCGGCTGGCGAGGAAAATTCGGCATGCAGCCGCTGATGTCAGAAGGGCATATTGATGTCACCCAGTTCCAGGTGCATGAACTGTGGCGCTATCTTCAGGCGGGCCTGCGTTTTGAAATTCCGCGCGGGACGGCTGACGTGCATCTTGACTATACACTCACGGCCAGCGGCGCAGCGCCTAATCTCCAGCTGAAGAACGGGCAGCTGATTTTTAACAACCTGGTTCTGCACGATCCGCAGCGGAACGAGGATGCGGTCGTCATTCCCAGTCTGAGTGTGGACGGCATCGTTCTGGATACGGCCAGATATCAATTGCACGTGGGCGCCATCACTACACAGGCTGGCAGCATCAAAGCAGCCCTGCTGCCCCACGATCAGATATCCCTGGCCAGCTTGCTTACGCCAATCGCGGAAAGCCCTGCGGATGTCGACAAACCCTCCGCCGATCCGCCGCCCTGGCAAGTGGCGGTGGACGAGGTGGCTGTGAGCGACTATCGCATTACGGCGCGAGATGAGGCCATCGCGCCCGGAACCACCTTCGATATCCATCCGGTGAACTTGACTGTGAAGGGTTACCGCACCGGCTCAAATGTTGCCTTGGGCGTGAACGCGGACCTTGGACTCGGCAAAGGCCGAGTGGCCACAAAAGGGCAGGTAATCCTCGCGCCTTTGAAAGCGGACCTTGATGTCACGATGACAGACTTCCCCTTGCAGAGCGTGAATCCATATATCCGGTCCTACGCCAATCTGGCGCTGACACGCGGCACGCTCGGCATAAACAGCAACATTATTTACGACGGCGCAGGCCCAAAGCCGAGCATTCGGGCGAGCGGCGATGTACGTGTGTACAACCTTGTGGCGGCAGATACCACATTGCACATGGATTTTGTGCGCTGGCGCGAACTGCATCTCAGCCAGGTTAACTATGTGAGCGCACCGGCTGCGCTAAGCATCCGTGAAATCATCGCGGCGGAGCCCTATGCCCGTGTAATCATCGCACCCGATCACAGCAGCAACGTGGGAGACATGTTCAAGACCACAAAAACCAACAATACAGCGGGAGCAAAACCCAGTAGTGGCAGTGCCGGGCAGCCGATGCTTATCCGGGTAGGCGAAATCAGCATCCGTAACGGCTCGGCGAATTTTGCCGATCTTTCCATCAAGCCGGGATTCAGAACCGGCATCCAGGCGCTCAACGGCACCATCAAGGGCCTATCTTCCCGCGAGCTGGCGCGCGCCGATGTGGATATCCGGGGTAGCGTGGACAAGTACGCACCGGTGACTATACAGGGCCAGATCAATCCGCTCACCACCGATGCCTTCACCGACATCACGATGACGTTTCATGGCATTGAACTGACTACCCTTACTCCGTATTCCGGAAAATTCGCCGGCTACAAGATAGATAAGGGCAAGCTGGACATGACGCTGCACTACAAGCTCAACAAAAAGCTGCTGGTGGCTGACAACAAGATTATCCTGGACCAGCTCACTCTGGGTGCGCCGGTCAACAGCCCGGATGCCGTGAGCCTGCCAATACGTCTCGCCATCGCTCTTCTGAAGGATTCACGCGGCGTCATTGACATAGACCTGCCCATCACCGGCGATCTGAACAATCCGGATTTTCATTACGGCGCCATTATCTGGATGGCCGTCAAGCATCTCGTCGTCAACATCGTGACCGCACCGTTTAAATTCCTGGGCAGTCTGTTCGGCGGCAGCAAGCAGGAGCTTAATCTGGTGGCATTTTCACCGGGCAGCAGCGCGCTCGACCAAGCCCAGCAGCAAAAGCTGGGAAATCTCGCCAAAGCGTTGCGGGACAGACCGCAGCTCACTCTGGAGATTCGCGGTGCCGTGGCAGTGGATGCCGACAAGCGGGCGCTTGCCGGCCAGGTATTGAACGAGCGGCTGGACAAAGTGAATCCGGCCGCAACGGATGAACAGAAATCAGGCATGTTGCTGGCCATGTACAAGCAGGCCTTCCGCCAGGATCCCGCCTTGCTCTTACCACCAGCCGATCCCAAAGCACCGCCAAAGACAGCGGCTGAACGGGAACAGGCGATGGTCAGCGCAGCGCATGAACGCCTGCTCGCTTCCATCCCCATCAGCGATGGCCAGCTTTACAAACTGGCGCAAGCCCGGGCGGACACCATCAAATCCTATCTGGAAACGCAAGGTACCGTTCCCGATGCGCAGCTTTATCTGCTTGCTGTGGACCTTACCGCCAAAGAGGATAAAAATGCAGTGAATACGGATCTCAATCTCAAGGCCAAGTAGGCTGTCGCTAATCTCTTGCCCTCACAAGCATGTGGTTCAGCCTGGAGGTGACGGGGCTAGTGATTGTATTCTTACGGAATGGGTGATTTCAGCACTCATAATGCTGAGGTCGGTGGTTCGAGTCCACCCATAAGCTACCAATTCCATCATCGTGAGCATTTGTTTTCATAAATAACCGGAGATCTGCTCGCAGTTATGGCTGCTTTTGACCCTGTGCAGACGTTTACGAGGGTTATCAATTCGTACAAATTGAGTGTCTATGTAGCGAATTAAGTCCACATCGTCCGGGCTAGAAAGTCCGACCGTCCGCCGAAAGCCGCCGGGTCCAAGGAGGCGTCCTGCCGACATGCTTCCCGTAAGCTAAGGCAAGTATCAACACTAGACCCCACGCCAACATAAAAAGAATCCCACTCTCATCCACCGCTCCGCCGCCGACCCAAAACGGAGGGCCACCCTGACTGATCTGTATGAGAGCGGGATCATGTGCAGTGCCTGCCCCCGAAAAACCCACTAGGAAGGTTTGCGTCCAATCCCACATGGCGTGAAAGCCGATGGGGAACCATAGCGAGCCCGTGGCGAATCGCAAGACTAGGAACATCACCGAACCGCCAATGGTAGACAGGACAAATGAGATGCCGAAACCGTGCAAGGTGAAATGGGCAAGCGCAAAGATTACACCCATCATCAAGGCTGCGACCCAAACCGGTACACGCTCACCCAGGGTTTGAAAAATATAGCCCCGGAAAGCCAGTTCTTCCCCGAAGCCCGTTCCCAATGCCGGGAGAAGTTCGAACAAGATCAACACTGGCCTCGGCAGGCCCAAAAGATGTTCCGTCGAGATCCGAGTGACATGTGCCCAGCCCAGCATGTATTCGATCCAAAACACGGCCAGGATGGTCAGGATGCCGCAACAACATCCGAAAAGCAGCCGGGCAACCTGCGGGCGAGGCAGTGCCATACCCGTCCATCCCTTCTTATTGAGCTTGACTCGTACCAGCCAGGTTATAAGCAGCACTCCACCGATTTCGATCACGACTCTGACTACAGGTGAAAGCCAGCCAAAAGTTGTGTAGCCGATCGCGAGGCCGCCGAGATGCGTGCCGACGGCGACGCCGAAGAACAACGCGAGGAATACAAATACCCAAGCCAGGGTCTTGATAAATTCAATCGACGGCCGTTCTCTGGCAGCTCCTGTTTTTTCTGGATCAAGACCTGCATCTTGTTTCATTTTTCCGCCTACATTCTTTAAGGTAATTAGGGCGAAACGTAACCAAAATAGAGTTTCAGGAACCGTTTGAAGAGGTTCTCGCGGCGGTGGTTAAAGCGGTATTCGATTTCTTTGAGGTACATGGGGAAATGGTAGCGCGAAACGCCG
>JBAWFA010000012.1:0-242403 GCA_049591455.1 Gammaproteobacteria bacterium
AAACGAACCGCAGAAAACGCACTTGCGACCCCTCAAAAAGTTGGCCGCACAGGCAAAATGACTGGTTTTCCCTGTAACCATAAGCACTTATCCTATGCCGATGGTTACGAAACGCCCTAATTACCTAGGTTTAATACCCTCGTAACCGCCAGCCACCAACTGATTCCACTCCGTCTCAGTCAATAAACCACGCCGCAGAATTTCTGTCTTAATGCCGGGATTGAGGTCGTAGTTCATGTAGCCCCTACACAGGAGAGAGTCATCTGCTGCACGAACATCGAGGTGAGCCATATTACGATCTTCACAAAAGTGAGGCTTATTTGCGCGATCGTAGCACTTGATATCTTTAACTGTATTATTTTCGAAGGTGTATTCCATATAACTACAGCGTGCGCCAAATAATGTGACTGGTGAAGGCTCACATGCAAGATCCTTCCAGACTTCTATTGAGCGGTCATCTTCGATTTTTTGAGATTCTTGCGTCCATATTCTCCCCCAGCCTTGAGCAAATATGGCACATTCTTTATCACCAACCTCGGGCCTCTCATCCGTGAGGCCAGTTTCAACTAAATGGTCCCATTCTTTTTTGGTCAACAAGCCGCGCTGCAGAATCTCAGTTTTGATGTCGGGATTTATCAGATAGTTCTGATAGCTATGACACAAATCAAAAACAGTGGCTGTGCGGATATCGTCTTTCGTCGCATACTTTGCCCACCGCGTAGACCCGGCGGCACAGCTTGCTAACAGCAACACTATCAGTGCGGAACCACACAGTGCAGTGGATCGCTTGAGCGTTGTAGATCTCTTAATTCTCACGACCCACCCCTTTAACACTGTGTCAAGATTGTGCCACGTTGATTGTTGTTGTGTGATGTTTACTGCCTATTGAAAAGCGGTTTGAAGAGGGCAAGCACCGTAAGTGACTGATTGTTAACAGAACGTATAAACCTAGTCCGTTTTCGTAACGCGTAGGTCAGGGGTTCAATTCCCTTCGCCGGCACCATTAAGTCTCATTGGTCATAAAGAAACTGTGGTGTGTCTTTGAAAACAAAGGCGACTCACTCATAGTGGGAGTGAGTCGCAAATGTGTTATGTGCCGCTATTACCTGAACCATCAGTACCACCCGAAAAATCTGTCTGGCAATTATTGACCGTGTTGAAGGAGTAGATACTAGCGGAGTCGCTAGTGATGCAGTAACTAAAAGTACTAACCTTGTTGTTTGTATCGATGCTGCCTTTCGACGAGATGCCATACGATGCATTCGCGCCCGGAATAGACGTATTACTTACCACGTTATCTTGTGCAGTGCTGTTGTATATCAATATGCCATATTCGTGGGCAGCAAGCTGGGCCGTTACGCCCGAGACAATGTTGTTGCTTACCGTTTCGTTACTGCCTTCGATGTCGATGCCAATGGCTGCCCCGGTACCAGCGCCACCAGTATTGACCACTTGGTTGTGCTCCACCAGCGAGCCGATTCCATCCGCGGTGATGCCAATAAAGGTGTTGGAATCGATCAGCATATCCTGCACAACCGCTCCAGCACCCGTGAGATATATGCCCCTGTAGAACGCGCGCACGATGCCGTTCTTGATGGTGACATCGGTACCGGTACTGGAGATCCCAATTGCGGTAGTCCCAGTGCCTGCGGTATGCCCATCGAGCTTGTGACCGTTGAGGTCCAGTGTTACGTAATTGGCGGTTATGGTGATGGCATTGCCCGAAGATTGGGATGTGCCAAGATTGCCGGTGAGGCAATAGATGCCTGGGGTCGTGATCGTCGCCGGCAGTGAAGTTATAGGCGTGCAGTTGACGGTCTCGGCCTGCACCGAAGTGGCTAGCGCAGCCAATAAAACCACAAATGTTAGGCGTGTAATCGTCATGAGATTCTCCCGCAAGTTGTTGGGTTGTCCGTCAAATTGCTGACACAGGAATGGGTCCATATCAACATCTAGTCTGCGCTTCCCCAAGCGAATGTGGAATCCGGGATGGCCAAGGGCGCCTGGTTGCTGATGCGTAATCGAAATGTCAATTGTGAATTCTGGGGTGTAACCATCGCTGTCAAGAAATGACATCACTCGCCAGTCTTTCCCTGCATCGACACGTCATCCCATAGCCTGATCAGGTACCCGTCTGAGTCCTGCGAGATGGGCGCCCAATAGCACCGCTGGAACAGCCGGGATGACGACCCCAAGGTTGTACCACCACGGGAAGCGGGACCAATCGAAGCCGAGATGCAAGGCAGCAAGATAGATCCCCACTAGCCCAGCCAGCACCCACACTGCTCCGCGACGCTTCGAGATCTTCGCTGCCACCCAACCGGCCGCAATCTCGGCGAGCACCCACAGCGCCAGGTTGCAACAAGCCATGAGCGGCGTGAATGTAAACAAGTCCTCTCTAATCCACTGGCGTCCGTGGAGTGCGTAGTCCGGCCAGAGCAACGACAGCCCGATCGCCAGGGCGTAGAACCCCACCATCCATAAGACCAAGCCAACCACAACACCGAGGATGCTGCGCACCATGTTGATAGCCTCTGTGACTGCATTACGTATATGCAACTAGGTGCAGAGTATTACTCTGGGTGCTGTCCTCATGCAACCATATGTATATGACGGCATTCCGAGTATCGAAGCTATCGGGGTCACACTGGGACAATCAAATTCCAAATAACCTAAGAACCTTCCTGATCGCAAGGGATAATATGACAGTGCAAGCTCCGAGAATCACGTAAAACACAGTCTTACTTCCATTGGTTATGTACCAGAGATTCGTCACCAGGCTTCACGCCAGACGGTTCGGCGAATGACCGGAAGTTAGCTGCCGGAAGCAGACATTTATAACTGTGACAAAATTGTGCCCCGCTGTCTGTCGTTGCGTGATGCTTACTGACTATTGAAACGCGTTTTGGCACAGGGCAAGCGCCGTAAGTGACTGATTTAGTTGAATGACTATTTATCAGGAACTTTTCGTAACGCGTAGGTCGGGAGTTCGACTCTCTCCGCCGGCACCAAATTTGATTAACGATTGCCTCAAGGCCGCGGATCGATCGTCAGATCCTCCACGTAAACCAGTTCGCATGCGCCGGGCCCGGTATCATCCCGAGTCAATGAGCTGCGCCAACGCCAGCCGCCGGGGCGATCCGCCTCCACCAGCAGGCCATCCAAGGTAATCAGATCGCCCACACGCACTCGCTTGAGTTCGCGTGTCACCTCCGCGTCAGCTGGGATCATATGCATGTTGGCGCTACTGGTCTCAATCTCGCGGGGCGGGATGGGATAATTCCGCACGCTCCAGGTGTAAAAGCGCACGCCCTGTTGAATGTTTATATGGCGAAGCACCGCACTGTCGGACATGCGTCCCCAACCCAAGGCCAGATCGGTTGGCGACAAGAATGAACCGTCATCGAAGTGATAATCCTCGCGCGAGAGCACGCGTGCCGTCAGCGCGAACTTCGCCAGCGGCTCCAGGGTGGCGTCTTTTATATGCAGCAACGCTTGCGGCCCGGAAAGATTGGTTTGCTGCGGTGCGTCCGGCGCCAGCACACCCGCGCTGCGTGCAATCGGGCGCATGGTGAATTCGTGCAGCGCACCCAGTAGGATTACGGTCACAATCACGAACCAGAGTGCACGTCGGATCATGCGAACCCGTGTGTGGATGCTGGATTAAACCATTTCATATTTAACCATCAAGCGTTTCAAGAGTGGAATCAGAGCGGTCAAAACGATCGCACACACAAGCGCGCCGATCCCGAGCCCGGCGAACAGTTTGACATATATTGGCAGTGTGACCGTTGACTGAACGATTCCGGCAGGGATGCTGGCGAGGCTGGCGATGGCGCCGCCAACGTAGTTGCTTATGCCCATCCCCAGGAACCAGGCACCCATGATAATGCCGCGGGAACGCTCGGGCACCAGTTGCGAGACCATGGAAAAACCCAGCGCACTGATGAGCAGCTCACCCAGCGACTGTGCCGCGTAGCCGGCCACCAGCCACCAAGAGGAAACGAAGCCGGCATGCGCCGTAAGGCTGCTGGCCGCATACAGAAAAAATGCCAAAGCCAGCAGATACATACCGGCCGTATATTTGGCCGCAATCGAGAAATCTCCGCGCCGGGTTTTCTGCATGCGCTGGTAAGACCAGGCCAGCGGTATGGCCAGCAGCACCAACCAGAACTGGTTGAGATCCTGGAACTGTGCGGCTGAAACATGCATACCCAGGATGTTGTGCTCCACGTTGCGCAGGGCGAAGAGCGTGAGGGACGTGTAGATCTGTTGGTTATAGATGGCCCAGATAGCGGAGATGGCCGTGAATACGATGCAAGCAATGATACGGTTGCGTGTGTGCTTCTCACCGGTCATCAGCAAATGTGCAAATACGTAGATCATGAGAATGAAGAATAAAGCGACCACCACGAAGGCGGCCGTGGGATGGCGGATGATCTCCGCCAGCAGAAAGGCAATCATCAGCGAGATTCCGATCACTACGCCGAGTTTTTGCCAGTTCAGCTTCTGGAAGTCGGGCGCCGCGCCATACGGCCGCAGGTAATGTTGAAAGATGCCGTAGTTTACTAACCCGAGTGTCAGGCCGATGGCACTCAGGCCGAAGGCCAGATGCCAGCTGTCGACGTGCAGGGCCCCCACTGTAATTGCCCAGCTGGTTTGGTCCTTGATCCAGGGGGTTAGGAGGATTGACACGAACGAGCCGATGTTGAGCGACATGTAATACAGCGTGAACAGGATATCGAGCTTGGAATGATCACCTTCATGCAGGCGCGATACCAGATTATTGGGATTCACTTTGAACAATCCGTTGCCCAGGGCGATCAGCCCCATGGCCGGAAACAGGGTTTCCTTCAGTGGAACCGATAGCAGCAGGTAACCGAGTCCAAGGGTGACGGCGCCGAGCACCAAGGTACGCCGGGCGCCCAACACTCGGTCACCCAGGTACCCGCCCAGCATAGGCATGGAATACACCAAGGCAGAAAACGCGCCCCAGATGATGTCCGATTGGGCATCGCCAAAGCCCATGCGCTCTACCATATAGAGCACCATGATGGAGGCCATACCGTAGTAGCCGAAGCGTTCCCAGATCTCGATGAAGAACAGAACCAGAAAGGCTTTTTTGGGATGGCGGTCAACGATTGTGGATGTCATTTATAATCTTTCGCTGTTTGCACGTGGACGGTGTCCAAACGCGCATTGAGGAAACATCGTGAAGATCAGTAACATGAACTGGGCCCAGGTGGAAGAGTACCTCAAGCGAGATGATCGCGCGGTGCTGCCCATCGGCAGCACGGAGCAGCACGCCCAGCTGAGCCTGTGTGTTGACTACATCCTGTCTGAAAGGGTAGCGGTGGAGGCCGCCGAGCCTCTGAAGGTGCCGGTGTTCCCCGGACTGCCGTATGGGATCACCCCCTATTTTATGGCTTATCCGGGCACCGTAAGTGTGAGCGCGGACACTTATCTCTCACTCATGCGCGACATCCTGGAAAGCCTGGCCACCCATGGGTTCAAACGCATCGTGGTGGTCAACGGCCACGGCGGCAATTCGCCGGTCAAGAAGCTGATTGACGAGTGGCAGGCCCAAAAGCCGTGCGTCCGCGTGAAATTCCACAATTGGTGGAACGCGCCCGCCACCTGGAAAAAAGTCATGGAAATCGATCCGATTGCCTCACACGCTTCGTGGATGGAAAACTTCCCGTGGACACGGCTGATCGGCGTTAATTACCCATCAGAGCAAAAGCCCATGATTGATATATCGCGCATACGGTCTTTAGACCCCGTTGCAGCAAGAAACCACATCGGAGATGGCAATTATGGTGGCTACTACCAACGCTCCGATGAAGACATGTTGACCGTGTGGCGTACGGGGGTTGAAGAGACGCGCGATGTGATCGCAAATAATTGGCCATGAGCGAATCGTATACTGTACTTGACCGCAGTATGTCCGATGAGGTGTACTGCAGTCCGTCGCCCCGCATGCTGGCGGCTTAACCCGTCGTATTTCACGTATCCGGACCAGAAAACTGGCTGAATGTGCAGGTCCGCATCTGAGCCCAACTGTTAGGAGTGCTGTCATGATCAGATCGAGGCGTTTTGTTCCACATTGCATTTTGAGCGCTTGCTTGATGATGGCAGGCATGCCAGTGCTGGCTCAGCCTCAGGTTCCTTTCAGTCAATTGGTGAATAAATTACATTGGCGCAGCATTGGCCCGGCTGTTGGTGGCCGTGTGGTAGCGGTGTCCGGTGTTGTTCAACAGCCGAACGTTTTTTACATGGGTGCGGTGGATGGGGGCATCTGGAAAAGTGACGATTATGGCGTCAGCTGGGAAAACATTTCTGATAAGACACTGGATTCATCAAATATCAGCATCGGCGCTATTGCGGTGGCGCCCTCCGATCCAAACATCATTTATGCCGGTACCGGCGAAGCCGATATTCGCAACGATTTCATCACCGGCAATGGGCTGTACAAGTCTGCGGATGCGGGCAAGACCTGGCAATACATAGGTCTTAAGGATACGCATACCACCAGCAAAATCATTGTCGATCCGCATGAACCGAATGTGGTCTATGTGGCTTCGATGGGACATGTGTTCGTGGACAATGACCAGGGCGGTGTCTATAAAACCACCGATGGCGGGAAAACCTGGAATAAGGTGCTGTTTGTCGATAACAAGACCGGCGCGATTGATCTTGCCATGGACCCGCAGAACCCGGAAGTCCTCTATGCGGCCATGTGGCAGGCGTACCGGACTCCCTGGAAACTGTCGAGTGGCGGTCCGGGCAGCGGTCTATACAAGAGTACAGATGGTGGCACGCATTGGGTGAATATCACGCATAACACGGGGTTGCCGCAGGGCATTCAAGCTCGCATCGGCGTCGCCGTGGCACCGAGTCAGCCGAGCGTCGTGTACGCGATTGTGCAAGCCAAACACGGCGGAATATTTCGCTCTGACGATGGTGGCAGTCACTGGACGCGGGTCAACAAGGATTGGGCCTTGCGTCAGCGCAGCTTTTATTACTCAACGATATATGTGGACCCGAAAGATCCCAACACCATTTATATGCCCGAGGTGGATGCGCTGTGGGTATCCCATGATGCGGGCAAGAAGATCACCAAGCTTCACACACCGCACGGAGATAATCACATTGCCTGGATTAATCCGGCCAACCCACAGATCATTCTGGAAGGCAATGATGGCGGCGCAACGGTTTCTGTGAATGCAGGCAAGACCTGGAGTGGTGAGCACGATCAGCCCACCGGGCAGTTCTACCACGCCAATGTTGATGATCAATTTCCCTTTCACATCTATGGGGCGCAACAGGACGAAGGCGCGTTCGAGGGACCGAGTGCCACGGGTGAGGGTGGGATTCCGCTTGCGGCGTGGAAATACATTGCGGGCGGTGAAAGCTCGTGGGTGGTGCCGCAGCCCGGCAAACCCTGGGTTACCTACGCCAGTGACTATTATGTGCTGTTTGAAAAAGAGAACAGAAAAATAAAATTGATCCAGACTGTCAGTCCCTGGCCAGATTACCAATCCGGCGCAGCCTCGTATGAACTCAAGTATCGTCTGGCGTGGACGCATCCGATATTGTTTTCACCCGCGGATCTGAGCGAATTGCTCGTTGGTGCACAGTGTGTTCTGAAGAGCCTGGATTTTGGTGATACCTGGGCTTGCATCAGTCCCGATTTGACCCGCGATGACAAATCCACGGAAGGTCCTACAGGCGGGCCGATCATGCTGGATGAATCCGCCGCCGAGGTATATCCCTATATATCCGGTTTGGCTGTTTCGCCGTTCGATAACAATGTCATTTGGGCGGGGTCCAGTGACGGGCTGGTACATATCACCACCGATGGCGGACAGCATTGGATTGACATTACGCCACCCGAATTAACGCAATGGACCAGCATTAGTTCGATTGCGCCGTCTTATGCCGATAAAGGTACAGCCTATCTGACGGCGAGCCGGTACATGTGGGATGATTTCAAACCCTATGTCTTCAAGACCACTGATTACGGTCGGCATTGGACCAACGTTACGCAAGGATTGCCAGATGATGAATACGTAACGAGTGTCTGTATTGACCCGCATAACAAGAATCTCATCTTTCTGGGTACCCGGAATAGCGTTTATGTCAGTGTGAATGGTGGCGACGACTGGGAATCATTGGGTTTGAATTTGCCACATGTGCAGGTCCGCGATGTTGCCATCCAGTCCGAGCAGAATAGCGTGGTGATCGCGACGCATGGACGGTCATTCTGGGTTCTGGATAACCTGGCGCTGCTCGAACAGCTCGCAGATGGGGTAAATGTTGCAGAAAATTCTGCCTATCTCTTCAAGTCACAGTTGACATGGATGACCATGAGTTACGGAGGCGGAGAACACGGTGAGCGGTCACCGGCAGTTGGCGTGAACCATCCCTTCGGTACCAGCGTGTTCTTCCATCTGCCGGCAGGCTATGACGGCAAGACGCCGGTGACCCTGAAATTCACGACCGCATCTGGCAAAGTCGTGAATAGCTATCAGCTGCATTTGGAAAAGAAAGGCGAAAAAGACAAGGCTAAAGCCACCGCGGTGGCCGCGGCCATGAACCGATTTCAATGGGATCTGCGCTATCCCGGAACGAGCAAGATCAAGGATTACTACTCTCCGGATGAGGCCACCAACGGCTATGATCCCAAGCGCCCGGGTCCGGAGATCGTACCTGGTAAATACTATGCCGTGCTGCAGTATGGCAGCCAGACCCAGCAGGCGCTGTTCGAGGTCAAACTGGACCCGCGTCTGACCACCACGCTGACCGAGCTGCAAGCCCGCCAGAAGTTGCTTTTCGATATACAAGGCACTCTCGAGGAGCTGGCTACTTCCGTGAACCAGGCACTTGTCGTGAAAGGCAAACTGGAACAGGCCATAAAAAATGCGCCAGGGAATAGACGATATCAGGCACTGTTGTCGAATCTGGATCAAGCAATCGCTGTGCTGGCACAAATGCACATGCATTCGAGTGAAGGAGACGTGGTGGCGGAACCCGCGTTGCGTGATCGCTTGGCGTCACTGTTCACGACCGTTGATGAGGCTTACGTGCAGCCCCGTAAATTGGAATATGAAGTTTATGGTTCTTTGAAGAGCCAGATACAGAGCGGGATAACTCAGCTTCAAACAGTGGATCGGAGCGTGCAGAAGGTCCTTGTAAAGTAACGTCAGAAATCCAGGCTGGTGAAATCTGTCGTTGGCCATTCTTAACAGTTGGCTATAAATGGAATTTGCATTGATTTACCACGTCAGATCGCACGTGTTGAGCATTCTTGGTGGGCTGACCGGCTCCGACATTGCTTTTGGAGCGTTCGGACGAGCGTGAGCCGTGCTCGCGAGAATTCACCGCCCTAAGCATCCGGCACCATTTTGAAAGCCTGTTAATCCGCCAGCCAGACCAACAACCCCTTGGCGATGTGGCCATGCATATACCCGACGCTGCGCGCAAAATGCATGAGGCTCACCAGCAGCAGGATACCGATGAGTATGCACACCGGCGTGAAGAACCATGAAACCACGACTGGGCCGTTGATATAAATCATGTCTCCCCAGATATGGGAAAGTGGGGAAAGGATTAGCACAAGGGAAATTGCAAGCCAGGCGACCACCAAGCTGAAATACAGGATGCCGAGAAACAGTTGCAGCAGCATGTAAAGCAGGGTCGACCAGGTGCGAGGGTCCGCCAGCAGATTCTTGATATGGGTGAACAGGGGTACTGAACCACCTGGATGAGGTGGCCGGCGCGGCATGCGTACGCCGAGGAATACTTCAACTATACGGCCTTCCACCAGCGATAGCATGCGCACGCTGCCCAGGAACAGAAGGAAGAAGGGGATGCCGATGATGAGCGGCATCAAACCGAAAGAGATTGCCGTGCCGGTGACTACCCAGACAAAGTAAAAGATGCCGGTGAAGAGTGCCAGCAACATGTAAAACAACGAAGTGTAGGCGCGAGGATCAGCTATTACCCCAAAGAACCGGCCGATGGCGGAGGGACGTTTCTTTGGCCGCGGTGTGCGCAGGGCTGCCTGCACCTTGGCTTCGGTGGCACGATAGGCTTCGGCAACTTCTTCCGGCGCGCCGTAGCTCGTGGCAATCGCGGTCAGTACCTGTTCCTCGCTCTTGTCCGGATGCTCGTGCAACTCACCGCGCAGGTATTCCTCCGCATCGTAGAGTGCGTCCTGAATAAGCGCCGGGTCGGCGCCGGCCAGCTGTTCGCGCAACTGATCGAGATATTCCTGGATACTGCGGGGTACGGGTTTAGTCATGGCGGCTATCCTTCATGATGGTGTCCACAAAATCCCGGGTGCTGACCCAGGCGTCTTTCCACTGTTCGAGCACCGTGCGGCCAGCGTCGGTAATGGTGTAGTAACGACGTGGCGGACCGGAAACCGAGGGTTCCACGTAGCTGTCTAGCAGACCGGCGGTGGATAGAGAGCGCAGCACCGGATAAAGCGTGCCCTGTTTCATCACGCTGCTTTCCTCTTCGTCCCGTTCCAGTTGCTTGGCGATCTGGTAGCCATATTGCGGCTCCCTGGCTTCGGCCAAGGTGGCCAACAGAACCAAAGCCACGATGCCGGCATTCAGCTCCTTCTGGAATTTGCGCAAATGGCTTTCTTCGTCGCTCACCGCAGGCTTCTCTCAAGTACGCTGTATTGCTATATAATCTATAGTATTAACTTCACAATAGTCAAGCATTCTTCTGAGTATTTTTGAACTGACCAAGATTCAGGATTGCGGCCAGCCGTAGCGTTTCAGGTCAATCCGCCCTTTGAAGTCAAAGCGCACACCTTCTGCTTCCAGGCGCGAACGCTGGTTATCAGCACCGCCACCATGTTTGCGACAACTGATTTCCCCTTTGTGGTTGATGACCCGCTGCCAGGGAATCCGGGATCCCATCGGCAGGGCGGCCATGGCGTAGCCCACTTGGCGGGCGCCGCAAGCACTAACCTGCTTGGCGATACGTCCGTAGGTGCTGACCCGGCCGCGAGGAATCTGGCGCACCTGGGCATAGATACGCGCGTACAGGGAATCCACCGGAAATTCAGTTTTGAGCGTCTTCGCCGCAGAGGATGTAGTCTTGGCCATTATCAGTGATATATCGGCAGTGGTAGTGATCCCGGTCCAGGGGCCGATACACCTCCCGGTAAGGATAGGGCGGAGGCGCAGTGGGGTTCTGGTAGTTGGTCTGGTGCATGAGCTGCAGGTTCAT
This sequence comes from Gammaproteobacteria bacterium, assembly GCA_049591455.1. GTDB lineage: Bacteria > Pseudomonadota > Gammaproteobacteria > Natronospirales > REEB76 > REEB76. Next base: position 11,251 of record JBAWFA010000012.1, read on the forward strand.
CCAGTTGCGGTATTGACGCTTGTCGTCAAGTTCCATCCGGCAGGTGACATAGCGGGAGTCCGGATATCGCCAGCCTTGGGCTTGGCAATTCTGGTCGTCCTGGACGGCCTGTTTCAGCATATTGGAATGCTCATGGCCGGCGACGGTCGCGCAGCCCGCGAGCGATGCAATAGCCAATATTAAAAAGATTGTTTTCATGAAACCGTCCGCTCGCATCTGATGTTCCAAGATTAAACCGGATTGAACTTCCCGGGTGCGCTTGTACACCGAGTTGCTTCATAAATCCGGATGCAAGGATTCTCTTTGGAAGGGTTCAAAGAAATACTAAATGTTGCAAATAGGCAACAAATCCGAATTAAGCTTATGATTATCGGTCATCTTTGAGCTCAACAAAACGATTATTCCGTATTGTATCTATATGTCCCATCGTCGTCCCACGAACGAGGGAGGGCGAAAAAAAGCGGCCCACCAGAGCGGGCCGCAACGCTTGCCGCGGAGAATGGCGGGAGTTAGTTCATGATCACCGCGATCTTGTTGGCGGTGTAGGTATTGCTGGTGCTGTTAAAACCGCCCTTGCCGTAGAAACCCACCACAGTGCCGCCCGCGCTCAGGCGGCTGGTGAGATCCGTCACGAAGTCCGCGAAGGTCACGTGCACCGTCACTGTGCCGCCTTGGCGGATGGCGAAGCCGCCGCCCGCCGGGTTGCCAATAATGGCCGGGGAAGCGGGCAGGGTGGTGAGATCGGTTTCCACGCCGCCGCGGCGCAGCTGGTCAAATACCGGGTTGCTCGTCAAGTTCAGCACGATACCGCTGGTTGCATCAATGGAGCTGAACGCCTGGCTGGTGCCGGCTGTGCCCCAATAGGCGGACAGGTAGGCGTTGGCCGTGGTGAAGTCCGCGACGCTCAAGGCGGAGAAATCCGGCGGCGCCGAACCGAAGGGCGTGACGAAGCCGTAGCTCACCAACGGATCATTGGCGGAGAAACTGCTGTCGGAAAGCCCGTTCAGGTCGATATCGTAGTCGGCCGGATTACTGTTGGTACCGGTGAAGTTGAAAATGTTGGTGGACTGTCCGGTCACGGTGTTGTACACGGGCCGGCCTTCAAAGTCCTGTACATTGACCAGCATTCCCGTCCCGGTGCCATCGGCACCGAGGAATACAGCATCCACGCGGGTATATTCCAGCCGTACCAAGCCGCCGGTGGCATCCATGGCGAGCGCAGTGGCGTTCGGGTTGGTGATGGTGCCCAGCACTAGGGCCCGCTGACCCACGGAAATGTCGGGGATGCTGAAGCTGCCGGTGGGTTTGCCTTCCTCATGCACCTTGGTGTTGGGGCCGACGGTGATGGCCACTTCATCCCTGAATATCACACTCTGGTCGCTGCGGATAATGGTGGCACCGCGCAAGGTCACAGTGGTGCCGCTTACACTGACTACCACGCCCTGGGCTGCATCCAGTGTGCCGTCCGGAACACTTGAACCCGCATCCACTTCCGTGGCGACGTACTGGTTGGTGGAAAAGTCATAATTGCCCATGGCAATTGTTGCAGTGGTGGGACCGGCTGCCTGGAGCGCCGCCAAGCCGGCACTGCCGACGTAGCCCGCTTGATTCACCTCATACACGGTGTTGCTAGTGGTGTAGATGGTCATCTGACCGTAGGGATGGCCGCTGCCGTTGCTGGCTGTCCAGAAGGGTGCGAGTCCGACCATATAGCTTGAATTGGACGTGTTGACGCTGGCCACCGGACCGCGCAGGCGAATCATATTGTCAAGATTGGGATTGACCTCCGCATCCAGGAACGGCTCCACCATAACAGTGCTGTTGGTAAGATTCACAAGGTTTGAAGCATTCAGGTTGAAATCTACATCCAGCAGACGCGGAACCCCCGGCGCCACATGCAGTGCGCCGCTGTTGATGTCCAGATTGATGGTGAGCGTGAGTTGGCCGGTGATGGGATTGCCGTTCTGATCCACCGGCGTGACCTGCACGGCATTGCCATTGGCATCCTGCACCTGGATATTCGCGCTGCTGTAATCCAGCGTGATAGTACCGCTCACGTATTTGCCCGGCGGCATGGACACGCCGGTCAGGAACTCGGTGAGATTGTTGTATTGCGCGAAATCAACAGTGGCGGCTTGTGGCAGCATCTGCACCGTGACGCCGTCCGAACGTGTGAGCGACAGCGAGGTGACGTTCACCGTGTAGGTGAGGAAATCGCCCGGCGCATCGGTCATGCCCACATAGACGCACCCATTCTGGTCCTGCGGCGTGGGGCTCGCGCAGTCAGTCAGGGCATTGTCGGCGCTCATGTTTCCGGAGCTGCTGTCGCCACCGCCGCCACAACCCACCAGGGCCAGAGCCAAGCACAGGACACTCAGAAAAACTGCTTTTCCAAAAATATGACGCAAGGTGTTCATAGCTTTATCTCCACCAGGTTTGAGGTCCTGGGGGCAGCAACGGATGGTAAAAGGGTGGGTTTACCCCTGAAAGACAGGAGAGGCGGGCAGTTGCCGAAACTGTGGACCGAGTCACATTTCGGGGCCGGTTTTGTGTGGCTGCCCCGCACTCAAGGGAAGGGTCGGCGGTATGCCGGGTTATACCGCCATAAGCAAATCCAGATAAAGTAAGATGAGACAGGGAGAAAGTAAGATTCCGCCCTGGTCCGGGGATTCCCTGCGGTACTTCAGGTTCGCCGGTTTGGCGCCTGAGCGGGGTTTGAAGGAGTAAAGAGCGCGTGCCCATTACCACCGCCATCGTTCCGGAGATCGGCGACAGCCAATTCGAGCATCAGGTCAAGGCGGAGCAGACCAACCTGCTGTTTCACTTCGGACGCTGGATAGATATTTCCGCAGCTATCGGCGCCGTGGTGCTGTCGCTGTTGTTCTGGGACAGTCTGGACCACAACGTCCTCAAAATCTGGACTGCCTATGTGCTCGTGATTTGCGTGATCCGTTTTGCCATCAGTTGGGGTTTTAGCCATTCCACCATCCAAGTGGAAAAGCACAGGCTTTGGGAATACCTCTATCTGACGAGCACACTGTTGCTGGGCTTGGGGTGGGGCGTCGCGGGCGGGTTGATTTTCCATTCCGGCTCCATCATGTACGAGGCGTTTATCGCGCTTCTACTGGCTGCCATGGCCGCTATCGCAGTGCCGGCATTCGCGGCGAACCTCATGCACTATCTGGTGTTCCTGATTGTCACGCTGTTGCCGGTGACGGTGCGGATGTTTTATCAGTTCACCAGCGTGGGTCTCATTATCGCCTGCGTCTGCGCCGCGGTAGGCATCCTGCTGGCGCTCACCGCCTATCGCACCCACAAGCAGATGCTCGACGGCTTGCGACTGCGGTTTTCCTACGCCGGGATGATGGAAGAGCTCACCAGTCATGTATCGGAACGCACCCGGGTGGAGACACAATTGCGTCAGGGCGATGAGCGCATGCGCTTGCAGAGTGATTCTCTGCTGGAACTCGCGCGTGAATCAAGCATTGCCGCCGGAGATATCAGCGGTGCACTCAAGGTAATTACGGAGAAGGCGGCCAATGCGATGCGTTGCAGACGCATCAGCGTTTGGTTCCTGGATGAGTCCATTCACGCACTGCGTTGCGTACATATCCTCGCCGACGGCAAACATACTTCACGGACCGAATATAAATTTGAACGTGATCAATGTCGTCCACTATTTGATGCCATGCGCGAAACACGCACGTATGCCATCGCCGATGTGACTAGTGATGTTCGCGCCGCACCGCTTATTGGAACTTATCTTAAACCAAACGGAGTCACGGCGGTTCTGGGCTCGCCATTCAGGCAGGGTGTCAGGGTGCGTGGCATTATTTTGCATGAATATACCGATGGCATGCGCGAATGGACACGCGATGAAGCCAACTTTGCGAGTTCACTTTCAGACTTCGTGGCACTCGCCATGACCGCTTATGATCGTCGCGAGGCAGAGAGCAAGCTGCGTGAGTTGGCGAACTACGATCGCCTGACCGGCCTGCCGAATCGCACGCTCTTCATGGAGCGCATGACACGGACACTCGCCAAGGCGCGACGCGCGCAGCAAAGAGTGGCACTGTTGTTTATTGACGTAGACCGCTTCAAGAGCATCAATGACTCCCTGGGGCATCAAGCAGGCGATCTGGTGCTGCGGAACATCGGCAAACGTCTCATCGAATGTGTGCGTGATGCCGACTCCGTGGCGCGGTTAGGTGGCGATGAGTTCACGGTGATCATCGATCAATGTGAGACCATCGAAGCGGTCACAATCGTTTCTAATCGCATCCTTACGGAAGTCATGAAACCAATCCTGCTGGGCCAGACAGAGGCCAACCTGAGTTGCAGCATCGGCATCAGCATGTTCCCGAATGACGGCAAAGATGTCGAGGTGCTACTGCAGAATGCTGATAGTGCGATGTACAAGGCCAAAGATCACGGGCGCAACAACTACCAGTTCTTTACTCAGGACATGCATGCCAAGGCCATGCAGAACCTGTCGCGGGAAAACGCGCTGCGCAAGGCCCTGCAGCGCAACGAGATGGTGCTGCATTATCAGCCTCAGTTTGATGTGCGTGAAGGTGGAATCATCGGTGTGGAGGCACTCGTGCGCTGGCAAGATCCGGAATGGGGGCTCATCTGGCCAAATGAGTTCATCCCACTGGCCGAAGAGACCGGCTTGATCGTGCCTCTGGGTCAATGGGTGATGAAGCAGGCCTGTCTGCAGGCCAAACAGTGGGTTGACGCCACGGATGGACGGCATTTTCACATGGCCGTGAATCTGTCGGTACGGCAGTTTTCTTCGGAGAACCTGGTGGACTTCGTGCGCGAAGCGCTGCAGGAATCCGGCCTGAGGCCGGATATCCTGCAACTGGAGATCACTGAAAGTATGGTGATGCGTGATATTGATGCAAATGTCAACCTGTTAAAGCAGCTCAGGGAACTGGGTGTGCGCATCGGCCTGGATGATTTCGGCACAGGACACTCATCGCTGCTGTATCTGAAACGCCTACCGGTTGATGTGGTGAAGATAGACCGCGCATTTGTGGCGGATATCGCCAGCAGCAACTATGACACGGCCATCGCTCATTCCATCATTTCACTTGCTGGGAGTCTGAAACTTGAAGTGATTGCCGAAGGTGTGGAGACCGTGCAGCAGATGGAGCACTTGAAAGGGGAGGGCTGCTACAAGATGCAAGGCTATCTCTTCAGCGCGCCGCTGGAGTTGGAGCAGTGCGACCGGCTGTTACGCGGCCAGCCAGACTTCGAAATTTAACGGATTTTGGAATCGCTTCTGTCCTCAAATGCAAAACGCATGGACAGATCAACAGCACGGACGTGCTTGGTGAGGGCACCCACGGAGATGTAATCCACGCCGGTTTCAGCCACCATGCGCAGATGTTCCAAATCTATGCCGCCGGAGGCTTCCAGTTTGGTGCGGCCGGCGGTGATGCGCACTGCCTCGCGCAGTGTGGGCAGATCGAAGTTGTCCAATAACAAAATATCGGCGCCCGCCGCCAGTCCCTCGCGTAGCTGTTCCAGGCTCTCGACCTCTACTTCTACCGGCACTTTCATGTCCCGGCTGTGCGCCGTTTTTACCGCTGCGGTGATGCCGCCCGCCGCCATGATGTGGTTTTCCTTGATGAGAATGCCGTCGAAGAGCCCCATTCGATGGTTGCCAGCACCACCGCAGCGTACCGCGTACTTCTGCGCGCTGCGCAAACCCGGCAGGGTTTTGCGGGTATCCAGGATTACCGCGCGCGTGCCTTTGACAGCCGTGGCATGACGGTGTGCGACCGTGGCGGTGCCAGACAGGGTTTGCAGAAAATTAAGCGCGGTGCGTTCGCCCGTCAACAAACCGCGTGCCGGACCCTGAAGCCGGCACAACACCTGATTGGCGCTGACTTCATCGCCATCCCGAGCTTGCCATTCAACCCGGATACGCGCGTCAAGCTGACTAAAGACTTCCTCGAACCAGGCGCAGCCACATAGTATCGCCTGCTCGCGGGAAATCACCTGGCCGCGGGCTGCGGCATTCGCATCAATCAGCGTGGAGGTGAGATCGCCGTTGCCCACATCTTCGGCGAGCGCACGCTGCACCGTTGTGGAAATATCGCTAGGCAAACTGATTTTCATGGGCGCGGCATTATACGTTTCGGTGCGCGACTTGCGCCGCTTCGGCTCGCGGTTTAGACTAAGTCCAGTTCTGAGGATCACGCGCCGGTGCTTTACGGTCCACTCCGCGATCCCTCCACGGACTATCCAATCAGGAGACAGCCATGACTCATGAATTGCCCAAGCTTCCTTACGCGCTGGACGCGCTCGCGCCGCATATTTCAAAGGAAACTCTGGAGTTCCATTACGGCAAGCACCACAAGGCGTATGTGGACAAGCTGAATAGCCTTATCCCCGGCACCGAATTTGAAAAATCTTCGCTGGAAGACATCGTGAAGAGAGCCAAGGGCGGCATCTTTAACCAGGCGGCGCAGGTATGGAATCATACATTCTATTGGCACAGCCTGAGCCCGAAAGGCGGCGGACAGCCGGGCGGCGCGCTGGCGGAAGCCGCCAAAAAATCCTTCGGTTCTTTCGAGGCCATGCAGAAGGAATTCAGCGAAAAAGCCGCGGGTCAGTTCGGTTCCGGGTGGGCTTGGCTGGTGAAGAAACCGGACGGGAAACTCGCGATAACCCAGACCAGCAATGCCGAGAATCCGCTGACCGGCGCCGACAAGCCGCTGCTCACCTGCGATGTGTGGGAACACGCCTATTATATTGATTACCGCAACGCGCGGCCGAAATACATCGAAGCCTGGTGGAAGCTGGTGAACTGGGAATTCGCCGCCATGAACTTGGGCCACTAAACGAATCGTGGAGCAGTGCCATGCTGAAATTATTGAGTATCCCCCTGTTGTCATTACTGGCCGTACTGTCGCTTACAGCCGTGAGCGCTTGTTCCAGCGACAAACCCATGGCTGGAGCAACTGTCGGCAGCTTTGTGGATGATTCTTACCTGACCAGCACAGTCAAGACCAAACTCCTGGGCGACACTGGCCTCAAGGCATTCGATATCCACGTGGTCACCAAGGACCAGGTGGTGACCCTGAGCGGCACGTTGCCGACCGCGGCATTGCGCGACGAGGCCGTGCATGTGGCCGGGAGCGTGGGCGGCGTCAAGGACGTAATTTCGGACATCCAGGTAAAACCCGAATGAGCAATGGCCCGAAACGGCCTTGGAGAGACACATGAGCGTGACGGAACGCATCAAGCAGCAAATCGAGAGTCAGCCGGTGCTGTTGTATATGAAAGGCACGCCGGATTTTCCGCAATGTGGGTTCTCGGCGCGTACGTCCCAGGTGTTAAAAACACTGGGTGTGGAGTTCGGTCACGTGAACGTGCTCACGGACCCAGAAATCCGCGCCAACCTGCCGAAATATTCCAACTGGCCCACCTTTCCTCAATTGTTTGTCAAGGGCGAACTGGTGGGTGGCTGCGACATCACCATGGAAATGTTTGAGTCTGGGGAACTCAAGAAACTGCTTGAGGAGAAAGGCATCAAGCACGCTTGAAATTCATGAAACCGCATAAAGAAACCGGGGCCTTAAGACCCCGGTTTCTTTTATCAAGCCGGCATCATCCCGGGATTTAATCTTCGCCTGAGTAATCCGCCTGATCCAGCAGACTCGAAGCGTACATTGTCTGGAAACGGTTTACGATGAGGCAGAACAACTCGGCAGTCTTTTCCGCGTCGTAGGCGGCGGAGTGGGCTGAAGCCGTATCCCAGTCCATGCCCAAGGCGGCTACCGCTCGCGCGAGTACTGTCTGGCCCACAGCTACGCCGGCCAGGGTTGCGGTGTCGAAGCTGGAAAAAGGGTGAAATGGACTCCGCTTGATGCCGCTGCGGGCGATGGCGGCATTCAGGAAATTTAAATCGAAAAAGGCGTTGTGTCCCACCAGGATCGCACGGGTGCAATCATATTGATGCAAGGTGGTGCGCACTTCGCGAAACAGGCGTTGCAGCGCATCCCGTTCCGGGATGGCAGGGCGCAGTGGATGGTGCGGGTCAATGCCAGTGAAGGCCAGCGCCGCCGGGTCCAGGTTCGCGCCTTCGAACGGCTGCACGTGATAGGCGATGGTAACGCCGCGGCGCAGGTTGCCTGTCTCATCCATGTCAATCAGTACACCGGCGATTTCCAGCAATGCATCAGTCTGGGGATTGAAGCCGCCGGTTTCCACGTCCACCACCACCGGCAGGAAACCGCGGAAACGCCTGCAAAAGGGATGCGGAGCGTGCGCGTCGTTCATGGTCGCAGCATACTGGATAAGCAGGAACGATGGTACTAGCCGGCGAGCGACCAGTCGATTGTTTCACCTGCGCGCAGGGGTACCACTTGATGCTCACCGAAGGGATACGTCTCCGGCACACTCCAGGGTTGTTTCACCAGCGTGAGGGTCTCACGGTTGCGCGGCAGACCATAGAAACCTGCGCCGTGGTAGCTGGCGAAGGCTTCAAGTTTATCCAGCGCACGAGCCTGTTCGAATACCTCGGCGTACAGTTCGATGGCGGCGTGGGCGCTGAAAATCCCGGCACATCCGCAGGCATTCTCTTTCAAATATCTGGCATGAGGTGCGCTGTCGGTGCCCAGAAAGAATTTGGGATTGCCGCTTGCGGCCGCTTTAATCAAGGCCTCCCGGTCGCGTTCGCGTTTGAGTATCGGAAGACAGTAATAATGCGGCCGGATTCCATTCTGGAACAGGGCATTACGATTGTACAAGAGATGCTGTGGCGTGATGGTAGCGGCTACATTCTTACCAGCGGAAAATACAAATTCAACCGCGGCCTGTGTGGTGATGTGCTCAAATACGATTCTGAGCTGCGCTAGCTGTTTTGCCAATGGCGCCAATACGCGATCAATGAAAACCTGTTCGCGGTCGAAAACATCCACGGCGGGGTCGGTCACTTCCCCGTGCACCAGGAGTGGCAGGCCCAGTTCGGCCATTTTCTCAAGTGCGGCATCGCATTTGTGTATATCAGTCACGCCGGAACCGGAATTCGTAGTAGCTCCGGCTGGATAGAGTTTCACACCGTAAATATGGCCACTGGCTTTGGCATTTTCGATTTCCTGTGGGGAAGTATTGTCCGTGAGATACAAGGTCATCAACGGTTGAAAGTTCACGCTATTTGATAGTGTCTTGAGAATGCGCTCGCGGTAGGCGAGGGCAGCAGCAACCGTGGTCACTGGCGGTTTGAGATTCGGCATGATGATGGCGCGCCCGAAACGCTTCGCAGTGTGCGCGAGGATATCGCGCATGCCAGTACCGTCGCGCACATGCAGGTGCCAGTCGTCGGGTCGTGTGATGGTGATTTTGTCGGTCATGTGTCCGTTTCTTGTTCGGTGTCAAACCAAGATCAAAGCGTACTCCAAGACCGGTCACCTCGCCGGGCACAGACGCTGCCACATGCTCGCGGCCGGGCAGGTGATTTTTTAGCCGCCCGGGATGGAAAAATCGAGCCGGGTCCTTTGGAGAGCGCTTTCCGGCAGCGGTATAATAGACGCTCAGAGTAGCCATCTGGTACGGCGTAACCGCCATCAACCGCTGTTTCGGCTTGCATTGAGGCGCCTGTGACGGGGTTATGACCGTCTGTAACTCCCGGATTCTGACGCTGCGGATGCTATAAGGCTTCCTGCCTTGGCGGAAAAACGCCCAGACACAGATGCCTGATAAAGCCGGCGTCCATCGCCGGCTGACCGGAGTTTGCCCGAGGCTGCCGCTTTCCAAGTTACCAGGCTTTTGAGGAATAGTTTCATGGCCAATGATGTAGCAACGGTCCGCGACCCGGATCCGGATGAGACCCGCGAGTGGCTGGATTCCCTCGAATCCGTGCTACAGGCGGAAGGCACCGAACGCGCCCATTTCCTGATCGAGCACCTCATTGATCAGGCACGCCGCTCTGGCGCGTACTTGCCTTACAGTCCTAACACCGCCTACGTCAATACCATTCCCGTCGCTCACGAACCTCAATATCCGGGCGACCGTGCCATCGAGAAGCGCATTGAGGCTTACATCCGCTGGAACGCCATGGCTATGGTGGTGCACGCCAATGCCGCCAACCACGGCATCGGTGGCCACATCGCCACCTATGCGTCTGCCGGTACTTTATATGAAGTGGGTTTCAACCATTTGTGGCGCGCACCCGGCAAGGATCACGGTGGTGACCTCGTGTATATCCAGGGTCATTCCGCGCCCGGCATTTATGCGCGCTCGTTTCTGGAGGGACGCTTCACCCATGAGCAACTGCTCAATTTCCGCCGTGAAGTGGAACGCGACGGCCTGTCGTCCTATCCGCACCCCTGGTTGATGCACGATTACTGGCAATTCCCCACCGTCTCCATGGGTCTGGGTCCCATCCAGGCGATTTACCAGGCGCGTTTCATGCGCTATCTCGAACATCGTGGTTTCCTGCCGGAGAGCGATCGCAAGGTCTGGGCGATGCTCGGTGACGGCGAGATGGATGAACCGGAATCGCTCGGCGCCATTTCAGTGGCCTCGCGTGAAAAACTCGATAATCTGATCTTTGTCGTCAACTGCAATCTGCAGCGCCTGGACGGCCCGGTGCGCGGCAATGGCAAGATCATCCAGGAACTGGAAGCGGTATTCCGCGGCAGCGGCTGGAACGTTATAAAGGTGATATGGGGCTCACGCTGGGACGAACTGTTCATGCGCGACACGCGTGGCTTGTTGCCAAAGCTCATGATGGAGTGCGTGGATGGGGAATATCAGAACTACAAATCCAGGGATGGCAAGTTCGTGCGCGAGAAGTTTTTCGGCAAATATCCGGAACTGCTGGAGATGGTCGCTAACATGAGCGACGAACAGATATGGAACCTGAACCGTGGAGGTCACGATGCGCGCAAGGTGTACACCGCTTACAAGTCAGCGGTGGAACACAAGGGCCAGCCAACGGTGATCCTGGCCAAGACCGTGAAGGGTTTCGGTATGGGCAAGTCCGGTCAAGGTTCCATGGGCGCACATCAGCAGAAGAGTCTGGATGAGGCAGCACTCAAGGAATTTCGCGATACGTTCAATATTCCAGTGAACGATGACGAAATCGGCAAGGTGCCGTTCCAGAGGCCACCTGAGGACAGTGCGGAAATCAGATATCTGAAGGCGCACCGCGACGCCCTCGGTGGTTATCTGCCCCATCGCCGCAAAAAGGCCGATCCGCTGAATGTGCCGGGTCTGGATATCTTCAAGAATTTCCTCGAAGGCACCGGCGACCACAGCATTTCCAGCACCATGGCGCTGGTGCGCATGATCACCGCGCTGGTGAAGGACAAGAATGTTGGCAAGCACGTGGTGCCCATCGTTCCCGACGAAGCGCGCACCTTTGGCATGGAGGGCTTGTTCCGGCAGATCGGCATTTACTCCTCCGTCGGCCAGCTTTACGAGCCGGCGGACGCCGACCAGCTCATGTTCTACAAGGAATCCAAGACCGGCCAGATTCTGGAAGAAGGCATCACCGAGGAAGGTTCCATGGCTTCGTGGATCGCGGCGGCCACGGCTTACAGCAATCACGGCGTGCAGATGATTCCCTTCTACATCTATTACTCCATGTTTGGCTACCAACGCGCCGGCGACCTGTTCTGGGCGGCGGGCGACATCCAGGCACGCGGCTTTCTCGTCGGCGGCACCGCGGGCCGTACCACACTCGAAGGCGAGGGTTTGCAGCACGAGGATGGCCATAATCACGTGATGATCGCCAATATTCCCAACTGCGTGTGCTACGACCCCACGTATGCTTACGAGATCGCAGTGATTCTCCAGGACGGCATGCGGCGCATGTTCAAGGAACAGGAAAATATCTTTTATTACATCACCGCCATGAACGAGAACTATGCTCATCCGGCCATGCCAAAGGATGCGGAGCAAGGCATTCTCAAGGGCCTGTATCTGCTGCGCGCGGGTGGCCAGGGGCAACTGCGGGTTCAGCTCATGGGCTCCGGTACCATTCTGCGGGAAGTGGAAGCCGCGGCGGACATGCTGGGAAAAGACTGGGGCGTGGCCGCCGACGTGTGGAGTGCCACCAGTTTCACAGAGCTGCGCCGCGACGGTCAGGATTGCGCACGCTGGAACCTGTACCATCCGGACCAGAAGCCGCGCGTGCCTTTCATAACAGAACAACTGGAAAAGCACGCCGGTCCGGTGATTGCTGCCAGCGATTATGTGAGGTTGTTCGCGGACCAGATCCGCGAATTCGTTCCGCGCCGCTATCTGGTGTTGGGCACCGACGGTTTCGGCCGCAGCGATACCCGCGAGGGTTTGCGGCATTTCTTCGAAGTGGACCGCCGTTATGTGACGGTGGCAGCCTTGAAGGCGCTGGCGGATGAGGGCCAGTTGGACAAAAAGAAGGTGAATGAAGCCATCGGCAAATACGGTATCAATCCCGAAAAACCCAATCCGCTTACGGTGTGAGGTTGCGGGAGCGACGATCTCCGTCGCGATGGGATTTAATCGCGGCGAGTATCACCGCTCCCACAAGAACAAAGTGACGACATGAGCAAAACGATCGATATCAATGTCCCCGACATCGGCAACTTCAAGGACGTGGACGTCATTGACGTAATGGTGAAAGTGGGTGACAAGATCGAAAAGGAACAGGGGCTCATCACTCTGGAAACCGACAAGGCGGCCATGGACGTGCCTTCACCTGTCGCGGGCACGATCAGGGAAATGAAGGTGAAGCAGGGCGACAAGGTTTCCGAAGGTTCGGTCATTCTTATTTTGGAAGCGGCAGAAGCCAGTGTCCCACCGAAAGCCGCTGAATCAAAAGCACCGGCGGTTCCCGCCTCGCCCTCTTCCGCAAGCGGAGAGGGGGCAAAGACGAACGCAGATGCCTCTGGCGTGGCCTTGCCATCTGCATCCATTCAGTCCACTCCTGCCAGGGCAGAGGGAGTGAAAGAGAGCGCGGCGCTGTCTAGAAAATCTCCCTCGCCCCCGATAGGGGGAGAGGCCAAGGATAAGAGGAGCATATCTCTTCCTGCGCCCGTCAACGAAACCGGTTTCGGCAAGGCTCACGCTGGCCCTTCGGTGCGCAAGCTCGCGCGCGAGCTGGGTGTGGACTTGTCCCGAGTTACCGGCAGCGGCCGCAAAGGCCGCATTACCCATGAAGATGTGAAAGCGTTCGTGAAGTCCGTCATGCAGGGTGGCGTTGCCTTGGGCGGTGGCTTGCCAAAAGTGCCGGAAGTGGATTTCGCCAAGTTCGGTTCAATCGAGATCAAGCCGCTGTCACGCATCAAGAAGATTTCCGGGCCGCGCCTGCAGGCCGCCTGGGTGAACGTACCTCACGTCACCCAGCACGACGAAGCTGATATCAGCGAGCTGGACAACGTGCGCAAAGCGCTCAAGTCGGATGCGGAGAAAGTCGGCGCCAAACTGACGCTGCTGGCTTTCATCGTCAAGGCCAGCGTCGAAGCGCTCAAGCAGTTCCCGGATTTCAATTCCTCGCTGGACCCCTCCGGCCAGAATCTGGTTTACAAGCAATATTTCCACATCGGTTTCGCGGCGGATACGCCCACTGGCCTCGTGGTGCCGGCAATCCGCGACGCCGACAAAAAGAACCTGTTCCAGATCGCCAAGGAACTGGGCGAACTGGCTCAGAAGGCCCGCGACGGCAAGCTCAAGCTCGACGAGATGCAGGGTGGCAGTTTCAGTATTTCCAGCTTGGGCGGCATCGGCGGCACGGCTTTCACGCCCATCGTGAATGCACCGGAAGTGGCCATCCTCGGTGTTTCGCGTTCGCAGATGAAACCCGTATGGGACGGCAAGAAATTCCAGCCGCGGCTGATGCTACCCTTGTCACTGTCCTACGATCATCGCGTCATTGACGGCGCTTCAGCGGCACGTTTCACCACCTTCCTGTGCCAGGTGCTTTCGGAAGTCCGCAATCTTGTGCTTTGAGAACTGTATGTAGGTTGGGATGAGCAGAGCGAATCCCAACGGATTTTCACCATGTTGAGTTTCAGCCGGGACTTCAACCCAACCTACATGATCAAGGATAAGAGGAACATGCATCACAGCCGTCTCTGTTCAATCATCATTGATTGCAACACCTATGATTTGGATAGTGCTGCGGCGTTCTGGAGCAAGGCGCTGGGCCGCCCCGTCAACCTTCAGAAAACGCAGAATCAGGAAAAATACCGCGTGCTGGAGACACCGCCCGATACGATCAAGTGCGAAGTGCAGCGGGTGGAGCATCCGAGCCGCGTGCATCTGGATATCGAGACCGACGATATCGAGGCTGAAGTGGCGCGCTTGTGCCGGCTCGGCGCCCACGAAGTCAAGCGCGTCAAGCGCTGGGTGGTAATGGAAGCGCCTACAGGCCAGAAGTTCTGCGTGGTCCCACCGCAGTTGCCGGGTTTTCCAAACGGCGCCAACAAATGGCCATAAATCCTCCTCCCTTCTCGCCTTGTGAAGAACGCAGGAAGAGGGGCCTATAGTTATAGGCGATTCTTCTTTACAAGTTTGAATTGAATCGCGGTGTGTAACACCGCTCCTACAACCAGAGTATAGACATGGCAAACAGCGTTGAAATAAAAGTTCCAGACATCGGCAACTTCAGGGACGTGGATGTCATTGACGTCATGGTGAAAGTCGGAGATCAGGTCGAGAAAGAACAGGGTCTGATCACGCTGGAGACTGATAAAGCCGCCATGGATGTGCCTTCACCATATGCGGGAACAATTAAACAGCTGAAGATAAAGAAAGGCGACAAAGTCTCGCAAGGTTCGCTAATACTTGTTATGGATATAATTGAAACGGCTGCACCGAAACCAGCTACACAACCAGTTGTTGCTTCGCCTTCTTCTATCCAGCATGCAGTGCCTGGGACGCAAAACATCCGCAGTTCTGCAATATCAAATGAATCCCCCCCGCCCCCTTCAGCGGGACAGACTGGGGGAGAGGGGACAAAACCTGCCTCTAAAGAAGCTGCTGAATATTCCGGCAAAGTAGATGTGGAATGTGGAGTATTGGTGCTGGGTTCCGGCCCCGGCGGTTACACTGCAGCCTTTCGCGCCGCGGACCTGGGCAAAAATGTAGTGCTGGTGGAGCGCTATCCTTCACTCGGCGGTGTGTGCCTCAACGTGGGCTGCATTCCATCGAAAGCATTACTGCACGCAGCCAAGGTCATCGAAGAAGCCGAAGCCATGTCGGCGCGCGGCATCAGTTTTGGAAAGCCCAAAGTTGACACCGGCAAGCTGCGTGAGTGGAAGAATAGCGTCGTCGGAAAGCTCACGGGTGGCTTGGTTACGCTCGCCAAGCAACGCAAAGTGCAGGTGGTGCAGGGTGTCGGCAAGTTCATTTCGCCACATCACTTGGCTGTGGAAGGGAAAAACGGCAAACAAGTGATTCGGTTTGAACAGTGCATCATCGCCGCCGGTTCCCAGGCAGCAATGATTCCCGGACTCCCGGACGATCCACGCATCCTGGATTCCACATCGGCACTCGAACTGGAAGAACTACCTGAACGCATGTTGGTGATCGGCGGCGGCATCATCGGCCTGGAGATGGCCTGCGTGTACGACGCGCTGGGTGTGAAGATCACGGTAGTGGAACTCACCGACACGCTGATCCCGGAAGCTGACCGCGATCTGGTGCGCGTTTTGCAAAAACGCATCGAGAAACGCTACGAGAAAACCCTGCTGGGCGTGAAGGTAGCGAAACTGGAAGCAACGAAGCAGGGCATCAAGGCAACGTTTGAGGGCGATGTACAAGGAAGTGCAAGTGCCGCAGGAGGCGGGATGCCGGAAACGGCCAAAGATGTACCGGGAGCGCAAATTTATGGACGGGTACTGGTAGCCGTTGGCCGCTGGCCCAACGGCAAACTCATTGACGCGGACAAAGCGGGGGTTACTGTAGACGAGCACGGCTTCATTCCCGTGGACCGGCAGCAGCGTACCAACGTGCCGCACATCTTCGCCATCGGCGATATCGCCGGAAACCCGATGTTGGCCCACAAGGCAAGCCACGAAGGCAAGATCGCCGCAGAAGTGGCGGCAGGCATGAAAGTCGCCAACGATGCGCGCGCGATTCCGTCCGTCGCCTATACCGATCCGGAGGTGGCTTGGGTGGGCCTCACGGAAAAACAGGCAAAAGAGCAGGGCATCGAAGTGGGCAAGGGCACTTTTCCGTGGATCGCCAGCGGGCGTAACCTGTCGCTGGGCCGCGATGATGGCATGACTAAGCTGTTGTTTGATCCAAGAACCCATCGCCTCCTCGGTGCTGGCATTGTCGGCACCAATGCCGGCGACCTAATCGCGGAACTCACGCTGGCCATCGAGATGGGTTGCGACGCGGCAGACATTGGCCTTACCGTGCATCCGCATCCGACGCTGTCCGAGACGGTCATGTTTGCCGCCGAAGCTTTTGACGGTACGATCACAGATTTATACATGCCGAAGAAGCATTGATACTTAAGAGACTCTTTTATAGTTTGATTTCTGTTTGAAGTGTCGACATTCGCGTCTACACTAAAATGACTTAGGGAGTTGATTATCGTTTGGGGAGTCCATATGCGTACGATCCTGAAATGGCTGGGTATCGTGTTCGGAAGTCTGGTGTTGCTGTGCGTCCTTGCCATCGGCGCCCTTTATGCTGCTTCTGAATACCAATTCCATCGCACGTATTCCGCGCCACAGGTCGCCCTAACTATACCCCACGATCCTGTCTCCATCGCCGCCGGCAAGTTCATCGCCACCACCCGCGGTTGCAGCGACTGCCACAATGGACAACTCCAGGGCCAAGTATTGGATGATGATCCCTGGATCGGCAGGATTGTCACTCCGAACATAACCCAGGTTATCCAGCATTACAGCGACGCGCAGCTGGCGCGGCTGCTCCGCTACGGCGTGCGTCCCGATGGCACCAGCGTGGTAATTATGCCGTCGAGCATGCTCTATTACCTGAGTGATGAAGACCTCGCTGACCTCATCGCCTACCTGCGCACGGTCCCGGTAGTGAATAATACTTTACCTGCCATTCGCTTCCGTATACTGGGCAGGTGGTTGTTTCTGACCGGCGGGATTAATTTCGAGGCGGCCGTCATAAATAAACTGGGATCGCGGATGACTGCTGTCAAACCCGCGCCGACAACCGTCTATGGAGATTATCTGGTGCATTCCTCCTGTACCGAGTGTCATGGGTCGGATTTGCGCGGCAACAAGCAGTTCGGTATACCGAATCTAATCATTGCGAAATCCTATACCTCGGAGAATTTCGCGCGCCTGATGAGTACCGGCATCGGCAATGGTAACCGTGATCTTGGACTGATGAGCGACGTGGCCAAGCAACGATTCAGCCATTTCGACACGACCCAAGTCGCGGCAATCTATGCTTATCTGCAATCGCGATCGGCATCACAGTAATTCGGTAAGTAAGTCGTATGGGTAACATATATAAGAAAACCGACGATTCTAGTTTTTACGAGTCCTATGCGAGTTTCTCCCGCACTTTGAGGGCGTGGCTGGTGGCCTATGGCGTGGGCGTGCCGGTGTTGCTGGTCAGTCAGCAGTTCATCGCAAAAGCGATCATCAAGGCGGGCACTGGCAGATTGATTACGTGGCTATTTCTGGCTGGTGTTGCCATCCAGGTGCTGGCGGCGCTGTTGTACAAGTATTCCATGGCTTATCTTTACAGCGCCGAAGTAGATTCAAACCTCAATGAAACATGGCGGGTCAAAGTAGCGGAATGGCTGTCCAATGCGGTCTGGTTTGAAGCGCTTTTCGATGTAGTATCCATCGCACTTTTTGTCTGTGGAACATTTATGGTTGTAGCGGCGGTATTGGCACCAACTTGAGGAAAGACCATGCTTGAAATGCGCCCCAACTGCGAATGTTGCGACAAGGATCTGCCACCAGATTCTACCGAAGCCATGATTTGCACTTTCGAGTGCACATTTTGCCGGGATTGTGCTGAGAACCGCTTCCACGGTATGTGTCCAAACTGTGACGGGGAATTTACCCGCCGCCCGGTTCGTGAGAAGCGGCTGCTAACAAAATATCCAGCCTCAACGAAACGGGTACATAATTCAAAATGCCCCGAGGCCGTGGCTTGAGCGAACCGATTTCAAAAACGATTGTGCTGGAAGGCTCGCATGTTCGGCTCGAACCATTGACCATGAAGCATCTTGATGGCCTGTGCGCCGTTGGTCTAAACCCGGAACTGTGGCAGTTGGTCCCCAACCCGGTGCGCAACCGGGAGGAGATGCTGGAATATGTGGAGACGGCCTTGGAGGAAAAGCGCCGCGGTGTGAGCATGCCGTTTGTCACGCGACTTGCGACAGACGGTCAGGTGGTGGGCTCGACGCGCTTTGCCAATGTGGACCTGAAGAACCGGCACGTCGAAATCGGTTGGACCTGGATCGCGATGCCTTGGCAACGCACGGCGGTGAATACCGAAGCCAAGTACATGATGCTGCAATATGCCTTCGAAGTGCTGGGCTGTCTGCGCGTTGAGCTCAAGACCGATGCGCTCAACGAGCGCTCGCGTGCAGCCATCAAGCGGATCGGGGCCAAGGAAGAGGGCATCCTGCGCCGGCACACTCTGACTGCCAGCGGCCGCATGCGCGATACCGTTTATTACAGCATCCTGGATGATGAATGGCCTACCGTTAAATCCGCATTACAGGCAAAATTAGCGGCCTGAATGCGCTGCGAGGGCAAGCGTGAAAAAACTGCCGGAAATTTTCAGCAATAACCGCGCTTGGGCCAACGCTATCACCCGGCAGCGGCCGGATTTTTTCCAGAAACTGGCACATCAGCAGACCCCGAAATATCTGTGGATCGGCTGTTCCGACAGCCGCGTACCGGCGAACGAGATCATGGGGTTGCTACCGGGCGAGGTGTTCGTGCATCGCAATGTGGCCAATGTGGTGGTACACACCGACCTTAATTGCCTGTCTGTGATCCAATACGCGGTGGATGTACTCAAGGTCGAGCACATCATCATCTGCGGCCATTACGGCTGTGGTGGGGTGCAGGCTGCCTGGCGCGGTGCGCAATTGGGTCTGATAGACAACTGGTTGCGGCACGTGCAGGACGTGGGCAAGTTGCATTACGCCAGGCTCACGGAGCTGAAGGAAGAAAAGCAGCAGTTGGACACTCTGTGCGAGTTGAACGTGGTCGAGCAGGCCAACCACGTGTGCCGTTCAACCATCGTGCAGGATGCTTGGGCGCGCGGCCAGTCACTGACCGTGCATGGCTGGGTGTATGGTTTGCAGGACGGCCTGCTGCACGATCTGGGCTTTTGCATCTCAGCGCCGCAGAAGTTGGTTAGAGATTAATACAAGTTAGAAAAGTGCGCGAGCACACCCTACAAGAAACGTAGGTTGTGGGTGAGGCACCAGCCGAACCCCAACAAACACATCAAATCGTTGGGGCTCGCTTTGCTCATCACCAACCTACATCTACTCACTCTTTACGGCGCAGCCGCCGGCTTCACGCTTTGATATCAGCGTCTGCCGCGGTCGCGTCCACGCGCCCGTTTTGGGTCTTCCTCGTTCACTTTCAGCATCTGACCACGCAAGGTGTGACCGTTCAGGGCGGCGATGGCGGCGCGCGCCTCGTGGCCTTCCATCTCCACGAAGCCAAAGCCCTTGCAGGTGCCTTTGAAAATATCATGTGCCAGCGAGATGGAAAATACCTTGCCGTGCTGCGCGAACAAGGCGCGGATTTCGTCTTCAGTAGCATCGGACGGCAGGCTGCCGACGAACATCTTCTTCATGATGATGTGACCTCCAAAGTATGAGTATAAATTAACGGCCGGTATGGCGTTGTGCCGCCGGACGAGGCCGCCGACCCGGTGAACCTGGCCGGCTGCGCCAGCCACCTTGGGGCGGCTGATGTGAATGCCGCGCGGGGTGTGCAGTATGCGCCGGCTCCGGCCGGGCGTTGGGGTCCGGCTTGAAATCGGTCGCGGTAGCGCGGGGCAGTTCGCGCCGCAACAGGCGTTCGATGTCCTTGAGCAGGCCGCGCTCGTCGCCGCTTACCAGCGATACGGCTTCGCCGGAACTGCCGGCACGACCCGTGCGGCCGATGCGGTGCACATAGTCTTCCGGCACGTTGGGCAGTTCGTAGTTCACCACATGCGGTAATTGATCTATATCGAGACCACGGGCGGCGATGTCGGTGGCTACCAGCACCTGTACGCGGTTCTGTTTGAAATCCGCGAGTGCACGGGTGCGAGCACCCTGGGTCTTGTTGCCGTGGATTGCGGTGGAATTAATTCCATCCCGCTGCAACTGTTCACACAGGCGATTGGCGCCGTGTTTGGTGCGAGCGAACACCAGCACCTGACCCCAGTTGCCGGACTTGATGAGGTGCGCCAGCAGTTCACGCTTGTGGCCTTTGTCCACCTGATAAACGCGCTGGCTGATGCTTTCCACTGTTGCGTTGCGCGGCGCTACGTCAATGGTTTCGGGATTTTTCAGCAAACCCGCCGCCAATTTGCGAATGTCGTCGGAGAAGGTGGCCGAGAACAGCAGGTTCTGGCGTCGCTGTGGCAACAGACTGAGGATACGGCGGATGTCGCGGATGAAACCCATGTCCAACATACGATCACCCTCGTCCAGCACCAGAATCTCTACGTGGGACAGATTAATGGTTTTCTGTTGCACGTGATCCAGCAGCCGACCGGGGGTAGCCACTACGATGTCCACGCCGCGGCGCAGCTTGTCCATCTGCGGATTGATGTTCACGCCGCCAAAAATCACGGCGGTGGTGAAGGGCAGGTATTTCCCATAGGTCTGGACGCTTTCGCCGACTTGGGCGGCGAGTTCGCGGGTGGGCGTCAACACCAGTGCACGGATTGGCTTTCTGCGGCTTTGTTCGATTGGGTTGGTTTGCAGATGCTGCAACAGTGGCAGGGTGAAGCCGGCGGTTTTGCCGGTGCCCGTCTGGGCGGCCGCTTGCAAGTCGCGACCGGCCAGCACCACCGGGATGGCGCGGGCTTGCACGGGCGTGGGTTCGGTGTACCCCTCATCGGATACGGCGCGCAACAACTCGGCCGAGAGGCCGAGGGAAGAAAATGACATAAAAGCTCCTGGATCCGCCTGCTTGACGCACTTTTGCGCCATGCCGGTCCAGGCAGTGATTTTGTTGTAATGGGATCGGGGAATACGCTGTAAAGGTAGGCCGCGATGGGTTTGTGGGACAACAGACCGGATCGCGTCGCCTCAAACTCGACGCGCAGTATACGGCACGGAGCCGGAATTACCTAATGACCTTTTGGGGGAGCTTGGCAGCAGTATTCCAGAGATATTTCCAGTGCCGAAATTGTTCTCGTTTGTGCGGTGGTAGAGAGAACATCACGAGGTTGGTCAAGGTTGAATGAGGCTGCCAATGATAATCATCACTGGCGGTGCCTGAATCCTGACGGTTGGCTGATTTAAGCCAGTCCCGTATGGAGCCATAGTGGTAAAGAATCCGGCTCTAGGCAGGGAAATCTACTGAATTCTGTCACTCGAACATGTTGGAGAATGAGCTAACGGTTTTTGAGAATCCAGGTAACTAAGGCTGTAGTACAGCCAACGGCGGCTGAGATTTTCGTGTCCCGCATTGGGGATTTGCAGAAATTTTATATGCGATATGCAGAGCGCTCGATAGGAATCAAATGCCCTGAGGATGATTGATTCATTTACTGGATCATCTGCACCTATGGTGAAAATATAACGTCCTCGTGAACGCATCGTCGAAAGTTGGATTTCCATCGGGACGGGAATCTGGTCCTCATCTACGCCGTTACTGGCTTCAGTATTTATCCCATCGGCCGTAGAAACGAAGAGTCCACCGGAAAAAATATCGGCAAAGGCAGGAGCGATATGACTGGCGACTACACCACCACCAGAAAAGCCACCAACGTATACACGGTTCTTGTCGATAGAATAGTGGTTGAGTACGTATGAGTATCCTGTTAGAGCCAGCGGAACCCTCCTGTCATAGACAGGCTGCTCATTTCCGGAGTTTCCTGCCGCGATGTAGATGATCTTTTGAGAGTCCAGTGCCCCCTGCCAACCGTATGGGATGCCGGCGTCGTCTCCGGGTGGTATCCACACCAACACCCCGTAAGCAGTTGAGCCATCATATTGTGGCGGGACATATAAAGTCCATGTTTCATTTTGTGGATTGATTGATTGCCCCATCGGAACAGAATTACCGAAGTGTGCTTTGAATGCGGCAGTAGTGAGCATCCGCTTCAGGATTATCCCGCGATCAGCGAGCGGTGATTGTACGTCTATATGGACCTGAAACATTCCTGTCTTCACAGGGTCTGCCATGACATGGCCGTTTAAGGTCATGCATACCAGTATGCAGATCAGGATCTTTGGCATTTGTAATAACACCAATTGTGGTTGGAGCAACGCAGGTTTCCAGCCGGTACCGCGATATCCAGTCTCCTGTATCTGTGCCCGGAACACTTCGTTTACGATAAAACCATGGGTGCTGGTCACGAAGGAAGCTCGCGCCTACAGCGTAGCGGAATGCGCAGAGCTTAAATCCGGCAGGCCGAATCGGGTACGGAATTCACGCCTCCCGACCTGTGTAAGATTCAAGGCGCGGCTATCCAGATCCTTGACGACCCATTTGCGATTAAGTGCAATTTCCAGCAGACAAGCGCCAATAGCACCCGCGATGTGCGGCCGTCGCTCACTCCAGTCCAGACAGGCGTAAGCGAAGCGGCGGCGTGATGTTCGAACTGCCTCGATGTTCATACCAAGACTTTCGAGTGCCTTTGTTCCATTCTGCGTGACATCGTATGCGCCGTTTTCTGAAGTATCGGTTGACAGCCATTCAAGCTCCAGGCAACGGTCGTGGAGTGCAACAGCCAGCGTACCGGCCATGTGATCGTAGCAAGTACGTGCCGTGCGTAGGCGAATCGGGGTATTCGGCACGAACCCATCACGAGATCCTCCGGCGACAACTCTTAAGGATTCAAGCGCGGCGGCTACTTTGGTGTTCTCCAGGGTGTAATAACGGTATTTCCCTTGGCTCAGCACTTTCACAAGCCGCTCTTCCTTCAGGCGAGCCAGATGTACGCTGGCGGTCGAGGGACTGACCTCGGCCACGATTGCGAGTTCAGTACTGGTACGCGCGTGACCATCCATCAGGGAATAAAGCATGCGGGTCCTGGCCGGTTCGGCTATCGCCGCGGCGATTTTGGAGACCGAGGTATCTATGTTGTCAGCATCCATAGTTTTATCGTAAACGAAGTGTGCCGGTCGGACAAGTGAGAGGCTATGCGTCACGATGCTGCCCGGCTAAACAGATGCGGGGTGCAACGGATGGGTCAGCGTGAAATCAACAGAACAGGAGGCAGCAGATGACGGTCACCTGCATCATTCGCTACGAGATCGATCCCTTTCAACGCGATGCGTTCAGGGAATACGCGGAAAACTGGGGGCGCATTATTCCTCGATGCGGAGGACATCTCGTCGGGTATTTCCTCCCGTACCAGGGAACCAACAACGTCGCCTGGGGCCTGATCGCGTTCGATAGTCTGGCCGCTTACGAGACTTACCAGGCGCGCCTCCGCTCGGACCCGGAAGGTCGCCAGAATTTCGCCATGGCCCAGACCAGGCGTTTGATCCTGCGCGAAGAACGCAACTTCGTGGAAACCGTGGATTCCACTTTCGGCATAGCGGCGACGGCATGAGTTACGCAACACCGACGCAGGTGGAGAAGGGTGAGCTCTTCCGTGCGCTGCACGCGCGCGACGGCGCATTCATCATTCCCAATCCCTGGGACACCGGCACGGCGCGGCTGCTGGCGCAGCTGGGTTTTGAGGCACTGGCCACCACCAGCGCCGGGTATGCATTTTCACTCGGTCAGCCTGACAATTCCATCCAGCGTGATGCGATGCTGGTGCATATCGCCGCCATCGCCTCCGCCACCGTCCTGCCTGTCAGCGCCGACCTTGAGCATGGATATGGCGATGATCCCGAAAACGCCGCAGAAACCATTCAACTGGCAGCCGCCGTCGGCCTCGTGGGTGGCTCGATCGAAGATTCTACCGGCCGTCCGGATCATCCGGTTTATGTGCTCGAACATGCGGCCGAGAGGATACGCGCTGCGGCGGAGGCAGCTCATGTCCTGCCTTTTCCCTTCATGTTGACCGCCAGGGCGGAAAATTACCTGTTGGGCAGGCCGAATATCAAAGACACCATCGCGCGCCTGCAGGCGTACCAGGAGGCAGGAGCGGATGTCCTCTACGCGCCCGGCCTTGCGACCAGGGACGACATCGCTGCGGTGGTCAGCTCCGTGGACCGGCCCGTGAACGTGGTGATAGGTCTGCAGGGCGTCCGCCTGGATCTCATGGAACTGTCCGCCATCGGAGTTAAACGCATCAGTGTCGGCAGCGCACTTTCGCGCGCCGCTCTGGGCGCATTTCTGCGTGCGGCCAGGGAGATGTGCGAGCAGGGCAGCTTTTCGTTTGCAGACGAGGCTGTGAGTTATCGGGATATCAACGCTCTATTCCAGACTACTGACAGCAAAGCCTCCCATTCTCACGGCGCTCAAAAGCGGGGCAAATGAGATGAAGAAGATCGGCATCGTCGGCGGCATCGCCTGGCCCTCCACGGTCGAGTATTACAGTGAGATTTGCCGCCTGGCTGAGGAGCAGCGCGTGCACCAGCCTCAACACGGGGCTCTCGCGATGCCGGAGATGAGCATTGAGTCGCTGGATCATGACAAGGCCGTCGCTTACATCGGCACTGACGGGGATGAGGAATCCTGGTCGCGCTTCGATACCTATCATCGTACTGCCCTGCAGCGTCTGGAAGCTGGTGGTGCGCGCGTCGCAGCCATAGCCAGCAATACATCGCATCACCGGCTCGCGGAGATCGTCCGCGGCATCGGCATCCCGGTCATCAGCATATTCGAGGCCGTCGCCCGGGAATGCGCGCGCATCGGAACCAGGCAGGTTCTGATACTGGGCACCGCCACGACCATGAGGTCAGCGAGATTCCGGGAGGTCTTTGACGCTCATGGTATCGAAGCGGCGGGGCCGGAGAGTGTGGATATCAGGACCCTGACCATCCGACTCAGTGAGGAACTGCAGCACGGCAAAGACGAACGGGCAACTGCGCGCATGGGCGAGATTGCAAGAGCAGCTTTCAAGGGGCGTTTCAATTTGCCCGCGGTTGTGTGTCTTGCCTGTACAGAACTGCCATTGGCATTTCCCGAATTCAAGACCCTTACGGTGTTCGAGTCCAATGGCATCAGATATATGAATTCCTCCGCTGTGCATATACGTGCCGTCTTCGACTACGCCGCCTCTGAATAGCACTTGGGAGATTTGGATTCGATCAGCCACCGTCCTTCATCACTGTGGATTCAAGGAGCAGCTATGAATAATCCCTTATCTGTTTCATATGGCGCCTGGGCGCACCGCCTGTTGCAAGCACTGCTTCTGATCATGGCCGGTATATTAGCCGCCGCGCCCTGCCTCGCGGAGCCCATGACCTACAACACAATCACGGTGGATGGCTTAAAGATTTTCTACCGTGAGGCGGGGCCGAAGGATGCGCCCGTCATACTCTTGCTACACGGGTTCCCGACATCGTCGCGCATGTTCCAGGGCCTAATGCCGCTCTTGGCGGATCGTTACCATCTCATCGCGCCCGATTATCCCGGCTTCGGCAACAGCGACGCTCCGCCACCGGACAAGTTCGCCTACACCTTCCGACACATCGCTGCTGTCATGAGTGACTTCACCCAGGCTCTCGGGCTCAAACATTACAGCCTCTACATGTGTGATTACGGCGGTGACGTAGGCCTGCTGCTCGCCATCGCGCACCCCGAGCGAATCCAGACGCTCATTGTCCAGAATGCCAATATCAGCGAGGCAGGCGAGTCCAAGCTCTGGATTGTGCGCCGGGCTTATTGGGCGGATCGGGCTGCCAACGAACAGAAATTGCGGCAGAACCTGGGTTCGCTGGAGGCAGACCGCGGGCGGCATGTGGGCAGTTCACCGCATCCTGATCGCATTGACCCAGACACCTGGAATGACGAATACACGTTCTTGAGCCGACCGGGCGAGGAGCATATCCAGATCGATCTCTTCTACGACTACCGGAACAACCAGGCCGCGTTTCCGGCCTGGAACACCTGGCTGCGCCAGCACCGGCCACCTACCCTCGTGGTATGGGGTAAATATGACACGTCATTCACAATCGCCGGAGCTCTGGCTTACGGCCAAGACCTACCCGAGGCTGAGATCCATCTGCTGGATGCCGGCCATTTTGCATTGGACGAGGCGACACCGGAAATTGCCGAGTTGATTCGCGGGTTTCTGGTGCAAAATCTTCCGCGTAAATAATAAGAAGCATGAAGAAGATGGTTGTCGGCAGCCTACAGTCCGATGCTATTGAAGACGAAATCCGCGCATTGTTCGAACTGCGCGGCAAGATATTTCACATCTCACTGGCGCATGATATTTTCAAAGGCACCAGCAAGGGCTTCGGCTTCGGTAAGATGGAATGCCACGAGGCATGAGCTGCCATCGCCGCCCTGAACGGGTATACGTTGCGCGGCCAGATACTGAAAGTGAACGATGAAGATCAGAAACACGTATGTTGAAGCGGGTGTGGTAGACGCTGAACACTATATAGCCTTGAATAAAAAAGCGATCAAGCCACTCTTTATATTCTTGCTCACACAAATGACGAGCCAGGGAAGGGCGAAGCCCGAGGCGAGCAGCCCGCGGTAGCCTCGCGACCGTAGCACCAGTCTGCGCCAGTGCGAAGGTCGTAGGGGCGTAGACCCAGTGTGGAGGGGCGACGTGAAGTGTCTGTTCCCGAACGCAGGACAGCCGCGGAAAAAGGAATCGTAGTCGCTGACCCGAGTGGCCGGGACGCCGGGACCGTACCGGCCATCACGAGGGGCGCGACGCTATCGCAGATTTTCAAAGAAAAGAATAGATTGATTACGTCTCACACTCAATCAGCTTGGATGCCTAACGACAAAGTTAACCTCCCGCTCCGCAGGGGATCATAGGAATGGTTAGGATGAGCGCAATGTTGACAGGCTCATTTATTTAGTCGAATTCTTATGTTTCGCTTCGTCCTTGAGATAGGATGTAGTGAGCGTTGAGTATTTCTTCGCGATCGGCAGCAAGCTTGGATAGAATTGCACGAAGGTTGTATCCACCGCCCCATGCGCGAGATGACAGGCGTAGCATGCTGCGCTCACAGGTATCTTCCCGGCTGGCTTAGCTGATGTATCACCATCGAAAACGAAGAAAGCCCAGCTGTCTTTAAATCGCGCCTTGTCCTTCACATGCACTAACACGCCAAGGACCTTACCGCTCTGAAAATACCCGTGGCAATTGATTGAGCCTTTGGTGGACGAGGCGCGGAACTCCTTCACGAGCACGGTTTTATCCGGCCAGGTGCCCGTCTTGATGAATACGCGATAGGCTGCCGGATCGACAAAGACATTCGAGAATGGCGGTTGGTCGGAGGCGCTGCCCGACTCGCTGTAGCTCATGCCCAGATCCGAAGTCAGAAATGCCCAATGGTAATAGCCTGTCGGTGGAATCAGTCTGCCATCAGCGGTGAAGATGGGCGCACCATCATTCTTGTCGGTGCCGTTGGCGAGCACCGAAGCCGGCAATGCCACAGCCACCGTGATCAGCACTGCTAAACTAAGCGTTACTGGTTTCATCATGTCTAATGCTCTGTCATTTGCGCGATGTTGTGTCGAGATGACTTTCATGATGTCTAACCAGAATTAACTGCCAAATAAATTGTCTCAATTCCTTTTCGGCCGGTCATCCCGCAGGCGGCGCGGCGCTTAATCTCATAGCCATGGATCCGCTTAGTTGTGGTGCTGTTCGCCTGCTTTGCTGGAGCTTCTGATGTGGTCGGCAGGACTCAGGCTCCCATCGGACCATTTGGGCGCGAGCACGAAGTAGGTCGTGATGGGTTCCACGTCGCTGGTGGTCGAAAATATCGGCGAGCCGCGGACATTGGCTCCCCACTCCGAGCCCTCAGCGCCTCCGGCGGCAGGCACGAAGAACATCACATGAGGGTACCAGTTGGCCCCAACACCCGGCGTCGGATCGTTTATGTACTGCTCCTTCGACAGCATGAAGACCATCGAACCCGGAGCGGGGGTGCCAATCTCATGGGCCGCCAGCTCTGCCTTTGTCCGTACCAGCATCGCGTGCTTGGATATTCCCGCCAGCACCCATTGGGTGCGTTTGAGGATGCCCGGAAGCACCGACCTCGCCGCCGCCGCGTTATAGCATTGAGGCGTGCGGACGTTTGGGTTCCAGAATTCGAGGGCGTCGAAATCCATCTCCCATGATCTACCCACGTAACACGTAAAGCCATTGGTGCCCTGGACCGCGGTCTCGTAGCCGTCCTTGCTGAGCGTCAATATGGTGGCTTTATCGGAGATTGACTTCGGCGCGGCAGTGCGAGCCAGTGCGATCTCGGCGGCCTGACTGCTGACTAGATATCGATGGGTCGGCGCCATGTTCGGGTACATGGGCGCGGCAGCCTGCGCCGACGCCGGATTGGACCATACCAGCGGCACCCACAATAGGCACAGCACGCCAACCGACCGCCACGCTTTCGACGCCCGGCACAGGCGAAGTCCGGGGATTATTTGCGGATGTCTTTTCATGATCTGTATCCTCATGGTATTAGGCTCTGTCCGATAATCAATCTTCCTGCGCTGCCTGGATAATAAAGATCAGCGATTTACTTGATAGTTCACTAGTTGGAGAACTATAACAGACGCATCTCACGATGCGCTAGTGATTCCATGTATTAATTTTGTTACACGCTGAACGCCGTCGTGTGATGTTTATTGACTATTGCAACGGGGCATGCGACAGGGTGAGCACTGCGAATGACTGTTTTAAACAAACTGACATTCACCTGGACTTATTCGGCGGTCTTTTAAAGCCCTTGACAACCACAACGTGCCACCATATAGTCCACTATATGGTGAACTATCGCGAAGAGCGCCTGAACCGCGTGTTCGCTGCCTTGAGCGACCCCACAAGGCGCGCCATCCTGGCACGCCTTGCCCGCGAAGTAACACTCTCAGTGAGTGACCTCGCGGAACCTTTTCCCATCAAGCTGCCCGCAGTCATGAAGCACCTTGAGGTGCTTTCCGAAGTTGGCCTGATACACCGTTCCAAAACAGGGCGTACCGTAAAGATCAAGATTGTCGGCGGCTCTATGAAAGGAGCTGTGAATTGGCTACAGCGCTACGAGCGCTTCTGGTCCAACAGCCTGGATCGTCTTGTTGCCTATGCCGAAGCGAAGGAACGCGAGGCGCAGGAGAAGGGCAGATGATGAAGACTGTACTTATCCGCTGCATCGCCGCGCGGCCCGCCATCGTCTTCGATGCCCTGGTCACCGCAGAGGGCATTGGTTCCTGGTGGGGACCGGACGATCTGCCGGCGGAATCCGCGGAGGCGGATACGCGGGTCGGCGGAAGTTTCCGGGTGATGTTCCGTATGATGGACGACTCCGAGCATGAATGCGCCGGCGAGTTTCTCGAGATTGTCAGGCCCGAACGGGCCATCATGAGTTGGCGCTGGGTCTCCGGCGGCGCCCCCGAGGAACGCGGCAATACCTCGCGCCTTGAATTCCACCTGCGCCCTATCGACACGGGTACAGAACTCACGCTCGTTCATGCGGAATTAATCAATCAGGCCTCGGCTAGCAGCCACGAATGGGGCTGGGACGGGGCACTCAGAAAGCTGATACGACGATTCTCTGAGGCCGGCCGGGACACCCCGTGGGCCTGATTCGCAAGACGCAGACCTGATTGAGCAGAGAGAGCAGGAGAGCTAAACAATTGAAGACACGAGAGGGCCGAAGCGTATAGCGTGTATATAGGTGACTGGTATTGAGATGCTTGGTGACTGCCCTGTGGGTCCCCTCGGCATTGGCAGCCGAAAAAGACCCCTACATTGCCATAGCCCCGATCAGGCAATACCGCATGGCGAGCGGGGCCAACGAGATCTGGCTCGCCCGCAGCGCGCCCCCAGCATTGGCCTCGGATCAAGCAGAGGTCTTGTGTTCGGGTGGGCGTGGCTACGATATTGCTGTCGATGGCTTCAACGGCTTCTTCGCCTGTGCTGATGGGCAACGACAGTGAAGACACCTCCTTTTCCTTAGACATTGTGCCCATTGGTTCGACGACACGCCTACAAGTTAAGGTCCAAACACATCAGGTGCGCAAGGTCTCGCAGACGGCGATAGGCCAACGCTGCTCGTGCTCAAAAAAATCGGCGATACCTATAGCTTCTATTCAATTAGCCTGATCGGCGATGACCACCCAGATCGCGCGTTGCCATTATCCCTCTATTTCTTCGCGTTCGTAATTAAATGGTTTGGTGGTCTTGTGAGGCTTCCTTGGTACTCCCACAACATCTCGTCTATAGTTCACTACATGGTAAACTATATAGAAGTCAGAAATGAATCAGCGATATATAAGAATCTCGTAGGCGCGGCCCTGAATATGCCGACTATATTAAAGTCATGTTACGTGCTGAGGTCCGACCTTTGCCAACTCTGCATGGGTGTACGTGTCTGAACTGAACTGAACTGAACTGGACAGGACATCATGACCACTTAGAGATGCATCTGGGGTTGGCAGTTTGTAAATGGTCACGGACTCTCCGCATTGGACAGGCGCTATTACTTTGATATGAATTATTGTGAACTTATATGGAGTTTAGTGAATGAATATATCCAGTCACGTGCTTCAAATGATGCCGGATTTCATTGCAAAGAATGAACTCATAAATCTGATCGGGAAACTTCCGGTTAAAGTCGGAACGCGTATCAGGTTTGTTAACCTGATAAATATCTTGTACGTAACTGCCTGCGGGAATTATGTTGACATTGCTATAGTCTCTGGAGAGACCCTGCATACCAAGGAGCAGATTGCGGACATTGAAAACAGACTTCCCAGGAGCCTTTTTATGCGGGTGCACCGTTCTTTCATTGTCAACAAGGAGCACGTCAAGGAAATAAGATCAAAACAGAATGACTATGAGTTAACTCTTGTCAATGATGTCGTGATCACGTCAGGATCAACCTATAGAAAGCATATCCGCGAACAGTTTTTGCTGAGTCCGGGTACTGAACCCGAATAGGCTTAAAGATTACGTGTAATCCAGGAATCGCCGATTGAACAGCTATCGATTTCGTGGACATCACCCTAAGCTGATTTCATGTTCTGTTCGAATAGTACTGGGCCGAGATACCCGAGTGTCGAATGCCGATGTGGTAGATTGTAAAACCGTTCCACGTAGTCGACTGCATCCGCTTTGGCGTCCTTAAAATATGTGTGATTGCCGTTGCGGGCAAAATGACATGAAATAAAAAGCGCCGGCTACTCTACTTTAAGAAAGGTCGGAGAACAGCAACGTAACAGCGACTTTCCAAATAGCCGGCGCTTATGCATTGCGTCACATTACGCAGTACAAATTGCATTCTAGTCGAACATTCCGGGATTTCCAGTCAAAATATAGCATTTCAAAGCCGGGCGTCACCCGTTCTTCGACTCATAACACCCGGATACATACTCGTTCATGCCGTTCGTGCAGATTGTTAGTTCTATCGTCATCGCTTTCGACTAACCATGTCTGCAGCTCTTCAGGTTTTCTCGACGATTTGCAGCGGCGTCTGAGTGCCCGATCCGATTGAGATGCCGGATTGGCGAGAATAATTATGCACTAAATAGTGATATCCGTATCTTGAATTATGATTTCGATACGTCGCTGGCAGATATCCGTCTTTCAACGCCTTGAATTTCCCTATTTTTCGACTGGAACTATTTCCATTACCGGCCATAATCAGCGCGTAAAACAAAATCGATACATTTTCGATACAAATATTGATTATGCGTTGTGCATTGCGGATTTATTTGTTGTGAAAAAACAAACATGCAAAGCTCTGAGATGTGGTTCTGTAATCGTTTGTGCTTGGTGAGCTGCACATTCAGTTAAACCCTAAATCTACTTGCCATAAGGAACTAATTATGAAATCCGATTTAATAAGCAAGGCCGTGCGTTACGCCTTGGTGGCCGGCGCGGCAACGGCTCTCGCAGCCCCGGCGGTCTTCGCCCAGGATGCCGCTCAGAGCAGCACCAACCAGAATCAAAACCAGAACCAAAACGCCAATACGGCGCAACTTGGCAAGATCGAGGTGACGGGCACACGCATCAAACGCACCAGCGTGGAGACCGCGCAGCCGGTGACCGTCATCACCCAAGCCCAGATCAAGGCCAGCGGCCTGACCTCCATCGGCGAAATGCTGCAGCAGATTTCATCCACTGGGTCGTCCATTAACACCCAGTTCAATAACGGCGGTAATGGTGCCGACTTCATAAGTCTGCGCAATTTGGGTTCCCAACGCGTGCTGGTATTGGTCGATGGGCACCGTGTAACTCCGCAGCCGGGCGGTTCAGCGGACCTGAATAACGTCCCGATTTCCATCATTGACCACATCGAAATCCTGCAGGATGGCGCGTCCGCCATTTACGGTTCCGACGCCATCTCCGGCGTGATCAACATCATCACCATCAAGAACTACAACGGCGCCGAAGCCAATGCCTACTATGGCATGTTTGACGGCAAAAACGACGGTGGCGGCTGGGACGGCAAGACCCAGGAATACGACTTCACCATCGGCTCGAGCGGTGACCGCTCGGGTGTGGTGATGAACGTGAGCTATGTGAACGCGAGCCCCATGTATGCCGGCAACCGCAGCATTTCCAAGGAGCCGCTAATTGGTAGCGGGGCGCCTTCCGGCAGTTCCTATACCGCCGGTGGCCGCTTTTTACTGTTAACCCCGGGTAATAACAGCAAGGCTGGGTGCTCGTACTCTGCCACTGGGGGCTTTTCCGAATGTGATCTGAACGGCGGGGTGGGCGCGCCCAATCTCAATCCTACCCTGAATACCTTATCAGCGTTTACGGATGCCGACCGCTTCAACTACGCGCCGCTGAATTACCTGGTGACGCCCAATGAGCGCACGGCCTTGTATGTGCAGGGCCATTACGACCTGGCGGATAACCTGACCTTCAACACCAGTGCGATCTTTAACGACCGGGTGTCGTCGCAACAACTGGCGCCCAATGTAATAGGCATCGGCCCGGGCGGTCCCGATACAGCCAATGGAAGCCCCATTGGAATTTCGGGCCAGAACCCCTACAACCCCTTCCATAAGAACCTGGTGGCCGCGAGCGGCACGGGTGCTACGGCGCAGCCGTGCTTCAACGCCGGCACCTGCGATGAACTGGTCTTTGGGTTACGCCGCGGGCTGGAGATGGGCAACCGGGTATTCAACCAGAATCAGACGTATTTTTCTTACAACGGTGGGTTTACCGGGTATTTCAACATGCTCGGCAGCGAGTGGGATTGGGACTTGGGTTACAACTATGGAAATATGTACTTTTCGGATCTCACCCAGGGTTTGGTGAATACCGCCAATCTGGCGCTAGCCTTGGGACCAGCATACCTGCCGGCGGGCGAGGCGAATATCCCCAGCAACTATCAGTGCGGTAGTGCCGCGTCGCCGGTTCCGGGCTGCGTACCTGTGAACTACTTCGGCGGCTTTAACCTGACCACCGGCCAGGGCAGCATCACCCCAGGTATGGTGCAATACTTGACGTATGAGGCACACGACGCCGTCTCGGTGACCACACGGGATTACACCGCCAATATCACCGGCGATTTGTTCAATTTGCCGGCCGGTCCGGTGGGGCTCGCCGTGGGCGCCGAGTCGCTGGAAGGTGATGGCTTCAATCACCCTGACGCGCTGACGCAAGAGGGCAATACCACCGGCAATGTGGCCGAGTCGACCAATGGCCGGGAAGACACCAAGGCCGAGTACGTGGAGTTCAATATCCCCTTGGTGACGGATGCACCGTTCATGAAGGACGTAAGCCTGGACCTCGCCAATCGCTGGTCGCAGTTCAAATGGGAAGGCGGTAATCCGGGTGCGGCCGCTTCCGGCGTCGAGCACGGTGCAGACAATAGCTCCGGCCGTGCGGCCCTGCGTTGGCAGGCCACCGATGAACTGTTGCTGCGCGGGTCCTGGTCGCAGGGCTTCCGCATCCCCAGCATCAGCGAGTTCTTCACGGGTAACTCACAAGCCTACCCGACCATCAGTGATCCCTGCGTGGGCCCGGCCGGTGCCAAGCCGGGTACCGTGGGTTGCCCGACGGGCCACATTATCCAGCCTAATGCGCAGATCCAGACCACCGTTGGCGGCAACCCGAATATGACGCCCGAGCGTTCCATCTCCCGGACCGTCGGGTTCGTGTACAGCCCCGACTGGTTCCCCGGCTTTGACTTCAGCGCAGACTACTACAAGGTTGAACTGTTGGACCCAGTCGCCGCGATCCCGGCCCAGACCATCCTGAACGGCTGCTATAGCGGTAATCTTACTTACTGCAGTCTCATCACACGCGGTGTCGGCGGAGCCTATAACGCCAATGGTGTGATCACCAATGTGAAAGACGTCAATACCAACATCGGGTCGATCAATACCGAGGGCGTGGACGTGATCACCGACTACAAGTTCCCCTCCACATCGATCGGTGACTTCAAGGCGAGCCTGTCCGTGACGTTCACCAAATCATATGTGTTGACCCAGCCGTTCGGGTCAGGCGCCCTGAGCAGCCAGGAGTTGGCCGGCACCACCACCTTTGACGGAACCGTGCCCAGCGCCGGTGGCGGAGCGACTGGCGGCATTCCGAAACAGCGCGCCAACTTCGGCCTGAACTGGAACTACGGCGACTGGTCGGCGGCATGGAACGTGGAATACATCAGCCCTCTGATTGAGGACTGCAATGGAGCACTCACACCCTTATGGGCCCCCAGCCGCTGCCCGATAACGGGATCCTACCCGTTCACCACCGGTCCACAACCTCTGAACCACATCGGCGCGACGACCTATCATGACGTAGCGGTGACCTATCATGTGGACAGCTGGAATACCGACTTTACCTTCGGTATCCGCAATCTGTTTGACAAGGAGCCCCCCATCGCCATGTCGTCGTTAGCGAACAGCTTCCTGCCTGACTACTACCGGGCTCCGGGGCGGTTCTTCTACGGCCGGGTAAGCGTGAAGTTCTAAACTGATAACAGGTGATTGAGTGTAATTGGCAGCCCCGGTAACGGGGCTGCTTTCTCAGGGTGGGTGTGAATAAATCAATTATAGATAATGAACCCGCCGCCACTCGCTTCACTTCAATCATCTCTTGTTGAAGTGATGTCTGCGCAGATTGTGCATCTCTATGGTGCGGGTGATTTTGAAAAAGCCCGCAGCATTTCTGACGAATTACTAATCTCAATGCCACAGGATTACGCGGCACTGCATCTTGCCGGTGTAATTGCGATCGCTCAAAAACGGCTGCCGGAGGCTGCGGAGTTTCTAAAACAAGCGTTAACTCGTGCTCCTGATACGCGTAATGCCGCTGCGAGCTGGTGTGGCCTCGGACAAGCCCTGTTCGCAGCGGGCGATCTGCGCCAGGCTGAGGAGGCCTTCCGTCGCGCGTACCGCCTGGATCCGAATACCAGCGGCTATGCGATTGAGTTGGCCCAGACCTATGCGGCGCAATGGAAACTGGACACGGCTATCGATATTTTGCGGCGTGCCATTCAACGGCATCCCGCGGAGGCGGCACCGTGTGTGGCATTGGGTTCTATTCTGACCCAGACTGGGCGGCAAGCCGATGCGTTGATTCCCTTCCAGCTGGCCCTGCAACGGCAACCGGAGAGCGTGCCGGCACATCACAATCTCGGCAATACCCTGAAAATGCTGGGTCGCTACCAGGAAGCCGAGACCGAGATACGCAAAGCCCTGCAAGGCAATCCAGCATCCGAACTGTACAACCAGTTGGCGCAGCTCAAGAAATTCAAGGCTGATGATGTGGAGATCGAAACGATCAAGGCCCGGCTCAGCCCAGAGTCACAGGTGGCTATCGGGGCACGTATTGACGCCGGGTTTTCGCTCGCCAAGATCTATGATGATCTTGGAGACTACCCGACGGCCTTTCGCTATCTTGAGGCGGCAAATGAGCTGAAGCGAACCACCATTGTTTATTCTTCCGCCGCAGAGGAAGCAGTGGTGGACGGCATCATGGCGCTGTACAGCCGGGACTTTCTCACACGCTTTGCCGGCAAGAGCGCTTCACAACTTGCGCCGATTTTCATTATCGGGATGCCGCGTTCGGGTACGACTCTGATAGAGCAAATCCTGGCCTCGCACACACAGGTGCGGGGTGGAGGTGAATTGCCCTATATCATCAAGCTGGCCGCGGATATGGGCGATGTCTGGGGTAGCCGCGGCGAGCTCGCGCCCGGTGACGACGCCACAGTCGCCAGTGATCTGACCCGGACGGCCTGGCACTATGCAAAATTAACGGCGCATTTATCGCAGAGGAGACCCCGATTTACCGATAAACTGCCGATGAATTTCTTCGCTGTCGGGCCGATCCATTTGTTGTTCCCGAAAGCCACTATCATCTATTGCCAGCGTAGCACCATGGCAACGTGTTTCAGCTGCTATCAGAATCTTTTCACCGAAAAGAACCTTCTATATTCCTATAACCTGACTGAATTGGGGCATTTTTATAGGCTGCATGAACGCATCATGGGCCACTGGCGCTCAGTCTTGCCTGGCCGCCTATTGGAGATAAAATATGAGTCCTTTATAAGCGACCCTGAAAATGGTGTCAGAGGATTATTGGACTTTTGTGACTTGCAATTTGAACCGGATTGCCTCGAATTCCATACATTGAGTCGTCCCATTGCCACCGCCAGCAGCATGCAAGTCCGTAAACCCATTTATAAAACAGCCGTAGATCACTGGAAACATTATGAGGCTTCCCTGGGATCGCTGGTTGACGCTTTGAAAACGGCGCCCTCAGGTAGGGAACGCGCTTCTAAGTGAATATTCAATCTTCTGGGGTGGTGTTTCCAACGATTTTATCCCCAAGTTGGATCAATCAACTTCATGAATGCAATTCTTCTTCGTTTGAACTTATTCGATTTTTAATCGAGCACAGCGGCCATATCCATTTGTGCAGCAGGTGATCCAGCGACAATTTGCCGGGTCCGAACAGGACGATGGCCAGTAGCATGAGGCCCCAGACTTTGTGATCGGTGAAACCGCTGCCCCAGAAATCCTTCCACAGGCCGTCTGACCACAGACCCGGATACGAAATAACCGCAATGATGTTGTAGAAGAACAGGAACAATGCGGTGAGGCGTCCAAGCAGGCCGAAACCCAGGAACCACGGCAGAATCAATTCTATGGCGGTGCCGAGATAGGCGGCAGCCACCGGCGGTAACAGCGGCACGTGATACAGGCTGGTGAACAGGCTGACGGTGCTTTGCATATCGCTGACCTTGACCACGCCCGCGCGCCAGAAATCCACCGCTACCCAAAGGCGGAACAGCAGCAGGCTGACGGGCGTGAGCCATAGCAGGGCGCATACGGCATTGCTGTATATATGACAGGCGCGTCTGAGCAGAGTACTCATAAAAGTGATTCCCCGTCGTGTCATCAAGTGAACGAATAATTGGTAATCATTTGCATCGAAAATAGCCAGCGCAGGCTTGTACCAACATCAAAATCCGGTTCAAGCCGCGTCGCGCACTCATGGGCAGCCGCAAGTGTCTGATTCTTCATCAGTGGAGCCAGAAATGCATGTTGTGCTGGCGTCAATGCCTGCATGGCAATCTGGGAATCAGTACGCCATATAAGTACCCGTTGTGCTGATTCTCCAAGGGTGAGACGTTCGTCAATATGCCGCTGGCAGAATCCCCAGATTTCGAGTATCGGGTAAGACGATTCAATCAAGCGAACGCTTGGGTCCAATGTCAGGCGCAACTCGGCATGCTTGTCGCCCGGCACGGCGGCGAGTGCATTTGGTTCAAGCGGCTGGGTATCGGCGGCGAGATAGGCTTGTTGTCGCGCCCACTCAAGCCGTGCCATGTCGGCGAGGTAGGGGAGTGTGGCTGCTTCCGGAAGCATGGTGAGGCATTCCGGGAAAGCAGCACCGAAATCCTGCAGATTACCGCTTTTAGATGGATAGTCTCGGATGTAGCGAGCAGCCACACCGTCGAAGAACTCTTGGCCCACCAGTTTCAGAACCACGGGATAGGCGGTGCGCAAGGCGGCCGTTAGATTGTTGAAGATGATGTTGCGATAGATTTGCAGCCGTGCCCCGGAGTCCAGACCATTGCCGGCGACGGCTTCCGGCAGTGGTACTCCGCGTTTGCCCATCATCCAGTTCGCGAAGTCGGTTTGCAGATTATGCAGCGAGTGCGCGGTGTTCATGGAGTATCCGTTTGGCTTTGTTCGCTTCCGACAGCAGCACATCCAGCGGTGGAATGTCCTGATCCCATTCGATGAGCGTCGCCACGGGGCCGCAGTGTTCGATGGCGAGCCGGTAGAGTTGCCACACATCGTCGGTTACCGGCCGGCTATGGGAATCAATCAGCAGTTCCACCGGCAGCCCTTCCTTGCGGGTAAAACCCGCCAGGTGGATCTCCTTGACCATCTGTTTCGGTATGGCGCGAATATATTTTTCGGCGTCATAGCCATGATTGGTGGCGTTGACGTACACATTGTTCACGTCCAGCAGGATGTAACAGCCGCTGCGTTCCGCAAGAGCCGCGATGAATTCCCATTCGGGAATGGTGGAGTGGCGGTACGTGAGATAGGTGGAAACGTTTTCCAGCAAAATCCTGCGGCCCAGAAATTCCTGGGCAGCCGTTACGTGGCTCACCATCAGGTCCAGGGATTCTTCCGTATAGGGTAGCGGTAGCAGATCGTTGAGGTGACGGTTGTCCACGGCGCCCCAGCATAGATGTTCGGAGACCAGCGCCGGCTCCACGCGCTCGGTCAGTTGTTTGAGCTTGACAAGGTGTTCGGTATGCAGCCGGTCGCTGCTGCCGAGTGACAGGCCGACACCGTGCAGGCTCACAGGATAATCGCGGCGCACTGCATCGAGGATATGCGGCATCTCACCGCCGGCGCAGAAGAAATTCTCACTGTGCACCTCAAACCAAGGCACCGGCGGGTGCTCATCCAGGACCTGCTGGAAATGAGTGGGACGAAGACCGATCCCGGCTTTCGCCGGAACCGGGTTCGCCTGAAACGTCGTTAGTCCGGACAACAGCAAACGCTTACTTGGCCTTGCCGCCATCAATCTTGGCGCACAGGCCGGCCGGCACCAGTACGAAGGCACCGGGGTCGCGTGCCTTGGAATCTTGGCCGGCACAGGAATGTCCCGGAGACTGGCAATCGTTCTTGTAGGCTGCGTTTACGCCGAAACACTGTTGCATGCCAGAGGCCATCATTTTTTGGGTGTTTTGCACCGCAGCATTGGCTTGGGCGCCCATGTTGCCGGCGAACGAAGCCTGGCTGAGGCCGACCACGCCCATGGCGATGACACTGGCGAGGGCGGATTTGATTAACAGATTGGAATCCTTCATGACATCCTCCGATTAAGTGGGAAAGCAATAAGCGACGGTCTAGCTTAAGCGTCGCATGGGCAATAGAACGTGATGGACGAGGATTTATTTCAGACGTAAGCGCAGAAGATACAATTATGTAAATTTACCGGCTGACCCGGCTTTCAAGGCAGTCCAGATAGGCCTGTTCATCCGGAAGCGTGCCTTCCCGCTGCGCGCGCCACAGGGTTTCCGCCAGGCATTCCAGCATCAGGTGTTCGGCAGCATGGGGATTCCAGGTGCGTCCCAGTAACGCTTCATACGCGGCTTTGACCCCCGCCGGGCGGTCAATGGAGAGTTGTTCACGTACAGCGATATGCATGCCCATGTGGAGGAAGGGATTGGTTTCGCCACCTTCCGGCCGCCACTCCCGGTCCAGGGCTTCGTCCGGATGCTCCAGCAGCGGTTGGTATTCAGGGTGCAAACGGATGACTTCCGCCATGATGGTTTCCAGCGCGCTCAGGGATTCATGGCTTTGAAGTTTGTGCCATACAGCAAAGAACATCTGGCGAGTGT
The DNA here is from genome assembly GCA_049591455.1 of Gammaproteobacteria bacterium. Taxonomy (GTDB): domain Bacteria; phylum Pseudomonadota; class Gammaproteobacteria; order Natronospirales; family REEB76; genus REEB76. The sequence goes on from JBAWFA010000012.1 coordinate 51,314, forward strand.
CGCTGCGACTGCTTGGTTGCATAGCTATTTTTCGTTGATTACGAGTCTGCGCATTGATCTACGGATTTTACGCTGTGGTGTGTTCATTGCGAAACGGTTCAGCAGAGACGCGCGGGAAGTAGGGCTGGTAAGAATCCTGCGCCGGGATCAGCAATGCCATCCCGGCGCAGGACAAAGCTACGCGGAGTTTAGTGAAAGGACGCCAGTTGCACGCTCTTGTCACCCAGCGCCTGGGCCACGTCGTAGAACGCCTGGTTAGTGATCGCGTGATAATTAGCGTCAAACGCCGCGCCGTATTTGGCATCGGTATCGTCCATCACCTGCATGTGGATGCCGTGGGACAGGGCATGATCGAACAGAAGACCGGCCCAGAAGGTGTTGTCCGGAGCCGTGCCGGCACCCACCAGCGTCTTGGCCAGTTCCACACCGGAAAGCTGTGCAGGAGCAGGCAATTGGATGTGTTTTTCCTGCACGATCTTCAGCGTGTCATTCACCGCGAAATCAATGCCGCTGACCCAGTCCCCCACGCGCTTCTTTCCGTACTGTGTGGTCAGTTTTGCCACTTCGGCATTCACCGTAGCCGTGCCCAGCATGTGATTCAAGGCAGTAACCAGCGAAAAGTGATCGGGACCACCGCCCGCCACCACCAGCGCCACCGTCACGGGCAATGCCGGCGCGCCAGCATAAACCGGTCCGCCGTAGCGATTAGTCTGCATGTTCATGCCATTGTCCATGGACGGGTAAGCGTCTCCTGGCGAAGCCGCGAGCGTGGTATCAGCCAGAAGCAGGGCCGCCGATGCGAGTAACGCCGCGCCGCCCAGCCGGACGGCCTTCCGAATCACAAAGTTTTCAAATTTCATATGTATATCTCCTGTGTTGGGTGGCTTGTAAACCCGTATCGGGAACAAGCTCACACTTGATACTCACCGGCGCTGGGTTTGGATGCACTGCGACAGGAGAATATGGCGCGGTCGTTGTTTTCAGCTGCTGATGAGCGGCGCGACAAATATCACCGGGCCGGTGGGTTGGCCGGTGGAGGAGCCGCCGTAAGGCTCGACGGAAATGGCGAGCCCCTTGGCGTTGGCCAAGGCGGCGATCACTTCAGGGTTCACGCTGGCGCTCGCGAGCCCTTCACTGTTCATGAGTCCCATGGCCACGGGCTTGCCGGTGCCCGGCAGCATCCACAGCTCGTAAGATTTGCCTGGAGGTGGGGCGTTGTTGGCAAGCGCTTTCATATCAATGCGTCGCGTCTGCGGATGCACGGTGATGAGCCATAGAGGTTGGCCCTTGGGATTGGACATGACCGCAAGATAGGCTGGCGCCGCCGGGGCGTTAACCAGGCTCCGGCCGATGAAGATGCCCGCCACCAGCACGATGACAGCGACGGCGATAACCGCGGCGCCACTCCAGAGGCCCTTGAAACCGGGGGCATGCCGTGGTTGACGACCCATCTTTTGTTCCGCTTGGAGGCGCGATTCCAGCGTACGCCACAGGGAATCGGGCGGTGTCTGCGGTTTGAGATCGTGGTTCCAGGCCGCGAATTTTTCTTCCCAGGCCACCACTTCACCGCGCAGACGCGCGTCTTCGATCAGTAAGCGCTCGAAACGGCGGCGCGCGGCCCCGCGTAGCAGTCCGAGTGCATACTCGCCTGCCAGCAGTTCACGCAAATTCTGATTCTCGTATTTCATGCCGCTTCCAGACACTGTTTCAGTCCCTGCAATCCGCGCCGTACCCAGCTTTTAACCGTGCCGAGCGGTGCATGCAGGCTGTTCGCGATTTCTTCGTGCGAGCAGCCGTCGAAATAGGCCAGCTTGAGACTGTTGCGCTGGCCTTCGTTCAATTCATCCAGACACCGCTTGAGTGCCCGCGCTTCCGCGTGGCTGATCAAATCGTTTGACTGCGGCTCGTCCGCAAATCCGGACAGCTCAGCGTCATCATCCGTCTCATCCGTGGGATCCAGGTGCACTTCCCGGCGTTCGCGGCGCAGCATGTCCAGCGCACGGTAGCGGCAGATGGATACCAGCCAGGTCATCGGGGTACCTTTCTGGGCGGTGTAGCTCGAAGCGTTCCGCCAAACGCTTATGAAGGCGTCTTGCAAGGCTTCCTCCGCCAAGTCCCGTCGCTTCAAGATACGCACCAGGATGGCAAACAGTTGCGCGGAGGTGAGTTGATAGAGTTTCTGGAAGGCTGGCTGCCGCCCATGCGCGCAAGCGTGGAGCAGGTCCACGAGGAGGCGATTTTTGTTTTCGATGGCTTCAGCAGATACGGGCATGGATTGTTCTCATTCGCCTTGCAAGGTGCTGATTCCAGTACGGCCAGCCGGATTGTAGTCAAGAGTGCCTGAGCTTGCACCCGGCAAAACACATCAGGGATGGTTGCGATAGCCGGCCTTGATCCCGCGCTGTCGTTTGGGCTTCGTATCCATTCCGGCCGGCGTCTTGTGCTTGTATTCGCAGAGATCCACGATGACGCAGCGCCAGCACTCGGGCTTGCGTGCCTTGCACACGTAGCGGCCGTGCAGGATCAGCCAGTGATGCGCGTCGTGTTTATATTTATCCGGCGTGAACTTCAGCAGCCTGTCTTCCACTTCACGCACGTTCTTACCCGGTGCGAGGCCGGTGCGGTTGGCGACGCGAAAGATGTGGGTGTCCACGGCGATGGTAGGTTCGCCGAAGGCCGTGTTGAGGATCACGTTGGCGGTCTTGCGGCCCACGCCCGGCAGTGCTTCCAGGGCTTCGCGGTTACGTGGCACTTCACCGCCGTGGTTCTCCAGCAGGAGTCGCGCCGCAGCGATGATGTTTCCGGCCTTGGTGTTGAAAAGGCCAATGCTCTTTATGTAGCGTTTGAGTCGGGTCTCGCCCAGTTTGAGCATGGCTGCGGGCGTGTTGGCTACCCGGAATAATTCTTGCGTGGCCAGATTCACACTCTTATCCGTGGCTTGAGCGGAGAGCACTACCGATACCAGCAATTCGTAAGGAGTCTGATATTTCAGCTCCGTGGCTGGCCTGGGATTGGCCTGCTTGAGCCGGGCGAAGACCTCGGCGCGTTTCTGCGGATTCATGTCAGGACTTCTTTGCTTGTTCCAGTTGCAGGCGCTTCCGGCGCACGCGTTCTACGGCAGCGGCGATCTCCATCTTGCGAACGGCAATAATATCCACGGCGTTTTGTGCTTCCTGCCGTTGCAGCTGGTGTTTCTCTGTCTCGTGCTTTAGCCGTGCCTTATGCGTGCGGTAGCGCCGGCGCAGCGCATCGGCGCGGGCATGTCCAACGGCAGGCAGTGCCCAATTAAACTCGCTTTGAGATGACTTAGTCGGCACCAGTGTGATGCAATCTACGGGGCAGGGCGGAATGCACAATTCGCAGCCTGTGCACAGACCGGCAATCACCGTGTGCATCTGCTTGGCTGCGCCCACAATGGCGTCCACCGGGCAGGCCTGGATGCACTTGGTGCAACCGATACACAGGGATTCTTCGATAAAAGCGACCACGTCGTTGCGTGCCGTGCCGTGAGCTGGATTCAGGGGCTTAGGTTCACGGCCCAGCAAGCCGGCCAGGGCCTGGATGGTTTCGTCACCGCCCGGCGGACACTGATTGATGTCCACCTCACCATCAGCGATAGCTTCCGCATAAGCACGGCAATCCGGATATCCGCAGCGGGTGCATTGGGTCTGCGGCAGCTGCGCGTCTATTTTTTCTGCAAGTGTAATCACACGTTTAAGATGGTGTGTCCTTACTTCACGCGCATTCCGGGCTGAGCACCCTGATGAGGTTCCAGTATCCACAAGTCCTTGCCGCCGGGTCCGGCGGCCAGCACCATGCCTTCGGAGACACCGAATTTCATTTTGCGTGGTGCAAGATTCGCGACCATGACTGTGAGTTTGCCTTCCAGTTGTTCTGGCGCATAGGCATTCTTGATGCCTGCAAAAACGTTGCGGGTCTCGCCACCAAGGTCAAGGGTCAGGCGCAAGAGCTTGTCGGCGCCATCCACGTGTTCGGCCTTGACGATGCGCACGACGCGCAGGTCCAGCTTGGCGAAGTCGTCATAGCTTATTTCCTGAAATATTGGTTCCATGTTGATTGTTACCTTTGGAGAGGTTTTTACCACATCTTCTTTCGAAGCTTCAGCTATGGATTCAACGGCCTTGATATCAACGCGTGTAATCAGGTGTTTATAGGAATTTATTACATGCCCAAATGGCAGATGATCATCCTTACTTGACCACTTCATTTCTTTTACGCCCAGGAATATTTCGGCCTCTTGAGCCACTTTTGGAAGAACCGGCTTGAGACAGATGGTCAACAAACGGAATGCCTCAAGTGTGATACTGCATACATCATGCAGGATACCTAACTGATTACCATTTACTTTTTCCCAGGGCTTTTGCTCGTCCCAAAAGGCATTTATTGCATCTGCCATTTTCATGATCTTGGATATTGCCAGACTGTATTGCCTTTGGTCATAGAAAGTCTCAACCCCAGCCATGTCTTCCAGTAGTTCGGTGATTAGTGGAGCAGGTACATTGACAGTACTCCTTTGGACCCAGCCGCCATCGGTTTTACCGATTTTCCCACTAAAATGCTTGTGTATAAATCCGGCTGAACGACTGGCGATATTCACATATTTTCCCACCAGGTCGGCGTTCGCCCGCTGAACGAAATCATCCATGTTGAGATCAACGTCATCCACACCGGCGCCAAGTTTTGCGGCCAGGTAATAGCGCAGATATTCCGGATTAAGATGATCCAGATAGGTGCGCGCCTTGATGAAGGTGCCGCGGGACTTGGACATCTTCTGGCCGTTGATCGTGAGAAAGCCGTGGGCGTAGACCGCCGTGGGCGTCCGGAAACCGGCGCCGTAGAGCATCGCCGGCCAGAACAGCGTGTGGAAATAGGTGATGTCCTTGCCGATGAAGTGGTACAGCTCGTGCTTGCTGTCCTTGACCCAGTAATCGTCGAATTTCAAATCCTTGCGTTTTGCGCACAGGTTCTTGAAACTCGCCATGTAGCCGATGGGGGCATCCAGCCACACGTAGAAATATTTGCCGGGCGCATCGGGGATTTCGAAACCGAAGTAGGGCGCGTCGCGGGAGATATCCCAATCCTGCAAACCCGCCTTGAACCATTCGTCCAGCTTGCGTGTGACCGCTTCGTGCAAGTGGCCTGCGCGGGTCCAGGCGTGCAGCATTTTCTCGAAGTCGCCGAGTTTGAAAAAATAATGCTCTGATTCCTTTTCCACCGGGCGCGTCCCGGAGATGACCGACACCGGGTTCTTGAGATCGGCGGGTGTGTAGGTGGCACCGCAATTCTCGCAGGCGTCGCCGTACTGGTCGGGTGTGCCGCAGTTCGGGCAGGTGCCGCGCACGTAGCGGTCCGGAAGGAACATTTTGGCCTGTTCGTCGTAAGCCTGGCGGACGGCGCGGATGGCGATGTGGCCGCCGTCCTTGAGACGCTTATATATAAGTGTCGCCAGCTCGCGGTTCTCCGGCGAGTGGGTGCTGTAGTAGTTGTCCACGTCAATGAGGAAATCCTTGAAATCCTGGCGGTGTTCTTCGCCGATGCGCGCGATCAGTTCTTCCGGCGTGATGCCCAGCTCGCGGGCCTTGAGCATGATGGGCGTGCCGTGGGCGTCGTCGGCGCAGACGTAGATGCAATGGTGACCGCGCAGCTTCTGGAAGCGCACCCATATATCGGTCTGGATGCTTTCCAGCATGTGGCCGAGGTGCAGGGAACCGCTTGCGTAGGGCAGGGCGCTGGTGACCAGAATCTGGCGTGGTTTTGTGCTCATCAGCCTGCGGATTTCATTGAGATTATTCGAGGGCGGCGGTTGCTCCGCACCGGATGAAAGTATGCCATAGACGGCGTGATTCCTGTGGGCTATCGAGGGAGCAAGTGGTTGTCAATGCTAAAATGCCAAGCCATTTGCCAAGCACTATCCATGAACGACGTTTCTCGCGAGCAGATTGAGACCGCTTTGCGCGGCTGGAAAGAGCCTTACCTGGGCACGGACCTGGTGTCCGCCAACGCCGTGCGCGACATCCGTGTCGAGGGCGGCCGCGTGACGGTGGAAGCGGAGCTTGGTTTCCCCTCGGGTGACTATCCCTCAAAACTCGCTGGTACGCTCCGCGAACTAGTGCAAAAGCTGCCCGGCGTCCGCGAGGCCAAGGTGCAGGTTGGCACGCAGATACTCTCCCATGCGGTGCAACGTAATCTCACGCCGCTCAAGGGAGCGAAGAACATCATCGCCGTGGCCTCCGGCAAGGGTGGCGTGGGCAAATCCACCGTGGCGGTGAATCTGGCGCTGGCGCTGGCTTCGGACGGCGCGCGTGTCGGCATGTTGGATGCGGATATTTACGGCCCGAGTCAGCCGCGCATGCTGGGTCTGCGCGGCAAGCCGTCTACTAAAGATGGCAAGCGCATCGTGCCGATGCTGGGCCATGGCATCCAGTGCATGTCCGTGGGGTTTCTGGTGGACGAGGAGACACCCATGGTCTGGCGTGGCCCCATGGTGACCCAGGCGCTCATGCAGTTGATCGGCGATACCGATTGGCAGGATCTGGATTATCTCGTCGTGGACATGCCACCCGGCACTGGCGACATCCAGCTCACGCTTTCGCAGCGCGTGCCGGTCTCGGGCGCGGTGATCGTGACCACGCCGCAGGAAATCGCGCTTTTGGACGCGCGCAAGGGACTCAAGATGTTCCAGAAAGTGGAAGTCGGCATTCTCGGCATCGTGGAAAACATGAGCACGCATGTGTGCACGAACTGCGGCCACGAGGAACACATCTTTGGGGCCGGCGGCGGCGAGCGCATGGCGACGCAGTACGGCGTGCCCTTCCTCGGCAGCCTGCCGTTGGATTTGCGCATCCGCGAGCAAACCGATAACGGCAATCCGACTGTAGCGGCCGACCCGCAGGGTACAATCGCGCAACGCTACCGCGACATCGCGCGCCGCGCTGCGGCACAGTTAGCGCTGGCGGGGAAAGAGTATGCGGGCGCATTTCCGAAGATTGTTATCGAAGAATAGTTGAATCGCGGCAAGGTCGCATTCCTATCTTCTGTAGGAGCGCCTTTCAGGCGCGATTCTGAATCGCGGCAGAATGCCGCTCCTACAAAACATAAGGTGAAACCGTGAGCATCAAGTCAGACAAATGGATTCGCCGCATGGCGGACCAGCACAAGATGATCGAGCCCTTCGAGCCGGAGCAAGTGCGCACCAACGGCAGCGGCCGGATCGTATCCTTCGGTACTTCTAGCTACGGCTATGACGTACGCTGTGCCGATGAATTCAAGATCTTCACCAACATAAATAGCACCATCGTGGACCCGAAGAATTTTGACGCACGTAGCTTCGTGGACTTCAAAGGTGAGTGCTGCGTGATACCGCCAAATTCCTTTGCCCTGGCGCGCACGGTGGAGTTTTTCCGTATCCCGCGTAACGTGCTGGTCATCTGCTTGGGGAAATCCACCTACGCGCGCTGCGGCATCATCGTGAACGTGACGCCGCTGGAACCGGAATGGGAAGGCCATGTGACGCTGGAATTTTCCAACACTACGCCACTGCCGGCCAAAATCTACGCGAACGAGGGCGTGGCACAGATGCTGTTTTTCGAGTCCGACGAAGTCTGCGAGACGAGCTACAAGGATCGTGGTGGGAAATATCAAGGCCAGAAGGGTGTGACACTACCAAAGACGTAAGAGTTTGCGATTATTGCAGATTCATTACGGTTGTTACTCTCAGATGTTCTTACTGATTAAAGTTATTTTTTTCTAATTCAAGTTGAACAGCATGGCGAAACTTGATCTCAATCTTCGAGAAAATGCTATCGATAGCCTCAATGAGGCATTATCTAAATACCAGCAGGGCCAGAGTGGAGATGGTAAGGCTTACAAATTCTGCGTCGTTCACCTTTCACATTTCCTTGAGTTATTGCTGAAGTATTACGTTACGAAATGCCACCCACTTTTTATTTACAAAGATCCTTTTGCGAATAAAATTACCGAAGAGAGCCGCACAATAGGACTTAATGATGCGATTAACTTCCTTGCGAATGAAGGAATGGAAATGGAGGCTACATTCCTTTCCGACTTAGTTTGGCTAAAGAAAATGAGAAACCGGATTGAGCACCATCGATTTACGATGAACATAGAACAAGTCAATGCTGTGATTGGGCGCTTAGTCAAAGCAGCTCATGATTTTAACGTAACACATAAGGGAATTGATCTCACGTCTGTGATAAACCAGGCGCAGTACGATATTTTTAATGAGCTAGCTCAAACATACGAATATCGACTAAAGCAGGCACTCCAAAAGGTAGAGGCGGCCAAGATTGACGCCTACAAAAGAGTGCGGTGTAAGGAATGGGAATTTGTTAATTTCCACATTTATACTTGCGATTCGTGCGGAAATGAGACATTAATTCCATCAGGAGATTCCGCTACGGGTTATCGCTGTACATTTTGTGGTGGAGAGGAATCCGAAGAGATCGAGGAAGATTGTGGTGTCTGTGGTGATAAATGGCCAGTGGGAATGATGGCATTTGAAGACTGGACAGGTAGTGGTGAGAGTCTCTATGTCTATCCTCGCTGCGGAGGGTCTCCTGAATACGTTAATGACGACTAGCGTGTAGAAATATGGTGAACGCAGCGAGCCCCAATATAATTGAATTGTTGGGCATCGCTTCGCTCAGCCCAACCTACTTTGTATCGAGTTTAATTTTCGTCAGCACCAGGCTGATAGTGGCCTTGCCAGTCTCGGTTTGCTGCATCTGCACTGGCAGGTAATCCAGTTTCGGCGCCAGCCAGAAAGTGGTGACACGATCTTTTTTAAGCGCTTTGCGTGCGATTTCGATGACTTCATATTCGCCGGCAGGCGTCTTCAGGGTCGTGCTGCCCTGTTGTTGCATGTGGTAGATGTTGATTTTATTGTGATCCAGTACCGGATAATCCTCGACAGTCTTACCTGCTTCCAAGTTCATAGATATCGCCAGTTGTGCCAGCAGCCGGTCATAGGTGCCGGCTTTAAGCGGTAGCATGCGAGGTTTGCCGCCGTTAGTGCTATAGGCGACTCCTTTGTTCCAGTCAAACTGGATGGTTTCTGACTGATCGTTGCCGTTGTCGGAACGGATATAACTGTACAGCAAGGGTTGCAGGTTACCGTGCGCTACAGCGAAGTGACTAGTTTCAGTGAATGTAATTCTACGAAACAGCGCGACCAGTCCTGAGGTTTGCGTCACCGACCGATAGGTGTAAGTGCCATCCTTGTTCTGCGTGAGGGAGAAATCGGCGGTGAGGACGCTGCCCATAGAATAGGTAGCGTGATATAGCGGGATGGCAGGTGCTGCGGCCAAAGCGGCGCTGAATACACAGCTCAGTAACACACATGCCAGCGAGCTTTGCAGCCAACCTTTTCTCACTTCATGTCCTCATTGGCATCGAATACTCTGGGCTGGTCCACGGGCTTACCGTCAAATACTACATGATTTGCAGCAAGTTTTACCTGGCCTTCGGCGAACCAGCGCACTGCCAGCGGGTAGAGAACGTGTTCACGTTCTTTGACGCGCACTGACAGAGTTTTCTCAGTATCGCCCGGCCGTACTGATACTTTGGCTTGGGCGATTACCGGTCCGCTATCCAGTTCCTTGGTGACAAAATGCACGCTGCAACCGTGCTCCTTGTCGCCAGCTTCGAGTACTCGGCGGTGCGTATGTATACCTCTGTACTTTGGCAACAGCGCTGGATGAATGTTCAATAATCTGCCTCGGTAATGCTGCACAAAGCCATCGCTCAGGATGCGCATGAATCCGGCCAGTAATACCAGCCCCGGCGGATAACGCTCAATGACAGCGGTCAGGGCTGCGTCATATTCGTAACGATCGGTTTTCTCCGTGGCGAGGATCACGTGGACAGGAATGTTTGCGGCGATGGCACGGCGCAGACCGGGCGCATCGGCACGGTTGCTGATGACGGCGCGCACACTGGCGGGCAAGATGCCGCGCGCGCACTGGTCGAGAATAGCCTGAAGATTGGTGCCTTCGCCGGAGATGAGGACCACCAGCGGCAAAAGCTCGGTGTTTGCATGATGCTGTGTCATCAATGGATGACGACACCTTCGCCGCCGCGTTCGACTTGGCCGATGCGCCAGGCCTGTTCACCGGTTGTATGCAGCAACGCAAGTGTGCGTTCCGCATCCGCGGGCGCCACGCACAGGATCATGCCGATACCCATGTTGAAGGTGCGGTACATCTCCTGTTCGGCAATATTACCCTGCTGTTGCAGCCAGTCGAACACCGCGGGACGTGACCAGGCTTTTGAATCCAGTGAAACGCTCATCCCTTGCGGGATCACGCGCGGGATGTTTTCAAGCAGGCCGCCGCCGGTGATGTGTGCCAGCGCGTGCAGCGGAATTTGTTTCATGAGCGCCAGCAGAGGTTTGACGTAGATGCGCGTGGGCGTTAGCAGCGCGTCAATGAGCGTGTCGCCGTCGAGCTGATGGTCAAGCTTGGCGCCGCTCACCGCCAGCACCTTGCGGATCAGCGAATAGCCGTTGGAATGCGGACCGGATGAGGCAAGGCCGATGATGACGTCCCCGGCGGCGACCTGGCTGCCGTTTATGATTTTGTGTTTCTCCACCACGCCCACGGCGAAACCGGCCAAGTCGTAATCCTCGCCTTGATACATGCCGGGCAGTTCCGCGGTTTCACCACCGACGAGCGCACAACCCGCCAGTTCACAGCCTCGGGCGATACCATTGATTACGGATGTGGCGGTGTCCGCGTCCAGTTTGCCGCTAGCGTAATAATCGAGAAAGAACAACGGTTCCGCGCCGGATACCACGATGTCATTCACGCACATGGCTACGAGATCAATGCCGATGCTGTCATGACGCCTGGAATCAATGGCGAGCCTGAGTTTGGTGCCCACGCCGTCGGTGCCGGAAACCAGCACAGGCTGTTTGTAACCGGCTGGGATTTCCACCAGCGCGCCAAAACCACCGATACCGCCCAGCACCTCGGGCCGGCGGGTGCGTGTGGCAGCCGGTTTGATACGTTCTACCAAGGCGTCGCCAGCATCAATATCCACGCCTGCATCGCGATAGCTAAGGGGTCTTTTTGAACTCATGGACCGTCCTGGGAAGCTGGAATTAGTAGTAATGGCTCGCCGGATAGTGGCTACAGCCTGTATATTCTACACAGGCAGGCGAGAGCCATGTGCCTGGCCGTTATTTCCGATATGGAGGAGTGCGTGAAGACAGTGCGCGCAGGGGTATGCGGCTTCCTGGCCAGTGTGTTGCTATGCATGTGCATGACAGCTCAGAGCGCCGTGGTTGCGGGTCTGTATGAAGCGAGCGTGCCAGTGCCGGATCAATCAGCTGCCGCACGCCGTGTTGCTTTGCAACAGGCGCTGGCCGCGGTGCTGGTGAAGATCACTGGCGAACGCACCGCCGGTGGCGTGCCGGCGCTGGTGAATCTCATCCAGAATCCCGGCCAATTCCTGCAGCAATACCGTTATGAGCAAGCGCCCGTGAATGGCAACACGGCATCCGTGACCTATTACGACCTGACCCGCACCGGCGCGTCCGCGATCGCTCCCACGGGATTGTTACTTTCGGCCAATTTCGATCCGGAAGTGGTGGATCAAGCGGTGCGCGCCGTACACGAGCCGCTGTGGGGGCAGGAGCGGCCCACGACTTTGGTGTGGGTTGCGTTCCAGGACGGTTCCAACCAGAGCATTGTGTCTTCCGGCAATAATTCCACCATCGTACAAGCCATGACCGGCGCCGCGAGCCAGCGCGGTGTGAGCTTGATTTTTCCCACAATGGATGCACTGGACCAACAGGCCATCGGTTATCCCGACATCTCGAATGATATCGCCAATCGAATTCAACAAGCGTCACAGAGATATAAGCCGGATTCGTCCCTGGTGGGCAGTATTTACATGACGACACCGGGACAATATGCAGCCCGTTGGCAGCTTACCGTGGGCGCCGAATCACAATCCTGGACCACGCCGCCTGACGATCTTGCCAGCGTGGCGGCCGATGGTGTCCAGACCACAGCGGATCATTATGCGAAATGGTTTGCCGTTGCGGCGGATGCGACCGGCATGAACGGAATAACCGTGAGCGTCACGGGCATTACCAGTGTGGATGCTTACGCCAAAGTACTGGCCTATCTAGGCGGACTTACTCCGGTGAAGGCAGTGCAGGTCACGCGGGTGGAAAACCAGACGGTGTATTTCAGCCTGGACACGCGCGGCGACATCAGCAATCTGCAACAAGCGGTTCTGCTGGGCGGCCTGTTGAAGTCCTCAGTGCCAGGCGGGACGAGCGGGTTCGCGTCGCCATTGTCCTTGCAATTTCAATATGTGCCGTGAACGGACGCTGGCTACCGAATGCCATCAGTATCGCGCGCATGGCGCTGGTGGTTCCGGCTGCCTGGACCATCGTGCGGCGCGAGGATGAAGCGGCCATTACCCTGATTGTCATTGCAGGCTTGAGCGACGCCCTGGATGGTCTGCTGGCCAAGCGCTTCGGGTGGGTGACCCATCTTGGCGCGATCCTGGATCCACTAGCCGACAAGTTGTTCATGGCCGGCAGTTTCTTGGCCGCCGTTTGGGCGGGATTGATACCGCTGTGGGTTACGGTGATCGTGATTGGCCGTGATGCCATCATCGTGGCTGGTGCACTCATATATCATTTGCACGTGGGCAATTTCAAACTGCAGCCGAGCCTGCTCAGCAAGGTGAATACCTTTCTGCAACTGCTGCTGGTGCTGGCGGTGGTAGCGCAGCATTACACCCGTGATGTGCCAAGGGGTGCCGTGATGGCGCTGGTGGTGGCCGTGACCATCACCACACTTACCAGCGGCGCGGATTATTTCATCCGTTGGGGCCGGCGTCTGGCGCGCATGCCTGCGAGGAAACCGGCATGAGCCTGACCCAGAAAATATGGATCCTTATCATATTGGTGCTTGTGGCCGTGCTGATTCATTTTTTGCGGCCCATCCTCACGCCGTTTCTGGCGAGTTTCATTCTGGCCTACCTGGGCCATCCGCTGGTGGACCGGCTGGAACGCTGGAAAATGCCGCGCACCCTGGCGGTGCTGGCGGTATTCGTACTGACGTTGATTGTGTTGGCATTGATTCTGGCTCTGGTGATTCCAATGGTGGTACGCGAGATCGCGGCGCTGTTTACCCATGCACCGGAAGCGGGGGCCTGGATTCAGACGCATTTACTGCCCTGGCTCGTCGCCCATCTTGGTCTGCAACCGGGTGCGTTGGCGCCCGCCAAACTCATGGGATTCGTGAGTTCCAATTTCGTTTCAGTTGGCCAAATTGCCGGAAAGGCGTTGCCATCCGTATTGAGTTCCGGCGGTGTCGTGTTCGAATTTTTCATCAATCTCATCCTGATTCCGGTGGTAACGTTCTATTTATTGCGCGACTGGCACCGGCTGATGCAGGGCATTGCGGCCGTGGTGCCGCAGGCCGCGGTACCGACGGTGATGCGTCTTGCCCGGGAATGCGACAACGTCTTGGGTGCATTTCTGCGTGGTCAGTTGCTGGTGATGGTTTGCCTGGCGATTTTCTACTGCATCGTGCTGTCAATCATCGGTTTGGATAATGCCGTTGCCATCGGCGTGGTTGCGGGTGTGCTGAGTTTTGTTCCTTACCTGGGTATCATCACCGGTATTGCCCTTGCGCTGCTCACGGCATTGTTGCAGGGAGAAGGCTGGTGGCTGTTGCTGGCGGTCGTGGTCATCTTCATCATCGGACAATTACTGTCGGACTTGGTGTTGACGCCGCGGCTGGTGGGCAAACGCATCGGGTTGCATCCGGCGCTGGTGATTTTCGCAATTCTCGTGGGCGGCGCGCTGTTCGGCTTCGCCGGCATTTTGCTGGCGCTGCCGGTGGCCGCCGCCGGTACGGTGCTGGTGCGTTATGCCCGCGAGCGTTATGTGGAGAGCCGTCTGTATCAGGGGGATAGCGACACTTCATGAGTATCGCGGATGTGACCGGTCAGTTGCCGTTGCCAATCACGCTGGACGAGGGCGCCACCTTCGAGAATCTTTATCCGGCGGCTAATCGGGCGGCGGTCGAAGCCCTGGCAGCCCTCGCCCGCGCGGGCGGCGAACGCGCGCTGTTTCTGTGGGGTGGCGATGGCCGCGGCAAATCGCATTTGCTGCAGGCGGCCTGCCGGCTGGCCACGGCTAACAACCGCCGCGCCATTTACCTGCCGATGAGCCAAGCGGTGCTGCTGGATCCGCAGGTGGTGGACAACCTGGACAGCTATACGCTGGTGTGCGTGGACGATGTGCACCGTGTCGCCGGTATCGAGCCCTGGCAGCGGGCCCTATTCGTGCTGTTCGACGCGCTGGCAGAAAAAGGCAACGGTTTCGTGGCCACGGCACGGACTGCTCCGAACGCCATCAAACGCCTGCTGCCGGATCTGGCCTCGCGGCTTGCCTGGGGACCGGTGTTCCAGTTGGAGCCACTCACAGACGAGGAGAAGATCGTGGCCCTCAAACAACGGGCTTTCCGGCGCGGTTTTGAGTTGCCGGAGGATACCGCCCAGTTCCTGCTCAAGCGCCAACAGCGCGACATGCATAGCCTGTGCGCTACGCTCGATGCTCTGGATACCGCGTCGCTGGTGGCGCAGCACAGGCTCACGCTGCCGTTTGTAAAATCTTTCCTCGGCAAGCGTGGAGGTTGATACAGCATGATGTAGGAGCGTCTTTCAGACGTGATCTATGCAATTGCAGCAGGAATACCGGTTCTACTTACGCATGCCGGCGCTGGGCGCGTAAGGTCGCGCTCACGGCGGTGAACAGCAACAGGCTCAAGAAAATTTCCACGGCACCGAACCCCGAATCACTTTTGCTGGTGAGCGCAACGGTGATGCCTTGGGCGAAATAGCCGAGTGATAGAAAACCGCACCAAACAAAACCGCTCTTGAAATCCCGCCACACGAAATAGCCTACGATTATCAGCGGCAACAGGGCGAGTACCAGCCAGGCGCTGCGCTGCTGCATACTGGCTGGAGTGAGAAATCCGAGCCAGACAAATAGCCACAGACCCAGCAGGATGAGCGCCATCAAGGTGAGGTTGTTTCCGGTAAAACGCAGATTCATCTTGCTTGCAGCCTGAATGCCACGTCTGCTACCCGTTTACCCAAGGCTTGGCAGAGTTGTTTTTCCATGTCGCTGAGCTTACGGTCACCGTTGGCACCCGCATGGTGGCTGGGACCGTAGGGTGTGCCGCCACTCGTGGTTTCCATCAGTTCCCGCTCCGTGTAGGGCACGCCCACGATCAGCATGCCGTGATGCAGCAAGGGCAACATCATGGATAACAGTGTGGTTTCCTGTCCGCCGTGCAGGCTGCTGGTGGAAGTGAACACGCCGGCGGGTTTTCCGGCCAGTACCCCCGACAGCCAAAGTGCACCCGTCGTATCAAAAAAATACTTGAGCGGTGCTGCCATGTTGCCGAAGCGTGTGGGGCTGCCGAGGATCAGTCCCGCGCATTCCTTGAGATCATCATGTGTGGCATACGGCGGCCCAGATTCCGGAATGCTGTCTTCCACCGCTTCCGAGACCGTGGACACCGCCGGTACCGTGCGCAGGCGCGCACGTGCACCGTTCAGGCTTTCTACGCCGCGGCACACTTGGCGCGCCATTTCCGCGGTGGCGCCGTAGCGGCTGTAATACAAAATCAGAATATCCATTCAGAGAATTTCCAGTACGGATTCCGGCGGTCGGCCGATGCGTGCCTGACCGTTGGCGAACACTACGGGACGTTGAATCAGGATCGGATATGCGTGCAGAGCTTCAACGAGTTTTGCACGCGTGAGTTTCGGATCATCCAGTTGATGTGCACGATCTTCGTTTTCGTTTGTACGCATGAGTTCGCGCGGTGGTATGCGCAAAAGTTCGAGCGCGCGTTCGATTTCCGCCGTATCCGGTGATATTTTAAGGTACTCGATGACTTGGATATCCACGTGGCATGATTGCAACAGCGCCAGGGTTTCCCGGGATTTCGAGCAGTGCGGGTTATGCCAGATTGTGACTTTTCCCATACGTATGATGCGGGCAGGCAGCAAGCGAACCACGCCACTATAACTCAGAGCCTGGCGCTTGACGGGTTCGCAGTCCGTTGGTAGCTTGGCCGCCAACTTCTTTCTCATAGTCCATTTTTCCGACGTGGATCGCCAAGTCTTCACATTCAAGCGCCTCGCTGCATTAGCGGCGGCGCTGGCTATCACGGCCTGTGCCGGTGCGCCCGTACAAGAGATGAGCAATGCCCGCCAGGCAGTGGCGGCAGCCCAGCAAATGGGGGCAGAACACGCCGCTGCCCGGGAGATGGCGGAGGCCCGGAAGCTCCTCGGTGCGGCCCAAGCAGCCTTGGACGCGGGGGATTACGGCACCGCACGGGAAGATGCGGTACACGCCCGCAACGCAGCCGTGAAAGCCCTCCGCATAAGCGAGGAACAGGAATCAAGCAGTCCCGCACCCCCTTGAATTTCCCGTCTTTTCCATATGTTAAGGCAGATAGCTCGCTTGACCCGTAGCTGATGGCGCGTTATCCTTTTGCATCGGAATTCCCGACCCGTCAAACGGGTTCCTCAAAAATTCTTTACGTTGTCAAAACAACACATAAGGTTGGAGACGCATACCATGATCAACAATTACGCCAAACACCTTGCCGTGGTGTTGCTGACCGTCGGTATTGCCGTCGGTTGCGCCACCCACAAAGTACAAACTGCCGCGCCGGCACCAACGGGTCCGAACGCAGCGACTACCCAAGCTATCGCGGATGCCCAAGCGGTAATCAACGGCGCCCAGGCGCCGTGCACCGATACCGGTGATGCTTCGCAACTGCTTGCCCAGGCACAGGCTGCGGGTCAAGCTGGCGATAATGACAAGGCCCAGCAACTGGCTGCCCAGGCCAAACAGGATGCGGAAACCGCCATCAACAACTGCTACCTGAGCCACGCCAGGGATTTGCTTGCCCAGGCCCAGGGTTACACCAACCTCAATGCCGACCAGCAGAATCGGTTGAATGAGGGGCAAACCGACATCAACAACAATCAGGGCAAACCTGCCTATGACGTGTTGAGCGCGCTGGTGGCCGAGTTGCAAGCTGCCAAGAGCACCTACACGGTGGTGAGGGGTGACAGCCTGTGGCGTATCGCCGGCAAGTCCGATGTATACGGTAACTCGATGGAGTGGCCTCTGATCTTCAAGGCCAATACCGATACCATCAAACACGCGGATCTCATCTACCCCAAGCAGGATCTCAACGTGGTAACCAACCCGTTGAAGACCGATGTGGATTCCGCAACGTGGTACGCCCAGCATCGCGGTGCCTGGAAGCATCACAGGGCTGATAGCCGCGACCAGCAGTGGGTGAGTGGCAGCTTGACGCCTCCGGCGTCTGCGATGCCCGCAGCAGCGCCGGCAGCAAGCACTGCGCCTATGGCGAGCACGGCATCAGCTCCGGCGGCTTCTTCCACTGCACCGGCTCCTGCAGCTTCGACCCCGCCGTCGGCTTCTTCCGCTACACCGGCTCCCGCAGCTGCGACTCCTGCGCCGGCGGCTTCAACTAACTAAGCCGCGATTTTGGTTTTATTCTTGAAGGGCCCTTCGGGGCCCTTTTCTTTTGTGTGCAACTGCGAATGAGCGAATGACAGTTTGCAAGCATTGTTTTGTTTCTGGCCACGTGCAGGGGGTGATGTATCGCGCCACTACCGCGCGCCGTGCGCTCGAACTCGATATCACCGGCTATGCCAAGAATCTTCCGGATGGGCGTGTGGAAGTGCTGGCCTGCGGTGGAGCCGAAGCCGTGCAGGAATTCTGCGACTGGCTGTGGCGGGGGCCGCCGGCGGCACGGGTGAGCGAGGTAGTGATCCGCGAAGTGGAATGTCTGGACGTGCCAGAAGTTTTTACGATCGGATGAATGTGGCTGTTTTCGGCCGAATCACTCCCAGCTCCATTTACGGTTCAATGCCTTCAGCACCCGGTCGGAGTAGTCAATGCCGACAGTGGCGCCATTGTAGCGCTGCAACGCTTCGCGGATGTCGCCGTGGGAACGGTTCAGATAATACTTGAGGATTGTACAGCCGAGCCGCAGGTTGGTGGGCTCATGGAAAAGGTTGCCATTGGGCTGGCCGCTCAATCTCAGCCAGAAGGGCATGATTTGCATGAGCCCTTGGGCCCCGGCCTGGGAGATAGCAAAGCGGTCAAAATCGCTTTCCACGTTGATGATGGATAACACCAACTCCGGCGAGACACCGGCACGCGTAGCTTCTTCGTGGATCAGCTCCAGCAGGGCCAGACGTTTCGTGGGATTCGGTATGGTTGGACTTAGCCGGCTGGACATGGTCATGAGCCAGACCTGGGCATCGAACTTGTCCTTGAAACCGGCATGATCAGCGGCGGCTTTTTTGACCAGTGCGATCAGCTCCGGGCTGGGCGGGATGAATTTCTGAGCACGGGCCGGCGTGCTCACCAGCAGGCTTGTGGCCAATATCAGCAAGAAAAGGCAGCGAATCATCAGGCTGGTTGCGAAGAGATCCGCACGTGTTCTTTGAGAAACACGAGCAATTCGCGGCGCGGTACGTCGCGGCTGTCCGTATCTCGACGGCCCTTGTATTCCACCGTACCCGCATCCAGTCCACGTTCTGAGAGCACTAGCCGGTGCGGGATGCCGACGAGTTCCGCATCAGCGAACATCGGACCCGGCCGCATCTCACGGTCGTCCAGCAGGACTTCATAGCCGGTGTCAGTCAATTCCTTGTGGAGCTTGTCCGCTTCTTGTTGCAGCTTTTCCGATTTGTGCATGTTGAGCGGCAGCAGCGCAATATGAAAGGGTGCGAGGGCGTCTGGCCAGCAGATGCCGCGTTCGTCGTGGTTTTGCTCGATGGCGGCGGCCACGATGCGGGAAACCCCGATACCGTAGCAGCCCGTGAGCGGAATCTGCGTTTTGCCCTGAGCGTCGAGCACGTTGACGCGCATGGCTTCGGTGTATTTGCGGCCGTTCTGGAAGATATGGCCGACTTCAATGCCCCGGGCAATCTTGAGCGTGCCTTTACCGTCCGGTGATGGATCACCTTCAACTACTTTGCGAATATCTTTAATTTCATATCCAGGTTCGAGATCCCGGTCCAGATTAAAGCCCATGCAGTGAAATCCTGCTTTATTTGCGCCGCAGACAAAATCAGACATCTTGTCCACGGAACTGTCAATTATCAGAAAAAATGGTTTAAGTGCATTGACTGGTTCGGAAGCTATCCTCGTATATAGATTCTTGTTTCGCTGCAGATCCTTGAATGGATTGAGATTAGCCGGGCCTATATACCCAGCTCGACAATCCAGATACATCTTGATTTCCGCTTCCGTCGCTAGGCGGTAGTCTTCAAAGCCCTCAATTTTCTTGAGCTTGGTTTCATTTACTTCATGGTCACCACGGACGAGAACTAGGGCAAAGTCAGACGAGCCCATTACGGCGATGGCTTTTACGGTGCTAGTCAAAGGAACCTTGAGATAAGCGGCAACTTCTTCGCAGGTGGTTTTGCCAGGGGTCTCAATTTCCGTGCATTTTGCCGACGGCGCGGGCCGCGTAGTTTTCGGCGCCACGGCTTCCGCCAGCTCCACGTTGGCGGCGTAATCCGATTCGGTGGAGAAGGCGATGGCGTCTTCGCCTGAATCGGCTAGCACCTGGAATTCGTGGCTCAGGTCGCCGCCAATGTCGCCGCTGTCGGCCTGCACCGCGCGGAATTCCAGACCGAGGCGGGTAAAAACGCGCGTATAGGCGTCGTACATGACGCGGTAGGTCTCATCCAGGCTCGCCTGATCGAGATGGAAGGAATAGGCGTCTTTCATCAGGAACTCGCGCGCGCGCATCACGCCGAAGCGCGGACGGATTTCATCGCGGAATTTTGTCTGAATCTGGTAGAACGTAACCGGAAGCTGCTTGTAGCTCTTGATTTCGTTGCGCACGAGATCGCAGATAACCTCCTCATGGGTTGGGCCGAAGCAGTACCAGGCTTTCTTGCGGTCCTGGATACGCAGCAGCAGATCACCGTATTTGTCCCAGCGCCCGGACTCCTCCCAGAGTTCCTTCGGCAGCACCACCGGCATCAGCATTTCGAGCGCGCCGGAGCGATTCATTTCCTCGCGCACGATGTTTTCCACCTTGCACAGTACCCGCATACCCAGCGGCGTCCAGGTGTAGATGCCGGCGGCAAGTTTACGGATCATGCCCGCCCGCAGCATCAACTGGTGGCTGACAGTCTCCGCGTCGGAAGGGGTTTCCTTGACCGTGAAAAGCGGGAAACGGGAGGTGCGCATCGGGTAGGAACTTTATGTCTAAAAACACATTTTAACGGGCATTCTGCAGCCCAGTATAGCCGCCTGCTGCTTGTTTCCGACACGGTCTCCAGTTGATTTCGGCGCTGGCTACGGTTAGCGTGATGCCGCCACAGGGGAACCACATGGCCACCGTGCTTTACGACATCGGCATCAATCCTTCGCTAATCAGGGCGCGCCGCGTCGCGGTCCTGGGTTTTGGCGCCCAAGGGCGGGCGCAAGCGATGAATCTCAAGGATTCCGGCGTCAATGTATGCGTCGGCCTGCGGTCCGGTTCGGCCTCACGCACGGCGGCGGAAGCGGCCGGGCTGAAGTTCGCAGAACTCGCTGCGGCGGTGGCCAAGTCCGACGTGGTTGTGATGCTGCTTCCAGATGAAAGCCAGCCAAAGATCTATGAGGAAATCGTGGTGCCGACGCTCAGGAAAAACGGTGCGTTGATATTTGCCCACGGTTACAACATTCATTATCAGAGGATTGTTCCGCGCGCCGATTTGGACGTGATGCTGGTTGCGCCCAACGGTATCGGAGAGCAGGTCCGCGCGCAGTACCTGGCGGACCGCGGCGTGCCCGCACTGGTGGCTGTGCATCAGGATGTCAGCGGCAATGCGCGTGCGCTGGCTTTGTCCTATGCATGGGCCCAGGGGCACGGGCGTGCCGGCATTATCGAGTCGAGCTTCCGCGAGGAAACCGAGACTGATTTGTTTGCAGAGCAAGCGGTGCTGTGTGGCGGTCTGACCCATCTGATTCTGGCGGCATTCGACACATTAGTGGACGCTGGTTATGAATCGGAAGTGGCGTATTTTGCCTGCCTGCATGAAGTGAAGCTCATGGCCGATATGATTTGCAAAAGCGGCATCGCCGGCATGCGGGAATCCATTTCCACGACCGCTGAATTCGGCGATTACACCCGCGGTCCACGGGTTATCGGTGAAACATCGCGTGCGGCCATGAAGGATATACTGAATGAAATCCAGGGCGGCAAGTTCGCCGCGGAGCTCAGCCGCGAACTGGATGCCGGCATGCCCACTATCAAGGTGGAACGCATTCGGGCGCGTACCCAGCTCATCGAGGCCGTAGGCAAGACGCTGCGGGAGCGCATGCAAGGCCGCAGCCGATCTGTCTGAGGGGTTTATTCGCTCCACACAGCCGGTCATGGCATCATAGTGTCCTCATTCAGAGGCCATGACATGTCTTTACCCATGAATCCCGATCCGGACGTTGATACTGAAGTCGGTATTGACGAGCAGGTGGGCGAAACGGACGACGCCGGCGTTGAAGGCCCGCGCCGCCGCGGCATCTATCTGTTGCCCAATCTGTTCACCACCGCAGGTTTATTCGCCGGCTTCTATGCAATTGTTGCTGCCATGGCCGGTTATTTTCAAGCGGCCGCCATCGCGGTGTTCGTGGCCATGATCATGGACGGACTCGACGGACGCATCGCGCGGCTTACCCGTACCGAAAGCGCGTTCGGCAAGGAATACGACAGCCTTTCCGACATGGTGTCGTTCGGTCTGGCGCCGGCGCTTGTCATGTACGAGTGGGCCTTCAAGGACATGATCAATTACGGCTCCGTGTGGGGTAAGGTCGGCTGGCTGGGTGCGTTTTTCTATGCCATCACCGCGGCCTTGCGCTTGGCGCGTTTCAACGTGCGCACCGGCGTGGTGGATAAGCGCTATTTCCAGGGTCTGCCGAGTCCGGCTGCCGCCGGTGTCGTTGCCGGTAGCGTATGGCTGGGCGTGGATCTGGGCATTCCCGGCCCGGCGCTAGTGATTCCCGCGTATGTGCTCACGGTGGCGGCGGGTGCGCTGATGGTGAGCAGTATCGGATATTACAGCTTCAAGGATGTCAATCTGCACGGCCGTGTACCATTCACAACCATCCTCATAGTAGCCATCGCGATCATCGTACTGTCCCTGAGCACACCGAAGGTGCTGTTCATCGTGTTCTTTATTTACGCCTGGTCCGGCCCTGTGACGGCACTATGGCGCTTGCGCCGGCGCCTGGTGCACCGGCACGTCCATTGAGCATACATGGATGCGCAACGCGCCCAGTATTTGCGCGATCTCGGCATCACGGCCTGGGAGCGGCGCGAACGACTGAATGACTCGCAGGCTGCATCACCGGTGGAGCCCCCAGGCCTTCCCTCGGGTTCGCGCGATGCGGCCATCGCCGTCATGGACTGGCCGGCCCTGGAACAGGCGGTCAAGGTTTGCACTGCCTGCGGTCTGCGCGCCGGTTGTACTCAAACGGTTTTCGGCGTGGGGAATCGTCAGGCGGACTGGCTGGTGATCGGCGAAGCGCCTGGAGCCGATGAGGACAAGCAAGGTGAACCTTTCGTGGGCCGCGCGGGACAATTGCTCAACTCCATGCTGCTGGCCATCGGACTCAAGCGCGAGCAGGTGTATATCGCCAACATTCTGAAATGCCGTCCGCCCGGCAACCGCGACCCGAAACCAGAAGAAGCGGAACTCTGCCGGCCGTTCCTTGTTCGCCAGATCGCGCTCATCCAGCCGAAATTGATTCTCGCCGTGGGCCGCATTGCGGCCCAGAATTTGCTGAATACCGACACACCCATCGGCCGCCTGCGCGGCCACGTGCATCGGGTGAACGACATTCCAGTGGTGGTCACCTATCATCCGGCTTACCTGTTACGGTCGCCCGGCGAGAAACGTAAGTCCTGGGCTGATTTGCAGTTCGCTGTACGTGTTCTGAAGGGCGAACAGGCATGAGCGCGGTCGTCGCCATCATCGAATCACCGCTGTACCGCCCCATGCGCGAGGAGGATGTGCGCGCGGTCATGGAGATCGAAAAGCGCGCCTACCAGTTCCATTGGACCGAAGGCATTTTCCGCGATTGTCTGCGGGTAGGCTACGGCTGCTGGATCATGGAGCTGGGTGACGGCATCGGCGGCTACGGCATTCTGTCGCTGGTGGTGGGCGAGGCGCATCTGCTGAACGTCTGCGTGGCGCCAGAATGGCAACGGCAGGGTTACGGCCGGCTGCTGCTGGAGCATTTTATCGAACTGGCGCGTGAGCGCGGCGCTTATCAAATGCTGCTGGAAGTGCGGCCTTCCAACAAATCCGCGCTGCGGCTGTACCGCACTCGCGGTTTTGAGGAAGTTGGTTTGCGCAAGAATTACTATCCAGGCACCCACAGCCGGGAAGACGCGATTATCTTGAGCTTGCCGCTATAAATCGTCCGCGCGCTGCAATCAGGTAAAATACGCGCTTTCCCTAGGGTTCCGTATCCATGTTCGACCAGGAAATCGGCCGGCGTCGCACCTTTGCGATCATTTCGCACCCGGATGCCGGTAAGACCACACTGACGGAGAAGCTGCTGTTGTTCGGCGGCGCGATCCAGTTGGCTGGCGCTGTGAAGGGCCGCAAGGCCGCGCGCCACGCTACCTCCGACTGGATGGCATTGGAGCAGCAGCGCGGCATTTCCGTCACCTCTTCGGTGATGCAGTTTCCGTACAAACACTGCATCGTAAATCTGTTGGACACTCCGGGTCACGAGGATTTTTCCGAGGATACTTACCGCACCCTCACGGCGGTGGATTCCGCGCTCATGGTGATTGACTGCGCCAAGGGCGTGGAGGAACGCACCATCAAACTCATGGATGTGTGCCGTCTGCGCGACACACCCATCATGACGTTTATCAACAAACTGGATCGCGACGGCCGCGACCCAATGGGCTTGCTGGATGAAGTAGAATCAGTTTTGAGAATCCGCTGTGCGCCTGTTACCTGGCCCATCGGCATGGGCCGCGAGCTGAAAGGCATCTACCATTTCTCCGAAGACCGCATCTACATATACGCAGATGACAAGACCGGTCGGCTGGGCGAGACGCGTATCATTCAGGGCTTGTTGAGCGAAGAAGCCCATGCGGTGCTGGGCCGCGATGCGCAGAGTATCCGTGCTGAAGTGGAACTGGTGCGCGGAGCATCACATGCGTTTGACAAGCAGGAATATCTTGCCGGCCGATTGACGCCGGTGTTTTTTGGCTCAGCCATCAACAACTTTGGCGTGCGTGAACTGCTGGATTCCTTTGTGGAACACGCGCCAGCGCCGCGCGCGCGCGCGGCCGCCACCCGCGTAGTGCAGCCGCTGGAGGACAAACTCACCGGTTTTGTGTTCAAGATACAGGCCAACATGGACCCACAGCACCACGACCGCATCGCCTTCATGCGCCTGTGCTCGGGGCGTTACGCGCCCGGCATGCGCGCCCAGCACGTGCGCATCGGCCGTGAGGTCAAGATTCCTGACGCGCTTACCTTCATGGCGTCCGAGCGCGAACGCGTTGATGAGGCATTTGCCGGGGACATCATCGGTATCCACAATCATGGCACTGTCGCCATCGGTGACACGTTCACCCAGGGCGAGAATTTGCAGTTCACGGGAATCCCCAACTTCGCGCCGGAACTGTTTCGTCGCGTAATACTCAAAGATCCGCTCAAGTCCAAGGCGCTCAATAAGGGGCTGGACCAATTGTGCGAGGAGGGCGCTACCCAGTTATTCCGGCCCCTGCGCAACAACGAACTCATTCTGGGCGCAGTAGGCCTGCTGCAGTTCGATGTGGTGGCATTCCGGCTCAAGAGCGAATACGGCGTGGATTGCATCTTCGAGAGCGTGCCGGTGGCCACCGCGCGCTGGATCGAATGCGACGATGCAAAAAAACTCGATGAATTCAAAAACAGAACCTTCGATAATCTGGCACTGGATCATGCCGACAGTCTAGTGTACGTGGCGCCTACGCAGGTGAATCTGCAACTCACCCAGGATCGCTGGCCGGACGTGCGGTTCCGCAAGACGCGTGAACATGGTGTTGAAGCCGCCGTCACTTGAATTCGTTGCCGGTTGGTATAAGCCCAGCGCTATCGAAGCTCAATCTTCCTATGCGGTGCCACAGTCTAATCATATCTATATTCAATAGCGGCTTTGCCTTATTCCTGCTAGCCTGTGCCGGTCATTTTTGGGAGCCGTGACATGCAGTTGCTGAAGAACCGCAAGCTGTTGGGCTGGGCATCCTATTACTGGGGCAACCACGCCTACACGACTTCCATTATCACGGTGTTCTTTCCGATCTTCTTTCGGGAATATTGGGCTCACGGTGCATCCGTAACCCTGACCACCTTCCGGCTGGGCTTGGCGAATTCCATCGCCAGTTTGGTAGTGGCACTATCGGCTCCGATGCTGGGTGCGATTGCCGACAGCGGTGGCCACAAGAAGCGCTTTCTCATTTCAACCGCTTTTTTGGGCGCCGTCATGCTATTGGCCCTGCATTTCGTCAAATTGGGGGAGTGGCAATGGGCATGGTTGTTCTACGTGGTTGCGTCCATCTGCTACTGGTGGGGCAATGTATTCGGCGATTCCATGCTGGTGTCGGTGGCCGAACCGGGCAAACTGGATATGACCTCGGCCATTGGCTATTTCGCCGGCTATCTGGGAGGTGGATTGTTCCTGATCTTGGGCGTCGCGATGAGCCTCAAGCCCCAGTGGTTCGGGTTGAGTGGTTCCGCCGCCGCCGTCCGGCTGATCCTGATTTTCACTGCCATCTGGTGGGTGGTGTTTTCGCTGCCCTTGCTGTTCTGGGTGCCGGAGCCAAACAAGCCGGTAAAAAAAATGAGCTTGGTCAAGACAGTACGCTCAGGCTTCAGTCAACTGGCGGAAACCTTTCGCCATGTGCGCGCGTACAAGCCGGTGTTCATGTTCCTGATCGCGTATTGGGTCTACATAGATGGCGTGAATACCGTGATCCAGATGGCGGTGGATTACGGCAAAGCCATCGGTTTCAGCACTAGCGACCTGATCCTGGCAGTGCTGCTGGTACAGTTCGTGGGGGTGCCGGCGGCCATTCTATTTGGGCGGCTGGGGGAGCGCATCGGTCCGAAGATCGCCATATTCATCGGCCTCGCGGTGTATGTGTTCATTACGGTGTTCGCCGCTTTCATGCACCATTCCTGGGAATTTTTTGTGCTGGCGGGACTGGTAGGGCTGGTACAGGGCGGGGTGCAGCTTTTGAGCCGTTCCTATTACGCGCGATTGGTTCCCCATGAGCGGGCTGGCGAGTTCTTTGGTTTCTACAACATGCTGGGCGAGTTTGCCGCCATCATTGGCCCGTTCCTGATTGGCTTTGTAAGCTATATGACCGGCAGCCCGCGGCTGTCCATCCTTTCCGTAATCCTGCTATTTGCCGTGGGCGCGGTGCTGTTGGCGCTGGTGGACACCCGCCAGTCGCATATCCCGGCACCCGTCGTAGGCGCCCCCCGCTGAGGCGCGGGATTTAATCCATATTGGAACCTGCGAAATCGGGCCAGTCGTGGCACAATCTGGCCTTGGGCGATGGCATGTTGCCGTTGCCAAAACTGGCGGGAGGGATTTATGAAGCGGTTGTTTCTGAGCCTGATTCCCTTGGCTCTGGCAGGGCTCGCGGTGGGCTGCAGTTCTTCGGGTTCGGGCTTTGTGCTCGTAGGCGTGCCCGGGCAGAATTCCTATACCGACAGCGCCAATATCCTGATAGGCAACGGTCAGTGCAGCTATGTCATCTATCGCGGCGACGGCGTGAATCCTCCAGAGGTGGTGACACCTTGCGCGGTGGTTGCGGATAAGAAGGATGCTCTGGGCAACCCCCACGGCCACATGCAGATTGGGTTTAATACTACAAAGGGAGTACAGATCCTTTCGCTCAGCGAAACCGGCACCAACGGCGAATTTGCCAGTGCCATCCCTGACATTGGCGTGTATCTGCCAAACAACTGGAATATCGTACCTCCGGCTGACAGCCTGATCCTCAAAGCCGCTGCACAAGGAAGTGTCTATGCGAACCTGATGGTGTCCATAGGCGGTGCCCGTTGCTCCCTGACAGTCGTACCGGCTGCCAGCAATGTCCCGGTCAACATGCCCTGTGGGTTGATGTCCTGGAGCGACACTTCGGTGTCAATCAGCATACCAGGGGCGCTGGTCTCGACGATCTATACCGCACGTTCCTGGCCACTGCATTTCGCCGTAGATGCAACCAAAAGTGGTAGCTGGAATCTTTTGACGCCCCCACTTGGATTTCCCACCACCTACGTGGTGGCAAGTGGTTCAGGCAGCTAAAGCATCCGGTAAGATCGCCGGATGATGCGTGGGCACACTTTTTAGAGGGGAAGCGCAGGGTGTGCCTGCGCATTAGGATATATCTCAATGAACAAAACCCATAGATTAATGCTTGTCTTATGCCTGTTCGTCACGGGCTTGTGCACTGCTGCTACCGCACCATCGGAATCATGGGTCACGACTTCCAAAGCACCGTGTGATGGATTGACCATCGGCTGGACACCCCGGCTTGACGTGTTGCAAAAAGCACTTGGTTCCCGCTGGCAACCAGCGGAAGGGCCGGTAAAAGGCCACGGCATCCTGTTGTTGTTCGCCACTTCCTGTCCGCAATCCCATATCGGTAAAATCGCCAGTGGACCATTCACCATCGGCGCAGTCATCATCCCGGTGCAGACGCCAAAAGATACGCACGGTGTACAGCAATCAAACGGACACGGTTGGGCGGTGATACCGGATGCGCTCGGGCCGGCATCCGGCGCCGTCATGCATTTATTCAAGCGCCATGGTTTCGCCGTCACCGATGCCAAGGTGGCGCTCGGCATTCACAAAACCCCGAAGGGCAACGAAACCAGCATGAGCTTCATGACAGCGGAGGGGAATATCGAGGTCCGCGCGTTGATATTGGGGCCGGCCAAACGCTTCGGTTACGTTAGTGCACTCGCCGGGGCCAATCCGTCGGTCTTTTCGCTTTTCACCGGATCTGAATCGGCGTCGCGACAAGCACAAGGTACTGCCACCGTAACGGCGCAAGGCAACACCTGGGTTTCGCGCTTGGGACTGGATGCGAAACCGAAGATGGTGATGCTGGATCAAGGCTTTATCTGGTCTTTTCAGTTTTCAGATAAGCCGTATTGATCTGAACAGGTACGCCGCGTACCTACACATCATCGACCTCAGCATTATGAGCTTGGACTTAGAATTTGCGTCTCTAACCAAATCAGTCACTTACGGCGCTTGCCTTTTCCAAAACCGCATCTCAATAGTCAGTAAACGCATCGCAGCGCATGCTGGCGTGGCACAATTCAGGCACAGTGAACACTGACTGCAGTCGGCCAACTGCGGACCATCAGCTCTCGAAATCTGGCGCCTGAAACCAGACATTCGGCCGGTTTGCAGGCTTCTATATTGATGATGGTGCCGCTGATTGAAACGGCAATTCCGATCTCAGTATCGAGTTCTACGAGCGTATCGAGCTCCCATCCGTATATAGTCACACGCCGCGATAGCGCTGAACAGTATTGAAGACGACGCAAGCTTCATACCCGGTGGTTCGATTATGTATGCTCCTATTGGTGCGAATTGGATAATCTGGCGTCGCTTGTGTATGCAAATTCTTCCCGGCAGAGCGCAGTCAGCTACAGCGCGATAAATGACTTCTGCCGAGTCACAAAGATGGTCTGACGGCGTTCTGCGGCCTAGACGGGTCGGGCGCTTGACATTGAAAGGTGATAGGACTAGACCCTTAACATGGACACTGCGAATATCCGAGAATCTTGATGGGTCAGATATCGAGGCGATACTGAGCTGAAAGCCGCGCACAAGAGAATCGGCATAACATGCAGATGGTGAAAGCCGTGTACACGTTAAGCGCTGGAATTAAGGACGGCCGTAGTCTGCTGAAATGTGCGAGTTGCTGCCGAGCGTGTTACATCGTTAGACGACCCATCTGAACCCAGGAATACCCGGACCTTCCACTTTTCGAGGCGTCACTGGGAGCAGGCCGTGAACAAAACATTCCTGATACAGAGAAAACGTTTTGGGGTTTGGCGTGTGCGCAGTGATGCCCTCCCGATGGCCGCGCTACTTTTAGCCCTAGCTGTCGGCTTTTCGGCGTTCGTAAGCAGCGCGTTCGCCGGGACCCCGTCGGCTTACAGCCAGGTAATTGGGGCGACCCATATTTTGTCGTTGTCCATTCCAGCTGCCGCAAATATACCAAAGCAACCAAATACTGTTACCTACATCACCCTAACCGTCAGCGACACGTACTTATACCCGGTCATATTCGAGTGCACTATTGATGGTGTTCCGACTCCCGACGTCGTCACACCGACTGACGACGGCGCGCCGAGCACCGGCGGTGCCACTGCGGTGTGGAATCCGACTCCCGTCGGAACAGGAAACGAGACTATTCTAACCATGGCGACCATGCTCCAGACGGAGCCGGCGGTCTACACGATTACGGTTTCCGGAATCGGAGTGTTATGCGGACAGTACCCCAGCAGCACCATCATAATGACGCTGCTACCGGCTCTCACCCTGCAGCGAGATGATTTGACGACTGTTGAGGCTACCGGCTACCCGTCGACGGGCGGCACATTCGGCTATACCGTCGCGCCGGTGGCGGGATCGAGCGCAGAGGATGTCTCGGTTGGGTTTGCGACGGGCAACAACGCAACGACGGATCCGAACACAGCCACACTCACGGCCCCTGCACTCAATTGCAACCCTCCGGGAGCCCCGTGCCATGGAGGTTTGGTGAGCGTCACGACCAATTTCATGGACAACATGCTGACCGCGTCCAACGACACGGACAATCCCTACGAAGTCGCGACCTTCGGCACCTCCTGTTACGACACCGCGCTCGAATCGGACTGGGGTAACCCGGGTGCGCAACCCCCGCCGCCGCCGCCTGGCCTGAAGTTTCCGCCTCCTCCGGTTGGGGTTCTGCCTGGCCAGAATTCAACTTGCACGAGCATATCGTACAACGGTATCACGTATTCGGGCGTTGTCGAGAATCCGGATGGGCTTACCGGCACCTATTGCAGTTCATTCATTTTGGATGCGGAACTGCAAGGCAGTGCCCAGCTCAGCTACCACCCCATTGCCCCACAGATATATATCCAATACAACTCGTCTACTGGTACGTTCAGCTACGTCAGCGTAATCGAAGCTGCGGACGGTACTCCACCAGTCGCGAACCAGACGGTCGCGCGAGATCGGGCCATCATTCCGGTTCACAACAGTTACATTGACTTGGATCAGATCGGCACCGGACTCCTCGCCAACGATATAGGCGGGGCCATTACGGGTTATCGGATCGATCTCTACAAAGGCATCGGTCAACAGGTTTGCGTCGACTACAACAACATCATGACGGTGGGCGCGTGCGAGACAGCTGGGCAAGCAAATTGCCCAACCAGTCCGTTGCAATAAAAGGAGAGTGCCATGAAACAGATTACCACGATGGTGTTGATGTTGGTCTTGATGTTGGTGTCCGCGGGCGCCATCGCCGCCGGCGACCAGATAGACACGGTCATCGTCAAGAATAATGAAATCTATCTTTCGGTTGGATCGGGGCCGATGGTGCGGCTTACCCATGACGGTATCCGCAAAGGTTACCCGCTGTTTTCGAAGGACGGTTCCAAGATCGCATTTATCGAGAAACCTGACCGTCCCGCCTTGGACATGATCATCGTTATCAACAGGCAGGGACGTGAACTGGACCGCGTCTACGTCCACCCGCAGCAGGCAGTTGGAGCACAGGAAGCTGACCCTAGCCTAATTGGAATGTCCTACGTGGAACAGATGGAATGGCTTAACAATTCACGCATCGCGGTCCGCGGTGGCATTAACCCGTCTACCTCCGAAAACCTCATCTATGATCTGCCGCCACACGGCTTGCCGGTTCAGTTCTCAGATGATGGGGTTGTAAGTTATTCTCCTGACGGTCGGCACTTCGCATACGAAAATGGCATGCCGCACTTCACACCGGTAAACGAGCAGATGCCTACCTTG
This sequence comes from Gammaproteobacteria bacterium, assembly GCA_049591455.1. GTDB lineage: Bacteria > Pseudomonadota > Gammaproteobacteria > Natronospirales > REEB76 > REEB76. Next base: position 82,503 of record JBAWFA010000012.1, read on the forward strand.
AACATTAACTACAAGCCCGTCTATCCTACTTCGCATAGTCAGGTCGAATTCATTTCCGCGCTGCGGTGGTCTCCGGGTAGCGAGGCGCTTGCGGTGCTGGTGCGGGATTCCCATTCCGGCTCGCTGAAACTCGCGATCTGGCACGTTGGCGGCGCCGTCACCACTGCCCTCTTGCCGGCCACGGGGACTGCCCTGGCGCTCTTGCCGGACGCCAACACCGGTGCTTATCACGCGGACGTGTACTATGCCAATGATGGCTGGATTGTGAAATCTACAGGCCAGGGCGGTGTGGGATCCATGGGCCAGGGTGAAATGCAGTCCACAGGCCACAGCGGAGCCTGGCAGTTATCGGCAGACGGCCAGAGTTTTCAGCCTCTTCAAGGCGAGGTGCCACCTGATCCCATGGTGGCGGCGCAAGAACTGCGACACCAGCTTGTGATGCACGCACCCCCTGTCGGGACGGGCTCTGTGGATTTCTGGTGCAAGAGTTGCGCTTTATCCGTATTGCCATGACGCATGGGCACCGATTGAGCGTTGGTAAAACCTTGGGCCGTGCTCGCCACATTTTCCACGCTGCCGCTTGACCTTTTGGATTAGACAAACACCCGCATGATCATCTACGGTCATGCGGGTGTGATGTAATTGCTACCGAAGTGGCTATGGATGCTGCTTTGCCCAACCGAGGAATCGAATGCGCGTTGGAAAAACCACCTGCCTCGTGCAGATCGCAGTTTTGTGCACGGTACTTATTCGACCAGCGCCTGGGCAGCCGCAGCGGTAACCCACACCCAGCCACTCCTTACCCTGAGTCTCGCTCAGGCAAATTCCGCCATCGCGTCCGCCAGTCATGGCCAAGCGCACGCCCTCAAGTTGTTTCGCGGCCCAGACGGGCTGGTCGGCGCAGTTATTGAAGGGCCGTCAAAGACGCTTGGCATCGCGTGGCTCACGCGACACGGCAAAGCGGTGCTGAGTGGAGACATGCTGATCGGTCCCGGCGGCACCGATCTCACCAAGGAGGCGATGTTCTCGCAGGGGCTGCTGTTGCGCCCTGCTGCGGCGCTTGAGCAGGCGGCGGCACTGGCGACCCACGGAATCATGGTTGGGACAGCCGGACCACGCATTACCGTGTTCTTTGACCCAAACTGCATCTACTGCCACCAGCTCTACCTGGCTTTGACTCCCCAAGTGGCTGCCAGCAAGGTGCGCGTGCGCTATGTGATTGTCGGGGTGCTCAAGGAGAGCAGCCTGCCGCGCGCCGCGTCAATACTGGCCGCCAAGAATCCGTCGCAAGCGTTGAATCTCGACGAGGCCGACTTCGATGTGAAAACCGAGGAAGGTGGCTATCCGGTCGCCGCCGCTCTCAGTCCCGCATTTAAACGCGCGGTCGAGGCAAACAACAGCCTGTTCAGTCGCGCGGGCCTCGATGGTACGCCGACCATTCTTTACTGTGTCAAGGCGACGAAGGACGTCCAGGTGTTTACCGGTATCCCGAAAGACATCATGACCTTTGTCGCTAGCGCGGGCGATGGCGCAGCCAAAGTGTGTGAATGAAGGCGACACGGACTCAAGGCCACGCCTAACATCAGCTTGTTGTCATCGGGCTGCCATAGAGCGGACGGTCGCCACCGTCTGGAAAAGGGTTGAAAACGGTCTATAGCCGAAAGCAAATCTGCAGTTATTTACAAAATCAAATGCCAACGATTATGGAATTGGTGGCTATGGGTGGGCGCGAAGCATTGCTTCGCGCGGGCAGGCAGGAAGCCTGCACTGGGCAGGTGAATTGCACAGGATGTGCAACTCACCGACGGACTACCGGCCTCATATATCAGCATTATGAGCTTGGACTAGGAATTTCCATTTCTAACTTAATCAGTCACTTACGGCGCTTGATCTTTCCGATACCGCATTTCAATTATCAGTAAACGCATCACAGCGCATCCTGTCGTGGCACAATCAAGACACAGTTAACAATGACGGCAGTCGACCAGACGCAGACATTCATATGCAAGGTAGACTATGAACAAACGCATTATACGAAATATGTGTTTTTTAGCAGCAACTCTGTTGATAATCATTTTATTGATGATTTTATCCCCTCTTCGTTACTATCCTGGCGTAACTGTTGATAAAATGAAGGTGGAACTTAATTCAAATCTTCCGGTCGGCACACCAAAAGATAAGGTCATAGCATTTCTTGATAATCATCACATAGAACGTTCAGAATATTCTATGAATGATCATGATATCGGTGCAATTATCCGAAACACATGTTGGAGTGGTCTCTTAGAATGTGATATTGAAATGAAATTCACCTTTGATTCAAATGGCATGTTGGTTAGAACAACTGTTGCAGAGGGTTTGACCGGACTATGAGCGATCCATACTGTTTCAATGGAACGAAATGAATGCCCGCTTAGGGTCGATAGCAGCTTGCGATCGTAGGTGTACATTACGATTAATTGCGGCAATGGTTTCTGATCAAATTAGTGGCTATGGGTGGACTCGAACCACCGACCTCAGCATTATGAGCTTGGACTTAGAATTTGCGTCTCTAACCAAATCAGTCACTTACGGCGCTTGCCTTTTTCAAAACCGCATCTCAATAGTCAGTAAACGCATCTCAGCGCATGCTGACGTGGCACAATCCAGGCACAGTGAACACTGACTGCAGTCGGCCAGAAGCCGAAGTACGGATCCTCGAATTGCCTTCCCACCAGCGGACGTTCATAAACCAGTTACCGACGCACTCCCGCATATTGCAGTTGAGCGCACTGCCCTGGTTCCAGATGAATCGACTCAGGATTCGTATAGATTTCGCTGTATATGGTCTGTTCGACGATGTTTGGGGCGACATGCACACTATATAGACCAGGCGGCACCCGCATCGAAAATAGACCCTTATTATTCGATACCACCCTGTGGATCCCACCCAGGCCAGTGGCGACTACCGAGACACCCGGCAGAGGCGAGGAGTAGTCTGCCGCCAGTACCTCACCTTCAATTATTGCAAACGTTTGCTTTGAAGCTTGCAGTCGCTCTATTTCCGCAGACACTACTGCCACTTTGGACGGATCAGACAATGGTTCTTCATCGCAGCCGATTTCCAACCGGTTATCGTTCCGATAGGCAAACAAGACATACTTGGCGCCTGCGTCCAAAGAGAGCCTACCGGAGTCGTTGCCTGTATCGAAGTACCGTGTGGGAAGCTGCTGACCTTTAAAAGTCTTTTCAATGCTGATTTTGTAGTGAATCCAATCTGCATTGCGTTGCACGGACAACACTTTCCCACGCACGACAACGTCCGCCTGGAAATACGCGCTGCAGACCTTTGGAGGCGGCGCAGAACAAAATGCGCTCGCAACGCCGCTCATGAATACGGCGGCAGTTCCAAGCCCAATAGCAAAGTATCTCTTGCTCATCGCGTAACCCTCTCCGCTCGGGACTTGAGATCAAGTCGAAACCCCAAACTCGCTGCATCCAGCACGCGCTGTACTGACTGATGCCGTAATTCTAGGCGTCCGATAACGGCCCGTCACGAAGGTCAACTCTGGGTCGAAAACGGTCTATAGCCGAAAGCAAATCTGCAGTTATTTACCAAAACAAATGCCAACGATTATGGAATTGGTGGCTATGGGTGGACTCGAACCACCGACCTCAGCATTATGAGTGCGAAGGTCGGAAAGTTCGGACCAGACTCCTGAATTCCTGCGCGCTGCCCATTTCCGCGTAGCGCAGATTTATATATAGCGACGTGATCGTATTTACACGATCCGCCAAGTCAGGCCGCGAGCGGCCGATGCGTTTGGCGTAATCCATCGGTCCTTCATGAGACTCACGCGCCAAACCGCACTTCGCGAGTTTGTTGCAGAAACGGCGGTAATCACGCAACACTGCAGACGGTGGCGGCGTCCGCAGTCGCCACCAGAATATCAGCCATACCAGAATCAGGATTCCGCCGATGAGTATCAGCAGCACCAGCGCCAGTTGCAGCCAGTTACCGTAATTCAGACCCACGCGGGCGAAAAAATGCTGCTGCAATTCCGGTCCATAGGCCAGCACCCACTGGTACCAGCCGTTGTTGACCGCGTCCCAGGTATCGCGCAGATTTCCAACCCAGGGATGGGCATTGAAGAAATAGCCGGGTACTTCACCGGCGGGCAGCGCCGCGGCCAGGCCTTCATCCACCCGTGCCGGGTCCACGGCTGCAGTGGGGTCCACCCGCACCCAGCCGTGGCCGGCGAGCCAGACTTCCGCCCAGGCATGGGCGTCTTCCTGACGCACGATGTAATACCCATCCACCGGGTTCTGCAACCCACCCTGATAACCGATAACCACGTGCGCTGGAATGCCGGCAGCGCGCATCAGAAACACGAAAGCACTGGCGTAGTGTTCGCAGAATCCACGGCGCGTGTCGAACAGGAATTCATCAATGCGGTTTGGGCCTGTAAGCAGATCGGGTTGTAGCGTGTACCGGAATGGCTCATCGTGGAATAGGCGTAATGCATCCCCGACAACTTGCTGCGGAGTCGCAGCGCCGGAGCCCCATTGTTTTGCCAATGCGCGAGCCTTGGGATCAACGCTATCCGGCAGCCGCAGGTCACGGCGCAAGATCCAGCTTGGCGCGTTAGCGCCATGACTGTAATCCGTGTAAGAGGTGACGGCATACAGCTTGCGGTCCGTGACGGTTTGCGGCGTGACCAACTCGTAGTCAGCTGTTAAATGTGTGTTGTCAGGGACCTGTACCGGCAGGTCCAGAGCGTAAAGCACGTGAAGGTTATTGGGTTCCAGAGTCACTTGATAGCGTACCGGTGTGCCGCGGGTTGAAAGGGTTTCGCTGCTGCTCCACAAGGGGTTGCCGGTAGTCCAGGTCTTACCGTCGTAGTCGTGCAGCACCAGTGCGCGCCAGTAAAGTTGCGAGCGGGGAGGAGGGGCGCTCAGGAATTTCACCTGGAAGGCGATGGCATCGGATTGGGCCAGCCTGCTGAGACTGCCGGGCGACATGTGGGTGGACAGGCCAGTGACCGCCGAATGCTGCGGCAGAGCCAGCCCCCACAAGGGACCCGGGATACGCGGAAATAGCAGGAACAGCACCAGGGCGATGGGCAGCGCGGGCAGCAGCATGCGCGCGGCGGTTTTCACCGACGCCAGGGGCGTGCGGCTAATATCCGGATGGGCCACGTTGAGCAGTGCCGCGATGGCGAGCCACACGGCGGGGATCATGTAGATGGCCAGCGGAATGGTCTGATCGTACAGAAAATTCGCAATGCCGATAAATAGCGTGATCACCATTACCAGGAAATAATCCCGCAAGCCTTTGGCTTCCATGAGCTTCAGGGCCGCCAGCAGAATCAGCAATGCGGTGCCCGCTTCCGGTCCGTTGAAGGTGCGGTAGGTGGCGAACACGCCGAGGAAAATCAGCAGGCCAAATCCGATGCGCGTGTAACGGTTGAATAGCGGCCAGCCGCGGTAGGCCGCAGCCAGCCGCCACAGCACGATCAGGGCGGCGGCGAACACGATCCAGGGTGCGAGATGCAGCAGATGAGGCAAGGTCATGAGCAGCATGGCCGCAAGTACCCATAGCAGCCGCGTACGTTCCATGCGCGCATCTAGATTCATCGGCAATATCGCGTTCATGATGTGCGGCCGCTGGTTGTGCCGAACAAAGCCAGCGCTTCGAGACAACGATCCCGGTGGGTATCGCCACCGGCGACAGGAATTGCAGTGCCGGGCATACGCAAGCCGTAATTCAGATTTTCCGCATGCGCTGTGAGCACCCAACGGCATAATACCGACAAGCGTTTTTCCGGATCGAGCCCCGGCAGTGCATCCCATTCCAGCCAGCGTTGTTCCTCGCCGCTGCCGGTAAATTGTTTGGTGAGGAGCTTTTGTTCGCGCGCCGAAGCTTTCCAGGCAATATGCCGCGGCGAATCGCCGGGCCGGTAACCGCGCAAACCGCTGAAATCTTCTTCACCCCGATCCGTGGGCCGTTCGCCACCGCGCCCGCTCTGGGGCGGAGGCAGGGGCGGGGCGGCATCCGCGGGCTTCGGATACACCAGCATCCACAGGTCCATATAAACCCAGCTCCAGGCGCGGAACAAACCAAAGGGATAAGTGGTTTCCACCTCCAGCCGCTCCAGTTTGAGCCAGCCGCGTTTCTCCGCCAGCAGCGGCACTGCCACGCTGCCGTGATTGGCCGCAGCGACATCACCCGTGATGGTGGTGTCGCCGTTTTCGGCGCTCAGCGTAATGGCAATGCGCGCCGCGCGGCCCGGATTGTTTATATGCAGGCGGAACCGAGCAGTTTCGCCGGCAAACACCGCCAGTGTTTTGCCCGCGCTGATTTCCAGTCCCGTGAGGTTGGCGTGGCAGGCATGCATGGCCACGAAACTCAGGCCGGTCAGCATGAAGGTCAGCATGAAGCCCATGCTGTTGGAATAGTTCATGGAACCCAACAGCATCACGAACACGGCAAAACCGTAAAGCAGACCTTGACGTGTGGGCAGTATGTATATACGGCGGCGTTCGAGGCGCACCACGTCACCGTCCGGTCCCTGGCGGCGGCGCGCCCAGGTTTGTATGCGGCGATTCAGGAAGTCACGCGTGGCGGCTAACATGTATTAAAGATAGATGCCGGGTACTCAGTAAACCCAAATCGAACTTCACACTCAGCACGCGATGTACATGGATACACAAGTTCCACGGGAGGCATGGTAGATTTTCACTCTTGCAAAATCTATATTTCCGTCATCCCTGGTGGTCAGATGCCAGGAGCGGTCGGCACGCTTTCAAGTCACGGAATCGGCACGGCTTCGAGCAATTCCTTTGCGGCGGTTACCGACGCGGTGCTCTCATGGGTAGATTTCAGGCGCAGGCGGTGGCCCACGACACCTGGCAGCACTGCCTGCAAGTCCTCGGGAATGACACCAGCGCGTCCCATGAGAAGTGCCCAAGCCTGGGCGGCATGCTTGAGGGCGATGGCGGCGCGCGGTGACAGGCCGTTCTCGTAGCGCGGCGCTTCGCGGGTGTGGCGCACAAGTGCTTGCAGATAGTCCAGCAAGGCATCGGATACGTGCAGTTTGAAAGCGGCCGCGCGCAAGGCCAACAGCTCGGGGGCACTCAACACCGGTTGCAGATCGTGCAGCAGTTCGCGCCGGTCGCGGCCCTGCAATAAATCCCTTTCCGCCAACTCGCCGGGATAACCCAGGCCGATGCGCATGAGGAAACGGTCAAGTTGAGATTCCGGCAACGGAAAGGTGCCTACCTGATGGAGGGGATTTTGGGTGGCGATGACAAAAAACGGCTGGGGCAGCGGACGGGTTATACCGTCCACCGTCACCTGACGTTCTTCCATGGCTTCCAGCAGGGCGCTCTGGGCCTTGGGTGTGGCGCGGTTCACCTCGTCCGCCAGCACCAGATGCGCGAAAATAGGGCCTTGGTGGAAGCGGAACTCCCCGCTTTGGCGTTCATAGATGGAGGCGCCGATAATATCCGCCGGCAACAGGTCACTGGTGAACTGGATGCGCTGGAATGACAGTCCCAGCAGACGTGCCAGGGTTTGAGCCAGAATGGTCTTGCCCACTCCGGGGATGTCTTCGATGAGTAAGTGTCCACCGGTAATCAAACACACCAGGCTCAGACGGATCTGCGCCTCCTTGCCGAGGATAACGTGATTGGCTTCGGCAATCACCGCGCTCACCTTTTGCACCAGGCTGCGGGCCGGGAGTTCGCGGATCGGAATCGGCTGGTCGTTGGGCATGGGCTTCTCCGTGAGGTTCACATTATGCTAAAACCGGGAAGCCGTCCATAACACAATCAAAGTGGCTGAAGATTTGGAGGTTATTGTGAATACTCCGGGCAAATATTTTTCGGGCATGGTGCTGGCGGCTCTATTAGTCGGTTGCCAAAGCGGCCACAACGCAGACGTCGCTTCCACCCAATCCCTCATCCGTACCGATAACGCTTTTTCCGCACTCTCCGCGCAACAGGGGTTTGCGACTGCCTTCCGACGCTATGCACTGGATGACGCCATCTTGTTACCGGAGAACCGCGCGGCGCTCCAGAACAGGAATACGATTGAACAGAGCTTGCAGAATCTGCCTGCCAGCACCAAATTGAGCTGGACGCTCCAGCACGCGGACGCTTCCGGCGATCTGGGTTACACCTGGGGCATATACACGCTTATCGGTAGCAACACCGCCGCCCAGACCATGATGGCTTACGGCAAATACCTCTCCGTATGGAAGAAACAGTCCGGCGACTGGAAACTCAGCGTGATGATGACCAACCAATCACCGGGTCCGATGGGTGGATGAATTCAGCTGCCTTGATGCCAGGAATGTCAGGATTCAATCAGAAATAAATCAGGCGCGTTTTAGAAGATTGGAAACGAGCTATGCCGGTAAGTGGCTACAATTCACCGTACCCGTGTATGTGGCGGGTTAGCGGCAATGAGAAATGACATGCAAAACATGCGGCATACTCCACTGGCAGCCGTCTTGTCCGGCGGGTTGATTGCCGGCACCATAGACATCGGCGCTGCTTCCTTGATCAACTGGATCAGCCCGGTCATCATCCTGCATGCCATCGCCAGTGGGATTCTTGGGAAAGCCTCCTTTAATGAAGGGTTACCTGCCGCGCTGTTAGGGCTTGGATTGCAATGGGCAATGGCATTGCTAATCGCCACAATCTACCGGGTCGGTACTTATAAACTCACATGGGCGAGACAGCACTGGGTTCCTGCCGGTGTGATCTATGGCGTGGGGATTTTTATTGTCATGAATTACGTGGTCGTGCCGTTGTCGGCCGCTCCATTCAAGATGCACTTCAATATCCAGAAGATTGGCGAGAATCTTCTGGCAATGATTCTTTTTGGTTTAATCGTCGCTTTTTTCTCACGAAGCGCGAGTAACGGGACGGCCACACAGCCAGTCGCGTGATATTCCCGTTACTACAAAAGCTATTCAGCTATGGAATTGCCGTCAGGTGATGGAGGGCTGATGGCAATGAGCGGCGTCTGGCACCTAACCATCGGCCTGCCTCACAGAATCGGCGCAAACAAGCGTGCCACGTGCATCAGCAGACGGTGTCCAAGTGTCGCGTGTTCGTATTCCCCGGGTTTGACAAGTCGTGCTTCTTTGAAATCCTTTTGCAACATCTCCGTCACCCGGGCTGCGAAGTGCCGGTCCACGGTCAGAACTGTGATCTCGAAATTCAACCGGAAGGAACGATTATCGAGGTTGGCGCTGCCGACCGCGGCGGCGTCATCGTCAATCAGCAACACTTTCTGGTGCAGGAAACCGGGCTTGTAGCGGTACACTTTGATGCCGGCGCGCACAGCCTCATTGGCATACGAGGATGAGGCGTTGAACACGATGAAGTGATCGGGACGGCTGGGAATCAGTATGCGCACGTCCACGCCACGGAGCACGGCTAGCTTGAGCGCGGCGAACACCGCCTCATCAGGCACCAGATAGGGCGTCGTGATCCACAGTTTCGTGTGTGCTGAGTTTATGGCCTGCACGAAGAACAGTGCGCAGGTTTCCTGTTCGTCCGCCGGGCCGCTGGGCACCACTTGGCAGTGCATGTTGGCGGTATGTGATGCGGGCTGCCAGCGCAGTTCCGGCAACTGACCGTTTACCCAGTACCAATCCTCTACGAACGCCAGCTGGATGCCGGTTACCGCCGGACCAGCCACTTTGATGTGCGTGTCCCGCCAAGGGCTGAGCGGCGGTTTGAGCCCCAGATACTCGTCGCTTACGTTGTGCCCGCCCACGAAGGCCCACTCACCGTCGACCACCACGATCTTGCGGTGGTTGCGGAAATTCAACTGGTAGCGGTTGGTGAGTCTGCGCCCTCGGGTGACAAACTCCTGCGTCTGCACGCCTTTGACACATAGTTCATTCAGATAACTTGCAGGTAAATCATGACTTCCGATACCGTCGTAAAGAAAATACACTGGTACGTCTTCGGCAGCCTTGGCTATGAGTGCTGATCGCAGTCTCCGGCCGAGACCGTCGTCTGCCACTATGAAAAATTGCACTATCACATAGTGTTTAGCGGCGGCGATGGCTTTGAAAATGGCATCAAATGTCTGTTCACCGTTGATCAGCAGTTCTACCTGGTTGCCACGCGAGAAAGGCAAGCCGGTAAGCGCGGTCAAGGCCCGGATTCCAGTCAGACCGTGACCCAACTGTATCTCGACCTCGGTTCGTGCTCTTTCGGTCTGCCGGAACGCACGGGCATGCTCGCGAAACTGACGGTTGCGTGCGCGGCGTGTTTCGACGTAGCCGGCGAACTTGCTGCGTCCGAAAATCAGATAAGGGATGAGTGCCAAATACGGCATGAATACCAGCGACACGGCCCAGGCGATGGCTCCCTGGGAAGTGCGTGCCGTGAGCGCGGCATGCGCCGCCGCCATCAGGCCGAGCACATGGATGAGCACGATGCCGGAACCGATCAGCAAATGGAGAGCATAGCTGTTCATTCAGAGCAAATCTCCCCAATGCGGGTTGCAATTGTCTGTCATCACTCCGCTGCGCGCAGGCGGGTGATTTGGTCCTGCATCCGTGCGATTGCGCTTTTCAGTTCCGTGATTCTGGCACGTACCCCCGCGGTCACTTCGGCGGGTGCGCCGTTCACGAATGCGGCGTTTTCAAGCTTTGCCGCGGTGCGCGCATATTCCTGGTGCAATTTATCCAACTGCTTTTCGAGTCTTGCTAATTCTGCAGGCACATCAATCAGGCCATTCAGCGGGATCATGAGTGTCGCCCGATCCAGTACCGCGACGGCGGCGGGCGGCGCGAGTTCTCCGGGTTCAAGCACACGCAGCGAATCCAGCCGCGCCAGGAATTTCAGCGAAGCTTCCAGGCGCGGCCAACATTGCGGGTCGGTGCCCTTGTCTTCAATCAGCAGTGGCACGTTCAGGGATGGCGACAGGTTCATCTCGCTGCGAATGCTGCGGATCTGAATCACGGCTGCGATCAAGTACTCGATGTCTGTCGTCGCGGTGGAATCGGCCAGGCTGACGAATTCCGGGTAGTCCTCCAGCGATATGGTTTTGCCCTGTTTACAGAGTTTCGGTGCCACCTGATGCCAGAGTTCTTCGGTGATGAAAGGAATAATGGGATGTAGTGCGCGCAGCAACGTCTCGAGAACATACAGCAGTGTATGGCGCGTGGAATCCGCAGCTTCGCGGTCGTTGCCGTTCAGCGCGGGCTTGGAAAGTTCCAGGAACCAGTCACACAAATTATTCCAAGTGAATTCATAAAGGTCTTGAGCCAGAAGGTCAAAGCGGTACGTTTGATAGTGACCTTCAATGGCTATTAGCAGGTTTTCGAGCTTGTTGTAGATCCATTTCTCAGCAGAAGTATTCAAGGGCGGAGTACCGCTCGCGCTGAAATTCTCGCAATTCATCAGTACGAAACGTGTGGCGTTCCAGAGTTTGGTGCAGAAGTTGCGGTAGCCTTCGCAGCGCTTGAGATCGAAGTTTATGGTGCGACTGTAACCGGCGAGCGCCGCGAAGGTGAAGCGCAGCGCGTCGGCACCCACCGCAGGAATACCCTGGGGATAATCCTTGCGGATGCGTTTTGCCACTTTCTCGCGCACCTGTGGAATCAGCAGCGACGCGGTTGATTTTTTCACCAGCGCGTCCAAACCGATGCCGTCTATCAGGTCAAGCGGGTCCAGAGTGTTGCCCTTGGACTTGGACATCTTCTGACCTTCGGCGTCGCGCACGATGGCGTTGATATACACCTCACGGAAGGGTACTCGTCCGGTGAAATACTTGGTGGCCATGACCATGCGCGCCACCCAGAAAAAAATGATGTCGAAGCCCGTGACCAGCACCGAGGAGGGCAGGAAAATCTGATCCTGCTGCCAGTTGGCGACGATCTCGCCGTGCGCGTTTTTCACCGGGCCGTCCGCGGGCCACCCGAGAGTTGAGAATGGCCACAGGGCCGAGCTGAACCAGGTGTCCAGCACGTCCCAATCTTGAAGTAAGTCACCAATCGGTTGCTTTGTGCTGTGCGCGATCGCGTCTTCTTTTGTTTCACCAACAAAAACATTGTGAGCCTCGTCATACCAAGCGGGAATACGATGGCCCCACCAGAGCTGGCGGCTCACGCACCAGTCCTGGATGTTTTCTAGCCATTGGATATAAGTGGCTGCCCAGTTTTCCGGCACGAATTTAATCTCGCCACTGCGTACCGCGTTCAGCGCAGGATCGGTGATGGCTTTGCGGCCTTTCTCACTGGTCAGGTCCAAAAACCATTGATCGGTCAGCATGGGCTCGATGATGGCATCGGAGCGTTGGCTGATGGGCAGAATGAGCTTGTGCTTTTTTGTGTCGACCAGTAATCTTTTGGTATTGAGGTCAGCAATAATTTGCTTGCGCGCAGCGAAACGATCGAGTCCACGATAAACGGCTGGGATGTCATCAACCGAGAATTTTGGATATGGGCGATGAATTAAAGTGCCGCCAGTTTCTAACGGCGCATAATAATCATGTTCTTTTTGTTCCCAGGTTAGACTTCCGCCGGGTAGCCCAATTACCTTAGCATCGAGAGTGAAAATACTGAAGTAAGGTAGGTCATGTCTACGAGCAAGTTTGTCGTCATTAAAATCATGAGCCGGCGTGATTTTTACTGCGCCGGTGCCGAATTCCCTGTCCACGTATTCGTCTGCGACGACAGGAATCTCGCGGCCGGTGAGCGGTAGCTTGAGTTTTTTGCCGATAAGTTTTTTGTAGCGTTTATCGTCGGGATGTACGGCGACCGCCACGTCGCCCAATATGGTTTCGGGCCGTGTGGTGGCGACCACCACGCCGTCGCCGCCATCAGCGGCCGGGTAGCGGATAAACCAGAGATGGCCGTCGCGCTCCTCGTTGTTGACTTCAAGATCGGACACGGCGGTTTGCAGCACCGGATCCCAGTGCACCAGCCGCTTGCCGCGGTACAGCAGGCCGGCGCGGTACCAGTCAACAAACACCTTGCGTACCGCAGCGGACAATCCCGCGTCCATGGTGAAGCGTTCACGCGACCAGTCAATGGAGGCGCCGAGTCGTCGCATCTGGCGACTTATGCTGGAACCGGATTCCTGTTTCCAGGTCCACACGCGCTCGATGAATTTCTCGCGGCCAAGGTCTTGACGGGTTTTGTGTTCCTCAGCTAACTGGTTCTCGACCATCTTCTGGGTGGCGATGCCGGCGTGATCCGTGCCACCCTGCCACAGCACGTGTTCGCCGCGCATGCGGTGGTAGCGGACGAGCGCGTCCATAAGAGTTTGCTGGAAAGCATGACCCATGTGCAGGGTGCCGGTGACATTGGGCGGCGGCAACAGGATGCAGTAGGGCGTGCCATTGCCCTGTGGGGCGAAGCTGCCGCTTTTTTCCCAATGCTCGTACCAGCGGTGTTCTATGGCTTTGGGGTCGTAGGTTTTATCTATCATTTTTATATGTGACAACGTCATGCGCCTCGCGCACGAGGCACGCATGATTATAACAGCGGGTTCAGGCTGAACCGGACGGTCAACCGCTGTGGCCGTTTTCCTTGAGCGCGGTGGCGACGATGGCGGGTATTTCCTTACGCAGTTTTTCCCAGATCTTGTCCATGAGCAGATCCTGGATGTCCGCTGAAGCCTCGCGTAACAGCCGGTCGGTCAGGGCGGCGATGCGCTCCGTGAGCATGTGTTCCAGGATGTCATGGGAGATGACCGGGGCCGCGGGTTTCGGTGCCGACGGCACCGTTGCCCGGGATTTCGGCGGCACGGGATTGCCGTCGCCGGGTGTTACCACATCTTGCAGTACGGGAATGTCCAGCGGTGGGGGAGTATCAAATGGGCGAATGGGTGGCATGAAGGCACTCAGAGTTTGTGGGTTTCCAGAGGATAGCCCCGATCCTTGTAGAAGCGGAAGCGCTCCCGGCCCTGCTCGCGTAGGCGGGCATCATTGTCCACCACCTCCGCCACCCGCTCAAAGCGGCTGAAGAAGCGCGGCACCTCGGCCGACAGATTGATGAGCAGATGAAATTCCTCCCCCGGTTCCTGGCCGAAACCCAGATGCACCGGTACCGGCGCGTTTTCATCAACCAGGCAGTGAGGCAGAAAACTGCGGTCGCGAAACGTCCACATGAGCGCGTCCAGTTCCCGCGCCTCGGCTTCCGAAGGCAGGTGCACGAAGCTGCGATGACCCAATCCGTAGGCTTTTTCCGCCAGCTTGCAGGCGAACAATGCGCGGCCACGCGGTGTAGTTTCCGGAAGGATGTAGAAATCAACTTGCGTCATGTTGCTATCTTACCGCATCAAATTGTGAGGTCCGAAAATAGCCAGCGATCCGTAGCACGAAGACTATAGTTGAAACGAAACCGGTTTCCGCCGCATGCATCATGCACGCGACGATGGGTTCTTTGTTGGCTATTCCGGCCGCGCACCGCTGCGCGCGAACGCGGCCGGGCTATATGGAGGATACGGCAATGAAAAGTGTATTTGTTCGTTGGGTGGCCATAACTGTGGCTGTAGTGATTGGTGGTCTTGCTTATGGCAGTGCGCAAGCGTCAGCGCCGAGGTTGCCACAGTATCTGGTCGTTAATCTCGGTAACCCAAATGGAGGGATCCCCAATAACGGTGAAATTAGCCAGGGCAGCAGCATTACCAATAGTGGCTGGATTGCCGGATTTGCAACCGAACCGAATGGGGTCTTCCATGCGGAGGCGTGGGTGTATGGGTTTCCCCTGGATTTGGGTACGCTTGGCGGGCCGAGCCAACCTGCATTGAACAGCGCAGTCGCCTGGCCGAACCGCAACGAACACGGTGTGGTTGCGGGAATCTCGGAGACTGCAGCGGTAAACCCGTTGAACGAGAATTGGAGCTGTTCACAAGCAGTTTTCAACAATGCGATTCCAAATGGAGTGGGTCAGCACGTCTGCCTAGGGTTTGTATGGCAGAACGGCGCAATGAGTGCGTTGCCCACGCTCGGCGGCTATGACGGTTTTGCCACGGGGATAAACAACCATGACCAGATCGTCGGCTGGGCAGAAAATACCATTCACGATCGGACTTGCAGCAACGCCAACGGCCAGTCGCCAGGCGGCCAGGTACTCCAGTTCGAGGCGGTTAAGTGGAGCAACGAAAACGGTCACTACGTGGCGGAAGAATTGCCGCCGTATGGCAACGATCAGGACGGCTCCGCCACTGCGATCAATGAGGAAGGTCAGGTCGTGGGAATTTCCGGTCTTTGTGGCGGCGCTATCGGAGGAGAAACCGCCGAGCACATGGTCATGTGGCAGGATGACCATGTGGTGCAGAAATTGCCGGGATTGGGTGGGTCATATTGGAACACACCCATGGACATTAATAATCGCGGTGATGTGGTGGGCTTTGCCGATCTTCCGGGCGATGGCGTTGGCAACCCCAGTTTCCAACCATTCTATTGGTCACAAAGGGCCTTCGTCTGCCAGCAAGGCCAAAGACCTAAAGCGGGTATCTGTAACTTGACACCCGGCGTAACCGGGTTCTCAGGCGAGGCTTTGGGCGTCAACGACCGGGATCAGGTAGTAGGGGTATCCTTCGTGACGGGTCATGCCTTTATATGGCAAGACGGTTTCATGACTGATCTCAACACTTGTGTGGCGTCGGGAAGCGCCAATCTGGTTTTAACCGATGCTCAGGAAATCAATGACGTCGGCGTGATTACCGGCCAGGCTTCCGATCCTGCCACTGGCACACTGGTGGCGTTTGTGGCTATTCCCGTAGGCGGTACCTGTCCGACCAATTAAGGTAACAACGCATTGGGGCAACGTGAGGGCAGGGCTTTCCTGCCCTCGCGGTTACCGGGCGAAGTGATCATATTTGCAGATGGCTATTCGCAGTAGCACTTCTGATCCCTGCGCCATGATGGGTGAGCAGCGCAGCAGAATGTCTGCGTAAGATGGATAGCGCCAACGATGAGCCAACAAGAGCAGAGATCTGTCTGATGCCTGCAGGTGCAATAAAGATAAGCGAAATTTCAGAAATTATTCATATTGGGTCGTATGAAGTCGGCTATAACTTAGAACTGCAACTTAAAGAACCTCTGATCGATTCCATATGGACTGCGCTGTTAGTTTCCTGGGCACTGAGCGGTCGAGCCCGGATCATCGCCAAGCCCCATTGGGTTGTCCCGTGGTTCAAGCCACCTTGGCTAGGATCGAAACTGGCCGCTCAAGACCATAACCGTGCAACTTCGTCGCAAGCCTGAGAGGTCCTGACTTCGCCGGCTTTTTGACGCACATGAGAGAAGAAAGTATATGAAAGACCTATCACAGTTTGGCCGTGTTCTGTTCATCTTTGCCATCGGCGCACTAGGCGTGCAAGCTTTTATCTGTTCTGCGGTCATCTATGAACTCGAGCCCGTACCTTCCTGGATTCACGCACAAGTAATTTTGGCGAATCTGACCGGTTTTTTTCTCGTGGCTGTCAGCATTGGAATGGCTATCAACAAACTGACTCGCCTGGCAGCTATCTCATTGGGCGTGATGTTACTGCTTTGGGTACTGCTTCTTCACTTGCCATTGTTGGTGCCTCATCCGGCCCCGGACTTGTCATTTGCATTTGAGACGCTGGCTTTATCCAGTGTGTCCTGGACTTTGGCGACAGACGCGTCACCGGATACGAACGCAATGACACGCTGGAACGCCGCAATCCAGCATCTAGCCAACCTCGGCCGGTACGGCTTTGGGATTTCGCTGCTCGCGTTCTGCGCCGTAAATTTCATCTATCACGATTTTATCGCTGGCATGATTCCAGCCTGGATTCCCGCGCATCAGTTTTGGGCATACTTCACTGGCATCGCCTCGCTTGCCGCTGGCATAAGTATCCTCACCGGGGTACAGGCTCGACTAGCTCTCATCTTGCTCGGAATCATGTATGGTTCCTGGGTGCTGGTTATCCATATTCCCTACGTCGCCACGCATCCACATGAAAGGGGCATGTGGACCGATATGTTCATCACCCTGGCCCTGTCTGGCGGCGCCTGGTTCCTGGCTGGCAGCGTGCCCGTTGACAAGTCGGTCACTTGGCTTTTGCGAGGTTTGTTGATACGAATCAGAGCTAAGCCATAGAGGAAGCAAGCATGTATAAATGGATCCTGGTGGTTGTGCTATTGGCCCTCGGCCTGCCTGCGTTCGCGGCTCCGTCGCCTGCCTGCACTGCGCCCGAATATCACCGGCTCAATTTCTGGCTTGGGGACTGGGACACCTACGAGGCAAACGGCAAGGGTCCGTCGGAGGCACGAAATCGCGTCACGTCTATCCTCGGCGGTTGCGTAATCCTGGAACATTACGAAGGTACGGATGGCGCTATCGGAGAGAGCTTCACGATCTATGACGCGTCACGCAAGGTCTGGCACCAGACCTGGGTGACCAACCGTGGTCATCTACTGGTGCTGGAAGGTGGATTCAAGGGCTATGCGCTCACACTGGAAGGCTCCGACACAGACGCTGACGGCAAGCCGGAGCTGATCCGTGGGGTATGGATGCCGCAACTGGACGGCGTGCGCGAAACGGCCTATATGTCCAGAGATGGCGGCAAGACCTGGAAGCTGGACTTCGACATTCTGTTCAAGCCGCATCGTGGAAAGTAACAAGCACGAAGTTTCGAAACTTTAGCTATGCGCGATCCAGCAGGTATTGCACCAACAGCGGGACCGGCCGGCCGGTGGCACCCTTTTCGCTACCGCTTTTCCAGGCAGTGCCGGCAATGTCGAGATGCGCCCAGCGCATGCCTTTGGTGAAGCGCGATAGATAACACGCGGCGGTGATGGCGCCGCCTTCGCGTCCCGCCACATTGGCGAAATCTGCGAAGTTGCTTTTCAACCCATCCTGGTAATCCTCATACATGGGGAGCTGCCAAGCACGGTCATCGGATTTCTCACCGGCGTTCCACAACTCCTTCACGAGGCTCTCGTCGTTGCCGAACAGACCGGATACCACGTTGCCCAATGCGATCACGCAGGCGCCGGTGAGCGTCGCCATATCCACGATGGCAGCGGGTTTGAAACGCTGCGCGTAGGTGAGTGCATCGCATAGAATCAAACGGCCTTCCGCATCGGTGTTGAGGATTTCCACCGTCTGGCCCGACATGGTCTTGACGATGTCCGCCGGCTTCACGGCGTTGCCGTCCGGCAGGTTCTCGGAACTGGGCACGACACCCACCAAGTTCATTTTGAGTCCCATTTGCATGACGGCTTTGATGGTGCCGAACACACTGGCAGCGCCGCACATGTCGAATTTCATTTCATCCATGGCCGCAGACGGCTTGATGGAGATGCCGCCGGAATCGAAAGTGATGCCTTTGCCCACCAGCACCTGAGGTTTCGCGCCTTTGGCGCCGCCGTGGTATTCCATGATGATGAGCTTCGCCGGCTGGCGGCTGCCCTGGGATACCGCCAGCAGCGCGCCCATGCCGAGTTTTTTCATCTGGGCTTCTTCCAACACCGTGACTTTCAGCTTGGCGTTCTTGCCGAGCTTGCGCGCCTCACCGGCGAGATAGCTAGGCGTGCAGATGTTCGGCGGCAGATTGCCGAGATCTTTCGCGAGCGCCATGCCGGCGGCGATGGCGGCGCCGTCGCGGAGGCCGCGTTCCGCTGTGCGCAGGTCCTTGCGGTCGGCTACCAACAGTGTCAGTTTCTGCAGCGCCGGTTTGTGCTTTTCGGCTTTGCCCTTGCACTGATCGAAACGGTAGCCGGCGTCTTCGGCGCATTCCACCGCATGCCGGGCGCGTTGGTAAGCATCGGCATTGGGTAGCGCGAGGGCGGATAGCGTACTGGCTGCGTCCTTGACGCCGCCTTCGTTGAGGGCGCGTGCCGCCTTATATGCCGCCTTGCGATAGGCACGCAGGTTGAATTCCTTCTCCGCGCCCAGTCCCACCAGCAGGAGCCGCTGACTGGCCATGCCCGGCACCTGAAACAGCAATAGAGTCTGACTACTGCGTCCTTCGAACGCGCCGCTTTTGACAAGTTTGGTGAGGTAACCGTGGCTGGTCTTATCCAGCGCCTGCGCCGGCGGGGTGAGCTTGCCGCCGTCAAACACGCCCGCCACCAGACAGGCGGATTTGAGCTGTTTCAGGTCAAGTATGCTCACTGAAAATTGCATGTAAATCTCCCTTGAGGTCTCAGGATGATGGGCTGGTATGATTAGCGCCGGTGCGAACCCGGCCGCGTAGCCTGGAGAAAAGCAGGCGCTAGTTTAACGTATTAGCAAGTTGTTGAAAAACAACCTGGTGGACGGGTACGGGGATGTACCCGCATTTTTCAATCAGTCCAGCCGATTGAAAAATGGAGAAAATCGGAAATTGCATTTTCGATTTTCGAGTTAAAAAAGGCCATGCATGGCCTTTTTCAATAAGCTGTTAGATTTGGTTACCGACATCACCGGGAGCCACAGTGGCACGCATTGTTGACCGTTATCTTGTCCGCGAAACCACACTCACCTGGGCGGCGGTGACCGCCATCCTAATGCTGATTCTGCTCAGCAACCGATTCGCGGTGCTGCTGGGCGACGCCGCCGCGGGCCAGTTGCCGCGGGACACGGTGTTTGAGTTGCTGGGGCTGGCGTCGGTCAGTTATTTCATCGTGGTGATCCCGGTGGCGTTGTTTCTGGCGGTGATGCTGGCGCTCGGGCGCCTCTACCGCGACAGCGAAATGACCACGCTCATGGCCTGCGGCGTGAGCCCTGGCCAGATTTATCGGTCGCTCATGGTCATGGCCGTGGTCCTCGCCATCGTTCTCGCCGGCCTGACGCTGCAAGTGGCGCCCTGGGCGGTGCGGCTCACCACTCTGATCAAAACGTACGGCCAGCACAACGCCCAGGTGGGCAGCTTCGAATCGGGACGTTTCAAAGTGGATCAGAACGGCCGCGGCGTACTGTATGCGGCGGGCGTAAGCCGGGACGGTCTTGAGCTGCAAAACGTGTTCATGGAAGGACCGAACAAGCAACGTCTGGACGTGATTTCTGCCAGCAGCGGCACACGTCAGGTGAGCGGTGATCAAGGAACCGGTACCCTGGTGCTGCATGACGGCTACCGCTACGACGGCACACCCGGCCACGCAGATTTCCGCATCGTGCAATTTGCCGAGCACGGCATCCGCATTTTGCCGTCCGAACCCAATCTGGGTCCGGAAGGTTACGGCGCCATGCCGACACACATGTTGTTGCGGTCTCCTGATTTGGGCGCGGTTTCGGAACTCCAATGGCGCCTGTCGGTGCCCCTGTCCGCGCTGTTGCTGGTGTTTCTGGCCGTGCCGCTGGCGCGTACCTCGCCTCGCCAGGGCCGCTACGGAAAATTGTTCATCGCCATTCTGGCGTATGTGATTTATTCCAACCTGATAGGTGTCGCGCGAGTTTGGCTGGAGAAAAAGGTTCTCCCTACAGGCATCGGTATTTGGTGGGTCCTGGTGCTGCTGTTGCTGGCCGCGCTCATTTTACTGTATCAGCAATACGGCTGGCGCGGTCTGTTCTTTCCGCACCGGAGTCGCGCCCATGCTGGTAATTGACCGCCACATCGCCATCCAGGTGATCATCAATACGCTGCTCGTGTTGCTGGTGCTCACCGCGCTTGCCAGCCTCATTACCTTTGTGGGCGAATTCAACAACGTGGGCCAGGGCCATTACAGCCTTGCGGATGCGGTTCTGTACACACTGCTGTACATACCCTCACAGGCTTACAGCATGTTCGTGGTGGCGGTGTTGTTAGGTGCCATGCTGGGGCTGGGCGATCTGGCCGTACACAACGAACTCATGGTAATGCGCACAGCCGGACTTTCGGTGGCGCGCTTGGGTCTGTCCACCATGGCTGGCGGCGCGGTACTTCTGTTGCTGTGCGTGGTGCTGGGTGAGTTCATTGCACCACCGGCGCAGCGTTATGCCGACAACCGGCGTTCATTGTTGCTGTACAACCAGACTAATGTGTTGGGAAGCGGCGGCATCTGGGCCAAGGATGGCGATACCTTTTTGAATGTCAAGCAGATGAACAATCGCAACGGTGCCCAGGGCATCTATATCTATCGCATAGACAGCAGCCATCATCTGCTGAGCATTGGCGAAGCGGATTCAGCGGCGTTCAACCAGGGTACTTGGCTGCTCAAGGACCTGCGGGAAACGAACTTGACAGCCGACGGTGCCAGCATCCGGAATCTTCCCAGTCTCGAATGGCGCACTTTCCTGAGTCCGGGACTGTTGAGCCTGTTCGTGGTGGACAGCGACAGCCTCTCGGCCCACGGGCTGTATCAATATATAGCATACCTGCGCAGCAACGGGATCAATGCCAACCGCTACATCGCCGCCTTCTGGAGCCGCGTGGTGCAGCCTTTGTCCCTGCTGGTGATGTTGATCCTGGCGCTGCCATTTGTATTCGGTCCGTTGCGCTCTGCTACCACCGGTCAGAGGCTTGTGACCGGCATGCTTATCGGCATAGGGTTCTTCGTGTTCAACAGCATTTTCACCCAGAGCGGCGTGGTATTCGGTCTGAATCCCGTACTCACGGCGTGTCTGCCGACGGCGCTGCTCGCCATTATCAGCGGCATCGCGGTGAGCCGCATCCGGTGAGAGAGCGAGGCGTGAGGTACAAAAGATTGGGCGGTGGTGGGGATGAACTATCCCCGCCACCCGTCTGACGTCCTTGTTATTCGCTCGGACCCGCTGCTTCCAGCACCTCTGCAATGCGTGCTGCGTCCTGGCGAGCGGCATCGAGGCTGTTGGCATGCAAGGCGCGTTCCGCCATGGTCAGTGCCCGTTCCAGCTTGATATGTGCTGCCGGTGCATGGCCGATATCATTCAACGCCCCATCTCCCATGCCTTGGCAGGGATCTCCCACCTTCGCATCGAAGCTTTTGCTATTCGGGCCGACAAGGCAGTTGATTACATGATGCAGGTGCATAATGGCCGTGGGCATATCGCCGGCGGCAGTGCCCATTTTCGCGTGAGTCGTGGCAGTGGAAATTTCTTGATCCGCGTTGCCAGCAAAGCTCAGGGGCGTGATCAGCAGCAGCGCGACGGCGACCACGAGAGTTAATGTATGTTTCTTCATGCTTGATTCCTCCAGATGGTTAATTCAAGTCCGACTCTAAGCATTTGCGTGCGCGGATGAGACTGGTGGGCAACGCACGCGAGTCAGGGTGGGTATTCGGACCTCAAATGATACGCGGGGAAATGGTCATTCTCCATATTTCCGCTGTAGTTTGGCCGCGCCGCTAATCCTGCCTGGCCCTGCGGATTTTCGGCAGCAGCATCAGGCGGGTGCCTGAGAGGTGGTCGTGCCAGGCCAGCCGATGTGGATCGAAAGCCGGCCATAGGAAGGCCGCGAGGGCCAGCAGAAAAATCACCGCAGCGGCGGTGTGCAGCATGCTTGTGCCCAGCTGACTATGGGCCTTGATCAGGAACTCGCAGCCCAGCAAGATCAGCAGCCAGGGAATCAGCATAGTGAGGTAACGGACGAGTGCGCGATACCAATCCAGCGGCATACCGTCGATACGCACCACCCGCAGGTTCCAGGTGCGCATGCCGATGGTCTGGCCGCCATGGGTCCAGAAGCCACCGAAGAAGGCAAATCCCAGCGCCAGGAGTCCGAACTGGTAGATCAATTTTACGCCTGCATGATGGGCATAAAAGGATTCGAAAGACCTGCCCTGAGTGAAAGGCATGATGAGAAAAGTCGCCAGGATGCAGATGGCGAGCATGATGATGGCATCGTAAAAACCCGACGCCAGGCGCCGGAATACTCGTGGCGCGGCGGGCGATGTACAGTCCGTTGCAGGCTGTGAGGAATGGGGCGCATTCATGGCTGGGGTTATACCCGCAAGATGGCGCTCCCTACCGGATTCGAACCGGTGTTTAAGCCTTGAGAGGGCTCCGTCCTAGGCCTCTAGACGAAGGGAGCGGGGATATAAAGGGAGTGGTATTATACGGACACACCGGATTTGCTCAAGCTCAACATCAAATAAAAAGGCAACCCTCCGGACTCCACGTGAGCAAACAGGAACCCTTCGCCATTTCACCCGCCATCATTTCCCGCGCCGATCACAATATCTCGCGGGCTCACATTTCCGAAAATGCTCTCAAGGTGCTCTACCGTCTGAAAAGCGCGGGTTACGAGTCCTATCTGGTGGGCGGCGGTGTGCGTGACCTGCTGCTGGGCCGCGAGCCCAAGGATTTTGATGTGGCCACCGATGCGCGCCCTGAGCAGGTGCACACGCTGTTCCGAAATTGCCGCATCATCGGCCGGCGCTTCCGGCTCGTGCACGTGCAGTTCGGTCGCGAGATCATCGAGGTGGCGACTTTCCGGGCCAGCCAGCCTGTCGCTCGTGACGAAGATTCTGATGCAGATGATGCCCGCCACGATAACGGCCGCATCCTGCGCGATAACACTTATGGCACGCTGGAACAGGACGCGTTCCGGCGCGATTTCACCGTCAACGCGCTTTATTACGATATCCGGGATTTTTCCGTCAAGGATTATGCGGATGGACTCGCCGATTTGCGCAGCGGCATCCTGCGGCTCATCGGCGATCCGGAAATCCGTTATCACGAGGACCCAGTGCGCATGTTACGCGCGGTGCGCTTTGTGGCGAAGCTCGGATTTCGCATGCATCCGGATACTTCCGCACCCATCGCAGCACTCTCGCCGTTGCTGACGGACATCCCGCCGGCACGGGTGTTCGAGGAAATTCTGAAGCTGTTCCTGTACGGGTTCGGAGTGCAATCCTTCGAAACCCTGCGGCATTACGGCCTGTTCGCCAGGTTGTTCCCAAGCACTGATGCGGTGCTGCATACGGAAGAGCAGGGTTTCCCACACACCTTCATTGCCAAGGCGCTGGCCAGCACCGATGCGCGCGTGAATGAAGACAAACCTGTCACGCCCGCGTTTCTGTTTGCGGTACTTTTGTGGGAACCGGTGCGCCAGCAGGCGGGCAGGCTCGAGGCCCAAAGCGTTCCTCCCGGCGAAGCCCTGCGGCGCGCCGCGGACGAAATCGTCTCGGAACAGATTGCCCATGTGGCACTGCCGCGCCGCTTCACCACGCCCATGATCGAGGTGTACCAGATGCAGCCGCGCTTTGCGCAGCGGGAAGGCAAGCGGCCTTTGCGCCTGCTGGCCCATCCGCGATTTCGTGCCGCCTATGATTTCCTGGTGTTGCGTGCCGAAGCGGGCGAAGTGGAGCCGGAGCTGGCTCAATGGTGGACGCGGATTCAGGAAGCCGGCGCAGACGAGCAGCGCGGCATGCTGACGGCTTCACCGGGGACAGCACTTGGGAGCGGGCGGCGCCGCTCGCGTCATCGAAGGCGGCGCCATGAGAGTTCCCAGCCGGCTTGACGCAATGCGCGCCAGCATCCGCGTTTACATCGGTCTCGGCAGCAATCTCAATGGTCCTTCTGAACAGTTGTGGCGCGCGTTCACAGAGCTGGACCAACTCCCCCGCACGCGCATGCTGGCGCGTTCCCACTTATATAAAAGCAAACCGCTGGGTCCCCAGGACCAGCCGGATTACCTGAACGCGGTGGCGGTGCTGGACACCCGGCTTGAACCGCTGGATCTGTTGCGCATGCTGCGCGAGCTGGAAACACGGCACGGTCGCCGGCGTGCGGAGGAAGCGCGCTGGGGATCACGCAGCCTGGACCTGGACATGCTTGTTTACGGCAACATTCGCATGCAGACGCCGGAATTGACGCTGCCACATCCGGGGCTGCATGAACGCAGTTTCGTCCTGTATCCTCTGGCGGAGGTGGCGCCGGCACTGGTGATTCCGGACCATGGGCCGGTGCAGGCTTTACGCGACCGCTGTCATTCACCTCCGATTGAGAGGTACGAGAAAACCGATGACTGATGCCCGGTCCCGTTATCTGGTGGTCGAAGGCCCCATCGGCGTGGGCAAGACCAGCCTTGCCCAGTTGCTGGCGGAAACTTTCGGCGCCGAGATGCTGCTGGAGCGTGCGGACGAAAACCCGTTCCTGGAACGCTTCTACCGCGATCCCAAAAACGCCGCGCTGCCCACCCAGTTGTCGTTCCTGTTCCAGCGCGCACGCCAGTTGCAACAGTTGCGTCAGGGAGACATTTTCACGCCCGCCCGCGTCGCCGATTTCATGCTTGAGAAAGACCGACTGTTCGCGCAGCTCAATCTGGACGATGACGAGTTCGCACTCTACGAGCAGGTCTATCAGCATCTGGCACTGGATGCGCCGGTGCCGGATCTGGTGGTGTACCTACAGGCGCCGGTGGACGTGCTGATGCGGCGCGTCTTGCGTCGCGGCGTCTGTTTTGAACAATTCATCCAGCGGGAATACCTGGAACGCGTCGCAGGCGCCTACGCACATTTCTTTCATTACTACAACCGTTCGCCGCTCTTGATCGTGAATGCCAGCGACATCAACTTGGTGGACAGCGAGGAGGACTACGGGCTGCTGGTGCGGGAAATCAACCGCGTCAAGAGCGGCCGCCACTATTTCAACCCTTCGGCGCATTAGACTTGATGTTTAAGCCGCTGGCCGTCATGCTGATACGAGGCAAAACAGGGAATCCGCATGTACACTCAACCTGAAAACCGCAATCAGGCTGAAAGACTCACCATCAGAACGCTGGCGAAAATGAAAGCTGCCGGCGAAAAGATTGCCTGTCTTACCGCCTATGACGCAAGTTTTGCGACCTTGCTGGATATCGCCGGCGTGGATGTAGTGCTGGTGGGTGATTCACTTGGTAATGTCATCCAGGGTCATGACACCACCGTGCCCGTGACCATGAACGACATGGTGTATCACGCTCGCTTGGTGCAGCGCAGTCTCAAGCGCGCGTTTTTCATCGTGGACATGCCGTTCATGAGTTATCCGGCGCCGGAACGTGCGCTCGATAATGCCGCGCGGCTCATGCAGGAAGCGGGCGCACAGATGGTGAAGCTGGAAGGCAGCGGCCATCAGGCTGAGATCGTGAGTTATCTCAACGCGAACGGAGTGCCGGTGTGTGCGCATCTCGGTTTGCGTCCCCAGCAGGTACACAAGCTCGGCGGATTCCCGACCCAGGGACGCGACCAGGCCGCAGCACGGCAGATGCTGGAAGATGCGCTATTGCTGGAGCAGTCCGGTGCCGACATCATCTTATTGGAGAAGATACCGAAGGTGCTGGCGGCGGAAATCACCCGCAAGGTAAAGGTACCGGTCATCGGCATCGGGGCCGGCCCCGATGTAGATGGACAGATTCTGGTGCTTTACGACATGCTGGACATCACGCCCGGTCGCCGCGCCAGGTTCGTGCGCAATTTCATGCAAGGTGCTGCCAGCCCGCGCGCCGCCGTGGAAGCCTATGTGAAAGCCGTGAAAGATGGCAGTTATCCTGCTCCGGAACATTGCTTCGACTGAAGGGTGATATCAATCCAGCGTTTTGAGGGAAGGTTTAACCATTGACTCCGTTCGACCTGGGCCTGTCGAAGGGCGGTTATCGGCAAACTAATAACAATTCCGTTAATGCTTTGACAGGCTCGGCATGCACGGAATTTGAGGGTTTCCTCAAGCACTTTACATGTTGACCCTGCACAGCGTTATTGAACTTCGCGATTGCATCAGCCGCTGGCGTTTTACCGGCCAGCGTATTGCCCTCGTGCCCACCATGGGCAATCTGCACGCCGGTCATTTGAAACTGGTGGAACTGGCACGGGAACATGCCGAACGCGTGGTGGTGAGCATCTTCGTCAATCCCCTGCAATTCGGTCCCAGTGAGGACTTCAAGAGCTATCCGCGCACCCTGGAAACGGACAAAGTCCAGCTGCTGGCGGCAAATGCCGATCTGCTGTTCGCGCCGCCGGTGGACGAGATGTATCCCGGTAACCGGGAGCAGATCACGCACGTGGAAGTCCCGGAGCTATCCGCCATCCTGGACGGCAAGTTTCGCCCCGGTCATTTTGTCGGCGTGGCCACGGTGGTAGCAAAACTCTTCAATATGGTGCAGCCGGACGTGGCGCTGTTCGGCGAAAAGGATTATCAGCAGTTGGCGGTGATCCGCCGGATGGCAGCGGACCTTTCCCTGCCGGTGGAAATCATCGGCGTAGCCACGGTGCGCGAGGCCGACGGCCTCGCCATGAGTTCGCGCAATCAGTATCTCGCACCGTCCGAACGCACATTGGCGCCACTCTTGTATCGCACGCTTCACGAAGTGTCGCAGGCATTAATGGAGGGGCGGCGTGATTTCCAGAAGCTTGAATCCGAAGCCGTGCGCAAACTTTCAGACGGCATGCGGCCTGATTATGTTTCCATCCGCACGGCGCGCACGCTGATGCCTCCGGCCGCGGGCACGACACATTTTGTGGTGCTGGCTGCCGCCTGGCTCGGCAAAGCACGCCTCATAGACAATATTGAAGTGCATATCCAGACGCGGGTGGAACAGAACAATACTTGAGGGCCCGTAAAGGGCAAGGTAAAATTGGCACTCGTCCCGCCAAACTTTGTGATTCCAATGCAACTAACCCTGCTAAAAGCCAAGCTGCATCGCGCCCACGTGACCCATGCGGAGCTGCATTACGAAGGTTCCTGCGCCATTGATGGCAGCCTGCTGGAAGCGGCCGGTATCCTGCCCTACGAGCAGATCCAGATTTACAACGTCACTAACGGTGAGCGTTTCACCACCTACGCCATCCACGCCGAAGCCGGTTCGCGCATCATTTCCGTGAACGGTTCTGCTGCGCACCGCGCCAAACCCGGCGACATCGTGATTATCTGTGCCTACGCGCAGCTCAACGCCGCCGAAGCGGTCAACCACAAACCACGGCTTGTCTATCTCGATGAGCACAACAACATTGCCCGCACGTCCAACGCCGTCCCCGTCCAAGCCGCCTGAAAGCGAATTTTTTGTTCTTGCCTTCTCCTCGACCGGAGAGGGCAACGGTGAGGATGAGTTGACAAGTGGCTCAGTTGACTGCAAAGGCCAAAGGATTAAGCTGACACATTCTTAAGCAACCTGGATGCGCATGAGCGTTCCCGCCAGCCACTCACCCTCGTCCCCCGGTCACGCCGAACAATTCCGGAAAAGCGGCTACACCGTGCTGCCGCAAGCCATCAGTGCTGAAAGCGCGCGCTTCATGGCGACGTATGCGCTGCTGCAACGCAACGACGCGGGCTATTACGAGCGTGAAGACATGTTCCGCGCTGCCATCGGCCGGTATGCTGACGCCTTCAGCGAAACCCTGCTGCTGGAACTGAAATCATCTGTGGAACAGGCTACCGGCCTGGAACTGTTACCGTGCTATTCCTATCTGCGCATCTACGGCAAGGGTGCGATCCTGCCGAAACACCTGGACCGGCCATCCTGCGAGATCAGCACCTCGCTTACGCTCGGTTTCCAGGCGCCCGCATTGTGGCCGCTGTGCGTCACCGCGGGCGGCGTGGACAAGGCCCTGGCCCTCACGCCCGGCGACATGCTCATCTACCGCGGCGCCGATGTGCCCCACTGGCGCGAACCTTTCTCCGGCGAGTGGTGGGCACAGACCTTTCTGCATTACGTGGACGCCAACGGTCAGTACACGGATTTCAAATACGATGGCCGCGAACGCCTCGGCCCCTTCGACAAACTCACCATGCAGCGTCATTTCAAGCGTCCGGCCAGCCTCGGTCAGTACGACACCATGGCCATCGTGGGGCCCGACGCGCCTTGTCCCTGCGGCAGCGGTCTGCGCTTCCGCGACTGCCACGGCAGAAGTTAGAGAAGTATCTGGAAGTGCCGCTTGCTATAAAAATCGGATTTGTTCTTTAAGTGCCGTACGTTAGGTAAAAGTAAGCTATGCAGGCAACCCTACGCGGAGGTGGCACGTTTGATTGCATGCTGCTCAAGCGCCCAGCGCACATGCTCGCGCACCAATTCCGATGGGTGTTTAGCGCGCGCTTTCAGGGCGGCAGTGATTCCCGGTGAACCTGGTGCGTTGCCCAAGGCAATGGCGATATTGCGCAACCAACACTCATAACCAACGCGGCGGATGGCGCTGCCTTCAGTGCGTTTCAGAAATTCTTCCTCTGTCCAGTTGAACAGCTCCACCAGCCCCGCGTCATCGAGGCCGTGACGTGGCTTGAAGTCCTTTTCGTCAGTGGGTTGCGCGAATTTGTTCCAGGGACAGAAGAGCTGGCAGTCGTCGCAGCCGAACACACGGTTGCCGATGGCCTTGCGAAATTCAAGCGGAATAGAGCCTTTGTATTCGATCGTGAGGTAGGCGATGCAGCGGCGCGCATCTAGTTGATAAGGTGCGACGATGGCCTGGGTAGGGCAGACATCTATGCAGCTGCGACAGCTTCCGCAGTGCTCCGTTGCGGGCGCATCCACCGGTAGCGGCAGATCGGTGAAAAGCTCGCCGAGAAAAAACCAGGAGCCGGCGTCTTTGTTGATGAGATTGGTGTGTTTGCCGATCCAGCCGAGGCCGGAGTTGCGCGCCAGTGCCTTTTCCAGTACCGGTGCGCTGTCGGTGAAGGCGCGGTAGCCAAAGGAGCCGATTTGTTGCTGGATACGATCCGCGAGTTCTTGCAGGCGCGCGCGCAGGAGTTTGTGGTAATCGCGGCCCAGCGCATAGCGTGCGATATAGGCGCGATCTTTTTCCTCCAGTAATCCTTTGGCTTCCGTCGCGTCATGCAGCCAGTAATCCATGCGCGCAGAAATCACCCGCAGTGTACCGGGCAGCAATTCCGCTGGCCGGCTGCGGCGCGTGCCGTGGCGCTGCATATAGTTCATCTCGCCGTGCCGCTCCTGTCTGAGCCAGTCCAGTAAACGCTGTTCGTCTTCTGGCAGTTCCACGCCGCTGACACCAACCTGCTGGAAACCCAGTTCCCGCGCCCACTCGCGTATGCGCCCGGCAAGAGCAGTGAAATCCGGCACGTTTTCCGCCGGCCGCAACGCGGCTATTCGGCACCCTGAAACGGGTAACCGACGACGGTGGGTGGCACGAAGTTTTCCTTGATAGTGCGCGGCGAAGTCCAGCGCATGATATTGAGCGGCGAGCCTGCCTTGTCGTTGGTGCCCGAGGCGCGGCCTCCTCCGAATGGCTGCTGTCCGACCACAGCACCGGTGGGCTTGTCGTTGATATAGAAGTTGCCGGCCGCATGGCGCAGCAGCTGGGATGCGGTGGCGATTGCTGAACGGTCACGCGCAAAGATTGAGCCCGTGAGCGCATAGGGGGTGGACTGATCGCAGATACGCAAGGTTTCTTCGTATGCCGCATCCGGGTAGACATGCACCGTGATCACCGGTCCGAATATCTCCTCGCACATCAGACGATCCTGCGGGTTGTCGCTCTGGATCACGGTGGGTGCGACGAACCAGCCGTGCGAACCGTCGCTCGTGCCGCCGGCCAGGATCTTTATTCCCGGTGCGCTGCGCGCATACTCGAGATAACCGCTGATTTTTTTGAAGGAGCCCTCGTGGATTACCGCGCCCATGAAATTGCGGAAGTCGCGCACGTCGCCCATGCGCAGTTCGCTCGTCAAAGCAATGAGCCGGTCGCGCAGCCGCGGCCATAGCGACGCAGGGATGAAGGCGCGCGCGGCCGCTGAGCACTTCTGACCCTGGAATTCGAACGCACCCCGCACCATCGCGACCGCGAGCGCTTCGAGGTCGTCGCCCGCAGAAGCGTGGGCGAAGATGAAATCTTTGCCACCGGTTTCTCCGACGAGACGCGGATACTGGCGGTAAAGAGGCATGTTTTCGCCCACCGTGCGCCAGATTGATTTGAACACCGCCGTGGATCCTGTGTAATGAACGCCGCCTAGATCCGGATGCGCGAGCACCACCGAGGTAATGAGTGCCGGATCGGCCTGCACCAGGTTGATCACCCCGGGTGGCAGGCCGGCTTCGCGGAACAGTTCCATGATGTGCCAGTTGCTGAACATCGCGGACGGCGACGGCTTGAAGACTACCGTGTTGCCCATGAGCGCGGGAGCGGAGGGGAGGTTTCCGGCAATTGAGGTGAAGTTAAACGGTGTTACCGCGTACACGAAGCCGTCCAGCGCGCGGTAGTCGAGCTGGTTCCACGTCTGCACCGGGCTGGCCGGTTGATCCGCGATTATCTGTTGCGCGAAGGTGGCATTGAATCTGAGGAAATCAATAAGTTCGCAGGCGGCATCTATCTCAGCCTGATGCGCGGTCTTGGACTGTCCGAGCATGGTGGCGGCGTTCAGGACCGGGCGGTAGCGCGATGCGAGAAGATCCGCGGCACGCAGAAAGATGCTGGCGCGTGCCGCGAACGAGAGGGCTTCCCAAGCTGGCTTCGCAGCCAGCGCGGCGTCAATCGCCGCATGCACCTGTGCCACATCGGCTTGATGGCAGGTGGCGAGGACATGCTGGTGATCGTGGGGCATGCGCACTTCAGCGAGCTTGCCGGTCCGTACCGCCTCGCCGCCGATTATAAGGGGAATCTCGATGCGCCCGGATGCCATGTGTTCGAGCATCTTTTTCAGCTCCGCACGCTCGGGTGTTCCAGGTGCATAGGAAAATACAGGCTCGTTTATGGGTGCCGGGATCCGGACGGTGGCGTTGATCATGGATGCCTCTAACGGTGATAGCAACACGCGGAGTCGCGTGTGTATTATGATGATTCCATGTCGCAACTTCCAGAAGCACTTTATTCCGCAGCGCAGATGCGCGAGTTGGACCAACGCGCCGTCGCGTGCGGCATTGCGATTGAGGAACTCATGGCGCGCGCCGGTGCGGCGGCGTGGAAGGCACTGGAGAACCGCTGGCCGCAGGCAAGGCATATCGCTGTGCTCTGCGGCAGCGGCAACAACGCCGGGGACGGTTACGTGCTGGCGATCTGTGCCTTGAAAGCCAAGCGGCAGGTAACGCTGCTGAACGTGGGCGATGTGAAAAAGCTCTCCGGTACTGCCGCAACCGCGCGCAAGCGGTATCTGGCAGCGAAGGGTCAGGAACAGAAGTTTTCCGCGGCCTTGCCGGATGATGCGGATGTGATCGTGGATGCAATGCTCGGCATCGGCTTGGATCGGCCACTGCAGGATGACTGGCTCCAGGCCGTGCAGATCATCAATGCCAGCGGCAGACCGGTATTGTCGCTGGATATTCCTTCGGGCCTGAATACAGATACGGGTACGGTGATGGGCGCGGCTGTACGCGCCACGGCGACTGTGACGTTCATCGGCATGAAACCGGGACTCTTTACCGGCGAGGGACCTAACAGCGCGGGCGAGATCACGCTTGCGACACTGGATGTTCCCGCGGCAACCTACGAAAGCATCCGGCCATTCGCGCGCTGTATCGGCAAGGCGGATATACATTTGCCGCGGCGTGTGCGCGCATCGAATAAAGGCATGTTCGGCCACGTGCTGGTGATCGGCAGCGACCACGGCATGGGCGGCGCGGTACGACTCACTGCGGAAGCGGCCTTGCGCAGCGGGGCAGGCATGGTCACTGTCGCCACGCGGCCCACACACGTAGCGGGATTGTTGGCTGGGTTACCGGAAGCCATGGTGCGTGGCATGGATGACCCCGCCGATGTGGCACCGCTGCTGACACGCGCCACGGTCATCGCGATAGGTCCAGGACTCGGCCAGGACGATTGGGGACGCATTCTGCTGGCGCGGGCCCTGGATACGCCGCTGCCGCTGGTGGTGGATGCGGATATGCTCAATCTGCTGGCAGCCCATCCGGTGGCGCGTGGTCAGTGGGTGCTCACACCGCATCCGGGCGAAGCGGGCCGTTTACTCAAACAGACCACCGAGGCCGTGCAGCAGGACCGTTTTCAGTCGGCGGCGCAGTTGGTGGAAAAATACCGCGCCGTGGTGGTGTTGAAAGGCGCCGGCAGCATCGTGGCCACGGCGGATGAAATTCCCGCGGTATGTGTCTACGGCAATCCTGGCATGGCGGCGCCCGGAATGGGCGACGCGCTGACCGGCGTGATCGCCGCGCTGATTGCTCAGGGTTTGCCGCTGGCTGATGCAGCTCGCGCCGGCGTGCAATTCCACGCTCTGGCAGGCGACCGTGCCGCTCAAGCTGGTGAGCGTGGATTAATGACACGTGATCTGATTGCGGCGCTGCGTAATGTGATGAACCCATGAATGAATTTTTTGTTGCCGATGCAGGCGCCATGGGGAGGCTGGGCGCGCAATTGGGCCGCGCCTTGAACGGCGGCGCTGTGGTGTATTTGCAGGGCGAACTGGGCGCCGGCAAAACTACCCTGGTGCGCGGCGTGCTGCACGGCCTGGGTTTCAGGGGGCATGTGCGCAGTCCTACTTATACCCTGGTGGAGGGTTACGAGTTCTCGGGGCGCTTGTTCCAGCATTTGGACCTGTATCGCATCCGCGCGCCGGCTGAACTGGAGTACCTGGGGATTCGGGAACTGGACGATCCGGATTTGTGGGTATTCGTGGAATGGCCCGAACGGGGCGAGGGCGCTGTGCCCCCGCCGGATCTGGTACTCGGTTTGGAAGTGCACGAACCGGGCCGGCGGTTGAAGCTAAAAGCCTCAAGTGAACGTGGGCGCAAGCTGGCGGAAGCATGGCAAGCGGGGGTCCGAACTGCCCGCGAACCGGAGCTGGCATCGGGCGGTTGAGGCGGTTTCTCAGGTCTCTCTCTAAGATATCGTCGTATCTTCATAAATTCATTCACAAAAACCTTGAAATTTCTCAGGGATGATGTATAACTACCCCATGTCTTCGCATCGCGGACCGGGGATGAAAGTAGTACTGGCCCTGATATTGCTCTGGCCGGTGGCGGCGCTGGCCGCTCCGGTGAACGTGCAGGGGGTGCATTTTGCGCCTGCGGCCGGACAGACAACCCTGATTTTCGACCTGTCCGGACAGGTGGACCACCGGATTTTCACCCTCAGCAATCCCAATCGCGTCGTGATTGACGTGGACAACGCACGCCTCACCGCGGTGCTGCCGGCCGGACAAGGGCTGGTGAAGGATTTGCGCAGCGGCGTGCGCGGCCAGACCGGCTTGCGGGTGGTGCTGGACCTCGCGTCACACGCCACACCCCGCAGCGTGACCCGCACCGGAACTTATGGCACGCAACTAGTGGTGGATCTTTATGCCGAGGGTCAGCAGGTGGTACGTAAACCTGTGCTGACCGCGTCCAGCGCCGTGCCTAAGACCGGCCGCGACATCGTGGTGGCCATAGACGCGGGTCACGGCGGCATTGATTCCGGCTCCCGCGGACCCGGTGGCGGCATGGAAAAAACCATCACCTTGCAGATTGCGCGACGGCTTGCGGCGCTGGTAGCGAAGCAGCCGGGCTTCAAACCTTTCCTGACTCGCGACGGCGATTATTACCTCACCTTGCGCCAGCGTATTGACCGCGCCCGGGCTGCGCACGCCGACATCTTCATATCCATTCATTGCGATGCGGCCCACAATCGCTATGCCGGCGGCGCCACGGTGTATGCACTTTCCCTGCACGGTGCCACCAGCGAACATGCGCGGCTGCTGGCGCAACGGGAAAACGATTCTGATCTGCTGGGCGGCGTGAACCTGGCTGACAAGAGTTCCATGCTGGCCTCGGTGTTGCTGGACTTGTCCCAGACCGCCACCATCAGCGCCAGTCTCGATGTGGGTAATCGCGTGGCGCGTTTGTTGTCCAGGCTCGGACCTATGCACCGTGACGATACGCAGCAGGCGGCGTTCGTGGTACTCAAGTCGCCGGATATTCCGTCCATCCTGGTGGAAACCGACTACATCAGTAACCCTCGCGAGGAGCAGCTGCTTATGAGTTCCGCTTACCAGGATAAAGTCGCCAAGGCCATACTCGGCGGTGTGAGCAATTATTTCAATCAGTATCCGCCGCCCGGTACCGAACTCGCCATGGCAAGAACGCGTGGCCAGCAACCCATTGTGGAAACTGCTGTCGCGGGCCAAGCCACGGACTATAGCGTCGCCAGCCGCAATCAGCGCGGCCAATAGTTTCAGCATCCTTTCTACAGCATCCGCAAGCCGTTAAGCTAGGCATCTGCCTATCCTTGCGGTGCCCCATGCCCATCCGTTCCCTGCCGCCCCAGCTCATCAACCAGATCGCCGCCGGCGAAGTGGTGGAACGCCCTGCCTCGGTAGCGAAGGAGTTGCTGGAAAACAGCCTAGACGCAGGTGCCACGCGCATTGACGTGGAACTGGAGCAGGGCGGCGCGCGACTCATCCGCGTGCGTGATGACGGCGGCGGCATTCCCAAAGACGAACTGGCGTTGGCGGTGGCGCGACATGCCACCAGCAAGATCGCTACGCTGGATGATCTTGAACACGTTGCAACGCTGGGTTTCCGCGGTGAAGCCTTGCCGAGTATCGGTGCAGTGGCGAGATTGAGCCTCACCTCGCGCACCAGCGACGAGGAACACGGCTGGCGCATCGAAGGCGACGGTCACGGCCATTACAACGTGCCCGCGCCGGTGCCTCATCCCATTGGCACCACTGTCGAGGTGCGCGAACTGTTCTTCAACACGCCGGCGCGGCGCAAATTCCTGAAGAGCGAGCAGACGGAATTCAGCCACGTGGATATGGTATTGCGACGCCTGGCGCTGGCGCGCATGGATGTGGCACTGCACGCGCGTCACAACGGCCGCCACGTGTACGCGCTCAATGCAGCAGGTCAGCAGCGCGAGCACGAGCAGCGGGTGGCAGTGCTGCTGGGCAAGGAATTCACGCTCCAGGCGTTGCATCTTACCCACACCATGACCGGTTTGATTTTACGCGGCTGGATCGCGCGACCCACGTTTTCACGCAGCCAGCCGGACTTGCAGTATTTCTATGTGAATGGCCGGATGGTACGCGACAAGCTGCTGGCGCATGCCGTGAAACTGGCCTATCACGACGTGCTGTTTCATGGCCGGCATCCTGCCTACGTGCTGTACCTGGAGCTGGATCCGGCGCGGGTGGACGTGAACGCCCATCCGGCCAAATATGAAGTGCGCTTCCGCGATGGCCGGTTGGTGCACGATTATGTATTCCGTACCGTGGAAGCGGCCCTGAAAGACACTACGCCGCAACCGCCGGCGCAACACGCGCCGGCACACCCGGATCAGGTGCACGCTTCCGCAGCTTACGCGGGTGTACACACGCAACAACCCATGGCTTTGCATGTCGCGGAAAACATGGCCGCCTATGCGCGACTGCATGAAGCTCCGTCGCGGCCTCCGGAAACTTTGACCAATGCAGCGAGTGTGCCGCCACTGGGTTATGCGCTGGCGCAGCTCCACGGTGTTTACATTCTTGCCGCCACGACCGACGGCCTGGTACTGGTGGATATGCATGCGGCCCACGAGCGCATCACCTATGAGCGCATGAAAACCGCGCTGGCATCCGGCCGGGTAACATCGCAACCGCTGTTGGTGCCAATAAGCGTGGTGGTGAGCCGCCGCGAAGCGGATTTGGCCGAATCGGCTGCGGCTGGATTGATCGAAACGGGCTTTGTGGTGGACAGGCGCGGACCCGAGACCTTGGTGATCCGGGAAGTGCCGGCCTTGCTCAAGGATGAAAATATATCGCAATTACTGAAAGACTTGTTGGCGGATCTGGCTGAAAATGGCAGCAGCCGGCGTCTCAACGCTGCACTGGAACATGTGCTGGTGACGCGTGCCTGTCATACCTCGATGCGTGCGCACCGGATACTCAATCTCGCTGAAATGAATGCCTTATTGCGTGAAATGGAGCGTACGCCGCGCGCCGATCAGTGCAATCACGGCCGTCCCACCTGGATGCGTCTGAGCATGACGGAACTCGACAAGCTGTTTCTGCGCGGTAAATGAAACCACTGCCTCCGGCGATTCTTTTGATGGGTCCCACCGCGTCAGGAAAGACGGAACTGGCGGTGGAACTGGTAAGGCAATTTCCATGCGACATCATCAGCGTGGATTCAGCCATGATTTATCGCGGCATGAACATCGGCACCGCGAAGCCTGACGCAGATATTCTGCGCATCGCGCCCCACCGGCTCATTGACATTCTCGATCCCATTGAAAGTTATTCTGCCGGCCGGTTCCGTGAAGACGCACTTGCAGCCATGAGCGAAATCACCGCAGCCGGCCGCATTCCATTATTGGTGGGCGGCACCATGCTGTACTTTCATGTACTGCAACACGGGCTTGCAGCACTGCCCGCCGCCGATGCGCATCTGCGCGCCGAGCTTGACGCCCGCGCCGCTAAAGAGGGCTGGGGTGCGCTGCATGCAGAGCTCCAGCGGGTGGACCCGGCCGCCGCAGCGCGCATCCATACAAATGATCCGCAGCGTATCCAGCGGGCCCTGGAGGTTTTTTATCTTACCAGCCGGCCGCTTTCGGAACTGCATGCGGCGGACGAGGTCAAACCCTTGGCATATCGCCTGATTAAACTGGCGGTCGCAACCGCAAGCCGTGCAGTCCTGCATGAACGTATTGCACAACGTTTCCGGACCATGGTGTCGGCAGGATTTCTGGAAGAAGTAGCGGGTTTGCGGGATCGAGGTGATCTTACCCGCGCGCATTCGTCCATGCGTTCGGTGGGTTATCGCCAGCTCTGGGAACACCTGGATGGTGATTGCGATCTGGACGCGGCGGTGCAACGCGGCATCGTGGCCACGCGCCGCTTCGCCAAGCGCCAGTTGACTTGGCTGCGCGCGGAAGCCGGAGTGCATTGGTTCGAAAGCGCTGCCCCGCGGCAGGCGAACGAGGTTCGGGACTTGGTATCCAGAACGCTGGAAACGCGGACCTGAGGAGTGCTGTGCTACAATGTCGCGGTATTTAACACAACAGCAGACCTCTGAAATCAGGCGGTCTGCAGCAGACATAATTAAAACGAGGAGACGAGTCATGGCCAAAGGTCAGTCCCTGCAGGAACCCTTCTTGAACACACTGCGCCGGGACAAAGTGCCGGTTTCGATTTATCTTGTGAATGGCATCAAACTGCAAGGGCAGATCGAATCCTTCGATCAGTTCGTGATTCTGCTCAAGAACAGCGTGAGCCAGATGGTGTACAAGCACGCCATTTCCACGGTGGTGCCGAGCCGGCATGTGAACATGGTGCCCGAAGAAGAGGGCGGCGGTGCGACGGGCGGCGAGAGCGCCTGATACAGCATGCCGGGGCGGCGCATTGTTTGAGCGTCCGAAGAGCGGTGAACGAGCCGTTCTGGTTCACCTCAATCTCGATCCCGCAACTGGCAACGAACTGCTCCAGGAATTCACCGAACTTACCAGGGCCGCAGGCGCGGAAGTGCTCGCCACGGTGACCGGCAACCGGCGCGTGCCGGAGCCGCATTTCTTCATCGGTGAAGGCAAGGCAGAAGAAGTGCGGGCGCAGGTGCTGGAGCACAAGGCCGATCTGGTGCTGGTGAATCACGCTCTCTCCCCCAGCCAGGAACGCAATCTGGAAAAATTCCTCAGTTGCCGTGTGCTGGATCGCACCGGCCTCATCCTCGATATCTTCGCGCAACGCGCCCGCAGTTTTGAAGGCAAGCTGCAGGTGGAACTCGCCCAGCACCGGCATCTGGCCACGCGCCTAGTGCGCGGCTGGACGCACCTAGAACGGCAGCGTGGTGGCAGCATCGGTCTGCGCGGTCCCGGCGAAACCCAGTTGGAAACCGACCGGCGGCTCATTGGCAAGCGCATCCAGCAATTGGCGAAGCGCCTGCAACGCACGCGCGAACAGCGGGAACAAAATCGCCGCACGCGCCTGCGCCGTGAGGTGCCGACGGTTTCGCTGGTGGGTTACACCAACGCCGGCAAATCCACCTTGTTCAATGCGCTCACCGGCGCGGAAATGTTCGCCGCGGACCAGTTGTTCGCGACCCTTGATACCACCCTGCGGCGCCTCCATCTCGGACAGGGCTCCGAGGTGGTGCTGGCGGATACCGTGGGCTTCATCCGCGAACTGCCCCACGATCTGGTGGCGGCGTTCCGCTCCACGCTCCAGGAAACCGAAGAGGCGGCACTGTTGCTGCACGTGGTGGACGCGAGTGATCCGCAGCGGGATACATATATAGAGACCGTGAACCAGGTATTGGCGGAAATCGGCGCGCAAAACGTGCCGCAGCTCGAGGTATTCAATAAGATAGATGTCACCGGCCAGCCACCGGCGGTGGAGCAGGGTCCCGACGGCAAGCCGCGGCGTGTCTGGGTATCGGCACAAAGCGGCGCGGGACTGGAGGCGCTGGCTGCGGCCATCGCGGAACGGCTACGCAGCGAAACGGTGCAAGGCTGGCTCAGGCTGGCGCCCGCCAAAAGCCGGGCGCGCGCGGCATTTTTCCAGTTGGGAGCGGTGCGGGAGGAGAAACAGGAACAGGACGGCAGTTATCTCCTGCAGGTGCAACTGCCGCGCAGCGAGTACCAGCGCCTGTGCCACCGCGAAGGTTTGAGTCCTTCGCTGCTTGCTTTTTAGATTCAGTCACTCGGGAGTTTTCTGTCATGGTGTGGAAAGAGCCGGGGAAAGACAAGGATCCCTGGAACAGCGCGGAGCGTCCGCCGGATCTGGAGCGGATGGTGAAGAGCCTGCAAAAGCGGCTGGGCTGGCTGTTCGGCAGCAAGCGCGGTGGCCAGCAGCATTTCCACGCAGTCACCTTCTGGTGGCTGGTACCCCTCATCATCATTGCCTGGCTGCTATCGGGTTTTTACAAAGTCGCGCCCGGTGATCGCGGCGTAAATTTCGTGTTCGGCCGCTATCTGAACGTCACACAACCCGGATTGCACTGGCATACGCCCTGGCCCGTGGGTCATGCGGACATTATCAGCGGCGTGGAAGGCCGTGACTATGCGTATACCTACAATCGGTTGCTTACCCTAGACGGCAATATCGTTGTGGTGGATGCGGTGGTGCATTATCACGTGGTGAATTTGCACGATTACCTGTTCAATGCTGCCAGCATAGCGCCATTACCTGAAAGTGCTGATGCGGGCACCAAGGTATTGCTGGGCGCATTCGCAAATGCGGCTGTACGTGCTGCTGTGGCCAAAAGCACGCTGTCAAACATTCTGGGCACTGGCCAGGACGCAGTGGAAGTGGATGCGCGCCAGCGCTTAAGTGCCGCACTTATTCCCTATGACGCTGGCATCACCGTGACGGGTTTGACGTTCCAGCATGTGAGTGTGCCGGAAGCCGTGGGCAGCGCCGATGCCGACGTGCAGGGCGCGCAACAGGCCGCCGACCAAGCGCAAGATGCCGCGCGTGCCTACGCCGATAATTTATTGCCCGAGGCCCAGGGTGAGGCGGATGCCAAAATTACACAGGCGCAAGCCTACCGCACTACGCTGGTGAGCCAGGCTCAAGCAGATACTGCGGATTTCGACGCAGTGCTGGGCGCCTATCGCAAGGCGCCGGCCCTCACTCGCGAGGAACTGTATGTGCGAACCATGGAAGATATTCTCGGTAGCGCTAATAAGGTCGTGGTGGATACCCGCAACGGCGGCGTGACGGTGCAACTGGGTCAGCCATTCCAGGCGCCGATGAAAAACCCGCCTGCGGCGCCCGCGCCGGAGAAAACTCCGGTCACCGGCGAACATCCCGCCAGCACCGCTCCTGCTGCCGGCACCAGGGGAGGCGTGTAATGCAATTACACCGCTCTCTCATCAGCCTCGTCATCGCTATCATCGTGCTGATTCTCATCAGTCAGAGTGTCAGCGTGGTACACCAGGGCCAGATGGGCGTACGTATGCGCGGTGGCAACGTTACGGCAACCGGTCTCAAGCCCGGTTTGCATTTCAGAGTGCCGTTCATCGGTCATGTCGCCGGGCTTGATGCTCACTGGATCACGCTTGACAGTGACCGCCAGAACGGTGGCCGTCTTAAATTGACGAGCAGTGACGGCAAACCCCTGGAAGCGGGTTATGCCGCCGTGTGGCACATCAGCGATGCGGCCGCTTTCTGCCAAGCCACCGGTTGCGATGAGAGTACAGGTGCGCGGCGCATTAACGATACCCTTGCACCCATACTCCAGCAGTTGTTCGCTGCCCATCCCGCCACCGACCTGTTGGCCGGCCAGGACAGCGTGCTTCTGAGAGACGTGCCTGCGAAACTCAATTCGCAGCTGCACGATTTGGGTGTGGAAGTCCAGGCGGTGCATCTCACGGAACTCACCCTGCCGCAGGATCAACTGGACGGGGTGTACCAACGCATGCGCGCCGCGCAGTCGGATCAGGCCATGCAAATCCGTGCCCAGGGCGTTGCCAGCGCCGATGAAATCCGCGCCAAGGCGGATCAGCAGAAGGCTGCCATTCTCGCCCGGGCCGAAATCCAGGCGCAGACAGTCCGCGGCCAGGCCGAAGCCGAAGCCACGACCATCTACGCGCGTGCCTATAACGAGGATCCGGAATTTTTCCGCTTCTACAGAAGTCTGGAGGCTTACAAGCGGACTATCAAGAGCAGTAACAGTGTCATCGTGCTGGGTCCGGACAGCGGATTCCTGAAATACTTCGACGGGCTCGGAGCGCCACCGGCGGAAAAGCGCCATTGAGTGCCGTGGCGGAATTTGTGAATTGTGGGAATGGCCCTGACGCGATCCAAACAGAGGGTGATCGAATATGTGGATGGCGCTACTGACAGCGGTGGGATTGATGCTGGTGATCGAAGGCATCATGCCGTTTCTCAATCCAAGCAGCTTCAAGCACACGCTAGCGGCTGTCATCCAGGCCAATGACAGGGTACTGCGCATCGCGGGCCTGGTGAGCATGATCGCGGGTGTGGTTCTGCTGTATCTGGCCCGCAATCTGTTTTGAAGCCTTCGGGGAAAAACATGGGCAAGAACATCATCGTCATCGGCACCCAGTGGGGCGACGAGGGCAAGGGCAAGGTGGTGGACTGGCTCACGGACCGCGTCGCCGCCGTGGTGCGATTCCAGGGCGGACACAACGCCGGCCACACGCTGGTGATCAACGGCGAGAAGACCGTGCTCAAGCTGATTCCTTCCGGCGTGCTGCGCGGCAACGTGCAATGCCTCATCGGCAACGGCGTGGTGCTCTCACCCACGGCGCTGCTGGAAGAAATCACCATGCTGGAAGGCAAGGGTGTGCCGGCGCGCGAGCGCCTGAAAATTTCCCCCGCCTGTCCCCTGATCCTGCCATCGCACGTGGCGCTGGACAAAGCACGCGAGCAGGCCAAGGGCGCCGCCAAGATCGGCACTACCGGCCGCGGCATCGGTCCCGCCTACGAGGACAAGATCGCGCGCCGCGCAGTACGTCTCGCCGATTTATTTCATCGCGAGCGCTTCGCCGCCAAACTCGGCGAAGTGCTGGATTACCACAACTTCATCCTCAAGAATTACTTTCACACCGAACCGGTGGCCTTCCAGAAAACCCTGGAAGATTATCTGGCGTTGGTGCCGGTGCTGGAACCCATGGTCGCGGACATCACGCCGCTCCTGGATGCGCTGCGGCGGCGCGGCGAGAACATGCTATTCGAGGGCGCCCAGGGCGCGTTGCTGGACGTGGACCACGGCACCTATCCCTACGTCACATCAAGCAACACTACTGCCGGCGGCGCGGCCACTGGCACGGGTCTCGGTCCGTTGTACTTCGATCAAGTGCTGGGCATCGTCAAGGCGTACAGCACGCGCGTGGGCGAGGGCCCCATGCCCACGGAATTGTTCGATGCCATGGGCGAGCATTTGGCGCGTCGCGGCCATGAATTCGGTTCCGTCACCGGCCGGCCGCGCCGTTGCGGCTGGTTCGACGTGGCAGCCATGCGCCGCTCGGTCATCAACAACAGCGTATCGAGCCTGTGCATCACCAAACTGGACGTGCTGGACGGCCTCGACACCATCCGCATCTGCGTGGCCTACAAGACTTCAAAAGGCGAAGTCACGGTGGCGTCCATGGGCGCGGAGAGTTTCGCTGAATCCGAACCGGTGTATGTGGATATGCCCGGATGGAAGACTTCCACCGTCGGACTCACGCAATACAATGAACTGCCTGAAAACGCGCGCGCCTATCTTAAAAAGATCGAGGAACTCATGGGCGTGCCGATCGACATTATTTCAACGGGCCCTGACCGCGCCCAGACCATTGTGCTGAAACATCCGTTTGATTGGGTTACCGTCTAAATTCGCTGTGACCTAATATTCCACATTTAGGTAAATATGGAGCAATATGGTGAATATAAAAATATTAGTTCCAACTATATTAACGGCATTGCTTTGTGCATGTGCTAATCCCTTTGTTCAGTATTATCATCCGAATAATTTTTATGACCCTTCACGACGTGTTGGCCCACCCTCAGCCTCTCCACAAATCTATGCAGGAAGCGATTTCAAACAGGATACAAAATACTATCTTGAAGAAGGATACGCTGTTATAGGTACGAGCAGTTTTAACGGACCTAGTGGCCAATACAGTAAAGCCGTAGACGAGGGGGAAAAAGTCGGTGCAGATATAGTCATTCTCTATTCACGTTATACAAATACAGTCAGTGGCGTAATGCCATTAACAACTCCGCACACAGAAACTTCAACGACAAATATGAATGGCTCCGTATATGGCACGGGAGGTATGGTAACCATAAATGGTACGGCCACAACGGATACCTATGGCTCACAAACTACTTATATTCCGTATTCTGTTAATCGTTCAGATTATATGGCAGTTTATCTGGCAAAGAGTAAACCGCGATTCGGCGCATACTATATTAATTTGAGCGACAATGAGCGTCAAACAATCGGATCAAATAGCGGAGTTAAAATTACATTGATTGTAAATGAATCACCAGCATTTTATGCTGACATACTGCCAGGCGACATTATCTTAAAGATCAA
Source organism: Gammaproteobacteria bacterium (assembly GCA_049591455.1). Lineage (GTDB taxonomy): Bacteria > Pseudomonadota > Gammaproteobacteria > Natronospirales > REEB76 > REEB76. Next base: position 126,183 of record JBAWFA010000012.1, read on the forward strand.
CGGCCTTGCTGCTTCTGACGTACAAACCTTTATATCTGAATCACAACAATTTGGCGGGCAACAAGTTAAATTGACAATTTTGCGTAACGGTAAGACGATTCAGAAAAGTGTAAAGCTTAATGAGTAATATACAAATCCATATGGGAGTAATATGGGTTAGAGCGAATAATTAGAAAAGTATTAGACACCGATTACGCCCCCTCCATATATTTGGGGTCAGAGTAAAAACTAGAGGTTTGTACGCCTGATCCAATCCCAATCCAGTCTGTATGCAGGCTCTGCCTTTTGTGCAGATGGCGGGAACCATGCATCCCATGCTTCCTTGATACGCGCTTCGCCCCTGTCGTGCAAAAAGTCTGGTAGCTCTTGTTCGGCACCCTCGCGGACCGGAAATCCGGCTTCTTGCACTTTCCGCAGAATTTCATTGGCGCGTTCCGTTCGCTGCTCGGGTGTCCGGACTTCGTCATAAACGCCACGGAGTATCCTAAGCGCCAGGATAGGTGCACTCGTGCCCCTTAGCTTCTCTGTCGGACTGCGCAGTTCCCGCTCGGCGGCTTGCATAGCGTCCCGCAATCCTTCGCCACGCACCATTACGCGGTAAAGCTCCTTCATGGCGTCATGAAGCGACCCTTCATCCACGCCCGTCGAGAGCCCTACCGCGGACGCAAAGGGGGCCACGTGCTCGTGGACTTTCATTGCTGCAATTGCGGCGAATCCCCAGCAAGTCGCACCTATGACCAGGAGCCGGAATCCACTTGCTTCATTGAGCGGAGCTAGCCAGTCGCCGAGTTCAATCCAGGGCAATCCAGGAGCGGCATCCAACCCGAACTCCGCCTCTCGAACGTCGCGTCCTTGAAACGGATTTGAACCATGTGATTCGATATGAATCACTGGAATTCCACGCGTCCCGACGTTGGCCACTGCGCGCTTGAGTGCGGCACGAATATCGTCGACCTTGTCACATCGGACAAGACACGTGGAGATGGGCAGGCCTTGAAGAAATTGATGCAGCTCCTCACCAGTCCGCCGATCCTGTGTAGACAACCATTCGAGGATCAGGACGTAATTGAACGTTAGAGTCAACTTTGGTAGAAGCACAGGATGTCCTTCAATCACGCGATTCGCGAGAGGCAAATAGGATCAGAGCGAGTATAAGGAAACACCCATTTAATTTGTGATGCTGACGGTGCATTTAGAGGCCTTCACCATCCTCTCACATGCGTATCATTGCCGAGTTCCATATATGCTTGTTTTTCCTGACCGTTATACGTAATCAATCCCAGAATACCCAGGTAATCTGCAAAACAGGGTGTGGAGTTGCCGTAATAGGTCAGGAGTTGACTCACGGCTTGCGGCGACAGGTCCGTGAGACTAAAGAATGAAATCAATTTGATCTGATCCGCGTGGGCGTCCCAGGCGCTGAATATCTGATCTATGAATTGAGACTGCAGGGCTTCGGAGCTGGCGCAACCGGTGCTTGATGGATAACCTGCTTCCAACAAGTAGATGATGCGTCCCGGGTAGAGGTCGGTGAGGGTGTTGAAATCGGTGCTCACCACCGTGGGGGATTCAGGGCTGAAGTTGAGGTTCAACGGATAATAGGTGACTTGCACAGCATCGCTGTATTGATTCAGTGCCTGCATGTTGGCCTGCGCCGGGCCGCTCATGCCGGCAAATGTTCCTTTCACGCCCACCTTGAGGCCGGGCCGCAATGTGCGTGCATAGGCTGAGACCTGCTGAAAGAATGTGATGTACTGGGGCCACTCGCTGGGGTTATTGTCCAGGTACACATCCACTTCGTTGCCGATGGTCAAGGAAGTGAGCTGCAGGTCGGGTATCTGAGAAAACGCCCATTGCAGCAAACTTTCATACCGGCTGATAACTAAGGGATTATCAAACGGGAGCGACATCAGGTCGCTGGGCATTCGCCGTTTGACTGTATCAATGGGGTTTATTTCTAGTGAAATTTGCGTGTTGACGCCGGGATAGAATGATTCAGCGATGGCAAGATTGTTGGGATTAGGGTTATAGGTATTGGGAGAGGTTTCCAGATCATCCCAGTCGAGTGCCAAGCTTGTAGCCTGCATGCCGAGCGCCTGACCTTGAGCAAAGGCGTTGTTGAAATTATTATCGGCGCCCGGATTGATGGCCACCGACAGGATGCGGTCACCTTTCATCACCACTGTCGAAGGCGGTGGCGGTGGATTGGAGGTGTTCGCCGAATTATCGGACGAAGAACCTTGGCAGGCGGATAGCACGAACAACGGAAGGAGTAGCCACAGCAGAAGCAGTGGGTATTGATTTGTGTTGTGTGATCTCTCCAGTTCCATGACCGCACTTATGCTCCAATTTAAAAAGAGCGTAGCACAAAGAAACTTGGGATTCGAACGATTGATTTTGACCAGTGAGAGAGATCCATAGGGTCAGACTCGACTGATTATCGAGACCATGCGGCCAAACCGCGGAAACCTAAGTCTTGGTAGTAAAATTGACCTATTTTGCCAAAGGCAGAGGACGACCCCTTCCGATCATTCACGACCGCCCGTTTTCCGGAGTCATTTGACTGCCGTGAAATAGCCGATTTATGCTTCTATCACATGACTCCTTTCACCCTTGCCCAGGTGCCCGAACGCATCGTAGGCCCCGCCGCGTGGTACGGCCCGGCGCTGGCCCGGCGGCGCGATTGGATTGAGACTCTCTCGTCTGCGGAGATCGAAGAAATAGACCGCGCGACCCAGCGCCTTGCCGACCGCGATACCGACCTCGCGACGATCCAGGCAGCGGATTTTCCCCTGCCTACACTCGCGCTGCGCCTGCAGCACATCGTCGGTGAGCTGCTCGATGGTCGAGGTTTCGCGCTTATCCGCGGACTCGATATCGGCCGCTATGACCGGCGCATGGCGGCTATCGCCTTCCTCGGTCTGGGCAGCCACTTCGGCAGCGCGCGCCCCCAGAACGCCAAGGGGCATATCCTGGGCCACGTAAAGGATCTCGGATTGTCGAGCGCTGACCCGAACGTTCGCATCTACCAGACCCACGAGCGCCAAACCTACCATACGGACTCCTGCGATGTCGTTGCACTGCTGTGCCTTAGGACTGCGAAGGCCGGCGGACTCTCGACACTTGTGAGTGCCATCACGATCTACAACGAGATGCGTGCACGGCAGCCGGATCTCGCCGCGGTACTGTTCGAGCCTATCGAGACCGACCGCCGCGGCGAGATCCCAGCAGGAAAGTTGCCTTATTTCTGTATTCCTGTGTTCACCTGGCATGACGGCCTACTCTCGGTGATGTACCAACGCCAGTACATCGAGTCTGCGCGCCGCTTCGCTGAATTGCCGCCTCTGACGCCGCGCCAGATTGCGGCCCTCGATCTGTTTGACTCGCTGGCGAACGACCCTGCGCTCAACCTGCACATGGCTTTCCAACCCGGCGATATCCAACTCGTGCACAACCACACACTACTGCACGATCGCACGGCCTTTGAGGACTGGCCCGAACCGGAACGTCGGCGGCATCTCCTGCGCTTGTGGCTCGCTCCTGCCAACGCGCGTCCCCTGCCTGCCGTGTTCGCGGAGCGCTACGGCACAGTGAAGCCCGGAACGCGCGGGGGAGTCCTGGTGGCGGGCGTACGTCCCTCCGCTCCGCTTGAGGCTGTCTAGAATAATGGCGGCGGTATTACCAGCAAGTGCACGTGATGGGTCACAAGCACATAGCTTGTGAACCACGGATCCACGTTGCTGGCTCCTTCCCTCAACCAAACACAGCACTGGAGTGATCCCACTCAGCAGCTTAGGCTTCCGCCAGAAATACATGTTTCCGATGTTCGGAATTAGCCGGCTTTTTGGCAATTTTGAAGTACAAAAGGAATTTAGCGCATGACTGAAACGAATTCTGGGATAAAGTTTCCGGCTGTTGTAGCGGGAAGGAAGGGGTTGGCGCGGGTAACTGGGAGCGTCGTTATCGCATTATCCGCCCTGTCACAGGAATACGGCAGCGGTATCAATTTTGTCGTCCCTCAAGGGTTGGGAAAATACCCCGGGACGGAGAATCTTGTTCCGCTGGCCATATTTATAGCGGGTTTAGTATTGATTCCGGGCGTTGTGCTTTTTGCCCGCTACGCCAGAGTCATGCCGACTGCGGGTGCCAGTTATGTTTGGCTGACGCGAGCGTTGGGGCCAGTGACAGGTTTCGCCACAGCTTTTATGTGGCTTATTGGTCTTTGTGGTTCGATAGGTTTTGTGGCCTATGTGTCCGCCACCTTTGTTGGAGACACGTTGCAAACTATGGGTCTGCCCGCGACGTGGGCAGTCAGTGCGGCCGGACATTTGACCATTGGTCTGGTGGCAATCTGGTCGTTGACTGCCCTGCACTGCTCAGGTGTAAAACGTTATGGCCGCTTTATTTATGTGGTTGGTGCGATTGTATTCATTGTCGCCGCGATAACAATATATGTCTGCTTTTCCACATCGCCGGCTGTAACGGCTGCTAAGCTTACTGACTTGACGAATGTCAAGGCCACGTCACTGGTTGCCAAACCCTCTGGTGTCGCATTTTTTTCCGCCACGGCACTTTTTATATTTTCCTATGGAGGGCTGGATGGCGGGGCGTCGCTGGGCGGGGAAGCGGCCAACCCCGCGCGTTCAATGCCCCGGGGTATTGTATTTGGCTGGGCCTTGGCGCTGGTGCTCTATACTGCGGTCACGTTTGCACTGTTTCACGCTGTACCCTGGGGGCTCGCGGTTTCGATCCTGAAGAGCGGTCAAGGTCATGTGCTCACCGTCCCGTTCATAACTGGAATTCTGGTATCAAAACCGATTGCAGTCTTTATTAACATACTGGTCACGGTGGTGGTCATAAAGACGCTCGCCCCACAGCTTCTCAGCGCCAGTCGTTATCTATATGGGTGGGCGGAAGATGGATTTATCCCTTCTGCCGTGCAATCAACAAATCGTTTTCATGTGCCAGCGCTTGCAGTGATGATATCGGCGGTGCTAGGCAGTTTGTTCTTGATCAATGAGGTCTTCTCTGGTTGGGAAATCGGTGTCGCCGTTCGATCTTTCAGTCTTATCCTTGCATTCACCATGCTTGGTGTGGGTATCTTGGTGCTTGCCATTTCATCAAGATGGAGCACAGTCCGGAGCTTTTCGAATGAACTCACATCCGGCGCTGCGATTAAAGCTATGGCCGTCGCCGCCGTGGTAATTGGGTTACCGTTGATGATTATTGTTGCTTATGAGCCTGGTACGACGTGGTATTTACAGCCGTGGTTCCAGGTGCTTGTAACGAGCATAGCATCCATAGGTATTAGCCTATTGGCGCGTGCTCGGTACGAGAACAAATATCACGTGGCCTTTGAACAGAATTTCTTAAGCGTGCCTGAGCAGTAATGAATTGTGGCGAGTTATGACTGAGTCTAAATGAAAGTCCTGGGTCAAAAGACGGTGTAATTGAACGGCGCACTCAAGTTCGGGCCCCACTTTTTGCACAAGATTCGGCAAAATCGTCTACCCCCATGCAGCATGCGCTTCAATGGGAGGGCGTGAGACTCCGAGAAACAAAAAACCCGCTTTCTCTGCGGGTTTGTGCGGTAACATGAGACTGATTGAGATTGGATGAGATTGTATTAAACAGTCATGTGGTGCCCAGGAGAGGGTGAGGTTGGTGCATTTAGCGCGAGCATTGCTCGCGCCCGGCCGAACGCCCGTCATGGATGACGGGCCGGACCGCATACCAGGGATGGTTCAATGAGTGTGAAGTATTCGAGGTGGTGCCCAGGAGAGGACTCGAACCTCCACGGTGTTACCCACTGGTACCTGAAACCAGCGCGTCTACCAATTCCGCCACCTGGGCATGGGCAGGTTCAATCAGCCTGCCGCGAGAGGGCGGCACTTTACCCACCCCCATAATCCATGTCAATGTTCGTATCCAGGATGAGCACCCATAATGCCTAAACGTTCCCAGAACAAACCCAATCACAAGAAGATGCCGCCTGCCGATCCGTTTGCGGAACGCGAGGCGCAGAAATATGAGCGCCCCATCGCCAGCCGCGAGGCGATCCTGCACTGGCTGGAGCAGACCGGCAAACCGCTGCGCTTCGAACAACTGGCCCATGATCTGCATCTGCGACATACCGACGAAATTGAAGCCCTGAGCCGGCGGTTGGCTGCCATGCTGCGCGACGGCCAACTGGTGCAGAACCGCCGCGACGAATACTGCCTGGTGAAGCTCCTGCCGCTGGTAGCGGGCACGGTAATCGGCCATCGTGACGGTTTCGGTTTCCTGAAACCCGATGAAGGCGGCGATGACGTGTTTCTGTCACCGCGGCAGATGCGCACGCTCATGCACGGCGACCGGGCGCTGGTGCGTGTGCAAGGCAAGGATGCACGCGGCCGCATGGAAGGTTCGCTGGTGGATGTGCTGGAGCGTAACACGCACGAAGTGGCGGGCCGCTACGTGGAAGAGCACGGCGTGAGTTTTGTGCAGCCGGATAATTCGCGCATCGCGCACACGGTGCTGGTGCCGGTTTCGGAACGCAACGGTGCGCGCCCCGGCCAGATGGTGGTGGTGGAACTGACGCAGCAGCCGGACAAGCAGAGCGAACCCATCGGGCGGGTGACACGCATCCTGGGCGAACGGCATGCACCGGGCATGGAAGTGGAATTGGCGGTGCACGCCCATGGTCTGCCGCACGAATGGCCGGCGGACGTGGAAGCGGAAATCCGTACTTTAGGCGAGCAGGTGCCGGAAAACGCCAAGCACGGGCGTCTGGATTTGCGCGGCACGCCGCTGGTGACCATTGACGGCGAGGACGCGCGCGATTTCGACGATGCGGTGTATTGCGAGCGCAAGGGCGCTGGTTTCCGGCTGGTGGTGGCCATCGCCGATGTTTCCCATTACGTGCAGCCCGGCAGTGCGCTCGATCACGAAGCGCGCAACCGCGGCACCTCGGTGTATTTTCCGGATCGCGTCATTCCGATGTTGCCGGAAGTGCTGTCCAACGGCTTGTGTTCCATCAATCCCGAAGTTGATCGGCTGTGCATGGTCTGCGACATGCAGGTGAGCGCGGAAGGGCACATCGGCCGCGCGCACTTTTACGAGGGTCTGATGCGCTCGGCGGCACGGTTCACCTATACAAAGGTGGCCAGCATTCTGGTTGATAAAGACAAGGCATTGCGCAGGCAATACGCCTCATTGGTGCCGCATCTGGAAAACCTGTATGGCGTCTATCGTGCACTTGCCAAAGCGCGCGCAAAACGCGGCGCCATTGATTTCGACAGCACCGAAACCCGCGTCATCTTCGGCGAGGACCGCAAGATCGCCAGCATCCAGCCGCTGGTGCGCAACGATGCGCACCGCTTGATAGAAGAATGCATGATCGCCGCGAACGTGGAAGCGGCGCATTTCCTGGAAAGGCACCAAATACCTACGCTGTACCGCGTGCATGCCAGTCCGGATGCGGACGGCCTTACGGAGTTGCGCACCTTTCTCGGTACCCTCGGGCTGTCGCTGGGCGGCGGCATGAAGCCGGAAGCCGCGCATTATGCCAAGCTGCTGGACAAGATAAAGGCTCGGCCCGACAAGGCGCTGATTCAAACAGTGTTGCTGCGCTCCCTGTCGCAGGCAGTATACGGCCCCGGTAACGTGGGTCATTTCGGTCTGGCGCTGAGTCATTACGCCCATTTCACTTCGCCCATCCGCCGTTACCCGGATCTTCTGGTGCATCGCGGCATTCGCCATGTCTTGCGCGGCGGCACTGCAAAAAACTTCCAGTATTCCCTCACCCAGATGGAAAATCTGGGCAGTCATTGTTCCATGGCAGAGCGGCGTGCCGACGAAGCCACGCGCGACGCCATGGACTGGCTCAAAGCTGAATATATGCAGGACAAGGTAGGCGAGGAGTTCGATGGCCTTATCACTGGGGTACTACCCTTCGGCCTGTTCGTGCAGTTGAAGGGCTTGTATGTGGAGGGTTTGATCCACGTGACTGCATTGCCCAGTGATTATTATTCCCACGATCCGGTGGGCCATCGCATGGTGGGCGAACGATCCGGACGCATATTCAGGCTGACGGATCCCATCCGTGTGCGCGTGAGCAAGGTCAATCTCGAAGAGCACAAGATTGATTTCGAGCCGGTGTTGTCGGCGCGGGAAGTACGCAGTTCGCGGCCGGTTGGACATCCCACCAGGAAACCTCGCCACAAGAAACGCTGAACATGCCCGGCGAAAACCTCGTTTACGGTTTGCATGCGGTCATGGCGCTGTTCGAGCGGCAGCGGTCGGTGCGGCAACTGTGGGTGCAGGACAGCCGCAGCGATTCGCGGCTGGAATCCTTGCTGGCCCAGGCGGCGCAACAAGGAGTTTCCGTGCAGCGCGTGCCGCGGGAAAAACTCGATCAACTCACCGGCAATGGCCGGCATCAGGGCGTCGTGGCAGAAGCGGGCGCGGCACAGGCGGGCGATGACGACGACCTCAAAGCCTTCGTGAAGGCGCTCGAAGCCCCGGCATTTCTGTTAGTGCTGGACGGCGTTCAGGATCCGCATAATCTCGGCGCCTGTCTGCGCAGCGCCAATGCCGCGGGCGTGCATGCGGTCATCGCGCCCCGGGACCGCGCTGCGGAGCTGACGCCGGTGGTGCGCAAAGCCGCGGCGGGTGCCGCGGAGATGACGCCGTTCTTCCAGGTTACGAATCTTGCGCGCACTCTGCGCTGGCTCAAAGAACAGAACATCTGGCTGGTGGGCCTTGCGGGTGAGGCGGACGACGAACTTTACAGCCTCGATCTGAAAGGACCATTGGCAATCTTGCTCGGCGCGGAAGGTTCCGGCCTGCGGCGTCTGAGCAAAAGTGAATGTGACTTTCTCGCTCGCATTCCCATGTCGGGCGGCGTCGAGAGCCTCAATGTCTCGGTCGCCGCCGGCGTGGTGCTGTTTGAAGCGCTGCGGCAACGGCGCGCAAGACAGTCAAACTGATATTCTGCACGAACGAATCTTTTCAGCGCCCTTGGAGTGCAATCAAGATAACCGCCGGCGCCGCAGTCTCCAACCAATTCCCAGCAAACCCAAACTCAAGAATCCCAGCGCGCCGCCGCTTTTGCCACCGCCGGAAGAACTTGAGCTGCCACCACCGCTGCTACTACTTGTTGTGAGCGTCGTACTGGTATTGGTCACGCCCAGCAATGGCTGATCGGCGCTGGCGCTCACGATGTCGGTGAGCGTACCGGCGGTGGAGGGGGTCTTGACCGTGATGGACGGCGCCCAGGGGTTTTGACTGTTGTTGCCGGGCGCGAGACTCGCGAGCGTACAGGTCACGGTGCTGCCGCTGTTGCTGCAACTGCCGTTGGCGGTGTCGCTCGATACATAGCTGGTGCCGGCCGGCAGCGTGTCGGTGAGTACCACGTTGGTGAGCGTGGTGGCCGGGAAACTGCCATTGGCTGTATCGGCATTGGTGAAGGTCAGATTGAAGGTTGCATCCGAACCCGGCGTTACCGGGTTGGCAGCCGGGATCACCAGCATATTGATGCTGGCGGGCGAGCTGTACACATAGCCGTCGCCGGCAGTGGAATTCGCGTTCGCCGCCCCACCGAGTACCGTCTGGCCGTTTGACGCCACCGCCAGGGACCAGCCCAGGCCTGCGCCGCCTTGGACGCCGGAACTAGACAATGCCACGGGCGTGCTCCAGGTGCCGTTCGAGTTGAACGACACGTAAATTGCGCCGGTATTTCCGCCCGGCATGCCGATGAACGCCATCGTGCCATCCGGCGAAAGACCGACCGAGAAACCGAGATCGCCGCTGTTTGCCACCGTAAAGGTGTGGGTGAGACTCCACTTTGTGCCGTTCGACGTGTACAGGTAGGCCGCGCCTGCGCCGCTGTTGGCCCCTCCCACACCCATGAGAATCTCAGTGCCATCCGCGGAAACCGCGGTGGCCACCCCGTTGCCGCCCGATGCAGGCTCCTGCGGGAGGGTCGCTGTGTTAGTCCAGCTGCCGCCCGCATAGGTCCAGACATAAGCGGTACTGTTAGTGCCCGTCTGTGAGCTGGCGACGACCAACGTGCCGTCATTGGATACGGCCACACTCGTGCCGAGTTGCGCCGCTTTACCGGCGAGGGCGGTGGGCGTCGGTAGTTGTACCGGTGTACCCCAACTACCATTCGCGAGGGTGTACACATAGACCGCGCCGGGGTTGTTGGTATCCGAGGCGTGAGTGGCGCCCACCACTAGCTTTTGGCCGTTGCCGGAGATCACGAGGGACGTACCAAAATTTGAATGTTGCGGCACGCCGGTCACATCGAGCGGGACAGGCGTGGCGTTTGCCCAGTCGCCATTCGGCGGCGTGTACGCATACACCGCACCGACGTAGGTACTGACAATCGGTGCGCCGACGAAGGCCTGGTCTCCATTGGGGGTCACACCCACCGACTCGCCGGCCAGCACGTTATCCTGGATGCCGCTCAAAGAAAGCGGGATGGGGTTGCTCCATGTGCCGTTGGTTTCGGTATACACAAAAACGGCGCCCGGAATGGCTGGAGTTTGGTCTACCGCAGGCCCGCCCAATACCGCGACTTTGCCATTGCTGGAAAGAGCGGCGGACCATCCAACCACGTCGCTTGCGGCAATACCATTGAAGGGCAACTGCGTAGGCGCCCCGCTCAACAGTGCGGCGAAAGCGCTGGAGCCGAGCGCGCAAACAATGAGTGTACAAACCACACTCAGGCAGATGCGGGGAAAGGCGGTCATATTGCACAAACAGTTGATGCGAGACATGGCTTGATCCTCATATTGAATGCCAGCTTTAATCAAAGTAACGCTTGCTGCGGTCCTTCTGCCTTCCGCCCATCAGCGCCAACAGGCCGCTCAACAGCAGCAGCGCCGGGAATCCCAGCGCACCGCCGGATTTGCTGGAAGAACTGGAACTACTACTTGGACTGCTGCTGGAGGCCCTGACTGTCACAGTCTCGGTCGCGGTATTTGATGTGCCACCTGCGTTGCTGGCGGTAAAGGTGAAGCTGTCCGTGCCCGTGAATCCCGCGGTTGGCGTGTAAGTAAACGCGCCCGTGGCAGGAGTGAGGCTCACCGTGCCATGGCTCGGCTGTCCCAGGATAGCGAAGCTCAGCGTGCCGCCGCCGGTGGCCGAGAGGCTGCCACTGACCGCGGTGTTTTCAATCGTGGATACGGAACCATTGCTGGCTACGGGGGGGCCGACTGTCACAATAACGTTTTCGCTTGCCGGGGCTGATGTGCCAAGGCTGTTACTGACCTTGAAGATGAAGCTGTCCGGGCCGGAATAGCCGGTATTGGGCGTATAAGTAAACACGCCGCCGCTGGCGCTTATGAGGTTCACGCTGCCATGGGTGGGCTGATTCACGATTGAGAACGTCAGCGAGCCGGTGCATTCGCATTGAAAGAGGCCGTTTACCGGCAGGTTTTCTACTGTAGTGACGCTGCCGTTGTTGGCAACGGGTGGACCTGTCGGTGCGTTCACCGTGATGATTTCAGCGCCAGAATTGGAAGTCACAATGCCATCGCCGGCAGTAAAGATGAACACGTCGGTGCCGCTGAATCCGGCGTTGGGTGTATAGGTGAAAGCGCCGGTCGTTGCGTTGAGCGTCACGCTGCCGTTGGCAGGTTTTGTCCCGATGGCGAAGCTGAGCTTCTGGCCCGTAAAACCTGGCGTCGCGACGAGCGTGCTGGATACGGCGGTATTCGGTGAAGTGGATACAAAGCCATTGGTCACGGTTGGGATCACATCGTTGGTGACCTTGGTATTGACGGTGGTTGTACCCACCAGCGGTTCATTGGCACTCACGTTCAGCGTATTGGTGAGGACACTGGCCGTGGTTGGTGTTGTGACGGTGATGGACGGCGACCAGGGATTCTGGCTGTTGTTGCCGGGTGCCAGGCTCGCCAGTGTGCAGGTGACAGTACTGCCACTATCGGTGCAGGTGCCGTTGGCGCCATTGCTGGATACATAGATCGTACCGGTCGGCAGCGTGTCTGTCAGGACTACATTGTTCATGGTCGTGGCCGGCGTACTGCCCGGCTGGTCGGCATTCGTCAGAGTCAGATCAAAGGTGAGCGTGGAACCCGGTTTAATCGCCGTAGCGCTTGGTGAATCCGCGAGCGTAATGGTAGCCGGCGAGTCATAGATGAACAAGCCGCCGATATTACTGTTAACAGTTTCGCCGCTGGTTACCAGCTCCTCGCCGGTGTCAGCTGCTGCCATCACTGTTCCGACAAAGGCATTCACCGGCAAATTGGCTGTGGACAATGTGACTGGCGTGCTCCAGTTGCCGTTAGCCTGAGTAAACAGAAAAATGTAACCGGTATCATTGATGGGCATGCCAACAAAGGCGGTCGCACCACCTGGCGACAACGCCACCGAGCTACCGAAGCTGTTGCTGTTGACCAGAGGTGAGCTCAGCATGACGGGTGTGCTGCTCCATGTGCCGCCGGTTTGCGTATAGACATAGGCCGCGCCGGTGGAATTGTTCGCGCCGGTCGCGCCTGCCAATACCACGGTCCCATCCGCCGAGATGGCGACCGCTGTTCCAAAAAATGCGAGCGTGCCCTTGGGGCCAAGCGTCGAAGGCAGCGTCAAGGCCACCGGGTTTCCCCAAGTACCGCCGCTCTTGGTCCAAACGTAGGCTGCACCGTAGGCGCCATTTACCTGTGGTGCACCAGCGACCAATACGTCGCCGTTGGCTGAGGCCGCGAGTACACCACCCACATCGGTGCCGGCCGCAATTACGGTGGTCATGGGTAGCGCGACCGGATTCCCCCAAGTACCGCCGCTCAGGCTGTAGGTATAGATATCCCCGAGGGTGGTGCCGGATTTGGGTCTGGTGCCTACGAACAACGCCTGGCCATTGCCGGACACTGCCAATCCCTCGCCAAAGTACGCACCCTGCATGTTCGTAGGTAACGTCAACGCGCTGAGTGTGGGAGTTGATGTCCAAGAACCGCCGGTTTGGTTAAACACATACACACCGCCGCTGGCCGTCGCATTCTGCGCACCCACGATGATCTGTGTGTCATTTGGCACTGCTGTTGCACCACCGAAAAAAGCACCAGTGGGCACAGAACTTGTTGGCAGCGTGATCGGTCCACTCCAGCTGCCGTTCGACTGCACATACACATAAGCCGCGCCCGTATAGTCGGTACCATTAGTACCGGAACGGTTGGTGGCGACGGCGCCGCCGACGGCTACTTTGCCGTCCGGTGACAAGGCTAGCGACCAACCCAGCAAGCCGCCTTGCTGCAAACCGTAATCCGACAAGGTGATAGGCGCGCTGTCGAGCACCGCAGCGAATGCCGGCACGCTCAACACGCCGATTACCACGACACACACTGCGAAATACTGCAGTGAAAAAATTCTGTGAGCATTTTTAATGTGTGTCACGAGATTCTCCAAATAAGAAAACAGCTGTAATTTCGCAGCCGATACGCTTCAGATTTAATTAGTATTAAAAATTGCGTTTCCATCTGCGCCGCCAGACCAGAGTACAGCCCAGCAATCCCAAACCTATCAACCCCAGCGCACCGCCGCCGGATTTACCGGATGAACTGGGGCTGCTGCCAGAACCGCCGCTGCTCGGGGCGGCCTTGACCGTAATGGTCTCGGTCGCAGGCTGAGATGGGCCAAGGTTGTTGGCGACTGTGAACGTTAAGCTGTCGGTGCCGCTGAAGCCGGCATTGGGCGTATAGGTGAATGTTCCGCTGCCGGCATTGAAACTTGTGAGCGCGCCATCAATGGGCTGGGTCGCAATGGCAAAGCTGAGTGTGCCCATGCCAGTTGCAGACAGTGTTCCGTTTACGGCAGTGTTTTCATTGGTGGTAAGCGTACCGGCATTGGCGGTGGGTACGGAGGCGGTTGCACTGACCGTGATGCTGGCGGTCTGCGTAGCCGTGGCGTGGCCATTGGTCACTTTCCAGTTGAAGCTGTCTGTGCCGAGGTAATCAGTTGCCGGTGTGTAGTCGAATGTGCCGACACTGGCATTAAAGTTTGACAGCATGCCGTGGCCGGGATTACTCACGAGACTGTAGGTCAGCGGCAGTCCATAGGCGTCGGTGGCACGGAGCATGCCGCTTGCGACTCCGTTCTCTTTCACCACGAAATTGAGTACCGCCGCAGTCGGTGCCGGATTGAGGTGCAGCAGCACGGTGACCATATTGGTATTAACATTGGGCACCAAAATGTCAGGCCAACCATCATTGTTCACATCCGTCACCGCCAGCGCATAGGCACCCGCACCAATCGCATATGCGAGTGGTTTTTGCAGTGTGCCGTCGCCATTGCCAAGCAGCACATCCAAAGCGCCGCCGATATTGGTTGTCACCAGCACGTCCGGCTTGTTGTCGCCGTTCACATCCGCGATGGCGACCGCCGTGGGTGCCGAGTCGGTGTAATAGACCGCAGGGGTTTTGTTCAGTGTGCCATCGCCATTGCCGGTGAAGACCTGCACGTTATTACTGGTGACTGGTTGGCCATTGATCGTCACGCCACCTCCGACCGCGACCACGACGTCGGGATGACCATTGCCCAGATCCGCAATCGCAACGGACACGGGGCCGGCGGAAACCGGTGGCGTGTTGCTGGTGTAGATCGGGTAGCTGGCCTGGGTTTTGAAAGTGCCGTTGCCGTTACCGATTAGGACGCTGATGCTGTTGCTGCCGGTATTCGCGGTCACGATGTCCAATGTGCCATTCCCCAGATCACCGATGGCGACGCTTTCTGGATTAGAGCCAACGGGGTATGTTGCCTGTGCATTGAATGTGCCATTCCCGTTTCCAAGCAGCACGCTGACGGTGTTATCGCCCTCATTCGCGGTCACGATGTCCGGCTCACCATTGTCCAGAACCGCGACCGCCACGGCCCAAGGATATTGGCCGGTGGTGTAATTTGTGGGTGTGCCGAAATCGCCTAGGCCGTTGCCGAGCAGGACACTGACATTGCTGCCGTTGCCATTGCCAACGATCACATCCGGATGGCCATTGCCAAGATTGGCAATCGCAATACCGGTGGGGCTAGTGCTGCCGAGCGTAAATGCGGTCTGGGCTTGGAAGGTTCCGTCGCCATTGCCGAGCAGCACATTGACGGTGTTGCTGCCCAGGCTGGTCGTCACGATATCCTGCTGGCCATTGCCCAGATCCGCGACCGCGATCCCCTTGGAGTATTGCCCAATCGCATAGGTCTTCTGAGATGAAGTCAGAACCCCATTGCTAGCGTCCAGTACACTAAGATCATTGTCGGTTGAATTTGCCACGATCACGGCGGTCTGGTTTGTGCCAATCTCGGCGATGGTTACAGCGCGTGGCCCGGCGCCCACGGCATAGGTCGCCGCAGCTTGTAAGGTGCCGTTACCATTACCCAGCAATACCTGCACACTATTGGTACAGAGGGTGGGATTGCCGGAGCAATTCGGGGTGACTACGGCCACATCTGGTTGCCCATTGCCGAGATCGCCGATGGCCAGCGCGAGGGGTTGCCCGGCGGTCGCATAGGTCATCTGATTCGCAAAGCTACCGGTGCCATTACCGATCAGCACGCCAACGGTATTAGCGCCGTCGTTTGCGACCACGATGTCGGGATGTCCGTTCCCCAGGTCTGCGATGGCGACCGCACGCGGGTTTGACCCCACATTCAGCGTTTTCTGTGTCTGAAATGTGCCATCTCCGTTGCCGTACAACACGCTGACAGTGCTAGCACCATAATTCGCCACCACGATGTCGGGTTTGCCATCGCCATTCAAATCCGCAACCGCCACGCCCCAGGGTTCCTTGCCGGCCGTATAGGTCACCTGTGACGCAAATGTGCCATGGCAATTGCCGATTAACACACTCACGCCGCCACCAATGTTGCTTACCACCAAGTCCGGACAGCCGTTGCCGAGGTCGGCGATGGCTACCGCATCAGGTTGGGAACCGGCGATATACGTCACCGGCGTCTGAAAGGTTCCGTCACCATTACCGATCAACACATTGACATCATCGTTGACGCCGCTGACGACCACGAGGTCCGGGTGACCATTCCCCAAGTCCGCAACGGCCATGGCAGACGGATCACTGCCTGCTGTGTAGGTGACTTGGGGTGTAAACGTGCCGGTGTCATTGCCCATCAACACGCTGACTGTATTGTCGCCCCCATTCGCCACCACGATGTCTGGCGATCCATTCCCAAGATCTGCCACCGCAACCGACTGTGGATTGCTTCCGGTGAGCAGCAGCGCAGGTGCATACAGTGGATAAGGAGCGGCATCAGCGAATGCGGACGCCGACACCAGTGCCAGCACTAGGCCAGCCCTGAATGGTGAAAGGAGTCGTTTCAGTTTTCCGGATTTTTTTCTCATCTTCAGTACTCTCTTGAATAATTTAAAATCTGACCCGGGTTCCGTTTCGAATTTCAGCCTGAATAGCGGCGCCGCCTCCCCAGCAAGAAGCCCAACAATCCCAGACTCAGCAGCCCGAATGCGCCGCCACCTTTTCCACTGCCAGAACCTGTGCCTCCAGAGCTGCCACCGGAACTGGCAAGAACAATGACCGGGAGACTGGCACTGTTGTTGTTCGTGTCGGGGTCGATTTGGTCGGCGTTTACAGTGGCGTTGTTGGTAATATTGAACGGTTGCCCGGTCGCGTTGGCTGGTGCGGCGACTGTGATGGAAGGTTGATACGTGGCGCCTGGCACAAGTGCTGTATTTACGCAGGTGATAGTGCCGGTGGTTCCGGTGCAACCACTTGTTACGTTTGTTGCGGTGACACCACTGGGCAAAGTATCGGCCACGGTGACATTTGTAGCAGTCACCTCCGTGTCATTGTTGGTGGCGGTCAGCATGTAGGTCAGGGACTGGCCGGGTGGTACGACAGAATGATCTGCGGTAAGCACAAGCGACAGATCGGCGGGGCTGTCAATTACATAAATGTAGTGGGCACCGGAACTGCCGAGCGATCCAACGAAAGCGGTGTCGCCGGCTGAGTTCAATGCCGCGCTGACCCCGAAATCGTCACGCGATGTCTGGTGGGGATCGTCTATTTCCTTGAGTTCTTTCCAGGCGTCGTCGCTGCGCGTGAAAGCAAAAGCCTGGCCCATACTTGAAGGGGCACCGATTTGATCGGCTGTGATTAATGCGGTATTGCCGTCGGCAGAGAGCGACAGGGCCACGCCGAAATTACCTTCAAACCCGCCTTCCAGGTTACCGGTTTCGCTTAAAGGATTGGGTATAGCCTGTTGCAGGCTCCAACTCCCACCTATGAGCGTATAAATATAGGTTTCTCCGGCGCCGGTACCGAAGGGTGGAGGGGGGGCCGCGACAGTCGTGTAGGACGCTCCCACAGCAGAGGTCTTGCCGTCGCCCGAGAGCGCGACGGCGGTGCCGAATTCATCGCTTCCGGCTCCTGGGTCGGAAAACTCCTGGCTCTGGCTCCAGCTGCCATTGCTGCGGGTGAAGAAATACACTTTCCCGGCGCTCGGAGTACTGTTAATGGGAGTAGACCCTGCACCGATGAGCGCGGTATTACCATCGGCGGAGAGCGCCACGGTGCCGAAGAGGCTTTTGGCTGTGGCATCTGAGGCAGTTAACTGTGCCGGCCCACTCCAAATGCCGTTGGATTGGGTGTAGGCAAACGCCGCACCGGCTTGGCTTTGAACTCCCGGCGCTCCGACGAGCAGCGTTTGGGCGTCGCCGGACACAGCCACATGCGCACCGAATTCATCGTTGGAGGCGGGTGTCGGGTCGCCGAAGGGCGTTTGCTCACTCCAGGTATTCCCGCTGCGGGTGAATACGTAAACTTTTCCCGCTCCAGCCTGCCCGCTCACGGTGGCGGATCGTGCGCCGATGACTGCGGTATTACCATCCGCGGAAAGCGCTACTGAGGAGCCAAACGCATCAGATCCCGGTGTCCCGGCTTCGGTCAACACAGCCTGCTGAGTCCAGGTGCCATCGTGGCTGCGGGTGAATACGTAAACTTTGCCTGCGCTGGCGATACCATTCACCGTGGCGGCCGGCGCGCCGAAGATCAGTGTGTGGTTGTCCGCTGACACTGCCACCGAGGAGCCCACACCATCTTGCGCAACACTGCTACTGACAGTCAGTTGGGTGTTTGTGGAAAACAGCGTGGCGTGCGCCGGTAGGGCGCAGGAGGCTGCGAGCAGTAGAAGCACACGGATTGCGCGAGCAATGTACAAACGTGACAAGAACGGTCTCAATTCAATCTCCTTAGATGAAATAGATTCAATAATCATCACTGGGTGTTCACTTGAATGGAGTCAACGGCAAAACCGCCGCTGCCGGCATTCAGGAGTTCAACCAAGTGCAGACCGGGTGTGAGCGTGACGCTCAGAGGCCCAAGCGTGAGTGGCGTTCCAGACGGGGTCTTCGGTACCGTGAGTGTGCCCAAGGATTGCCGATCCATGTCGAGTTCCAGGCTGCCGGGTCCTTCGCCACTGCGGTCATCCATGACAACCGACAGGGCGTAGGTGCCAGCTTGCGGCACGTCAATAACATAGCCATAGCCTTCGCCGGCTGCCACTCCAGTATTGAAGGCACAGTACGACGATGCGCCGTTGCTGGCGGGCTCACAATATGCACCACTGACTTCAAACGTCGGTCTCACCGTGCCATTCGCAATGATTCCGATAAGCGGAGGGTTGATAGGAATGTCGCCCGGAACCGCAACACCCGCATTGCGTGTGACCAGCTGGCCAGCGAGCGCCGTCAAACCTGCGAATTTAGGAGCATCCAGATCCAGCGCATCCGGGGTAGCGCCCCAATGTGAGCCCGAGCCTTGCGAGCTGTAGTACATGTACATATCAATGCCACCCTGGAAGGCATCGGTGAGTCCATTTGTGACTTGTGTTTTCATGGCAGGGTCGACATCCGCGGCATCGAGTATCGCGGTCAACGGAGTGCCAGTCGTGCCGGTAATGGAAACACCGTCTATGGCCGGACCGCCTTCGTAGGTGAAGTTGTGCAGCCCGTAGTACAGCGCGGTAGCGGCATCCGACTCTATATATGATGCGTTGTTATTGATGGATTGATCCAATGCCGCCACCACGCCCGCTTCGGTCGTGCCGCTCGGTAAGGCACTTGCGGGACTCCAGTAAGGCGCGCCGCAGATGCCATAGAAATAGTGTGACGGTGGCCCGTAGACCGCAGCGACGAACCCCAGTGCCTCCTGCATCATGGAAGGCTGCACTACTTGCGTGCATAGCAGCGGCCGGATCGTGGTGTTGATGGCGGATTGACCGTACACCGAGGCGAAATCGTCGCCGAACTGCATGACCCGTTCAGCCACATGGCACTCAAATTGGGCCCACGTGGCGCAGTTCGCCGCGTAATTGGCCGCTTCGGTGGGATTGGAGGCCAGGAGTGCAGTCAACTGGTCGGCGTTGTAATCCGTTTCGGTCCAGAACGGATTGCCGTAATTCCAGATCTCGTCGCTCCACTCAAAATAGACATGTAGCCCAGGATCGAGCTTTGACTGGATCAAGGCCGCCAGGCTTTTCACGTAATCGTCGGTGGCCATGACCGGAATGTTGATCCACATATCAGTATGCGTGGCATTGGCGAGATCAATCGCGCTCTCCCACGAGGCCCCGGTCGAAAAATAACCATCCGTCCCGGTGCCCGAAAGATAGGTGAGCGAACTCGCTGGCGGAATAATCGCGGCGCCCGCGACTGGCCAGTCCCCCGGGGTACGGTCACTCCAGTTGACTTCAGGAGAATTGATGACAGCGGTCCAGTTGATGTAGCGGATAGTGCTGAAGCCTTTGAAGGAATTCAGGAATGGCGTGGTGAATTCCTGGGTGGGACTGGACCACCATTGCGCACCGTTTGGTGCATATTGCGGTCGGATCAACTTTATATTGGTGAGACCCGAGTCAAGTGGCGAAGACGCGGTGCGCTGTGTGTTGGAGAAAATCAGATAGATACTAGTGCTGTTGGCGGGCCCGTTAGTTACGTTGACCGTGGCGGTCGTGGTGTTGGTCGCGGCAGCGTAGCTCTGGTTGCTGAGAGTGCCGTAACTGTTGACCTTGATAGTCGCAATTCCGTTGAAGGAAAGTTGGTAGGCTCCGATCTGGATCGGAGCGGTGCCGGGATCGTCCGGGCTATTATCGGCGCTGGTACTGTACACAACCAGCACTTCGAAATCCTCCTCCGGCCAGCCATTGGCATCGAGCTTGCCTTCGGCATACAACGGCATGCCACTATTGTTTCGGTCAGCGAAGTTCGCTGCCTCTTGCAGAATGTTCACAAAAGGTTGCGCCGTGCACCAGTAGCACAACCAATCGGTCGAAACGCCGATGTTCGCGACGGCCTGCTGCGCCCCCAGCACCCCGGGTGTCACCATGATGGTTTCGGTCGCGGGCCCGGAAGCACCGACACTGTTTTTGACGGTGAACTGAAATGTATCGGTCCCGGTGAAGTTGGTGTAGCTGGTGTAGGTGAACGCGCCGGTCGAGGCATCCGTCAAACTTGCGCTGCCGTCCTGGGGCGGCACGCTGATCGAGTAGCTCAGGCTGCCGCCACCCGTCGCGGTGAGTGTGCCGCTTGCCGCCATGCCGGCCGTGGCGGTGACATGGCCCGCAGTTGCCGTGGGTGCCGTAATGGCAGAATCGCCGGCGCCGCCTGATCCGCCGCAGCCCGTGATCGCGAACAAAGCGGCTCCGGACAAAAGCACGATAGCCAGACCGATTACACAACGATGAGAACATTTCGTGTCAGACATTACCTGTGCTCCTCATCGTTCATGGATTCGGAAAACCCAATACGGCTTTCTTTACATATGCGCGGGATAGCTGCCGGAAATCGTCACTTGCTGACGATTTTTGTCAGTCGAACGCGCAAGCCCGGATACCGCCCCGCTTTACTGCGGTGCGTTTCCGTGGCACTGGGCAAGCGTGGAAACAGGGTGCGCGCCGGTCGTGGTGGTTACGGCCGGTGCGCACCCATGCCGCGTCTCCCCGGAGGAATTCGAGCAAGGATCATGCCAAGTGAGGTTTTTGCGGTTGGCTATCTTTATTATATGAACGCTGGCAGTGTTCCCTGCCATCTGAGTGCCGTCATTGACTTATTGTCATATTGCATTTAGCGCCTCTGACAAGCGGCTTATCTGCGTTATATGTATTCCATCCATGCCGGTTTTGCGCGGCGCGTTGCCTTTCGGAATAAGGGCGCGTTTAAAACCGTGTTTGGCGGCTTCGCGCAATCTTTCTTCACCGTTGTACACCGGGCGGATTTCGCCGGCGAGTCCCACTTCGCCGAACAGCACCAGATCGTTCGGCAGCGGTTTATCGCGGTAACTGGACAGGGCCGCCAGCATGATGGGCAGGTCGGCAGCGGTTTCGTTGACGCGCAAGCCGCCCACCACGTTCACGAACACGTCGCGATCAAACATGGCGACGCCGCCGTGGCGATGCAGCACCGCCAGCAGCATGGATAAACGATTCTGATCAAGACCGACAGCCACACGGCGCGGATTGGCAAGATGGCTTTCGTCCACCAACGCCTGCACTTCGATGAGCATCGGCCGGCTTCCTTCGCGGATAACGGTGACGGCGCTGCCGCTTACCGGCGTGCCGTGATGCGAGAGAAAAATCGCCGAAGGATTTTTGACTTCCTTCAAGCCGGATTCGGTCATGGCGAACACGCCCAGCTCGTTGGCGGCACCGAAACGGTTCTTGACGGCGCGAATCACACGATAGCGACTGCCGGCATCGTTTTCGAAATACAGCACCGTGTCCACCATGTGCTCCAGCACGCGAGGTCCGGCGATGGCGCCTTCTTTGGTGACATGGCCAACCAGAAGCACCGCCGTGCCGCTGCGCTTGGCGAAGCGCACTAATTGGCCGGTGGATTCACGCAACTGCGCCACTGCGCCAGGCGCCGATTGCAGGATTTCCGTATACATGGTCTGGATGGAATCCACCACCAGCACCGCGGGCTTGAGGGTGGCCGCGGTCTCCAGCATGCGTTCCACACAGGTTTCCGCTGCTAGTTGCAGCGGCTGCTCCGCCACACCCAGCCGCCGGGCGCGCAGGCCAACCTGTTCCAGTGACTCCTCGCCAGTGATGTAGAGCACCACCCGGCCGTCAGTCAGATTGGCTGCCGCTTGCAGAAGGAGGGTGGATTTGCCGATGCCGGGGTCGCCGCCGATCAGGGTTACCGAACCGGGCACCAGTCCGCCGCCCAGCACTCGATCCAGTTCGTCCAGACCCGTTCCTGCACGAGCTTGGTGTTCACCCCTGATCTCGGCCAGCCGTCGCACTTGGGGCTCGCCGGGACTGGCCTGCGGCCGGCCACGGGGGGCTGGTTTTTCGGGTGCGCGGGCTTCTACCAGAGTGTTCCAGGCGCCGCAATCGGGGCATTGGCCGGCCCATTTCAAAGAATGACCGCCACAGGCGTCGCAGATATATACGGTGCGGATTTTGTTCACGAAAAGCGCTGTTCTGCGTTTAAATACGGGGAGATGGTAGCACGGCCTTTTTGACCTCCCAGCCGCCGTGGCAGCTTCCGTTTTAGAGAAAATTCAAGGTATTATGGTGTATCTTTAACATAAGCATTTAAGAGAGGATTGGGGGGTGAAGCAGCGTATCTGGACCGCCGATTGGCTTGCGGGGCTGGTCTTCAGCGCCGCGTTCCTGCTCATTACCTATGTCCTGTTTGCCGGCACTTTCAATCGTTTGGAAACCGCCGCTTACGACCTCGGCGTAAACCTCACCCGCGCCGCGCCCAGTAGCCAGATCGCCGTCATCGCCATTGACGATGCGAGCATCAATACGCTCGGCCGCTGGCCCTGGCCGAGGGATTACCACGCCGACCTCATCAACATGCTTTCAAAAGATGGCGCTAAAGTGGTGGGCCTGACTTTGCTCCTGTCGGAAGCCCAGGTGGATCAGGGCAGTGTGTTTATCCGCGATATGCTGAATTTCTACGGCTGCTCAAGTCTCGACAAGGTCGCGCAGTTCTCCGCCAGCAGCGCCCCGGCGACGGTGGTTACCAGCGCACCGGTCAACTGCGGCGCGGCCCCTGCCGGCGCGCCTGCCGCAGCGACGTTAAGCGTGCCGCCCGAGGTGCAACAGGATCTGCTCACGCTGCACGGCAAGATGCAGCAGGCTGAGCAGATACTGAACGCCGATGCCAAGTTGGCCGGAAGCATCAAATCCGCCGGCAACGTGGTGATTCCCATGCTGTTCACTTTGGGCGAGCCTTTGGGCAATCCCAACAGTCAGACGCCGGATTACCTGCTAAGGAATGCGCTGGGTCCGATGGCGAACACCCCAAACGATTCCGGCCAGCCCTATGCTACGAGCGGCGTGAGCGCGCCGCAGCCGGCGTTTGCGAAATCAGCCGCTGCCATCGGTTTCCTGGATGACCTGCCGGACCCGGATGGCGCCCTGCGTTCCGTGCCGCTGGTGTTGAGTTACTACAATACCTATTACCCGTCTCTGGGGCTCGCAGTGGTCATGAAGGACCTGAACTTGCAACCCACGGATGTGCAGGTGCAGCCGGGGCAGGGCGTAAAAGTGGGTAATCTCTTCATCGGCACCGACGCGCACTTTCGCATGCACAACTTCTACTACACCGGCAGCCACGGCGATCCGCCGTTTCCGGTGTATTCCTATTCGGATGTCTATCTCGGCAAAGTGCCTGCCGCGGCTTTCCAGGGCAAGATCGTGCTCATCGGTGCCACGGCGCTCGGCATCGGCAACAGTTTTCCCACGCCCACCTCCGCCAGTATGACGCCGGTGATGGTGATCGCGAACGTGGTCTCCAGCATCTTGCAGCAGGATTTCTACACGGTGCCCGCCTGGACCCGGCTGGTCACGCTGCTGGCGGTGCTGCTGCTGATCGCGTATCTCGCGTTTGCCCTGCCGCACCTCAAGCCCGGCTGGGGCGCGCTCGCGAGCATCGTCCTACTGATTGTGCTGTTCGTGACCGAATTCGGTTTCATGGAAAGCCGCTTCGTATGGATCGAGCTGATGATACCGGCGCTGCTGCTGGTCAGCGGCCACTTGTTCATGACCGTCAAGATGTTTCGGGTCACCGACAAGCTGCGGCTGCGTACCGAGGCGGACAGCGCCGAGAGCAATAAGATGCTGGGCCTGGCGTTCCAGGGCCAGGGGCAACTGGACATGGCCTTCGAGAAATTCCGCAAATGCTCCATGGACAACAGCATCGCCGATCTGTTGTATAACCTGGGCCTGGATTATGAACGCAAGCGCCAGTTCAACAAGGCCGGTTCCGTATACAAGTATGTGGCCGACTACGATCCAAAATTCCGCGACGTGACCCAGCGTCTCGCGCGTTCCCGACAGATCGAAGGCACCGTGATGTTGGCCGGCGGCACTACCGCGGGTGGTACGCTGATTCTCGGCGACGGCAATCTGCAAAAGCCAATGCTGGGCCGCTATCAGGTGGAAAAGGAACTCGGTAAGGGTGCCATGGGCGTGGTGTATCAGGGCCGTGATCCCAAGATCAATCGCGTGGTAGCCATAAAGACCCTGGCTCTGTCCCGCGAATTCGAGGCCGACGAGCTTGAAGAAGTGAAGCGGCGATTTTTCCGCGAGGCGGAAACTGCCGGGCGGCTGAATCATCCCAACATCGTCACTATTTACGACGCCGGTGAGGAACACGATCTGGCCTACATCTCGATGGAATTTCTCAAGGGCAAAGATCTCGCCCAGCATGCCAAACCGGGCACGCTGTTGCCGCCCACCCTGATTATGGAGATCATCGCGAAGGCCGCCGAAGCGCTGGATTACGCCCACGCCCAGAACGTGGTGCATCGTGATGTGAAACCGGCAAACATCATGTACGAGCAGGCGGCCGGCGCCATCAAGCTCACGGACTTCGGTATCGCGCGCATTACCGATTCCAGCAAGACCAAGACCGGCATGGTGCTGGGCACGCCATCCTACATGTCGCCGGAGCAGTTGGCTGGCCACAAGGTGGACGGCCGCTCCGACCTGTTTTCGCTGGGCGTAACACTGTATCAATTGCTCACCGGCCAACTACCGTTCCAGGGCGAATCCATGGCGACGCTCATGTTCAAGATCGCGAACGAAACCCAGGCGCCTGTGACCACGTTGCGCCCCGAGCTGCCAACCTGCGTGAACAAGATCGTGGACAAAGCCTTGCAGAAGAACCCGGACCAGCGGTATCAGCGCGGTGCGGATTTCTCCCGCGACCTGCGCGCATGTGGCGCGAAAATCACGAGTTGATAAAAACAAGCAGACACATGAGCTACCTTGGCAAACTTGAACTCGTGGGACGCACGGATAAAGGCATCCTGCGGCCCAATAACGAAGACGCGATTCTGACCGACGCGGAAACCGGACTGGTAGTGGTTGCCGACGGCATGGGTGGTTACAAGGCTGGCGAGATCGCCAGCGGTATCGCCGTGGAGGTGATTCAGGAGTTTATTACCGACGGTCTAAAGCAAGCGCGCAAACATGTCGGTGCCAGCGACAGCGGTTATTCCCACGAAAGCGTGCTGTTGCGCAATGCCCTCATTCGAGCCAACGAAGTGATCTACGACACCGCCAGGAGCCAGCCGCAATGTGAAGGCATGGGCACCACCGTGGTGGCCGCCCTGTATTACAACAACCGGGTATCCATCACTCATGTCGGAGATTCCCGGGTGTACCGTCTGCGCCACGGCCATTTCGAGCAGATCACCAGCGACCATTCCCTGCTGCAGGAGCTGGTATCCCGGGGATTCTACAGTCCGGAGGAGGCCCGCAAGTCACTCAACAAGAACCTGGTGACCCGCGCCCTCGGTATTGAACCCACGGTGCAGGTGGACTTGCAGGAAGACGTGGCATTGCTGGGCGACATATACCTGTTCTGCACTGATGGCCTGCACGATATGGTCCCGGATCCGGACATTCACTTAACCGTGGACACTTTTAGTGATAATCTTGAAACCGCAGCCAAACAGCTTGTCAAGCTGGCAAACGACAACGGCGGCCGCGATAACATATCGGTGGTGCTGGCCAAACCCATCACGTCGTTTGAGGACGAGAAAAAAGGTTTCTTCGAGAGATTTACCGATTGGTTTTCGTGAAGAGTCGGCGCAAGCCGGACGGTTTTACAGGAACTGACACATAACGAGGCAGACCATGGGCAAGCTCATACTCACGCTGGACGGGCAGGAACTGGCGCAATACGAGCTGGAAAAGGAGCGCTATACACTCGGCCGGCTGTCCGATAACGACATTCATATAGACAATATGGCCGTGAGCGGACATCACGCCCTGATCCTCAACATCCTCAAGGATTCATTCCTGGAGGATCTAAATAGTACCAATGGTACTTATGTCAACGGCAAGCTCATCAAGAAGCATGCGCTGCAAGAGGGTGATGTCATCACCGTCGGCCGCCACCAGCTCAAGTACGTGAGTGCTCGCGCCACGGAAGGTGAAGATGAATTCGAACGCACCATGGTCATCAAACCCGGCACCAGCACCTTGCCGGGTGCACCGAGTCTCGACAGCGTCAACCGCGCCATCGCCCAGTCAGGCGCCGCGCCGGTGGGCGAAGCCGCCAAGACCGCACTACCCAAGGGCAAACTGCAAGTGCTCTCCGGTGGGTTTGCGGGCAAGGAGCTTGAACTCACCAAGGCGCTCACCACCCTCGGCCGCCCGGGCGTACAGGTGGCGGCCATCACGCGCCGCGCCGACGGATTCTATGTGGTACACGTGGAAAGCGGGCAGGGTCAAGGTTTCCCCACGGTGAACGGCAAGGAGATTGGTGCGGAGGCGCGCAAGCTGGGGGACAACGACGTAATCGAACTGGCGGGCGTGAAGATGGGCTTTTATTCTCTGCAGACTGCCTAACCGGAACTGTGGTTGACTATCTTTTAACGGCCGCTGATACGGCTGGAATTTCGTTTTTTTCCACCACGCTGAACTTGACCCGCTGGGTGACGCCGCAGAGTAATTCATAGGAAATCGTGCCCGCAGCGCGCGCGATTTCTTCCACTGGCAGCTCCGGCCCCCACAGCACTACCGGATCACCGACTGCGGCACTCGGCAGTGCATGCAGATCAACTGCAATCATGTCCATGGCCACGCGCCCCACGAGAGGAGCACGCACGCCGTTCACCAGCATCGGCGTGCCGTTGGGCGCGTGCCGCGGATAGCCATCGCCGTAACCGATGGCCGCGATACCGATGCGCGTATCCTCCGGCGCCACCCAGACGCCGCCATAACCCACTGCGGCGCCTTGCTTCACTTGCTTTACGGCGATGAGTGTAGTGCACATGGTCATGGCGGGAATCAAGCCTTCCTCCACACCGCTGCGGCCGGCAAAAGGCGACACGCCGTAGAGCAGAATGCCGGGCCGCACCCAATCGGCGTGACTCCCGGGCCAGGCGAGAATGCCGGCAGAATTCGCGATGCTGCGTTCGGCGCGCAGGCCCGCCGTCACCGCCGAGAAGCTGTCCAGTTGTGCACGGGTATGTGGATTGCCGGGCTCGTCGGCGCGCGCAAGATGCGTCATCAAACGCACCGGACCGCGCACGGCGCGCGCGGCGCTCAACCGTTCCCAGGCAGCGTGTGCATCAGCAGCGGGGAATCCCAGCCGGTGCATGCCTGTATCGATCTTGAGCCAGACGCCCAGGGTTTTCTCAAGACGAGACGCTTCCAGGAGTGCAAGCTGGTTGTTATCGTGCACCACCAGTTCACAGCCGTTCTTCGCTGCGTCTTCCAGCTCGGCCGTGGCAAATACGCCTTCCAGCAGTACGATGGGATGGGCGAGTCCCGCATGACGAATCGCCAGGGCCTCGTCGAGAGACGCCACGCCAAAGGCGTCCGCCTGCGACAGGGCACGCGCCGCGGCAGCGATACCGTGTCCGTAGGCATTGGCCTTGACCATGGCCATGATGCGCGAGCGGGGCGCCAGCGCGCGCACCCGTTGCAGGTTGTGACGCAGGACAGAAAGATTGATGACAGCGCCGGTGGCGCGGCTCATGAATAATTTCCCGCATCCTCGGAGATGTAATTCTCGAAGCGCGTGTAAGCACCAAGAAACGTGGCTTGCACCGTGCCGATAGGACCGTTGCGCTGCTTGCCGATGATGATTTCAGCGATGCCCTTGTTTGGACTGTCTTTGTCGTACACCTCATCCCGGTAAATGAAGGCGATCACATCCGCATCCTGCTCGATGGAACCGGATTCGCGCAGGTCCGACATGATAGGCCGTTTGTCGGGACGCTGTTCCAGACTGCGATTGAGTTGCGACAAGGCGACCACCGGGATGTTCAATTCCCGCGCCAGGGATTTCAGGCTGCGGCAGATTTCCGAGATTTCCGTGGCACGGTTCTCACGGGTGCCCGGCACGTGCATGAGTTGCAGATAATCCACCACCATCAGACCGATGTCATGCTCGCGTTTCAGACGCCGCGCCCGGGCGCGCAGCTCCGTGGGGGTAAGTGCGCCGGCGTCGTCTATGAACAGGGGCGCCTTCGACATGATGGCAATCGCCGAGCTGACCCGCTGCCAGTCTTCCTTGTTCAGCTGGCCGGTACGCACCTTCTGCTGGTCAATGCGCCCCAGCGAGGAGATGAGCCGCATGGCCAACTGTTCGCCGGACATTTCCATGCTGAAGATGGCAGTCGGCACCGGGTTCTCCGGACGGCAGGCACAGTATTCAGCGATATTGGTCGCAAGGGCAGATTTGCCCATGGAGGGGCGGCCCGCCACGATGATGAGATCACCGTTCTGCAAGCCCGCGGTCATTTCGTCGAATTTGTCGAGCCCGGTGGCGAGTCCGGTCACCGGGCTGTTCGCGTGCATCAAGGCATCGAGCCGGTCCACGGCCTCAGACAACAGCTCGCTGATCTTCTTGAAACTTTTCTTGAGGCGGCCGCCGCGTTCGGCAATATCGAACACTTGGTGTTCGGCGAAATCAATCAGTTCCTGCGTGCCGCGGCCTTCCGGCCGATAGGCAGCGTCTGCCAGTTCGCCGCCCACGCGGATCAGCTGCCTGAGCACCGAACGCTCGCGCACGATGTCGGCGTAGGCGCTCACGTTCGCGGCAGTCGGGGTATCGCGGGCGAGCGTGGCGAGATAGGCGAGACCACCGGCTTGTTCCAACTGGCCGCGGGTTTGCAGCCATTCCGACAGAGTCACGGCATCGAAAAGCGAGTTACTGTTGGTGAGTTCGGCGATGGCACGGAACAGGAGGCGATGGTCCTGGCGGTAGAAGTCCTCTTCCTGCAGGCGGTCTGCTACCTTCTCCCAGGTCAGGTTATCCAGCATCAACCCGCCGAGAACGGCTTGTTCGGCTTCAACCGAATGGGGAGGCGTGCGTATGGCTTCCAGCGCCGCATTGGCGTGGCTATCGAGACTTTTGACTGCTCCCGGCATGCTGGCTGGACTGTAAAGCTATGTGAACAACTAAACTCTAAACGAGCGCACTTGCGGCTTGCAACCGGATGCGGTGGACGCCGCGTGGTTGCTGAAAATGCGCGCGGCAGCCACAGCCGCCGCGCGCAGGCTGTGTATTATTTAATCAGCCTGGAGCCTGTCGAGCAGGTTCTATTCTTCGGCCACCACGTTGACGGTAATCTCGACGTTCACATCCGTGTGCAGGTGGATTTCCACTTTATGTTCGCCAGCCACGCGGATCGGGCCCTGTGGCATGCGCACTTCCTTGCGCTCGACCTTGATGCCGCCGGTGGTCAGGGCTTCGGATATGTCCACGGTGCCCACCGACCCGAACAGCTTGCCTTCGTTGCCGGCCTTGGCAGTGATGCTGATGACCTTGCCTTCCAGCTCGCGCTTGCGCGCCTGGGATGAAATCAGTGCATCGGCGGCATGCTTCTCCAGATCGGCGCGGCGTTTCTCGAAGTCGGCGATATTTTGCGCCGTGGCGGCCTTGGCTTTGCCCTGCGGAATCAGAAAATTACGGCCGTAACCGGGGCGCACTTTCACCTTGTCGCCCAGGTTGCCCAGGTTTTCGACTTTCTGCAAAAGGATTACTTCCATGGCTGTCTCCGCCTCAGTGCTGGTCGGTGTAGGGCAGCAGCGCCAAAAACCGCGCGCGCTTCACCGCTAGCGACAACTGACGCTGATAGAACGCACGCGTGCCGGTAATGCGGCTTGGTACG
Source organism: Gammaproteobacteria bacterium (assembly GCA_049591455.1). Classification (GTDB taxonomy): domain Bacteria; phylum Pseudomonadota; class Gammaproteobacteria; order Natronospirales; family REEB76; genus REEB76. The sequence continues at coordinate 156,290 of JBAWFA010000012.1, forward strand.
ATCTTGCCGGTCTCGGTGACATAGGCCTTGAGTGTGCCGATGTCCTTGTAATCAATCTCCTCGACGTCCTCGGCCGTGAAACGGCAGAACTTACGCTTGCGAAAAAACTGTGACATGTTCCTGATCCTCAGTATGCGGTTCGGATGATCACGCCGGGTTGGCGCGCACGACTTCGGGAAGCGGGGCTTCGTCGCCGCCGACATCGTCATCATCGGCATCGAAGCGCTCGATACGCTCTTCCTTCTCTTCCTTCGGCTTGATGAGCGGCGACGGCTCGGTGACGGCCGCTTCACGCCGCACTACCAGATGGCGCAGCACCGCATCATTGAAACGGAACATGCTTACCAGTTCGTTGAGCGTGGCTTGACCGCACTCGATGTTCATGAGCGCGTAATGGGCCTTGTGAACCTTGGCGATGGGATAGGCGAGCTGGCGGCGGCCCCAGTCCTCGACGCGGTGAATTTTACCGCCCTCGGACTCGATCATCGTGCGGTAACGCTCGATCATCGCGGGCACCTGTTCGCTCTGGTCAGGGTGGACCAGAAACACAATTTCATAGTGTCTCAAAGCAAGCTCCTCGTGGACTGACCGGCTCCCCGTCAAAGCGGTGGAGCAAGGCTCCCGGCGCGGGGCCGGAAGGGCGCGCATTATGCCGGAAACCGCATCCGCCTTGCAATACAGGGGCTCATCTCAAACCTTTTCTCCTTGATAGACGGGAGAAGCGGAAGAGTGAGAAGTAAAAAGGATTACTGGTTTTCGGCCGCGGCTCAAACCTGTTTCCAATCTCAAGTCCCCTCTGCCCTTGTGGGAGAGGGTAGGGTAAGGGGTAAGGGATTATATAGTTTTCAGCTTAAATGTTTGTTCCGCGTTATAGTAAACCGCTCTTCAAAAGCTGGGATTACAGATGGCCGACGAACCCTTGAGCCTCATGGCTCGCTTGAAGCGCCATCACATCTTCCGGGTGGCGAGTGCCTATGCCGTGGTCGCCTACATTCTAATCCAGGTGGCCAACGCGGTGTTTCCGGATATCGGCCTGTCGCGGACGGATGTACGCATTTTCATTGTGATTGTGGCGCTCTTGTTTCCCGTGGCTCTGGTGCTGGGTTGGATGTTCATCCCGCCCTCGAAGGACAATCCGGCGAAGTTCTCTCACTGGCAACACATACGTTTTCGGGTCGGATCGGTGCTGGCACTCATCATCGTAGTGCTGGTGATTTTCTCCGGAGCATATCTTTGGCACGCGAATGAGCGCTATATGAAAGCCGAGGCGGTGGCTGCAGCGGCGGCCAAAATCTCCGCGGTCACGCCTATCCCTGGCGCGACCACTGTCATCCCTGCCAAATCCATCGCAGTGTTGCCGTTTGTTAACGAAAGCGGCGACCAGGATCAGCTGTATTTTTCCGACGGGCTTTCGGATGACTTGATCAACGCGTTGTCACAGTTCGCAGCTCTCAAGGTCTTCAGCCGCAACTCGGCGTTCCAGTTCCGCGACAGCAGGGATTCCAGCGCCACGATCGGCAAGCTGCTGGGCGTCGCACACCTGCTGGAAGGCAGCGTGCAGCGCGAGGACAACGAAGTGCGGATCACCGCGACGCTGGTCAACGCTGCCGACGGCAGCACGCTGTGGTCGCAGCAGTACGACAAACCCTACAAGGACCTGTTCGCGCTGCAGGACGACATCACGCAAGCCGTGGCTGGCGCGTTGCAGGCGAAACTGCTGACCCCGCCCGGCGCGGTGGTGCAGAGCGACCGGCCACCATCCGGCAACCTCGCGGCCTACGCCGCCTATCAGCAAGGCATTGCCTATTACGCACTCAATACCGAGGTCAGCCTGCGTCAGGCCGCCAATGCCTTCACCGAAGCGACTCACCTCGACACCAAATACGCGGCGGCATACGCCCAAACGTCCAGAGCATGGGCCGGTCTCGCCGCCGAGTTCCTCGGCGGATCGCAAGCGGCGCATGCGAACGCCGCGGCGCGCAAAGCGTTGCAAACTGCACTGACACTGGACCCCGATTCCTCGCTGGCCCATCAAGCGCGATCATTCCTGCTCGCGCAGGTGGACATGGACTGGCACGGCGCCGCAACAGAAGCGCAACGCGCTTTGCAACTGGCGCCCAACGATGCGGCGGCGCAATTCGGCTTGGCTTTTGTAGTGTCCTCGCTGGGTCAGAACCAGCGCGCGGTGGAGCTGACCCGGCAGGCACTGGCCGGCGATCCACGCCATGCCGGTTGGTACGAGTGGCTATCGTTTTATGTCGCTGCGGTCGGAAAACTGGACGAAGCACAAAAAACGATCGACACCGCGATCGCCCTGCAGCCCGGTGCGTCCACTTACCACGAACAAGTGACCATGATCGAAATCCTGCGCGGTGATGCCAAAGCTGCGCTGGCCGCCGCGCAACAGGAACCGCCCGGATCCTGGCACGATGTTGCGATGGCGCTTGCCCTGCAGATCGGCCCCGACCACGCGGCCGCCGATGCCGCGTTGCAGGCGTTGATCACGCAGGATGCGGAATCTTCCGCTTACCAGATTGCCCAGGTGTATGCGCTGCGCCGCGACCCGGACGCCATGTTCCAGTGGCTGGACCGCGCCTGGAGCAACCGCGATACCGGTATCGGCGAATTGCTCTCCGACCCGCTGATCCTGCGATACCAGCGCGACCCGCGCTTCGCCGCGTTCTGCAAGAAGGTTGGCTTGCCGACCACCACCGACGCGAAGGCGATGCCGTGAGTTTTGCCGATTGGAATTAAGACCGAACGGCCGTTGCTACCACCCTCGGGTTTGGCGACAACAACGCCGCGCTTGCCCCGGCTTGCCGATGCCGGATTCGTCAGCCGCTCTGTTCCCTGCTTCCGCATGATGTACGCTCACGCCGAAGCGTTCCCGGTTCTTGGTGTTGCGTCGAGCTGACGAATCGCATCCCGCCCCCAGATTCCGTAGCTCAGCAGTGACAGGATGACTGCACAGGTTACATAGAAGGCCGGCGCCATGGGATTCCCAGTCAAATGGATGAGCGCAGTGATGAAAAAAGGCGCGAGGCCGCCGAACAGCATCACGGCGAAGTTGTAAATGATGGCTACGCCGGTGGCGCGTACGCTCACCGGCACGGTCTCAGTGACGGCGGCGGGAAACGGTCCCCACACGAACGCAATGCACAAAGTGGCGGTGGATTGCAGCAGGAGGAAACGGCCTAATCCAGGCGCATGCAACACCCAAGTGGTGAGCGCGAGCATCACCAACGCGTAGAGGATCATGGCCGTTATCAGCATGCGTTTGCGGCCCCAGCGGTCAGACAGGTGCCCTGCGATAGGGCACAGAATCACCAGCAGTACACCGCAGAGCATTGTTGGCAGCACAGCCTGCGCAAGACTGAGATGCAGCGTATTGACGGCAAAGATCGGCATGTAGATGAAGGTGACGTAGAACGATACGGTGGCGGACACCGTAAGACCAAAACCGCACAACAGCGCGGCGCGTGCATTGACGAAACCGGTTTTGAAATCCGCAGCCGTCGTTTTTGGATGGGAGTTTTTATAAGCCGCAAATTCCGGCGATTCCGGCAATCGCCGGCGGATATAGAAACCCACCGGCCCCACCAGGATCCCGAATAGAAACGGTAGGCGCCAACCCCAAGAATGCAGCGCGGTCTCAGGCAACAAGGTGCTCAGTATGTAAGCTGAGAATCCCGCGAGTGTCACAGCCAGCGCCTGCGAGCACATCTGGTAACTGCCGTAGTACCCCTTTTGCCCGACAGGCGCGTATTCAACCAGCAGCGCGGTGGCGCTGGAAAATTCCCCGCCCGCGGAAAATCCCTGCAAAATGCGTGCGGCTACCACCAGCACCGGCGCCGCGAGCCCGATGGTGGCGTAGCTCGGAATGAGACCCATGCACGCGGTTGCGAGCGCCATCACCAGAACCATGACAGCCACGGCGTTCTTGCGGCCGACGTGGTCGGCATATATGCCGAACACGATGCCACCGACGGGCCTGAAGATGAACGCGATGCCAAGCGTGGCTGTGCCGAGCAGCAGCGAACTGGTGTGGGAGCCGATGGGAAACAATTCCCGGGCAATTACCAGGATGAACAGGCCGAACACGGTGAAATCAAACCATTCAAAGGCGTTGCCGATGGTGGAGGCGACGATTACCCGTTTCCGCAAGGCCCACGATGGTGTGGTGGAAACAGGGAATGACGAAGTATTCATGCCGCGCACCATGCCGGTCAAAAGTCACAATATCTGTGCCGTGTCGTCAAGCGCATGTCCGCTTCCGAGGCGCCACCCGATCCGGCTCCAGCATACCAGCCCAGGCAGTGCGGGTCGCGCTCAGACAGCCCGGCTATCGCCGGCCTCACCCACAGCGTGCCTAAGCCATGAAAGTCCTGTCAGGCATGGCCCATTGCCAGTTCATGCCTGCCATAGGAAAACGTATTGCCAAGTGCGTTACACTGCGCAAGATTCAACATTGGCAAGAACTTAGTTGCCGAGAAAATATGGAGGCACCATGAAAACCAGCATTTATTCCGCGCTGTTGCTGATGTCTGTTACCGTGATCCCATCGCTTTGTTTTGCCCAAGCCGGCGTCGAACCGAGCAAGGCAAGCATCACCAAGCAATTCGATGTCTGGAATAATGCGCTCAAGACCGGAAAGGCCGAACAGGTCGCGGCACTTTATTGCGAACCGGGCGGTGTGTTGATCCCGACCCTGTCGAACAGGGTTCGCAGCAATCGTGCCGAGATTGCCGACTATTTTGAGCATTTCCTGTTGCTCAAACCCAGCGGCCGGATCAATGAAAGTTATATCCGGATACTCGGGCCAGGCATGGCCATCAATTCGGGTATATACACGTTCCAACTGACCAAGGCGGGTAAACCAGAGGCCGTAAAAGCCCGTTACACGTTCGTGTATGCGAAACAACAGGGCCACTGGTGCATCATGGAGCAGCACTCATCGGCCATGCCGGAAAGTGAATCGGCTCCAGCTGTCGCTCATTGATGGTGTTTAGCCCGTTAGTTATGAGGCGGCAGGATGGGTGCTGTTATCCGTCGCGGCCTCAACCGCCTCCGGCTGAATCCGCACGGTCTTCACGGCGCTGCCCGTGGTCTGCACAATCTCGAGCGGATAGCCGGCGAGCTTGAGACTGGTGCCTGGCTGTGGAATGGTTTCGAGGTATTCGAGGATCAGGCCATTCAAGGTCTTGGGCCCTGTGGTGGGCAGTTTCCAATTCATGACGCGGTTAAGCGTGCGCACATTGGCGCTGCCGTTCACAAGGTAACTGTCGTCCGATTCCTTATATATATCCTTGTTTTGCGCTGCTGGGTCCGAGGTGAATTCGCCCACGATTTCTTCCAGGATATCCTCCAGTGTCACGAGTCCCTGGATATCGCCGTACTCGTCCACCACCAGTCCGATGCGCCGCTTGGCCGCCTGAAAATTCAGCAACTGTTGTTGCAGTGAAGTGCCTTCGGGCACGAAATACGTGCCCCTCAGAATGGCACGCAGCATGTCATGCGTCGGTTCCTGATGCACCAGCAGATGCAGGAACTGGCGCGCGTGTACGAAACCCAGCACGTCGTCAATGCTGCCCTCGTAGACCGGCAAACGGGTGTGCTGACTGGTGCGTAACTGCGCCATGATCTCATCCCAGTCAGCGCTGATGTCGATGCCGTTGATCTCGTTGCGCGGCACCATGATGTCCTCAACGGTGATCTTCTCCAGATCCAGGATGCTCAGCAGCATGCGCTGATGGCGTTTGGGAATCAGCGCACCGGCTTCCATGACCACGGAACGCAATTCCTCCCGGCTCATGGGAGGAGTGCCCGAGGTATTGCTGCGTACGCCAAACACCCAGAGAATGGAATTGGCCAGCAGGTTCACCACCCAGACGATGGGGTAGAAAATCCGCAGTAGCGGTGTGAACACAAAGGCGGCGGGAAAGGCGAATTTTTCAGGATGCAGCGCCGCCAGGGTTTTCGGCGCCACATCACCGAAAATCAGCAGCAGCAGCGCGATTAGAATGGTCGCTACCAGCACTGCGCTGTCGCCGCCAATGCGCAAGGCGATGAGGGTGGCGATGGCGGTAGCAAAGGCGTTGATGAGGGCGTTGCCCAATAGCACGATACCTATGACGCGATCCGGCCGTTGCAGCAGGCGGTCCGCCAGCACCGCGCCGCGATGTCCGGCCCGGGCCAGATGCCGCAGGCGGTAACGGTTCAGGGAAATGAGGCCGGTCTCGGAGCCGGAAAAAAACGAGGAGACGATCAGCAGGATGACCAGCGCGACGATAAGCGGCCAAAGGGGAATGTTTTGCAAAACCGCAACGCCTCTTTAAGACATGAGATTCCAGTGCCGCCCCAGGATCAGTTCGAGTATCAGCTTGTCGCCGAAATAGGCCAGCGCCAGCACCACGAAACCGCCCAGTGTCCAGCGGATCGCGGTATGGCCGCGCCAGCCGAACCGCCACCGGCCCCAAAGCAGGATCGCGAACACGATCCACGCCAGCACTGAGAGCACGGTCTTGTGTACCAGATGTTGCGCCATCAGGTTGTGCACGAAGATCAGACCAGCGCACAGAGCCAGCGTCAACAAGACAAAGCCGGCCGCGATGAGTTGGAACAGGAAACGTTCCATGTCCTGCAAGGGTGGCAACGCGCTCCAGACGCCGCCGGGTACGTGCTGCCGCAGACGGTATTCCTGCAGCGCGATGAGAATGGCTTGCAGCGCGGCCACGGCGAACAGGCTGTACGAGATCAGGGACAACACGATGTGCGCATCCAGCGGCCAGTTGTTTTCAATGACCAGGAAGCGGTCGTGGGACAACAGTTCAGCGAGCAGAATACTGATACCCGCTAACGGGAACAGCACCACACCCAGATTTTCGAAGTGAGGTTTGAGCAGGGTGGCAAGCGCAATCAAGGCCACCAGCCAGCCCACCAGCGAGGCGGTATTGAAGAATCCCAGGTTCATGCTTTGAGACGTGAATATCAGCGCGTACAACAGCAATGTATGCAGCAGCATTGCCGCCACGGCGGCGCTGCCGGCAAAGCCCTTGCGCTTGCGGATAAACGCCGGTCCCAACTTGAAAAAAGCCAGTAGCAACGCCATTGCTGCGAGGCAGTACAGCACCAGATCAATGACGGCCATGCCGGAGAAACGCATATACGCTGCCCAAAACTTGCGGACTCGCGGCATCATCATCGCACATGCCGTGGCGTTCCGTGAAGCCGGTATGCTGGCGCGGTTTGCGGGTGTTTCACCGGCACTTGTGTATAAAAGGCATAGTTCGAAAGGCAATGAAACGTTCAAGCTATAATGCCGGCTCACTTTCAGGCTATGCCGTCGTATGTTTGAAGCCCTAAGCGAACGGCTGACGCGTACGCTGTCTGTCCTGCGCGGCAGCGGCCGGCTCACGGAGAACAATATCCATGATGCACTGCGCGACGTGCGCATGGCGTTGCTGGAAGCGGATGTGGCGTTGCCGGTGGTGAAAGCCTTCACCGAGCAGGTGCGCGTGCGGGCACTGGGCGCGGAAGTTCTGAAGAGCCTTACGCCCGGCCAAGCGTTCATTAAAATCGTGCATGACGAGCTGGTGGCGGTGATGGGTGGCGATGCGGAACTTAATGTGAGCACGCGGCCACCGGCGGTGATTTTGCTCGCGGGTTTACAGGGCGCCGGCAAGACGACTACGGCGGCGAAGCTCGCTCGTTACCTGCACGAGCGCCAAAGTAAGAGGGTGTCGCTGACAAGTACCGATGTGTATCGCCCCGCAGCGCGCGAACAGTTGCAGAAGCTCGCAGCTGAAATCCGCGCCGGTTATTTTGCTCCGCAAGGCGATGATCCGGTGAAGCTTGCGCAGACGGCGCTGGAGGAAGCACGCAAGCAGCTTTTCGACGTGCTCATCGTGGATACAGCCGGCCGGCTGCATGTGGATGAAGCCATGATGCAGGAAGCACAGCATATCCATGCGGTGGTCACTCCGGTGGAAACTTTATTCGTAGTGGATGCCATGGCCGGTCAGGACGCCGCGAATGCGGCCGCAGCGTTTGGCAAAGCCCTGCCGCTCACGGGCATCGTACTCACCAAGGCCGATGGCGATTCGCGTGGCGGCGCGGCGTTGTCGGTGAGGCATATTACCGGCGCGCCCATCAAGTTCCTGGGCGTAGGTGAGAAGACCGGCGCGCTCGAAACCTTCCATGCGGACCGACTGGCCTCGCGCATCCTCGGCATGGGCGATGTGGTGTCGCTGGTGGAAGAAGCCCGTCAGAAAGTGGACCACGAGAAAGCCGGGAAGCTCGCTGACAAGCTCAAGAAGGGCAAAGGCTTCGATCTGGAGGATTTCCGCGATCAGTTGCAGCAGATGATGAGCATGGGTGGGCTTACGGCGATGCTGGACAAATTGCCGGGCGCCAACCGCATTCCGGATCAGGTCAAGACACAATTCAAGGATCGGGACATGCGCCGCCAGATCGCAATCATCAATTCCATGACACCGAGAGAACGCCGGCGCCCAGAACTTATCAACGGTTCGCGCCGCCGGCGCATCGCCTTGGGCTCCGGCACCCAGGTGCAGGATGTGAACAGACTGCTCAAACAATACGACCAGATTTCACAGGTGATGAAGCAGGTAGCAAAAGGTGGCATGGCGAAGATGCTGAAAGGACTTAAAGGCCGGTTGCCTCCGGGGTTCCCGACCCAATAAGCCACTGCAAGTCCTTCTTGCCCCTTCACTTTTGGCCAGAAACCCGTAAAATGCGCAGTCCTTCAGCGGCCGGAATGTCCGGCCGGCCCGGATTTATAGTCATAAGGATATTGGATTCCATGGTGACCATTCGTTTGACGCGCGGCGGCGCCAAAAAGCGCCCCTTTTACCACGTGATCGTGACCGATCGCCGTTCTGCCCGCGACGGCCGCTACATCGAGCGTCTCGGCTTCTTCAATCCCATGGCGGTAAGCCATGAGGAAGTGCTGCGTCTGGACGCGGAGCGCGTCAAGTACTGGCTGTCCAAGGGCGCGCAGCCGTCGGACCGCGTGGCCTATCTCATGAAGGAGCACAAGGTCGCCGTCTGATCCCGGCGCCCGTCCGCGCCATGGCTGAACAGGAAACGCGGCGCATCGTCATCGGCAAAATCGCGGGTGCTTTCGGCGTGAAGGGCTGGGTAAAGCTCCAGTCCTGGACCGAACCCCGGGAAAAGATCATTGAGTACCGTCCTTGGCTCTTGGAATGCGACGGTGAGTGGCGGGAGTGGCAGGTGGCCGAGGGCCACATCCACGGCAAGAGCATGATCGCGCGGCTGGACGGTATCACGGACCGCGATCAGGCGGCCGCATTGATGGGAACAAGTATCGCAGTGCGCCGCGATCAATTGGCGGCGACGCGGCCCGGCGAATATTACTGGGCGGATTTGGTGGGTTTGGAAGTCAGGCTCTCTAATGAGCGTTCACTCGGACGGGTGCGAAGTCTGCTCGCCACCGGTTCCAACGATGTGCTGGTGGTGCAGGGCGAACGTGAACGGCTGATCCCGTTCATCCGGGGCCGGGTCATAAAAGATGTGGATCTGGGTTTGCGAGTGATACGCGTTGACTGGGATCCGGACTTTTAGTCATGCGCGTTCAGGTAGTCACGTTATTTCCGGACATGGTGGACGCGCTGCTTAAGTTTGGCGTCACCGGCCGTGCAGCGGAACGCGGCTTGCTCAAGGTGAAATGCTGGAACCCGCGGGATTACACCACGGACAGGCACCGCACCGTGGATGATCGCCCTTTCGGCGGCGGACCGGGCATGGTGATGAAAGTTGCGCCCCTGCGCGCGGGCATTAACGCGGCGCGGGAAACGGCTGGTATGCAAGCGCCGGTGATTTATCTGAGCCCGCAGGGCAAGCGATTCGACCAGCAGGACGCCCGGCGTCTTGTGGCGCTGGACGCGCTGGTGCTGGTCGCGGGACGCTATGAAGGGATTGATGAACGCGTCATCGAGACCGAGGTGGATGAGGAATTGTCCATCGGCGATTATGTGCTCTCCGGCGGCGAACTGCCGGCACTGGTGGTGATTGATACCCTGGCGCGGCTTTTACCCGGCGCGCTCGGCGATGAGGATTCGGCGGCACAGGATTCGTTCATGAACGGCCTGCTGGATTATCCGCACTACACACGGCCAGAGGAGATTGACGGCCGGCGTGTGCCGGATGTCCTGATGAGTGGCGACCACGCGGCCATCCGGCGCTGGCGACTGAAACAGGCCCTGGGGCGTACTTGGTTGCGACGCCCGGAGCTTCTGGAAAAACTGGAATTGAACGTGGATGAGCGGGAACTCCTGAACGAATTCATCCGCGAACGCGGCAAGGCATAACGATTGGATTGGTGAAAAGGTAAACGGCCATGAACAAGATTATCGAACAGATTGAAAAAGCCCAGATGAAGGAAATTCCCGCATTTGATCCGGGCGACACCGTGGTGGTGCAGGTGAAAGTGAAGGACGGTGAGCGCGAGCGTCTGCAGGCTTTCGAGGGCATGGTCATCGCCAAGAGCAATCGCGGCCTGAATTCCTCCTTCACGGTACGCAAGGTTTCCCACGGCGAAGGCGTGGAGCGTACCTTCCAGACCCACAGCCCCGCCATCGGCGCTATCGAGATCAAGCGTAAAGGTGATGTGCGCCGCGCCAAGCTGTACTACCTGCGGGATCTCTCCGGCAAGGCAGCGCGCATCCGCGAGAAGGTGTAGGCGTAGAGTTTCTGACGCTGCTGATACAATAACGGGCGCTTTGGCGCCCGTTATTGTTTCCGGACCCTCGAATCCCATGCACGCGTTGCTTCACCGTTACATACTGACCCTGCTGATCGCCGGCTTGCTGGCAATGGCGCCGGTCTGGTCGGCGCAGAAACATCATCACAAGGCCGTTGCCAAGAAAACGCATAAGGCAGCTCCGCAGGCGGCCACGCAAACGCCACCACCCGCACCGAACCTGAATGCCGCGCCCAACCTGCAGGATATCGGCACCTTCGCCTCCGCAGGCGCGCCCAATCTGGCCCTGCAATTCATGGACCGGGACCAACCGGATTTCAATCAGGACCCGGTGGGCTGGATGGCTTGGGAAAGAGAGCGTATCTATTTATACCAATCTACGCGCAACTGGCAGGCCGTCATCGCACGGGTCGCGAAGCTGCCTGCGAACATCGGCGCGGATTTCCGCCAGTGGGAGGAAATGCAGGCCGCTGCAGCCTGGCTGCAGCTCGGCAAGGGTCACGAGGCGCGTCTGATTTTGCGTGCGCTCATCTGGAATACCGAGACACCTCCCGACGATCAGACCTTGAGCCAGTTGCGGCAACTGGTGTTGCGCAGTTATCTCACTGATGAGCAGCTCGCTGACGCCCAGACCGCCGTGATCCGGTATCGCCAGGATTATCCCGAGGATCAGGGAAACTGGCCGCTGCTGGAGGCGCGTCTGTTTCTGCGCACCGATCAGCCCCAGGCGGCACTGGATGTGTTGCGCGGCAATGACGGTGCCGACGCCGACATGCTGAAGCTGCTGGCTTCATTGCGCACAGGCACAACGGCACCGGGCAAGGTCATGGAAAAGGCCGTGCATATCGGCAGCAACGGTAAATTGCCGCTGGATCAGCGGACACACGCCTGGTTCATCGCCGCGGAAGCGGCGGATGCACTCAAGAATCCGGTGGCGCATATTCAGGCCCTGCAAAACGGCCTCAGTCTGCAACCGGGGTTGCTGGACAAGGACCCCGTATTCGCCATCACGCCCGACATGCTCTGGAATGCCTATCTGAATTACGGCGAGGACCTGGGCAATCAGTTGCAACTCATCGTGGGTGACAGCCAGTCCTGGTACCTGGCGGCGTCGAACCGCTTCGATTCCAGCCCGGTGCGCGCTTGCGCGCTGTTCAGCGTGGTCGCGTTCAACGCGCTTGACGAACAGCAGCGTGACGTGGCCCATTGGCAGTTCGCCACGCTCATCCAGAAACAGAAAAACGGTGGCGTGGTGCTGCGGCATCTGTATCTGGATTCCAGCCGCTTCAAGACCGTGGGTGACATTTCGCCGGATGTGCGTTACATCCTGGTGAACGACGTGCTGGCGATTCCGGACATACCCTTGGCCTCGAAGCTCATGCAAGGTCTGGACCAGCCGCCGCCGGACACGGACCCGGTGGCCTGGCAGTTGCAGCGCGCACGGGTGTTTATCCTCGGCGGCAAACCGGATGCTGGCATTCAGACGCTTAAGACGCTGCTCACCAGCGGCGCGCCGGTGGATCCCGGCGATGTGTTGCCGGTGCTGTTTGATTTACAGACCATTGGCCGCAATCAGGATGCGATTCCGTTTTTCGAGGCGCTATTGCAGGCAAATCTGACCTCGGACCAGCAGCGTCAGCTCTTGTTCTGGATCGCGGATTCCTACAAGGCATTGGAGGATTACGCCCAGGCGGCGGAGCTGTATTTGCGCTCCGCGACACTGGTGGATCCCTACGCCATGGATCAATGGGCTCAAAGCGCGCGCTATCAGGCGGCGCAGATGCTTGCCAAGGCGGGTTACCTGGATGACGCGCGTAATCTCTATCAGGGTTTGCTGAACGCCACCCGCGATCCCGGCCAGCAGGCGATGCTGCGACATGATTTGCAGCAGCTCATGCTTTTGCCACAGGCAAAACCCGCTGGCCAGCCATAGTATGCGCAGATAACCGGATACGGTGCATCCATGCTTGAGCACAATGATTTGAAATATCTTGAGGAAGCCCTGGCTGTTCTGGATCAGGGTTTTGAGGAACTGCCGCCCTTCGATTCATCGGTCCAGTCGGCTCGCCTGAGACAAGTGTTGCACGAAACCGCGGTTCGATTGCAGAACAATTTCCCCTATCCCCACCCGCTTTACGCCGGGCAAATGCTGAAGCCGCCGCATCCGGTGGCGCGACTCGCCTATATGCTGGCGCTTTACATCAATCCCAATAACCACGCCCTGGACGGCGGCCGTGCCAGTTCCGCCATGGAAAAGGAAGCGGTGGCCAATCTCGCGCGTCTGTTCGGCTACCAAACGCATCTCGGACATTTGTGTGCCAGCGGCACAATCGCCAACCTGGAAGCCCTGTGGGTCTCGCGTCATGTGAAGGCCAAGGGAATGGTGCTGATCTCGGGGCAAGCTCATTACACTCACACCCGCATGTGCGAGCTGCTGCAAATTCCATTCCGTGGTGTGGCAGTGGATGCTTTGGGGCGCATGGACGTGAATGCGCTGGAAAACATTCTCAAACGCCAGCAAGTCGGTACCGTAGTCGTGACCATGGGCACCACAGCGATGGGGGCCGTGGATCCGCTGCCTGAGATTCTGGAATTGCGCGAGCGTTATGGGTTCCGCGTACATGTAGATGCCGCCTATGGCGGTTACTTTACCCTGGTGGATACGCTGGATGCCCACGCCCGTGCCGCTTTTGATGCCATCGCCCAAGCGGATTCCATCGTGGTGGATCCTCACAAGCACGGCTTGCAACCCTATGGCTGCGGCTGCGTGCTGTTTCGTGATCCCGCGGTTGGCCGCTTCTACAAGCACGATTCGCCCTATACGTATTTCACTTCGGGTGAACTGCACCTGGGAGAAATCAGCCTGGAATGCTCTCGCCCGGGTGCCGCGGCTGTAGCCCTATGGGCCACCCAACGCTTGCTGCCCATGACTCGCGAGGGCGAATTTGCGCAAGGTCTCACTGCTTCGTATCAGGCGGCACGGGCACTGCACCGCCATCTGACCGAAAACAGTCATTATCTCGTCGGTCCCGTGCCGGAACTGGACATTGTCGTCTGGGCGCTGGTGGCGCGGAGCAGGGCAGAGGCCAGCCGCCGGGCGCAGGTGATTTTTGATACCACCGCAAAACAGCACTTGCACCTCGCCCTGTTGCGGGTACCGGACCAATTGGCAAGTGCATGGTGGTCCGGTCTGGGTCACGACACGGAAACCGTCACGGCCTTGCGTTCCTGCCTCATGAAACCGGAGCACAATGACTGGCTGGCGAGGATTACTGCCATCCTGGATGCTGCATCCCGCGAGTCGCTGAGTGCATAATGAACCATCGGCTCAGAGATATCTGAACCCAAAATCATTCCATCTGAACATTCGGGAGCCTTCATGAGTGACAAGAACTTCTTCGTGCAGATATTCGGCGGTACCTGGCGTGCCTGGAATTTTCTGTGCCGCTTGGTAATTGACATTGTCATTACCATCATTGTCATCACCATTCTGGTGGCTGCCTTCGGTTCCCACAAACCGCCGGTGCCTTACTCCGCGGCGCTGGTGGTGGACCTGCATGGCGATCTCGTGGAGCAGTTGTCCGGTGACCCGGCGCAGCGCGCGCTCGCAAAACTGCTGGGCCAGAAAGTGCCGCAGCAAACGCGTCTCAGGGACGTGGTGACCGCCATCGAACATGCCAAGGATGACAATCGCATCAAGGCGTTGGCGCTGGAAACCGACGATCTCGATGGCGGCGGTCTTCTGGGTGGTGCGGCCTTGAGCGATTTGCGGGATATCGGCCGCGCCATCCGCGATTTCCGCGAGACCGGCAAGCCGGTGTTCGCGCTGGGGGATTCCTACAGCCAGAGTCAGTATTACCTGGCGTCCATGGCGAACACGGTATTCATTCATCCGCAGGGCCAGGTGTTTCTGCACGGCTACGGCATTTACCAGCCGTATTTCAAGGATGCACTCGACAAACTCGGCGTTCAGGTGAACATTTTCCGCGTGGGCAAATACAAATCCGCGGTGGAGCCCTTCATGCTGAACGGCATGTCACCGGACGCGCGCGAGGATTGGGGCGGTGTGGTGAACACGCTCTGGACGGCCTACCAACAGGACGTCACCAAAGCTCGTGATCTCAAGCCGGATGCGCTGACCAATTATATAGATACGATGAACACGGGACTTGCGGCGGTGGGCGGCGACAGCGCCGAACTGGCATTGAAATCCGGTTTGGTGGACAAGATCGCCAATGAAGACCAGATGGAAGCGGCGGTGGAGAAAGTAGTGGGTGAAACCCGCCATACTTTCCGCCAAATAGATTTCCGCAGCTATCTTCAGGCCGTGGATGACACTGGTGACCCGCAGAACACCGCGGCCAATGCTGTGGGCGTCGTCGTCGCGTCGGGCGATATCATGCCGGGCGACCAGCCGCCCGGCGCAATCGGCGGCGATTCCACCTCGGAGTTGATCCGCACCGCGCGTTACGACAATTCCGTCAAAGCCATTGTGCTGCGCGTGGACAGTCCCGGCGGCAGCGCGTTCGCTTCCGATCTCATCCTGCGCCAGATCGAACTCGCGAAGGAAGCCGGCAAACCCGTGATCGTCTCCATGGGCGCCGTGGCTGCGTCCGGTGGTTACTGGATTTCCATGGCGGGTAACGAGATTTACGCCAACCCTGCCACGCTCACCGGATCCATCGGTATCTTTGGCATGTTCCCCACCTTCGACCAAACCCTGGCCAAGATCGGCATACATACCGACGGCGTGGGCACCACACCCTTGAGTGATGCCTTCGATATCACCCGGCCCATGTCACCGGAGATGCAACAGGCGTTCCAACTCAACATCAATAACGGCTATCAGGAATTCATCACCGAGGTGGCAAGAAACCGGCATATGAGCGTGGCGGCGGTGAACGCCATTGCGCAGGGTAGGGTATGGAGCGGGGAGGAGGCCAAAAAAATCGGTTTGGTGGACAAGTTCGGTAATCTGCAGGACGCTATCGCTGAAGCCGCCAAACTCGCCAAACTCGGCCCGCATTATTCAGTGCGCTACATCGAGCAGCCCATGAGTCTTTCAGACAAGCTGCTCATCGCCATTGCCAACAACAGCAATTCCTCGCTGAACACCGGCCTGTTGCCAGAAACGGCACTCGATGCCACACCATGGTATGGCGAAATGCTGCGCTTGGCGAACAGCTTCAAGGTATTCAGCGATCCACGCGGGATTTATGCCTACTGCTTTTGCAGCATTCAATAATCACGTTGAGTTCCACCCAACTTGATGCCCTCTCCCCCTGTGGGAGAGGGAAGGGTGAGACGAGTTAATTTGTATGGTGCGCAAGCGCGCCCTACACGACGAAATCGGGATATACATGAATTATTCAGAACTTCCCAAATATACAGTTGTCACTGTTTCAACTCCAGTCCAGCACCACTTTCCCGGATTGCCCCGAGCGCATCACGTCGAAACCTTTCTGGAATTCGCTGATGGGGAAGTGGTGTGTCAGCACAGGCGTGAGATCGAGGCCGCTTTGCAACATGGCGGCCATCTTGTACCAGGTCTCGAACATCTCGCGGCCGTATATGCCCTTGAGGATCAGGCCCTTGAAGATCACTTGGTTCCAGTCAATCGCCACTTCGGCAGGCGGCAGACCCAACAGTGCTACTTTGCCGCCGTGGACCATGACGGCAAGCAATTGGCGGAATGCCTGCGGATTGCCGGACATTTCCAGGCCCACATCGAAGCCTTCCGTCATGCCTAAATCCTTCATCATGTCTTCGAGTTTTTCTTTCTGCACGTTCACTGTGCGGGTCGCGCCCATTTTTTCCGCCAGCGCAAGACGATAGTCGTTCACGTCGGTGATGACCACGTAGCGCGCACCCACGTGTTTGGCGATGGCCACGGCCATGCAGCCAATGGGACCGGCGCCGGTGATGAGCACGTCTTCGCCCACCAGATCGAAGGACAATGCCGTGTGGGTGGCGTTGCCGAACGGATCCAGGAATGCCGCAATGTCGTCGGAAATCACATCCGGCAGCGGGAACGCGTTCATGGCCGGGATGGCCAGATATTCCGCGAAACAGCCGGGACGGTTCACGCCCACGCCCACGGTGTTACGGCATAGATGCCTGCGGCCGGCGCGGCAGTTGCGACAGTGACCGCAGGTGATGTGGCCTTCGCCGGAAACGCGCTCGCCGATCTTGAAACCTTGAACTTCGCTGCCGATCTCCGCCACCACGCCGACAAATTCGTGTCCCACTGTCATGGGCACCGGGATGGTTTTCTTCGCCCAGTCGTCCCAGTTGTAGATATGGATGTCGGTACCGCAGATGGCGGTTTTTTTGATTTTTATCAAAAGATCGTTGGGACCAATCTTCGGCCTGGGCATATCCTGCAGCCAGATGCCTTGTTCGGATTTTGCTTTGACAAGTGCTTTCATAAATTCTCCGGATTTGTCATTCCGGCGCAAGCCGGAATCCAGTGACGCAAATCTTTTGTTACTGAATACCGGCTTTCGCCAGTATGACAGAAAAGGTTTTAGATCACGCCTAATTTCTTGCCCACTTTTCCAAACGCGGCAATAGCTTTGTCCAAGTGCAGTTTTTCATGCGCGGCGGACGCTTGCACGCGGATTCGGGCTTTGCCTTCCGGCACCACCGGAAATGAAAAGCCGGTCACGTAGATACCTTCTTTCAATAATTCGTCCGCCATGGCTTTGGCGAGCTTCGCGTCGCCCAGCATCACCGGAATGATGGGATGATCGGCGCCGGCGAGTGCGAACCCGAGCCTTCCCATACCGGCCCGAAAATATCGACTGTTGTCCTGCAGTTTCTTGCGTAAAGCATCGCCGTGTTCCAGCAGTTCCAGAACCCTGATGGAAGTGGAGGCAATCACCGGCGCGAGGGTGTTGGAAAACAAATAAGGCCGCGAGCGCTGCCGCAGCCATTCGATGATTTCCTTGCGGCCGGAAGTGTAGCCGCCGGAGGCGCCGCCTAGCGCTTTGCCGAGCGTGCCGGTGAGGATATCCACGCGGCCCATGACACCGCGGAACTCGTGACTGCCGCGGCCGTGCTCGCCCATGAAACCCACCGCGTGGGAATCGTCCACCATGACCAGCGCGTCATATTTATCCGCCAGGTCACAGATGCCCTTGAGGTTGGCGATGATGCCGTCCATGGAGAACACGCCATCGGTGGCGATGAGTTTGAAACGGCAATCCGCGGATTCCTTGAGCTTCGCTTCCAGATCCGCCATATCGTTGTTGTTGTAGCGGAAGCGTTTGGCTTTGCACAGGCGCACGCCGTCAATGATGCTGGCGTGGTTGAGTGCGTCGCTGATGACAGCATCCTGTTCATCCAGCAGGGTTTCGAACAGGCCGCCGTTGGCGTCGAAGCAGGAGGAATACAGAATGGTGTCATCGGTACCGAGAAATTTCGAAAGACGTGCTTCCAGTTCCTTGTGCACCGTCTGGGTGCCGCAGATGAAGCGTACCGAGGACAGGCCAAAACCGTACTTGGGCAGCGCCGCCTGGGCAGCCTTCACCAATTCGGGGTTATCGGCCAGGCCCAGGTAATTGTTGGCGCAGAAATTGATGACTTCCTCGCCGGAGGTAACCCTGATTTCGGCCTGCTGCGGCGTGCTGAGAACGCGCTCGGCCTTGTACAGGCCTTGGTCGCGCAGGCTGGCAAGCTGCTGGCGCAACTGGGCAAGAAACACGTCTTTCACGCAAACTCCGGAAGCGTAGGGCGGGAAGAGACGCAATTATACCAGCCGCAAAAACCGGCAGTGTTAGACTCCGAGTATGCCGAATGTAGGTAACGAAGCAACGTGGATGCGCCTCGATAAATGGCTGTGGGCGGCGAGATTCTTCAAGACTCGCGCACTGGCTACGACGGCCGTGGCCGGCGGCAAGGTGCATGTCAATGGCGGGCGCGCCAAACCCTCATACGAGGTACGCATTGACGAGTGCCTGGAAATTACCCGCGGTCACGAGTGTTTCGAGATTGTGGTATGCGGTATTTCCGGCCGCCGCGGCCCAGCCGAAGAGGCCCGACGGCTTTACCAAGAAACCGTTGCCAGTATTGCCATGCGCGCGCGGTATGCGGAACTGCGCAAGCTCGCGGCGCTCGCCAGTCCCGCGCCTGCCAAGCGCCCCGACAAGAAAAGCCGTCGGCTGATTCACCGTTTCAAGCAGGGCTTTTAACACTGCCGTATAACGGTATTCGTTATCTGTTTGACGTATTCCGTATCCCGGTATATTCTGCAGTCCCATGATCAAGAGCTTCGCGGACAAGGATACTGAGACGCTTTTCAACGGACACCGTACCCGACGCTTTGCAGCGATCCAGGAACTTGCTCGGCGCAAACTGGAGCTTTTGGAAGCAGCGGCCAGCTTGGCGTTTCTGCGGGTGCCCCCTGGTAATCGGTTGGAAGCACTGAGCGGTAAGCGCAAAGGCCAGCACAGTATTCGGATCAACAATCAATGGCGGGTGTGTTTCGTGTGGCGTAAAGGCGATGCTTACGATGTGGAGATTGTGGATTACCACTAAAATTTGGCAGGAGACAGTTATGAACACAAAAATGCTGCCGCCGGTACATCCCGGCGAAATACTCCTCAAGGAGTTCATTGAGCCCCTGGGGTTAACATCACATGGCGTGGCAATGGCGCTGCGTGTGCCGGCCTCGCGTATTAACGACATCGTGACCGGCAAGCGCGGCATCACCGGGGACACCGCTCTGCGGCTGGCGCGGTTCTTTGGGACCGATGCCGAATCCTGGCTCAACCTGCAGAAGCGCTATGAGCTGGAATGCGTGCGGCGGGAGGCGGCCGCCGAAATTGAACGCGATGTGCATCCGCTCAAGCATGCCGCTAATGGCTGAACGCCGCTTCGTTCAAACATTTGCCCAACCACTTGAGCAAGCCGTAACACGTATTACTCCAGAAATACACCAGCCTGTTACCGCCGGTTGGAAAGCCAAAGCGCACTCGCAAGCACAAGGCACTGTGATGTCGAGCCCCGTCACACCTCTCATCGCCGCCGATGTCATCATCGAACTGTCTGACCGTCCAAGTCGGCCAATCGTTTTAATCGAGCGGCGCAATACGCCCCACGGCTGGGCGTTGCCCGGCGGCTTTGTGGATGTGGGCGAAACCCTGGAGCATGCCGCCGTGCGCGAGGCGCAAGAAGAGACGGGCCTGAAAATCCGGCTCAAGGCTTTGCTGGGCTGCTATTCCGATCCGGCACGGGATAGCCGCGGTCATACGGTGAGTGCCGTGTATGTCGCGGAAGCCGCAGGCGAACCGCGGGCTGGCGATGACGCGGGCAAAGTGGCCGTAATTGATCCGCTTAACCCGCCGCCGAAACTTGCCTTTGACCATGCACTGATTCTGTCGGATTACCGCCGCTATCGGGAAACCGGAATGGTTGCGCCGTTGCGCGGCTGATCGTGCATATTTTGAACCGGTGTGAATCCTTCTGAAAACAACGGCTTGGAGCGCAATCCGGCGTTCTCGTATATACTGCGCCGCTCCACCAAAACGACTCATCCCACCGGAAAGGCATGTCCAGTTCCACGCGCATCCTGGTGATCCTGGCAGCGGCCTGCTTTGCCGTGCTGTGGTTCGCCAACCTGCAATACCGCGACCTGTTCCAGACCGACGAAGGTCGCTACGCGGAAATCCCGCGCGAGATGCTGGCGAGTGGCGACTGGGTAACGCCGCGTCTCGACGGTCTCAAGTATTTCGAGAAACCGGCGCTGCAATACTGGACCACCGCCGTGGCTTACGAGCTGTTCGGTCAATCCAACTGGACTTCACGGCTGTGGACCGCGCTCACCGGATTCCTTGGCGTATTGATGGCCGCGTGGGTTGGCTGGCGCCTGTTCGACCGGCGCACGGCCTGGTGTGCAGCACTGCTGCTGGGCAGCGGGATGTATTACATCATCATGGGACATTTCAACACGCTCGACATGGGCGTGTCGTTCTTTATGTGCGCGTCTATATTTGCCTTCCTGTTTGCCATGCAAGCTGGTGATGCCGAGGACGTCGGCAAGCGCCGTGGCTGGATGTACGTCGCCTGGGCGGCGGCAGCGCTCGGCATGTTGAGCAAGGGTCTTGAAGCGATTGTGCTGCTGGCGCTGACATTTATCGTTTATACACTGATCACGCGCGACTGGAAGCGCTGGAAACAGCTGCATTATTACGGTGGCGTGCTGATCTTTCTGATCATAGCCGCGCCCTGGTTTGTGGTGGTGAGTCTGCGCAATCCGGATTTTTTCTATCATTTTTTCATCTACGAACACTTTTACCGCTTCCTGACGCCGGAGGCGCATCGCACTCAACCCTGGTGGTTCTTCATTCCCGTGTTGCTTTTTGGTCTGTTGCCATGGTGGCCCCAGTTTGTACGCGCCATCGTAAGTCCGTTTCGACGTCCAGATAAACTGCCGCGGCCCATGGGATTCAAGCATGTGCTGTTCCTGTGGACCTGGTGCGTGGTGGTGTTCGTATTCTTTTCGTTTTCCGATTCCAAGCTGGCGAGTTACATCCTGCCGATTTTCCCGGCCCTCGCGCTCATCATCGGGCGCGAGCTGGCGCAGCGCCGCCGCGGCGACGTGCTCATCAGCGCCATCCTGTGCATGCTGCTGGCAATCGTGGGGTTGTGGCTGGTACCGCTGTTGCAGGATGGCGGCAAGGTACCGTTGGAACTATACAAGGCGTTTTTGCCCTGGCTGCTGGCGGGCTGCGCGTTTTTACTATTCATCGCCGTCGTCAGTTTTTTCGTGGCCTATTTTCGTCAGGTGAGTGTAGCCACGGCGCTGATTGGTGCCGGCCTTTTCCTCACGATCCAGGGTGTCACCACCGGTGCTCAGGCTTTGTCACCGGTATATTCCGGGCATTCGCTGGCGGAGCAGATCAGCGCCTACAACAAACCCGGCACACCGTTTTACAGCGTGAATGATTACCAGCAATCGCTGCCGTTTTATCTCAAGCGCACCCTGACGCTGGTGGCGTATCAGGGCGAGCTGGATTTCGGCATCAGTCGCGAACCGGACAAGTGGATTCCGGATCTGGGCGCCTTTATAAAGCGCTGGCAGAGCGACTCCCAGGCGCTGGCGGTGATGCCCGCCGCCACCTTCGACACACTGGAAAAGCAGGGCGTGCCCATGCAGGTCATCGGCCGTGATCCGGAGCGCGTCGCGGTGAAGAAACCATGAATCTGATCAGTTTCCTGCTGGTGATTACCGGCGTGCTGCTCAACGCCGCCGCGCAACTGCTGCTCAAGGCGGGGGTGAGCCGCGTGGGCGTTATTCATTTACAGCTGAACACGATTCTTACTGCCGGATGGAAGCTGGCCTTCGAGCCGCATATCCTGGGTGGACTCGCGTGTTATGTGGTGAGCGTGGTGGTGTGGATCCTGGCGCTGTCGCGGGTGCAGGTGAGCATAGCCTATCCGATGCTATCGCTTGGTTATGTGGTGGTCGCCATAGCCGCATGGTTGATATTCGGCGAGACCTTGGGAGCAATGCGGATTGCCGGCATCGCCGTTATCATCGTGGGCGTCTTTCTGCTAGCCAGAGGCTAGAACAAGAATGAGCGAGTACCTGCCATTTACACGCCCGAGCATTGATGAGGAAACCGTCGAGAACGTTGGAGACGTGTTGCGTTCGGGGTGGATTACAACCGGTCCCAAGGTGGCGCAATTCGAGAAGGAGCTGAGCGAGTATCTTGGTGGCCAGCGTTTCGTGCGCACGTTTTTGCACGCCACCGGCGCACTGGAAGAAGCGCTTGTGATCGCAGGGATAAAACCGGGCGATGAAGTGATCGTGCCAGCAATGACATTTGCCGCCACCGCCAACGTGGTATTGCGCCTCGGCGCGAAACCGGTGCTGGTGGACGTGGATCTGAGATCCCGCAGCCTGTTGTTGGAACAGGCCGCTGCGGCGGTTACACCAAAAACCCGTGCCATTATGCCAGTGCATCTGAATGGCCTGGCCGCGGATCAGGACGGCGTATATGCGCTCGCAAAGAAGCACAATCTGCGCGTGGTCGAAGATGCCGCGCAGGCTATCAGTACCTTATATAAGGGTCGCAAGATCGGCTCCTTCGGCGATATTGTGGTGTTCAGCTTCCACGCCAACAAGAATCTCACGACCATTGAGGGCGGGGCTGTGTCGCTGGCCGATGCAGAGGAAACACGACAACTGGAAATCCTGCGCTTCCATGGCATCACCAAGCACGCCGACGGCACCATGGACGTGACCCGCGCTGCCAGCAAGCACAACATGACCGACGTGGCAGCCTGCGTCGGTCTGGGTCAGCTCAAGCATCTGGATGTATTCAATACGAAGCGCCGCCAGTTGGCGTACCACTATTTTGAATTATTGGCGGACGAAAAACTGGGTGTGGTGCCAGCACGCGGTGACAACGGCCACAGTTGGCACATGTTCACGTTGCTGCCACGCTATAACAGCACCTGTCCAGATCGCAAGACTCTACGTGAACGCATGCATCGTGAACACTCCATCGGTCTTGGCATCCATTACCAGGCACTTAATCAATTCACCTTGTACAAGAATATGGGTTATCGTGAAGGCCAGTTCCCGAATGCCGAACGCATCGGTAGCGAAACCGTGACCCTGCCGCTATTTCCAGGCATGGCACTATCCGATGTGGACCGGGTGTGTGAAGCCTTGCGCGATTGCCTGAAGACCGCCTGAAGCGAGGACCAAATGGCAGATCCGAAAACCGCTCGCGTTCCGAAAGTTTCGGTGGTGATTCCCGTGTATAACGAGCAGGAATCTCTGCCCGGCTTGTTCGCACGTCTGTATCCTGCATTGGATGTGCTCGGGCGCAGCTACGAATGCGTGTTCGTGGACGACGGCAGCATTGACCGCTCGGCGGCGCTGCTGCGCGAACAGTTCGAGAAACGGCCGGAAGTGACCCGCGTGGTGCTTTTGCAGAGCAACTTCGGCCAACATGCGGCCATTCTCGCGGGTTTCAGCGCTTCACGCGGCGGGGCGGTGATCACACTGGACGCCGACTTACAGAATCCCCCAGAAGAAATAGGCAATCTCCTGCTCAAAATGGATGAAGGGTATGACTATGTCGGGACCATCCGCCGCAAGCGGCAGGATGTGGCGTGGCGTAGGCTGGCTTCGCGCATGATGAACCGGCTGCGGGAGCGCATCACGAAGGTCAAGATGACCGATCAGGGCTGCATGCTGCGCGCCTATGCACGTCATGTGGTAGACGCCATCAACAGCACCAGCGAGATCAATACCTTCATTCCGGCCTTGGCGTATCTATATGCCCTGAGGCCGGTTGAGATCGAAGTGGAGCATAACGAGCGTGAGGCTGGTCACTCCAAATACTCACTCTACAAACTCATACGTTTGAATTTCGATCTGGTCACCGGTTTTTCGGTAGTACCATTGCAGGTGTTCTCGTTCGTCGGTGTGCTCATCGCGGCGGCATCATTGCTGTTGTTTCTATACATTATGATCTACCGCATCCTCTATCCGCAGGGCACCGTGCAAGGCGTATTCACACTGTTCGCCATCGTGTTCTTCTTCATCGGCATTATCCTGTTCGGCATCGGTCTATTGGGGGAATACATCGGCCGTATTTATCAGGAAGTACAGCGTCGCCCACGCTTCCTGATCCGCGCCATCCTGGAAAAGAAAACCGCTGATGACTAGCGCAGTAGTGTTTGGCTATCACAACGTCGGCGTACGTTGTTTGTCGGTGCTGCTGGCACATGGTATCAAGATACCGCTGGTGGTAACCCATGAGGATGATCCCCGCGAGAATATCTGGTTCGGCAGCGTGCGGCGGCTCGCGGAGCTGAACCGCTTGCCGGTAGTGACGCCGGAGAATCCCAATACTGCAGAAATGGCGGAACGCGTTGCTGCGCTCAAACCCGATTTCCTGTTTTCGTTTTATTACCGTTTCATGCTCAAGGAATCGCTGCTGCGCACTCCGCGCTGTGGCGCTCTCAACATGCACGGCTCGTTGCTGCCGAAATATCGTGGCCGAGTGCCAATCAATTGGGCCATCATCCATGGCGAGCACGAAACCGGCGCCAGCTTACACTACATGGAAGTCAAGGCCGACGCCGGCGATCTGGTGGACCAGCAAGTGGTGCCGATTCTGCCGGACGATACCGCGGCAGAGGTTTTTGACAAAGTGACACTGGCCGCGGAACTGGTGCTGGACCGTAGCCTGCCGGCACTCATCGAAGGTACAGCGCCACGCCGTCAACTGGACCTGAAAGCCGGCAGTTATTTTGGCCGTCGCCGGTCGGAGGATGGCCGCATTGATTGGCACCAGCCGGCGCAGGCAGTCCATAATCTCATCCGCGCGGTGGCGCCGCCGTATCCGGGCGCGTTCAGCACATGCGCAGGCAAGCCGCTGCGGATTCTGCGCAGCCATTACGCGGCTGAGGCCGCGCGCAAAGGCAAGCCTTTCCTGTACGTGGACCAGGGACGTTGTTACGCGGATTGCGGTGACGGCAAGCGAATCGAGGCGGTGATCCTGGAACTGGACGGCGTGGCCATGGATGCGGCGCGTATGGCCGAGCGTTACGGAACCAATATCTTGTCTTTGGGAGACTGAGCGTGAAAAAGATTCTCATTTTTGGCGTCAACGGCTTCATCGGCCATCATCTGAGCAAGCGCATCATGGAAACCACCGATTGGGAAGTCCACGGCATGGACATGTTCTCGGAACGGGTGGCTGATCTACGCAGCAACAAGCGCTTCAACTTCTTCGAGGGCGACATCACCATCAACAAGGAATGGGTCGAGTACCACGTGCGAAAGTGCGACGTGGTGCTACCGCTCGTGGCCATCGCCACACCTGCCACCTACGTGCAGGACCCACTGCGGGTATTTGAATTGGACTTTGAAGCCAACCTGCCCATCGTGCGCCAGTGCGTGAAATACAAGAAGCGTGTGCTGTTTCCGTCCACTTCGGAAGTCTATGGCATGTGCCGCGATGACGGCTTTGATCCCTACGCCTCGGAACTGATCCTCGGCCCGATCCCCATGCAGCGTTGGATTTACAGTTGCTCGAAGCAGCTTATGGATCGCGTCATCTGGGCCTACGGCAGCAAGGAAGGACTTGATTTCACCTTGTTCCGTCCCTTCAACTGGATCGGCCCCGGACTCGATTCCATCTACACGCCCAAAGAAGGCAGCTCGCGGGTCGTGACCCAATTCCTGGGCCAGATCGTGCGTGGCGAGAACATAAAACTTGTGGACGGCGGCTTGCGCAAACGTGCCTACACTTATATTGACGACGGCATTGACGCCCTCATGAAAATCATCGAGAACAAGAACGGTGTGGCCAAGAGTCGCATCTACAACATCGGCAATCCGAAGAACAGTCATTCCGTGAAGGAACTGGCCGACATGATGCTGGAGATTGCCACGCAGATTCCGGAATACCGGGACAGCGCGAAAAAAGTAAAACTCCTGGATGTGAAAGCCGATGACTACTACGGCAAGGGTTACCAGGACGTGGAGAACCGCTTGCCCAACGTGGACCACACCCGCAAAGAACTTGGCTGGGAGCCGAAAGTGGACATGAAAACCGCGCTGCGCAAGATTTTCGAGTTCTACAAGGGCGATGTGGCGGTGGCGCGGCGGCTGGTGGAAGAAAGTGTGTAAAACGAAAGCCAGCTAATCAGTTGCGAGGGGGAGTTCCAGGGAGTACCGATTCATGTCACGTCGTTATCCGCTATTGATACTTGTCACCATTGTGTTGACATTGACCACCGCGTTTTACGCTTATCTGACATTCAAGACGGCGGGACTGCCGTTTGAGGTCACGCTGGTGGATGCGCACACCGCCGTGGTCGAACCGATAGCGGGATACTCGCTGCCACAGGGTCTACAGGCAGGTGACCGCCTTGACTTGCTTGCCTCCGATGGTTCCGCCCGTACTTCACTGCTTCCGGATATTCTCAACGAGGCTGCGCTGTCGGCACGGCAAACCTACGATTTCATACTTCGCAAAGATGGCGCAGCTCTCACGGTTTCAGTCACGACTATTGATCTGAGCCAGGAAAGCGGTGCACAACTGCTTTCGTGGATAGAACTAGTGAATGCTTTGCTTTTCGCCGGTATCGGCCTGCTGCTGATATGGCGTGGACGGGATCGGGTCGCGGCAAGCATGGCCCTGTGGGTTTTGGCCATATGGTTTGGTAATTATTTCTCCGCCATACCGGGGTCCGGTGATGCGTTGTGGGTAATGCAGCTTGTGGCGACGAGCGCATTCCTGCTGGCGCGAGTCGGATTCTATCTGACGATCGAGTCCATGCTCGGCACCGCGTTCACTCCGGGCCGCCGTCTACTGTTCCGCAAAATATTTCTTTTGGTGTTATTGGCGGGCGCAGTCCAGCAACTGGTCGGTGTGCTTGTGTTTATTACCACCGGTTGGGCTGAACTGCTGCGACCACTCTATGGACTGGTATTTTCCGCCAGCTATTTGGTACCGGTGATCATGCTGTTTATGAGTTACAGCGTGGCTGCCACAGCGCAACGTCTACGTCTGCGCTGGATACTCTGGGGCAGTGTCATTTGGGCAGGAGGGATAGTTCTCAGCAACACGCCCGTGCCAGTCCTTGGGCCAGTAGCCAGCAATATGGTTTATCTTTCTGCGTACGCGATTGCCTTAGCCAGCTTCCTGTATGCGGCCCTGCGTCACCGGGTAGTAAATGTTTCGGTGATCGTTGACCGCACGCTCGTGTACGGTGCCGTGACGGCGGTAGTGGTGGGCGTGCTCGCGGCGGTGAATAGCATTGCTCAACACGCGGCGCTGGGTACCAGCGCGAGCTTGCTGTTGCAGATCATCGTGCCGTTGGCACTGGGCATCGTGCTCAGCCAGGTGCGCAACTACGCCGATAAATTCGTGGAACGGGTGTTCTTTCGGAGGAAATACCTGGCCGAGAAAGCTTTGCGGCGTTTTGCGCGACACGCCGCCCGTTACGAACAGGCGGAGCCATTGTTTGTGGCAGCCAGTCTGGAAATCCGTACGCGCATCGGAGCACGCGGTGTAGCTTTCTATGAGCGCGATACGCAGGACTATTGGGCGATCAGCCGTGAAGGCGAAGTCGGTTACCCGGAGCAGCTCGGCATTGACGACGCGGCATGTGTGGCGGCGCGCGCAGGCACACGCTCCACGGATCTTACTGAAGTCCACAGCGCACTCGGGACTGACGGTTATGTCTTCCCCATGCTGGCGAACGGCATGTTGCAGGCCATATTGGTGTGTGCCAACCGCCCGGGAGAGCACTACACCGCGGACGAACGTCGTTTGTTGGCGTATGTGGCTCACCACCTGGGCGTGGCCTTGTATGGCCTGAGGATGCGCGCACACACCCAATTCGTCGCGGCGTTATCGAATGGCGCATTCATGGCCGCACCGGAAATTCAGACCAGGGCGCAGGAACTGATCTCGGCAGTAACCGCCGAGTGAAGAAGTTATGACCGCTGTCTCACCTCACCGGGAGATTCCCATGCCGCGTCGTCATGCGCTGCTAATGTTGATATCCGCGTTCGTAGTCGTATGTGTCGCAGCAAATTGCTGGTTCACATTCAATGAACATGGATTGCCGTTTACAGTCGCGGTCGTGAGTGCCCGTACGGCGGTGATCAGCCCGACTTCAGGACTTGCGCTCCCGGCAGGCGTCCAAGCGGGTGACCGCATTGATCTGTCGGCGCTGGACCATTCGGCGCGCATCGCCATCAGCATCACGAATCTTCAAGGTGGGTTGCCGCAGGGACGAACTTATCAACTCGTCGTTCAACGTGGCACACGGTCTGTCGTAATCCCAGTCACGACAGTTGATTGGGGCACAAGTAGCAGCATACGGTTTTCCCAGTGGGGCTATTCCGTGTATTACGTGCTACTGGGTGTGCTCGCGCTGCTCGCTCTGTGGCGCGGCCGGGACCGCGCCAGTCGCTACATTGCGATCTGGTTGATTATGTGGCTGCCGGGTTTGGCAATGGAATACGCGCCACTGGATGGATTTGTGGGCATAGGCATGCAGATAGGCGCGATCCTGTTCTTTCTCCTGACCCGGATAGGGTTTTACCTGCTGATCGAATCCATGGTGAAAAATGTACTCACGTCGCGTACCCTCGCATTCGTACGCGCCGTGTTCGTCTTGGCCTTTACTGCTGGTGCGGTGATGGAAATTGGTGAACCCTTGCTCTACGTACTGAACGGTTGGGCTGGATTATTGCTGCCGCTGTCCGGGATCATCTTCACGGCATGTTACATGGTCCCGGCCCTCCTGCTGCTTCTAAGCTACGCGCCTGCCGGTGCCGCACAACGCCTGCGGATCCGCTGGCTGCTGTTGAGCACGCTGCTGTTGATGGTGTCTATCTTTTTCAGCAATTCGACGCTCCTGGATGTAGCGGCCAGTAACGCTGTGCAAAGCGCATTCTTTATCCTGAGCATGTCGGGGTTTGTATACACGGTGCTGCGCCATCGTGTAATTGATGTTTCATTCGTGATCAGCCGGGCGCTGGTCTATACCGTCACCACCAGCATCGTCGTTGGCATCTTCGCAGCCATGAATGGCGTGGTGGAACACGCAACCCTGGGGCAGGGCGCAAATCTAGCGCTTGAGCTACTAGTGCCGCTGCTGCTCGGTATCGGGTTCAATACCTTGCGCATTCGCATTGACGGGTATATCAGCCGTTTCTTTTTCCGGCGCAGATATCGTGCAGAGACTGCTCTGAACGAATTTGCACAAAGCTCTGCATTCATCAAGGAACCCGGGAATCTTCTTGATCTTGCGATCGAACAAGTGTTCCGTCACAGCGGTTCCCAGGGCGTGGCGTTGTATGAGGACAACGACAAGGGCTTTGCCAGATCACGACATAAGGGCAAGCAGGAATTCCAGGAACAAGTGGCCACGGATGATCTGGCATTAGTGCGCCTGCGTGCCGGTGAGTGGGAGGTAGATTTGCATGATCTCGGGAGCACGCTCGGACAGGACGGCTATGTTTTCCCCATGTCCGTGCGTGGCACCGTGATCGGTGCGCTGGTGTGCGGGCCGCGGCCAGGCGAAGCCTACACTGCAGATGAGCGCAAGCTGCTGGCGCACGTCGCTCACCAAGTCGGCGTGGCCCTGCACGCCCTCCGGGTGCAGGAAACCATGAAGAAGATGGAAAGCAAAGCCAAACTGGTTGATGCGCTCGCGAGTGGTTCATGGCCATCGGTTACCGAGATTCAAGCCAAGGCGCGCGAACTGGTTAGCACTGCCATACTGGTCTAATACTGCCGCGCCCTGAAATAACAGGAGATATGTATGCAACGACATTACGCGCTGCCAGTGTTGCTTACCGTACTTATATTGGCGACGGCGGTTTACTGTGGCTTCATAAACTTCAAAGCAATCGGATTACCTTTCGCAGTTACTATCGTAAATGCACACACGGCACTGATCGAACCGATCGAAGGGATTCCACTGCCATCAGGCATCCAAATTGGTGACCAGCTCGATTTGACGACCATGTCACGGGACGCGCGCATCGCCATCAGCATCCAGTCGGATATTACTGTTCAATCGGGAAATTTGCCACTTGGCCAAGCCTACGATTTCGTGATTAAACGTGGCCAGTCGCTGGTGACGATCCCAGTCACGACGGAAAATCTGAGCGCTGCCCGCGGCGTCCAGCTTTCACAATGGGAGGGTTTTTTATTAAACCTCCTAATCGCCGGGATTGCTTTGCTCACGCTGTGGCGTGGCAATAGCAAGGCTGCCACGGGTATGGCCCTTTGGACCATTTCGCTGTTGATTGGTAACGCCGGGGCATTTCCACTCGCTGGAGATCTGGGACTGGGTATTCTACTGGGTACGTATCTGTCTTCGTCATTGGCGCGGGTTGGCTTCTATGTCATGGCAGATGCGATGATTAGCCCGATTCTGAATAGAAGTACTCGCATTCTGTTTTTGACTATTTTTGTTCTATTGCTTGCAGCAGGCGCCATCCCGCTGGTGGCAGGCATCTGGATTTTCGTTAATAACGGTTGGACAGGATTGGTATTACCGGCATGGGGCCTGTCAGAAGCAGCCAGTTATCTTTTCCCAGTCGTGATGCTGCTGGTGAGTTATCGTCCAGCCAACTTGATACAGCGACCGCGTTTGCGCTGGATGTTGTGGAGTGGTGCAGCATGGACAGTCGGCATTTTTATTGCGGATATACCCTTGGTGAGTGTTGTACTGGGCAATGTCTTACACGACCTTACAGAGGTCATCGCTATGCTCGGGTTTTTGTACGCGGTTTTGCGGCATCGCATGGTGGATATTTCTGTTGTCATTAACCGCACACTGGTGTACGGCGGCGTAACCGCACTGGTGGTGGGCGTGCTGGCGGCGGTCAACAGCATTGTTCAGCATGCGGCGCTGGGCAGCAGCGCGAGTCTACTCCTGCAGATCGTTGTGCCTTTGGCGCTGGGTATCGTGCTCGGTCAAGTGAAGAACTACGCGGGCCGCATCGTGGAACGGGTGTTCTTTCGGAAAAGATATCTGGCGGAGAAGGTTTTGCGGCGTTTTGCACGCCACTGTAACCGTTTCGAACGGGCTGACGAACTGTTGCAGCAGTCCGTTCAAGAAATCCACCGGCGTTTGAACATACCCGGAGTTGCCATATACGAGCGTCGTGAAGAGGGTTATGTGCTCACTCAGCACGGAGCAGGATTGCCGTATCCTCAACGTCTCAACGCCGATGATCCCGCCATGGTAACTGCCCGCGGTAATCAAAAGGATATCGACGTTTCCGAACTGCATAGCGCACTCGGCAATGACGGCTATGTATTTCCCATGATCGGGCCAGGCGGGATGCAAGGCGTGCTGGTGTGCGCCAACCGGCCGGGCGAGCATTTTGCATCCGATGAACGCAAACTCTTGGCATACGTGGCGCGCCAGATGGGTATGGCGCTGCATGCACTGCGAGTGCAGGATGCCCTACGGCGGCTGGAAGCCAAGTCAATTCTTGTTGACGCTTTGGCAAATGGCACATTTACCTCTTTACCGGAAGTTCAGGCTAAGGCGCTCGAACTGGTAACTGCCGCCGCGCCAAGCTGATGCAATGAGACAAACAAAGATTACTCGGTATCTATGCCCATGAACCGGGTGTGAGCCGAGGGGAGATTTCCATGTCGCGTCGTTATGCGCTGTCGGTGTTTCTCAGCATCCTGGTGGTGGTCGTCGGGATCTATGGCGGATACCGGGCATTCAGGCCGTCCGGATTACCATTTACCGTGAAAGTGGTAGGCGCGCATGTTGCGGTGATCGAGCCGTTGCCTGGCATTCCTCTGCCGGCAGCACTGCGGCCCGGCGACCGAATTGACCTGCCGGCCTTGGACGCTCCAAGCCGCATGGCGATCACCATCGCCGGCAATACCTACGGCCAAATCCTGCCGCTGGGACACAGCTACGAATTGGTGATCCGGAAAGCAAGCGGGTCAATCAAAGTTCCGGTGACCACGGTAGACATCAGCCGTGGCACCGGCGCATGGTCCGCATCCTTGTCAACGGCATGTTTATTTGTGCTGATGAGCGTGATTGCTCTTATGCTGTTGTGGCGTGGTCGTGACCGCGCCGCTGCCGGCATGGCTCTCTGGAGCACTACCTGGATGATAGGTGTCGCGTTGGAAAGCGCGCCTCTCGATGGTGTCATTGGCATAGCCGTCTTGTTGACAGGCTATCTTGGCATAGTGCTATCGCGTGTTGGTTTTTACATCATGATTGAATCCATGCTACACGGGGTATTCAAACCGCGCATGCTGTTGCTGTGGCGCCTGGCTTTCGCGACACCATGCGCTGCCTCGCTCTGTTGGGTGGTCGCCGCAAATCTCTGGTTTCCGGTGGGCGGTTCCGCAATTTTCCTTGTTACCGGATGGGGAAGCTTGCTGGGCGTGTCCTATTTCATCCCCATACTCATGCTGTATTTCGGTTACCACGCCGTCGATGCCGTATCCAGGGCGCGGCTGCGCTGGATGCTGTGGAGCGGTTCATTATGGGTATTAGCGGCCGTCGGTTCCGCCATATTCAATTTTGAGTCTTTTAGTTGGAACTTGTTGTGGAGCGCTGGCCTCGTGTTGGCTGCCTGCGGTTTTGTTTACGCGGTATTGCGTCACCGCGTGGTCAGCATTTCTTTGATACTGGACCGCACTCTGGTGTACGCCAGCGTGACGGCGCTGGTGGTGGGAGTGCTGGCGGCGGTCAACAGTCTGGTGCGGCATGCGGCCATCGGCAGCGGTGCATCCCTGCTTATCCAAGTCATCGTGCCGCTGGCACTTGGTATTGTGCTTGGTCAGGTGCGTAACTATGCAAACCGGACCGTAGAACGATTGTTTTTTCGGCGCAGGTATTTGGCAGAAAAGGCACTGCGGGCATTTGCCCGTCATTGTGCAGGTTATGAGCGGACCGGTAAGCTACTGGTCTCTGCTGCGCTTGAAATCCATAAGCGACTCAAGACCCCGGCCGTAGCCACGTATGTACGCAACGGCGAGCAATATACGCGCACACAGTATGCGGGCGAGCCTTTTTACCCACTCGAAATCAAGGCTGACGACCCTGCCTTCGCGGCTGCACGTACCGGTCAAAAAGACCTGGACCTGTCAGATCTGTCGAGCGGCCTCGGTACTGGCGGCCATGTGTTTCCCATGTTCGCGGAAGGTGTGTTGCAAGCTATGTTGGTATGCGCAGACCGCCCCGGTGAGCGTTATGCAGCCGACGAGCGGAAGCTGTTGGTGTACGTTGCGCGCCAAGTGGGCATGGCGCTGCACTCTCTACGGTTGAGAGAAGCATTGCTGCGACTGGAAGCCAAGTCAAATCTGATTGATGCGCTTGCCAACAGCGCTTGGCCGCCACCCGAGGAGATTCAGGCCAAAGCGCGTGAACTCGCAACTGCAACGTTACCGGGCTGATGTGATGAAGTGAATAAAGATTACATGCTCTGCGTACACGCGAACCGTGTGTGCGCTCAAGGGAGAACCACATGCCGCGCCGTTATCCACTGTTGATTGTGCTCACGCTGCTGGTGCTGCTGTCTTGCGCCTGTGGGATCTGGAGTCAGTTTCAGCCTTCATTCAACGCGCCGTTTGCGGTCACACTCACGGATGCGCGCAGTGTCACTGTCCAGCCGCTATCCGGCGTACCGCTGCCGTCCGGTCTGCGGCCGGGGGACCGGCTCGATTTGCCGGCCATGGATTTCAGTGCGCGGTACTTGATTCTGCCTTTGGTCAACGACGATGCCCTGTATCCCGGTGTGAGCCACAACTATCAACTGGCAGTGAACCGAGGTGACGTGCGACTGACGGTGCCGGTGACCAGTGTGGATCTGAGCGTGTTACCGTCAGAGCACTTCTATACTCGTTGGAGCGCGTGGTCATTCATATTTAACGTCTTGGTGTTTTCGGTGCTTGCGTTGATCCTTGTATGGCGAGGCCGGGAGCGGGCAGCGGCTGGTCTGGCGCTTTGGGTCATTGCCGGCGGTGTAGGGATCGTGGCTGGTAACGTACATTTTGACGGCATGACTGGTATGGCTTTAGTTGTGACCAGCGAATTTCTTTACCTGCTCGCTAGAGTTGGCTTGTATCTCATGGTGGATTTCCTGGTGGGCGTCAGCTTGTCACCACGCGTGCTTTGGCTGTGGCGTGGTTCGTTCGTTTTGGTATTGGTCGCGGGGTTCTTGATTCAGATGGGCGGCTCAGTTTTTTTTCTGATCGCAGGCTGGGCAGGTTTGCTATATCCGTCATTGCAGTTTATTTGGGTACTGAGTTACCTGATCCCGGTAGCGATGCTGTTCATAAGCTATCGCTCGGCACCGGTAGCAGAGCGTTTGCGCCTGCGCTGGATGTTGTGGAGTGGTGCCCTGTGGGTGCTCGCGATCGGCATATTTGATATACGGCCGTTCGGCTTGTTGCCATCAAACATTCTGGGCAACTTGGGACAGCTGCTGGCGCCGATGGGCTTCTTATATGCAGTATTGCGTCATCGGGCAGTGGACGTTTCGGTAGCCATTGACCGAACTCTGGTGTACGGCTCGGTAACAGCGGTTGTGGTTGGTATACTGGCGGCACTCAACAGCATTGTCCAGCACGCGGCGCTGGGCACCAGTGCGAGCCTACTCTTGCAGATCGCCGTGCCTTTGGCGCTTGGCATCGTGCTCGGTCAAGTGAAGAACTATGCGGGCCGCATAGTGGAGCGGGTGTTTTTCAGGAAGAGATACCTGGCAGAGAAGGCGCTGCGGCGTTTTGCGCGCCACTGCGACGGCTACGAAAATTCTCAAGAACTGCTGACAGCCACGGCTCAAGCCATCCGTCAGAAACTGGGTGTGCCGGGTGTCGCCCTGTATCTGCGTAAAGACGGCCAATATCTGGCGGCTCAACGTGCAGGCGAGAGTGTCTACCCTGATATGGTCAAAATTGATGATGCAGTTTTTGTGGCAGCACGCTCCGGATTAAAAGACATTGATTTGTCCGAAACACCTGGCGCGCTGGGCAGCGACGGCCATGCGTTTCCAATGGGTGCGCAAGGGGTACTGGTGTGCGCCAACCGGCCGGGCGAACATTACGCCTCTGACGAACGAAAATTACTGGCGTATGTGGCGCGCCAGGTGAGTGCCGCCTTGTACAGCGTAAATATGCGTGAGAGTCTCGATTTTGTACGCGCCGTAGCGCGCGGCGTGCTTGATCCGGTAGCGGCCCGTGAACATGCCGTCAGGCTGGAAAGCGGCTGGGTGTAAATATGAAGCAGCTTGCTTTGAAAATTGATGTTGATACCCTGCGTGGCACGCTGAAAGGCGTACCGGCGCTGGTGGAAGTGCTGCGTAAACACGACGTCCAGGCGACATTTTTGTTCAGTCTGGGACCGGACAATACCGGTCGAGCGCTGCGGCGGATATTTCGGCCGGGATTTCTCAAGAAGGTATTCCGCACCAATGTGGCTGGCAATTATGGTTTGAAAACCCTGATGTACGGTGTGCTGGTTCCAGGACCGGATATCGGCGTGAAAGCGGCTGCCGCCATGCGTGCGGTATGCGATGCGGGTTTCGAAGTGGGCATCCACACCTGGGATCACATCCGCTGGCAGGATTTTGTAACGCGCCGCGATGCCGATTGGACGGCCCGGGAATTCAGCCAGGCGGTCGCGCGCTTTGGCGAGGTATTCGGGAAGGCGCCCAAGACCTTTGGCGCGGCCGGCTGGCAGATCAATGAGCACGTGCTTGCACTGCAGGAGCAATTCGGTTTCGAGTACGCCAGCGACACACGCGGAACACAGCCGTTCCTGCCGATGATGAACGGTCGTATATTCAAGGTGCCGCAACTGCCCAGCACGCTACCCACTCTGGATGAACTGGTTGGCGCAAATGGCATCACTGTCGCCAATGTGGCGGATCATCTGCTGGAACTGACGGAATCCACACCGGCGCATGGTCACGTTTATACCTTGCATGCAGAGTTGGAAGGTATGGAGATGATGCCGGTATTCGAGAAGTTGCTGGCGGGTTGGAAAGCACAGGGCTATGAGCTGGTGGCTACGCGCGACATGGCCACGAAACAGGACCGCAAGCGATTGCCGGTGTGTGAAGTGGTTATGGGCGAGATTCCGGGCCGGTCCGGCTCATTGGCGGTCCAAGGTCCGATTATTACTGCTGCTCCGGTATAATTCGCGATATACGGTATTCAAGCACAGTGGGGCTGTCGGCCCGGCCACGATTGCAGCGAGCATTACCGCTCCAGCCAAATCTTCATTCGCATATCCATAAGGAATCATCCATGGCTTACAAGCACGTCAAGCTACCTGAAGGCGGCAGCAAAATTTCAGTCAAGAACAGCAAACTTAGCGTGCCGGAAAATCCAATTCTCGGCTATGTAATCGGCGACGGCATCGGCGTGGATATCACACCGGCCTCGCTCAAGATATGGGATGCGGCGGTGGAGCGCGCCTACAAGGGCAAGCGCAAAATCCACTGGTGCGAGATTTATCTGGGCGAGAAAGCCCAGAAACTCTATGACGGCAATTATTTTCCGGACGAAACCCTGGTAGCCATCAAGGACTTGATCGTATCCATCAAGGGGCCGTTGACCACGCCGGTCGGAGGCGGGTTCCGTTCGCTCAACGTAACGCTGCGCCAGGATCTGGACCTGTATGCGTGCGTGCGACCGGTGAAACATTATCCCGGCGTGCCATCGCCTCTCAAGAAACCCGAAGAGGTGGACGTGGTGATTTTCCGCGAGAACACCGAGGACGTGTATGCCGGCATCGAATATCAATCCGGAAGTGACAAGAACAAGAAGCTCGCGAAGTTTTTGCGTGAGGAGCTAGGCGCTAAATTCTTTGAAGATGCAGGGCTGGGCGTGAAGCCGATTTCGGCTTTCGGCAGCAAGCGGCTGATTCGCAAGGCCATCAATTACGCCATTGACCACGACCGCAGTTCCGTGACCCTGGTGCACAAGGGCAACATCATGAAGTACACCGAGGGCGCGTTCCGCCAGTGGGGCTACGACGTTGCGAAAGAAGAGTTTGGCGCGGCCCTGCTGGACGGTGGACCGTGGATGCAGTTCAAGAACCCGAAGAGCAGTAAACAAATCATCATCAAGGATATGATCGCCGACATCATGTTCCAGCAGATGCTATTGCGACCGGATGAATATGCTGTGCTAGCCACACCGAACCTTAATGGTGATTACCTGTCCGATGCGGTGGCCGCAGAAGTGGGCGGTGTGGGCATCGCACCTGGCGCCAATATCGGCGACTATCTGGCAGTGTTCGAGGCCACTCACGGCACCGCCCCCAAGCATGCGGGTCTCGACAAGGCCAATCCCGGATCGCTGCTGTTTTCCGGCGTGATGATGCTGGAATACCTGGGCTGGCAGGAAGCTGCGGACTTAATCCAGAAGGCTTACGCCAAGACCGTCGCTAGCGGCATCGTGACCTATGATTTCGCGCGCCAGATGCAGAACGCGAAAGAGGTCAAGACCAGCCAGTTCGCGGATGCAGTTATCAAGAATCTTTAAAATATATTAGCAAGCAGAAACGTGTAACGGCGGCCACAAGGCCGCCGTTCGTTTTAGATGAACGTCATTATTTGAGTGATGTTTCTGGCGATGTCCACCGTTTCAGCCAAGCGTTCACCGTGTTGTGCCACATCAGACTGTTCTGCGGCTTTTGCACGAAATGGCTCTCATCCGGGAAGGTCAATAGTTCACTGGGTATGCCGCGGCGTTGCAGAGCTGTGAACGCGCCGAAACCCTGGGTCTCCGGGATGCGGTAGTCGTGATCGCTATGGATGATCAACATGGGCACGCGCCAATCTTTCACATGATCCAACGGATTGAATTTCTCGTAGTTCGCCGGATGCTGGTATTGCGTGCCGCCGTTCTCATGTTCCTCGAACCACAGTTCGTCGGTGGCGTAATACATCATGCGCATGTCGAACACGCCGTCGTGATCCACCAGACATTTCCACGGTTGGTTCCAAACGCCCGCGATCCAATAGATCATGTAGCCGCCGTAACTGGCACCCAGCGCGCAGGCGCGATTGGCGTCCAGGAACGGATATTTTTTGAGCGCCGCGGTCCAGCCTTTCTGTAAATCAATCAACGGCCGGTCGCCCCAGTGCCGTGAAATAGCGTTGGTGAAGCCCTGGCCGTAGCCGGTGGAGCCATGGAAGTTGATAGCCACTACCGCGAAACCCTGACCAGCATAGGTTTCTGGATTCCAGCGGTAATGGAAATCGTTCGTCCACGCGCCTTGCGGGCCGCCGTGGATCAGGAAGGCTACGGAATAATTTTTGCCTTTCACGTAGTCTACCGGTTGCATTACATAGCCCTGTACGGTGTCACCATTCCAGCCCTTGAAGGTGAACCATTGCCAGTCGGCGAAACGAATGTCTTTGAGGCGGGCAGCGTTGAAGTGCGTCACCTGTTGGAAATTAGCGCCTTGCAGACTGGTGAGATACAGATCGGTGGGATGCTTGAAATCCTGGCGTGCGACCAGCAGATGTGTACCGACGATATCGAAGCCGGTAACAGTGCCGTCGCTGACCAGTTTGGTGACTTTGCCCGTGTGCGCATCCACAGCAAACAGCGCGTGGTTACCCCAGTCATCCGCCGTGGTATAGAGAGTTTTGCCGTCGGCGGAAATCTGCAGCGGACCGACGGTGCGATCCCAGTGAGGATCCACTTCGTGGGTTTTTCCAGACGTGAGATCGCGCGCCATGATAGCGAAGCGGTCGGATTCAAAGCCGGGCGTTTTCTGAGCGAGGTAGTACAGCGTTTTGCCGTCAGGCGAGACCAACGGAAAGCCGTCCCAGGCCTTGTTAGCGGCAGTGAGATTCCTGGGTTTTGCTGACCCATCAGCCGGCACAGAATAAATGTCGAAGTTGGTGGTCCAGGCCTCACTGGAGCCGCCAATCTTGGTGTCGAAATACACGGTCTTGCCGTCCGGCGAGAACGCGTATTCAGCATCGCTGCCTTCGGGTTTGGACGGTATGTCACCGTCAATTCCTGGTGTCAGCCACAGCGGTTCGCCCGCAAGTTTGCCGTCGGCACCCAGCGTCGCCAGGAACAATTGCGAACGGCGGCCGTCCATCCAGACATCCCAGTGACGGATGAAAAGGTGTGTATAGATACGGCCTGTGGCCTTGTCGGCGGCAGTGGCGTCTAGCCGCGATTTACTGCAGGTGAGATCCTTGCAGTCAGTGAATACATCAATGGACAGAAGT
This sequence comes from Gammaproteobacteria bacterium, assembly GCA_049591455.1. GTDB lineage: Bacteria > Pseudomonadota > Gammaproteobacteria > Natronospirales > REEB76 > REEB76. The sequence goes on from JBAWFA010000012.1 coordinate 195,772, forward strand.
ACGTGCCGTCCATCGGGCGACAGCTTGTAGTTGTTGATGTCGAGCGGAAGCGCGCTGATCTGTTCCGGGGTGCCGCCGGTGGCAGGCACGTCCCACAACTGAGTGGAGCCGGATTTATCCGAAAGGAAATACAGGGTCTTGCCGTCCGGCGAGAACCGCGGACTGTTGCCAATCATCAGTTTTTGCGGCTGGGCATTGGGCCTGTTCAGATTTAGCATCCAGATACTGGTAATGCCCTTGTTGGCGGCGTAATCGGTTACGCGCACCGTGAACGCCGCTTCGGAATTGTCCGGTGAGAGTTGCGGATCGCTGACCCGGTCCATCATCACCAGATCCCGGGCATCGAAAGGATGGCGCGCATCGGCGGCGAGGGCTGGGGTTATGGCCATCAGCAGTGCCAACGCGGAAAACAATAATTTCATGAGTGTTACTCCCGAAAGAAAACCTGGCAGGTCCGGCACGGTAAAGGCTCACAGAGTGAAAGGCAAGAGCACGGTAACAAGCGTCGTGGTCATGGGTAGTTTACAGAGGTAATTAAGGGTCTTCCTTTAGGTATCAACCGAACCCAAACAAGTAATAACAAAATGTTGGGGATCGCAGGCTCACCTCCACCTACGCAAGAAAGGTATTCTATCCAGCAAAAGTAGGTTGGGCTGAGCACAGCGATGCCCAATATTCGAGATGGAACCGTTGGGATTCGCTGTGCCTGTCCTGAACTTCGCTGAAGCGCTCACGGCCAACCTACATGAGTAGCTTGGCGAGTGTTGCGTGTTCATCCACAGTCAAGCTATCGCCATCACTCTGCGCGGATTGATAATGGATCAGGGCGTCTTTGTGTTCGCCGAGTTTGTCTAGAGCCTGACCCCAGGACAGCTCCAGCGCGCCCCAGCCCGGCGTGTATTTTGAAGCTTCGGCGTATTTATCGATGGCTTGCTTGTAATTACCTTGCGCGGCCAGGGCATCGCCCCAGTATTTGAGTGGGTCGCACCAGTGCGGGCCGCGCTGGTTCGCCTGTCTGAATTTCTCAATGGCCGCCTGATAATCCTTGTGGCGGAGGAGTGCCAAGCCCCAGCTTTGATAGGCTTGGGGCAATGACGGTGCTAGATTCACAGCGGCCTGATAATCCTGCTGTGCCTGTGCCCAATCGCCGCGATGATCGGCGATGTCGCCCTTGAAGCGATAGCAATCCACGAAGTGGCCGCCTTGGGCAATCGCCGCATCAGCTTGTGAGGATTGATCGGAAAGTCCCAGTGCCAAACCCAGATAACAGACTGGCGGTGTGAGGAAGTTAACCTTTTGATCCGGATTCTGGGTGAGCAGTGTGTCAGTCGCCTGCAAGAATGTTGTGGCTTGTGCGTAGTCGTGCCGATCGAGCGTCATCAGTCCCTGCACGAATGCACTCTCGGCCTGTACATAGGGATCGGTACCGGCGCCCGGCGAGGTCTGCAAGATTAAAGCGGCTTGGGTGTTCACATGCATGCGCGCCAGCATCTCGGCATCTAAAGGTGCATCTTGACCGGTCAGTGAACCCTGTCCGCCGTGGGCGGCCTCATCGGCCAACAAATCTCCATGTGTCGCCGGCAAGTCCATGCGTAGGTAATCTATCGGTTGATAATAAATTCCCGGCATGCGGGCTGCGAACCAAGAGCCGCGGTGGGCCGCCTTTTCCAGACGCAGGCCGGTGTGGTAGGCCGCTTCCTCTTGGCCAAGAATTATCTGCGCACTTTGCAGGTTGGCGTAAGCGATCCAGAAATGCGGATCGAGGCGCAAGGCCTGTTCAAATTTATCCACGGCTGAGGCGTTCTGGTTGATTACAGCGAGCGCGTTCCCCCAGCCATTCAGCAGCCATGGACGGTCTTTGTCGGATGCTTTGGGATACACGCTTTTGATGAGCGCAATCGCCTCCGGTACCCGTCCGTGCGTTATAAGGTAAACCGAAAACAGATACGGTTCGGCTTGACCATAGACATATTCGGCAGCGGCGGTGAGGAGCTTTGGCAAATCCGCCGGACCGCCGCTGAAAGTCTTGGCCACAAAACCGGTACCGCGCACCGTCAGCATGATCTGATTACCCTGCTGCACCACATTACCGTTGATTTTGATTTCGTGGCCTAGCCAGTTGTGAAGTGTGCGACCAATATCGCCCAGCGACACATGCACATCGGGCACCTGCAACTGGATGTTATTGCTCCAGGCATCCTGCAAAGCCTTGGCCGCCTGCGAGCTTTGCGAGGCGGCTTGCAGGGATTGCAGCTGATCCAGGAACGCGCTCGCCACCACCGTGCCGCTGTTGCCTTCTGCGACAAACGACGGCGGTACCTGGAATTGATTGACCACCACCGATTGATCGGTCGCAGCTGCATACACTGCGTACACGATTACAGCCAGTATCGCCAGTGCGATCACGGTCAGTACCGTCTGATATACCGTGCGGAAGCGGTCGTGCAGCCGCTGGGCACGTAACTGCTTGTGCTGCGCTCGCAGTGTCTGGCTCTGGAGTTTCAGGTTCTCGGTGTGGAGTTCGTGCAGCGTAGCCTGGCGTTGGAGTTCGGCGCGTTGTTCTTTTATGTGTTCTTGCTGGGCCCTGGATAGTGCGATCTGCTCGTCCAGATAGTTGGCCGCTCGCGCCGCCATCTCGGGATGCTTGCCGGCTTCATCCAGAGCCATTGTCTCGGCAAAGCCTTTATCGTGCTTTTGAGTGTGGTCGTTCATGGATTCAGCCCCCGAGCCCCTTGACCGGGGCGCTAGCTTACTCCAGGCTGCGCGCGAAACGGCATATCTGTCAGGAAATGGCACTGAATCTGCCTTTAAGAGCGCTTTACAGGCAGGATGGGGACATCGCGGTGGAAATCGCCACTACCGCAATACTGCGGTTCCCTCAATGTCGCCACTACTGTCGGGCTCGGATATTATCTGTACGGTCTGTTTGGCAGTAATCTGAATTCTGGAGAACCCCATGTCGAGAGGCACGCACGATTATCGCGACGATCCACGCAATGCAGCTGTAAAAATCAGTATCAACGGCGAGTTGTTTGCACGCGCCGAAGCGAAAGTCTCGGTCTTTGACAGTGGTTTCGTGCTGGGCGACGGTGTGTGGGAAGGGCTGCGCCTGCATGATGGCGGCCTGCCATTACTAGAGATGCACCTGGACCGGTTGTACGAGGGCGCCAAAGCCATTGACATGGATATTGGCCTGACGCGGACTGAATTGACGCAGCGCATTCTGGACGTGCTGCGCGCGAATCGCATGCGCGATGGGGTGCACATCCGCCTGATGGTGACCCGTGGCGTGAAGGCCACGCCGCATCAGGATCCGCGTTTTGTGGTTTCGGCTGCCACAGTGGTTATCATTCCCGAATACAAGGAACCACTGCCGGCCACGGTGGAGCAGGGCATACGGTTGTTCACGGTGCACGTGCGTCGCGGACCGCCGGACGTGCAGGATCCCAAGCTCAACAGCCACTCCAAGCTGAACTGCATCCTGGCCTGCATCCAGGCGAGCAAGGCCGGTTATGACGAGGCGCTGATGCTGGACCCACAGGGATTTGTAGCTACCTGCAATTCCACGCATTTCTTTATTGTGCGTAAAGGTGAAGTATGGACATCCACCGGCAAATATTGTCTCGGCGGCATCACCCGCGCGAACGTGATCCGGCTGTGCCGCGAGAACGATATTACGGCTTTTGAGAAGGACTTTAGCCTCACCGATGTGTATGGCGCGGAGGAAGCCTTTGTCACCGGTACCTTCGCCGGTCTGGTGCCGGTATGTGAGATTGACGGCCGTGTGATCGGCGATGGCAGGCGCGGGCCGATGGTGCAGCGCCTGCAGCAGCTTTACATGGCGCTGGTGAGACGGGAGAGCCAACTGGGTCCGCGGATATGAGCGCCGGGTTGCGCATCGCCATGTGGTCCGGGCCGCGCAACATTTCCACAGCCATGATGCGTGCCTGGGAAAACCGCGGCGATGCGGCTGTCATTGATGAGCCTTTCTACGCGCATTATCTGCTCAAGACTGGCGTCCGGCATCCGGGACGCGACAAGGTTATCGCTTCACAAAATACCGATTGGCGGGAAATAGCGAAAAGACTCGCCGGACCGATTCCAGATGGCAAATCCGTCTGGTATCAGAAGCACATGACCCAGCATATCTTGCCTGACATGTCACTGGATTGGCTGCAGCAGGTAAACAACTGTTTTCTGATTCGCGTACCCGAAGAGGTGGTGGCTTCATTCACACGCAACCGTCCGGACGCGGCATTGTGGGAACTGGGGTTTGAACAGCAGACGCGCCTGTTCGAGCATGTTTATGAACAGCTCGGAGGGGCGCCTCCGGTACTGGATGCGGCAGAAATTTTGCAGAATCCCGCAGGCCTGCTGCGCGCCCTGTGTGCGTGTCTCGGAGTTGCATTCAGCGAGCGCATGTTGCATTGGCCTGCGGGTTCGCGCGCCAGTGATGGAGTGTGGGCGAAGCACTGGTACGAAGCAGTGGAGCGTTCTACCGGCTTTGAGCCGTATATGCCGCGCGACATACGGCTCACGACGTTCCAATCCCGGCTGGCGGAACAATGTTGGCCGTTCTACGAGCGCTTGGCGCAATACCGGTTGACGGCAATCGGCTAGCCTCGCAAGGCATTTTCCCGGCCGATTTAGTAAAATAACCTGCTCAGATGTAATGTCTGACGGGTTCTTGATCCTTTTCCGGAGCATCTATGTTTCAACCGGCTGATTCCCAGACCGTTGCCCCTGCGGGCTTCATTTTTGCCGGGCCGCGGCCCGAACTGAAACCGCTGCGCGCCGCCATCAACGAACTGTATCTGGCGGATGAAACCCGTTGCGTGGAAGCGTTACTGCCTCAGGCGAAGCTGGACTCGGCTGCGCGGCAGCGCATCCAGTCGCGCGCGACGCAACTGGTGGAGGCGGTGCGCCGCAACCGCACCCACAAGGGTGGCGTGGAGGAATTTCTGCGGGAATACGACCTCTCGTCCCAGGAAGGCATGGTGCTCATGTGTCTTGCGGAGGCGCTGTTGCGTATTCCGGACGCGGACACCGCCGACAAGTTGATCCGCGACAAGATCGTCACCGGCAACTGGTCGGATCACCTGGGTGCGAGTCCTTCGACCTTCGTGAACGCCTCCACCTGGGGGCTAATGCTCACCGGCAAGATCATCAAGCTCGACAGCAGCGTGGAGAGGAATCCGGCCACTTACGTGGCAGCGCTGGCGGCGCGCCTGGGCGAGCCGGTTATCCGCAAGGCGTTCCGGCAAGCCATGCGCATCATGGGTCATCAGTTCGTTATGGGGCGAACGATCGAAGAAGCGCTGAAGCGCTCCAAGAACGACGAAAATTGCGCTTATCGGCATTCCTACGACATGCTGGGTGAAGCGGCGCTGACCGCAAAAGACGCGCAACGTTATCTGGAGGATTACAGCCGCGCCATTGATGCCATTGGCGCGACGGTGGACAAGAACGTCGGTGTATTTGCGGCGCCCGGCATTTCGGTAAAACTCTCGGCGCTGCATCCGCGCTACGAGTTTGCGCAACACAAGCGCGTGATGCGCGAACTGGTTCCGGATTTATTGACGCTCGCGGAGCGCGCGAAAAAATACGGCATGGGCCTGACTGTGGATGCCGAGGAAACTGATCGGCTGGACCTGTCGCTGGATGTGATCGAAGCGGTGTACCGTTCACCGTCGCTGACAGGCTGGGAAGGTTTCGGTCTCGCGGTGCAGGCGTATCAGAAGCGCGCCATCCGCGTGCTGGACTGGATCGCTGCGCTGGCGAAGAGCGGCAAGCGCCGCATCCCGGTACGGCTGGTGAAAGGCGCGTACTGGGACAGCGAGGTCAAGCGCGCCCAGGAGCGCGGCCTCGAAGGCTATCCGGTATTCACGCGCAAGCCCAATACTGATGTGTCCTACCTCGCCTGTGCGCGCAAGATGCTTGCCACGCGCGACGTGCTGTATCCCATGTTCGCCACGCACAACGCCCAGACGCTTTCCAGCATTCTGGAGATGGGCGACGGCAATCTTGATTTTGAGTGCCAGCGCCTGCACGGCATGGGCGAAGAGCTGTATCACGAGGTGGTAGGTGCCGGGAAATTCGGCCTCAACTGCCGCGTGTATGCGCCGGTTGGCAGTCACGAGGATTTATTGCCATATCTGGTGCGGCGGCTGCTGGAGAACGGCGCCAACACTTCATTCGTAAACCGCATCATTGATGAACAGGTGCCGGTGACGAGCATCATCGCGGACCCGGTGGCGGACGTGGAAGCGCTGGCAGAGAAACCCCATCCGCGCATCCCCCTGCCGAAAGACCTATACGGCAAAAGCCGGCGCAACTCCCGTGGCGTGAATCTCACCGACGTAGCGGTGCTGGATGCGCTAGCGGCGAAAATGGACGCGGCCATGACACGTGAATGGAACGCGGCGCCGGTGGTGGGTGGAAAGATCTTGAGCGGCAAAGCGAAACCTTCCCTCAATCCCGCCGACAACCGCCAGGCCGTGGGAATGATTTACGAAGCCGATGCCGACGCCATCAAGCTCGCGGTGGACGTAGCCGTCAAAGCGCAGCCCGGCTGGGATGCGACACCGGCGGACCAGCGCGCCGTGATTCTGGAACGTGCCGCTGATTTGTTCGAACAACACGCGCCGGAACTCATGGCGCTGTGCGTACGCGAAGCCGGCAAATCCATTCCTGACGCGGTTTCGGAAGTGCGCGAAGCCGTGGATTATCTCTACTATTATGCCGCGCGCGCACGCGCCGATTTCGGCGCACCCATGCGCCTGCCCGGTCCGACAGGCGAGCGCAACGAGCTGTCGTTGCACGGCCGCGGCGTGTTTGTAGCCATCAGTCCCTGGAATTTTCCGCTGGCCATTTTCACTGGTCAGGTGAGTGCGGCGCTCGCCGCCGGCAACTGTGTGCTGGCGAAACCCGCGGAGCAGACCTCGCTCATCGGCGCGCACGCCGTGCGTCTGCTGCATGAAGCTGGTATTCCCGGCGACGTGCTGAATTTCATTCCGGGCCGCGGTTCGGTAGTGGGCCAGCACGCCGTGGCGGACCCGCGCATCACCGGCGTGGTGTTCACCGGCTCCACGGAAACCGCAAAGGTCGTCAACCAGACCCTCGCCAATCGCGATGGCATCATCCCGGTGCTGATCGCCGAAACCGGTGGTCAGAATGCCATGCTGGTAGACAGCTCGGCATTGCCGGAGCAGGTGGTACAGGATGTGATGCAATCCTCGTTCAACAGCGCCGGACAGCGTTGTTCCGCGTTGCGCGTGTTGTTCGTACAGGAAGAAATCGCGCCGCGCGTCATCGAGATGCTGAAGGGCTACATGGAAGAACTGTACATCGGCGACCCCGGCCTGCTGCGAACCGACGTGGGTCCGGTGATAGACCAGGATGCCAGGAAGATACTGAACGAGCACGCGGACTGGATCGCAAAACAAGGCAAGGTCATCTGCAAACTCGAATTGCCGCCATTCACTGCGCATGGTACCTACGTTGCGCCGCTGGCGGTGGAAATCGGCAGTCTCGATATTCTCAAGCGCGAGGTGTTCGGTCCTATTCTGCACGTACTGCGTTTCAAGTCGCGGGATCTGGACAAGGTGATTGACGCGGTGAACAACACCGGCTACGGCCTGACGCTCGGCATCCACACGCGCATAGACAGCGCGGCACAGTACATCCAGTCGCGCATGCGCGTGGGTAATGCCTATGTGAATCGCAACATGATCGGCGCGGTGGTGGGCGTACAGCCATTTGGCGGCCAGGGGCTGTCCGGCACCGGCCCGAAGGCGGGAGGCCCGCATTACTTGCATCGCTTTGCCACCGAGCGCACGCTCACCATCAATACTGCGGCGGTGGGCGGTAATGCCACGCTGCTGTCGCTCGGGGAGTGACGAAGAAAGTGAGGAATGTGGAACAGGTCACCTGGCCCCCGCCTCATGCCTCACCCATCACCGGCAGTATTGAGAAGAAACACATGCTGTTATCCCCGCGTAATACCTTAGCAAGCGAGCGCATATGGCCATAAGCGTTTTCGATATGTTCAAGATCGGAGTGGGGCCGTCCAGCTCTCACACCGTAGGACCCATGCGCGCCGCACGCCAGTTCCTGCTGGACCTGGAGGAGAAAAAATTATTTGACAAGACCACGCAAGTGGTAGCTCAGCTTTACGGTTCATTGGCTTTGACCGGCAAGGGTCACGGCACCGACCGCGCAGTCTTGCTGGGCCTGGAAGGCGAAACGCCTGATGAGGTGGACCCGGATTGCATCGAAACACGGATCAAGGCGGTCCGCGATACCGGCAGGATCAGACTGCTGGGCCAGCGCGAAATTCCATTCGATGAACCCATGAATCTGTTGTTCCACAAGGACCAGGTTCTGCCCAAGCATTCCAACGGGCTGCGGTTTACGGCGCTGGATACAGCAGGCAAGGTACTGCTGAAAGAGGAGTTTTATTCAATCGGCGGCGGGTTCATCATCCGCGGCGCCGACGAGGAGGGCGATGCTGGGGCTGCGCAGGTAAAACTACCATATGAGTTCAGATCGGCGGCGGAGCTGCTGGCGCAGTGCACACAGCACAACCTGCGTATTGATCAATTGATGCTGGCAAATGAGAAAGGCTGGCGTCCGGAAGTGCAGACCCGTGCCGGTTTGCTCAACATCTGGAAAGTCATGCAGGACTGCGTGACACGCGGTATGCGTGAGGAAGGCGAACTGCCGGGCGGCCTGCAGGTGCGGCGCCGCGCGCCCAAGCTGGCGCGCGACCTCATGCAGCAAAAAAAGACCACGGCGTTGGACGCGATGGACTGGGTCAATTTGTGGGCGCTGGCGGTAAACGAGGAGAACGCTGCCGGGGGACGGGTAGTGACTGCGCCCACCAATGGCGCTGCCGGCATCATTCCATCGGTAGGACATTACTATCTGCGTTTCGTGGAGGGTGCGGATGAGGGGGGCATTCTGCGTTATCTGCTGACTGCCGCTGCCATCGGTATTCTCTACAAGCAGAATGCTTCCATTTCCGGCGCGGAAATGGGTTGTCAGGGCGAAGTAGGCGTGGCTTGCTCCATGGCGGCGGGCGGCCTGATTTCCGCCATGCTGGGCAGCAATGAACAAATCGAGAACGCCGCCGAGATCGGTATGGAGCATAACCTGGGATTGACCTGCGATCCCGTCGGCGGGTTGGTGCAGATTCCTTGCATTGAACGCAACGCCATGGGCTCGGTCAAAGCCATCAACGCGGCGCGTCTTGCCATGCACGGCGACGGCCAGCACCGCGTATCGCTGGATCAGGTGATTGCCACCATGCGCCAGACCGGCCGCGACATGCGCAGTATCTACAAGGAAACCTCACTGGGCGGGCTGGCGGTTAATGTGACCGAATGTTGATGCGCTTTGGACTGGCAGGTTAGGTAGCATGGCACGCAGTATCAAACTCAAGCGCGTATATGAAGCACCTGCGAAAAGTGACGGCACACGCATTCTGGTGGATCGCATTTGGCCGCGGGGGCTGACAAAAAAGAATGCAAGCATTGATCATTGGGCGCGGGGCGTGGCGCCCAGTACCAGGCTGCGGCAATGGTTCGGTCACGATCCGGAGAAGTGGCCGGAATTCAAGCGGCGCTATCACACGGAATTGCGCAAGAACGAGGAAGCTGTGGCTGCGTTGAAAGCTCTGCTGCAGGAATCCGCGGCCGTGACGCTGCTGTTCGGTGCGCATGACGGCGAGCACAACAATGCCATGGCTCTCAAGGCATATCTGCGGTGTTGATGGTTAATTTTTTGGACTTGTAAAGTTTCCATCGCCGGTTCTAGTATCGGTTCGGGAGGTTTCTCATGACTAACGCAGTAGCGCAGCGCAAACTTGGCACTCAAGGCCTCAAGGTATCCGCCTTGGGACTCGGTTGCATGGGCATGTCGGATTTCTATACTGGCGGCAACGAGGCGGAATCCATTGCCACTATTCACCGGGCGCTGGACCTGGGCATTAATTTCCTGGACACCGCGGATATGTACGGTCCGTTCATCAATGAAGCGCTGGTGGGCAACGTCATCAAAGGGCGGCGCGAGCAGGTGGTGATTGCCACCAAGTTTGGCAATCAGCGAACCGCTGATGGAAAGTTCCTGGGTGTGAATGGGCGCCCGGACTACGTGCGCGAGAGCTGTGATGCTTCGCTGCAACGCTTGGGCGTAGAGCACATTGATCTCTATTACCAGCATCGTGTGGATACCAAGGTTCCCATCGAGGAAACCGTAGGTGCCATGAAAGAATTGGTGGGACGGGGAAAGGTGCGCTATCTCGGCTTGTCGGAAGCTGCGCCCGGTACGATCCGGCGGGCGCACAAGGTTCACCCCATCAGTGCCTTACAGACCGAGTATTCCCTCTGGACGCGCGATCCCGAGGATGAAATCCTGCGGACCGTGCGCGAGCTGGGCATCGGCTTCGTGGCGTACAGCCCCTTGGGACGTGGATTTCTGACCGGCCGCTTCAAGAAGCCCTCCGATCTGCCAGAAGGTGATTGGCGGCGCAATCATCCGCGTTTCCAGGCAGAGAATTTCCGGAAGAATCTCGATCTGGCGCAACGAGTGCAGGACATCGCACGGGAGCGGCAGGTAACCGCCTCACAGATTGCCCTGGCGTGGCTGCTAGCGCAGGGTGAGGATATCGTACCGATCCCCGGCACCAAGCAGCAGAAATACCTGGAAGAGAATGTCGCAGCTCTGCGGGTAACGCTGAATAAAGTGGATTTACAGCGTATTGATACAGCTTTTCCACGCGGCATTACCGCCGGCAACCGCTATGCAGACATGAGCACCGTTAATCGTTAACTACGGAGTTTCCATGGAAAAATTCGAATTGGTTATCGGCAACAAAGCCTATTCTTCCTGGTCGCTGCGCGCGTGGCTGGCGCTCAAGCACACCGGGGCAGCGTTCACGGAAGTCCGTCTGGCGATGGACACCCCCGAATTCAAACCCACGGTACGTAAGTATTCACCCACGGGCAAGGTGCCGTTGTTGAAGCATGGTAATCTGGCCATCTGGGATTCACTCGCGATTTGTGAATATCTGGCGGAAATTTTTCCCGCGGCCAAACTGTGGCCTGATGACGCGACCGCTCGCGCGCTGGCGCGCTCAGTGAGCGCCGAGATGCATTCCGGTTTCATGGCCATCCGCAAGAACATGCCATTTAATTGCCGTGCCGGCGATCGGCGCGTGCCTATGACGGCGGAACTGGAAGAGGAAATCAGGCGTGTGATGGAACTGTGGCGCAACTGCCGCGAGCAATACGGCCGGGGTGGTCCGTGGTTGTTCGGGCGGTTTTCCGTCGCTGACTCCATGTACATTCCGGTGTCACTGCGTTTCGTGACGTATGGAACAACGCTCGATCCGCCCACCCGGGCGTATGTGGACGCCGCCCAGTCGCTTGCGGCCATGCAAGAATGGATCGCCGCCGCCAAGCAAGAAAAAGAGAGCATTAAAACCAGTGAAGTGGGGCGTTAATGCAGCAGCCGGACGCCCTTGCCGACGAGGAACACCGATGGCGGACCATAGCCATCAGCTCATCTTGACAGCTGTATAAAAGCACATATACTGTATACAAATACAGTCTATGGTAGGCATCCATGCCGGAACTCACAGCGCGGCAGAGACAGGTTCTTGAATTGATTCAAGATCTTATGGACGAATCCGGGATGCCGCCCACGCGTGCGGAAATCGCCGAAAGGCTGGGTTTCAAGTCGGCCAATGCGGCTGAAGACCATCTGCGCGCCCTAGCTCGAAAGGGTATGATTGAATTACTGCCCGGCGCTGCCCGGGGAATCCGTCTTACCGATCCTCCCGGTCTCCCGGTAGTCGGTCGGGTAGCGGCGGGCAGTCCTATTCTCGCCCTGGAACACCTGGAAGGGCGTTACCGCTTGGATCTCGGCCTGTTCCATCCCAAGCCCCATTATCTTTTGCGCGTGCGCGGCATGAGCATGCGCGACGCGGGCATTCTGGATGGCGACCTCGTGGCTGTGCACCGTTCTCCGGATGTCTTCAACGGCCAGATCGTGGTGGCGCGGCTGGGGGACGAGGTAACGGTCAAGCGCTATCGTCTCAAGGGCTCGCAGGTCTGGCTTATGCCTGAAAACCCGGAATTCCAGCCCATTGTCGTGGATTCCGGCAGTCCTGCCATGGTACTGGAAGGGCTGGTAGTGGGGGTAATTCGAAATGGGCTTTTCGATCACCCAAGCTTAAAGTGACCACGGCCGCAGACAAGAAAAAGGCGCGGATTACTCCGCGCCTTTTGCGATAAACACAGGGCTTGCTGATCGCCCTGTCTTCGTCCTTGAGACCAGTTACTTCCCGGTGTGCGCGGCTGGTGCCTTGGTCTTCGCTTTATGCTTCGATGTCTTGCTGTGCTTCCATTTCTTATGGTTCGCTGTGTGTTTGGCCGTTTCTTTCTTTGCTGGGGCCGTTGCCGCTGGCGCGGAAGCACCGGTCTGAGCCGGGGTGCCTTGAGCCAGTGCCATGCCGGCGAACGCAAACAGCGAGCCGGCAACCAGACCAATCAATATCTGACGTTTCATCTGTATACTCCGTAGCAAGTTAAGTATTATAAAACCGCTGTAATTTTTAAGCCGGGTAGATGGGTTACCCCACCCATGCCCGAGCCCACAAATACAGCCCGAGCGACTTTATTTAACCAGATTTCTGGTGTCTTTAAGTAATCCCTTTTGGTATTTCTGTGATCCCTCGGAGAGGGCTTCGATACCCAACTCCCGGCAGGCTTGCCAGTAGCTAACTAGTATAGCGCACCCAAATCATAGTGAGTAGAGGCGGCATGGGTAGCCTCCTAGCCTGCTTTCTCCGGTTAAACGGCCTGCCGATGGGCTTTTGCGGCTGGCATAATGGGCACCATGAGAAAAGTCCCAGTTTCCGAACTACGCTTGGGTATGTACGTGACGGAACTGGACCGTCCGTGGCTGGAAAGCCCTTTTCCGTTCCAGGGCTTTCCCGTGGAGTCACAAGAGCAGCTGGCTACACTGCAGAAAACCTGCGAGTACGTTTACATAGACGACGCAAAAGCCACTGGCCAAGGCATTTCCGGGTCCAGCCGTATTACCACCAGCCGGGATTCCACCCGGCCCGTGACCGTGACGATGGCACGCACTGACCTTACCGGTCTTGGTTGGCGCGGGCGGGACAGCTTTCGTCAAGACATGCGCAAAGTGCTCACAAGCCGCAGCAAGCTGCATCGGCATGTGCAGCGCCTGTTGAGCGATGTCCGTTTCGGACGTAGTGCAGATACCCGTGAAGCCCGTATCCTGACGCTGGAACTGGTGGATTTGGCCATGGCGAATTCGGCTGCCGCCTTGTGGCTCACCAACCTTGAAACCAAGCATGAATACACCGCTTCCCATTGTCTCAATGTTTGCATTTTGTCCCTCGTGTTCGGCATGCACCTCGGGTTGTCAAAGGATTCTATTGTCGAGCTGGCGCTGGGAGCGCTGTTGCATGATATCGGCAAAATGCGCACACCGGTCTCCATTCTCGACAAACCGGGCCTGCTCAGCGAAGATGAATTCGATATCATGAAAAAGCATCCTGTGGATGGATTCAATATCCTGCGCAAGCATAAGGATGTTTCCGAAAAGTGTCTCGAAATCGTGCAGTTGCACCATGAAAGGATAAGTGGCGAAGGTTATCCGTTCGGTCTGAAAGGTGATGAAATCCCGGTGCACGTGCGCATCGTGGCCATCGCGGACGTATATGACGACATCACCAGCAACCGCGTTTACCATGAAGGCATCCCGGCACACACCGGCCTGAATATGATGTTCCATTGGGCGCCGCGCGATTTCGGTGAAGACATGATGCAGGAATTCATCCGTTGCATCGGCATTTACCCCATCGGCAGTCTGGTGGAATTGAACAAGGGCATTCTGGGCATCGTCATGTCCACCAATCCCGCCAGCCGCTTGCGGCCGATCGTGATGCTGATTCGCGATGCTGAGGGCAAACCCTACGATCGACGTCCGCTGGTCAACTTGGCCACACCCTCTGCAAAGGGTGGTGAGCCGAAGTGGTCCATCAAGCGCGTGGTGGATGCCAAGGAACACGGTATTGATCTGGGGCGCATTGCCGAGGCAGAAGCCAGCACCTGAGCTGGTGCGCCACACCGCATGCTTGTGATAACGCCTCATATACTGCTGGACGAGGCTGATCTGGTGCTCCATTTTGTGCGCGCCTCGGGGCCCGGTGGCCAGAACGTAAACAAGGTGGCAACGGCGGTTGAGTTGCGTTTTGACGTGGCCCGCTGCCGCTCGTTGCCGGAACCGGTACGGGCGCGTCTTGCACAGCTTGCAGGCAGGCGCATCACGGCCGCCGGTGAATTGATAATTTTCGCGCAGCGCTTCCGCACCCAGGAACGCAATCGTGCCGATGCGATCGAACGGCTGACGATGTTGATGCGGCGCGCTGCCGAAACACCCAAGCCGCGCAAACGCACTAAGCCCACGCGCGCTTCCAAACGGCGGCGGCTTGAGAGCAAACGCCAGCAGGGAGCCAAGAAGTGCCTGCGGCGTTTATCGCACGATGATTGAAATGACCAAATCAAAGATGCCGGTTTGAAGCCGGCATCTTTGATTATGCCTTGTCGCGATCAGAACATCGGATACTTATCGGCTAAACTCAAAAAATCGCTTCTTCGGTGGTGTGGCCCGCACCTTTGTGCGTTTCGATGCCGCGTGATCCCAGGTCTTTGATCTGATCTGCGATGCGCTGCGCGGCCTCCGAACGCTGGCCACAGAGTAGGGCCAGCCACAGGATCACCAAGCTGAATACCGCAAGAATCCACATACCGGTGAAGAACCCGAACAGCCCAATACCGCCCATGTCACCGGTTGGGCCGAACCAGCTGATGAGCCACATGCCGATGAAATAAGGCAGCAGCCACCAAGCCTGCTGCCAGCCGAGCTGGGAAAGCGGTTTGCGCTTGATGAAGTACCAAGCCAGATATACCACCACGTAGATTACAACCAGGCCGAAGAGAACTCTTACGGTCTCGTATCCCGTCCAGTAGATAATCCAATTGGAAAAAATGAAGGCGATAACCGAGACCAGGTTAACCGCCCGCAGACGAAATGGGCGCGGCGCATTTGGAAGCGCTTTGCGCAAGTGCAGCAATATGACGGGGCCAATGCTGTAAGACAGCACCGTAATGAGTGAAACCGCGGATACCAGTTTTTGCCATGAGGGGAATGGAAAGAAGAAGATTACACCGACCGCCCAGGTCACGACCAAGCCTATCCAGGGAACGCCTTGGCGGTTGAGTTTTACCACCTGCTTTGGGGCGTTGCCCATTTCGCCTGCCGCCATGATGATACGTGGACTCGCCGTGGCGTAAATGAATGCCGTGCCCATAGGGGACACGAAGGCATCCACGTACAGAATGATCGCCCACCAGAAGGCGCCTACCGCGACCGCAATCGCCGCCAACGGCCCAAACATGCCGGTGAACTGCAAGTGCTCCCAGCCCTGCGCAATATCAGCTGGCTTGAGCGCGATGATGAAGGAGATCTGCAATCCGATGTAGATCAGCATGGAGATGATGACGGAGCCGATCAGGGCGATGGGAATATAGCGTCCCGGATGGCGGGTTTCGCCCGCGAGCGCAATGGCCTGCTGGAAGCCGAGGAAACTGAAAATGATGCCGGCGGTGGCCACCGCGGTGAATATGCCGCTGATCGGCGTGCTGGCGGCGTGCGCGGTCATATTTCCAGGATGGAAAGAATAGGCCATCAGAATACCGATGGTGGCGATCGGGATAATGAGTTTCCACCAGGTGGCCACACTGTTGATGGCGACTACCAACCGTATTGCGAGAAAATTGAGCGCGACCACAAACGCCAGAAGGATGATCGAGACGATCGTGCCGAGATGGGTCAAGATGCCAGTGGTGGGAACAATCAAACCCGGAATGTAGTTGTTGGCGTAGGTAACGACCGAGATTACTTCGACTGGTGGCACCGAAACGAATGCCAAAAACAGTATCCAGGTCCAGATCTTGCCCACCAGATCACCGTGGCTCACGTGGGTCATGTGTACCAGGGCGCCGGAATTGGGAAACATTGTGGAGAGCTCGGCGAACACAAACGCCAGCACCAGCACGGCAATCGCGCCGATTATCCAGGAAAAGGCGCTCCAGACACCGGCTTGCAACGCCGCGTGCAGCGGGCCGAACAGCCAGCCTGAGCCGATCATGGCTCCCAGGCTTGCGTACAAAAGTCCGATGACACCGGCATCGCGCCTGAGTTTTGTAGGTCCGGCCATTTCGGTGAACTCCGCTGGTTGAAGGTATATTTTGATACAGACTGTGCGAAGGGACGGCGGATATTAGACGACCCGGGCCACCGGAACAACCTCAATGCAGGTTCCTGTGATCCTCCCCGTCGCCGCGCCGGTACCAGGGAATAGTGTCGGCTGACGCGGGCGCCGCGCCGCTCAGGATGGTGATGCCCTCGGGGTTGTCCAGTTGCACGGATTCTACGCGCCGGCCTGTGAGCAGGGCACGGCCTTTCCAGCGGTCGGAGCCGGATTCGCTGAATTCGAACACGTACAGCCTGTGCCAGGCAAGCCAGCCGCCGGCGGTGCGTGTGAGCTGCAGCCTGGCCAGGGCTACGGTCTCGTCCAGGAATTGCAGCCGCATGTCGTTGCAGATACGCGTGCAGGTGACGGTCATGCGTTCGCGCGCTTGCAGACTGTCGTTCCAGAACCAGGCACCTGCGGCGAGGAAGATGAGTGCAAGAATACCCAATACGCTGCTGAGATCGAGGTACATGCCAATCAGACCCGCTCCAGGCAGACCCGGTTGCGGCCCGTGTTTTTGGCGTCATACAAGGCCTGATCTGCCGTCTTGAGTACGTCCCATGGATCTTTTCTGGTGCCGTCATTCTCGGCGGCGCCGATGCTCACGGTTACCCTCAAGGAAATCTCGTTATCCACGGCGTCCGGGGTTTCCAGGCCGCTGCGGCGTTCGCCGCGACGCGGATTGAATCCGGAGGTTTCAATTTCGGCGCGCAGTAAATCCAGTGCCGGCGCCACCTCCTTGAGGTTTTTACCTGGATACAGCACGCTGAATTCCTCGCCACCATAGCGAAAAGCCTTGCCACCACCGGCGCGTGCCTGTAGCCGCGAGGCCACCAACCGCAACACTTGATCACCCATGTCGTGCCCATACGTGTCATTGAAATTCTTGAAATGATCCACGTCCAGCATGGCGATGACATACCGGTTGCCGAGTTGGCGCATCTGTTCCTCCAGTGCGCGCCGGCCCGGAAGGCCGGTGAGCTCATCCAGATACGCCATGTTCCAGGATTCGAGGATGACAGCCACGCCAAAGGCCAGGGCCGCCGCCGCGGCAAATACGGCGACCGTCACTGGTTGTTTCGAATGCAGCATTACCGCCACTGTAACCAGGGAAAAGAAAAACGCGGCCAGTTCGGCGCTGTGGCGCCGGATCAGGCGATCGTTGAGCCATAACAGACCAATAACCAGCAACAACAGTCCCGGCTGACTGATTGCGATGGTGGATAGCGCCGGCCATTTGAAGAATTCCACAAACAGGGCATTGGCAACACCTTGGGCGTGGGTTGCCATCAGCGCCATGACGAACACGATTTCCAGCAGCAGCAGACCGAATGGCCATGCACCGTAGCGGGTGAATATGCCCCGTTCCTCCAAGGCGTGCATGCACACCAGGTTGAGCGGCAGGAATATACACAGGCTGCCCGTCAGGAGCTGCCGGCTCAGGTTGTCCCTGGTTGTGGCCAACAATAATAGTGCGCCGCAACCAATGAGCAGGGTCAGGAGTGCGAAGAACATGCGGCTGCGATTGAATTGCATACTCAGAGCCAGCGCCACCAACAGAATGAACAGCGCGACCAGTTCCGTGGCGAGGGTGCCGGCATCGGGAAAATAGGCCGCGTAATGTGTCAACAGCGTGGCGACGACAAGCAGAATGATTTCCGGCAGCAGGGTATAAAGAACGCCAACGACGGTTTTCATCGGGCAGTCGAATGGGAATGATTTAACCGATACGCCGGCAACGCGGTGTTACTGCAGCAAGCGCAGATGATCGAGGACATCGTGTACTCCCGGTACATACCAGCAATCATATACCGCCATGCGCCGCTGCTCGGGGCCGTGTACGTAGCCTTCCAGGGTGACTACGCGCTCATGGGTGCTGGCGCTGATGGTTTCCGCATGCAACAGTGGATCCTTTTCCAGCACCAGTCGAATGGCATCCGAGATTTCATCGTCATTATCTTTCTCCGCCGGCCGCACTCGCATATGGTTGCGGACATCGCAACTGCCTGGTACCCACCAGGCGATGACCTCGGCGAGGCGGCGGTGGGAAAGGCTGCCCACCTGGCCGTCGAGTCGCACCACGCAGGCTTCGGTGCTCACGCCAATCCAGTGCTCGGCAAGGGGTGCGTCCGTGTGGCCCGCATACACGCGAATGTCGCGGAAAGCCGGTTCCTGGGCTAGCGCATCCACAGTGGCGTCCTGTAATGCTTTGCCACTGCGTTTTTCGCCAGGGTGCAGGCGCAGATGATCTTCAACGCTGGACAAGCCCGAAAGTTGCAAGGCGATGCGTCGTGCTTTGCGTTTGGCGATGATATTGGCCACCTGGCCTTCGAGTTTCAGGGTATTACGATAGGTAATATGGATGGGGTATTCATGCAGGTTGATATCGCCGTCTTTCTCGAATGCCGCGAGCAAGGCGGTGACCAGTTCTTTTTGGGTTTGCACGGTGATTCCTCGGGATGCGATGGTTTAGCCTTTGTACTAGAGTGGCGCCGATGACAGTCGTTTTTCAAGTAGCCAGTTCAGCCGGCGCGCGCCACGCAGGTTGTGGTTTGTGACGGACAGATGCCTGGTGTTTGATGTACGCCAGGCGGTGCTTCATCTGAAGCGCACAGACCCGCATCTCACAAAATTCATTTCCCGGGTGGGCCCGTTGCGGCTGAGCTTGCGCCCCGCGGCCAGTCCGTTCGAGGCGTTGCTGCGCGCCATCACCTATCAGCAATTATCTGGCAAGGCCGCTGCCACCATCCACGGCCGTTTGCTGGGCCTGTTCCCCGAGGGCCTGACGCCGGAGCGCTTGCTGGATGTGCCGGAAGCCGCTTTACGGGGCGCTGGCCTGTCGCGCAATAAATCGCTGGCAGCGCGTGACTTGGCGGCCAAGGCTCTGGATGCCACCGTGCCGGATTTTGCGGTCCTTGACACCATGGCCGATCAAGCAATCATCGAGCGGCTCACGGCGGTGCGTGGCGTGGGCCGTTGGACCGTGGAAATGCTGCTGATATTCACCCTGGGGCGGCCAGACGTTCTGCCGCTGGACGATCTCGGCATCCGCAAGGGGTTTCAGCGGGTCTTCGGCATGAAACGCCTGCCGGCCGCGGTCACGCTGCAACGCGCCGGGCGTTTGTGGGCGCCGTATCGTTCCGCCGCCAGCTGGTATTTGTGGCGGGCTGCGGATTTGCCCATGTGATAAGGTTTAACGTCTGAACCACTTGCAGGAACACGCATGCTGATCATTCTGGAAAACGTGCTCAGCCACGACGAATTTGCCAGTGTCCACGGCCAGGCAGAGCGGGCCCAATATGTACCCGGTGCGGCCACGGCCGGTGAGGGCTCCCGCAGCCGCAAGCACAACTTGCAGATATCCGAACGGGATGCAGCGCTTGCCGGGCTTCAGAACATCGTGCTTGCGGCACTGGCACGGCATCAGATATTCCAGTTCCTGGCGGTGCCGAAACACATTATGCCACCCATGTTCAACCGCTATGATGTCGGCATGTGCTATCAGAATCACGTGGATTTTTCCCTGGTGGGTGCTGCGGGCAATAAAATCCGCACGGATTTGTCCATGACGCTGTTTCTGAGCGGGCCCGATGAATATGACGGCGGCGAGCTGGTGGTGGAATCCGTTGACGGTGCCCAGACCATCAAGCTGGAAAAGAACCAGGCCATCGTGTATCCGTCGGGCCAATTGCATCGAGCCAATCCCGTGACGCGTGGCACACGTCTCGCTGCCGTGACCACCATCCAGAGTTTTATTCGCGAGGAAAACAAGCGGGAATTGCTGGCCGACGTGATGAAACTCGCGCGTGCCGTGCAGGATCTGGGACCGCAATCAGACGAGGCACGGCTGGCCAACAAGATTCACGCGAACCTTCTGCGCCTCTGGGCAGAATGACAATCCGAACCCCATCCTCAGCCGGTGTGAACTATGAGCAGGTTGGCAGCGCGA
Source organism: Gammaproteobacteria bacterium (assembly GCA_049591455.1). Taxonomy (GTDB): domain Bacteria; phylum Pseudomonadota; class Gammaproteobacteria; order Natronospirales; family REEB76; genus REEB76. The sequence continues at coordinate 216,072 of JBAWFA010000012.1, forward strand.
GATTACATCCTCGGGTCGAGGGTGAACCCCGGGTGCTGGCAGCGGATCAAGTGGTCATGACGCGGCCAGGAATGCCATTTTGAACTTCATGGAGGGTTCAACACCTTGCTCGTGCCGATGTACCGGGTCAGCGGGGCGCGTTGGCCGCCAGCCTGTAACCCCTGCGATCCAGGCCCTTTTTGCGGCTAAACGTGGATTCTTCATCGTCGAGCGGTTATGCTTTTGTGGTAGGGCTTGTCTTTTAAAGAGAATCGAATCGCCACACGGGGACTTGCTGCCATGCTGAACACTTCCGTTTATCGCTGGATCGCCAGTGGTTACACCCTTGGCGCCGTGCTGATGCTCTTCGGATGCTCTTCCTCCAAGCCCTATACCCTGGTGGCCCAACTGCCGGCCCTTTCCCAACAGTCGCGCATCGTTGCCGCCACCATTGACGTGGAAGATTATGTCTGCAACGTGCGCATCGTTACCCTGGATTCCACCAAAGCCTGGACGCCCTTGTGCTTCGTGAAGAAGAATCAGCCCCAGTTCAAGAGCCTGACTATTGCGGGCCGGGAGGTGGATTTTGGCCCTGCCCCGAGTGGTGGATTTAACGTGCTGAGTATGCCTTTGCCGAGCCTGCCTGCCTCGACCAGCAACGCCGCCGCAGTGACCATGGTCACCAATACAAGCAACCCGATGCCTGCCGCCGGTGCCACGACAACGGCTATCCCCACGTTCCCCACCCAATGGAACCTGATGCCCTATCCGGGCCATGCAAAACTGCAGGGACAGAACACGGGCTTTCTGGTGACCAGCGCAGTCCTTACCATCACTGGCAGCCAGGGCATGCTGGATATCACCTACAAGACCAGCTATGCACCCTTGCATCTGGCGTGCACGGTAACCACCAATCAGAAGGGCGACTTCACGCTGATTTTCAATCCGACCGAATCGGTCAGAATCTCGCAGGGCGGCGACTACACCATCTTGCTGACTTCTGAGGGCCAGAGCATCAGCGGCAACATTTGGGATTCCCATGGCTTTGCTTCCTGGACGCCCAGTCTGCCGCCCCAGTGGTCGGCGGTATCCTATTCATCTGATTGAGCCCGATGAACAAACGGCCTGCGGAAACATGCCGTCTGCTTTAAGGGGTACATATGGCAAAGGAATCCCAATCGGGTCGTTATCGGCGCTTGCATGGTCCCGACACCAATGTGTCGGGATTTATCCTGGAGCAGATGTTGCGCGCGCTGCTCAAGCATACAAAACTCGACCGACAGCACGATATTCCCTATCTGGCCGGTTATAGCCGCGATGGCACGACCATTTACATTGATCGGGAGTTGCCGCGCTACTTCACTTCAAGCCGCAAGCGAATCTATACCGACCGTTTCCTGATTCTCCACGAATCCGTGGAAAAAGCCATGATTGACCAGTTGGGATTGAAATACCAGCATGCCCACCAGATCGCCTTGCGTACCGAAGGAGCGGCGGTGCGCGCCTACGGCATCAAATGGCGCGAGTACGATCGCTTCATGCAGCAATACATCAAGGAAGCTGCGGACGAAAACCTCGCACGCCTGCCGGGGGACCTGGATATCAAACCCTATCGTAACGAACACGACTGGGCATTGCTGCACCGCATGCAGCGCGCCATCAAGCGGGAAGTGGCATTGAAACGCCGCAAACCGCGCAGAAAATAATTTCAGTGCAGAAGTCCATCTTCCAGCGCCGCGCACCAGCGGCGATAGCGATTTTCCAATTGCGGATTCTTGGCGGGCCGAAAGACATCCGCTGGTATTGCTGCGCGCTGATGCGAACCCAGCAGCCAAGCGAGACCGCTGGCGGTAGCTTCATGCAATCCCGGCCGATGTACCGGTAGCGCGCTCAGATCCGCGAGCCGTTGGCACAGGCCGTCCCATTGGGCGAGACCCCCGCTTACCACGATGCGGCGAGGTGAACTCCCAACATCGCGCATCCGGTCCAGATTTACACACAGCAGAAATACCACGCTTTCCACGACCGCCAGCATTTTCTGCATGGAGTTTCCGCGGCCGATAAAGCGTGAACGGAAATTGGATACCCAATAAGGCGAACCCAGACCGGAGATGCCGTTCAGAAACAGTGGCACGCCTGATTTGGCCGCAAGTGCGGCTGGCATGGCCACAAGCATTTTTTTCTCAGGCATTCCCAACCGCTGATGCAGCCAGGTGAGGGCGCTGCCGGCGCCGTTGACGGTGCCTTCCAGCACATACTGGGCGCGATCCTCTTCCTGCCACAGCACGCTTCCCAGCATACCCGGCACCTGCGGCGGTGTTTCGCCATGCAACCGCTGGATGAATGCGCCGGTGCCGAGGTTCACGTAAATGCTGCTAGCCTCCGGTTTGCCACCAACGAATAGCGCAGCCGGCTGGTCACCCGTAACCACTGTGACGGGAATATTCAGTTTCCCCAGCCGCAAATGACCGAAGAGATGTTCATTCGGTACGCACCGCGGCAGGATTTCCAGGGGAAGGCCGAACAGCTTCATCAGTTCGTCCGACCAGTTGCGCGAGCGGTAATCCCATAACAGGGTGCGCGACGCGTTTACCGGGTCCGCCAGCAGGGGTGTTTCATTTAGCAGATTGGCGAGAATGAAACTTGCCAGCGGGCCGGCGGCGAGCCGTTTCTGGCGCAACGCCCGGCGGACGGAAGGCAGTTTTTTAAGACACCAGGCGAGTTTGCTGGCGCCGTAATGGGGCGAGAGCACCAGACCGGTGATGGCATGCACGCGTGCGGCTTGCGGCGCGAGTGCTGCGATACGGCGCATGGCGCGCCGGTCCTGCCAGGAAATGACCGGGGAGAGGGCTTCGCCGCTGTGCCGGTCCCAGCAGACAATCGTTGAGCGCTGGGTGGCAAGGCCTGCAGCCCGAAGGGCTGCGACGCGTGACCCCAGTTGCCTTTCAATCAGTTTGCAGACGTGACTGACGGATGCGATCAGCGATTTGGGATTGTGTTCCACCCGGTCGCGGCCCGGATGCAGCGTGGATATTTGCTTTTGCGCCGAAGTCACCAACTTGCCATTGGCATTGAAAACCAGCGCACGGCTGGCATGACCGCCTTGATCCAATGCGAGAAACAACGCCGTTTTTCTCGGCATGGGTTAATCCGCTATTACGCCGATCCGAGTGGCAGCTTGCGCGTATCAGCGACAGGCCGGCGCGCGGGCAGGGCATCAGCGAGATGTCGCAGGGCCTGCTGAGCATCCGCGCGATAAGAGGTGAGCTTGCCACCATACACGCCCAGTACCCGCGGGTGACGTTTCCGGTCGGTCACGAACAGGATTTCGCGGGAACGCCGGAAAGCGCCGGTTTTGCCGGCGGGAAGTACCCGTACCCCCGCGAAACTTGCGCTGATGTGGGTATGCGCCTGCGGGAAATAGCGATGCAACACGTCTAGCAGATACTGCTGTTCTTCAGGCAGCGGTTTGACCTGGGCGGGATCCTTGCCGGTGAAGGCCGTTTCCGTGGTGCCCAACAGTGTCGTGTTGTCGTGCCAGGGCATGATGAACACCGCACGGCCGTCCTGAGGCGCTTCCACATAGAAGATGCTACTGGCGATGGCTTCATCAAGAATAATGTGCGTGCCTTGGATCAGATCAATGCGCGGTTGCGGCAGCGCGGGGGCAATGCGCTTGGCCACGTGGCTTACCCAGGGACCGGCGGCATTCACCAGCACCCGCGTTTGCACGCTGCGGGTAGTCCCGTTTTGGCTGTAGGTGATCTCACAACTGTTGTCACGGAGGTCCGCGCTTTCGAACACGGCCGGCAGGCAGAGTTCCGCCCCCAGAGTTTGTGCCGAAGCCATGACCGCGCGCGTCAGCGCCGCATCGTCGGTTTGTGCATCGTAATACCGGAATACGGCTTGCAGACCGTCGCCGGTGAGTCCCTGCAAGGTGTCCCAGCGGCGGCGCGGCAGCGTTTGAAAACGCGCGTGGGCGTGCAGGCCGCCCAACAGGGCATAAAGGCTCAAGCCTGCGCGTACCTGCCAGGGGCGCCGGTGCGTGTGCCGGTAAACGGGGATGTAGAACGGGGTCAGATGTACCAGTTGCGGTGCGAGCTCGAGGAGCAATTCCCGTTCCCGCAGACATTCCCGCACCAGCCGCAGATCAAATTGCTCGAGATAGCGTAAACCGCCGTGGATCAATTTACTGGATCGGCTGGAGGTGCCGGCAGCGACACCCTGTTGCTCCAGTACCAATACCATGTGACCGCGGGCTGCCGCCGCCTGGGCGATGCCGGCGCCGTGAATGCCGGCGCCAATGATGACCAGATCGTAGTCTGCGCTCATGGTTGCACTCGCCCCAGCGATTGCAGCATGCCGCCGATGTCGTTAGTTTCAACAAAGGCCGCACCTTGGGTTGCCAGTTCCAGTGCGCGTGTCGCGTCCTCGGTGTGATACGAAATCCATTGCCAGGAGCCGAACAGTGCGGCGTGCACCCTTGTGAACAATGCTGTATCGGTAAACAGGTAATCGGGTTGCAGGGCATCAGCCTGCTGCCGGGCTTGATTCCCGATTTCTTCCACTGCCCAGCCGATGGCGGGTGCGCCTTGCTGGCGTGCGAGTGCAAGACAGTTGTGATCAAATGAAATTACGGCACATTGCTTGAGCGCGGGTTGGATCGCTTGCATTATTTTTTCGACCACCGGTTCGGTGCCGTGATAGCGTAGGCTCTGACGTTTTATTTCCACGAACAGTCTGATTGGCGGCTGGGTTTCAAGCCAGGCAATGAGGGCACTGAGCCGGGGAAGCATGACGCCAGCGTAACGTTCGCCGAAACGCGCGCGCTCGCCGACGCAAACCGCGTCGAGTTTCGCCGCAGACAGGTCGGTGATATCCCGATCCAGACCGGCGGTGCGCTTGAGCGACATGTCATGCGAAACGAAGGGCACACTGTCGGCGCTCAACTGCACGTCGCATTCGAGCCAGTGCGCATCCGCAGTGACGGCGGCGGTGAAGCCTTCGAGGGTGTTTTCGGGATAGCGCGCCGGCCAGCCGCGGTGGCCTACCAGTATGGGAATTTTTGTTGATGTCATGGCCGTTCCGGTATGTCGAGTCGTTATGCACATCTTAACGGCCCGGAGCGGTTATTCGTAGCGCAACGCCTCGATGGGGTCTAGCGCCGCCGCCTTGGCGGCCGGCGCGATGCCGAAGATGACGCCTACACCGCCCGAGAAGCCGAATGCCAGTATCACCGCCCACCAAGGCACATAGGAACCACGGAATCCCGGCACCAGGTGCGCCACCAGCATCCCGATGCCGTAACCCAGCAGCAGGCCAATCACGCCGCCGATGATAGCCAGAATGACGGCTTCCATCAGAAACTGCAGCATGATATCGCGGTGACGTGCCCCCAGACTTTTGTAGATACCGATCTCGCGGGTGCGCTCGGTTACCGACACCAGCATGATGTTCATGATGCCGATCCCGCCCACCAGTAGCGAAATCGCTACAATTCCTCCCAGGATTAAAGTGATGGAATTTAGAATGCTGGTAAAGGTCCCCAGTAATTGCGCAGGCGTCTGGATTTTAAAGTCATCCTCCTGCCCGGGCCTCAGGTTGTGATCGCGGCGCAGTATCTGGGTGATGCGTCCCACTATCGAATCCATCTGTTTGGTATCGTTAACGTTTAATTGAATTGCGATGTCAGGCACAATAGACGCCCCCAACAGGCTGTGGGCAGTACCGTAGGGAATAAGCACGCGATTATCCTGATCGAAGCCGAGAATCTGGCCCAGCGGATGCAACACACCCACCACTTTGAACCATTGGCCGGAGATCTGGATGTATTGCCCTATTGGATTTGCGGGTAAGTGCAGCTTTTTAAGCAGTGTAACGCCAATTATGGCCACATGATGATGCCGCAGATCATCGTCCGGGGTAATAAAACGCCCCAAGTCGGGATATTGCCCGTTGTTGAGTGCATAACTTGGGGTGGTGCCGCGAATAATGCTGTCAGTGGCTTGGTTGTGGTATTTCACCGTGCTCCCGAACCGGGTGAGCAGTAATATCGGGCTAAGACCGCTGATGCCTGTAACATCATGCTGGATTGCCAATAGATCATCGGGCGTGATCTTCGCAATTTTTCCAGAGAGGCGGTCCTTCCGCGGCAGGTAAGATTGGATAGTGAGACTGTTGGCCCCCATGCCGCTGAATATGCCAGTCACTGAATTGCTGAACCCCTGGATGAGCGACACCACCGCAATAACGGCCATGACACCGATGACGATGCCCAGCATCGTCAGGAAACTGCGTAGGGCATGGGCGCGAATGGCCTGAAAGGCAGAACGCAGACTTTCCGTCAGCATGTACATGCGCGAACCCGCCTACTCGTAACGCAACGCATCGATGGGGTTGAGTGACGCCGCTTTGGCGGCCGGCGCGATGCCGAAGATGACACCCACACCGCCCGAGAAGCCTATGGCCGTGACTACCGCCCACCAGGGCACGTGTGCGCCCAAAAATTGAGGTACCAGGTGCACAACCAGCACACTGATGCTGTAACCCAGCAGCAGGCCGATTATTCCGCCGATTAGTGACAGTGTCACTGCCTCGATGAGAAACTGCAAAAGGATATCGCTGCGGCGCGCGCCTAAGCTTTTGCAGATGCCAATCTCGCGAGTACGCTCCGTGACCGATACCAGCATGATGTTCATGATGCCGATACCGCCCACCAGAAGCGAAATCCCGACGACACCGCCAAGGACCAGCGTCACCATGTCTAGGATCTGGTTGATGGAGTCAGCTATCTGTGCGGCGGTCTGGACTTTGAAATCATCGTCCTGCCCGGGCTTGAGATGGTGGTTGCGGCGCAATATCTGCGTTATGCGGCCGACCACGCTGTCCAGTTCTTTGAGGTTATCCACGTCCAGATCGATCTGGATATCAGGCACCGTCGAGGCCCCCAGAAGGGCGTGGGCAGTGCCATAGGGGATATAGAGATGATCATCCTGATCGTTACCCAGGATAGAACCCAATTTCTTCAATACGCCGATGACCTTGAACCACTGACCGAACATCTCGATGTATTGACCTACCGGATCCCTGGGCATATCGAGATTGGCGACCACCGTTTGTCCAATGACCGCGACACGACGATGCTCTAGGTCATCACTCGGGGTGATATAGCGCCCCATGACCGGGTAAAATTCGGAGTGCTCGGCATGCGCGGAAGTAGTGCCGTTGATGTCGGTATAGGCTGTCTGATTGTGGTACTGCACCGCACCTGAACCGTAATCCGAGAGCGTAAGTACCGGAGTTATGTTGCTGATCCCGGATACCTCATGCTGTATGTCCCGCATGTCATCGGGCGTGACTTTTACGACCTTGCCGAAAAAATAATCTTCGTTTGTCTCATAGGAATAGATGGTGAGGCCATTGGCTCCCATGTTGGCGAAACTGGAAGTCACGGAATGGCTGAAACCCTGGATCAGCGAGACCACCGCGATGACTGCCATCACCGCGATAATGATGCCAAGTGTGGTCAGAAAACTGCGCAGCGTATGGGCACGGATGGCCTGGAAAGCTGAGCGCAGGCTTTCCAGCAGGTTATACACGACGTAGTGCTTCCTGATTTTCACTCTCACCCACATTATCAGTGTCGCTCAAGATCGTTCCATCCATGAGCCGGATGACGCGTCGGCAATGGTTGGCAATGTTCTGATCATGGGTCACGACGATGATGGTGTGCCCGTGCTGGTGCAGTTCGTCGAACATGGCCATGACATCGCGGCTGGTGCTGGAATCCAGGTTGCCTGTGGGTTCGTCTGCCAGCAGGATGGATGGCTTACCCACCAGCGCACGGGCGATGGCCACGCGCTGGCGCTGGCCGCCGGAAAGCTGGTTCGGCAGATGGTGCAGACGGTCGGCCAGACCCACGCTGCCCAGGGCCTCGGTGGCCATGCGCTTGCGCTCGCCTAGCGGTGTTCCGCGGTAGATGAGCGGCTGCATGACATTGTGCAGCGCGTTGGCGCGACCCAGCAGGTTGAAATTCTGGAAGATGAAACCGATCTCGCGGTTACGGATGCGCGCCAGGGCATTGTCGTCCAGTTGCGCTACCGGAGTGCCATTGAGGATGTATTCGCCGGAACTGGGCTTGTCGAGACAGCCCACGATGTTCATGAGCGTGGATTTGCCCGAGCCTGATGGGCCGATGAAGGCCACATATTCATTGCGGTAGATGGTCAGGTTCACGTCTTTGAGCGCGTCCAGGGTTACCTCGCCCATCAGGTATTGTTTGCTGACATGGCGCAGTTCCAGTACGGCTTCGCCGCTCATGACGTGCTCGTGGTCTGTGTGTGGTTGTTGGCAGTTGGGAGCACCGACACATTGGCGCCGTCGCTCAAGGCATGCAGGACGGTATAGGGCCCGGTGATCACGGTTTCACCGGCTTGAAGCCCCGAGATAATTTCTTGATAGGTATCGCTGGATACACCGGTGGTCACCGGTGTCTTGTGAGCCTTGCCGTCCCGCATCACATATACATAGGCACCGGAAGTGGGCTCCAGGCTCTTGGAGTTGGGATTGTTTTCATAGAGTACCGCCTGCAAGGGCACGGCGATGGCATTGGGTGTGCTCTGGGTGAAAATTTCCGCGCGGCAACTCATGCCGGGGCGTACCCGCGGCAGTTTTTTGTCAGTAAGCCCGATTTTCACCTCGAAGGTGACGCCTTGTTGTGCGGTCGTGGTGGTCGAGGTGCTGGTGCTGTTGTCGGTGACTGAAGCGGCGATAAACTGCACCTTACCGTGGAAAGTGTCGTTGGGATAGGACACGGCATTGATGTCGGCGTCCTCTGCCAACTTCATATTGGCGATATCCGCTTCATCCACCTGCACGTCCGCCAGCACTTCACCAGGATCGGCGATTTCCATCAGGGTCGAGCCGGGGATGTTGGTGCCGGTAATCACGGTTTCGCCGACTTTCACCGGCAGGCTTGTGACCATGCCGTCAATGGGCGAACGGATCACGGTCTTGTAAAGATTCTGCTGTGCCTGGTTTAGCTGTGCCTGAGCGATGCGCAAGGCTTCCCTCTGGGAATCGAGCTGCACCTTGGCGATATCGAGTTGGTTGGTGAGTTGATCAAAAGTATTGGCGTCCACCAGATGCTGCTTGAAAAGCGCTTGCTGGCGGTTCCATTGCAGCTGCAGGTTGGAGATGGTCAGTTTCTGGGTTTCGATGGCGATCTGCGCCTGTTGCACGCCGGCCTGCTGCTGGGCTACCGCCGCCGCATACAGGGTTGGGTCCAGGCGCAATACCACCTGATTCTTCTTGACCATCTGGCCTTCCACCACCGGAATTTCGGTGATCTTGCCGATGACCTCGGGCTTCAGTTCCACCGGATTACGGTAGATGAGCTGGCCGGAAGCCAGAATGGAGCTGCGGATGGTGCGCGCCTCCACCTTCGCCACCTGGACTTTCTGGGTGTTACCGTGGCCCGCCAGACGGCTAATGAGCACCAAAATAAGGATGCCGGCGATGATTGCCAGGCTGATCCAGAGTTTGCGCATCTGCCGCATACCAATCTCCACATGTTTTGGTGTTATATTTTAGTATAACAGTAGGATTTGATTTTGCAAGCCTTTACGGCGGTCTCGAATTCGAGTCCGTCAGGCAAGTTTCAAGATTATCCACAGAGCATAGATAACCACCCAGGGAGTAAGCACGATCACGGCCGATTTGCCCAAGTTCTTTTTAGTCCAGAGGGAAAATCCCAGGATCCTCAGCCCAAGGGTCCAGAACGTGGTCAGACGCACACTGGCTGTGATGCTCATCAAAGGATGTCCCATTGGCAGGTGGAAGAGCAGGGTATTGAGTGAGGTCACATCCAGTGCATAGAAACTGGTCTGAGCGTTCGAAAACATGTAGGTAATGGCCATCGCGACGCTGGACAGGATTATGGGGAAGCTGGTCCAAATGGTGAAGCTGAACCACTTGCCGAAGGATAGCTCCTCGTCCCCGCTGATCTTGCTCATCAGAAAGAAGTACAGCGCCTGCAGCAGGTAGATAACCAGAATCACAATCGTCCCGCCCGCTATTGCGCCGATAAGAAAGCGGTTACGGGTAAATCCGCTCCGCATTGCATCCAGCTGATCACTGCTGTACTTGGACGCGAGAGAGGCGAGCGTCTGATCCGCCAGCCAACCCATGTCCACAGTGGAGAAATACCAGGCGCTCATGGCGGTGGTGACGACCAAGGTGATTATCAGCGGATACCACGCCCAACTCCCATGCGGACGGATGTCCTGGAGAGCCTTTTTCGGCTCCACGAAGATATTGCCTAGGCAAGCAAGTGCGGATGTTTCCATGTTTGTATCCTCAGTTGATTGAAATCCCGGCTGCCGCTGTGAAAGACCCCGCGAACTGGGAAAGCCCATGTCAGACCAGTTTGAATGAAACGCATGATAACGGCAGCTTGAAGCAGCCGAAAAGTGACGAATAACAATGGTGCCCGCCGCTCCGCATCGGCAGGAGAAATATGACTGAAAAAGACCTGACGCCCCTGGCCGGAAGGCCAGGGGCGCTCGGTTTTATCGAGGCTGGGAGATTACCAGCGGCCGCCGCGGCCGCCGCCAGCGCCGCCCTGGCGTGGCTGCCGTTCCTGCGCTTCATTCACACGCAACGGACGACCGCCCATATCCTTGCCGTTCAGCTCCTGGATGGCTTTTTGAGCCGCTCCCTGATCCATTTCCACGAAAGCGAAGCCGCGGGGGCGGCCGGTTTCGCGGTCAGCAATCAGTTTCACCGAATGCACGGTGCCGAACGACTCGAACTTGGAACGAACTTCCTCTTCGGAAGCGGTAAAGGGCAGATTGCCCACATAGATTGACGTCATACTCTTGATTCACTCTGCTGTAACTATAAAAACCACAGTAGCCGGAGTTGAAGCCCGCTACTGTGGCATGACCTGACGGCTTGGCCGTTTGCTGCTGCAACCCGATCCGCTCCTGTCATGGAGGGGATAAAGCCCGCGGCATCTGGCAACCGCCTTATTGTTCGTTACTTGACCACTTGATGCGGCGAGCCGGGTGAATTCCCCAATGAACGTCTGCAGATGTGTGACAGGTTCCGAACGGGGGCGAGAGCTTACGCTTGTTGCGGGGTGCTGTCCAATACATCCAGAAGGCATAAAACTCAGTAAATACACAGGCCTGCGCCTGCGGATGGTGGGGCGCTTTGACGTATAATGCCGGGCCTTTTCCGCTGGTTCCCGCCTCCGTGATTGAAAAACTGCGCAATATTGCCATCATCGCCCATGTCGACCATGGTAAGACCACGCTCGTGGATCAGTTGCTGCGGCAGTCCGGTACTTTGGATGCCCGAGCCGCCATGCCCGACCGGGTCATGGATTCCAACGACCTGGAGCGGGAACGGGGTATCACCATTCTGGCCAAGAACACCGCCATTCGCTGGGGCGATTACCGCATCAATATAGTAGATACGCCAGGCCACGCCGATTTTGGCGGCGAAGTGGAGCGGGTGCTATCCATGGTGGATTCTGTGCTGCTGCTGGTGGATGCGGTAGACGGTCCCATGCCCCAGACCCGGTTCGTGACCCAGAAGGCGTTTGCCCACGGTTTGAAGCCCATCGTGGTCATCAACAAGATTGACCGCGACGGCGCGCGTCCCCACTGGGTACTGGACCAGACCTTCGATCTGTTCGACAAGCTGGGAGCGTCGGACGCTCAACTGGATTTCCCGGTGGTCTACACCTCGGCATTGCAGGGTCATTCCACACTGGATCTGGCCCACCCGGGCAAGGATATGACCGCCTTGTTCGAGACCATTATCAAATACACACCGCCGCCACCGGTCGATCTAAACGGCCCTTTCCAGTTGCAGGTTAGTTCGCTGGATTACTCCAGTTATGTGGGTGCCATTGGCATCGGCCGGATTGCCCGCGGGCGCATCACGCGCAACAGCGCCGTGGCTGTAATTGATCATGAAGGTCGTGTGCGCCGTGAACGGGTCTTGCAAGTATTCGGTTTTCTAGGGTTACATCGCGTCGAAGTGGCGGAAGCCCAGGCCGGGGACATCGTGGCCTTCACCGGGATTCCTGCACCACGCATATCCGATACCTTGTGTGATCCGGAGCACGTGGAAGCCCTGCCGTCGCTGTCTGTGGACGAGCCCACCATCAGCATGACTTTCGAAACCAATAGTTCGCCGTTCGCGGGCCAGGACGGCAGGTTCCTCACCAGCCGCCAGGTGCGCGAACGCCTGTATCGTGAAGTGCTGCACAACGTGGCGCTGCGTGTGGAGGACACGGAAGACGCGGAAAAATTCCGCGTATCCGGCCGCGGTGAATTGCATCTGTCTATCCTGCTGGAAACTATGCGCCGTGAAGGCTACGAAATTGCTGTGTCGCGTCCGCAGGTTATCTATCACGAGGTGAACGGCGCACGCCATGAGCCATTTGAAATGCTTACGGTGGACATCGAGGAACGCCATCAGGGGGGCGTTATGGAAGCGCTCGGCAGCCGCGGCGGTGATCTGGCTGATATGCGCTCCGACGGCCGCGGCCGTGTGCGTCTCGATTACATGATCCCGGCGCGCGGCCTTATCGGTTTCCAGACTGAATTTCGTACGCTCACGTCCGGCACCGGCCTGCTGCACCACGTGTTCGACCACTACGGCCCCGCAAAAATTGGCGGTGTAAACCAGCGCGCTAACGGTGCCATGATCTCCAACGGCACGGGCAAGGCTGTGGCCTACGGTTTGTTCAACCTGCAAGAACGCGGGCGCCTGTTTATCGCTCCGGGCGAGCCGGTGTACGAAGGTCAGGTTGTCGGTATCCACGCCCGCGACAATGACCTCACAGTGAATCCTCTCAAGACCAAGCAGCTTACCAACATCCGCGCGGCCGGCCGCGACGAAAACATTCTTTTGACGCCGCCACTCAAGTTCACGCTGGAGCAGGCCATGGAGTTTATCGAGGACGATGAACTGGTAGAAATCACGCCGCACAATATCCGCTTGCGCAAGCGCTACCTGAAGGAACACGAGCGCAAAAAAGCGGCACGTGGCGTGGCGGCGGCCTGATACACTACGCCGGTTTCTGTCCACCTCGACGATGATTCCATGAGTGCAGATCTTTATCTCCAGGCCGTGCAACGTTTCCATGCGCTTTTCGCCCGGGCCCAGGCGCTCGATATACCCGAACCCGCCGCCATGAGTCTCGCCACGGCCAACGCCGCAGGCCGACCTTCGGTACGCACCGTGCTGCTCAAGCAGGTGGACGAGCGCGGTTTCGTCTTTTATACCAATCTGCTGAGCCGCAAGGGTGCGCAGTTGCGCAATAATCCGCACGCCGCCTTGTGCTTTTTCTGGCAGCCGCTCATGGAACAAGTGCTGGTGGAAGGGAGCGTTGCGCCGCTCAGCGAAACCGAGGCGGACACCTACTGGGCCACGCGCCAGCGCATCAGCCAGATCGGCGCTTGGGCTTCGCGGCAGTCTGAAATCCTGCCGGGGCGCGAACACTTGGAACAGAGTTACGCCGAATTCGAGCGAAAATTCGCTGGTGGATCCGTGCCGCGTCCACCTTACTGGTCCGGCTACCGCGTGGTGCCGGACATGATCGAATTCTGGTCCTCGCGGCCGGGGCGCCTGCACGAGCGTAAACGGTATTTCCTCGCCAACGGCGTGTGGCAGCACACACTGATTTACCCCTGATCCTGATTGAAGATGCACACTGCAAACGGAAATTCGCAAGTGAACGCGCACCGGATCTGTGTCGCGCCCATGATGGACTATACCGACCGGCATTTCCGCTATGTGATCCGCCTCATGAGCCGCCACGCACGGTTGTACACCGAAATGCTCGCCGCCGGTGCCATTCTGCACGGCGATCGCAGGCGGTTTCTGGAGTTTCATCCGAGCGAACATCCTGTGGCCTTGCAGGTGGGAGGCAGCGAACCCTGTGCGCTTGCCGAATGCGCGAGTATCGCCGCCGAATACGGCTATGATGAAATCAATCTCAACGTGGGCTGTCCGAGCGAGCGGGTGCAATCAGGCCGTTTTGGTGCTTGCCTCATGAGCGAACCCCGTCTGGTGGGGAACTGCATAACCGCCATGACGGCAGCTTCCACCATTCCCGTCACTGTCAAGACCCGCATCGGCGTGGATGAACACGACAGCTACAAACATCTGACGCGGTTTGTGGGTACGGTGGCCGCAGCGGGGTGTCATGTGTTCATCATTCACGCGCGCAAAGCGTGGCTCAAGGGATTGAGTCCGAAAGAGAATCGCGAAATTCCGCCGCTACGCTATGACGTGGTGGAACAGCTGAAGCATGATTTCCCCTCGCTCACCATAGTGGTGAACGGCGGCATCAAGACATTGACTGCCACGAGAAACCATCTCGCGGTATTCGACGGCGTGATGATCGGCAGGGAAGCCTATGTAAATCCTTATCTGTTCGCGACTGTGGATCAAGACTATTTTGGCGCGCAGGCGCCCATATTGATGCGCAGTCAGTTGCTGGAGGCTTTCATTCCTTATGTACAGGCTCAGTTGCAAGAAGGCGTGCCCCTGCAGCGCATGACACGTCACTTGCTGGGGCTTTTCCAGGGCTGCCCTGGTGCGCGCCAGTGGCGGCGTTACCTCAGCGAAGAGGCCACCCGGCCTGGCGCAAACATCGAAGTTCTGCAGGCGGCTGTGCAGAATCTGCGTGCCGCCGCCTGAAAGTGAAAATTCCTGTTTCTGCGGCAATACTATCTTTTTGTTTGTCGTTACTGAAACCTCCTTTAGGAATTCTGTGGCATGAAATCCATCCGTGATGCCGTTATGGCCCGTCGACGCAAACGCCCGACACTTGCCAGCCGCGCTGACCGCTACGACCTATATCAGAGGGCGGTCCAGGATGTGAGTTGGGAAATGAAATTCGTCGAGCGCGTATTCCGTGAATGGCGTGGGCGCGCGCCACTCAGATTGCGGGAAGATTTCTGCGGTACGGCGCTGGCGGCCTGCGAATGGGTGCGCCGTGACCGCCGCCGTGAGGCCGTTGCGGTTGATTTGGATCCCGAGGTATTGGCCTGGGCGAGAAAGTACAATCTTGCACGGTTAGCGCCATCCGCGGCCAGGAGGCTGACGTTGCTGGAGGCCGATGTACTAACGGTGAAGACCGCGCCTGTGGATGTGGTGCTGGCATTCAATTTTAGTTACTGGATTTTCAAGGAACGAGCTACATTGCAGGAGTATTTTGACCGGGTGCGTCGGAGTTTGGCGATCGATGGGCTGTTCTTGGTGGATGCTTATGGTGGCTACGACGCGTTCCGCGAGATGCGTGAACGTCAGGATTTCGGCCGCTTCACTTATATATGGGAGCAGGCGGAGTATGAACCCATCTCTGGGCACACCACCTGCCATATCCATTTCTCCTTTCCCGACGGTTCCCGTCTCAAGCGCGCTTTCAGTTATCACTGGCGACTATGGACGCTGCCGGAGCTGCAGGAGCTGTTGCTGAAAGCAGGCTTCACGCGTGTCCAGGTGTACCTTGAAGGCACTGATGAAAAAACCGAGCAGGGCAATGAAATCTTCGCGCCAGCGGAGCGCGGCGAGGCAGACCCCGCGTGGATCGCCTATTTGGTAGCTGAGCCTTGAATAATTAAAGTTTCAACGTTACGGCATTGCACTCGAGCAGCGCATTCAGCTAGGAATGGCAAGCCCAGCAGAAAATTTGATAGTTGAGTATCGGTGATTAACCATGATCTGCGGCCCATACTCATTCTTTCTGTTTCACTTTCAGGGTTGTGGCTATCAGTTGCAAGCGAGCGAGGTGTCTCTCGGCCAGTTGCCGATCCGGGGCAAGTTCCAGCATGGCCTGCTGGGAGACAATCTGTTCCTGCAGTTCTGACGCTAGGCGGGGGAAGAGGTAGCTGTGACGCGCCGCTTTTTGTTCGTGTGGCGGCAGTGTATTCCAGTGTCGCAGAAACTGATCCAGGCTGGCATCACTCCAGTCATTGGTTTCAATAAAACCCCGCAGCAGGCTTGGCCCAGTTACCAGGGATGCGCCAGTTTGCGAGCTTGGTAGGTAAAGGCCATGTGTATGTACAGCCCGGAGGGATATCACGATTCCGGCAGACACGAGTGCCACCAGCGGGATGAGCAAGAGCCATCGCTGTCGCACCGGCTGACTCCGGCGCGGGGATGGTTGCCCATATTCAATCCGCTGGTTGCCGGCGGTGACCGCGTCTATCAGGTTCCGCCGCTGTGCACGGTATTCGTCGAGGCTCAATTCGCCGGCCGCATACCGTCGGGCCAGCTCACGGACGGGAGATGACTTCATTTATCCAGATTCCGCCCTACGCGGAAACCCGTCAGCGGGTCCGCCACACCATTGCTTGGGCGCACCAGATCGACACCGCAAAGTGACAAGGGGTCCCGGTAGCTGCCACCTACAGCCTCGAGGCCATCCGATCCCAGCACCCATTCCTGAACATTGCCCACGTAATTGACCAGGCCCCAGGCATTGGGACTTCCGGTTTGGATGCCGACTGGTGTCATCCCCTTGATGACTTGCCCTGCCAGGGTTACCTGACAGTTGAAATCCCGGTTGCTGTCGGTGCCATCCACACTGGCGGCGTAACGGTATTGGCTGTAGGAGGGAATGAAATAGTGCTCTTTGCTTTTGGTGGATAGCCAAGCGAGGTAGGCCTTCACTTCGTTGAAGGATAGATTGGTAGCCGGCAGGCTGCCATCACCCGGCAGAGGCGTGCATTGTCCTGTAGTCTGGCAGTAGGCATTAACCTGGCTCACCGATACTTCGTATTTACCGATGGCGAAAGGCTGCTTGAACCCGCCGCCGGTGGGCACCACCACGAGCGTTGGACCCTGGAGGTTATTACCCAGCAGGTCATAGCATTCTGCACGGCCCTGGCGACCGTAACCGGCAAGCGCGGTTGTGCAGGGCTGGCCGCCGTTGGGGCTGCGTATGGGTGTCTGGCTGACAGCAAAGTTGCGTTGATATTCAGTTTGGAAAGCCGGATTGTCTGTCCACAAGCGCATGGCTTCCACAAGATAGGCCTTGGCCTGCTGTGTCTGGCCGGCGCGCATGTATTCCTGATAGGCCACGAAGTAGCGGTTGGCATTGCCCTGGGCCGCCTGTAACTGCGTGTCAAATTGAGCCAGATCCTGGTTGCCCGGCTGGGCCTGCTGGCCCTGCTCGTAATAGCTTTGTGCTTGTGAGAGGTTGTTTTGTGTCATGGCCTCGCGTCCGAGCTTCGCAAATCTTGATAGCTGCGGCGCTGGCGGTAGAATCATGTTCTGGAGAATCAGACTTTGCGGGAACGCGGATTTGGCCGCGCTCAACAATTCGTTCGCGAGCCCCAGGTCCGTGGACTTCAATGCTTCGATGTGCTGCGCCAGTTTCCTGTACAGACTGCTGATGGTTTGCACCTGCTCATCCGGGAGCAGTTGCTGTACCTTGGCAAGTTTGGTTCTCAGCGCGCCCATGCTGGAGGGTTGCAGGGTGTCCACCATGTTCATCAGGTCGTCGCGATCAACTTGGGCAGTGTAGTCCTGCAACGCCGTTTTCAGGCTGTCGAGTGGCGCATACTGCAGCCCTCCCTTGACCAGGGCGATGGCACCGGGATAATCGCCTGTAACCGCGCGCGCTTTGGCCAGACTGAGATAGGCGCCGGCGTAAGCCAGGGGCGCATCTGTGGTAAAGAAACTGTCATTCGCCGGCAATTGGTTTTGCAGGATCAAATAGGTTTTTCTGGCGTCGCTGATCTGGCCGGCATTCAGCTGTATCTGGAACTGGTTCTTGAGGGCCATGATCTGCGCCACGCGCAGACGTTGTGCCTGTACTTGCTCAAAGTTTTGCTGCGCGACGACCAGTGCCTGGCTTGCCCGGTCAAAGTCCGGTAGTTGCGGGGCATATTGTTTTCCCATTGCCAGCAGGATGGCGGCGGCATCAAAGCGGTTTTGCATGGTCATCTGCTGTGCCAAGCTTATATAAGCCGCGGCGATTTTCCCGCGCAGCTGCTTGAACCATTCCGTGTCGTTTGGCTGAAGCAGGGCTGCGGTTTCCCGGCTCAGCCCCATGAGCCGGCTGTCCCAGTCGCTGTCGTACCTGGGTTTGGCGAGCAGATCCGCGATCGCGGCACGATGCTGCTGAATCTGTTGCAAGCGTGGTTGCATATTGCCAGAAACGTAACCGGCCTGGATTTCGGACTGTGACAAGGACGTACGCTGTACAAGCACATCATCCAGGCCGAGAAGCTGTGAATAGTCAAACAGGGTTTTTTCCGCCACCTTCCAGTTCCGCGCCGCAGCGTCCACACTTAGGGCAGTTTGCAGGGCACTCTTTAATGGTGTATTCAGTTGTGCGAGTACCGGGTCGTCCGGATTAATCTGTGTCAGCTCCAACATGTCGTCCCGCACGCCATCAAAATCGGCGAGCGTGCGCAAGTTCGGCGCGGGCGTTTGCAAGCGGGTTTCAAGCTGAGCGATACGCTGCCCATCCCTTTCCTGCTTCAGGGAACGTTGCACCTGATCCTGCAGATTGAGAAGATCCGCATCGTCGGGCGCGTAATTTAGTCCTGCTGCCAGAATGCGGTTCGCGGCCGCATACTCTTTTGCACCCGTATCTTTACGTACCGTCTGCGCATACAAATTGGTCAAGCGCTCATCGTGCAGAAGGCTGCTGGCAGGATCGGCGGTTCTCAGCACACTGATGGTGTCCGTGATGCTTTTTCCGGTTCCGGGCATGATCTGATTCGCGGCAAGACGCTCGTTAAATTCCTTTGTAAGGTCCGCCAGCAGGTTGGCCCTGCGGGTTTCCAGGCTAGATTTCTCCTGCAGCAGTTCGGCGGAGTCGGGATAATATTTTGAGACCCTGGAGATTTCGTCAAGGGCCGCAGGATAATTGTACTGACCGTGATCCTGATCCACGAACGCTTCTGCCTGAGCCTCGAAATATTTGATAATCCTGTCCTTGCCATTTTCAAGAATATAGCGTTGCGATTCGGGATCGTAGCGGCTGATTAGCTTCAGAACCGACGGAATATCGACATTGCCGGATTGAATCCGCGCGACGATGTCATTATTACGCCGGGTATGCAGGTAACCTTCAACTGGCTTGTAACCCAGAAGAACAAGTATGATCAGAACCGCGGCGATGATTGGGCCGAACTGCATGACGCGGTTTTTCCGGGGGCGCAGCTCATCCCAGAATTTTTCAACCGTGGGCGTGCGATTTTCCCGGCTGATGGCCAGCGCATTCAGTAGCGCCCGATTCTGGCGTTTGCTGAGTTTGGCGATGGGAGCAGGCCGTAACCCCTTTTCCAGGACTTTGGGGGCCGACAGCTTGTTAAAGGGATGCTTCCCGGTCAGCAACTCATAGGACACGCAGGCGAGCGCATAGATATCGTCGCGGGGATCCGGGTCATCGCCGTCAAACATCTCGAGCGATGCGTAAGCGGGGGTGAGCGCGCCAAGTTCGCTTGGATCGAAAATGGTGGTGACGCCGGAAGCGTCCCGGCGGGTTTTGGAGGCTCTGGCAATGCCGAAATCGAGAAGCTTGACCGCGCCTTCAGCGGTAATGAAAACATTCCCGGGTTTGAAATCGGAATGTACCAGTCCTTTCGAGTGAGCGTAGGCAAGACCATCGCAAAGCTGCTTGATGAAGTTCATCGCCTCGGGAATTGGCAGGCCTCCCGCCGGCAGGCGTTTGATGAAGGAGGAAAGCTCCTCGCCCTCCATCAGCTCCATGGTGAGGTAGATGGTAGTGCCGTCGCGGTCGAAGTCGAACACGGTTGCAATGTTAGGGTGTGCAAGCCGTTGTGCCTTGCTGGCTTCGCGTTGCAGGGCCATGAATGCTTCAGGATGCTGCCTGAAGTCGCCGGAAAGTGTTTTCACGGCGATGAACGGATTCTTGTCCTTGGCTTCCACTTTCAGCAGATCGCGGGCACGATACACCTTGCCCATACCACCCTCACCAAGCACGTTGACCAGTTCGAATCGTTCTTTAAGAACAGTACCTGGCCCAACCTTGTCATGAATATGTACAGGTTGTTTTTCTGCGTCCGCATGCAAGCTGGCGCTAGTGGGTTCACCGGTGGTGATGGCGGAGGTGACATCCGAAGAAAACGGATCGTATTCACCCGGAACCCGTGATGTTTCCTCCAATTTTCCGGTGACAGTTTTATCATCGTGGCTGTCACCGGTCGTATCAAGCATCACGGTCCGATCGGCATCCGTATCGGACACAGTATAGGGGTTGGTTTCGTTAGAGGTATTCTGACCAGTTATTGGGGCTGTCAAAGTCTGATCGGTATCGGTATTGGTAGCTTCGGACCGCGCACCGGTGATGGGTGAAGTATCCACGGCATCCGGCCGCGTTTCTGTTCTGGTGATGGTTACCGAAGTGATGGTGCGGGTTGGCTCGTAAGTTTTTTCAACCAGCGGTTTTGGATCATTGACCGCATCCATTTGTTTCCGCAGAGCCATCGCTACGGGCTGTGAAAGACCGGCCTGCTGTGCATGATCGAGCGCGGCATAAAATATCGTCAGATTACAATCTGGTTGCTTTAACTGTATTTCGAGCCATGCGCGCAACGGAGCAAGTGAGCTTCTGCCTTGCGCTACATCATCGAGTAGTTTCTCGAAATCGGTCACGAGCCTTCTCCGGATACTGTCAGATAAAGCGGCGATTACTCGGTAAACCGCACTGTAACCACCGTTACGTTGTCTCGGGCGCCGCGTTCCAACGCAAACATAATTAGTTTATCCACGGCCTGCACATCATTTTTGAGCGTCTTCGCAATCTCGTCGTCGCCGAGTTCCTTGTAAAGTCCGTCGCTGCATAGCAGGTAAATATCACCGGGCCGGATTGCAAAGATTTCCAGATCCAGAAACAAGCTCGGCATCGCGCCGATAGCGCGCGTGATGCGGTTTGCCTGCGGATGGTCGGCGGCCTCTTCGCGGGTGATGAGTCCGCTCGCAATCAGATCTTCCACCATAGCGTGATCCTGCATCATCTGTTCAATACGCCTGCCGCGGATCCTGTACAGACGGCTATCTCCAGCCCACAGGCAGGCGGCGTTATGACCACGGGCAAACAAAGCCACCACGGTGCTGCCGATGGTGCGCTCCTTCTGCCGCATGGCTAAAGTTAGCAACTTACGGTTGGCATCAAGCAGCCGGTCTTCTGCGGCATCTATCAGCGCGCTCAGCTTGCTGTTCGCCGGTAGTTGCGCAAGACGATCCACGACGATTTGGCTGGCCAAGTCTCCGCCCGCATGACCGCCCATGCCGTCGGCCACGGCCCAGACTCCCAAATCAGGACGGTTAAGGAACGCATCCTCGTTAGTTTTGCGTACCGAGCCAACGTTGGTTATGCCATGCGAATCCCAGTGCAGAGCGGGTCGGTTTTTTTTCATGGGATATTTTTAAGCTGGAGATCATGGGCTGCCCACGGGTGCGAGACCTGGAGACCGTGCCCGGAGCAAAAACAGGTTACATAGCCGTATGCCATCTGGTACCTTTCTGACCGTAAACCTGCAGAGCAGGGGCGCTTCGATTGCGTCGGGTTTAACCTTAGAATATAGAGTAGGCTCCGGAGGCTATCTTACATAATTGTTGCAACCTGCGGGTGGTCACGCTATCTTAGCCCCGAACCCGCGCTTCCCTGACGGCATCCACGCTGGGCCAGCTTCAGATGACTGTTCAATATGAAGTATCGCGTGGCGGCGTGTTATTTGGGGTACAAGCCGAATAGGTTTCTGATGAAGGTCAATAAAGTTCTCACCCTTGCAGCCCGGCGCTGGCTATCCGGTATCTTGCCCGGCATGTTGTTGCCGTTGGCGGTGATGGCGGCCCCCCCACCCCTGCCGCCGCCGCTTCCGGGTGGTGCGCAGCCCGGTGGCGCACAACCCCTCGTACCGCCGCCTATTCTGCCACTGCCGGAAACTAACCTGCAGATTGACATCCCTTCCGTTTCCCAACGTCCGCTACAGGCGGGCGAGGGCGCACGTGTCTTTGTGAGGAAATTTGTCATCGCCGGCGTGATCGGTGATCGTCATGCCGGCATTGTGCCAGCAGAAATCCAGGCGGCGGTGGATAAGCGTTTCGCGCAAATTGAGGTGCTGACTGACAAGGAACGCAAGGCTTTGCAGAACCTGCAGGCAGAGGGACCAGAGGGATTTACGCCGGAAGAACGGCAGAAAATAATGAAGTTCATGCAAGGTGCCGTGAAGGCGGAGTCACCCGAGGACCAGAAAAAGGCCTATGAACAATTTATCCAGCAATTGCAACTTGAACGTCTGGAACGTCTGCAGGGTTTGACCATCGGTCAACTGCAGCAGGTCGCAGATGTCGTGACCAGGTATTATCACGACCGCGGGTATTTTCTGGCGCGCGCCATCGTCCCTGCTCAGGAGGTCAATGACGGCATTGTGCATATACGCGTGCTCGAAGGTCGTCTGGAAAAAGTTGTGCCTACCGGCAACAAGCGTTATTCAAGCACAGTGCTGTTGAGGCCATTCCAGCCGCTGGTGGGTAATCTGGTCACGGTCAAGCAGACTGAGAATGCACTCCTCACGCTGACGCAATATCCAGGGCTGAGTGCATTCGGAGTTTTCCGCCCCGGTAGTTATGTCGGAACCACCGACATGGTCATCAACGTACAGCAGGAGCAGCCCTACGACGCTAGCTTGCGGGCAGATAATGAGGGTACAGAATTCACGGGACGCAATCGGCTGATCGGAACAGTTGACTGGAACAACCCGACGGGTGATGCGGATCTGCTCAGAGTCACGGCACTGAAAACATTCGCGCCGGACAATTCCCTATTCGGTGACGTGCGTTATGAACATCCGTTCTATGATCCGGCCAATACCCTGGCACTGGATGTCAGTCGGAATTCATTTGATGTCAGCGGATCAGGTGTGACACCAGGAACAATCGGCGGCATATCCAAGATTGCCGTGCTATCGTTACAGCATGCATTTTTACGTTCACGTGAACAAAATATTATCGGTACAATTGATCTGAGCCGGAAGCGCGCTGATACCGAGTTCCTCGGATATGTTATCGGGCGCGATGACATGGCAGTTCTGGGATTCCAGCTCAACTATGATTCCATCAATTCGTCCCTTGGAATAATCAACACCGCTTCCCTGCGCCTGGAGCGCGCGGTGCCTGGTATATTGGGCGTGCCTAGTGATTCGGAGATCGAGAACAGAGAAGTTTATCCACCGCCCAGCCGCTTTGGAAGTAACGGGGAGCCGGCTTTGCCGGATTTCACTCGGCTAACATTTAATTATCAGCTGTTCAAGAATTTACCTGATAACCAGGCGCTGATGTTCCGTTTTGATGGCCAGTATTCGCCGGATATCCTGAATTCCCTTGAACAGTTCGTGATCGGCGGACCCGATAGTGTGCGCGCCGTACCTACCTCACAATTTCTGACGGATAAGGGTGTGTTCGGTTCGCTTGAATATAGCGTGCGAGCCCCGGGCTTCGCCGACAAACCTGCGTTTGCAGGGTTCACTTGGGGGCAGGTGTTGCGGTTTCGCATCTTCACCGATGCTGCTGTGGGGATCATGAACCAACCGGTAAATCCCAATACCAAGCGTGTTGAGGTGGAAGGCAATGGCGTGGGTATCGAATTCACCTGGCCTGGGCGATTCACAGCCAATCTGCAATGGGCGCATCTCAATGGGGGCGCGCGGCCGGGCGCAACTATTTACGACCCGACTGCCATCCGGGATGCCACCCAGCTTTGGGCTGATGTGACCTTCAGTTTTTAAACAAACATGGTGCTATCGGGATTCCGCTTGTCGCTGGAACTGTTACGTCCGTCGTTTCCCTCATCGGTGTCGGAAAAACAACTCTAATTTTCCAGGATTTTCAACCGCTTAGACCCACTGAAAATATGACTGTCTGCCTAGCCAGCCGGACGCGCAAGTTGACGGCAACCTGTTAAACTTTATTTAACCATAATATCGGGGTTGGAAGTTTAGCTCTGATTTAAAGAGGCTGGGATACAGGATGCGTTTGATACTGATGCCTGCGTTGGGGCTGGCAGCGACATGCAATCGACACAGGATGAACCGCAAATTTGCTGGTTTGCTGTTGTCTGTTGCTCTGGGCACGAGTTCTGCACTAGCCGGCCCTCAGGGCGGACAGGTGGTTGCTGGAGAGGGCGACATCAGCAACCCCAATCGCACCACCACGCTCATCAACCAGCAATCGAATCGTCTGGTGATTGATTGGGCCAGTTTCAATCTCGCTCCCAATGAGACTGTGTGGTTCAATCAGCCCTCGGTATCCGCCGCGGTACTGAATCGCATCCTCAGTCAGAACCCGAGCGAGATCTTCGGCAACATCATTGCCAACGGCCAAGTTTATCTCCTTAATCCCAACGGCATCATCTTCGGCAAGACCGCGATGGTGAATGTCGGCGGATTGTTCGCCACAGGTCTGAATATCAGCAACAGTGATTTCATGAGCGGCAATCTTAAATTTGCCGCACCTGCTGGCCAGGACGGCGGTTACATCATCAATCACGGTGTACTGCGAGCGGCTGAGGGCGGCTCAATCAATCTCATCGGCAGCAACATTTTCAATGACGGTATCATCATCGCGAATCTTGGTCAGGTAAATATGGTGGGTGGATCAGCCGTCACCGTGGATTTCAGCGGTGACGGCCTGATGCAATTCCAGGTCAATGGTGCGGTCACGCATAAGATGATGAACGCTAGATCCGGGGCAGTGGTCACCAATGCCGGTGTTATTGAGGCGTACGGTGGTACGGTAGTGATGACCGCATCAGTAGCTGAACAGGTTTTGATGCAGGCAGTTAACAATAGCGGCATTGTGCAGGCAGCGGCAATCCAAAACAGGAACGGGCATATCTATCTCAGTGGCAGCGGAGGCGACGTAGTCAATAGCGGTGTGCTGGATGCAAGCAGCACCAAAGGAAATGGCGGCAGTGTGGTCATGCAGTCCACCAATACCAGCGAAATCCAAGGTGATGGTGTGATCAATGTGTCATCCGCCACCGGTCAGGGTGGCACGGTTCAGATACTCGGCAATCAGGTGGGTTTGTTCGATAACGCCTCGGTGAATGCGAATGGCGCGACCGGGGGCGGCACCATCTTGGTGGGTGGGGACGCACATGGTGCAGGTTCGGTGCAATTGGCGAACGCAACCTACATTGCACCCGATGCAAATCTTTCAGCTGATGCGACGCAGTACGGTGACGGCGGACAAGTAGTGGTGTGGGGCACACAGGCCAATAACTTCTATGGCAGCATCAGTGCGCGCGGTGGCGCGTTCGGTGGCAATGGTGGGTGGGTGGAAACCTCAGCCCATACCGGTCTCAATGTCCTCGGACAGGTGGATGCGGCTGCTCCGAATGGTCAAGCGGGTATCTGGCTACTTGATCCTTATAATGTCACCATCCAAACCGGCGGCACCGCATTTTCCAATCCATTTACTGCTACTTCCACTTCCACGATTGATCCAGCCAACATAGATAGCGCGCTCACCGGCGGCACCAATGTGTTTGTTTTCACAAACACTGCCAGTAACGGTACGGACGTCGGTAATATCACAGTAGACAGCCCGATTACCGCCAGCGGCGCCGGATCACTCTATCTGGAAGCAGTGGGCAGTATTCTGCTGAATGCCAATATAGCGAGTGATGGCACCGATCCCCTCAATGTATACCTATGGGCAAACTACGGCGGTGCCGCGGCAGGCACCACCTATTCCAGCAATGCAGCCTGCCCGACCTGCCAGGTGATAGTCGGTGACACCGCCAATGCCAGCATTACCACCACCGGCGGTACGGTGGACATTCGCACCGGTGATGCCAGCAACACAGGCGGTTCGGTCAGCATCGGCGGCGCTGGCACCGGCAGTATCAGCACTGGCGGTGGCGGACTTAGCATCGTGGCTAACGGTGTTGCCTTTGATGGTGCCGTGGCCACCGGTGACGGCAATCTCAACGTAATCAGCAGTGGCGCAGTTAGCCAGTCCCAAGCGTTGGATGTGGGGGGCACTACCACGATATCTGCCGGTACTAACTCCATCAGCCTGAATAACGCAGGTAATACTTTCACTGGCGCCATCAGCTTGAGCAATAGCGGTGCCAATAATGTGCTATTGACCAATAGCGTAGCTACGATCCTGGCAGGAATCGGTATTGGTGGGAACCTGAATGTCATCAGTGGCGGCGCCATCACGCAGACGGGTGCGCTGGTGGTGACCGGAACTTCGAGTTTCAGCGCTGGCGCCAACGCCATCACCCTAAATACGGCCGCCAACAACTTCACGGGTGCGGTATCGCTGAGCAACAGCGGCG
>JBAWFA010000013.1:0-73607 GCA_049591455.1 Gammaproteobacteria bacterium
GTCCATGACATTGCTATCGGTGCCCATTTATCTGCTCTACGAGATCGGCATGGTGATGGCGCGCATTCTTGTGCCGGGCTCCAGACAGGTGGACGCACAGCGCGAACAGGGACAGAACCTTCTGTGAGCGGAGTAAGTGTGCGTCCGGTGAAGGCGGATGATTGTGCGGTGCTTGCAAATCTCGTCACCCAACTGGGATATCCTGCCGATATCGCTGACATGCGGCGGCGTTATGAGGAGCTGTCAGGCAACGGTCACGGCACAGCGTTGGTCGCGGAGTATCGCGGTGCAGCCTGCGGTATGGCGGGGGTGGACATTCACCGGGTTTGGCATCGTGACGAACCCGTGGGCCATATCAGCAGCCTGGTGGTGGATGAGACTGTGCGCGGTGAAGGCGTGGGCGCGGTTTTGCTCAACGCTGCCGAACACTGGTTGCGTGAGCGGGGTGTACACCACGTGACTCTGACCAGTGCGTCACGTCGCACCGAAGCACACCGGTTTTATCTGAATCACAGCTATTCGCTCACGGGTCAGCGTTTCGCCAAGATGCTATAGCCTGGCGGATTGCAGTTGACTCGCTTTCCCAAACCGGGGAAGCTCTCGCACCACCGTGTGTTGCCCTGTCGAGGACGCCCATGACGTCAGCCAACGCCAAGGAGCCCACCGTCTTCGGTCAGCCGCGCGGACTCTATACCCTGTTTTTCACCGAGATGTGGGAACGCGCCAGCTATTACGGCACGCGCGCACTGCTGGTACTGTTCCTGGTGGACGCTGTCAGCAACAGGCGCGGCGGCCTTGGCATGAGTGTGCCGGACGCCACCGCCGTCTACGGCGTGTACACGGGCTGTGTGTACCTGGTGACACTGGCCGGTGGCTGGATCGCTGACCGCCTGCTGGGTCAGCAGCGTTCCGTGTGGTATGGCGGCATTCTTATTGCGCTCGGCAATTATGTTCTCGCCATTCCCGGTGCCATCAATTTCACTTACATCGGCCTCACGGTGATTGCGCTCGGCACCGGACTTCTGAAACCCAACGTTAGCGTCATCGTGGGACAGCTTTATCCTGAAGGCGGTGCGCGTCGCGATGCCGGCTTTTCCATCTTCTACAGCGGCATCAACCTTGGCGGATTCCTCGGTCCCATCATTGCCGGTTTCATCGGCGAACGTTACAACTGGCATTACGGATTCCTGGTCGCCGCCGTCGGCATGACACTCGGGTTGGTGCAGTACAAACTGACGCTGCATTATCTCGGCGAACGGGGCCGGTATCCGCATCACGATGTGAATACGGCCCACGCGGCGCGCGCGCAGCGCCGCGGCTGGGTCGCCGTCGTCATCGGTTTGATGGTGCTGGTGATGCTCGGTGCGCTGCTGTATTTCGGCGTAGTGCATTTCGAGCTGGTAGCGCTCGCGAGGAGCATGAGCGTGATCATCTTCGTGGCGGCGGTGCTGTTTTTTGCCGCGATTCTGATATTCGGCCGGTTGGAAAGCATGGACCGGAAACGCGTGGTGGTGCTTTTTCTGCTGTTCATCGGCGCGGCCGCGTTCTGGAGCGGGTTTGAGCAGGCCGGCTCTTCGCTCAATCTCTTCGCCGAGCGGTATACCAACCGGCTGATGGGCCACTTCCTGATTCCCGCCGGCTGGTTCCTGTCCGTTGAACCCTTGTTCGTGATCATCCTGTCGCCGGTATTCGGCGCCATGTGGATGGCGCTGGCGCGCCGGCATTTGAATCCGTCCATTCCTGCCAAATTCGCTTTGGGGCTCCTGTTTTTGGGCGCGAGTTTTGCAGTCATGGCGGGCGCGGCGGAAATTGTGGTGCACGGCAGCAAGGCTTTGCCCACATGGCTGGTATTGTGTTACCTGCTGCAGACCTTCGGCGAGCTGAGTTTGAGTCCTGTGGGCTTGAGTGCTGTCACCAAACTCGCGCCGCCGAAATATCTCAGCCAGATGATGGGTACCTGGTTCATGGCGGACGCGCTCGGTTCGGTGCTGGCGGGATTGGCCGCCGGCCGCTTTAATCCCCAGGACGTGCACGAGATGCCGAGCCTGTTCATGCAGGTGGTTTATATCAGCGTGGGACTCGGAATTTTGTTTGTGGTTTTCTCAAGGCCGATCAGGACAAAACTGATTGGCAACATTGAATAGTGACCGGTGGAGCGAAGGCGAAGACATCGCCGCGGCCGATCAGGATTTGACGGCGACTTCCCGTCCCATCTGCGAAATCCAGCGATAAAGCACGTAGACCAGCACCACGAACGCAATGCTGCCGATCCAGATTGATGCAGTGGTGAAACGGGGGCCCACCAGAGCCAGTGGCGAGGGATTGCCGGAGAATGCCACCAGCGCTGCGATCACCACGCCCAGCAGGCTTTCGCCCACAATCAGTCCGGAGGCCAGCAGCGTGCCGAGTTGTTTCGTGGCTTCAGGCCTGGATGCGTGGTCGGCACGGCGGTTGAACCACCAGCCGACGATGGCACCCACGACTACCATCAGCGTGGTCGAGGTTGGCAGGTAAATCCCGAGGCCCACTGCAAGAGGCGGCAAGCGTAGCGACTTCGAGCTTTTGCGGAGAATTTCATCGAATACTATGCAGGCGACCCCGATCGCCCCGCCGATGCCGATCAGCGACCAGTCTATGTTGTGCTGAATCACGCCCTGCGCCAGTGCCGAAATCAGACCAGCCTGCGGTGCCGGCAGCGCGTGTGCCGGGTTGACGCCAGGCGTGCCCAGGAATCCGTAGGCGTGATAGAGCAGCTCCAGCACCGGCGGGATGATGAGCGCGCCCGCGATCACGCCGATCACCAGCGCCCACTGCTGCTTCGAGGGCGTAGCATCCACCAGTTGCCCGGTCTTGAGATCCTGCAGATTGTTGTTGGCGATGGAAGCCACCGCGAACACAATCGAGGTTATGAACAGCGCAAATGCGACCAGCGCCTTGCCGGCATCGGCCGGCAGCAGCGATTTCACGCCCAATACCAGCAACAGCGCGGCGATGACCACCACCAGAATACCAATGCCTGACAAGGGACTGTTGGAAGAACCGATCAGTCCGGCCATGTAGCCGCATACTGCCGATACCAGAAAACTCAGAATCACCACGAACACCACGCCGCCGATTGTCAGCAGTAGCGCATGCGAGCCCAGGCCGCTGATGATGCTGAAATGCCACAGCAGCCACGCGACTGGAATCAGGCAGATCAGCGACACCAGACCGACCATGCCGATGGGGATGTCGTGTTCCGTGCGCGGCAACGTGTGTGCTTGCCCGGCCTTGCGCACGCGTGCTGCAGCCATGGCGCTCGCAAGGCCGCCGATGACAGGCTTGACCAGCGTGGCCAGTGTCCAAACGGCGGCAACGCCGATGGCGCCAGCGCCGACGAAGCGCACGTAGTGCGACCATGCACCCTGCGCCACGTCTGCGGCCGCGCCTGCGGCCGGATGCAGCAGGGTGAAATGCGGTACCGCCCAGCCCCAGCCGATGAGCGCCCCCACCAGCATTGCAATTCCCACTGACAGCCCCACCAAGTGACCGATCGCGAACAGCGCAAACGACAGGCTGAAATCGTAGCCAGTGGCACCCTTGTTGCCACCGAAGCGGAAATACTGCGCCAAGTCGCTGGTGAAGATCTTCGTCTGCACAATCACATAGAACACCGCGGAAATGATTGCACCGGCCACCACGGCCTTCAATCCCGAGCCACCCGATTCGACGGAATCCGCCGCCTGCGCCGAGGCCGGGTTCGAACCGACCTTGAGCACTTCAGCGCAGGCAACGCCTTCGGGATACGGAAGATCGGAATCGGTCACCAGCGCACGGCGCAGCGGAATGGTGTACATGACGCCGAGGATGCCGCCGGCGGCACAGATGCCGAACGACATCCAGAACGGGAAACCTGTCCACCAGCCGACAATGATCAGGCCGGGCAGTACGAAAATGATCGAGGAAAGTGTGCCGGCCGCGGAAGCGACCGTTTGCACGATGTTGTTCTCCTGTATGGTTGCGCCGGGGAATCCGCGCAGAATAGCCATGGATATCACTGCGGCTGGAATCGAGGTGGAAAAAGTCAGGCCGGCTTTGAGACCGAAGTAGACATTCGCGGCCGTGAAGATCACGGTGATGATGATGCCAATTAGCAAACCACGGATGGTAAATTCGCTGAGCGACATCTCGCCGCCAGGCGCTGGTATTCTCATGCGGTGTCTCCCAATTACGGAATGTCGTTTTGCCGCCTGCTCCGCCGAAGCTGTTTCCCCGGCGGCGGCATGTACGATAGCGTATCCGTCTTCGGCTGTCTCGTTCCAAGGAACTTATCATGATCACCGACACCCGCCATCGGCTGCAACTCATGGCGGCGTTTGTGGTGGTGTACCTTGTGTGGGGTTCCACTTATCTCGGTATCCGCATCGGTGTGCAGGACATACCGCCGGCGCTGCTGTCCGGCGTGCGCAACAGCATTGCCGGTCTGGTATTGATGATCATCGCTGGCGCTCGCGGCCAGCGGTTACCGCAGAACCCGCGCGACTGGCTGCATGCGCTGGTCATGGGCGTATTGCTGGTGACACTTGGCAACGGCCTCGTCACCTGGGCGGAAGTGTATGTGCAATCCAACCAAGCGGCGCTCATTGCCACCACCTCAGCTTTGTGGGTCGCCTGGTTCGGCACCTTTGGTCCCAAGGGCCATCCGCTGGCGTTGCGCGCGAAGGCCGGGTTGGTGCTGGGTTTTGCCGGCGCCATTCTCATGCTCATGCCGGGCAATCATTTTTCCTTTGAGCATTTCAGCGCGCAGTCCGTGATTCTGTTGTCCACCGTCTGCTGGGGCGCGGGTGTGATTTACGGGCGCAGTTTCAAAGTGAGCGTATCGCCGCTCATGTTGTCCGCCATGCTGCTGTTCACCGGCGGCTTGTTGCTGGTGATCCTCGGCGTCGTCACCGGTGAGCCGGCGCACTGGCGTTGGAGCGTGCGCGGCATCGGTGCGCTCGCCTACCTCACCGTATTCGGTTCTTGCCTGGCGTACTCAACGTATGTGTGGCTTATCAATCACACCACCCCCGACAAACTTAGCACCACTGCCTACGTGAATCCGGCCATTGCGCTGGTGCTCGGCTGGGTGGTGCTGGGCGAGGAAGTGACCGGGGTGCGTTTGGTCGGGATGCTGGTGATTCTGGTAGGTGTCATCTTGGTGACCACGCACTTTGGCTGTCGTGCGAAAAACATGGCGGCGCCGGAAAGTGAGAAGGATTGAGGTCAGGAAAGAGACAGTGCTTAACGCCGCACCAGTTAGTCGGTATCGAATTGTTCCCACCAATGCCACGGTGCCGGCGCGGGCGTCGCCGGCACCGACATGGACGCGGCCGCTGTCAGCACGCGATACAGAACCATGGAATCTTCGGCTTTGACTTTCAGCACTATCGCGAACGCGGGCGCGGTCGGAGCCGGCAGGAATTTCATGTCATCCGGCTGGCCGCCGTCCGGCAGATATTTGATGTTCACCAGGATGTAATCGCCCGGCCTGATTTTGCCGCTGTGGATCTCATCATAGAGTTGCCGGCTGGAGCGTACGTAGGGCATGGGTGCGCCCAATACGTAAAGCGTCATGGGCCGGGGCCACTGAAAACTGACAATCGTGCCGGGTGCTTTCGTCACTGCCGCCTTGATCTGTTGGTAGCCGTCAAAACCGCCGACACGGTTCTGGTGCAGCGGCAGCCATACAAACACGCCGAAAGCAAACACGACCAATACCGCGGCGGCGAAACCCGCCAGGATCCGCCGCACCAGGCGGTGAAGATTGTCCGATTTGAAAAGCGGTTCTATGGCGGCGAGTGCGAGTGCCGCCATCGCCGGAGCCGCTGGCAGTATGTATTTGCTCTGTTTTGACGCCGAGATCGTGAAGAAAAACAAGGTGAAGAGCGTCCAGATCAGCAACACGCGCCAGCGGAATTCACGGATGTAGCGGAAACCAAAGTACACGCCAAACGGCAGCAGCAGGGAAAGCGGCACCAAGTCACCCCAAATACTCTGGAAATATAGCCACCAGGGTTGCAGGTGATCGAAGCCCACCAGGAAGCGTGTGAAGTTCTGATACACCAACACGGCGCGCACGAATTCCCAGCCTGCCGTAAACCACGCGGCAATGTACCAGGGCACGATACCCAGCAGCGCCAGGCCGATGCCGCGCAATGGTGACATGCGCCAAGCCTCCCTCGCTATCCAGGCAATATGCGCGGCAGTACTGCGGCCTTCGCTCATGGCCGGCTGGATGCTCAGGAAAGCGGCCAAGATCACCTCGATGGCCATGACCGGCAGCGTGATGGCGAGTCCCACCGGACCTTTGGCGGCCGTCGCCAACAACACGCCCAACCACAGCTCCCAGGGAAAACTACGCCGCATGGGGTCAGTGCGAAAGCGCACGAAGCCACTCAGGGCGATGAGCGTGCCCAGGATCAGCAGACTGTCGGACTGAGCAGTAAAGAAGTTGTACAAGATCGCTGGCAGTGCGGCGGCGGTGAGCGGCAACAGCCAGCGCGGCCAGTCCGGAAACAGGTCTTTTTGCAGGCGCGCCAGCCAGCCTACCCACAACAGGAAGCCGATATAACCCGGCAGTCGAATGGCCGCGGTGAGCGGCAGACCGGCAGCCTTTCCCAACAGGCCCAGCCAGAAATACAGCGGCGGATATTCGACGTAGGGCACACCGTTCTTGATGGGAATCAGGTATTCGCCGCGGGCCAGCATCTCGCGCACTGCTTCGGCGAAGCGCGGTTCCATGGATGGCACCGGGCCGTGGTTGAACAGCGCGACCGCGTAGATCACGCCGAGCATGATCAGCAGCCAGTGCAGGGGATTGATTTTCTTGAACGCATGCATGCGGACTGCATCATACCAAGTTGTGCCATCATCACCGCCGTGAACTACCGTCATGCCTATCACGCTGGTAACTTTGCCGACATCATGAAGCACACGGTACTGGTGACTCTGCTGGACGCGCTCAAGCACAAGCCCGCGCCCTGGTGTTATTTCGATACCCATGCCGGTGCGGGTGTCTATGACCTGACAAGCGAAGCCGCGACAAAAAGCTCCGAAGCCGCCACTGGCATTGCACGCTTATGGCCGCTGCGCGGGTCGGCGCCTGCGCAAATGGCGCATTTGTGCGCCGCCATTGCCGAAGTCAATCCGGCACTCGCCCCGGGCGCCGCGCCATGGTTTTATCCCGGCTCCCCGGTGGTCGCCGCAAGTCTGGCCCGCGACCACGACCGGCTGGTGTTGGCAGAGCTGCATCCCCAGGAAGCACGTTTGCTGCGGGAGCATTTTCGCGGGGACCTGCGCGTCGCGGTGCATGTCCGTGACGGTTACGAAATGCTCAAGGCGCTGATGCCGCCAGCCGAACGGCGCGGCCTGGTGCTCATGGATCCACCGTTTGAAAAGCCCGATGAATTTGCGCGGTTACTCGCGGGCTTGCAGCAAGCGCACAGCCGCTGGCCCACGGGAATCTTTGCGCTCTGGTACCCGTTGAAGGAGGCCACGGCGGTGAAGCGTTTCGAGCGCGGGCTCATACAGTCGGATATCCGCCGTATCCTGCTCGCTGAATTCCGCATCGCACCTGCTGGCAATCCCGGTTTTTATGGTTGTGGCATGGCTCTGGTCAACCCGCCGTGGCAGAGTGAGGAGAATATCGTCACCGCTTTAGGCTTTCTCAAAGATACCTTGGCGCCGGAAACCGGCAGCTACAAAGTCCGTTGGCTGGTCAGGGAATAATTTTTACACTATTGACAAATGACCTTTGGTCAATTATGAATGACCAAAGGTCATTCAGGAGATTGTCGTGCCTATAACCAACCGGGCCGTGACGGATGAACAGAAACAGGCGCGGCGTACGGACATCTTAAAGATCGCCATGGCTCGTTTTGACGAGCTGCCGTACGACGAACTCACCATGGACCGCATCGCCGCCGATGCGGATCTTGCCAAGGGCACTTTGTATCTTTATTTCCGAAGCAAGGAAGAGCTGTTTCTCGCGCTTTACGAAAAAGAACTCAGCCGCTGGTTTGACGAATTGGACGCGGGGCTGGAGAAAAGCCGTTCCAACGCCAGTTTCGACAGTGTGGTGCAGCTCATGAGTGTGTCGTTGCAGGACCGGTCTTCTTTTTTGCGGCTCATGGCCATTCTGCACACGGTTCTGGAGTGCAACGTGGATCACGCTACCGTGCGACGCTTTAAAGGCAGGCTTAAAGAAAGGATGCTGCGCACGGGCGCGTTGCTGGAAGCCTGTTTGCCATTTCTCAAGCCGGGCCAAGGCGCGGACCTGCTCCTCAAGTTCGACGCACTGGTAATCGGTTTTCAGCATCTCGCGGAACCCTCCGAAGTGGTTGAAGCTGTGATCAAGGAGCCCGAATTGGCGCTGTTCCGTGTGAATCTCACCGAGCAGTTGCTGGGCACACTGCGGACTCTGCTCATGGGGCTGGCCTATCAGGCCAAATACGCACAGACCTGAGCGTGGTGATTAAGAGAAGCGGGTGCAGCCATGCGGGCATTGGCGAACGGTATTTGTCTTTTTACATCGGCCGATTACCGCCGCATGCCCTGGAAAAATGGCAGGGGATGGACCACCGAAATCGCCGTATCGCCTGCAGGTGCCGGCCAGAATGAGCAATCATTTGACTGGCGCGTAAGCCTCGCCGAGATTAAAACCGATTGCGAGTTCTCCGCGTTTCCCGGATACGACCGCACAATCCTGCTGGCCGAAGGCGCCGGCATGGAACTCAGTTTTGATGCCGCTCCGCCGCAACGCATCGAGCAGCGTTATGAACCATTCCGTTTCAAGGGTGAATGGCACAGCCGCTGCTGGCTGCTGGATGGTCCAGTACGCGATTTCAATGTGATGACTTTGCAGGCCAGATGGCGGCATAGCTGTGAAATTGCCCATGGCACTCCGGCATTGTTGCCGGTGATTCCCGGATTGCAGGCCGTGATTGCATATTGCTTTCAGGGCAGTACCGAACTCAAGGTCTCGAAAAAGTTGCATGCAGAATTGAAGTCACAGGAAACCCTGCTGTATTCACGCGGGGGCATGGGACACCATCTGCAAATTGTCCCAACCAGCGCCGATACGGTGGTGGCCGCGGTGGGCGTGTATTTGAACCGCGACTGACATTCCCGGGTGATTGAATTAACGGCGGAGGCCATTCCCGCTACTGGCCTTACCGACCTGGGTCTCTTGACTGAAACAATCGTTACATGTAACGTTCGTTACATGCATTCCCGTAAAGAAGTATTGATTGATGCCTTGATCACCCATCTCCAGAGGAACGGGCTCGCCGATCTGTCATTGCGGCCACTTGCAGCGGAAATCGGTACCAGCGCACGGCTGTTGATATACCACTTTGGCTCGAAGGAAAATCTGCTGGCCGAGGTCCTGGAGGTGATGCAGGCACGCCTCCGCGATTCCGCCTTGAAGCTCACCAAAGCGGCTACCGAAGGCGATGGCAAGCCGCCGTTGAGGCTGTTCTGGAACTGGGCAACGGCTAGGAAGAACTTCGGTTACCTCAAGTTGCTTTACGAATTGCAGATTCTCGCTGCGCAGAACCCGGCTGCCTATGCTCAGTATCTGGAACGCAATTCCAGCAATTGGCTTGATCTTGTGCAGGCGGCACTCCCCCCGTCTGAGCGGACAGCTGCCATGGCGACCCTGCTGGTCGCCGTGTTTGATGGCTTATTTCTTGAACTCATGAGCACTGGTGATCGCCAGCGCACGACACAAGCGCTCGAAGAATTCATATCTCTGGTCGTCAAAGCCCGAGAGTGTCGCTCAAGGGATTAATTTTTACCTGTAAACAGGTACCAATTTAGAGGAGCAGTTGGATGGCTAAAGTCGGAGCAGACGTGAAAACGGGTTGCAAGCGCAGTTGGCTAATTACCCTTGTCGGCCTCGCGCTCGCGCTTGGATGCATCAGCCTGCCTTTTGGTACTTGGGATAATGAATTCAAGAATCTTGCGCATCTGATCCGCAACGAACTGATCTTTTGAGGCTTGGTTGTCATGATTCTGCTATACGTCATGGTAATTGAACGGCGGCCGCTGGCGTCCATCGGATTTCGCACGCCCCCGTATCAAGGATGGCGTGATCGCAATCGGTACCGGCATTCTGATCGTAGCTGGCTTGGCCTGTATCTATTACATCGTGTTTCCGGCACTCCATTGGAAAGAAACCCAGCAGATAGATCAGATATCCAGTATTCCATACTGGCTAAACATCCTCATTGTGGTGCGCGCAGCGGTCTCGGAGGAAATCCTGTTTCGCGGCTATGCGATTGGACGCCTTGAGGGCCTCACCGGTAGCCGCGCAGTCGCCGCTGTGGTCTCATGCGCGGTGTTCACCTATGACCACGTCGGCTACTGGGGCTGGCATCGTGTTTTTATTGCCGGCTTCGCTGGAATACTGCTTACGCTGCTCTATCTCTGGCGCCGAAACCTATGGGTCTACATGCTCGCCCACTTCATAGTGGATGGCGCTGTATTTCTGCTGTGACCGCGAGGGAATGGGGATAGATCGAATAAGTGTGAGCTCTCTCCTGATATCTATGCGCGGCAGCAGCGCTGCATAGTTGGCGAAAGAGATAACGAAGTCGATTATAAAAAATAAATGTGTGGTACCCCTTTGCCACAATACTTCTATGGAGAATTGTCAGATAGCGGTCGGACGGAACTTCGATGCCGCCCCGCTGCTCCAAGGTGGATCGGGCCGTACGACATGGGATTGTGTATGAAGTCGCATGCTCTCTGGTTGGCATTGATATTGCTGCTTGCGGCGTTTATGGGACCTGCTGCAGCGCAAATCCAAGCTATCGCTGTGAATCTCGGTCA
Organism: Gammaproteobacteria bacterium; assembly: GCA_049591455.1. Lineage (GTDB taxonomy): Bacteria > Pseudomonadota > Gammaproteobacteria > Natronospirales > REEB76 > REEB76. The sequence goes on from JBAWFA010000013.1 coordinate 10,855, forward strand.
AGCGATGGTTACGCTCAACGGTCCCTGGTTGTTTCATGTGGGGGACAATGCTCGATGGGCCGATTCCGAATTCGATGATTCCGGATGGGAACACATGGATCTCTCGGCAGCGCCCGGTGCCACAGATGGGGACGTAGGGCTTCCAAACTATGCGCAAGGCTGGAGCGCCAAAGGGCATCCCGGATATTACGGTTACGCGTGGTATCGCATCCATCTGAACGTACGGCCGCCGGTGGGCAAATCCTTGGCGTTACTGGGCCCTTGGGCAGTAGATAGTGCCTATCAGGTATATGAAAACGGGAGGCTTTTGGGCGGTGTCGGCAATTTCTCGGGTACGACTCCGATAGCGTATGGATATCACTATCCCGCGTTCTTCGCGCTTCCATCGACAACTCACAGCAGCGTTCCCATGGTGATTGCAATCCGGGTTTGGATGGGTCCCTGGGACATGGCTGCGCCAGGAAGCGGCGGCATCCATATTGCTCCCGTGATTGGCGAGCGCGATGCCATCGCTGCCCAATACCACCTGCATTGGCTCAAGATCATTGAAGGTTATGTGGTCGATGCTGTACCCGCGCTGCTGTTCTTCCTGGCGGCGCTGATGGTCTTGTGCCTGCAGCCCTTCGATCGTCGCGACAGGGTTTATCTCTGGCTGGCGGCGGCTCTGACGCTCAGCGGCATACAACGCGGCAATCAGGCCTTCTTCTTTTGGTGGCAGATCGAGACGGTCCAGGATTTCGTGTACTTCATCCTCGTGCTCACCGGTTCCCTGAACCTGGGCGCATGGATGATGGCCTGGCGGGGTTGGTTCAAGATCGATAGACCAAGATGGTTGCCAAAGGCGATTGCGGCGCTAACGCTTGTCCTGATGCTTGCCCAGTTGTTAGGTCGTCCATGGCTGTTCCACGCAACATTCCCACACTTGATGGTGGTAACAGTTCATTATCTCGCCACTTGCGTGCGTCTGGCGTTTTTGCTGGTGCTTTTCTGGATCATCTATCAGGGTATACGACGCCAGGGGCGCGAAGGCTGGTATGCGCTGCCGGCAGTGCTTGCCATCGGTGCGGTGCTCTTCACCGCGGAACTTGTGGCAGTGCACGTGCCTGGCATCTGGTTCCCTTGGGGGATCGGGCTCTCGCTCAGTGAATGCGCATCAACAGTCTTCGTGCTGCTGCTCTTCGTTTTGTTGCTGCGCCGCCTCTGGTCCTATACCCGGCATCTGCAGTCCGCTTAAAAATAATGGATCTGTATGCCTTTCATGCGCGCCTTGCAAGGCGATGGCACCGGTTCCACGCAGCGAAAGTGAACGCGGAGCAGGCGCCGCAGATGGTGCGCTATTACGGGATGCGCAGCCAGCCGAAGATATAAATTAGAAAAGATTCAGAATGCTTCCCCATCGGCGTGCTATTCATAGTCATAGTATCAATGCTCGTATCGAGTCATTGAGCGTCCGCTGAACTGGAACACCCTAGGAGGACAAAGCCATGCGCATCACAAGTGTGGGGCACGCAGTGTTTGCGGCGACCCTGATCGCCATAGGCATCTTGGGCCTGGTCAAGGGCGATTTCGCCCCAGTATGGGAGGGGGTGCCGAAGGGTATGCCCGCCCGCGAGGCGCTGGCCTATCTCTGTGTCCTTGTCTCCTTGGCATGTGGTATCGGCCTTCTCTGGCGGCGCGCTGCCGCGCCCGCTGCCCGCATGTTGCTCGCCTATCTTTTGCTATGGATACTGCTTATTAATGGGCGCGACATACTCCGCGCCCCCACGGTATTAGGTGCCTGGTATGGCTTCGCTCAGACCGCGGTGATCGTGGCGGGTGCCTGGGTACTGTATGCGTGGTTCGCCGCTGATCGGGACCGGCGCTGGCTCGGTTTTGCCACCGGCGACAAGGGCGTGCGCATCGCGAGGGTACTCTACGGCCTGACCCTGATTTTTTTCGGCGTGAGCCATTTCGTCTATCTCAATCTGACCACACCGCTGGTGCCCGGCTGGCTGCCAGCGCATGTGTTTTGGGCGTATTTCTTCGGCGCTACCTACATCGCCGCGGGCGTGGCAGTACTCATTGGAATATATGCAAGGCTCGCTGCGGTACTCTCGGCGGTGCAGATGGGTATTTTCACGCTGCTGGTGTGGGTACCCTTCGTGGTGGCAGGCCACATAAACGCCAACAATTGGAGTGAGTTCGTCGTCTCCTGGACGCTGACGGCTGGCGGCTGGATGGTGGCGGATTCCTACCGCGGCGTGCCTTGGCTCGCCGTGAACAAGCGCTAGTACCGGGGCCGCAGCAGAATGTGGCTATGGCCGCATGCTCAGCTCCGGCCGCTAACCGATCTGAACGATTTGTGATCCGTCGTTACCTAAAATGTGGACGAACCTTATTGGAACGAAGCGATTAGTGGTGGGCCTGGAAGGACTTGAACCTTCGACCAAGGGATTATGAGTCCCCTGCTCTAACCAACTGAGCTACAGGCCCAACGAATCTCATGGAACCATTCTTAGGTGCATCGCCCAGCACGGTATCCTGCCTCGCGTTCGCCGGATGCGAAGCAATGCTTCGCATTTTAAAGACATCCGACTCGCCGCTGCGCTAACCAACTGAGCTACAAGCCCATTTTCATCGGGCGCGATTATATCAGTCCTCTCAAAGAACAAGGCCGCGTAAAACGCGGCCTTGGTATCTAACTCGATTGTAATCGCTTAGGACGATGATTCATCGAGAAAGCTGCGCAACTGGTCGGAGCGGGATGGGTGCCGCAGTTTGCGCAGCGCCTTGGCTTCGATCTGGCGGATGCGCTCACGGGTGACATCGAACTGTTTACCCACTTCTTCCAGGGTGTGATCGGTGTTCATGTCTATGCCAAAGCGCATGCGCAGCACCTTGGCTTCGCGCGGCGTGAGACTTGCAAGTACCGCGTGGGTCTGCTCGCGCAAGCCTTCATTGGTGGCAGCATCCACGGGCGAGGTGACCGACGCGTCCTCGATGAAGTCCCCGAGATGGGAGTCCTCATCATCACCGATGGGCGTTTCCATCGAGATGGGCTCCTTCGCGATCTTGAGCACCTTGCGCACCTTGTCCTCGGGCATTTCCATTTTTACCGCCAGTTCGTCCGGCGTCGGCTCGCGGCCCATTTCCTGGAGCATGCTGCGCGAGATGCGATTCAGTTTGTTGATGGTCTCGATCATGTGCACCGGGATACGGATGGTGCGCGCCTGGTCGGCGATTGAGCGCGTGATCGCCTGGCGAATCCACCACGTGGCGTAGGTCGAGAACTTGTAGCCGCGCCGGTATTCGAACTTGTCCACCGCCTTCATGAGGCCGATGTTGCCTTCCTGAATCAGGTCCAGGAATTGCAGACCGCGGTTGGTGTACTTCTTGGCGATCGAGATCACCAGGCGCAGGTTGGCTTCCACCATCTCCTTCTTGGCACGCCGCGCCTTGGCCTCGCCGATGGACATTTGGCGGTTGATTTCCTTGAGTTCCTGGATCGAGAGATGCGCCTCTCCCTCGATGGCTGTCAGCCGGTGTTGCAGCCGGACCACTTCTTCCTTCTGCTTGCCCAGCGCCGAGGACCATTTGCGCTTGGATTTGATCTGGCGATCAATCCAGCGTGTGTTGGTCTCGTTTTCCGGGAAACTCTTGATGAAATCCTTGCGCGGCATGCCGGCCTTGGACACGCACAGACCCATGATCTGACGCTCGTGGGAGCGGATGGTATCCACCAGATGACGCAGACCGCCGGTGAGCATATCGGTCATGCGCGGCGTGAGCTTCAGTTGCATGAGAGTTTCCGCCAACTGCTTGCGCACGCGGATAGTGCTTTTGTGGGCGGTGCCGTGCTTGGCAATGGTCTTCACCACTTTGTCGTGCAGCTTCTTCAACTGCGCGAAGCGGCGCGCGGTTTCTTCCGGATCGGGACCCGTGTCCACGGGACTGGCGTCTGCATCCGCGTCGCCTTCTTCTTCCTCATCGTCGCCCGCCTTGCCGGATTTGACTTTGACCGGCACGTCCACTTCTTCGCTATCCTCGCTTTCTTCCTCTGCGGGCAACGCTTCGTTGACGGCATGCACGTCCGCGGCGGCCACAGTTTCCTGTACCGGCATGTCCGCATTCGGATCAATGAAACCGGAGATGATGTCCGTGAGCTTGGTGCGGCCTTCGGCTACGCCGGCGTATTCGGAAAGCAGTAGCGCCGAAGATGCGGGATAGGTTGCGACCGAAGCCAGCACTTGCGTGAGGCCCTCCTCGATGCGCTTGGCGATGCGAATCTCACCTTCGCGGGTCAGCAGTTCGACCGTGCCCATTTCGCGCATGTACATGCGCACCGGATCGGTAGTGCGGCCGAATTCGGCGTCAAGCGAGGCGAGCGCAGCGGCGGCTTCCTCCGCGGCTTCTTCGTCGTCGGCACTGGATGCCGGTGCATCGGCCAGCAGCAGGGTATCGGCATCCGGGGCTTCTTCGTGTACCGGGATGCCCATGTCGTTGATCATGGCAACGATTTCCTCGATCTGCTCCGGATCGACGATTTCGTTGGGAAGGTGGTCGTTCACCTGCGCATAGGTGAGGTAGCCCTGTTCCTTGCCTTTGGCAATGAGGAGCTTGAGCTTCGACTGCTTGTCTTCGTTCAGGTCGTTCATGGTATCTCGTGTGAAAAACGGCGCCTGGTCGGCGCCGGAAGGGAACCGTTAAGTTTATCAGAAAACCTCAGTTTTTCCAGGTAAATCAACTGCTTCATGGCTTGGAGCCGGACCGTGTCTTCAGCAGACGGGAAAGCTCGGCCTTTTCGCCGGCCTCCAAGGTGCGATGCCGGGAGGTTTCCAGCAAGACAGCGAGCCGTTGCTCCGCGGGGCGCCGGCTTACCATGTCGGCCATGACCGCCATGAACTCGCTTTCCATGGCATCCACCGGAGTGACCAGTTCCGCCTGGGCAAGTTTCATGAGATAGCTCCCAGTCTCGGTATCCCGCCAGTGCTCTATTAGGCCCGCCCCGGTGATATGGGGGTTGGCCCGGGCGAATTCCAGCAATTCTTTCAGTACCTGCGCACCCTTGATGTCCGAGCCTTCCAGCACTGCAGGGTCACCCGCCAAGGCCGCCAGGGCCGGCTGGTTGAGCAGCAAGGCGATGGCGGTACGCACTGGGGTTCTGCGGCCCAGTTGGTTTTGGGAAGCTGCCCGGGGGAGCACTACTCCAAGGGCAGTTTGCTGGTTAAGCATAGTCAATTTTTCGGAATTTACCTGGGCGCGCTGGGCTAGTTCAGCCGTGAGCATTTCCCGATAGACCCCTGCGGGCAGGCGCGCCAAGTGTGGTCGGGCGAGCTCCACCAGCCGCGCCCGGCCATCCAGGCTGCCAAGGTCCGTCTGGGTGGTGAGAGTGTCCAGAAGAAAGCGGGACAGGGGCACAGCGTCCTTGAAGCGGCCCTCAAAAGCCTCCTTGCCTTCCTTCCGCATCAGGGTGTCCGGGTCTTCGCCTTCCGGCAGGAACAGGAATTTGATCTGTCGGCCTTCGCGGGCTTCCGGTAGCGCGTTTTCAAGCGCGCGCCACCCCGCAGCCCGGCCTGCGCGGTCGCCATCAAAACAAAACACCACTTCTGAAGTTACCCGGAACAGACGTTGCAGATGTTCAGCGGTGGTGGCTGTGCCAAGCGTTGCGACGGCATAGCGCAGGCCGTGCTGATGCAGGGTCACCGCGTCCATGTAACCCTCTACCACCAGCAATCGGGGTATGTCCCGCAACGCCTGACGGGCTTCATACAGGCCGTAGAGTTCCCGGCCTTTGTGGAACAGCGGGGTTTCCGGCGAATTCAGGTATTTCGGCTCTTCTTTGCCGATGACACGGCCGCCAAAGGCGATGATACGGCCGCGGCTGTCGCGTATGGGAAACATGATGCGTTCGCGGAAACGGTCGTAATAACGGCCGTCGTCCTTGCGGATGATGAGCCCCGCCGCCAGCAGGGCTTTTTGCGCCGCGTCGTCTTTGCCGAGACTCTTGAGCAGCATGTCCCAGCCGGCGGGCGCGAAACCAATGCCGAATTCCGCCGCGATCTCGCCGTTCAAGCCGCGGCCCTTGAGATAGGCGACCGCTTCAGGCGCGTTCTTGAGTGCGTCGCGATACGCCCGCTCGGCCTGGTCCAGCACGGCATACAGCGGTGCCAGGTTCGAGCGGCTTTCGCCCGCTTCCAGCGGCACTTCCATGCCCGTCATGGACGCGAGCTGGCGTATCGCGTCGACGAAATCCAGATGCTCGTACTCCATGAGAAAGCCGAGCGCGGTGCCATGGACACCACAACCGAAGCAGTGGAAAAACTGTTTCGCCGGACTGACGGTAAAGGATGGAGTTTTCTCGGTATGAAATGGACAACAGGCAGTGAATTCGCGGCCGTGTTTCTTGAGCGGCACGCGCGCATCTATCACTTCCACGATATCCACGCGGCTGATGAGTTCGTCAATAAAGGCTTGGGGGATGCGGGCCATTCCGGAAGTAAGGGGCGAGGCGTGAGGGGTGAGGAGACGGTTTGAGCGAGGAATTTGTTCCCCACTCCTCACCCCTTGCTCCTCACCTCAAGGACTCCACAAGAATAGTCCATGGTTGAGAACTGCATGGACAGCGAACAGGAAAATCAGCCGCCAAGTTTTGCTTTGATGCGCGCGCTCACCGCGCCCATGTCCGCGCGGCCTTGCACCTGCGGTTTGAGCAATCCCACAACCTTGCCCATGTCCTTGATGGAGACGGCGCCGCTGGTTTTGACGGCGTCCGCGACCAGCCGGTCCAGTTCCGCTTCGGAAAGTTGCGCCGGGAGATACGTCTGGATCAATTTTATCTCCGCCAATTCCTGATCCGCCAGATCCTGGCGTTTGCCTTTCTCGTATTGCACTACCGATTCACGGCGCTGCTTCAGCATCTTGTCCAGCACCGCCAGCACCTGGGCGTCATCGAGCTGGATACGCTCGTCCACTTCGCGCTGTTTGACGGCGGCAAGGATCAGGCGAATTACCGAGAGCCGCGGTTTGTCGCCGGCGCGCAGCGCATCTTTCATATCAGCAGTGATTTTGTCTTTGAGCGTCATAGCCTTCTTCCTCTGGGGAAACACGCTAACCATTCCATGGTACTTCCGAACCCTGAAAAGCACTGCGGCGCTTTCCGGTGGAAAAGCGCCGCATTGAATATCTGAAAACCGGATGTTCCAGCCGGATCAATACAGCCGGATGCGGCGTGACTGCTCGCGGGAAAGTTTCTTCAAATGGCGCTTCACGGCGGCGGCCTGCTTGCGCTTGCGCTCCTGGGTGGGTTTCTCGTAGAACTCGCGGCGGCGCAACTCGGTCATGACGCCGGCCTTTTCGCAGGAACGTTTGAAACGGCGCAGGGCGGCGTCAAAGTGTTCGTTTTCCTTCACGCGTACGCTGGGCATTATTCAGTTCTCACCTTGTAGTCTGAAGTTTGGACGGCCGGGGCCAGTCGGAAAGGGCGGGAATTCTACCGGCCGGCGTGTAGAATTGCAAAAACGAGGGCGAAAATGCGGGTTCTGGGCATCGAAACTTCCTGTGACGAAACCGGCGTCGCCGTGTACGACGGCGAGCACGGCCTGCTAGCCCATGCCCTCTACAGCCAGATTCCCCTGCACGCGGAGTACGGCGGCGTGGTGCCGGAACTGGCATCCCGGGACCACATCCGCAAGCTCCTGCCCATGATTCATACAGCTCTATCTAAAGCCGGCAGCACGGCGGGACAGATTGATGGCATCGCCTACACCGCCGGGCCGGGGCTCATGGGCGCCCTGTTGGTGGGTGCCTGCCTGGCACGGGCGCTGGCGTTTGCCTGGAAGATACCCGCCATCGGCATTCATCATATGGAAGGTCATTTGCTCGCGCCCATGCTCGAAGCTCCTTCACCGACCTTCCCGTTCGTGGCGCTGCTGGTGTCCGGTGGCCACACCTTGCTGGTGGAAGTCCGGGGCGTGGGCCGGTACAAAACCCTGGGGGAGTCGGTGGATGATGCTGCCGGCGAAGCCTTCGACAAGGTGGCCAAACTCCTGAGCCTGTCCTATCCCGGTGGCCCGGCGCTGGCAAAACTGGCAGAACAGGGCATGGCCGGACGTTTCCAGTTTCCGCGCCCCATGACCGACCGGCCCGGGCTGGATTTCAGTTTCAGTGGTTTGAAGACCGCCGTGCTGACCGCGCTCAAAACCGCAGCGGGCGATGACCAGACCAGAGCGGACCTGGCGCGCGGTTTCGAAGACGCGGTAGTGGACACGCTGGTGATCAAATGCGAACGCGCACTCGCGGAAACCGGACACCGGCGCTTGGTGGTAGCGGGCGGCGTGGGCGCGAATCGCAGGCTGCGCGCGCGTTTGAAGGAACGGGTGGCGCAACTCGGTGGCGAGGTGTTCTATCCGCGGCTCGAATTCTGCACCGACAACGGCGCAATGATTGCCTATGCCGGTTATATGCGACTGCGTACCGGTGCCAAATCCGCGCCCGCGGTTGTGACGGCTCGTTGGCCGCTGGACAGCCTTACTGCAGCCTGAGCGCAAGGAATCCGCATGGATACTGTTTTCATCCGTGACCTGCGTGTCGAAACCACCGTGGGCATTTACGACTGGGAACGGCGCATCAAGCAGATCGTGAGTCTCGATCTGGACATGAGCGCGGATATCGGCCGCGCTGCCAAAAGCGACCGCATCGAGGACACGCTGGATTACAAAGCGGTGGCGAAACGCGTTGCCCAGTTCGTGAGCGAAGCGCAATTCCAGTTGGTGGAGACCCTGGCAGAGAAGGTCGCCGCCCTCATTCTGGATGAGTTCAAGGTCAAGGGCGTGAAAGTGACACTGCACAAGCCCGGCGCGGTCAGCGGCAGCAAGAGTGTCGGCGTGATTGTAGAAAGAAACGCGCCATCCGCATGACTGACATCTTCGTGGGCATCGGCAGCAATGTCGAACCCGAACGCCGGGTGCGCGAAGCGGTGCAGGGTTTGCGGCAGCGGTTCGGCGCGCTACGCGTGTCGCCCGTGTACCGCAATCCCGCCGTGGGTTTCGAAGGCGATGATTTCCTGAATCTCGTGGCTTCTTTTGAAAGCAGCGAGGATGTGGTCGCGGTGCGCGCCGCGCTGGACCAAATCGAGTCGCAGTGCGGACGGATACGCGGCGGACCGCGATTTGCACCCCGTGCCCTGGACCTGGACCTGCTCCTGTACGGCGATTTGATTTCTGAATCCCCGGTCAGATTGCCGCGCCGGGAAATCCTCAAATATGCCTATGTACTCAAGCCGTTGGTGGATCTGGCCCCTGAACGGAGTCATCCTGTAACCGGCCGGAGTTTTGCCGGCCACTGGCGGAAATTCGATGCCGCCGGACAGCCGCTTGTGGCGGTGAAGCTCAAAGGTTTATAACCCGCCTCAGGATTACGGGGTATTTCCATGCGCAAGCTGCTGCCCGGGTTGTTGGTTTGCATTCTGCTGCTGCTGTGCGCTTGCGGCGGCGGATCGGGCACGGCTTCCCAGGCCCAGACCACTGCTGGCAACTGCTCGGTCACCGGCCAGAATCAGCAGATCCTCGTCATCATGCAGTCCTGGTACTACTGGAACCAGTATCTGCCGGATAACGTTGATCCCGCGAGCTACAGTGACACCACCTCGTTCCTGGATGCGCTGCTGTATAAACCCCTGGACCGCTTCAGCTATGTCACCACCCAGGCGGCAAATACCGCGTTCTACGGCGCCGGCCAGTATGTGGGTATCGGCATCAGCGAGGAAGTGGTGAACGGCGAGCAGCTGCAACTGACCGATGTGTATCCGGGCAGTCCTGCCGCCAGTGCCGGGTTTGTTCGCGGTGGCTACATTCTCTCCATCGGCGGAGTCCCGGTGGCGACGCTCATCGCCGATAATCAGTTGGACGCCGCCTTCGGTTCAGAACAGGTAGGCGCTACGGTCAGTCTTGAATATCAATCGCCTGCCGGCGCCGTGCAAACCGTTACGCTCACCGAGGCTGTCGTCACTCAGCCCAACGTCTCGCTGGTGCAAAGCTTCAATGCCGGCGGCCGCAAGGTGGGCTATTTCTTTTTCCAGAACTTCATCACGCCTTCAACCGGCGAGCTGCAACAGGCTTTTGCGCAGTTCCAGGCGGATGGCGACAACGAACTGATTATTGACGAGCGTTACAACGGTGGCGGCCTCTTGTCCGTGGCCCAATACCTGGGTTCGCTCATCGTCGGCAACGGCGACGCTGGCCAGACCTTCGCCACGCTCAACTACAACAGCCTGCACACCGACCAGGATCAGACGCTCAGCTTCGAGACCGCCACCAACGGATTGAACCTGAACCGCGTGGTGATCATCACCACCGACGCCACCGCCTCCGCCAGCGAACTGCTCATCAATGCGCTCAAACCCTACATTGACGTGGTGACCGTGGGCAGCACCACTTTCGGCAAACCCGTGGGTGAAAACGGATTCAATTTCTGCACCAATGTGCTGTATCCCATGACTTTCAACATGCTGAATGCGGCTGGTGGCGGGAATTATTTCAGCGGCATCGCGCCCACCTGCACGGCGATAGACGACCTGAGCCAGCCGCTCGGCAGCAGCAGCGAAGCCTCGCTTTCCGCCGCGCTGTATTACATCGCCAACGGCAACTGCGGGCCGGCCGCCGCTGCCGCGGAGCGTGCCATTGCACGGGCGGAGGCGTTGCGACCATCGCCGCAGAAATATGGTTGGCAGAATTTGGTGAACGCTTATTAGAATCGAGTTCCATTCTGATAAAGGGAGATGTGTGCAGTGTCAAACAAGAATCTCTTAAAACTATTCGTTGGTCTCTCAAGCATGGTTATTTTCTCCGCATGTGTGACAAACGCTCCGTCTATATCAAGGGTTCCGTCTGTAACAAATATGGGTACCCCATCTGTTCCTGCGGACAACACTGTCTATCAGGCGGTATGGGAGCATAGAAGTCCAGACTCGCTTTATGCCTTTACACAATGGGTTAACGAGGAAGGGCAAGCTACGTTTACATTCATCGTCAGGGCTGATGGCAGTGTAGCCGAGATCACAAAAGAACAAGTGCTACCGGTGAATACAAATGTCGGTAGGCTTGAGAAGTATCTGAAAGATGGCCTTTTTGCACCCGTGTACAAGCACGGCAGATACGCAATGAGTTATCAGTCGTACACTTTTTATTATGGAGATAGTGCATATTTGCAGTTTTGGCGGGAGACCTGTGAACATGAGGGTAATCGGAATAATCCCCTCCCTGACAGCGGGATTAAGGTTGTTTACACGCGTTACTGCACACGTGTTCAATATCCTGGTTTTCTAGCTTATCGTTTCTTACTCTGGCCAGCTCGGACAGCCTGTTCGAGCGACCCCCATCATCATTGTGAGATCGGCTGGGTGATGCTTTCATTCAAATTGAATAGCGATGGCCATGCAAGGGATGTAACGGTGTATAAATCCAATGCCGGTGATTTGATAGAGTTGGCAGCTCAGAAAGCGGTTGAAAACTGGTATTTCGTGCCAACGGCAGGCCGTAAACTCTATATCAAAGCACTCTACGTTGTTACGTTGGTCTATCATGGGTAGTAGCAATTCTTTTTATTTGCTCACGCGTTAAATTACCAACCAATACTCCGCCCACCATCCACCGCCAGAATCTGTCCGGTCACATAGTCTGCATCGCGCACCAGATAAATAATGGCGCCGGCGATATCATCCGGCGAGCCGGCGCGTTTGAGCGCAGTGTTGTCGAGAATGGATTGTTTGGCCTGATCGTCGAGTCCCTGCGCGGGCCATAGGATCGGACCGGGAGCGACGCCATTCACGCGCACTTCCGGTCCCAGCTCGCGCGCCAGCGACAGGGTCAGCATGGCGAGACCCGCTTTGGCAATGGAATACACCGTGTGTTCGCGCAAGGGACGGCGTGCATGGATGTCCACCATGTTGATGATGACGCCGTGACTTTTTTTCAGATGCGGCGCTGCGGTCTGGGACAGGAAAAACGGCGCCTTGAGGTTGCTGGTCATGAGATTATCCCAGTCCGGCTCGCTGACTTTGCCAATGGGCGTGGGATAAAACATCGAGGCATTGTTCACCAGGAGGTCCAGCGAGCCCCATTGCAAACTGGTTTTTATGAGCGAGGCGAAGCCGTCAATATCCGCCAGATCCGCCTGGGCCAGCGCCGCCGAATCGCGGCGGGTCTTGTTGAGCGATTGGCACAGCGCTTGGGCATCTTGTTCCGAACTGCGGTAGTGCAGCACCAGGTTCATGCCTTCGGCGTGCAACCGCCGCGCCACCACCGCGCCGATGCGCCGCGCGGCGCCGGTAATAAGCGCGGTTTTGCCGTCGAGGTTTCGGGTATTCTTCATATGTCCGCCTTGTGACATTCAGCCGCACACATTAAACCAGAAACCCGTGTTGCCTATTCGCCAATCTGTCGAGGAGCTGCCCGAACCATCGTCCGACGCGCTGGCCCACAGCGAGCGCTTGAGCGCGCGGATTCATGCCGAGATTGTGGCACAGGACGGCGCGATCGGTTTTGAGCGCTACATGGAACTGGCGCTGTATGCGCCCGGACTCGGTTATTACAGCGCTGGCGCGCGCAAGTTTGGCGCCGCGGGGGATTTCGTCACCGCGCCGGAACTCTCGCCGCTGTTTGCGCGCTGTCTCGCCCTCCAGTGTGCCGATTTGCTCGCCGCGTTGGGCGGCGGCGACATTCTGGAACTGGGCGCTGGTTCCGGGCGGATGGCGGCGGATATGCTGGCGGAATTGCAACGGCTTGATGCACTGCCGGACCATTACCTGATTCTGGAGGTGAGCGCGGAACTGCGTGAACGTCAGCGGCAAACGCTTGAAGAACGTACACCCGTGCAGCTCGAAAAGGTTCGATGGCTGGATACGCTGCCGCCTGTCTTTAGCGGCATGATTATCGGCAACGAGGTGCTGGATGCGCTGCCCGCGAGCCGGTTTCGCCGCTCGACGCAGGGATTCGAAGAATTCAGCGTGGCAGTTGAAGACAACAGGTTTGCCTGGCATCTGCGGCCAGCTAACGCAGAGTTGCAATCAACTCTTGCAGGGCTGGAGACGACGCTACCGGAACCGTTGGCAAATGATTACCGCTCGGAAATCTGCCTGCGGCTGCCGGCTTTTCTCTGCAGCCTGTCAGATGCACTCACCCGCGGAGCGCTTTTGTTTGTGGACTACGGTTACACGCGCGCCGCCTATTACCATCCGGACCGCCGCATGGGCACGCTCATGTGCCATTACCGCCAGCGTGCCCATGAAGATCCTTTCCTGTTTCCCGGCCTGCAGGACATCACCGCACATGTGGATTTTACCGCCGTAGCCGAAGCCGGTACTGCGGCGGGTCTGGAGCTTGCCGGTTACACCACCCAGGCGCATTTTCTGCTGGCGCTCGGCATTGCAGAGCAAGCGGCTGACTGGAAAGCTGCACGTGAGGTGAAACTGCTGACGCTGCCGGAGGAAATGGGCGAGCGTTTCAAAGCCATCGCGTTTCTCAAGGGCCTCGATCTGCCGTTGCGGGGCTTCAGCTTGCGGGATTTAAGTCATACGCTGTAAAAACGGAATCGCCCGTTTACTAATACTGAACAAGACTCAATCGCGACCGAGCGCTGCGCGAATAGCCTTGAGCCGCGCCGCGTGCAGTTGCACGCCGATCTCCGCGCCCGATTCCGCCGTCGGCGTTTTCACGGCCACCGCCGCATCCAGGGCTTTGCGCAAATAAACCGCCTGCGGATAAGGCGCATCTTCCAGGCCTTTGCGGCCGAGGGCGTCGGCTTCGCAGGCCAGCAAAAATTGCGCGAAGCGCTCGGGCCGGCGGAAGGCATCGACGTTCTGCAGAAGTTTCAGCACCGTTTCAGCACGCAATTCCCGCGCGCGATGCACCAGGCCGTGATAGCGCGCCGTCAACACTGCCAGCTCGCGATAATCCTTTGGCACCCGCAGCCGCTCGCACAACGCTTCCACCAGCTTCACGCTGCGTTCCTCGTGACCGTAATGATGCGGCAGGATATCGGCAGGCGTGGTGCCCTTGCCGAGATCGTGCACCAGCGCCGCGAATCGCACCACGATATCGGTGCTTAGCCGCGCCGCCTGGTCCAGCACCAGCATCACGTGCACGCCGGTGTCAATTTCCGGATGATGTTTTTCCGGTTGTGGCACGCCAAATAATTTGTCAATCTCCGGAAATATGCGCTTGAGCGAGTCGCATTCGCGCAGCACACCGAAGAACACGGAAGGTTTTTCCGTGGCAAGTGCCTTGGCGGTCTCCTGCCACACGCGTTCCGCCACCAGCGCGTCCACTTCGCCGTTTGCCGCCATTTTGCTCATCAAGGCGAGCGTTTCAGGAGCGATCTTGAAACCCAGGGGTGCGAAGCGAGCGGCGAAGCGCGCCACTCGCAGCACCCGCACCGGGTCTTCCGTGAACGCGGGCGACACGTGTCGCAACAGGCGCGCGTCCAGATCGGGTTTGCCGTGATAGGGATCAATCAATTTGCTTTGCTCATCCCTGGCCATGGCGTTGATGGTCAGGTCGCGGCGCCTGAGATCCTCCGCCAGCGTCACCTGCGGCGCGCTGTAGAACTCGAAGCCGTGGTAACCGGGTCCTGTCTTGCGCTCGGTGCGCGCAAGGGCGTATTCCTCGTGGCTTTCCGGATGCAGAAATACCGGGAAATCCTTGCCCACCGGTTTGAAGCCGCGCGCGGCCAGCTCGGCGGGCGTTGCGCCCACCACCACCCAGTCGCGCTCCTTAACCGGCAGGCCCAGCAATTCATCGCGCACCGCGCCGCCCACAAGATAGATTTGCATGGGGACCATGGTATCAGAGGCCATTTGTTATGCTGGCCGATGATGCGAAACCTGTTGTCAGTCTTCTGCATTGTTTGTGTCGCGGTGCTGACCGGCTGCAGCACGCTTGGGTTTTACAGCCAGGCGATTCATGGCGAGCTGGGTCTGCTATCCGACCGTCAGCCCATAAGTAAACTCATCGCCGATCCCAAGACACCGCCGTCGCTCAGGGAAAAACTGGATCTCGCGCGGCAGATTCGCCGGTTTGCCAGTGAGAAACTGGATTTGCCGGAAAACGGCAGCTACACAAGCTATGTAGCGCTGAACCATCCTTATGTAAGCTGGGACGTGTTCGCCACCCCGCCGTTTTCCCTGGAACCTGTCACGTGGTGTTTTTTGTTTGCCGGTTGCGTACCGTATCGCGGGTATTTCCACGAGCAATCTGCCCAGGCCTTCGCCGACAGCCTGCGCAAGCGAGGAGACGATGTGTACGTTTCCGGCGCGCCGGCGTTTTCGACCCTCGGTTGGTTCAACGATCCGCTGCTTTCCAGCATGCTCGACTGGGATGACACCACGCTTGCCAATTTCATTTTTCACGAACTCGCGCACCAGAAGCTGTACGTGAAGGACGACGCGGAGTTCAACGAATCCTGGGCGGTGACGGTGGCGGACGTGGGGGTGCGCCGCTGGTTGCAGGCCAGCGCGCGCGAAGCAGAACTCAAGGATTATGAATCCAGCCAACGGCATTGGTACATGATCGTGCTGCTGGTGGACACGGCACGCGGCCAATTGTCGCAGTTGTATTCTTCAGGTTTACCGGTGGAGACAATGCAAGCGCACAAGCAGGAAATCTTCAATAACCTGCGCAAGAGTTATGCGGTGCTGCGGCCGCAACTGGGCGGAGACACGGGCTACGACAGTTTCTTCAACGGCCCGCTCAACAACGCGAGCGTCCTGGTCATCAGCACCTACACTCGCTGGGTGCCGGCGTTTCGCGCGCTGCTTGTGGAAAATAACAATAACCTGCCGGCGTTCTATCGGGCCGTGAAGCAGCTGGCGCATTTACCGCGGGATCAGCGTGATGCAGCCCTGGAAAAGTTGATGGTTAAAAGCACAGCGGAATAAAGAACAGCAGCTATAAGTGTCCGTTGCGCATCCGGCGGAACTTGTCGAATTCCGCCTGCATGGTGAGTTTGCCGAGATAGATGGGCACCACCGCTTCCAGGGCCACGGGCTCGATGCCGAAAGCCGCGAAATCGTTTTCCTTGTACACGCTGTCAAGCTTGAGCGAATGGTAATTGTCGAGCGAGAAGGGTTTGCCCGGTAGCCATTCCATCACTGCCGCCTGCAGCCAGGACAGAGGCCGGGGCAAGCCGACGATGAGGCGATGCAGCCCCTGGAGTCGGGTCGTGTAACGTACCAGCTCACGCAGCGTGTAGGTTTTTGGGCCGCACAAGCAATAACGTTTGCCGAAACTGGCGCGCTCATCCAGGCTCCTGGCAAACGCTTCCGCTACATCGCCAGCGTACACCGGCGAGAATTTTGCCTTCGGGCAGGCCAGCGGGAAAATGCCCGGCGTCCGGCGCAACAGCTTCGCAAAGCGATTGATGAAACTATCGCCGGGGCCGAAGATCACACTCGGCTCAAACACCGTCACGTGCAACAAGCCGGCGGCCTCGAGCACCAGTGCCGCGGCTTCCGCTTTGCTACGCAGGTAATGACTCGGAGCGTTTGCGGCGGCATTGAGCGCGCTCATGTGCAAAAGGCGTGGCACAACGGCGCCCTGGCAGGCTTCAAGCACCTTGCGCGCGAGCTCTACGTGGATGTGATGAAACCCCCGGCCACGGTGGCCGCGCTCGTTGAGGATGCCCACAAGATTGACCACCGCATCGCAGCCGGCGAACTCGCGTTTGAGGGTTTCCACATCGTGCACATCCGCATCCACCAGCGTGACAGTCGGCAGCACCACGAGATCGTAATGCCGTGCCCGCGAGCGCGTCAGGATCTTCACGTTGAAATTTTTCTCCGCAAGGCGCGCGGCCAGATGCCGGCCAACGAAACCGGTGCCCCCCAATACGCAAATTGCAGGTCTTGGCATGACGAAGTTTTTCCGTGGTTACCGGGGCCCATATTCCGGCGCGTGCCGCTGACCGGTCAAGACTCAGCGATTGGCGTCGGCGCTCAGAGTGTTATCGGTGGGGATGGTGCCGAGACGTCTGCTCAAGCGTTCGGTGGTGCCATGCATCCGCCAATCGAAGATGACCGCCTCGCTCAGCACACGGCGTACATACGCCCGAGTTTCCCAGAACGGAATTGTGTCCACCCACACGTCCGCCGGCAGCGTGCCGTTCTGGGGCAGCCACGAATCCACGCGCTGTGGTCCGGCATTGTAGGCGGCGGTGGCCAGCGGTTCGCTGCCGTCAAAACGCTTGAGCAAATCACCAAGATAGGTGCTTCCCAGGGTCAGATTGGTGTCCGGGTTGAGGAGTGCGTCGCCGCTGTCCAGCACCAAACCCAGATTGGCAGCCACGTGCCGGCCGGTGACGGGCATGAGTTGCATCAGACCCATGGCACCGGCGTGAGATACGGCATCGGGCCGGAACACGCTTTCCGAACGGATCAACCCGTACAACCACGGCAGATTCAGATTGAGAACCTGCGCGCGCGGCGCGAGTGTGTCTTCAAAAGCGAGTGGATAGCTGATGGTGAGGTCACCCCAGCAGCCAGCATTAGCGAGGGTCTGAATGGCGCGTCCATACCAGCCCCATTCCTGTGCCATCAAGGCCGTCTGGCAGCGCGCCGGTCTCGACAGGGTTGTGCTCGCCGCCAGCCATTCGGCATTGGCATAGGTATACAGGTCCGCCTCGAACAATTCGCGCGCGCGCACGAATCCTGGCCGTTCACCCAGTTGCGTAATTACGTCCGGCGCCGGCTGGCTGGCTTCCTGGGTAATGGCATAGCTCAGGTTCAAATGGTCGGCGGCCAGGAAACCGTAATAGTCCATGCCGTCGGCGAGGGACTGGTATATGGCGGCGGCCTTGCCGGTCTGGCCGGTGGCGGCGAGCGCGCGCGCCTGCCAGTAACGCCATTCAGGCTTGGCGGTTCCGGGGCCGAGATTCGGCAAAATCCTGAGCATCAATTTCCAGTTGCCGTCGCGCAGCGCGGTGCGGATGCGCCACTCCATCACTCGTGGATCATCAGAGCGCTTCACCTGTGCCAGCAGTTCGGCGGCATCGGGCAATTGGTTCCAGGCGGATTCCAGCGCCAGGCGGACTTCCATGTCCTGGGCGTCGTCGTGGTCAAAGTGATAGCGGTGCGAGAGCTCGGTCCAGAGATGACGCGCGCGAGTCGGATCGGTGCGTGCCACCAGTTGCACGCCATTGATCAACAGCGGCTGGAATCTCGGCTCATCCGGTACCTGCATGGTTTCAAGCATGTGCGCGGGATCCGCGGCCATGTCAAGCCAGATGCGCGCCCAGGGACGATCCACAGCGTCGAGCTGAGGCAGCAATCTGCCTGCGAGTTCGTACTGACGCGTCTGTAATGCTCCCTGCACGCGCTGTACCACCATGTCGTTGGTGATGTGATGGTGAATTTTCAGGTACTGAAAAGCCGGGTCGCAGGTCGGCGGCTGATCGCGTGGCAACAACCACAGATGTTGCGCGGCCACGACCCAGGTATCGCGATCCTGCGTGTCGTCGCCCACCAGATGCGCACTTACCGCCGCGCAACGCAGCGCCGGGTTGGTGTCGTTCTGGTAATGGGCCAGGAAATCGTTCCACTTGCCTTGCTCGGCCAGTTCCAGCAGCCAGGCCTGACGCAACATATTGGCTACCGGCAATTGCGTCTGTTCCCTGAGAAAGGATTCCACCGCGCCCGCCGGCTGCTGCGCCAGCGTGCTGCTGAGGTAGGCGTAGCGCAGGTAGGGATAGAGAGGATAATCCGCGAGCTGATTGAGATACGGTGTCAGCGCGGCGAGATCGCCCTTTTGCGCCGCTGCCCAGGCCAGTTTGAATTCAGCGCGCTGCGTCGCGAGATCCGCGGCGAACACGGACGGCAGCATGCAGACAAGCAGGAAAACAGCGAATAAACGGGACATCCAGGTCATGGTCGTTCATTATCGCGCAGTTGAAATTAATTGCTATCCTTGTAGTCAGAGCCGTATCTTTTTTCATGCGCATCCAATCACGACGCGCAAGGAGACGCCATGATTTTCACCAGCATCAATCCCGCCAACGGCGAGAGACTCAAGGAGTATCCTGCCTGGGACGGCGCGCGTCTCGAAAAAGCCCTGGCGCTGACCGCTTCGGTGACACCCGCCTGGAACGCACGGCTACTGGCGGAGCGCGGCACGTTGCTGCGCCGCGCCGGCGAGGGGCTGCTCAGACATCGCGACGACTATGCCGCGCTCATGAGCCGCGAGATGGGCAAGCTCATCGGCGAGGCTCGGGCAGAAGTCGAGAAATGCGCGCGCTGCTGCGCGTTTTATGCCGATGAAGCAGAAGACTTGCTGGACGACGAACCGGCGAAAACCGATGCCACGAGAAGTTATGTGGCTTATCAGCCCTTGGGCACGGTGCTCGCCATCATGCCGTGGAATTTTCCGTTCTGGCAGGTGATCCGCGCCGCGGCACCAGCGCTCACCGCCGGCAACACCATGGTACTGAAACACGCGGACAATGTGCCGGGCTGTGCGCTCGCGCTCGAGCAGATATTCCGTGAAGCAGGTTATCCGGAAGGCGTGTTTCAGGCCCTGATGATCGGCATTCCCGTGGTGGATTCCGTGATCCGCGATACGCGCATCGCCGCGGTTACGCTCACCGGTAGCGAGCGCGCCGGCCGCGCGGTGGCACGGGCCGCGGGCGAGTCCTTGAAAAAATGCGTGCTGGAATTAGGCGGTTCCGATGCCTTCGTGGTGCTGGACGACGCGGATGTGAAGCTCGCCGCGGAAACCGGCGTGAAATCCCGCTACCAGAACGCCGGCCAGAGCTGCATCGCCGCGAAACGTTTCATCGTGGTCGAGAGCATCGCCGAGCCTTTCCTCAAGGAATTTCGTTCCCGCGCGCAGGCGCTTAAATTTGGCGATCCATTCGACGATAAAACCACCCTCGCTCCCATGGCGCGCTTCGATTTACGCGACAGCCTGCACAAACAGGTGGAAGACGCGCTTGCAAAAGGTGCAGAAGCATTAATTGGCGGAAAATTTTTGCCTGGCAAGGGAGCATTTTATGCAGCTTCGATTCTCGACGGCGTGAAACCCGGCATGCGTGCCTGGGAAGAAGAGTTGTTCGGGCCGGTGGCGAGCGTTATCCGCGTGCGCGACGAAGCCGAAGCCCTGAAGGTGGCCAACGCCAGTACCTACGGACTGGGCGGCAGCGTCTGGACCCACGACCAAAAGCGTGGCGAAACCTTCGCTCGCCGCATGCAATCCGGAAGCGCCTTCGTGAACGGCCTGGTCAAGAGTGATCCGCGCGTGCCCTTCGGCGGCATCAAACAATCCGGTTACGGCCGTGAACTGGCGCGCCACGGCATCCATGAGTTCACCAATGTGAAGACCGTGTGGATCGGATAACAACAGGGCCGGTGAACCGGCCCTGATTTTGAACAGACATCAAAGCGGTCGCTTATCCACCAGGATTATTATTAGTCGTGCCAGAGGGTGCCCGCGTGGAAGCAGCAGGCACCTTGTGGGTGGCGTCCGGCTGCACTTTGTGGGTTGCATTCGTCGCGGGTTCAGGTGCGGCAGTGCTGCTAGCCGGCGCGGGCGTACTTTGTGCCTGTGCTCCAGCGACGCACAACAACAGGGCGGCGCCAAACAGTGGAGAAATTCTACTGATCGTGAACATGCCTTTATCTCCTTAGTTGTTAGTGTAATTACAGTATTGGCGGCGGAGCGGATTTGGTAGATGCCGTGGATGCCGGTGAGGGAGCGTTTTGCATTACCGGTGGTTTGTGGGTGGCTTGGATACTCATCGCTGCAGCCTTGGTATAGTCGAATGTCTTGGACGTCAGCACATTGCCGCTGCCGTCCACCACTTCCACGGTCCAGGTGCCGGTGTCGCCCGGTGCCAGCGTCTTGCTGGACCATACGCGCCAATGATTGGCCTTGGGTTCGAACTTCACTTCCGCCATGGTCTGGCCGTTGAATTCCCAACGGTGGGTGATGGTCTGGCCGGCGGCGCCGCTCAGGGCGGTGAAAAAGAACACCTGCGTATGGCTGTTGTCGAGCGTGGTGATATCATCGGCCGGTTCGCGATTGTTGACGGCAGTGGTGAACTGGGCCTGCGCCACTTTTGCCGTGGGCATCGCCGCCGGAGCGGCCGCAGTTGTTGAAGCGGCGGCGGGTGAGGCCGGCATGGTCTTTGCAGCAGGGGCGGCCGGCATAGCGGTGGCTGCTGCGGGTGTGGTCTGGGCGCGGGCGATGCCTGTGCTCAGCAACAATGCGGTCCCCAAGGCTATGACGAGAGACTTGTTTATCTTGTACATGAGGAAATCTCCTTGCAAACGTTATTGAAAGTTCGCAGTGACACAGTAACAGGCCATTCAGTATATAACCTGTCGCCGGAGAGATGCGGCGGATTTTGCATTTCTGAAGCAGACATAATCCGGGATTCGTCGAACATGCAAATCAAAAAAAGGGCCCCTTGCGGGGCCCTTCGGGTTGCGGATGCAGGGATACTCAACCGGGTAGAACCAAATAGAAGATTTGATTGTCGCGCTGCACCCGTAGCGCCACCGCGCTGCCGGCCTGATCGAGCGCCTTGCGGAATTCCGTCACGTTGGACACCATTTCGCGGTTCACCGCCGTGATCACATCGCCCGGGCGCAGGCCCGACATGAAAGCCGCACTGTTGGGATCCACACCGGTCACGAGCACGCCTTTCACCTGTCCGTAGAGCGGTGAACTCTGGTTCAGATTGCTTACCGTGATACCTCGCAGTTGCGGATGCTCGGAAGATGCCAGCTGTTCGGATTCGGCCTTGCCGATCTTGGCATTAATGGTTATCTGATTGCCGTTGCGAATCACGCCGAGGGTGAGCGGCGTACCGACACGCATGGCACCGACAGCGTTGCTCAGGTCGGCGGCGCTGGTCACCGGGCTGCCGTTGACGCTCACGATCACGTCATTGGGCTTGATCCCGGCTTTCTCGGCCTGGGAGCCTGGCACTACCTGGTTAACAATTGCGCCCTGTTGTTGGGGAATCTTGAGTGCTTCAGCCAGTTCCGGCGACAGGTTCTGGAGAGATACGCCCAATATGCCGCGTTCCACCTTGCCGTACCGGATCAGCTGATCCATCACGCCTCGAGCCATGTTGATGGGGATGGCGAAGCCGATGCCGATGTTTCCGCCACCGCCGCCGCTGGTAACGATCATGGTGTTGATACCCACCAGCTGGCCCTCGAGATTCACCAGCGCCCCGCCGGAATTGCCCGGATTGATGGCGGCGTCGGTCTGGATGAAGTCGGAATATTTGCCGTCCTGCACCTGGGTCCGGCCCTTGGCGCTGACAATGCCGGCGGTGACGGTGTGGTTAAGACCGAAGGGGTTGCCGATGGCGATGACGAAGTCACCCACCTGCAATGCCGCGGAATTGCCCAGCGGAATCTGGGTGAGATCGTCCGCCTTGATCTGCAGGACCGCGAGGTCGGTATCGGGATCCCGGCCGATGACCTTGGCCTTGAAGGTGCGGTTGTCATACAGCGTCACAGTGATCTTGTCGGCGTTTTCGATCACGTGATTGTTGGTGAGGATGTAGCCCTTGGCTGCATCCACGATCACGCCCGAGCCCAGCGCCTGAAAGTTGCGCTGCATGGGCTGGTTGGGCATGCCGAAGAACTGCTGGAAAAACGGGTCGTTGAAGAACGGATTCTGCTGCATCGTCACATGGCCGCTGGTGGAAACATTCACCACCGCCGGCGAAACGCGCTTGACGATGGGCGCGAGCGTCGGCACCGGCTGGCCATCTACAAAAGGAGGCGGGACGTGGGCGGAAGCGATGAACGGAACGGTCAGGAGGAGCGCCGCGCAAAATGCGGCCATGGGTGTCGTCAAACGTTTCATGATGATCCCTCTTGTTAGCGTGATGCCTGGGCAGGCCCGGTGTGCGGCGCCGCCTGTTTTCTATGAAAACCCGTGCCTAGTGCGGCAATTAGTTCAGCATAGTTCAGCAGGGTGCGTTGAGAATCCTGCAGGAATGCTGCTCCGCTCGGCCGAGATTGAAACCAGAACGGAATGTAAAGTGGAGCGGGCAGCCTAGTTACTGACCAAATGCCGTAAAGGAAAGTTCCCCGTCCCGATAGACAGGGAACTTTCGCCGGATCTTCAGGAGGCTTTCACCGCAATACGGCGCGGCTGGGCCTTTTCGTGCTTCGGAATACTGATTTCCAGCACACCATTGTTGCCGTGGGCGGCCACGCCTTCGGCATCCGCGGTTTCCGGCAGTGTGAAGCGGCGGAAAAACTGGCCGCTGATACGCTCCACCCGGCGGTAACCGTCGCTTTCCTCGCGGGTTTCGCTCTTGCGCTCGCCCTTGAGTGTGAGCGTGCCATCCTCCATGGTGATTTCGATGTCCTTGAGGTCCACACCGGGGACATCCGCATGGATCAGGAAGCGGTTCGGCTCTTCCTTGATGTCTACCGCCGGCACCCAGTCGGTGGCGGCGACATTGGCGTCGCCATCCGCGCCCGGGTCAAGGCGGTACAGCCGGTTCATTTCATTGTGGAGCCGGTTCATGAGGCCCCAGGGTTCATAACGGATCGCGTTCATTTGTCTAAATCCTCCAGGATTGAGTCGGGTTTCAGTTGCTACTTAGGTAAGGCCGTTTGCGCATTTCTCAAGAGGGCCGGAAGTCTTGATCACGGATTTCAGCTTGCTGAAACGGCAATGCTTCCCATGTGGAAACATTTGTGATTTACTCCGCGCACCCTAGATATTGTGTTCGCCAATCCGACAGGTTTGAGCCGTGCAGCGGTTCGAACGCGGTTAAACTGTATCTTGTAACCTTTTGATTTTAAACAATAAACATATTTGACAAAACCACAATCAGGGTCTAGGCTTTAAGCGGGTTTCGCCGTGGACTTGGGGCACAAGATGTTGTGGTGTGCCGTCCCCAGCTTTCCCACAAGTTATCCAGAGGATTTACCGCCTGCCAGGGGTTGAGTGGGCAGGCGTAGACCGAATTTTCAGCAAATAACGAAGTAGAAATACGCAGGACCGGACCCATTATGAATACTGTGCTTAGAGATGCCGTTGACGCCGTGATCGAGATACCCGTGCAGGAAGCCTCCGCCGATATCTGGGACAAGAAATACCGCCTCAAGTCCAAGGACGGCACCGTTCTGGACCAGACGGTGGACGACACCTGGAAACGCGTGGCCAGGGCTCTGGCGGACGTGGAAGCCCCGGATCAGCGTGAAGCCTGGCACGAGAAATTCCTGTGGGCGCTGCGCCACGGCGCCATCCCCGCCGGCCGCATCACCTCCAATGCCGGTGCGCTCGAGCACAAGCCCGCCACCTCCACCATCAACTGCACCGTGTCCGGCACCATCCGCGATTCCATGGACGATATCCTCAACAAAGTGCATGAGGCGGGGCTGACGCTGAAAGCGGGATGCGGCATCGGCTATGAATTTTCCACGCTGCGGCCGCGCGGCGCCTACGTGGCGGGTGCCGGCGCCTACACCTCCGGCCCCATGTCGTTCATGGATATCTACGACAAGATGTGCTTCACCGTGTCCTCGGCGGGCGGCCGGCGCGGCGCGCAGATGGGTACCTTCGATGTGGGCCACCCGGACGTGTTGGATTTCATCCGCGCCAAGCGCGAGGACGGCCGCTTGCGGCAGTTCAACCTGTCGTTGCTGGTCACCAAAGACTTCATGGAAGCGGTCAAAGCCGATAGCGAATGGCAACTGGCCTTTCCGATGAAACAGAAGGAAGTGGAAGCCGACGGCATTGACCTCAAGGACACGGCCAAAGTGGTGTGGCGCGAATGGCCCACCACCGAAGGTTACATCGTCAACGCCGCCGGTCTGGTGGCCTGCAAGATCTACAAAACCCTGCCCGCGCGCCGGGTGTGGGACATGATCATGGCGTCCACCTACGACTTCGCCGAGCCGGGTTTCGTGCTCATAGACAAGGTCAACGAGATGAACAACAACTGGTGGTGCGAAAACATCCGCGCTACCAATCCGTGCGTCACGGCCGATACACGGCTGCACACGCAGTATGGCATGGTGCAAATCGGCGACCTGTACGCTAGAGGCGAGCCGTTGGAAGTCACGGTTGACAAGCGGGCGCTTGGTAGCGACGAACTGGGAACGGAGACAAGACCGGCCAAACCAGCGTTCATGACTGCCAAACAAGCCGATGTCTATCGGGTAACGACGCAGCACGGTTATGAGATCAAGGCCACCGAATGGCACGATTTCTACACCAAACGCGGCAAGCTTAAGCTCAAAGATCTGCAACCCGGCGACGAGCTATTGATTCAATCCGGGAAGGGACAATTTGGTCGTGAAGGATCCGCAGAGCTCGGTATGTTGATGGGGCTCATAACGGGCGACGGACATTTCACCAATCGTGGCAAGAATCAGCAGGCTGCGGTCGTAAACCTTTGGGGTGCGGATCGTGGCTACGCAAACACTGTCGTTGGTTACATTAATGCACTGATTGCGAATATCTCAGAAAGATCACGGGAATATCATGTCACGCCTGTCGCCGTTCCCGAGCGTAATCTGATTATGATCCGCTCGGTATTATTGGCGCGCATGTTCGAACATTACGGATTTACCGCAGCCACGAAGTACCGAGTGCCAGAAGTCGTCTGGCGCGGCACGCAGGAATGTGTCAAAGTCTATTTGCGTGCTCTGTTCCAGACCGATGGTACCGTGCAGCGCGACGACAAGAACAGCTACTGTACGATCCGGCTTGCTTCGAGTCGGCCATCTCTTCTGCAAGACGTGCAGATGCTGCTGGCAAATTTCGGTATTTTTTGCCGTATTCTGAAGCGGCGTGCCGCCGGACAGCGCCGTATGCCGGATGGCAAGGGAGGAAAGCGTCTGTATCCCTGCCAGGCAGATTACGAACTGCTGATCGGTTCCGAGTCACGCGACCGGTTTATGGACGAGATCGGATTCTTGACGGAAGAAAAGAACGGCAAGTATGCGGAATGGCGTGCTCAGCGCAGCCGCGCACGCAGCGAATCGTTCAGCAGCGCGATCAAGTCAATTGAATATGTCGGTAGAAAACCGGTGTTCGACACGACGCAACCTGACAAAAACAATCTGATATTCAATGGCATCGTGACTGGAAATTGTGGCGAACAACCGCTTCCGCCGTACGGCTCCTGTTTGCTCGGCTCCGTGAATCTCACGCAATTTATTCGTGATCCGTTCACCGACAAGGCGCATTTCGACTGGGACGAATATCGCGAAGTGGTGAAGGTGTTCACGCGCATGCTCGACAACGTGGTGGAGGTCAACGGCCTGCCGCTGGAACGCCAGCGCGAGGAAATCCTGCGCAAGCGCCGTCACGGCATGGGCTTCCTGGGCCTGGGTTCCAGCCTCACGCTGCTGGGCATGAAGTACGGCTCGCCGGAATCGGTGAAGTTCACCGAGGACGTGTCACGCGAGATGGCCATCGCCGGCTGGGAAGAGGCGCTGGAGCTGGCCAAGGAAAAAGGCCCCGCGCCCATCATGGTGGAGGAATTCGAAGTCACCGCCGAGATGCTGCGCAAGCGCCCCGAGATGAAACGCGACGGCTGGAAAGTCGGCGACACCATCAAAGGCAAGGACCTGCATGCGAACTACAGCCGCTACATGCAACGGGTGGCGGAAGTGGCGCCGGACTTGGTGGAGCAGCTCGCCCAAACCGGCGCGCGTTTCACTCACCATACCTCCATCGCGCCCACCGGCACCATCTCGCTGTCATTGGCTAATAACGCCAGCAACGGCATCGAGCCGTCGTTCGCGCACCACTATTTTCGCAACGTGATCCGCACCGGCAAGAAGAGCAAGGAGAAGGTGGACGTGTTCTCCTTCGAACTGCTCGCCTACCGGCATCTGGTGAATCCCCAGGCGATGCCCGGCTCAGACAAGCCGGAGGAAAAGCTGCCGGAATATTTCATCACCGCTGAACACATCACGCCCAAGGAGCACGTGGACATCCAGGCGGCCTCGCAGAAATGGATTGATTCCTCCATCTCCAAGACCGCCAACGTGCCCACGGATTATCCCTACGAGGATTTCAAGGACATCTACCGCTACGCCTACGACAGCGGCTTGAAGGGCTGCACCACGTTCCGCTTCAACCCGGCGGCCTTCCAGGGCGTGCTGGTGAAGGAACAGGACCTCAAGAACACCGTGTACAAGTTCACGCTTGACGATGGCACGATCGTCGAAGCGCACGGCGATGAGGAGATCGAATACGACGGCGAAATCCATACTGCCGCGAATTTATATGACGCGCTGAAAGAGGGTTACTACGGCAAGTTCTGACGTCGTCAGCTTGCCGCGAATGCTTTGTTGGAGAAAGTTTTCGCATCCTCATTACCTGCTTTGGTAACTGCGGTGCTCGAAATTTCTCCGCCGCGCCTCGCGCCAACTGACTTAGTCAGAACGCGGGTCGCGTTGAGAGTAAAGAATTATGGAATTCCGCAGCGAAAGGTTGCGGGAGACGGGAGGACGGGATGCGCGGTCAGTACAGCCGCGCATCTTGTTCCGAGATTGAACTAACCAAATAGTGTGAGAACGGTACAAGACCATGAGCATCAAGATCGAAAAGAAAATCACCCGTTACGCGGTGCAGAAACCTGAAGAAGCCGCGCCCGCGACTGCCGGCAAAGCCGAGGTCAAAGCCGCGGCCCTGGCGGTGTCCTCGCGGCCGGTGGAAAAGATCATTGCGGAGAAGCGCCCCAAGGCCGAAGTCATCCGCATGCACGAGAAGCTGGAGCGGCCGGACATGCTCATCGGCTCCACCTACAAGGTGAAGACGCCGGTCTCGGACCACGCCATGTACATCACCATCAACGACATCCTGCTCAACGAAGGCACACCCTACGAGCAGCGCCGGCCGTTCGAGATCTTCATCAACTCCAAGAACCTGGACCACTTCCAGTGGATCGTGGCGCTCACGCGCATCATCAGCGCGGTGTTCCGCAAGGGCGGCGACGTGACCTTCCTGGTGGAGGAACTGAAAGCGGTGTTCGACCCGCGCGGCGGTTACTGGAAACCGGGCGGGCATTTCATGCCTTCGCTGATCGCCGAGATTGGCGAAGTCATCGAGAAGCACCTGATCATGATCGGGCTGATGCACAAGGACGAACTGGACGAACACCAGAAACAGCTGGTGGCCGAAAAGCGCGCCGAATTCGAAGCTGCCGCCAAACAGACCGACGCCTTCGCGGAATCCAAGTTCCCCGCCGGCGCGCAGCTATGCGCCAAGTGCAACAACGCCGCGGTGGTGATGATGGATGGGTGTATGACGTGTTTGAATTGCGGTGATAGTAAGTGCGGATAAATTGAGTAAATATTTTTGCATTGAGATTTTGTTGAGGCGAGTTTATGACTGCTACTTATCGAAAAGGACTAGATGGCAGGCAACGTGACGAAGACGGAGAAATCCGACACATGTGTAAGGATACGCTGCGGCCGGTTAGTGTTCGGATGCATTACTCGATACCGTATTAGTTTTGAAAAGCCTCAAAAACTTGAATCAGCTTATCAAAATGAAATGATCTCTATATTCTACGATTTGCTCAACAATGAAGCGGTCTGTAGCTATGACAGAAGCATTTTTTGGATATAAATAATCTGCCTCATTAATAAGCTATTCTATTTCTAATAGTAACAGTCTATGCAACCAGTTAGCCGACAGAAACGAGAACGGATTCATTCTATAGAATCAGAGGTTAAAGAGTTTCACCCGTTCCTGGAACAACTATTTCGTCACCTTGATCTAATCACGCACGTTGAGTACACACATGGCCCAAATGAAAAGGGCGCTGATTTTGTCTTGGAAAGACATGATCAAACTTTGAATGAAACATCTTATGTAGGGATCATTGCAAAGATTGGAAAAATACAACAAGATATTTCTGACATAGAAAGACAGATTAAGGAGTGTAGATTACCCAGGTTTATTCGTGGGAAAAAACAAATTGTACTCAATGAGATATGGGTAATAACTAATCAGAATATTACTGAGAATGCTAAAGAACGTATTAATCAGGAGTTCTCTTCATCTAATATTCATTTTATAGACGACAACAAACTTGCTAGTTGGGTAGATAAGTACATTCCATATTACTGGTATGACATACCGGGCCCACTTGGCATGTATTTAAAGGAAGTGTGGCAGTATGCATTCGAGTTAGATAAGAAATCTGACTTAGTGCAGATTCCAGGAGAAGATATTTATATACCATTAGATCTTACAAAAGTTGAAAGATCTATGTATCAAGATAAGAAAATTAAAAATAATAGACATATTAATGTTCATCTCAAGGATGAAATATTTACTCAAAAGTTAATCCTAATTGAAGCCCCAATGGGTGGCGGAAAATCAAAAATGATCCGCCAAATTATCGCTGATCTTGCGACACCAGAATTTGTTGTCAAGAATAAATTTGTGCCCGTACTTGTTAGCTATAAAGATTTGGTAAATAAGTACACCGGATCTGTCGAATCGCTCATAGTTGACAAATTAGGTGAAGCACTCAAGTTGCTAGACGAAGAATATAAATTCATAGTCTTTGTTGACGGCTTAGATGAAATGCTTGAAAAAGATGGTGCTGACACATCTCCATTGACGAATATTATTCATGAGGCCCAACAAAATGGCCGCATTAAATTGGTGTTGACTTCTCGGCCACTCGCATTACTTCAAAAGTCGGAGCATTCCTTATACAAGCTTGCAAGCTTGTATCAGATAGCTCCTCTAACTATAGAAAAGATAAAATATTTCATAGAGTCTATTTGTTCGAGGGTAAACGTTCCTATTCGGATACTTGAAGACATTCGGAGATCTGATTTATTTCGTCAACTTCCACAAAGCCCGATTGCCGCAATTCTACTCTCCAAACTAATAGCGGAGCACTCCAAAGATTTACCATCAAATCTCACCGAATTGTATGAGAAAGCTGCTGAATTAATGCTGGGTCGATGGGATATAGATAAGGGTCTTGCTTCTGCCCAAGAATATGAAGCAGCAGACCGCGCAGTTTGTTTATTAGCGACATTTATGATTAACAATGGACTAGACAGCGTAGCCGCTTCCGAAGTAAAGGAGATGTTTCGTACTTATTTGAGAGAGCGTAACTTGCCAATAAATTACGAAGCGCTATTTAACAAACTGATATCACGTAGCGGTATTTTAACTATAGATACAATAAATAATTGCATAATGTTCAAACACCGCTCTTTTGCTGAGTTCTTATATGCTAAAGAAGCTTGTCGAACTAGAAATATGCCAATAGATTCTCGTATATATGAAATATATTGGCAGAATACTTACTTCTTTTATGTAGGATTATTAAAGGACTGCCCAGATGTCATAAAAAGTATCCTTGCATATCCGCCGTCTAACGAGGCAGATCGCTGGATGCGCGTGTTTAACACGCCAAGCATTTTATTAGCTGGTTTCAGTACCCCATACAGAATAACTGAAGACAATCTTCACTTATTATTTGTTGAAGCGGCAGAGTTATATTTACGAATAAGAAAGGGAGATACAGAGACAAATTTGGACAAAATTCCAGAAATGCACGCATTTTGGTTAATTCAGTTCCTAATTAGACAATGTTATTCGTATGAATTCTTTCGCGCAGCATTAGAAAATGCTTCTTTACAACTTGTAGACTCGAATATCACTGATGAGCAAAAAGCATTTGCTTTATTTTTTCTGGGCGTGATTTGTATTGATTTACATGAGAATGAACCGTTCGGGGTATTACTAGATGAATTTGATGCAGATACCTTGCCATTTAGCATTTCATTAGCCCTTGCATGTGAAATTAAAACTACGCCTGGCTTAACAAAATCTAGATTAATGAAACATCATGATAAAAAATTACATAAATTGTTAAAAGCAAATGCAAATCTGAAACAAGCTGCGCAAGATCTATTTAAACGCCCAATCACACACAATCCGACAAGACTACAAAAACCTCAGTAGTTTCAGCTTCAAAACAAAGCTATGTTGATAAATAATCTGGAGTAAACCATAAATAATCGGGGACAGGTCACGGTTTTCCGCAGCGGTATCAAAACCAAGACAACTTTATGAATGAACCCGTCAATCGAAGCAATCAATTGAATTTTGATGCGCAGGTATTGCAATCAGAGTTGCCGGTGCTCGTGGATTACTGGGCCGAATGGTGCGCGCCCTGCAAGGTCATGGCGCCGATACCGAACCGGTTTGTGGAGTAATACTGCAACCACCACACGCGCGCTAAAATGCGTTAGCAACTACAGATTCATAGCGACGTTGGGTATCTCGACTTCGCTAGGCGTGGGAGATATCGAGCCAACTAACGACGTATGACAAAACCAGCCAAACAGCTCTTTCTTGCTAACTTGCGTGAGCGAGTTGGAGAACTTCGCTCCCTTCCTAAGAGCCAGTCATTACTGGAAGGCAATGACGGGCGCCTTCGGCTCTACCTCCGTTATTCAAAACTTCATGCTGGACAGCGTACGTTCTATGGACTGCGTCGTGAAGATTTGCTGCAACTGCAAGGTCATCGTTCGTTCATCTGTTTCATTTGGGACGATCAGAATGAACCGCTAATTATTCCGTATGAAAAGTATGAAGACCTTTTTCAATCGCTGACACCCGCCTCGGATGGACAATATAAGGCGCAAGTAATCCTACGGCCCGATGGGACAGACTTATATGTAGCAGGTGGAGGCAGATTCGACGTCGAGACTCATATTGGATGGGATGAGTTGCAACGGGCTACGGATAGCACGAAAGAGATAATGCCCGATCTGACACATTCACAGGTCCAATCTTTGCTTGGGGCAATTGGTCACTCTAAGGGGTTTCAAATCTGGATTCCACAAAATGATCGTTCATCCCTCGATTGGAGCCGAGTGCCTAAGTTCGATATGGTGAATTCACTGCCATCTGCATACGAGGCAGTACACGGAATTGCAGAACAAGTTGATGTACTCTGGCTTGCAAAGGGCGGCGGCCAAATTCGAACGCTATACGAAGTTGAGCACTCCACGACCATCTATTCCGGGCTCCTTCGATTCAATGATATTCACTTGGCTACACCTTCTGCACAAATGCATTTCAACATTGTTGCAGAAGATGTGCGGCGCGGACTGTTTGCTCGGCAACTCAATCGTCCGACCTTCCAAGCAAGTGGATTATGCGATTCCTGCGGCTTCTTGGACTATGCTGAGGTTTATGGATGGCATAAGCGGATTGCTCTTACCTCGAATTAATGGAGAATCTTTATGAAAAAAGAAACTTATCTATGGGTGGTTGTACGTGTATGGCGCGGACTACCGGAGGGCGTTGAACTCTTTTCTCGCGAAGCTTTAGCCAAGAAGCGTGAGGACGAACTTCGTAAGAAGATATCGCAAGAAGACGAAGTTTCCGTATTCTGTGTTGCAAGGCCCTCATAGAAGCGTCGGTTCAGACCGCGGTTTCTAGCAGGCAGCAATAAAATCAAGGCGACTTTATGAATGAAACTGTGAACCAGAGCAATCCGTTAAATTTCAACGCGCAGGTACTCCAATCCGAATTGCCGGTGCTGGTGGATTACTGGGCCGAGTGGTGCACGCCCTGCAAGGCCATGGCGCCGGTGCTGGACGAGCTGGCGGAGGAATACCGCGACCGGCTGCGGGTGGTGAAAGTGAACGTGGAGCACGATCCGCAGATTGCCCGCCACTACGGCGTGCGCAGCCAGCCGACACTGATGCTGTTCAAACACGGCTCGGTCGAAGCCCAGAAAACCGGCGCCCTCTCCAAATCCCAGCTCAAAGCCTTCATCGACTTGAATCTTTAGTTAATAATCGAGGACAGAGTCCGGTCTCCCGCAGGTGTATTACCGGGTGGGGTGCCGCCCGCAGCCAACCAAAGATATAAATTAGAAAAGATTCAGAACACTTCCCCGTACGCCTGCTATTAATAGTCATAGTATCAATACGCCTATCAAGTCATTGATTACCCAATGAACTGGTCCATAGCCGGAGAAATAGGCGAAACAGACTACGGTTTCAGATCTGGGCATTACTTTCCCTGCATCCACGGCGGGACATATCCATAGCGGAGAGATCCATGCACAAGAAAACGCAAAGGCTTATGGTTTTGGGATTCCTTATGCAAGTCGTCTTGACTGGTGCGATCTGGCAGACAGGCGCGCTGGCGGAGAATGCCCCGCACCCCGCCATGGCTCCCGTGGCCGACTACATGATGAACCAGGCCGCTGAGATCGCCCTGGCACGTAGTGCGGCGCCCGCATCGGTCTCGGACAAGGCTGAGATCCTGGTGCTTGCTGCACGCGGCTACAAAACTGCCGTCAAAGGCACAAACGGATTCGTCTGCTATGTAGGCAGGTCCTGGGAGAATGATCTTAACAACGCGGACCTCTGGGGCCCGAAGGACCGCTCTCCCGAGTGTGACAACGCAGCGGCAGCGCGCTCCGTGCTTCCTTACTATCTTCAGCGCACCCAATGGGCGCTGTCTGGCGTCTCAAGGGCCGAGATGATCCAGCGGACCAAGGCCGAGATCGCTGCTGGGAAGATTACAGCACCGCAAGCTGGCGCCATATGCTTCATGCTGTCGAAGAATGGATATCTAAATGCTAGCGCCGGAGGTCCCTGGCATCCCCATGTGATGTTCTATGCCCACCCTGGCCCCGGTTCGGATTGGGGCGCAGACCTTCCCGGCTCGCCCGTATTGTCACATCGCAGTTATCTGATGCCATACACCATTTATTTCGTGCCGGTGCGTAAATGGTCTGACGGAACACTCGCGGAGTACGCGGTCCACCACTAAGAATAATCTGGGACGGACTACGGCTTCCGTGCGTGATGCTGTTCAAGCACGGCTCGGTGGAAGCCCAGAAAACCGGTGCCCTGTCCAAATCCCAGCTCAAGGCCTTCATCGAACTGAACCTGAATTAGTCAGCGTCCAACAGAGCGACGTTGTTCAACTAAACTAGGTTCGTCGCACGAGATAGCTGGTATGGAATGAATATCCAACCAAGAGGTGTTGCCATGAAAGTTTCACTGCCTCTCAGCCGCTTATTGTTTGCCGCCGCCATGATCGCCTTGGGTATTACTGGTCTCGTGAACGGTGATTTTGCCCTGGCATGGCAATACGTTCCCCCTCACCTGCCCGGCCACACTGCCATCGCCTATCTCTGCGCTATCATCGAACTGGCACTCGGCGTTGGTCTGCTGTTCAAACCCACCCTCACGCTGACCTGCCGCATTCTGTTTCCCTATATGCTGCTCTGGCTCTTGGTGCAGGAAATCCCTGCCGTGGTTCAAGCGCCGCTGGATCCCGCTTCCTGGGGACGCGGCAGCGAGATCGCGATTATTACCGTGGGTGCCTGGTGCCTGTTTGCTACACAGGCCGGAGCCTGGGAATCGCAGCATCTCAGGTTTGCAGTTGGATCCCATGGCATTCGCGCCGCGCGCTGGGTGCTGGTCGTCGCGCTTCCATTTATCGGCCGGGAAGTCATCGTGGATGCGGTGAAATACGGCGACAAGGTCATGCAGCCCTGGCTGCAGTGGTTGCCTCACCCGATGGCCTGGGCCTGCCTGACCGGTATTGGCAGTTTTGCGGCTTGTCTGGGCTTGTTGTTCGGGGTCTGGCCGCGCCTTGCGGCCGCAACGGAAGCGGCCATGTTGGGACTCATCACCGTCGCCTACTGGGCTCCCGATCTTTACACCGGCCGGACCGCCACCACCGCCTTGATTATTTCATTCCTGATCACCGCCGGCGTCTGGCTCGTGGCCGACACCTATCGCGGCGTGCCATGGTTTGCAACCCGACGACCGGTCTGGAAAGTGTAATATTTCTAAATTAGTAGCGGAAGAATACCGCGACCGGTTGCGGGTCGTGAAAGTGAACGTGGAACAGGAGCCTCAAAGAGAAAGGGTAGCGCCCCCCTTTTTCTCGTCCGGTTAAATCGAACTGCGAAAGTCGCTAGCTGGTTTTCTTCGGAGCTGCTAGAGCAGGCTTCACGCGCGTTTGCTTGCCTTCCATGATCACTTGCATGTGACTCGCGTCGGGGCCCATCTCATATATGACATCTGCGGAGTCCTTTGAGGTGTAGTGCGCGGTGAAGCGATCATGCGTCATCTTTCCCTGCATCGGCAAGTCGCTTTCAAACACCCAGGTGTCGCCATTGATCGTTCCCCGGGTAGTGCCGACCTCGCCATCGCTGGAAACTTCAAAGAAAATATAATTCTTTGCTTCTGAGTCATACGCCATCGTGTACTTGTCGGTGACCTTGCCCATGCCCGGCATCTCGCCAGTCTCGGTGCAGGAAACGGCAAAGCCGTTGACGATCCACACGCATGAGAGGGACAAGGTCAGCTTGCCGCCCGACGGCATCATCGAACTTGGTTTCAATTCCACGCTTTCTGTCCAGTTGCCGACTAATACTCCCAGCTTCTTAACTTCCGGACCGGGCTTTGGCAGGCTGGCGGGAGCCTGCGCAAATACCACCGCACCGCAAAGCAGAATCGCGAGTGTTACCCCGAACAGGGAAGAGCGGTGACGCATAGTTGCCTCCGAGAGAGATGAGTCGAAAAACTCGCGAGATGCTACCAGTTTCCTCCTAGGAATAATCAGGGACAGATAACGGTTTGCCGCTGGTGGATTACTGGGCCGAGTGGTGCGCACCCTGCAAGGCCATGGCGCCGGCGCTGGACGAGGTGGCGGAGGAATACCGCGAACGATTGCGGGTCGTGAAAGTGAACGTGGAACAGGAGCCGCAGATCGCGCGCCACTACGGGGTGCGCAGCCAGCCGACCCTGATGCTGTTCAAACGCGGCTCGGTGGAAGCCCAGAAAACCGGTACTCTCTCCAAGTCCCAGCTCAAGGCCTTCATCGACCTGAACCTGAATTAGTCAGCGTCGCAACAGAGCGACGTTGTTCATCTAAATCTTATTTTGTCGCACGAGATAGCCGGTTGGTGCTACGTGCCTGAAGACGTGGGCAATTCGTTCAGTTCCTGCTCTAAAAAACAACGCTTGGCAATGAATCAGCTTATCCCAGCTATCAACGTCAGCCCACTTACAGGGCTCGAATTTCATCAGTGAAATACCGCTTCGCGTCTGCAGTGAACAAGAAATACACAATCACCAGCGTGAGCACAAGTGATGGCACCATGAGCCAGAGCGTGAATGGGCTGGTGAGAATGGAGTAACCCAGGGCAAACGCCGACCAGCCAACGTACAGAAACCGAGCCCAATTCTGCCTGAACAGGAACGCCACACCGCAGGACAACCGAATCACGACGCCCGCAAGGCCTATGGTGACTTGCACTGGGAGTGGGGCATGCACCCGCGCAAGAGTTTGCTGCATTAGTGGGGTGTCCCACAAGAGCGCCGTGAACAAGACCCCCAGCGCGCCGAAGACCCCGAAAACAATCAGGATCCAAGCGACTACCGTAATTGAGATCGGGCGAGCCAGCACACGTTACCTCAGGTAATATCTGCAGCGGCCCCGGATATTAGCATTACACGCCGGGCCAAGGGAGCGTTATGGAACAGCGATCAGCATTCGTCACGGTTGTAGCCTGGATATTCATCGTGTTCTCGGGCCTCGGGATTCTCGAGTCCGTCACCCTGATGTTCGTACCTTGGCAAGCGTTCATGACGCAGGCGCAAACGCAGTCAGCCCAAATGCCGCATGACATGCAGCTGCTCGGTGCG
The DNA here is from genome assembly GCA_049591455.1 of Gammaproteobacteria bacterium. Classification (GTDB taxonomy): domain Bacteria; phylum Pseudomonadota; class Gammaproteobacteria; order Natronospirales; family REEB76; genus REEB76. Next base: position 47,537 of record JBAWFA010000013.1, read on the forward strand.
CAGATCATGCATATCTTTTCCCTTATATGGCTCATCATCGGGTTGTGGGTATTCGCGTCATCCATCGGCCTGCTCATGCGCAAAAACTGGGCGCGTATTTCGTACATTGTGATGATGGCTCTGGGCATCGGCGCGAGTGCAATCTACCTGCTGCTAGGCATATTGATGCTCGTGATGTTTCACAGCGCGGAATTCCGGAACAACCCGGCGTTCCAGCACGGGATGCCATCCATCGCATTTGCCTTCATGGTCATCTGGATAATCTTTGCCGCGGCGTTCATGGCGCTGTACATCTGGATTCTGATAAAGCTGACATCCGCGGCCGTCTGCCGTGAATTCCTGCAGCCCTCCACCGGCTTGCAGGCCTGATTTTTTAATAATCGGAGTCGATTCACTAACCTTTTCCTGGTCCGCTTCTGCGGAAACACGTTGAGGCGATCCATGCTCAAATCGATCAGCCACATTGCCCTTACCGTGAGAGACCCCGCCCGGACGGCAAAACTCTTTCAAGATCTTTTCGGCGCGCACGTGCTGGAGCGCAAAGACGACGATGGTCACCTTGAAACATTCGTCCGACTGGGGGACATTTGGATGGTGTTGGTTGCCGCGAATGTAGAACGCAAGCGGACCGGCGACCACATCGCCTTTAACGCCACGCCGGACATCCTCGAGGCTACCGTAGTCAAACTTCAGGCCATGGGACATGAGTTCATAAGGGCACGCAGCAATACCGCCTTGTACTTCTTCGACTATGATGACCATGTGTTCGAATTGGAGACCGCCGACCTTGAAAAGGAACTGGGAGTATAAAAAGCGGTCAGTGCTCTTTGTGAGGGGAAAAGTAATGCTCAGACTCGATGCGTGGAAATATTTTGTTCCATCGTCCACCGGCAGGCGTGAGCATCCGCGCTCCGCAACCAACGAAACAGGAGCTTGCCATGACTTCACAGCTTAGAACGGCGAGAGCGCACGTATTTGGCTGCGCCGTAGCAGCCGCGACGGCATTATGTATGGCAGCGGCGGTGCAGGCCCAGGTCAGCCCGCGGCTGTTGCAGGGCATGCAGTGGCGCAACATCGGCCCGTTTATCGCCGGTAAGGTGGATTCCGTATCGGGAGTGAACGGGCAACCGGCCATCGGATATGCAGGCACCGACAATGGCGGAGTCTGGAAGACCGTGAATGCCGGCGTCACCTGGTATCCGGTTACCGATGCCGTGCACGCGATTCGCGGGATCACGGCACTGGCGGTTGCGCCGTCGCAACCTTCGATTATTTACGCCGGTACGGGAAGTATATTTGGCTCCCAGTACAGCAGCGGCCTATGGAAATCGACCGATGCCGGGGCGCACTGGCAGAGCGCGGGTTTGAATAATGCCGGAGCGATAAGCTGGTTACTGGTGGATCCGCACGATCCCGACCTGGTGCTGGCATCCACTCGCGGTATGGAGCACCACAAAGGCGGAGCGCGCGGCGTCTTTCGCAGCAGCGATGGCGGCCGGACGTGGCAGTTGGTGTTGGCCGCCGGGCCAGAGTCAGGCGCCACCAATCTCGCCTGGGCGAGCGATAATCCACGCGTGATTTTTGCCAGCGTGGCGCAGACGTATCGCGCCCCAGGCGCTTCAGCGTATTCGCAGTTCAAGCATCCGGGACCGTCCAACCTGTATAAATCCACCGACGAGGGCCTGACCTGGACGAAAATCGAGGGTCACGGTCTGCCTAAAATGGCTGGGCCGACTGCCGTCGCAGACGGTACCCACTCCCAGCGCGTATACCTGTTAAACCGCAAGGGGCTGTACCGCTCGAACGATGGCGGTACTGATTGGTCGCTCGCCACCAAGACCATCTATACATCGAGTAAGCAGGTGTTGGTGGACCCGAGCAATCCGGATGTCGTATACACCATGGGAACCTGTGTTTACCGATCCACCGATGGCGGGCACACCTTGGTTGCCTTCAAAGGGGCGCCAGGGGGCGATGATCCGAATCAGTGGTGGATTGACCCGGTCAATCCGCAGCACATTGTTTACGGCGGTGATCAGGGAGCCTCCATCAGTCTCGACGGCGGCGGCACCTGGAGCCTGTGGTACAACCAGCCGACGGCGGAGATTTATAAAATCACCACGGACAACCGGTTTCCCTACTGGATATATGGCAGCAAGCAGGATAGCGGGGCCGTAGCCGTTGCCAGCCGCGGTCCTTTTGGGGAGATCACGGACCTCGACTGGTTTCCGTTGCCGGGCTGGGAGACGGGATTCGTCGCTGTAGACCCTTCCAATCCTGACATCCTGTTTACCAACGGCAACTGGGGCTTCCTGCAAAAGCTCGACCGCAAGACCTGGGGCGCACAAATCGTTGATCCGGGCGTCGGCGCCATCAGTGCTGTCAGCGATACCGATTTTCGGCGCGCCATTTCACCTCCGATCGTGTTTTCGCCGCAGGATCCGCATACCTTGTATTACGGCACACAAAATATATGGGAGAGCCGGGATGGCGGCGACCACTGGCGGAAAATCAGCCCGGATCTCACCGCGCATCCCGGCAAGCCGCCGTTGCCTCCACCGGAAGGCGTGCATCACGGCGATGCCATCGAGTCGCTGTCGCCTTCGAGCGTGCAAGCCGGGGTGATATGGACGGGCAGCAACAACGGCGTGATCTACCTGACCAGAGACGCTGGGCAACACTGGCAGGACGTGACTCCGCCAAAGTTATCCATACACAGCGTCGTCAACACTCAAGCGTCCTACTTCAATCCGGCGGAGGCCTACGCGGCAGTGGAGGACGCAGCCAGTGGGGATTACACGCCGAACATCTATCGCACGCGCGACTATGGAAAATCCTGGCAAAGCATTATTGCAGGCCTGCCGCCGCAGCAAACCACGGGCAGTTTCGTGCGGGTAGTGCGGGAAGACCCACACAAGCAAGGTCTGCTGTTTGCCGGCACGGAAACCTCCGTGTACGTGTCATTCGACGACGGCGACCACTGGCAATCGCTGCGGCTCAACCTGCCGACGACCTCTTTTTATGACCTGCAGATTCACGACGGCGATCTGATTGCCGCAACTTATGGTCGCGCCATATGGATTCTGGACGACATCTCACCGCTCGAGCAGATGAGTGCGGACACCGCTGACCAGGCGGTATATTTGTTCCGCCCCAGGGCGGCGATATTGGTCCAATCGAATGTAAACCAGGACACGCCGTTCCCGCCCGAGGTTCCGCACGCGAAGAATCCGCCGCAAGGGGCGGTCATTGACTACTATCTGAAACAGCCGGCACGCACAGTACAGCTGCAGATTCTCGATGACACCGGCAAGCTGGTGCGCACCTATTCGAACGCCCCGATCCCTAAACTCGATCAGCCCGCCCCACCGGCGCCCAGTTTCTGGATCAGGCCGCGGCGGCCCTTGCCGGCTAACGCCGGCGAACATCGGGTGTCCTGGAATATGCGTTACCCGACGCCACCGGCGCTGTTCTTCGATCAATCCATGGGAGCAGTGCCGGAAGACACTCCTTTTATACCGCAAGGTCCGATGGCACTACCCGGTAACTACACGGTTAAGCTGACCGTCGCCGGAACTTCCTACACACAACCACTGACGTTAAAGCAGGATCCGCGGCTTGGCGACTCACCTGCAACCGTGGATGCCATGCGCAGGCAGTTGGAGCTCTCGCAGCAGATCATCACTGTCATGGCGGCCAGTATGCAGGCCTACGAACGCGGCAAGGCATTGAGCACACAGCTGACATCGTTGAGCAAAGGTTCAGCGGACAAGTCGGCAAACACGCTGCAGCGCCAGCTCATCAAGCTCACCGGCACCGTTGATGAGGCGTCTATCGGTCTCTCCGGCGGGCCTTATGCTGTCCCACCGATCAAGGGTGCCACCAGCTTCAGCAGGATCAATGGGCAATCATCGGCTTTACTGGAGATGGTCACCTATACCAGTGAAAGCGCTCCCGTAGCCTCCCTCTACCGTACTTATCTGGAAGTGTGCGGGGATTTCAACACCAGTGCAGCGGCGTGGCGTGCATTGCAACCGCAGGTCACGAAAGTGGATGCCCGGCTCAAGCACACTGGCGCAGACCGGTACCTCATGTTGGAGGCCATTCCTTCGCTGACTTGTAAGAAATAATTGGAATAATCGGGGACAGATCACGGTTTTTCAGAGACTGTTCAAACACAGCTCGGTAAAAGCCCAGAAAACTGGTGCCTTGTCCAAATCCGAGCTCAAGGCCTTCATCGAGCTGAATTTATAGTTGCACTTCGCGGGCCGAGCGTTAACCGTACTTGAAGTCCGGCTTGCTTTGTCCGACCTCGATAATATAACCGTCAGGATCGCGGATGTAGCAGCGCGTCTCGCCGTATTTGTCCAGTGGCTCCGTGATGAACTCGGCTCCTCGACTTTTCCACAATTTATAGCACGCTTGAATATCCACAACCCGGAAATTCATGAAGCTGCTGATGTGATCCGGGTCGGGGACGCTGAGCGTTACCGTCGGCTTGTCCGGGGTCGGGCCGCCCCCGACGTTCAAAATCATCCAGATATTCGCGAGCTGAAGATACCCAGGCGCATCGCCGTCGCCCAAGCTCAGTATGCGAGCGCCGAAGACCTTCTCGTAGTAGTGCGCCGATCGTCCAATGTCGGCGACGGTGAGAAAATGTGCGACGCTGATCCCCTGCCGCGGGGGCATCTCATAGCTCTTCTGTTCGATTTTTACACTGTTCATTGACGGCTCCAATTCCGATACAGTGCTCGTTCCGTGATTAAACACCCTGAAGGCGTTTTATAATAGCCCATCTGAGTCTAGCCCTGTCTAGCGCCATCAGCGGAGATTAAGCGCTCCTGAACCGCTGACGAACGGACTGCCCCGAAGATAAAATCCGATAATCGGAGACAGACCACGGATTTCTCCACCACCGGCAATTACTGCAATCCGAACTGCCGGTGTTGGTAAATAACTATTCCAAGTGATGCACTACAAGGCGTAGAAGTCAGGTGCGCTAAGAGGGTGGCATGTGAATCGATTCTTTCATTACCGAATAGCTGTAGTAACGCTGGTAATGGGCATAATTTTGCCTTCCTTCAGCACAGCAACAGAAATACCGGAAATTCGGGGTGTCCGGCTTGGGATTCCATGTTCCGAAGCCTCGATAATTGAGATGAAACTCGGGTCCAAAGTACACCCTACCCAGGATAAAGTATCTCTGGATTTCATCGGAACCGAATTTGGATACAAAGCGAACATACTTTATATCTGCCGCAATGGCATGATTGAGAGACAGATCATCGCCATAGATACTCCGGATAGGCATGAAGCTTTGATTACCCAGCAACAAATTGAAAAACAACTTGAAGCTTCACTGGGTGAACCAAAAGTGAATTTGGTTTCACCTATGTTGAGGGTTTATTTAAGACGCCTATGGTATAAATTATGGTTAAGTTACATCCATCACATAATTCCCAGTGACGACTTGTTGTTCTATCACGCCATATGGGAATTCGACCGCGTGAATGTAACTCTTGGCATTCTTCACATTAATGGGAGATACAGAGTTACCTTGGAAGAAGAGTCATTTGACTCTTTATTCAGGGGTGTTAATAAGGGTGACCATTTATTTTATGGACACCAGTAAGAAAACAACCTGGGACAGATTACGATTTCCCGACGGCATCGGCGGTAAAACTAAAGCAACCTTATGAAGGACCCTATTAGTCAGAGCGATCCACTAAATTTCGACGCGCACGTACTCCAATCAGAACTGCCTGTGCTGGTGGATTACTAGACCGAGCGGTATGTACCCTGCAAGACAATGTCACTGGTTCTAGATGAGATTACCAAAGGTAACCGCGACTGGCTGCGGGTAGTGAAAGTAAACGTGCAGCACGAGCCGCAGCAGGCGCTTACGCAAGCAGACGAAACTGCCCCTGGAACTGATCCAATCGAGTGGAGTATGCGCATATGGCCGATCTTCCTTTGATTGTCTTTGATGTCAACGAGACCTTGTTGGACCTCGGTACCATGGAGCCGATCTTCGAGCGCATTTTCGGCGACAAGAGTGCAATGCGGCTCTGGTTCGCGGATTTCATCTTGTATTCAGCCGCCTTGACCGTGGCCGGTTGCTATGTTCCATTCACCGATATCGGCGCGGCAGTGATGAAAATGCTGGCGGACACGCAAGGCATCAAGATTAATGAGGCAGATAAGACCGAACTTACCGAGAAATTCTCGACCATGCCTCCATACCCGGAGGTGCCGGCCACGCTGGCCAAGCTGCGGGATGCGGGGTTCCGCCTGTTTGCCTTGACGGATAATCTGCTCGAGGTTCAAACGCGTCAGCTTACACACGGCGGGATCGTCGATTTCTTCGAGCGGCGATTCAGCGCCGATGGCGTGAAGCACCACAAGCCATCGCGCCAAGCTTACGCTTACGTGGAGCGCGAGCTTGGGGTAAAGCCCTCGCAATTGTGGCTTGTCGCCTGCCACACGTGGGATACGCTCGGGGCCGTTGCAGCCGGCTGGCAAGCGGCACTGATCAAGCGGGTGGGTAATGATGTTTTGGGAGTCGGACCACAGCCGTCGATTATCGGCAGCAATTTGAGCGACGTTGCTGATCAACTCATTGAACTATACAAATGACGGCTCAATTTCTGCGCTCGGATAATTAGTGACGGACAACGATTTGTATAAATGGCTTTGCTATTTCAGGTAAGGCTCGCGCCTAATGCATGCTGGTGAAATGCTGACGCGGATCGTCAGTTGGCTCCACGTATTCAAGTCCCAGTGGTCCGATCGCCGTCACCTGCGTGACGTACTCCCCCGACTTTGCCCAATGGAAATGTGCCGTGTCACCGGGCAGGACAATCACGCTGCCGGGTGGAAAGGCCGTAACCTTCTCGCCATCGAACTGCTCGCCGCGACCGATGTAGAAGACGCCAGACATCACCGTATAGACCCGGTCTTCCGGATGTTTGTGCGGCATTAATTTGACGCCGGAAGGCACCTTGACCCTTATCACATACGGTCCCGCTTGATTAGGATCACCGATGAGCACGGCCAGTCGCACCGTGGGCGGAAACGCCGGAAACGGGCGCCAGGCGATGTCTTCCGGCAGGATCGCCCTGAAGTCTGCTTCACCGGGTTGATGGAGTCGTGCCATGGAAATACTCCCCGAGTTGACGTGGTGATTCGCAGCTGACGCGCTAGATTAACTCGAATAAGCGGAGACAGACCACGCAATGACGTAAGCCACACCAAGATCGTTCTCCTGGTCTGGTTTGCGGAATACCATCAAACGACTTCCTTGATTCGAACATCTTAGTCGCTGCCCCTGTCATAAGACGGCAGTGGTAGGGCACTGGCACGTCTGAGATAGACTTGCACAAGCCATGTGCGAATAATGTCGAAATGCCGTTGACACAAGGCAGCTCCATGACGGAAGCCTCCACCGAAATCCCGGCGGTTCAAACGCCGCCCAGCAGTGAGATATTCCCCAAGCTCACCCCTGCCCAGATAGAGCGGGTTGCCAATCACGGACGCCGGCGGCCCATCCAGCGCGGGGAAGTCCTGGTCGAAGTCGGACAACAAAAAATCCCGTTCTTCGTGGTGCTCGCCGGCGAGATCCAGGTGGTGCGATTGTCGGCTGGTAACGAGACTTTCATTACGGCACATAGTCGTGGCCAGTTCACCGGCGAAGTCACCATGCTCTCGGGCAGGCCGGCTATCGTCCAGATTCGTGTCAGCCAGGATGGCGAAGCGATCGAGTTGGATCGCGCCCATATGCTGGCGCTCGTCCAAAATGACTCCGAATTCAGCCAGATCATGATGCAGGCTTTCATCTTGCGGCACCTCGCTCTGGTCGCCCGCGGATTCAGCGACGTGGTGCTGGTGGGATCGGCGCATAACGCCGGCACCCTGCGCGTCAAGGAGTTCCTGACTCGCAACGGCCACCCCTACACGTATCTGGATCTCGAGCATGATGCCGACGTCCAGAACCTGCTGGATCAATTTCATTTCAGCATCGACGACATACCGGTGCTCATCTGTCGTGGCAAAACCGTGCTACGTCACCCGACCAACCAGCAGATCGCCGTTTGCTTGGGTTTCAACGAGACCATCGACCAGACACAGGTGCGTGACTTGATCGTGGTCGGTGCCGGTCCATCGGGGCTGGCCGCCGCGGTGTACGGGGCCTCGGAGGGGCTGGACGTTCTGGTGATCGAGGCGGATTCACCGGGCGGGCAGGCAGGCTTGAGTTCCAGGATTGAAAATTACCTGGGTTTTCCCATGGGCGTTTCCGGTCAGGAGCTCACCGCCCGCGCCTACACCCAGGCACAGAAGTTCGGTGCCCAGATACTGATCGCCAAAGACGCCGTGCACCTTTATTGTGACAGCCGCCCCTATGCCGTCGGAATGGAAGACGGCACACGCATCCCGACCCGCGCCATCATCATCGCCAGCGGTGCGCAGTACCGCAAACCCGCCATACACAATCTGCCGAAGTTCGAAGGCGCCGGTGTCTACTATGCCGCCACTTTCATGGAAGGCCAGTTATGTACCGGCGAGGAAGTCATCGTTATCGGTGGCGGAAATTCCGCCGGTCAAGCGGCAGTATTTCTGGCTGACACGTCGAAGCATGTGCATATGCTGGTGCGTTCCGGCGGACTCGCCGAGAGCATGTCGCGGTACTTGATACAGCGCATCGAGGAACACCCGCATATCACTCTGCACTACGACACGGAACTTGCCGCCCTTGAAGGTAACGATCATTTGCAGCGCGTAAGCTGGCGTAACAACCAAACTGATGAAACCGAAACCCGCGATATCCGCTATATCTTCGTCATGGCGGGTGCCGATCCCAGCAGTGCGTGGCTCGAGGGTTGTTTGCTGCGCGACACCGAGGGCTTTATCAAAACCGGTATGAATATCTCTGCTGAAGAATTGAAAGCAGTTCATTGGCCGCTGGCGCGCCCGCCGTTCATCCTCGAGACAAGTCTGCCGGGGGTGTTCGCGGTCGGCGACGTCCGTCAAAGCAGCATTAAACGCGTGGCTTCCGCCGTGGGTGAAGGTTCCACCGCCATCGCATTCGTCCACCAGGTACTTCACGGATAAAGGAGAACCCCATGCCCGCCAACGCTTGCGCACATATCAAAAGCATCACGAAGTTCAAACGCGCCAAACGCCATGAGTGCGCGGAATGCATCAAGACCGGAGACCGCTGGGTGCATCTGCGCACCTGTCAGGAGTGCGGCGTCACGCTGTGCTGCGACGATTCACCCAACCGCCACGCCCACAAGCATGCAACGGCCAGCGGCCATCCGGTGATCACTTCAGCGGAACCGGGCGAGCGCTGGCTATACTGTTACCCGGATGATGTTTTTGCAGAATATTGAGCGCCAGCCACCAGAAAATAGCATGGGACCACAAACACATGGAATTCAAAACTGAGGACCTGAAGATTATCAACAACGAGGCTGCCGGCAGGTTCGAAACGAGGCTAGGCAATGAAACGGCTTTTCTCAGCTATCAACGTCGGCCCGGACGCATAATCTACGTTCATGCCGAAGTGCCTCCCGCCTACGAACACCATGGTGTGGCCGGCATACTGACAAAGACTGCGTTGGACTATGCTCGAACCAATGGCTTGAAGGTGGTGCCGGTCTGTCCGTATGTGGCGAGCTACATCCGCCAGCATCCTGAATATCAGGATTTGGTGGAATAATGGGGGACAAACCACATAGAGCCGGCTGGCGAAACGCAGCATCTGAGAGAACATGAAACCCACAAGTCGTGCGAGTGGCAAGACCTCTTCAGCGAACATTTACTCAGCTGATTAAAGAGCTGGGGGATTGTAGAGAATAATAGGGGCAACCTGAACCGACCCCACCCAACGCGCGCGTGTCGACGGAACCCGTGACCGTTGGACCTCAGGCCATCCCAAACACAGCGCACAAGGGAACCCAAGTGAAATCCTTTTCGGCCATCGCAGTCGCATTGTCGGGTCTTTTGATCCTGGCTGTAGCCATGGGCATCGGCCGCTTCGCTTTCACGCCGTTGCTGCCGATGATGGAGAAAGATGCGGGCGTGTCCATCGCCTTGGGTGGCTGGCTCGCGGCGGCAAATTACGTCGGGTATCTTTTGGGCGCGATCTCGGCCATTCGTTTGCGCTTTCCGCCGGTGCGCATCATTGTTTTTTCCCTCGCCGCCATTGCCATCTTCACCGCCGTCATGGGTTACACCGGCCAGCCGGTGCTGTGGCTGCTATTCCGTGGACTCGCCGGCGTGGCGAGCGCCTGGGTGCTGGTATTCGCTTCCTCGTGGAAACTGCAGCGGCTCGCGGCAGCGCAGGCTTCGCACCTCAACGGCGTGGTGTTCGGTGGCGTGGGTGCCGGCATCATGCTCGCCGGTATCCTGTGCATGGCCTTCCAGGGGCTGGACTGGTCTTCCGCCGTATCCTGGCGTGCTCTCGGTGTAGCGGCACTGCTGCTGAGTCTGCTGGCGCTGCCGGCACTTCTGGAGCGTCCGCCGACCGCAATTGAAGTGCCGAAGGCGGGGAGTCACACAACGCCTCGGGGCTCCGCTGCCGTGGTGATCAGCTATGGCATCTTCGGATTCGGTTACATCATCCCTGCCACCTTCCTTCCGGCCATGGCGAAACATCTTGTCCCGGATCCAGCGATATTCGGTTGGGCCTGGCCCGTGTTCGGTTTAGCGGCACTCGTGTCCACACTCATCGCCGGGCGGCTGTTGACGCATTTCTCCAACCGAGCTGTGTGGGGCGCGTGCCATCTCATCATGGGCGTCGGTACCGTGTTGCCGGTACTGGTGCCCGACATGGCCGGCATCCTGCTCGCCGCTTTATGCGTGGGCGGTACCATGATGGTGGTCACCTACGCGGGCCTGCAGGAGGCGCGACGCCTGTCGCCCCATGCCCCGGCGGTATTGATGGCGAAAATCACCGTGGCCTTTGCCATTGGCCAGATACTGGGGCCCGTCTGCGTGAGCCTCGCGCCCGCCGGAGCCAAGAGCCTCGATACCCTGCTCGCAGTCGCCGCGGTGCTGCTTATCCTGAGCGGGCTTTACCTGCTGCGCATCCGCAGGGTGGACTGACCAGGTACTGAGGTAAAGAAAACAGGGGACAGACTGAACCGACCCCGATTCAATGCTTGCCGATGAAGTTACTGTTAAGCCTTGAGCCGATACCCTGTGCGAAATATCAAATAAACGATGCTGAGACAGATCAACATGAACAGTAAGGTCACACCAAGACTGGCGGCCAGGCTCACGTCTCCCGAATTGTAGAAGCTCCAGCGGAATCCGCTGACCAGATAAACCACTGGATTGAACAGCGATATCGTCTGCCAGACCGACGGCAGCATTTTGATGGAGTAGAAACTGCCGCCCAGGAAGGTCAGCGGCGTCAATATCAGCATGGGCACGAGCGAAAGTTTCTCGAAATTGTCCGCCCAGATTCCGATGATGAAACCCAACAGGCTGAAGCTGACCGATGTCAGCACCAGAAACAGCACCATCCAGAGCGGGTGACGGACCTCGAGGTGTACGAATAACGCCGCAGTCGCGAGGATGATAGTTCCCAGGATGATGGACTTGGTGGCGGCGGCGCCCACGTAACTCAACACGGCCTCGAAGGGCGATACCGGTGCTGACAGCAGCTCATAAATCGTGCCGATGAATTTCGGAAAATAGATGCCGAACGAGGCATTCGCGACGCTCTGGGTAAGCAGTGACAACATGATGAGACCGGGGACAATGAACGCACCGTAGCTGATCCCATCCATGTGAGTGATACGCGAGCCGATGGCTGACCCGAACACCACAAAATACAGCGAGGTGGAAATGACCGGCGAGACAATGCTCTGCACGAGCGTGCGGCGCATGCGCGCCATCTCGTAATCGTACAATGCGCGTACCGCGTAGATATTCATGCGTGATTGCCCACGAGCTTCACGAAGATTTCCTCGAGCGAACTTTGTTTGCTCTTTAGGTCGTTGAAATGGATGCCCAGCTTATTGAGGTCGGCGAGCAGGATGGTAATGCCAGTACGCTCAGCGTGAGTATCGTAGGTATAGACAAGCTCAGCGCCGCCATTCTGTAGCTCCAGTTTATATCCGGCCAATTCGCTGGGGAGCTTTCCAATCGGGTCGAGCAGGTGCAGGATCAGCTGTTTCTTGCCCAGTTTGCGCATCAATTCGGCTTTATCTTCCACCAGGATGAGTTCGCCCTTGTGGATAACGCCGATGCGATCGGCCATATCTTCCGCTTCTTCGATGTAATGCGTAGTCAGGATGATGGTCACGCCGCTGGCACGCAGCTTCCTGATCAGTTGCCACATTTCGCGCCGCAGCTCCACATCCACGCCGGCGCTGGGTTCATCCAGAAACAGCACCGTGGGTTCGTGGGCGAGCGCCTTGGCGATCAACACGCGCCGCTTCATCCCGCCGGACAGCGTCATGATGGGGCTGTTACGCCGCTCCCACAGCGACAGATCCCGTAATATCTTTTCAATATGCTTAGGGTTCTTGGGCTTGCCGAACAGCCCGCGGCTCAGACTCGCGGCGCCCCAGACCGTGGCGAAGGCGTCGGTGGTGAGTTCTTGTGGAACCAGACCGATGAGGGATCGGGTCTTGCGGTATTCCGCGACGATGTCATGTCCGGCCACCAGCACCCGGCCTGCGCCTGGATTCACGATTCCGCAGATGATGCTGATGAGCGTGGTCTTGCCGGCGCCGTTGGGTCCGAGCAGCCCGAAGATTTCGCCACGGCGGATCTCCAGGTTGATGTTTTTGAGGGCCTGATAACCGGAGGCGTAGGTCTTGGATAAATCGGAGATGGAGATGATCGCCTGCTCATGTGACCCGGTCGCAGCCGGAACATGTGCGAGATCGTGCGCACTGGACTCATTACGGCCAGTGTCCTTATGTTCGAGCATGTCATTCATGGTTTCCGCCGAAAGTCAGTTGGTTTCTTATATCCCTGTGTAATATTTATGTCCGTTGATGATACTAACATCCGCGGGCCTGCAAGAGGCGCGGCGCCTGTCGCGCCATGCCCCCGCAGTATTGATGGCGAAGATACCGTGGCCTTTGCCATTGGTCAGATACTGGGGCCCGTCTGTGTGAGCCTCGCGCCTGCCGGAGCCAAGAGCCCCAATACCCTGCTTGCAGTCGTCGCGGTGCTGCTTATCCTTAGTGGGCTTTACCTCCTGCGCATCCGCAGGGTGGACTGATCAGGTACTGATGTAAAAAAATAGGGGGTCATGGCTGGGAGACCACGGATTTATAAGTTATGTCTGTCGTACCTCTGGTTTAGGCGGGCATCAACGAATACAACCCTGTTTGATGTTGTAAACTTACCCTGTATATGCGGATTATTTCCAGTTAGTAACAGAAGAATGTGGAGATAAAAGTGAAATGTCCTAAATGCAATTTGGACTTGACGCCCACGATCCGGCACAAGCTCAAGGTCAATTACTGTTCATCCTGCAAAGGCATGTGGCTGGAGCAGCAGGAACTCGGGCAACTGGAAGACGAGGCCTTTGACTTCGGCGACGACGCCAAGGGCACCCTGGCCTTTCATTCCACCTCCACCACCGCCAAATGCCCCGAGTGCAGCGCGCTTCTCCAGAAATTCAATTACCGCTTCTACGATCTGCAAATGGAGTTCTGCCCGAACCAGCACGGCTACTGGCTGGATGAGGACGAAGACAACCGGGTACTGGAGCTGATGAAGAAAGAGGAAAAGGATTACGAACGCAAGGTGCTCGCTGAAGACCAGTGGTCCAAGACCTTGCATCGTCTGCGCTCTGGCTCGTTTCTCAGCAAAGTACGGAATCTGTTTCGCTAGCCGGTTGCTTAGCCATTCCGGGCGGCTGCCTTGACGCGGGGATAATGTTGTTCAGACTATGGCCTTTAGAGTTGTGATTCACCTAGTCTCTCGTGTAAGTGGTAATTTCCGATTAAAGAGAAGGACTAATCATGCGTCCTGGCCTTGCGATCATGATTCTATGGGCAGCCTGGGTATTGTCCTGGCTGGCGGCGGCGGTGTGGAGTGCGCGCACGGAGAAGCGACCCGGTCTCCGCACTGAGTTGAGTTATCACATCGTACTGGTGGTCGGCGTTCTGCTGTTTTTCATACCAGCGCATGGTTATTACGGCCCGCTGCGGTTCTGGCACATCGGCTGGTGGGGCGCCTGGATCTGCGCCGCGCTGATTACACTCGGTTTCGCATTCACTTGGTGGGCACGTATCCATATCGGATCCCTGTGGTCCGGCAGCATCACCAAGAAACCTGATCATCGGGTTGTGGATACGGGCCCGTATGCCATCGTTCGCCATCCGATCTATACCGGCCTCCTGCTTGCCGTGCTGGCCACGGCAGCCGCGAAGGGCACACTCTGGGGCATCGTTGGGGCTTTGCTCATCATAGTGGGCTTGTGGATGAAAGCGCGATTAGAAGAACGCTGGCTTACCCAGGAATTGGGCGCGGCTGCCTACCAAATCTACCGGCGCAAGGTGCCGATGCTGGTGCCGTTCGGGCCGAAAGCCAGATAATTTCTGCTGCAGTTGGCCATCTCGATGAATTTTCTCTGGGCATGTAGGTAAAGTTACCGAGGATCAATTCGTATGTGTCCGATTTGCCGGCGAGGCTCCGATATTGGAGAACGATAGGAGACATACTGCTTAGCGATCAATGATCGCCATGACTCTGTCGTTGTAACGCTTGCCGGAAATCTTTCCCGGCGCCAGAGCGTCATCCAGTGCCTGCATCTGTGCGACATCGAGTTTGACGCTCGCGGCGGCGATGTTCTCTTCCAGATATTTGCGGCGTTTGGTGCCTGGGATCGGCACGATGTCATGGCCTTTGTGCAACAGCCACGCTAGCGCGATCTGCCCGGGCTTCACCTGCTTGGCCGCCGCCATGTCGCGGACCATCTGCGCGGCCTTTACATTGGCATCGTAGTTGGCGCCCTGGTAGCGTGGATCGCCGCGCCGGAAATCATCTTCCGGATAGTCTTCCGCACGCTTGACCTCGCCGGTCAGGAAACCCCGGCCGAGAGGCGAGAAGGGCACCAGGCCGATGCCGAGCTCGCGCAGCGCCGGTATCACGTCCGCTTCCAGATTGCGTTCCCACAGCGAATATTCGCTTTGCACGGCGGATACTGGATGTATCGCATGCGCGCGGCGGATGTTGGCGACACCCGCTTCGGACAGGCCGAAAAACCGCACCTTGCCTTGCTTCACCAGGTCAGCGACAGTCCCGGCTACGTCTTCCATGGGTACGGCCGGGTCTACGCGGTGCTGATAGAGCAGATCGATATGATCGGTGGCCAGCCGCCGCAGAGAGCCTTCCACTGCCGCGCGAATATGCTCGGGCCGGCTGTCCCGATCGGTGCCGACTTGCTCGCCGTTTTCAATGCGAAAACCGAACTTGGTGGCGATCACCACCTGTTTGCGTTTCCCCTTCAAGGCTCGACCCAGCAACTCCTCGTTGGCGAACGGGCCATAGACCTCGGCAGTATCGAGGAAGGTGCATCCCAGCTCGATGGCGCGGTGCAGCGTGGCGATGGATTCAGTCTCGTCCGCCGGGCCATACGACTGGCTCATGCCCATGCAGCCGAGGCCGATGGCCGATACCATCAATCCCTGGTTGCCCAGTTTGCGTTTGCTCAAAGCCATGGCTGCGTTCCTCCAAGGGTAATGGTGAATAATGGGGGACGCTGAATCGCACCCGTTTTCACCATGATTTCTCGATAATAACTGAACCAATATACAATATTACGCATCATGGTTTGTCCGCTTCCAACACATAGCCGGTGTGCGGTAATGCATACAGGCATCTTGCGATATCGTTATTACGGGCATAAATAAGAGATAGACTACCGATCTCCGGCTGATAAAGGCGCTTGGAGTGAAAGTCTTGAGCGATTACAAACTTAGATGTCGGCGTATGAAAGTTATTTGCTTGAGCGTGGAGAGTGTGGATTAAATCGTGCACAAAATGAATGGAGGCTGCCATTGCGGAAATATCCGGTTGGAGCTGGAACTGATGCGCGCGCCTGAGACATATAATCCGAGAGCCTGCGACTGCGACTTTTGCCACAAACACAACGCGGCCTATGTATCTGATCCGCAGGGATCATTAGGCTTTTGGATTAAAGACAAGCAACATTGCGGGAGGTATCACCAAGGAAGTGGTATCGCAGAATTTCTTTTCTGCACCAATTGCGGCGTGC
This sequence comes from Gammaproteobacteria bacterium, assembly GCA_049591455.1. GTDB lineage: Bacteria > Pseudomonadota > Gammaproteobacteria > Natronospirales > REEB76 > REEB76. The sequence continues at coordinate 63,786 of JBAWFA010000013.1, forward strand.
TGATCGGGGTGCTCTACCGGAACGACGGGCAGCTTTATGCTGCCGTTAACGCGAAGGCCGTTGATGGCGGGAAGGCTTTTGGTGCGCAACAGTCTGTTTCGCCCAAGGTGCTGTCGGACAATGAAAAGGTGAAGCGCTGGCAGGAGGTCTGGTTCTCGAATGTCAGTATCGTGGCAGCTTGAACCCGAGAGCTATCTTGATTGCTTTGCGAAATAGATAGATGCAACCAATAAGTAGAACATGAAGAATTGCGCTGCTTTTCTCTCCGGTTCTTGATGTGTGGCGTAAACGGGAATTGAATAATGTCGTCTCAGGAACGTGGCGTACAATGATTGCGAGGACTTCAGGAGGTTGGTATGGCGAGTGGTTGGTCAAAAGACGGTGCCGTGCAGGAGCAGATAGATGCGAGTATCGAGGACGCACTGAAAAGCGTGCGCAACCGCCTGCCGGATGGAGAAAGTCTGAAACACTGCGAGGCATGCGGTCAGGAAATCCCGCCGGCCCGGCGCGAGGCGGTTCGGGGCGTGCGTTTGTGTATTAGCTGCCAGGACCAGGCCGATAAACAGGTGAAAGCCCACAGCCTGTACAATCGCCGTGGCAGCAAGGATAGCCAGCTCCGCTAAATTTCCGGGCACCTCTGTCTGATACGTGTCGTGCTTCATTGCGCTGTAATGGGTTTTGTTACTTGGAGAGAAATTCGGCTTGTCTGACCTGTCTGCGTTCCCGATCACGAAGAAATGGCCCGCCCGGTATCCGGACCGGATCCAGCTCTATTCGCTGCCTACGCCCAATGGCGTCAAGGTTTCGATCATGCTTGAGGAAACCGGACTGCCTTATGAACCGCATCGCGTGAACTTCGAAACCAGTGACCAAATGTCGCCGGAGTTTCTGTCGCTCAATCCGAATAACAAGATTCCGGCGATCCTCGATCCCAACGGCCCCGGCGGCAAACCACTTGAGCTATTTGAATCTGGTGCGATCCTGATCTATCTCGCCGACAAAGCCGGAAAATTCATGACGCAGGATGCAGCCGGCCGTTACCAGACGATTCAATGGCTGATGTTCCAGATGGGCGGCATCGGCCCCATGTTCGGCCAAGTCGGGTTCTTCAATAAGTTCGCGGGCAAGGACTACGCGGACAAACGCCCACGGGACCGGTATGTCGCCGAATCGAAGCGCTTGTTGCGCGTACTTGACCAGCGGCTGGCGGAACGCGTCTGGATCATGGGTGACGATTACACAATCGCGGACATGGCGATCTTTCCCTGGGTCCGTAACCTGATTGATTTCTACGCAGCGGGCGAACTCGTCGGCATGGCGGACTTCCCCCACGTCACGCGTGCGCTGCATAGGTTTCTTGCGCGACCGGCCGTCGTCAGGGGCATTGAGATCCCCAAGCGGCCCGAGGTGACCTGAACCCGCAAGTTCGGTTGCACACAGCGCAGTCAGCCTACGCTCATGCTCTTGAAGCATGGCAGGGTGGAAACCCAGAAAGTCGGCGCGCTGTCGAAATCGCAATTGAAGGCCTTCATTGACCTCAATCTGCTGTAAGATTTTCTGCCGTTTGTAACCACGAACCGGAGGCAAGAGGCCATGAACTGGAAAACCGATGATGCGGGAAAATTGCTGCTGCGCCTGCTGGTGGGCGTACTCTTGATCCTGCACGGCCTCCATGAGGTATATGCCGGTCCGCACGTGATTATTGAAATGGTCACAGCCAACCACCTGCCGGGCTTCATTGCCTACGGCGTGTATCTGGGCGAAGTGCTGGGCCCCTTGCTGGTGATTTTCGGCTTTTACGCCCGCATCGGCGGATTGCTGATCTTCATTGACCTGATCGTGGCAGTGCTGCTGCACCATGGTGGAAATGTCTGGCATCTGAACGGCGTCGGTGGCTGGATCATCGAGCTGGAGGCGTTCTACGGGTTATGCGGTCTCACCGTAGCGCTGCTGGGCGCAGGCAAGTACAGCGTCGCGGGCGCGGCCGGGAAGTTCAACTGAGGCAAAAACGGCTGCGCCGGGTTTTCGCCGTGCGGGCAAACGCCGGTATGCAGTAAGCAATGGTTTTACTGGATTCCGGCTTTGGCCGGAATGACGGATGGGGGATAGCCGGCGACTACATCGCACGACCGTCGAAAGTTTCGGTCTGGAGCGTATCCAGGAAGGCTTTCAACTCTGCCGCGCGTTGCTTGCCGATGCGCTTTGCGGTCTTGGTGATGAGGCGTGGTGGGATGTCACGCAAGAAGCCGCGCAGCGTCTTCACCTCTGGGGCAAAACTCGGAGCGCTCGCGCCGGTGAGTGAGAGCATACGGGCCGCGCCAATGTCACCCAAAAAATCCAGCGAATCGGCATCGTGCAGTACGATGGCCGTGGGATCAGTGCCGGGATTGCTGTAAAACATATGCCCGCGTTCGGCTGCTTGCACAGCGGCGAGTTTCTGCATCGGGAAACCGGTGCCGCGCAGCATCGCGCCGGCTTGCTCCGCCGCGCACTCTCCGTGCTCCATCTTTTTGTCGGCGCACGGACGGAACGCGGCCATGTCATGCAGGAACGATGCGGCAAACAGCACGTCGGTATCCACATGCAGCCCGTCGCCCTTCGCTAGCCTGAGTGCCAGCAGGTAGTTGCGTTCCGAGTGCTGCCAGCCCCAGGCCGGATGCAGAAAAGTAGTGTGCGCAAGCTCGTAGATATTGACCTTCCATGGCGCATCGAGCGGAATGCCGGCTGCCGTCATGGTGGGGGCGTTGGCAGCGAATATCGCCTGGGCTGAAGCCAGCAGTAAAAGCGCGACGGCCGTTGCGGTGATTTTTGTGCGTAGGCGTAGATTGAATAATTTCATGACGGGCTCCGGGTTGTGAAGGCAGGGACAGGCTTCAATCGAGCTGCAGCCGTTGCAGTGCGGCACTTACCAGTTTGGCGGTGAGACGTTGGCGCAGGCCGGCGGGTTTTTCAAGACCCATGCGTTTTAGATAGGGCGCGAAGCGTGCTTCCGGCGCACGCGTCAACAATGTTTCAGCAGCGATTGCCAACTGCCCCGCCCAGGTGGAAGCGCGTTGCTTGAGTTGTATGAGAGCTTGGCCCAGGATCAATTCCTCTGGCGTGAAATCGCCGCCGAAGGGAAATTCAGGAAACAGGCCGTCCTGCCGGAATGGTTTGAGGCCAGCCTGAAGTTTCTCCGGAGTATTTTCCCGGAACACATCGGGGATGCGGTAATCTGCCGGAATCTTGCCGGCGGTTTTTGCCTGTTGAAGCAGCGCATCCTGAAAACGCGAATCGCTGATATTGAGTAGCGCCGCGATCACTTCCCAATCCTGCTTGCCGCGCAGATCGGCGATGCCGTACTCAGTGATCACGACGTCGCGAAGGTGCCGGGGAATGGTGCAGTGGCCGTATTCCCAGACGATGTTTGAAATCATCCTGCCGTGCTCGCGGCGGACGCTCTTGAGCAGCAGTAGCGAGCGGCCTTCTTTCAGCGCATGGGCCATGGCCACAAAGTTGTATTGGCCGCCCACCCCGCTCACCACCTGGCCGTTTTCCAGTTGGTCCGAAACGGCGGCGCCCAGCAGCGTCATCTTCATGCAGATGTTGATGAAGCGCGCATGGCGGTGCTGACGCTGTTCCAGTTTCACGTCGCTGAAGATTTCATTCACTTTGGAAACCGCGGTCATGTCGAACAGGCTGCGCTCGGCTTTTGGCATGCTGCGCAGTTGTTGATAAAACCAGCGGGAACCGAGAAAGAACGCGCCGTGCAGCAACATGCCGCCGGTCAATCGTGCGCCTAACGCTTCAGAATTGATGCAACGCAGGGTTTTGGTGTCGCCGAGGTCCGGCATCAGACGCGTGCCGTCGGGCAGAATCAGAAAACCGCTGTCAAACCGCACGTCCGGGCGCAGGATGCCGAAACGTTTCAGGAAGGCGCTGTCTTCGGCGGTAAGGATGCGATGGATAGCACCTGCCGTGAGCAGGGTAGTGAGCGTTTCGGGGCCGATACGTTCCGAGAGCTTGCTTTCGTTCAACAGTTTTTGCAGCGTATCGTGATCATAGACGCAGCGTTTGAGGATGCCGCCGTGATAAAGATGCAGCAGGCCGTCGCTGAACATCTCGCTGCCGGCGTACAGGCCGGTTTCATAGATACTGGTCCCGCCCAGCGCGGTGATGGCATTGCTGAATTTTTTCTGGATGCCCAGACCTTCGAGAAGTTCGCAATAGCGTTTGTTGTCGCTGTGGCGCAACTGAGTGGAATACACGAAGGCGTCGCCCAGATTGCCGATACCGACCTGCAGCGTGCCACCGTCCCTGATGAGCGTGCTGGCGTACAGGCCGATCATGTGCTCGACCGGATCAATGGCCATGTTGGGGACGCCGAAGAGCGTATGTTCAAGCACCGGGTTTTCGACCAGGATGTCGAAGAAATCCGGCTCCACACTCGCATCGCCGTACATGAAGGGCAGACGGGTATTGACCAGCCCTACGACCGCGACCTTGCGGCCGGCCTTCTCCGCGGCGTGCAGGCCCGGCATGATGTCGAGCGTCACATCCGGATTGGAACTCAGGCTGTAATGCGCGCTGTCCGGGCCTTCCTCCTTGCCCACCATTTGCAAGACCACGTTGACGCCGGCGGCCAGCATGTCGCGTGCCACGTGGGTGTAGTTGGTGCTGGTGTAATGCTGCTGGGCGTTGGCATTGTGCAGCAGGCTGCCGGATTTGAAATAGAACTCGGAGATCTCAATATTAGGCGGCAACGTCCCGGCACGCAGCGCGTGGATGTAATCCAATTCAGGATAATCGCCGAACACGCGCTGCACGAAGGGTTCCAGAAAACGCCGCTCCAGATCACCGTGCCAACTCGGTTTTTCCAGCGACAGTGCGGTCATGATTTTGAGCTGGATGGACGAATCCACCCGGGCGCGCTGAAAGAACGCATTCAAGAGCGGATTGGGTTTACCGATACCGAGCGGTGTGCCGACGACCAGGCGCTTACCGACACGCGCAATGACCGCATTTATGCAGGCTTCAGGATCATCCAGCATCAACGGAGGCATCGCAGCGTAAATCTCCTTTGAGCTTCGCAAGAGCGGCCCCTGGGCCGCGATGCATGTTATCGCACCTTGGGGCGCTCCTGCGTGGACAGATGACTTTGGCTCAGTTTGTTGCTGGCGTCGCTGGCGGGTTCACATAGGTGTTGAACTGCCGCCAGATACGCCGGTATTCATCCAGCCAAGAGGCTGGTGCGGCAAAATCGTGGTGCTCCGTGGGATAGAACATCACGTCAAAATTCGGATTACGCAACTCCTGGAGTTTTTCCACCGTGTGCACCGTATCAATGAAGAACACATTGTCGTCTTCCAAGCCCTGCAGGATGAGCAGATGGTTTTTCAACTGGCCGGCGTAATTGATGGGCGAACTGACGTAATACGCTTGCGGATCAATGCTCGGCAGATTGAGGATGTTGGACGTATAAAAATCGTTGTAATCCGCCCAGTCGCCCACGGGCCGCAACGCTGCGCCCGCCGCGAATAAATCCGGACGGCGGAACATCATCATGTAGGTCATGAAACCGCCGTAGGAACCGCCGTACACGCCGAGTTTTCCCGGATTCACGTGCCAGTCGTTCTCCAGCCAGTGCACGCCGTCCTCGATGTCCTGCACTTCGGGATGACCCATGTGCTGGTAGATGGCGGTGCGCCAGTCGCGGCCATAACCCGCCGAGCCGCGATAATCCATGTCCAGCACCAGATAGCCGTGCTGGGTCAGGAAGGTCTGGAACATCAACTCGTGAAAATAGTAGGACCAGCCCTGGTGGGCGTCCTGCAGGTATCCGGCACCGTGGATGAATACCACCGCCGGCCAGGATTTCGCCGGCGTGTAATTGCCCGGCACATACAGGCGTGCGTAAATGGGCTGTTTCACATGCGTGGACGGCACCTGCACGATTTGCGGTGCAACCCAGTTGATGGCAGTAAAGACGCTGGATACCGTATGTGTCAGTTGTTTCGCCGCGCCGTCGGCACGCGCATCCACCACCCACACTTCCGGCGGCCTGATCGTGGTGGAGTGATACACCAGCAATTCGTTTTCGTCCGGCGACAGGGAGTAACTCATTCCGCCTTCCTCCAGTGCTGAAGGCTGTGAGCCATTTACTCCTCCCAGATCGGTGACCGCCTGCATGACGCCGCCACGGATGTTTATACGATAGATTTCATAAATGCCTGGCGCTTTCTGATTCGCCACCGCATAAAAATAACGGTCATTACGGGTCAGGATCGGATCTGAAATCTCGAACGCGCCATTGGTAAGCTGGCGCGCGGCCTTTGCACCGATGTCTTTCAGGTAAAGCTGCGAATAACCCGTGGCCTCGGAGAGATACCAGAGGGTGTGATTGTCGTGCAGCCAGCCGAAGTTATTGAAACTCCAGTTGATCCAGGCCGGGTCCGTAAGCCGATTTTGCGTTATCAACGTCTTGTTGGCGAAATCCAGTGTGGCGATCCAGCGGTCCTTGTTGTCGTTGGCGCGGAATTCAAGCGCCAGATTTTTACCGTTGTCGCTCCATTCCACTTGCCACACGGACACCGGCCGGATAGCCGGCGCTTTCACGGAGGCCTCCGCGGTCTTGCGGTCTATACCGTGATTCACGTCCCAGTCCACTGCCGACTTGCGCAGGGCCGCGAGCGGGTCATCCTTGATACCGGGCAACTGGCTCAGGTCCAGTGGAAAAGATGTATGAGTTTGTAGGTCCAGCACCAGTACCGATTGCGGCGGCGGCGGATTCAGACCCACATAGGTGTGGCGTTGCAGCATCTGCACATAACCGGATCGCGTGATCCACTCGGGCATCATGCCCGGCGCACCCCGGTTATAGCCCTTGGGTATGGTCATCAGCACAAGCCAGCGGCCGTCGGGCGACAGCGAACTGTGGACGATGCTGATTTTGTCGCCCAAGTACCAGGACGCCGGCACGCGCGTGCTGTCGGCGCTGGTCTGTGTGGCCTGCTGTAGATGTTCTGCTGCCGTTTCAGCTTGCTGCCTGCTCAGGAAATCAAACAGCCGTGGTTGTTCTGCCTCCAGATAGTTCTGCGGTGGTTTGGTTTTCGCGGGGTCGTCTGCAAGCTGGATGTCAGCGGCCAGGGCTACGAGACCGCTGCGCAGATCATAGAGATAAATATCATTGTCTTCGTGCCACTGCACGTGCTCACCGTCGGCCATGAAGCTGGCATCGCTCTTGGGCGTGGTGTCGCGGGTAAGCTGGCGCAGCGCGCCGCTGGCAAGCGTGCGCACGAACACGTTGTTGTCACGCACGAACACCTTGAGAGTATGTGCCGGATTGAAATCGTTTCCGGGCGCTGACACGCTGCCGAGTTCGTTGTCCGGCACTTTATGCACCGCATCGGTACTGACCGCCACCGCATACAGGTCGCGCAACTGGCTGCCATCGCGTTTCTGCCAGTAGTAGATGTGGCGGCTGTCATAGCCCCAGTACGCGCGTTCCGGCGGGTTCCCGATCCAGTCCGGGTTCGCCATGATTTGTTCCAGCGTGACTTCGGAGGTGCCGGGTGTGGCAGGTAGCGCGGGTTGGGCGAGGAGCGCCGGCGAGACCAGCAGCGATCCCAGAACTAGGCAAGCGATGCGCTGAGTCATATAAAGTTCCTTCGGTGAGGTTGCGATGTTTACAGCAAAGCCAGGGCCTGATCGAGATCGGCAATAAGGTCATCAGCGTGTTCCACGCCCACGGACGCGCGCAGCAGATTGCGCGGAGTTTTCGTGTCCGGACCTTCCATGGACGCGCGATGTTCAATCAGACTTTCCACACCGCCCAGGCTGGTGGCACGGGTGAACAGTTTTACGTGGGCAACGACGCGCATGGCGGCCGGTTCGCCACCGCGCAACGTGAAGGATAGCATGGCACCGAAGCCGTGCATCTGGCGTTTCGCGAGTGCATGACCGGGATGAGTTTCAAGACCGGGATGGAACACACGCTCAACTGCCTTGTGACCGGCCAGATGCCGCGCCAGCACAAGTGCGTTTTGCGATTGCGCGCGGATGCGCAGCGGCAAAGTTTGCGCGCCGCGCAGCAGCAGCCAGCAATCGAAAGGCGATGGTACCGCACCCGCCTCGGACTGCAGGAAACGGATGCGCTCCGTCAGAGGGCCATTCTCCCGCGCCACGATGGCGCCGCCCAGCACATCGCTATGGCCACCGAGATATTTCGTGGTGCTGTGCATGACAAAATCCATGCCGTAGTCAAATGGCCGCTGCAAGACCGGTGTGGCGAAGGTGTTGTCGCAAACCGTCAATATTTGTTTCGAATGCGCTACATCGGCAATCGCGGCGAGATCGGTGATCTTGAGCAGCGGATTGGAAGGCGTTTCCACCCAGATGAGTTTGCTGGCCTGAGTAACCGCAGCACGCACGGCGTCGAGCTGCGTGGTATCCACGAAACTCATCTTGAGCTGCCACGGTTGCATGATTTCCCGCAGCAGGCGCATCACGCCGTGGTAGGCATCCTGGCTGCAAATTACATGATCGCCTGGCGCAAGCGCCTGGAAAATGGCGCCGGCAGCGGCCACCCCGGAAGCGAAGGCCATGGCGGTCACGCCGCCTTCCAATGCTGCCAGACAGGTTTCCAGTTGCGCGCGGTTCGGATTGGTCACACGGGCGTAACTGAAACCATGGGGATAACTGCCGTCTGCCTCGCGGGCAAAGGTGGTGGACAGATGAATGGGCGGGCTCACAGCGGAGGTGGCGGCATCCGGCGCATGGCCGGCGTGGACGCTCAGGGTTTCAATATGTGCGGGCGGGGTTTTCATTGTAGGCTCCGGGAGGGCAGTAATAGGATGCCATGAAATGCATTTAGTTCTGCCGCCTTCCTGGAACGAAGAGCTTTTTTGTGTGGCCCTGGACTGCGATATTTATGCGGGTTCCCGCACCTGCGCTCGCTGCAGAGTCACGCCGACAGACCGTCCCTGGTCTGAGGGCGGGGGTGCGGACTTTCTGTCCGCACCTCTGCGGGCTTAGTCTGGCTCGCTGCAGTGCTCGGCTCGCTCTAAGGGATAGAAGAAACGCAGCTTATCGAGCGTGAATGCTCTTCATGATGAAAGTTCAGAATCGCTGCTACACTCATCAAGCACCATAAGGAGTTTGTTATGTTCGCGCAAATCAATTACGGAGCGGTGGTAGTCGCCGGTGTCGTTGGTTTCATAGTGGGCGCGGTCTGGTATTTGCCGTTCACCTTCGGGCCGCTGTGGCTCAAGGCGAATCCCCACGCGCTCGAAGACCTCGAATCCGGCGGACGCTGGCAGCGTTATATGGTCGCGCTCATCTGTTGCATTGTGCAGGCTTGGGTACTGGCGCTGGTGCTTGCGTTTGGCGGCAAGGGCGATCTCGCGACGGCATTGGTCGCGGGCGCCTTGTTGTGGCTCGGTTTCACCGCCGCGCCGACGCTTACCGACACGCTTATTTCGCGGCGCAAAGTCTCGGGCTGGCTGGTGGACACCGGCCACCGGTTGCTGGCTATTCTGGTTATGGCATTCCTGCTGGCGGCGTGGCCGTGATAGCGATCATTTCCTCGCGCTGCAAAAAGTCAGCAGAGCAAATACCGTCAGCCCCTCGAATATGAGCACGAAATTCTCCGCGCTTAAGCGGCGTTGATGAAGGCAGTGACAGGGCGATACGTCTTCATGGATGCAGGCCGATAATCATAGGTAATTAGGGCGTTTCGTAACCATCGGCATAGGATAAGTGCTTATGGTTACAGGGAAAACCAGTCATTTTGCCTGTGCGGCCAACTTTTTGAGGGGTCGCAAGTGCGTTTTCTGCGGTTCGTTT
>JBAWFA010000014.1:0-323635 GCA_049591455.1 Gammaproteobacteria bacterium
GCCGTAGGCTACCAGAATGCCTATTAAATTGCCGCCCATCTGCGCGCTCCGCCATCCGGTTCAGAGCGGCCAGGATCAGTTGCTCCGGTTTCATCACCCGCTATTTTTCAATCCCGGCAGGCTGTTAACGAATATCCACGTGTGATAAATCCCAACCACCTATCACTCAACGCTACCCTACGCTAAAGATATTTATCCATCACCACCTCAGCGATTGGGCGCCGAGGGTAGGCTTCCGGTTTATGTGCCAGGCAAAAATATTTGCTTCCGGCAAATTTTCGTATCAGAGTACGAAACATCAATGTGCTTCTACATCTACCGGAATGGTTTATATCCAACATTTCCCGAGACTGGCCATCATCGCTGGACTGAGCGTATGGATGATAACTTCCGGCGCGGCAGTGCCAATTTTAAATCTCGCCCACTACCGGGGTAAAGTGGTCTATCTGGATTTCTGGGCGTCCTGGTGCGCACCGTGCAAACAATCCTTCGTCTGGATGAACGCTATGCAGGCGAAATACGGAGACTATGGATTGATAATCATTGCGGTCAATGAAAACAAGCACCGACAGAACGCAAAAAAATTTCTGGACGAAGTCCCAGCCCATTTCAACATCGTTTACGACCCCAAGGGGGTTCTGGTAAAACGATACGGCTTGGTCGGATTACCGAGTTCGTTTCTCATTGAGCCCAATGGCAACATTTACCGCCGTCATTTAGGCTTTAGTGATAACTCGTCTGGAAAATATGAACACGAAATACGCGTGTTATTGGACAGGTGATCCTTAAAATGAAATCGCGGAAATCCAGGCATTAATCTCCAATAACGGACTGCTCGCAAAACCCGAGATATCGCAGAATACTTCGGTACCTTACTCTTTCGCGAGGCGACATGGTCATCACACGCGCGCAATGAACCGTCAGACCATTTTCCGGTGCATTTCGATCGATGGTATCTTAGGTATCTTAAAATAGCCTGTTTTCTGAAAGTTACTGGAGGTAGTTATGAACGCGAAACTTGTATTGGGCACGATCTTAGCCGTGTCCCTCATTGGCACGAATGCCTATGCCAAAAACTATACCGTGAAGGAATTGAATAGCGGTGCCGGCGGCACCTTTGTATTTGAGCCCGACTTTCTGCATATCCAGCCGGGAGACTCGGTGCAGTTCGTGCCAACCGATCCCGGTCATAATGCGAAATCTTATTTCGTGCCCGACGGCGCAACGGGCTGGACAGCCGGAATCAGCAAAGGCATCACCGTGAAGTTGATCAAGGATGGCGTATATCTTTATGAATGCGAGCCGCATCACATGTTCGGCATGTTGGGCGTCATTGTGGTGGGCAACCCTGTCAACAAAGCCGCAGCCGCAAAGGCCGCAGCAGCGATGGAAGCACAGCAAATCCTGAACCAGGGTCGCCTGGAAGGGCTGATGAAAGAAATCAAGTAAGGCTGTTTCCCGCAAATATTTCCGGGCTGGATAATAAAAAGCTGGCGTACCGCAGAGTCAGGCGGCACGCCAGCCAGGCCTTGGCGGGTACGCGCATCTTGTGGCGCGTGAGACGCAATCGTCCGCGAGCGCTCAGAGATGATTGTTTTGAGCCCACCTTGATGAAAAGCGCTTAATCTCAAACACTTATAAATGGGTCACCACATATTTTCTTGAACAGTATGTAACTTCATGGGGCTTGGTTGGGGTCTCAATAGAGTCCAAATATTCAGATACATGGATGGATGCCAATACACTCAACGTCGCTGTCTCGTTTGCGAGCTTGCTTCGGTTGCCGACATTCTTGACAAGCGTATTTGTCTGGAGGAGATTACCGGGCCGCCACACACGTATGGGGGTGACGCCATGATTTTTCAGAATGAAATCTGGTTAATTGCACTTGTGGGCATGGGGCTGGTCACGTTGGGTTTCATCTACGTGATAGTCCAGGCTGTCAAGCCCGCCGATACGGAAGAGGCACAGCGAGCGCATAAGACATCCAACATGCTGCGCCGATGGTTGTTTGTTGTACTGCTCATAGGGTTTATTGTGGTGAGCTACGCCACCCTGCATCGGTTCCCCCTGCCACTACAACATGGCCCGCTGGAGGCAGCACAGGTCGTCAACGTGGTCGGCCATCAATGGTCCTGGGAACTGAGCACAACCCAGATTGAAGCTGGCGTTCCCATCGAGTTTCGCGTGACCAGTGCCGACGTCAATCACGGATTTGCGATCTATGCGCCGGACGGCCGCATTGTCACTCAGACCCAGGCCATGCCCGGATACACCAACAAGATTCTCTACACTTTTGACCAGCCAGGTACATACACGATTAGATGTCTTGAATATTGCGGGCTCGCTCATCACGTAATGACTGCCGAATTGAACGTCGTTGCCACCACCACCGGAGGCCACAAATCATGAGCACACTCACACTTTATCCCGAAGATGAGAGGCTGCCGCGGAACGAACGCATCGTATTCAATCTTTACATCATTTCCGCGCTGGCGCTGTTTTTGTTTCTCATGTTGCTGGGGCTGACCATGCGTATGACGCAGGCCACTTGGCTCGGTGTGCAGCCCACTTGGTTCTACCGGCTACTGACCATGCATGGGTCCGGCATGGTCGGCACTATGAGTCTGGCGACGACCGCCGTGATGTGGTTCTTCCTGCGCAAGTATGTGCATCTTCATCTGTGGGCATTTCTAACCAACTATGTGCTATTCATGCTCGGTGCGTTGGCAATTCTAGGATCTGTTTTCATTGGTGGTTACGCAGGTATGTGGACATTTCTGTATCCGCTGCCGGTACATTCAATGGGCATATGGAGCATCAATTCCGCGGCGCTGTTCATGGTCGGATACCTGCTGATCGGTGTCGGTCTCCTGGTGTTCTATCTGGATGGAGCGGTGGCCATCATTCGCGTCTTCGGTAACCTCGGGCGTGGACTGGGTCTCCAATGGTTGTTCGGTGGCGAAATTGATCCGTCGCACCCGAAGGCCGTGGTCGCTAGTACCATGGTGATAATTGCCAATGGGCTCGGCATCCTTGCTGGCGCAGTAGTATTGGTGATGAGCCTGATAAACGCCTATTTCCCGTCAGATGTGCTTAACGCATTGGTAGCCAAGAACCTGATCTATTGGTTCGGCCACATGGTCATCAACGCCACCATCTATATGGGCGTGATCGCCGTATATGAGCTGGTACCCCGCTATAGCGGCCGGCCCTACCCAATCTCCCGGGTGTTTCTCTGGTCTTGGGCAGTAAGCTGTCTTTTTGTGATTATCGTTTTCCCGCACCACTTGCTGATGGATTATGCCGAGCCGCGCTGGCTGTCAATAATGGGCCAGATCGTCTCGTACGGCGCCGGCTTCCCGGTGTTCCTGGTGACAGCGTATGGCGTTCTGACCAACATATACCGCTCGAACATTCGCTGGAAAATGCCAGCCAGACTTGCTGTGCTGTCGGTATACGGCTGGGCTGCGGGCATCGTCCCGGCAATTCTCGATGGTACTATCAGCATCAACAAGGTGATGCACAACACCCAGTGGGTGCCGGGTCATTTCCATTTTTATCTGATACTCGGCGTACTGGCAATGGTGCTGGCGCTGATGTATCACGTGATCGGCAGCCACACGCAGTCAGCCAATGATACTGCCGCCGACAAACTGGGTTTCCCGGTTTACCTCATTGGTGCATTGATCTTCACCTTGGCGTTCCTCGATGCGGGACACATGAGCGTACCGCGACGCTACGCAGTACACTTGGCACAATGGGTGCCGTATGACAAGATCGGTTCGATCGGCGCCATACTGATAGTCTTAGGAATGCTGATCTTCGCCATCCGCATCATTGTCGGTTTACTGAAGGTACCAGCTAATGCAGGTACTGCGAACACTGCTGGCTAGTTTTATCGTACTGATGGTCGGTGGCACTGTTCTAGCGGCTGCCACCGACCATTTCCAGGCCTTTACAAGCGAAACAGCAGCCCGCACTGAGGTTCGGGAAAATCCGCCGAACGTTCCGGCCGTGCCGCTGGAGACTCAATCCGGTGCACACATCAATCTGGCCGACCTGCGCGGAAAGTGGCTGCTGGTCGAGTTTATCTACACCCACTGCACAGACGATTGTCCGTTGCTGAGTGCCGAGTTCGCGCAACTCCAGAATCAGCTCGCCAAACCATTGGCGCAAAACAAGGTACAACTACTCAGCATCAGCTTTGACCCCTCATACGATACGCCTCGGGTGCTCGCTGCTTACCTTGGACTTTTCCATCATGACCAGGGATGGGTGGCCGCGCGGCCAGTGACTGCGGGGGGATTAAAGGAACTCGAGCGGGGCTTCCGCGTGACTGTCATTCCCGACGGCCAGGGTGGCTATATGCACAGCCCGGATGTGGATATCGTCAACCCCCAGGGCCGACTGATCGGGATCTATCCTTTGGGGAACCCCGTGCCCGTTGGTCAGGCTGTGCTGCGGTGGATGCAATGATCGCAGGTCTGCGGCGTTATCCCCTGATTATTGCGGGGGCAATGTTTATCGCACTGCTGCTGCCACCTGTACAACATGCGCTTACCGCTAGCATGACCGCGCAAATGCTGGTGCAGATTCCGTTATTGATCGTCGTTGGTTGGCTGCTCTGTAGCTCCTTTCCGCAGCGGCTGATAACAACGGTCAATGCCTGGAATCATAGCGGCATCACCGGATTGCTGCTGGCTGCATTTGCTGCCGCATTCTGGATGCTGCCACGCTCGCTTGATACCGCAGCCAGTGAGCCGCTGATGATGGCAGCCAAATTTGTGTCGGTGCCGTTGTTGATTGGGTTGCCGTTGGGATTGAGCTGGCCACGCATGGGATTCGTGGTTCGCGGTCTCTTCATCTCGGAACTTATCGCGATGTTTTTCCGTATCGGTTGGGTATATCTGGTCTCCCACATCAGGCTGTGCAGCAATTATCTGCTCGGCGATCAGCAACGGACAGGTGAGTACATGCTGATGATCGGCGGCGCGATCCTTTTGTGGGTCATAGTAAAGCTCATGTGGGGGCACTTTGATTCGTTGCCGGATGATCGTCAAACGATGCCGTCCCACCGGCACGATGTAAATGAGTTTCATCACCCTGCCGGACATTGAGATCGGATCAGCCGGTTGGTGCACCAATCCCGGATATGCTGCGAACTGATCATTTCATTCCGCATTGTTTCCGTTCGAAAGAGCAATGATCTTCCGCGCATCCAAGCTGGCCGCCACCTCATCAGCCGCAAGTTCCGGCCGCCAGGGAATCTCGCCCAATAGCGGCGCACGGATGGCGCGCTTCAACGTGGCGAGGTTGCCTTCACGGCGCTCAAACTTCGGGTCAATGCCGTTCGCGACCCAGCCGGCCAGTATCTGGCCGTCGTCGCGGATAGCGCGGGCGCTTAAGAGCGCATGGTTGAGACAGCCGAGGCGCAGACCCACGACCAGGATTACCGGCAAGCCAAGCGCGCAGGCGAGACCGGGTACGCCAAAATCATCCGCCATAGGGACTTGCCAACCGCCCACGCCCTCCACCACTACGACATCGGCGCCTGCGCACAGTTGATTGAATGCCGTGAGAATCCTCGGCAATTCAATGCTGACTCCGGTTTCGGCCGCAGCCAGATGCGGTGCAATGGGCGGGGCAAAGCAGTAAGGATTCACCTGCTCATAAGGCCGCGGCAAGTTTGCAGCTGCTTGTAACGCCAGTGCATCTTCATTGCGCAGACCGTCAGGCGTTTGCAGCGCGCCGCTGGCTACCGGTTTCATGCCGACGGTCCGCAGGCCGGCGCGTACGAATACGCGCAACAGACCCGCGGCCACGCACGTCTTGCCCACGCCCGTATCCGTGCCGGTGACGAACAGGCCGCGCATCAGAATTTGTCTCCAGGACCGGGACCATCATTCAATGCAGCTTGCATTTCGCCAACGGTGAGCATGTCCGCGGGAATATACGCGGGTGTCCAGGCGGTGCCATACACCACTTCATACGTGGCCGGCAACCGATCATCGCGGCGGAAGGGTTCGTAAGCCGCCGCCAGTTTCCCCAGCCGCCCACGTCCGCCGAGGCCACGCGGCCGGCCGGCCGTGACATTATGCGCACCGATGGATTTCAGATCGGCCATCAAACTCCGCACATCTGCATAGGTAAGCGTCAGGTGCTCCACGTCCATTACCGGCTCCACAAAACCGGCGCGAATCAAGGCGTCGCCGATATCGTGCATATCCGTGAAACGGTTCACATGATTGAGCGCATCCACTTCCCGCCAGGCGGCTCGCAATTCCTTGAGCGTGTCCGGGCCAAAAGTCGTGAACAGCAACAATCCGTGGGGATTCACCACCCGCCGCAGTTCCGTGAGTGCCCCATCCAGATCGTCGCACCATTGCAGCATCAGATTGCAGTACACGATGTCAAAGCAGGTGGCCGCGAACGGCAGGCGCATGGCGTCCGCGCATACCAGCGGTGTGCGCCGGAACCAGCCCTGGCTGCGACGCGCCGCCGCGAGCATGTTTATGGCAAAGTCCGTACCGATGATCTGGGCTTTTGGATAGCGTTGACGCAACGCTCCCAGATGGCGGCCGGTGCCGCAGCCGAGATCCAGTATGCACGCGGGTTTGAGCGTCGTAAGTTCCAGTCGTTCCAGCAGGCGCACACCCACCTCTTGCTGCAATACCGCCGCCGCGTCATAACCGCTGGCGGCACGTTCGAACGCGGCGCGCAACTGGCGGCGATCAAGCGAAAACTCATCCATCTCGGATGGTTCCCGTTATTTTCGTTGCAGATGTATCTGTTTCCGGAAGTTTCCGCATGAAGGTATCTAATGCCGCGATGAATTCCACCGGATGGGAAAGAAACGGCGCGTGAGCCGTACGGGACAGGCGCACTAGTTTTGCGCCGGGAATGGCGGCGGCCAGTGCCGCACCCGCTTGCGGCGGAGTCAGCCGGTCGCAATCACCGGCCATGACAAGGGTGGGCATAGTAATGTATGCAAGTTCCGCGCGCAGATCACTGTCGCGCAACAGCCTCAATCCATGCGCGAGACCGGAAGGATGAGGCTCACCACGGGCGAACACGGTTGTGCGCAACCACCTCAATGCGCCACGCGCCACTTCGTCGCCACGCACCTGCAAGGCCAGAAACCGCTGCACCGTTCCGTGATAATCGCGACCGAGTTCCACGACGAATTCCTGCAGTTGTTCTGGCGGCATCGCGCAAGGCCAATCCTCCGCCGTTACGAACCGTGGTGTGCTGCTTACCAGCACCTGTGCGCGTATTTTGCCCGGACAATCAAGCGCCGCGCGCAGACATATCAGTCCGCCCAGCGACCAGCCCAGCCAGACGGCATTTTTCGGCGCTATTTCGCCAAGCTGCTGCGCGAACCCGGCAAGAGTTGCAGGCATGCGTAGTTCACGGCTCAGACCATGGCCAGGCAAATCCACGCGGGTCACACGAAACGTTCGGGCCAGTTTCGTGACAATGCCGTTCCACACGCCGCTGTGCAGCGCCCAGCCATGTACCAGAAACAAATCCGGTCCTCGGCCGGTGATTTCCGTATGAAATTTCGACGGCATAAAAATTAGTGCTAAGTGCTGTATACCGGGTTCAAAAATATTTAATCGCCCAAGCCTCGCAACACATCCACCAGCGCCTCCAATAATTGGTCAACCTGCATCTCTTCGTGGCCCGCAGTGAATGTAATGCGCAGGCGCGCGCTGCCTTCGGGGACGGTAGGTGGCCGGATAGCCACGGCCAAAATGCCGCGTTCCAGTAACGTATTGGAAGCTTCCAGTGTGCATGCGGAGTCGCCGACCAATAGCGGCTGAATAGCGGTGTGAGAGTCCATGAGCGGCAGTTTGAGCTGCGCCGCACCGGCCCGGAAGCGCGCAATAAGCACATGTAATTTCTCGCGCCGCCAGTTTTCCGATTGCACCAGCTTGAGAGCTGCACGGGTAGCCTCAGCGACACACGCCGGCGGCGCCGTTGTATAAATATAGGTGCGCGCATGCTGTATCAGGGTTTCGATCAATGCTTCGCTGCCCGCCACGAACGCACCGAAAGTTCCACAAGCCTTGCCAAGTGTGCCCATAAGTACCGGGACTTCCGCCATACCCAGATCAAAATGCTCAAGCGTGCCACAACCGTGCTTGCCCAGCACACCAAAGCCGTGTGCGTCATCCAGCATGAGAAAGGCGCCGACCGCTTCGGTGACACGCGCCAGTTCCGGCAACGGCGCGACATCGCCATCCATGCTGAACACGCCGTCGGTCATCACCAGGGTGCGTCTGGGTGGGGTTGCAAGCTGCTGTTGCAGTGCGTTTGCATCAGCATGGGCGTAGCGGCTGAAACGAGCACCACATAAAAGCCCCGCATCCAGTAATGAGGCGTGATTGAGCCGGTCTTCCAGCACACGGTCGCCGCGCGTGAGCAGAGCACCGGCGACGCCCAGGTTCGCCATGTAGCCTGTGGAAAACAGCAGCACCCGCGGCCGCTGCACGAACGCCGCCAACTCTTCTTCCAGTGCCGCATGGGCACGGGTGTGTCCGGTGACGAGATGGGCGCCGCCGCTGCCCAGGCCGTATTGATCCAGGCCACGGCGCGCGGCCTCGCGCAGCGCCGGATGACCGGCGAGGCCAAGATAGTCATTGCTGGAAAAGTTCAGGCAGCGGGCGCCATCCACCACGATTTCGGCGCCATGGGCCCCGTCCACCAGGCGGCGCAGGCGATATAGTGACCGGGCTTTGAGCCTTTCCAGATCATCCCGAAGCAAAACGTCAAGTCGCTGCGCGGCGTGGCTCATGCGGTTCTGTGAAAAGGTTTGCCTGCTCGAGATTGTCGCCGGCCCGATACGGTTCTGCGTGGATGCCGAGGCGTGCGAACAGGCGCCGGTCCGCGTCCTGTTCAGGGTTATCCGTGGTCAGAAGTTTCTCGCCATAGAAGATGGAATTCGCGCCTGCGAAAAACGCCAGCGCCTGCATCTCGTCGCTCATCTGCGCACGGCCCGCGGACAGGCGCACGTGAGCTTCCGGCATGAGTATCCGTGCTACCGCGATGACGCGGATGAAATCGAACGGATCCACGCCTTTGCCGCCGAACAGAGGTGTGCCTTTCACCTGCACCAACTGATTGATAGGCACGCTTTCAGGATGCTCCGGCAAGGTTACAAGCGTGTGCAGCATGGCGGCGCGATCCGCGACGCTTTCGCCCATGCCGATGATTCCGCCGCAGCACACGTGCATGCCGGCTTCGCGCACATGTGCGAGCGTGTCGAGCCGGTCCTGGAAACAGCGGGTGGTGATGATTTCCTTGTAATACGCTTCCGAAGTATCAATGTTGTGGTTGTAGTAATCGAGTCCGGCATCGGCGAGTCTGTGCGCCTGTTCGGCGCTCAGCATTCCCAAGGTAGCGCAAGTTTCCATGCCCAGTCCGCGTACCGCCTTGATCATTTCGATGATCTGATCCAGGTCCTTGTCTTTCGGATTACGATACGCGGCGCCCATGCAAAAGCGCGTGGCTCCGCTGTCGCGCGCGTGTTGCGCCCGCGCCAGCACATCGTCCACATGCATGAGTTTTTCGGCCTTGAGGTCGGTGTGGTAGCGCGCGCTCTGGGGACAATACTTGCAGTCCTCGGGACACGCGCCGGTCTTGATAGACAAAAGCGTCGAAATCTGCACCGCGTTGGGATCGAAATAGCGGCGGTGCGCGGTGTGGGCACGGAACAACAGGTCGTTGAACGGTAACGCGAAAAGCGTCCAGACTTCTTCCAGACTCCAGTCATGGCGGATATCGGAGATGGAAGCGGTCACAGGATGCATGGCAAGCCTCGAATTAGCGTGGCATGATGGGGCGCCTGCCGGCGTTGCTATGGACGCAGTGTAATAGCCGGAGAATGGCTGTCAACCTGGAGTGCTATGGATGGTTTACGGTTGGCTGAAACAGGCTCATGCTCTCCTGTACCCTCCCTTCTGCCTGCTCTGCGGTCAGCGCAGCCGCAGCGCACGGGAGCTGTGCAAATCCTGCGCCCGGGATCTGCCCTGGAACCGGCACGCCTGTGAACGCTGCGCGGCCCCCTTGCCTGAGAACGCCCCTGCCGCCTGGTGCGGCCAGTGTCTGAAATCCACGCCCTCTTGGGATAGTGCCGTCAGTCCACTGCTCTATGCCTGGCCTCTGGACGAGTTATTGCAGCGCTTCAAGTTCAACGGCGATCTGGCCACCGGCTGCCTGCTGGGCGAACTGCTGGCGGATTTCCTGTCTGCCGGTATCACCACAAGACCCGATCTGCTCGTGCCGGTGCCCCTGCATGGAACGCGCCTGCGTGAACGTGGTTTTAATCAGGCACTGGAGCTGGCGCGGCCGGTCAGCCGGCGTTTGCGTCTGCCCATCGCTCACAGTCTGTGTTTGCGCATCAAGAACACGGCGGCACAGTCAAAGCTTGGCGCCGATGAACGCCATTACAACCTGCGCGATGCCTTCTCGGTCCGGGGCTCTCTGGCGGGTATGCATATTGCGGTCCTGGATGACGTGATGACCACCGGTGCTACCGCCGCTGCCCTGAGCAAAATACTGAGACAGGCGGGTGCGGCCAGTGTGCGCATCTGGAGTCTGGCGCGTGCCGCCAGGATGCTGTGAGCAGACCGCGCGCCGCAATTGTCAAGGATGCCGTACCATACTGTCCAAGCCAATTTACCGCCCAGGCAATCAATGCTTATCGAGGAGGGGCGCTGTGGAAACACAAAAACAAATAAAAGTGAATACCGCCGACCTCGAAGTGGGCATGTATGTAGCGCGCCTGGACCGTCCCTGGACCGAAACGCCCTTCCTGTTCCAGGGTTTCTTCATTCGTAACCAGGATGAGATCGAGGAGCTGCGTCATCACTGCCGCTACGTATTCGTTGACTTTGAACAGACCCGCCAGGATGTCACCCGGACCAGGACCGATATAAGCCGGGGGAACCGCACTATCACGCAGGTAACCAGTCTGCACTACCCGGCAGCACGCCGGGCGTCGAATACCCGTAACCGCAATCGCACGGTGTATGCAAACTCCCAGCCCGTAGAAAAAGAGCTGCCCGTTGCCCGAACAATTTATGTCGAGGCGAACCGCGCGGTGCAGGATCTCATCATCAAGCTGGAAACAGACGGACGACTGGATGTGCAGATGGCCAGGGAAACCGTCGAACCCATGGTAGAAAGCGTACTGCGCAATCCGGATGCCATGATCTGGCTGTCGCGCATGAAGAAACACGATTCCTACATGTATCACCACTCGGTGGGCGCCGCCATCTGGGGCATCACCTTCGGCCGGCATCTCGGTCTCGACAAATCAGCGCTCTACGAAATCGGTTTGGGCTGCATGCTGTTTGACGTGGGTAAGACCAAGCTGCCTCATGAGCTGCTCATGAAGGCCGGCGGGCTTACGGAGACCGAATGGCACGTGATGCGCAACCATGTGGATTACAGCCTGAATCTTCTGGAGGGCGCGAGCGGCATCACCGAGCGCATCACCTCCATGGTGCGCAGTCACCATGAACGCTATGACGGCAGCGGTTATCCCGATAAACTCAAGGGCGACCAGATTCCGACCTTCGCCAAAATCGCCGGCATGGCGGATTGCTACGACGCCATCACCAGCCCCCGGCCTTACAGCAAGATGCGCTCCCCTTATGAGGCGGTGCGTGAAATCTACAGCTGGCGCGGCAGCCTGTTCCAGCCGGAAGTGGTGGAACAATTCATGCAGGTAGTGGGTGTATTCCCAACCGGTTCACTGGTCGAACTCAATACCGGTGCCGTAGCCGTAGTCATCGCACAAAACGAGACGCGTCGGCTCAAACCGCGCGTCATGCTGATCCTGGACGAGAACAAACGTCGCCTGCCGCAGTTTAATACACTGGACCTGCTGTTTGACACGCATCTGAAAGGCGTCGAAACACTATGGATCGAAAAATGCCTTGATCCGGGCGCCTATGGCGTTGACCCGCAGGAACTCTATTTGTAGAAATCGTGGTGCGGTTACACTGAATGTCAGACAAAATACTTTCGCTGCGTCCGAACCGGCCTTCACTGATTCGCCATCTGGAAAGCTACCTCCGCCGTACACAATCAAGCGGCAAGCAGGTGGCATTGCTGATGGTGCAGGTCAAACGTGGCCAGGAATTCGGGGCATTGTTCGGCTCCAGCAGCATTGAAGAGCTGATGAAGCAGTTCGCCGGGCGTCTGGAAAGCATCTGCCGCAGCGATGATCGCATCGTGCGCAGCGGCGATCACGAATACGCGCTGATCTTGCCGGATATTCTGAATGAAGGCCATGCCATTCTGGCGGCCAACAAGATCCTGCGCGTCCTGTATGCACCTTTTGAAATCGGCGGTCAGGTAGTGTCCGTAGGCGCCAGTATGGGCATTGCGCTGTTTCCGGATCATGCAGACAAGGCCGGCACCTTGCTGCAGCACGCGGAACTGGCGCTCTCGGACGCGGCGCGCAACGGTGCTCCTTATCTGATGTACACGGACGACACGCCTGGGAAACTGGCTGGTGCCTGGGACCTGGAGAGCGAACTCGATACCGCGCTGGACAACGGCGAATTGGAAATCTATTACCAGGCGAAAATCAATCTGCGCGGCGGTCTCCTGGCCGGTGCGGAAGCCTTGCTGCGCTGGCGCAGCCCCAAGCGCGGTATCGTCCCGCCGAACGTGTTCATTCCCATCGCCACCCGCACCGGCCAAATCGGGGAACTCACCTGGTCGGCCATCAACATGGCGCTGCAGCACGCGGCCAACTGGCCTACGCGCTTCGGTCCCCTGTCGCTCGCCATTAACATCGCGCCCTCGCTGCTGGAAGACGAAGCGCTGGTGAGCCGCGTGACGGATGCCATGGGCGTGTGGAGCGCCAAACCCAACCGGCTGATCCTGGAAATCACCGAATCCGCGATCATGGGCAATCCGGATATGAGTTTCGAGACCATTCGTGAACTCAAAGACAAGGGTGTGGCCGTGTCGATAGATGATTTCGGCACCGGTTATTCATCGCTGGCCAACTTCAAGAACATCCCGGCGTCGGAACTGAAAATCGACAAGAGCTTTGTAATCAACATGCTCGCAAGCAAGGCGGATGCCAGCATCGTGCGCACCATCATCGGCCTGGCGCAAGCCTTCGACCTGCAGGTGGCGGCGGAAGGCGCCGAGAGCATGGAAATCCTGCGCACCCTGGCGGCGCTGCAGTGCAATTACGCTCAAGGTTATTACATCAGCCAACCGGTGCCCGCCGGCACTTTCGCGCAGTTCATCAACGAATACGTGCCACCGGTATTCTGAAACCGGTTTACGCGCCTGTCATAAAGCTGTAATGCAGCAGAATGCCCGCGAACACCGCCGCACCGAACCAGTTATTGTTCATGAAGGCTTGAAAGCAGCGTTGCGGATTGCGCCGGCGGATGAGCGCCTGTTCGTAAACCGCAAACAGCAGTGCGAACGCGAGTCCCACGTAATACACCGTGCTCATCCCTGTCCGATAACCCACCAGCGCCAAGTCAGCCAGTAGCAAGGCCTGCAGGATGCCGACGATCACGCGATCCAGATCGCCAAACAGGATGGCGGTGGACTTGACTCCTATCCTGAGATCATCGCGCCGGTCCACCATGGCATACATAGTGTCGTACACCGTGGACCAGATGACATTCGCGATGAAGATGAGCCATGCCACTGTGGACACGTGGCCCGTCACCGCCGCATAGGCCATGGGGATGCCCCAGCCGAATGCCATCCCGAGATACGGCTGCGGCAGGTAAGTGTAGCGTTTCATGAATGGGTAGGTGAGCACCAGCACCGCGCCGATGACCGCCAACTCCAGCGTGAGGCGGTTCAGCATCAATACCAGCCCCAGGGCGATTAGGCACAGGATCACGAACAGGATCAGCGCTTCCCACACGCTCACCTCACGGGTGGCGAGCGGCCGATCGCGGGTACGGCGCACGTGCGGATCGAAATTGCGGTCAGCGAAATCATTCATGATGCAGCCGGCGGAGCGCATCACGAATACGCCGATCACGAAGATGGTGAAGAATTTCGGAGTGGGGTGACCGTCGCTTGCCAGCCACAGTGCCCAGAGCGTAGGCCAGAGCAGCAGGAAACTGCCAATGGGCCGGTGCAGACGCATGAGCCGCAGATAGGCCCAGATACGCCGCGCCGCGAACGGCAGCCAGCGCCGGATCACGCGATTATAGCGCAGTTTCCGCCACAGAGGTCGAAGGCGCGGGTCCATCAACTTTCCATACCGTTCAGGAAGCATTCATATATCAGCAGACAGCTGCCGCGCACCGTTAGCACCGAACGCCGCGCCCACAAAAATTCGTGCCTGTGTGGCACACCTTTTATCGCCGCGCGATACAAAGTGTGCGCCGCATCAAGTTGCGCCACTTCGATGAGACTGCGTTGCGTATCCGCTTCGGCAAATACACGATCACCCAGGGGTTGCGTACCCAGCGTGTCCAGCCAGTGACCACCTTCCGCCACCGTTAGCGTGCGCGCATACACCCAAGGCTCGTTTCCACACAAATATACTTCGCGCAGACGTGCAGCAGTTCCAGGCAGGGCATGCAAAAGCACCGCGTTTTCCGCATCCAGATGCGTGACGCCTTCATGCAGTATTTTCACATGAAAAAAACCCCCGGCAGCCGCGCGCAGTTTTTGCGTGAGCGATCCGGCGTAAATCAGCCACGGCCATAAGGCTTTGGGACGCAGCTCCACAGGCCATGCATCCAACGGCTTCCAAAGACCGTCGTGATAGCGGTTTGCGCGGGTCTGTATGGATGATTCCTGCATGCTATGCCTTGTCACACAGCGCCGTTGAAGTCAGGGATTTTCAAGCCTGAGCATAACGGCTGTTGTCACCCAACCAGCGATGCACCAGTAAAGACACTTGTCCGGGATGTCTTTCCAGCAACAGCGTCGCAGCGCGCTGCACTTGCGGAATGAGCGGCGCATCCCGGGTCAGGTCAGCGATGCGCAAACGCAGTTCGCCCGCCTGACGGGTTCCGAGCATTTCGCCAGGCCCGCGCAGCTCCAAATCCCGGCGCGCGATCTCGAACCCATCGTTAGTCTCGCGCATCACTTCGACCCGCGCCCGCGCCGCCACGGACAGCGGCGCATGGTAGAGCATCACACAGCTCGACTCCACCGCACCACGCCCCACGCGGCCGCGTAACTGGTGCAGTTGTGCCAAACCCAGGCGTTCGGCGTTCTCGATGATCATAAGGCTGGCATTGGGCACATTCACGCCCACCTCGATGACGGTGGTGGCCACCAGCAACTGGATGTCGCCGGATTTGAAGCGCGCCATGGCGCGCTCCTTCAAGCGGCTTGCCATGCGTCCGTGCACCAAGCCGATGCTCAGTTCCGGCAAGGCTGAGGTGAGCGCCGTGGCCGTATCCTCAGCCGCTTGGCATTGCAAAACCTCCGATTCCTCGATGAGCGGGCACACCCAGTACACCTGTTTGCCTTCCGCGCAGGCATGGCGCACCCGCGCCACCACTTCGGCACGGCGTGTGTCAGAAATGGCCACGGTCTTCACCGGTGTGCGCCCCGGCGGCAGTTCGTCAATGGCCGAGACATCCAGGTCCGCGTAGGCGGTCATGGCAAGTGTGCGCGGAATCGGCGTGGCCGTCATGATGAGCTGGTGCGGATACATGCCTGCCTGTGCGCCTTTCTCGCGCAAAGCCAGACGCTGGTGCACACCGAAACGGTGTTGCTCATCAATGATGGCAAGCGCCAGTTTCTGGAAAACCACATCTTCCTGAAACAGCGCGTGGGTGCCGATAACCAGCGACGCTTGCCCGCCGCGAATTCGTTCCAGGGTTTCGCGCCGCTGCGCGACAGCCTGCCGGCCCGTGAGCCAAGCTGGTTCCAGTCCGAGGGGCGCAAGCCAGTTTTTGAACGTACGGAGATGCTGTTCCGCCAGCAATTCCGTGGGCGCCATGAGCGCCGCCTGGTAACCAGCGCCGATACAGTTCAAAGCAGCCAGCGCCGCCACCACGGTCTTGCCGCACCCCACGTCGCCCTGCACCAGCCGCATCATGGGATGGGGCTTCGCCAAATCGCGCATGATTTCCGCTGCCACTCGCTGTTGCGCGCCGGTTAACTGGAACGGCAGGGATGCAAGAAATTTTTCAGCCAGCGGATTATCAACAGCGATTAACGGTGCGCGGCTGCGATCCGCGTTCTGACGCAACTGACGCAGGCCCAGGTGATGGGCCAGCAGTTCCTCGAACGCCAGGCGCCGCTGCGCCGGGTGACTGCCGTCCATGAGCACTTGTACCGGCGCATCCGTGGGGGGGCGGTGCACATAGCGCACGGATTCCAGCACTCCCGGCATGTCAAGATGCTCCAGCAGTTCCGCTGGCAAGAGTTCCGGCAACAAAGCCGTATTGACGTCGAGCATGTGCAGAGCCTGGCTGGTGAGCGCCCGCAACTTCAGCTGGGCAATACCTTCAGTAGCCGGATAAATGGGCGTGAGCGCGGTATCTTCGAGTACGGAAATTGCATCTTTCAAAATGCGATATTCCGGATGGATCATTTCCAGGCCCACCGCGCCGGTACGCGCTTCACCGTAACAGCGCAACCGTACACCGCGCGCCAGCGCCTCGGCCTGTGAAAGATTGAAATAAAAGAACCGCAGGGTGAGCCCACCGGTGCCATCACTGATGCGCGTGAGCAACATGCGCCGGCGGCGGACCACCGTTTCGGTTATCTCCACCACGCCTTCCACCACCGCCGGCACACCGGTACGCAACGCGCCGATGGGCGTGATTTTGGTGCGATCCTCGTAACGCAGCGGTAGATGGAATAATAGATCGGTGACGCTATATAGGCCGAGGCGCGCGAGTTTGTCCGCTACCTGCGGCCCCACGCCGCGCAGATAGCGTAATGGCAGCGCGGCGTGTTCCGCAGGCGCAGGCTGTGACTCGCGCGGTATCGTCACACTGCCATCACCGCATCCACTTCCACCAGCGCGCCGCGCGGCAATGCCGCCACGCCCACGGTGGCACGCGCCGGATAGGGTTCGTGAAAGTAGCTGGCCATGATCTCGTTCACCTTGGCGAAATGGCTCAAGTCTGTCAGATAAATGTTTACCTTCACCACCGCATCCAGCCCCTTGCCCGAGGCTTCTGCCACGGCTTTCAGATTTTCGAATACGCGTTTAGCTTGGGCTTCGATACCGCTTGCCACCAGGTCACCGGTTTTGGGATCGAGTGCGATCTGGCCGGAAAGGTACACATTGTTACCGGCGCGTATGGCCTGGGAATAAGGGCCGATGGCCTTGGGAGCCAGATCGGTGTGGATAGCGGCGCGGCTCATGGAATTCTCCCGACAGTGGTTTTCAGCAAGCATCTATAATAGCCGCTTATCCCTTTCCAATCATGGTCTTGGCGTCGACTTGCATTTCCTTACCGCTGGATTATATTTAATACGAAATAAAACGTATAGAGGATATCAACATGAATACGCACAAACATTTGATTCCCAAACTGATCTTGTTGCTTGCCGGTTCGTATGGATTCCTGATGACGCCTGCCTCGGCACAAAATATCGTGACCGGAAAAAGCAAGACTGAAACCCTCCAGCTCGGACAAATTAAAGTCACGGGGCAAGCGATGATTCTCAAGACCCTGCAAATCATCAAACAAGGACTGCAGGAACCTTATTCCAACGATCCAAAACTGGCAAATGTGGTGATCTGCCGCATGAACCTTGAGGCCGGCAGCCACGTACGATCAACACTGATCTGCGCGACCAACCGGGTTTTATCCGAAGGTCGTGATGCTATACACGTGGCTGGGGCTAACGCACAGGCAAACGAAACTGGTGGTATCTGTGAAAAACCATCATGCGTGAATATGGAATATGAACAGATATTTGCACCGTTAAATGAGACGCTGAACTCCCTGCCCGGTCACTATCTGCACGCTTCCGTGAATGCGCCGGCACTACAAGGGTTGCTACAGAATATTCCCCTGCACGTAGCAAAGACTCCGGCTAAAACCCCCGCGCCCGCGGCCGGCACTCGGGATTAAACAGTCCGCCTTATAATCAATTCCGTGAGGGAGAAGCAGAGGAAGCCCATGCTCAAGCGCAGAAAGTTTCGGACGTGGCCGCTATTGGCCATGTGTATGCTGGGGCTAACTGGCGGTGTGACTGCACACACGGGCAATCCTTCGTCGAATGCACCATCGGCATCCACCGCAAAGAATCTGCCCGCAGCGGCAACAGAAGAAGCACAGACCACCAATCTGGGCAAAATCAACGTGACTGCCATGAAGCAACTGGTGAAATCGCTTCAGGTGGTCAAGGTTGCTCTCAATGAACCTTTTTCAACCACCCGTGACAAGGCGAATGTGGTGGTATGCAGGATCATTAACGGCCACGGTCATCTAAATGTGCAGGAGCGTATGGGCGCCGTGTTGGAATGTGGCACCAACAGCTGGTTCATGTGGCACAGGGACGAATGCCGGACTGGAGGGATGGCGGCATGTACGCTCAATGGGCCAGGGGCTGCTGCCTTCGAGCGCAAAGGTGCCTGGCACAGTATGCACGCCCTGAATCTGCAACAGGTGATGGCACTGCGCACGCTGCTCAGTGAATTGCCGCCACCGGGGAAAGGCGACGTTGTGGTAGTTGACAAAAATGGCAAACCGATGATGACTCTCAAATCAAACGAAAACTCTGCCGACGATAAAAATTAAGCACGCGTGCGCTGGATGCGCATCACCTGCGGCAGCGCGCGCAGGCGGCGCAGGACGCGTGCCAGATGCTGGCGATCCTTGACGCCAAAGATGAGCACGATCTGTGATGTGAGTTCGTCGCGCTCCTGCTGGTTCACATGCTCGATGTTGGAGCCGGTTTCGGCGATGGCGGCGGCGACCGTTGCCAGCACCCCGCGCTGGTTGGCCACGTCGGCGCGGATTTCAACCGGGAAATCCCGCTTGATGCGTTTTTCCCATTGTACTTCGATTAATTTGTCCGGCTGGGTGCGATACTCGGCGAGGTTGCCACATTCGTCCCGGTGTATGACGATGCCCTTGCCGGCGGTAAGCACGCCGACGATGCCATCGCCTGGGATGGGATGGCAGCAGCGTGCAAAGCTTACCACCATGCCTTCGGTGCCGCGGATGGCGAGCGGCGCGCCCGGCTTGAGTGGTTTGCTTTCGGCGGTTTGTGCCGGCATCAAACGGCGCGCCACCAGCGGCGCTAGATGCTGGCCGAGGCCGATGGATTCGAACAGATCATCCTCGTTATCCAGCTTGAACTCCTTGACAAGGGCATTGAACTGCGCGTCGGCGATCTTGCTCATTTTCATGGAAAGCGAAGCCAGCGCCCGCTCCAGCATGCGCCGGCCCAGCTCGACGGCATCCCCGCGGCGCAAGTTCTTGAGAAAGTGCCGCACGTTGGCACGCGCCTTGGCGGTCACCACAAAATTCAGCCAGGCGGGATTTGGGCGGCCATTGGGCGCGGTAATGATTTCCACGGTCTGGCCGTTTTCCAGCGGCGTGCGCAGGGGCACGAGGCGGCGGTTCACCTTGGCCGCCACGCAGGCGTTGCCCACGTCGGTGTGCACCGAGTAGGCGAAGTCTACGGCGGTGGCGCCACGCGGCAAACGATGGATATCGCCCTGCGGCGTGAACACGTAAACCTCGTCGGGAAATAGATCCACCTTGACGTTGTCGAGGAATTCCTGGGAACTGCCGGTGCCCTGCTGCATCTCCACCACATCCTTGAGCCACTCGCGCGCCCGCAAGGTGGGCGTGGTGGCATCGTCGCCGGTCTTGTACAACCAGTGTGCGGCAATGCCGGAGGCGGCCACCTTGTCCATGTCGGCGGTGCGTATCTGCACTTCCAGGGGCACGCCTTGGGGACCGATGAGTACCGTGTGCAGAGACTGATACCCATTGGCCTTGGGGATGGCGATATAATCCTTGAACTTGCCCGGTGAGGGTTTATAGAGATTGTGCACGATGCCCAGCACGCGGTAACAGGTATCGGTTTTGTCCACGATGATGCGGAATCCGTACACATCCAGCACGTCGTTCAATGACAGGTTCTTGGTACGCATCTTGCGGTAAATACTGTAGAGATGTTTCTCGCGTCCGGCCACCACGCCGTGAATATGTTCACGTTCCAGTGCATTGGTGAGGCTGTTGCTGATCTTCTTCAGCATCTCTTTTTGATGGCCGCGGGAACGTTTGATGTGCTTGGTGATCACCTTGTAGCGCAGTGGATGCAGCGCCTCAAAACCCAGATCCTCCAGCTCCATGCGCATGGCGTTCATGCCGAGGCGATGGGCAATGGGGGCGTAGATTTCGAGCGTTTCGCTGGCGATGCGGCGGCGTTTCGGCGGCGGCATGACACCGAGCGTGCGCATGTTGTGCAAACGGTCCGCGAGCTTCACCAGGATGACGCGGATGTCTTCCACCATGGCCAACACCATCTTGCGGAAATTCTCCGCCTGGGCCTGCTCGCGGTTCTTGAACTTGATCTGGGTGAGCTTGGAAACGCCGTCCACCAGTTGGGCCACTTCCTGGCCGAAGCGCGCGATTAATTCCTCTTTCAGGGTGGGTGTATCTTCGATGACATCGTGCAGCAGCGCCGCTTCGACGGTGTGATGGTCCATATGCAGATCGGCGAGGATGGACGCCACCGCCACGGGATGGGAGATGTACGGTTCGCCGGATACGCGCCGCTGGCCCTCGTGGGCCTGGGCACCGAACTGATAGGCTTGGAAAACCTCGGCCACCTGCGCCTGCGGCAGGTAGCTGCGCAATTTGGAAAGCAGGGTTTCAATGCCAGCCGCCCGCTTCCCCCGGACGCGATCAAAGATGGAAGCGGGCTGGCTCATGGAGGTGGAACGCGTTTTAGAGCGGATCCTCCGCGTCCATCACGACCACCGGCACCTGCTCTACTGGTTCTTCGACTACCGGCGGTTCCACCTGGTCGAGGATGGCGGGACCGATATTTCCAGCGGCTACTTCGCGCAGGGCCACTACTGTGGATTTGTCGTTCTCCCAAGGCACAGTGGGCTCCACACCGCGGGCCAGTTGCCGGGCCCGTTTGGTGGCCACCAACACCAGCTGAAACAGATTATCCACGTTGTCGAGACAGTCTTCTACCGTAACGCGCGCCATAATACACTCCGGGACTTCAGGAAAAACCCAAAAAAATCATGGCCTTTCAGTTTACCTGAGTACACCGCCTCACGCCAAGAGAGCCGCCACCAGCGACTTCAAATCAGGCCTGGCAGCCCGGCTGGCTTCACCCTGGCCCGTAAGGATGCTTTTCAGTGCGGCCAAGGCCTGGACAAAATCGTCATTGACCACCACGTAGTCAAATTCCTGCCAATGGGACATATCCGCCACCGCGTCCCGGAGACGCCGGGCAATGACCGCCTCGCTGTCGGTACCGCGGCCTTTCAGGCGCCGCTCGAGTTCCCCCCGCGAAGGCGGCAGAACGAATATGCTTGCCGCCGCCGGCATGGCACGGCGCACCTGCTGCGCGCCCTGCCAGTCTATTTCCAGCAGCAGGTCATGGCCACGCGTGAGCTCCTCGTCCACGGACTTGTGCGCCGTACCGTAACAATGATCGAACACCCGCGCGTGCTCGAGAAATTCACCCGCTGAGACCATATGGTCAAATTCCTTCTGGTTTACGAAATGATAATCATGGTCAGGTGTTTCATTCGGACGTCGGGGCCGGGTGGTATAGGAAACGGAAAAGCGCAGATTCGGATAGCTGTCCAGCAAATCGCGCACCAGACTGGTCTTGCCGGCGCCGGATGGTGCAGTGATCAGGAATAAGCGTCCGCGGGAAGATGCCGACTGCTTACTCAAGGTTCTGTACCTGTTCACGCATCTGTTCGATGAGCACTTTCAGTTCCACTACCCTCTTGGTGGTGGCCGAATCCTGGCACTTGGATCCCAAAGTATTGGCCTCACGGTTGAATTCCTGCATGAGAAAATCGAGCCGCCGTCCTGCAGCATCATTAGCCTTGATGCCGCTCTCCAACTCGACTATGTGGCTATCGAGCCGATCCAACTCCTCGGAAATATCAAGCCGTTGCAACAGCAGCACCAGTTCCTGCTCCAGTCGGTTTTCATCCACAGCGAGCTTCAGTTCTTGAAAGCGTGTCCGCAACTTCGTTTCCAGTTGTTCACGGACGCCACCGACATGACCGCGCACATCTTTAACAATGGCACTGATCTGACGCGCGCGTTCGCGCAGCAGACCTGCCATGCGCTCGCCTTCCCGCTTGCGCATGGTGGTTAATGTACCGAGTACCTCATCAAGAAGCTTGAGCGCTTCGGTTGCCACCTGATATACGTCTGCTTGAGGTTCTTTTACCACCCCCGGCCAACGCAACAATTCCAGCGCACTTACGGGCGCTGCGAGGCGCAGGAATGCACCCACCCGGTCAGCGGCTTCCGCCACGGCGCGGGCACGTTGCTCGTCCACTTCCAGCGCTGCATCACTCCCGGCTGCCGCTTCAAAGCGCAACTGTCCATCCAGTTTGCCGCGCCGCAGCACTGAGGTGATATGTTCCCGGCAATCCGACTCCAGCAAGCGCAGGTCTTCGGGCAGGCGCAAACCCACATCAAGGTAACGATGGTTGACCGTGCGCAATTCCCAGGTCAGGGTGCCGAAATGCCCGCGGGTCTCGCCGCGCGCGAAGCCCGTCATACTGCAAATCATAAAAAGTCCTTCCAGCCGGAACGCCGTGGCGGCAAACCAAAATGGTAAGCTAAATGCCTTGCCAGCCGATAGCCGCCCCACACAGAAAAGGTTCCTTGTAGTGAATGCCGAAACCGCCCAGGTGTCCCGCCAGGGCAACCGCAATGAGAACCAGGACCGGGTTCGCATCGTGACGTCAGAAACGCGTTTGTTGTTGACCGTGGCAGATGGTATGGGTGGCCATGTGGGTGGTGATGTGGCCGCGGAAACTGCTGTGGAAACCCTGGTTCGGGCCTTCCAGGACAGCGACGAGATTCTTGAGCCTGCGGAATTTCTGCGCCGCAGCATCACTGACGCGCATCAGGCGGTGGTGGCTCTGGGCGAGGAACTGGATCCGGAGTTGCGCCCCCGCACTACCATCACGGCCTGTCTCGTCACCGCTGGCATGGTGCGCTGGGCGCATGTAGGCGACAGCCGTGTGTATTTCATCCGCGATGGCGAAGTTTTGGCGCGCACACGCGATCACAGTGCGGTTGAAATACTGGCGCAGCAGGGACTGCTGGGGGACGCCGATGTGGCCATGCATCCCTTGCGCAACTTCGTGGATCAATGCCTGGGCGGTGACCCGGAATTGCCCACCATAGACATCTCCGATCCGCACCCGCTTCTGGCAGGCGACGTGGTGTTGCTATGCTCCGACGGTTTCTGGGCGCCGTTCAACGATACGCAATTGGCGCGTAGTTTAGCTGAAAAGCTGGAACTGCAAGCCAGCCTCGACACACTGGCTTTGGAAGCAGAATTGCGCACCACGCCCGTGAGCGACAACATTACCGCCGCAGCCCTGCGCTGGCCAAGCTGAGCGCAACGTCAATCCTCTTCGTAGACTTATAATCCAGACGCCAACCATCCCCGGAGCTTCGAATGCGCAGCAGCGGTCGCGCCAATAACGAATTGCGTCCCGTGACGTTCAATCGTCATTACACCCGACATGCGGAAGGTTCCGTGCTAGTCAGTTTCGGCGACACGCGCGTGCTGTGCACGACAAGCGTGGACGAGCGCGTGCCAACATTTCTGAAGGGTGCGGGCAAAGGCTGGCTCACGGCGGAATACGGCATGCTGCCACGCGCCACCCACACGCGCACCGAGCGCGAGGCGGCTCGCGGCAAACAAGGCGGTCGCACCTTGGAAATCCAGCGGCTCATCGGCCGCACACTGCGTGCAGTGGTGGATCTGGAAGCCCTGGGCGAACGGACCCTCACCCTCGATTGCGACGTGTTGCAGGCGGATGGGGGCACCCGCACCGCTGCTATCACCGGCGGCTATGTGGCGCTGATGGATGCCGTGCGCGCGCTGCGCAAGCGGGGCGTGCTCAAGAAAGATACGCTGCACGGTGCGGTGGCGGCAGTGTCCGTGGGCATCGTCGGCGGCGAGCTGATGCTCGACCTCGACTACAACGAGGATTCCCACGCCGAGACCGACATGAACGTAGTCATGAACGATGCCGGCGCATTCGTGGAAATCCAGGGCACGGCAGAAGGCCACGCTTTCCGCCGCGAGGAACTGGACAGATTACTGGCCCTCGCCGGCGATGGCATCCGCCGACTCATCGCCGCACAGCAGGAAGCCCTGGCACAATGAAAAAGGTGGTGCTCGCCACTGGCAATGCCGGGAAATTGCAGGAACTTTGGGCCATGCTCAGCGACAGCGGCATTGAAGTGTTGCCCCAGACGCGGTTTGGGGTCCGTGAAATAGAGGAAACCGGCTCAAGCTTCGAGGAAAACGCACTACTGAAAGCACGCAATGCTTCGCGCCAGACAGGTTTACCGGCTATCGCCGATGATTCAGGCCTGGAAGTGGACGCGCTGTATGGCGCTCCCGGCATTTATTCCGCCCGTTATGCCGGCGTACAAGCCAGCGATTCGGATAATCTGACAAAACTTCTCAACGCGTTGCTGACCGTGCCCGAAAACCGGCGCACTGCGCGGTTTCGCTGTGCCATGGTCTTCGTACACCAAGCGGACGATCCCGTGCCGGTTATCCGCGAAGGCGTGTGGGAAGGCCGCATCCTGGAGGCGCCCCGCGGCCATAACGGTTTCGGCTACGACCCGGTGTTCCTGGTGCCGGAGAAAGGCTGCTCCTCTGCTGAATTGCCGCCAGAGGAAAAAAATCACTTGAGCCACCGCGGTCAGGCCTTGCGCAAACTGGTGGCCGCACTTGCGCCCACAAGTCGTTGACGGTTATGGCCGCGCTCATTACTCCTCCGCTTTCACTTTACGTGCACCTGCCCTGGTGCGTACGCAAGTGTCCCTACTGCGATTTCAATTCACATGCCCTCAAGGACGAACTGCCCGAAACCGAATATGTTGCCGCGCTGCTGCGTGATCTCGATCAGGATCTGCCGCGGGTCGCGGACCGGCGCCTGGAAACCGTATTTTTCGGTGGTGGCACTCCCAGCCTGTTCAAGCCTGAAAGCATCGCGCGCATCCTCGAAGAAACCCGCCAGCGCTTGCCTGTGGCTGAGGACGCTGAAATCACCTTGGAAGCGAATCCCGGCACAGTGGAACGTGGCCGTTTTGCGGAATATAAAGCCGCTGGTGTCACACGCCTGTCCATCGGCGTACAGAGTTTCAATCCTTGGCATCTACAGATACTGGGCCGTATCCACAGTGCCAGTGAAGCAGCTCGCGCCGCGGAGGAAACCCATGCTGCGGGTCTTACGAACTTCAACCTGGACCTGATGTACGGCTTGCCTGAACAAAATATCGCCCAGGCCCATACAGATGTGGAACGGGCCGTGACGCTCAAGCCGGCGCATATCTCCCACTACCAGCTGACGCTTGAACCCAACACCTTGTTCTATGCCGCCCCCCCCGCGCTTCCGGACGAAGATCTGATTTGGCAAATGCAGCAAGCCTGCCAAACATTGCTGAATGAAAGCGGCTATCGCCAATATGAGGTTTCAGCCTGCTCACGAGCCGGCCGGGAGTGTCGGCACAATCTCAATTATTGGCGTTTCGGCGATTATCTTGGCATCGGTGCCGGCGCCCACGGCAAACTCACCGACGCCTGCCACGATCGTATTCTTCGGCTATGGAAAACAAAACACCCAGCCGCGTATCTGCGGGACGCAGGTACGCCTGCTAGTATCGGCGCGGTCACCGAGGTTGCCGATGGCGACCGCATATTTGAATTCATGCTCAACCGCCTGCGGCTTCACGAAGGATTCAGTGCCGGGGATTTCGAATCCGCCACCGGTTTGCCATTTCGCGAACTGCTCCCATCCCTGGAGACGGTCCGTGCCAGAGGACTGCTTGAAATGACTAATAGTCAGTGGCAGCCTACCGATAGAGGATACGCGTATTTGAACGACCTCCAAGCGCATTTCCTGCCGACATCCTCTGACCGTGGTCCCGTTCGCACTACTCGAAGTATCGCCAGCACCCGCTTGCACTACACTTGAAACAAGCTCATCACAAACTGCCATGACCGATTATCAACCCATATCCTGTGCGCTCTACAGTCAGTACGAAATCGCTGTTCTGCACCGCACACCCCTACGGATGCGCTGGCGGGATACGGATGGGGTGACATATCTAGAGATGCTGATTCCGGAAGATTTGGTGACCTGGGAGGGTGAGGAGTTTCTGGTGGCCCGCAACGCCGCCGGTGAGTCACGCCGGGTGCGGCTCGACCGTTTGGCGGCCATATCAGTAAGCGTAACTCGGCCCGTTCTTTAAAGAATGCAGGAATGTATTTATGACTCCAAACAAGAGGTTATGCACACCTGCTTTGCACACCCCTCAACCGTGGAACTCTTGTTGATGTTCCGCAACTTTCAATCAATATATTTTGCATAACTATATGATTTATAAAGTGTTTCAATTTTGCATAAGATTTCGCCGTTTCGAAACAAATTGAATGACAACGGGCACTTGAAGAATATCTTGGTGCTTCATCCACAGACTTATCCACCGCTTTTGTGAACAAGCAGTTTTTACCAGCAATACCAATTAGTTGGATAATATACGTGAGAGGTCAGTTCATGTATGGGAAATAAGCGGTTATCCCCACTAACTTTAAAGCTTTGTAACCTTCTCCGAGGCTTGCCGCTCACATGAGCGCGCGCTATCATGTGCGCCCTTCAAAATGGCTTGGACAAGCAATCCCAGAGGCTTCCATGAAATCCGGCATTCATCCTGATTATAAAGTGATCACAGTGACCTGCAGCTGCGGCAACAGCTTCGTCACGCGGTCCACACTCGGCCGGGATCTGCACGTGGAAGTCTGTTCCAATTGCCATCCATTCTTCACCGGCAAACAAAAAATTGTGGACACCGCTGGCCGCGTGGACAAATTCCGCAAAAAGTACGCGCGCAAATCAGCGTAAGCGTTCCGTTTGGTTCCAGAACGTCAGTGCTCGGTGTTATTCCGCTTACAGATCGGCCGAGCAGAAATGACTGCTGGTCAGAGGGCTCTCTGTGTCGCGGTGATACAATTAGACTGCCCAATGGCGCTGTTTTCTCGGAAACCTAAAACCGTCAACACAATTCCGTTCCCTGCGTAACGCAGCGGCTTTCAGGCTTTCCTGCCCGCCACTTATGTACTGCTTAGGGCACGCTGTCTCGGTTCCGACCACCCAATGGGTTGCCCAAACGTATATTTATTTGGAGATCCGGCATGAATAATAAAACCTACAAGCTCAGTGACGCCGGCGGGAAAACCAGTGAAATGCTCCTGCGCGAAGGAACCCTCGGTCCAGGCACACTGGACATCGGGGGCCTCTACAAGGATCAGGGCATCTTCACCTTCGATCCCGGCTTCGTGGCCACAGCCAGTTGCGAAAGCAAAATCACCTTCATAGACGGTGAAAAAGGCGTATTGCTGTACCGTGGTTATCCCGTGGAACAGCTGGCCGAAAAGAGCAGCTTCTTGGAAGTCGCCTACCTAATACTCTACGGCGAACTGCCCAGCAAACCCCAGCTCGAATCCTTCACCGGCAGCATCAGGCGCCATTCATTGGTGAACGAGGCGGTGCTCAAATTTTTCAGTGGCTTCCATTACGACGCCCATCCCATGGCAATGATGACCGCCGTGGTGGGTTCGCTGTCGGCGTTCTACCACGACTCCACCGACATCCATAATCCGCGGCACCGGGAAGTGTTCTCGCACCGCATCATCGCCAAGATGCCAACGCTCGCCGCCGCGGTGTATAAGCACGGCACCGGCCAGCCATTCGTGTACCCGAAAAACGACCTGGATTACTGCCAGAATTACCTCAACATGTTGTTCTCGGTTCCGGCAGAGTCTTACATAGTGGACCCAGTGGCGGCCAAGGCCCTGGACCTCTTGTTTATCCTGCACGCCGACCACGAGCAGAACGCCAGCACCTCCACGGTGCGTCTGGCCGGCAGCTCCGGCACCAACCCCTATGCAGCCATCGCCGCGGGCATCGCCTGCCTGTGGGGCCCGGCCCATGGTGGCGCCAACGAGGCGGTATTGAACATGCTGAAGCAGATCGGCGATGTGAAAAATATTGACGCCACCATTGCCAAGGCCAAGGCCAAGGATTCCGGTTTCCGGCTCATGGGTTTCGGCCACCGGGTGTACAAAAATTATGACCCACGCGCCAAGATCATTCGCGCCACCTGTCACCAGGTATTGGAAAAACTTGGCAGCGGCGATGACCCGCAACTGGAACTCGCCATGCGGCTCGAGGAAATTGCCTTGAAGGACGAGTACTTCATCGAGAAAAAACTCTACCCGAACGTGGATTTCTACTCAGGCATCATTTACAAGGCGCTGGGCATCCCGGTGCACATGATGACCGTGATGTTCGCCATCGCCCGCACCGTTGGCTGGGTCGCCCACTGGCAGGAAATGATCGCCGACCCGCATATGAAGATTGGCCGTCCGCGGCAGCTTTACACCGGCGCTGTCAAACGCGACTACACGGACATCGGGAAACGAAAATAACCTCGATAATTCTTGCAAATAAAAAAGCGGCTTGATAAAGCCGCTTTTTTATTGGTTGGCTATTGTCCCGATAAGAACTTCAATCGTTAGCCGCCAGCAGCGTATCCACATCATGCAGCGATGCGCGTCGCATGGGCCTGCCGTCCACCGGACTTGCTGGCGCCTCGCGTATGCCGTCCACGCCGAACACCGTCAGTTCGACGGGTGTGTCACCGGCCACGAAGCGATACACCGGATATTCGCGCTGCATGCCGGCGGCGGTCTTCAATTTGCGCGCAGAGACCTCGTAGGGGATGTTCTTTTCCATGAGAAAAATAGCCACCCGCTCGGGCGGCTCGCTGAACACGTGCAGGTAGATAATAGCGTGATGATCGGCGGTGCCGGCCAGCACCGGCCCCACCAGACGGGCATCGAAGCCGTTGAGCATGCGCATGGCCTCGCGGGCAATTTTCCGCAGATGGCGCAATTGCGCGGGCTGGGAATCGGCCTGAAACAGGCGCTGATGCGTACCAAGAGCCTGCTCCACTTCCAGGTTGGTGGGCAGATGCAGGTTGCGCATATCAAAGCCCAAGCGCTCCGCGGCCTTGCGTTTGGCGAAGCGGAAATCGCGCACGCCCTCGTCGGCCATGATGCGGGCGGCTTCCAGTGCCAGCAAGCGCCGTGAATCGTCCATGCGCGGCGAAGTGCGTTGGGTCATGGGTGCTTGATATGAATGCTTATAAAAAAGGTTAGCACATCCTCAGAAAATATCCGTGCCGTTTACCTGCTTCTTGGCCGGTGCCTTGGTCGGTAAATGTCCCGCCATGAAGTACTCGAAAATGGAACCTGGATCATTGGCGCCGGCCAGGAAGCCGGTCTTGGGATCAATACGCGCCTGCACGATACCGGGTGGTTGCAGGAAGGGTATCTGAGGCACGTCCTGCAGCGCCGGCCCCATGAAATCCATCCAGATGGGCAGCGCCGCCTTGGAGCCTTGTTCGCCGTCTCCCAGTGATTGGGAGGGCTCGTCATTGCCCACCCATACCACTGCCACAATGTCATTGTTGTAACCGTCGAACCAGGCATTGGACCAATCATTGGTAGTGCCGGTCTTGCCCGCCAAATCGGAACGACCCAGCGATGCGGCGCGGGCACCGGTGCCGTACTTGATCACATCCTGCAGCATGCTGGTCATGAGCCAGGCGTTCTGCGGACTGATGGCTTGGGGTGCAAACTGCGGCATGACCGGCGCCGTTGCGCTGGCCGCAGCCTCCGTCGTAGCGGCAGGAGCAGATAGGTGCGTCGCATTGCTGGTATCCACACTACAAGTATCGCAGGCCACCTGCGGGTTGGCCGCGTATAACACGTGGCCAGAACCGTCCACGATGCGCTGAATAAAATAAGGCGTGACGCGGAAGCCATGGTTGGCAAACACCGCGTAACCGCGCGCCATTTCGAGCGGGGTGAGGCTGGCACTGCCGAGCGCGAGGGTCAGGTTGTTGGGCAATTCGGAAGGATCAAACCCGAATTTCTGCGCATAATTGATCGCGTAACCCACGCCGATGCTTTGCAGCACACGGATGGACACCAGATTGAGCGATTGGGCCAGCGCTTCGCGCAGGCGCGTGGGCCCGCCAAATTCGGCGCCTTCGTAGTTTTCCGGCCGCCAGATGTTGGCCAGCGCCGGATCCTGCACCACGACGGGAGAATCATTCACCACGCTCGCCGTCGTAAACCCGTTCTCCAAGGCGGCAGAGTAATAAAACGGTTTGAACGAGGAGCCGAGCTGACGATGCGCCTGCATGACGCGGTTGAACTTGCTCTCGTCGAAATCGAACCCGCCCACCAGGGCAGCGATGGCGCCGTCGAAAGGATCAATGCACACCAGCGCACCCTGCACAACAGGCACTTGTGACAAGGACCAGTTGTCATTGGTGCCGCGCTCCAGATAAACGATGTCGCCGCGTTTGAGGATATCCGCGGCGATTTTGGGCGGGGCGCCGACGGCGTTGACATCGAGGTAGCGCCGCGCCCATTTGAGACCATTCCAGTTGACCGTGACCAAGCCCGCACCGTCCGCATAGAACTGCACGCTCTGGCTCACCACTTTCACCACCAGCGCCGGATACAGACCCCCCACGTGATCCCGGCCCGCCACCTGCTGCGCCCAGTCCGACTGGTTGCTACCCGCGGGCACGTCCATCTGGGCCACGGGGCCACGCCAGCCATGCCGCTGATCATAATTCAGTAAGCCTCTGCGTACGGCATCCACCGCCAAGGGCTGCAAACGGCTGTCAACAGTCGTGACCACGGCATAACCTGCGGTATAAGCATCGTCACCGTATTTATTCACCATATAATCGCGCACCATCTCGGCGAGATACGGCGCGTTCACCGTCGTAGTCGCATCGTGATAGGACGCCGTCATAGGCGCGGCCATGGCCTGCTGGTATTGATCCCGGGTGATATACCCGTCCGCCAGCATGCGGCCGAGCACATAGCCGCGGCGCACCAGCGCCCGTTGCGGGTTAATGAGCGGATTATCGGTGGACGGTGCTTTGGGCAGTCCCGCAATCATAGCCAGCTGGGGCAGAGTGAGGTGGTTCACGTCTGTGCCGTAATACACCTCCGCCGCCGCCCCC
This sequence comes from Gammaproteobacteria bacterium, assembly GCA_049591455.1. Lineage (GTDB taxonomy): Bacteria > Pseudomonadota > Gammaproteobacteria > Natronospirales > REEB76 > REEB76. The sequence continues at coordinate 31,302 of JBAWFA010000014.1, forward strand.
ACGCCGTAGGCACGATTGCCGAGATAAATCTTGTTGAGATAGAGATCCAGGATGTCCTCTTTGCTCAGCTCACGTTCGATCTTGACAGCCAGGAACACCTCTTTGAGTTTGCGGGTGTAGGTCTTCTCCCGGCTCAGGAAGAAATTGCGCGCCACTTGCATGGTGATGGTGCCGCCGCCCTCGGTTTTCTGGCCGGTAAGGGCCAAATGGATGGCTGCCCGCAGCAACCCCCGCACGCTCACACCGGCATGTTCCCAGTAATGCTCGTCCTCGGCCGCCACAAAAGCATCCACCACTGGTTTAGGTATCTGGTCATAGGACAGTGGAATGCGGCGTTTCTCGCCGAAGGACGCCAACAGCTGGCCGTCCCGGGTATAGACCCTCAAAGGTACCTGCAAATGGATGTCCTTGAGCACCGCCACGGAGGGCAAGCCGGGGGCGACCACCAGATAAGCTACTACGATGGCCAATACCCCCAACCCAAAGAGTCCAGCCAGGATTCCGACCACAACATATAGTGTTTTGAGAGAGAAACGCATGCTTCACCTGCCCAAACGGGTGGTCGAATCGGTTAGAAATTGCCTGTGCATAACATTAAAAACTATATTTGATTTAATCATTTGTTGATATATATTGAAGCTGTAGGTTAAGACATGGGGCCGGTGTTCCAGCCGGAAACCAAAGGTTAACGGGAGGATCTGAAAACGTGTTAGACGGGCTGCTCAAGCGTGCGTCAAAGTCCCTTGTGGGAATTGATATCAGCACTTCCTCGGTGAAGCTGATTGAGCTTTCCAGGACGGGCAACGCCTACAAGGTGGAAAGCTTCGCTGCCGAAGCCATGCCGTTCAATGCTATCACTGACAAGGTCATCATGGACCTTGACGCGGTGGGCGATGCGGTGCGCAAAGTGGTCAAGCGCGCCGGCCCGCACACCAAACGTGCGGCGGTGGCGGTGGGTGGACAGGTCATGACCAAAACCATCCAGATGCCAGCATCGTTGTCGGACAAGGAACTTGGCGAACAAATCGAATTGCAGGCCGACCAGTATATTTCCCAGCCGCTCAATGAAGTGGCTTTCGATTATGAAATTCTCGGCGTCTCCAAGGCGGATCCCGATCTCATGGACGTGTTGCTGGTGGCCGCACGCCGGGAAAATATCGAAAAGCTCCAGGCTGTACTCGAAATCGCCGGTATGAGCGCTTCGGTCATAGATGTGGAAGTGTACGCAGTGGAAAATGCCTGCAAGTTAATATCCCATCAGATGGTTGACGATGGCGCTGAACGCACCATTGGGCTGGTGGATTTCGGTGCTGCCACCACCGCCTTCACCGTACTGCATGATCGCCGCATTATCTACAGCTACAACACCGATTTTGGCGGCAAACAGCTCACCGAGGAAATCATGCGGCATTATGGCCTTACTTACGAGGAAGCCGGCAAGGCCAAAAAAGAAGGTGGTCTGCCCAATAATTACAAAGTCGAGATACTGGACCCATTCGTGGATGACATGGCCCAGGCTGTGAACCGCTCGCTGCAGTTTTATCAGTCATCGAGCAGCGAACATCAGCATCTCGATCAAATTCTTATCTGTGGGGGTTGTGCGGCGATTCCCGGTGCGGCTGAACGCATTGCGGGAAAGTTGAACACTCCCACCATAGTCAGCAATCCGTTCGGCAGAATGAAACTGTCGTCACGGGCAAAGTCACAGTTTGTTGAAAACGAGGCCGCTGCACTTCTGGTCGCCTGCGGTCTGGCCCTACGGAGCTTCGACAAATATGCCAAGTATTAACCTGCTCCCCTGGCGCGAGGAACGGCGCAAGCTCCGGCAGCAAACTTTTAACCTGCGGCTGGTGCTGGCCGCGATTGTAGGCGTTTTTATACTCTTTGTTATGTGGTGGGTTCTGAGTGGCGCCATCTCCAATCAGAACGCGCGCAATGCCTTTCTCACAGACCAAATCAAGCAGATGGATGCGCAGATTGCGCAGATCAAGGATTTGCAGCAAACCAAGGCGCGTCTGCTGGCACGTATGCAGATCATCGAGCAGTTGCAGCAGAGCCGGCCAACTGAAGTACATTTATTCGATCAGCTGGTAAAAACCGTACCACCGGGCGTGTATCTCACCCAGGTGACCCAGAAGGGCGATCAGGTGCAAATACAGGGGGTAGCGGAATCCAGTGCCCGCGTATCTACCTATATGCGCAACATTGATGCTTCGCCCTGGATGGGTGATCCAAACCTGCAAGTGGTGCAGAAAGATTCGAAAATTGATTTTGGCGTACGCGCCCAGCAGTTCAATGTCACCGCCAAGGTGATAGACAAGGCGGATGCGGCCCAAAACCAAGAATCCGGAGGTGACCAGCCATGAAACTGGCAGACCTCAAGACTATTGACCTGAACGAGCTGCGTAACCTGGATTTCAGGAATCCCGGGGGCTGGCCGCTTATCGCCCGGGCTGTCGCCTATGCCGTGATTTTCATCCTCGTGGTCTTAATCGGCTACTACTTTTTTCTGAGCAGCGACAAACAGGAACTCGATCAGGCACAACAGAAAGAAGCCACGCTCAAGCAGCAGTTCGAACAAAAGGCGGCCGAAGCTGCCAACCTTGACATCTATAAAGAGCAGCTTGAAGAGATGCGGCGCTCGTTCGGGACCATGTTGCGACAGTTGCCCGGCAAGACCGAGATCCCGAACCTGCTGCAGGATATCTCCCAGACCGCCCAGATTGATGGCCTCAAGCAGGATCTGTTCAAGCCGGACAACGAGGTCAAAAAGGATTTTTACGCGGAACAGCCGATTGAAATCCAGGTTGAGGGAACTTACCCCCAGTTCGGCAAATTCGTAAGTGATATGGCAGCACTGCCGCGCATCGTGACCGTGCATGACATCAACATCAAGCCTCAGGGTAACAGTGCCGGCGGTGGAACTCTGGTCATGACGCTCACGGCCAAGACTTATCGTTACCTTGAAGACAGCGAACAGGTCGAGGTGAAACCCGTCAAGAGGCACAAGCCATGAACAGCGCTATTCTCTGTTTATGTCGCTCCCGCCGGCTGACTGCATTACTTGCAGTCGCATGTGCCGTACTCATGCTGGCAGGTTGTGGAGACCGCATGCGGGATCTGGAACAATATGTCGCTCAGGTCAAAGCGCGCCGCGGCGGCCACATCGCTCCGCTGCCACAGATCAAACCGTTTGAAACCTATACCTACGATGACGCGAGCCTGCGCTCGCCTTTCATTCCGCAACTTCAGAGCTACGCGAATTCCGGGACTGGCGGCAGCACCACCGGCTTGCATCCGGACTTTAATCGTCCACATGAATACCTGGAGCAGTTCCCGCTGGATAGCCTGAAAATGATGGGCACCATGACACTTAGTGGTGCTATGTATGCCTTGATACGGGACGGTGATGGTGTCGTGCATAAAGTCGGAGTGGGCCAGTACATGGGGCAGAACTTTGGCAAGGTGATCAAGATCGGCCAGGCGGGCTTGGTTTTGCGAGAAATTATCCCGGATGGGCAAGGTGGCTGGGTAGAACGGGATACCACCGTCCAGCTGGGCGGCTGATTGGGAAACGAGGCAAGCAACATGAACATAATGCGCATATTTATTCGTACCGGGGCACAGCGATCGCTGCTAACGTCGTGTCTATTGTTGCTGGGTCTGCTGGCAACACAGGTCACGTTCGCGGCGAACGGCCCTGAAGGCAGCAATCAGTTGCAAGCCATCACGGCCACTAAACTGCCAGGGGACCGGGTACAGCTGCAACTCAAGTTGAGCGCCCCGGCGACGCGGCCCCTAAGCTTCACGGTTGGCCAACCCGCCCGCATTGCTCTGGACCTCAACGATACCCGTCTCGCACTCCAGAGCCGGGAGACCGACATCAATGTCGGCAACGTGAACAGCGCGGTGGCGGCGGAGGCCGGCACCCGTTCGCGTGTGGTCATAAACCTCACTTCCTTGGTTCCTTATAACGTGAGCGCCCAAGGCGACACGGTGTACGTGCTCTTGGGCGGCAATAGCAGCGATATCGCCGTGGCTCAAATTGACCCTGCCAGTCTCAACCCAAGCACCACCACCCTCGCCGCGACCCCGGCACCAAGCCCAAGTTCCGCTCCCACGGCTGCTTTGCCAGCCGGGCAAAGCATCACCAATGTGGATTTCCGCCGCGGCAGCAACGGCATGGGCCGGGTGATCGTGGATCTGAGTACACCCTCCATCGTCGGCAATGTGCATGCGGTCGGTAACGACGTGGTGGTGGATTTCGCCAACACCCAACTGCCGCAGAATCTGGTGCGGCGCATGGATGTGTCGGATTTCGCCACCCCGGTGCAGTACATTGACGCCGAGAACACGCCCACCGGCGCCAAACTGGTGATTCATCCCACCGGGCAGTACGAAAAACTCGCGTTTCAGAGCGACACCCTGTTCGCCATGGAATTCTCGCCGGTTTCGGCCCAGGCAGCGCAGGTGGCACAGCAGAAACAATATACCGGCCAGAAAATCAGTCTTAATTTCCAGAACATTGACATCCGCGCGGTATTGCAGATCCTCGCGGATGCCAGTGGCAAGAACATCGTGGTATCCGATAGCGTAAACGGCAACATCACCCTGCGATTGCAGGACGTGCCTTGGGATCAGGCGTTGGATATCATCATGAAGACCAAAGGCTTAGCCTCGCGCACTTATGGCAATACGCTGATCATAGGCACTGCCCAGGATATTGCCGCCCAGGAACAGGCAGAATTCGCGGCTCAGCAGAGCCTTCAGCAGAGTGCGCCGCTGCAATCCGCCTTTATCCAGGTGAACTATGCCAAGGCCAGTGACATCGCCGATCTCATCAAAGGTCAGGGCAAGGCTTCGCTGTTGTCCCCACGCGGCAGCATTAGCGTGGATTCCCGTACCAACACCCTGCTGGTTCAGGACACAGCCGACAACATTGTCGGTATCCGCCAGATGGTGACACAGCTGGATATTCCCGTTAAACAGGTGCTGATCGAGTCCCGCATCGTCGTTGCAAACAATGATTACAGCAGTCAACTGGGCGTACAGTTCGGCGCCAACGGTATTCGCCAGACCAGCGGCGGTCTCATGACCGTGGGGGGCGATCTGACTGCCGCCAATACCCAGCAGAATGCCTTCAATCCCGTGGCTGGTGGTACCCCTGTCACCGGCGCGCCGTTGCTGAGTCTGCCGGCGCTTAATGACCAGCTCAATGTGAACGTGCCGACTGCCAATCCATTTGGCCAGATTGCCGTCTCGGTGCTGCGCGGCAGCTCCCTCATCGATCTGGAGCTGTCGGCCATGGCGGCATCAGGCAAGGGTGAAGTGGTATCGAGCCCGCGGGTGATCACTGCCAATGCCAAGGAAGCCACCATCGTACAGGGCGTGGAAATCCCCTACACTCAATCGGCCTCCAGCGGTGCCACTACGGTATCGTTCAAGAACGCAGTACTGAGCCTGGATGTGACCCCGCAGATCACGCCGGACAACCGCATCATCATGGACCTTGAAGTGCATGATGACACCGTCGGTGCCTTCGTGCCCACCAGCAATGGTGGCAGCGTGCCCAGCATCAACACCCGCAATGTAAAGACTCAGGTGCTGGTGGATGACGGCGATACCGTAGTGCTGGGTGGCATCTATGAAACCACTCAGACTTCCACGGTCAACAGCGTGCCTCTGCTGGGCTCCATTCCGCTCATCGGCTGGCTGTTCCGCAATACCGCACTTACGAATAACAAAGACGAATTACTGATTTTCGTGACCCCCAAAATCATGACCCAGAACGCGATGCTGGGCGAGTAATCACTAGAGCTATTGTTTCGGCGATAAATTATGACGTTAAAGGTGAGCATCATGAATACAATTTTGAAATGGACAAGCTTGGGGATATTGACTGCCACACTTTTCGCATGCGGTGGTGGGGGCTCGTTTAACAGTAGTGGTTCCGGCTCTGGGGGTGGCGGCTCTGGCGGCGGTACTACGACCGTTGAACTAGGCAGCGGCAACGGCAGTTCGTTCAAAAACGGTGTGCTGGCAATTGCGGCACCCAGCCTCTCAGCGGGCGGTACCACGACGGTTACCGCCGTGCTCCAGAATTCGGATGGTACTGCCTACACGCAGTCAGGCACTATTGCGTTCTCTTCTCCGTGCGCCGGAGGGGGTACTGCATCGTTTAGTCCAGCGAGTGTCACCACGACATCAGGTGTGGCCACCACTACCTATGCGGCAAAAGGTTGCAGTGGACAGGATCCAATCACGGCGTCTGCGACGGTCGGCAGCTCAAATCTCACTGCTACCGGCATAGTCAACATAGGTGCCGCCAATGTCGGTTCCATACAGTTCATATCAGCGAACCCACCTCAAATCTCGCTTGCTGGCACCGGTGGCACCGAGACTTCCACCGTGATTTTTGAAGTGACGGATGTAACCGGTGACCCCGTTTCAAATGCCACTGTCAACTTCTCACTCGATACGACTGTAGGCGGCATTGTGATAACACCAACCAGTGCGGTATCGGGCCCAAATGGCCAGGTACAAACAATATTGCAAGCAGGTACCCAGCACGGCAGCGTACGCGTCATTGCCACCACGACTACATCCAGCGGCACACAGATCCAGACGGAATCTACCGGCATCGTGATCAGTACCGGCATCCCAACCGAAGATAATTTTTCTCTCTCGATTGCCACGCATGACACAGAAGGTGGAAGCATTGATGGTATTAAAGATGCCGTACAGGTGATTCTGTCCGACCGATTCAACAATCCGGTGCCGGACGGTACTACCGTGTCGTTCACCACCAATGGCGGCCAGATCGGGCCTTCTTGCATTACTGGTTCTGGTGCTGCAGGTACCTCAACGGGTCCTGGTTCCGGTGCCTGCACGGTTAGCTGGATCAGTGCCGCGCCGCGTCCCGGCTCTGGTCCATTATCCGTTTCGGGTCATGCAGAAATCCTTGCCTATGCCACCGGTGAGGAAAGTTTTACTGACACCAACGGTGATGGCGTGTTCGATGACAACGACCAGTTCAGCTTGTACAGCGGCTCCGGCCCGGGAGACACTTTTTTTCCTGGCCCGGCCCAAGACGATATAGGCGAAGTTTATATGGACCAGAATGAAAGCGGCGCCTACGTTAGCGGCGACTATTTCTTTGACTTCAATAAGGATGGCGTGCGCAATCTGCCTGATCACACGTATCACGGGGCGGGTTGCAAAGGCACACCTACCGTTCCCTGCGCCCCCACACCAACGCTCGGTATCGGAAAACAAGATTGTATTATCATGGCTACTTCCCAACTAGTAATTTCTGGCCCAAGTAGCATGTCGCCCGGTGCAACTGCAACGTTCTTTGTGAAAGACCTTAACGCCAACGCGCCCCCCGCCAAAACCACTTTCGCAATCGCGGGGCTCAGCGGAGCGTCGGCATCTATCTTGAACATCACCGCGGCGGATACTCCATGCAGTACTTCGGAACCGGGGACCTATCCTGGTTACGCGGTATCCGTGAACGTGCCCAGTACCTCAGCAGCAGGAAGCTTCGTGATATCGGCAACTTCACCAAGTGGTTTGGTAAGCTATAGCAACACCATCACTGTTCCGTAGGAGGGAACGCGAACTCCTTGACACCCCGCAGTGTCCGCAATCCAGTAGTATCCCGTATCTTCCTCATCGGCCCCATGGGGGCCGGGAAAACGGCCATCGGACGTGAACTCGCGCGCCTCCTGGCGCGCGATTTTTTTGACACCGACCAGGAAGTCGAGCACCGCACCGGCGCCGATATCCCGCTGATATTCGAGAAAGAAGGCGAAGCAGGTTTCCGCCGCCGTGAACGCCAGGTTATCGAGGAACTCACGCAACGCGACAACATCGTGCTGGCCACCGGCGGCGGCGCGGTACTGGACCCCGCCAACCGCAAATGCCTGCAAAATCGCGGTTTTGTGCTTTACCTCAAGGCTTCCGTCGATGCCCAGGCGGATCGTACCGGTCACAATCCGCAGCGCCCACTGCTGGCGGCGCCGGACCTGGAAGGCCGGCTGCGGGAATTGTTCGCTGCCCGCGAACCCCTATATGAAAGCATTGCCCAACTCACTGTGATTACCGACACCGGCAAGGTACGGCTGCTGGCGCAGCAAATACTGCGCGAGTTTGAAAAAGCCGTCACCGCCCTAAAGAACACCTGTTGAGCAAAGGATGGTTGTGTCATGACCACGTTAACCGTTCAACTGGGAATCCGCAGTTATCCCATCCACATCGGCACGGGTTTGCTCACACATCCAGCATTGTTTCCCGCTCAGTTGCAGAAAAACGCTGTGTGCATCGTCACGGACGACCACGTGGCACCACTGTATCTGCGAAAACTCACGCATACGTTGGCAACGTTTACACCGCGTCATGTGATTCTGCCTAACGGCGAGGAAAACAAGAATTGGCGTACCCTGAATCTGGTTTTCCGTTTCCTCCTGAAGCGCAACTTCAGCCGGGATGCCACATTGATCGCGCTGGGCGGCGGCGTGGTGGGCGACCTCACCGGCTTCGCCGCCGCCTGCTACCAGCGCGGCATCAGCTATATTCAAGTCCCCACCACCCTGCTCGCACAGGTGGATTCTTCCGTGGGCGGCAAAACCGCCATCAATCATCGTTACGGCAAGAACATGATCGGTGCCTTCCATCAGCCTCTCGCCGTGATCGCCGATACGAGTACGCTCAAAACGCTGCCTTCACGCGAGCTGAGCGCCGGTCTGGCGGAAGTCATCAAATGCTCGCTCATCAGTAATGAGGATTTTTTCCTGTGGCTGGAAACCCACATCCAGGAGCTGCTGGAGCTCGATCCGCAAGCCTGTCAGCACGCCATCACCCGCGCCTGCAAAATCAAGGCAGACATTGTCGCTGAGGATGAGCGCGAGGAAGGCAAGCGTGCGTTGCTCAATCTGGGCCATACTTTCGGTCACGCTATCGAAAGCGCGCTCGGCTACGGCGAGTGGCTGCACGGTGAGGCCGTGGCCGCCGGCATCGGCATGGCGGCGGATATGGCGACGCGCATGGACTGGCTCAAGGCTGCCGAGTATCGCCGCATCTGCCGCCTCCTGGAGCGCGCCGGCTTGCCCAGCAAACCGCCTGCTTCTCTCACGCCCATGCAGCTTCTCGCACCCATGCGGCGTGACAAGAAGATACGTAAAGGCCGGTTACGGCTGGTGCTGCCACAAGGCATCGGCAAATCCGTAGTCTGCGAGGATTTCAAGCCGCAATTACTGGGCGACATTCTGGCCGGCAAACCGATCTGAATATGGCCGAGACCACCACGTTCGCAGACTATGCTGCCCGCGACGCCACCTCCCGGGGACGCCGTTACTCCGAACCGCCGCCCCAATACCGCAGCGAATATCAGCGTGACCGCGACCGCATCATCCACGCGGCCGCGTTTCGCCGCCTCATGTACAAAACCCAGGTATTCGTATACGACGAGGGTGATCTGTACCGCACGCGGCTTACACATTCGCTCGAAGTGGCGCAAATCGCCCGCAGCGTGGCTGTCGGACTCAAACTCAACGAACCTTTGACAGAAGCCATCGCCCTCGCTCACGATCTCGGCCACACCCCCTTCGGCCATGCCGGGCAGGACGCCCTGAACGACGCCATGCGGGACTATGGCGGCTTCGAACATAACCTCCAGTCCCTGCGGGTAGTGGACCTACTGGAAGAGAAATATGCAGACTTCCCCGGACTCAATCTGACCTTTGAGACCCGCGAAGGCATTCTGAAGCATTGCTCCCTCAAAAATGCCCGTCAATTGGGCGAGCTGGGTCAGCGCTTCATTGAGCGCCGTCAGCCCGGCCTCGAAGCGCAGCTCGCGAATATCGCCGACGAAATCGCTTACAACAACCACGACGTGGACGATGGCCTGCGCGCCGGTCTCATCAGCGTGGAACAGCTCATGGAAATCGAATTGTTCGGCAAACATTACACTGCGGTGAACCGGCAGTATCCGGGGCTTCATGCGCGGCGGCTGATACATGAAACCGTGCGGCGCATGATTAACCAGTTGATCACCGATCTCATAGAACACAGCCGCGCCAACATCGTAACGGCCGCGCCGGACAGTATCGAAGCAGTGCGCGTGCTTCCGGCAGCGTTGATTGCATTTGGTGAAATCACCGGCAGCCAAAATCAGGACCTCGCCAGGTTCCTGCGCGCAAAATTTTATCTTCATCCCCAGGTACGGCGCGCGGCGGAGAAAGCCGGGCGCATCGTGCAGGAATTATTCGCCGCTTACTTCAACGATCCGAAGCAGATGCCGGACACGTTTGCCACCACTGCCCGGACGGATACTGCACAAGAGCGGGCACGCATGACGGCGGATTACATCGCCGGCATGACCGATCGCTACGCCCTGCGCGAATATCAGCGCCTCACCGGCGATCTGGGAACCACCTCCGAAGTGCTGGAAACCCCGTGATAGAATTACCAGGTTACTTATAACGATAACCTGGTCCAATATGCTCTCCAGCAATTCCGTCCCCCACCGTGAACGTCTGATCTTCGCTCTCGATGTGCCCGACGCCGACAGTGCGCGTCAACTGGTTGCGCAACTGGGCGACGCGGTGCAGTTCTACAAGATCGGTCTGGAATTGTTCATGGCCGGCGGATATTTCGAACTGCTGGACTGGTTGGTGGCGCAGCAAAAAAAAGTATTCGTGGACCTCAAGTTCTTCGACATCCCCGCCACGGTGCAGGCGGCGGTGCGCCAGTTGTCGCATCGTGGCGCGACCTTCTGCACCGTGCATGGCAACCAGTCCATCATGGAAGCCGCCGCCAAAGTGAAAGATAAACTCAAAGTGTTGGCGGTGACGGTGCTCACCAGCCTGGACCGCGGCGATTTGGACGATCTGGGTTTCCATTGCGACGTGGAGCAACTGGTGTTGTCACGTGCACGCCGCGCACTCGAAGCCGGCTGCGATGGCGTGGTGTCCTCGGGCATGGAAGCGCCCCGCTTGCGCGCCTTCATTGATCATCGCCTGCTGGTGGTGATACCCGGCATCCGTCCCGTGGAAAACCGCCCGGACGACGACCAAAAACGCGCGGTGACCGTGGAACAAGCTTTCCGCAACGGCGCCGATTACATCGTGGTGGGCCGCCCTATCCGCAAAGCGCCGGACCCGCGCGCCGCCGCCGAAGAAATCCAGCACGGCATCGCCACGATCTTTCACGATTAGTTTGCAATTCGTCTTTCCCCCATCTCCGGAAGAGAGGCAGAGCTGAGAATAAAATGCCGCAATCCACTCTCAAAAACGACCTGCTGCTGCGCGCGCTGCTGCGCGAGAAAATCGAGCGCACGCCGGTATGGATTATGCGTCAGGCGGGTCGTTACCTACCCGAATACCGCGCCACCCGTGCCCGCGCTGGCAGCTTCATCACGCTTATGAGCACGCCGGAACTGGCCTGCGAAGTCACCCTGCAACCGCTGAATCGTTTTCCCCTGGACGCGGCCATTTTGTTTTCCGACATTCTCACCATTCCCGCCGCCATGGGCCTCGGCCTGCATTTCGTGGAAGGCGAAGGGCCGACGTTTGAACGTCCGGTGCGCGACCGCGCAATGGTGGATAAACTGGGCGTACTCGATCCCGAATCTGAATTGCGCTATGTCATGGATGCGGTGCGTCTTACCCGTCACAATCTGGGCAGCCGCGTGCCGCTCATCGGTTTCGCCGGCAGTCCGTGGACGCTGGCCACCTACATGGTGGAAGGTGGCCCCAGCAAGGAATTCTCACGAATTAAAGGAATGTTGTATGCCGAACCGGAGACCTTGCACAAACTGCTGGACCTGCTGGCTCGCAGCGTCACCGTGTATCTCAATGCACAGATCGCCGCCGGTGTTCAGGCAGTCATGTTGTTCGATACCTGGGGCGGTGTGCTCACCGGCGATGCTTACAACGAATTCTCGCTACGCTACATGACCGTCATCGTGCAAAATCTGACGCGTAAACACGAGGGTCGTTACGTGCCGCTGATCCTGTTTACCAAGGACGGCGGTGCGTGGCTCGAAGCCATGACGGAAAGCGGCGCCGACGCGCTCGGCATTGACTGGATCCAGGATCTAGGCGACGCCCGCCGCCGCGTGGGCGCGAAAGTCGCGCTCCAGGGTAATCTCGATCCCGCCGCGCTTCATGCCCCGCCAGAACGCATCAGAAAAGAAGTGGGGAAAGTTCTCGCCAGTTTCGGAAAAGGCAGCGGCCACGTATTCAATCTTGGCCACGGCATCAGTCCAGACGTGAAACCGGATCACGTCGCGGCTATGATTTCAGCAGTACATGAATTGAGCCCTGCGTATCACAAGTAATCAGAACGGCCCCTCAGGTTAGGGCCATTTCACTCAGTGCTGCAGCTTCTTGAGTTCCGCATCCCGCAGCTCACGCCGCAAAATCTTGCCGACATTAGACTTGGGCAGTTCGTCGCGGAATTCAATGTACTTGGGTCGCTTGTAGCCGGTGAGTTCCTTGTGGGCCCAGTCCTTCAGGGCTTCGGCAGTGAGCGTGGGATCCTTTTTCACCACGAATAGTTTCACGACTTCGCCGGAATGTTCGTCGGGCACACCGACGGCAGCCACCTCGCGTACACCCGGGTGCATGGCGATCACGTCTTCCACTTCGTTGGGATAGACGTTGAAGCCGGATACGAGGATCATGTCCTTCTTGCGATCCACGATGTAGACGTAACCGCGCGCGTCCACGCGGCCCATGTCGCCGGTGCGCAGCCAGCCGTCGGCGGACAGCACCTTAGCGGTTTCGTCGGGCCGGTTCCAATAGCCGCGCATCACTTGCGGACCCTTGAAACACAGTTCGCCCACCTCACCCAATGGTAATTCCTTGCCGTCATCGTCGCGGATGGATAAATCGGTAGACGGAATAGGCAGGCCGATGCTGCCATTGTAGTCCTTCATATCCAACGGGTTGATGCAAGCGGCAGGTGAAGTCTCCGTCAGACCGTAGGCTTCGATCAGCGGCACTTTCGTCACCTGCTTCCACTTCGCCGCTACCGCGCGCTGCACCGCCATGCCACCACCCAGCGATATTTTTAGGGTGGAGAAATCCAGTTGGTCGAAACCATGCGTGTGCAACAAACCGTTGAAAAGCGTGTTCACGCCGGTGATGCCGGTAAATTTAATCTTGCCGAGTTCCTTGACGAACCCGGGCATGTCACGTGGATTGGTAATCAGGATGTTATGACCGCCGATATCCATGAAAACCAGGCAATTGGCCGTGAGCGAGAAGATGTGATACAGCGGCAAGGCTGTAATGATAACTTCACGGCCGGTCTCAAGCCGTGAGTGCAGCCATGCAGATGCCTGCAAGACATTGGCCACCATATTGCGATGGGTCAGCACCGCGCCCTTGGCGACACCGGTGGTGCCGCCGGTATATTGCAGGAAAGCGATATCTTCGTGGCCGACCTGGACGTCATCCAGCGTGTGTTGTGCGCCCTGTTCCAGGGCTGTGCGGAACGGCACAGCGCCGTCAATCTGCCAGCGCGGCACCATTTTCTTTATATGCCGCACCACGAAATTCACCAGCGCCCGTTTAGGGAACGGTACCAAGTCGCCAATGGCGGTGACCACGACGGTTTTCACATCCGTGAGAGGCAGCGCTTCCTGTAGAGTGTTGGCAAAATTCTCCAGAATTACGATGGTGTGAGCACCGGAGTCCTTGAGTTGGTGCTCCAATTCACGTGCTGTATACAATGGGTTGACGTTCACCGCCACCATACCGGTGCGCAGAATGCCAAACAGCGCCACCGGATATTGCAACAAGTTGGGCATCATGATGGCAACCCGATCGCCTTTCCTGAGTCCCACTGTTTTCTGTAAATACGCGCCGAACTGGCGGCTCAACCGATCCAGATCCGCGTAACTCAAAGTGACACCGAGATTGGAATAGGCCGGCAGCGCCGCGTATTGGCTGCAACTGCCCTCAAGCATGGCCTTCAGGGAAGCGTACTGGTCCGGATTGATCTCGGCGGGTACGCCCTTGGGATATTCCTTGAGCCAGATTTTTTCCATGAGAATCCTCGCGGGCGTTATGAATGCATGCTCAATAGGCATCAAGGTATAGCAGTCGCTTTAAAGCAGCAAGCCGCGAATGCACCCGGTTGAGGGTAGAATTCCGGCCCCATTCACGAGCGGGTCGTCATGGATACAACCGCAGAGAAAGTGGCCTGGATTACCGGCGGCGGCTCAGGTATCGGCCGGGCACTGGCCCTGCGGTTGGTGCGCGCGGGCTGGACGGTGGCCGTGTCCGGGCGGCGGTTGGAAGCGCTGGAAGAAACCGCGAAACTGGCCGCGGGAAAAACGCATGCCTATCCCCTTGATGTCACCGATCTGGATACTATGCGTAATACCGCTAAACGCATCGAATCGGAATTAGGCCATTTGCAGCTTGCGGTGTTCAGCGCAGGTCTGGGCGAGTTCGTGAAGCCAGATAGTCTGCGCGCTGAGACATTCGCGACGCACATGCAAGTGAATTATCTGGGCGTGGTAAACCGCATTGATGCGGTGCTCCCGACGTTCCGCCGGCGCCGTGCCGGTCATGTCGTGATCGTGGCGAGCTTGGCCGGGTATCGCGGCGTGCCACGCGCAGCCGCCTACGGTCCCACCAAGGCAGCGCTCATCAGCCTGGCGGAATCTCTGCGTTTCGATCTGGAACGAGAAGGTATTTGCATCTCGGTGTGCAATCCGGGTTTCGTGGCAACGCCCATGACCGAGGGGAATCGTGCTCCCATGCCGTTCCTCATGAGCGTGGACGCAGTCGCGGACACTTTGTATCGTGGCATTCTTAAACAGAAATTCGAGATCGCCTTTCCGAGGCGCTTTGTAGTGGTACTCAAGTTATTCCGCTGCCTGCCTTACGCTTTATATTTTCCGATCGTGCGCAAGTTCGCCGGTGCCAAAAGGAGCCCTCGTCATGACTGAAAGACATGCGGTTCATCATTATCACGCCGTCTGCGACTGGCAAGGCAGTACCGGCACGGGCTACGAAATTTATGATCGCAGCCACCGGGTCACGGCGCCGCCGGCGAAACACTCCCTGGCCATGTCATCCGATCCGGCGTTCTGCGGCAAGCAGGAACTGCTAAATCCGGAACTACTTCTGGTGATGGCAGCGGCGTCCTGCCAGATGCTGTCCTTTCTCGCGATCGCCGCGCGGGCGCGGATTGACGTGGTGGAATATCAGGATAAAGCCGAAGGTTTCATGCCGGAGGATGACAAGCCGGTGCGCATTACCAGGATAATTCTCAAACCGCGCATCGTTATTCAGGGGCAAGCGGACAAAGCGCGTGTACGTCAGTTCGTACACACCGCCCACGAACACTGTTTTATCGCCAGCAGTCTGAAGACCGAGATCGAAATCCAACCGGAAATCGTCATCAGAACGTAGCGAGCCAGTCGTGCAGGAAGGCGGCGGCTTGGCGTCCCATTGCCGGAGCGAAACGCGTCGCGTCCTGGCGCAGACCGGCAAGCGACAGGCCATGTGCGCGCAACTCGCTCGTGTGTCCGACATACCATTGTTCCAATCCGCGCGCCGTCACTTCCGGGTGAAATTGCAGCGCCAGCAGCGCGCCGCCAAAGGAAAACGCCTGATGCGGGCAGAGGTCGGTGAAAGCCAGGGGCCGGGCGCCGGCCGGCAGTTCGAAACTCTCACCATGCCAATGAAACACCGGTTTCTGGAAATGCCACAGTGAGGAATCGCGGCCCGCATCGGTAAATGTCAGGGACTTCCAGCCAATCTCCACGGCACGACTTTTGTGGACGCGCGCGCCCAGTACATGCGCCATAAGCTGACTGCCCAGACAAATCCCCAGAGTCGGCGCCTTGCGCCTGAGACGCGTTTCCAGCAGACGCAGCTCGTCGCTGAGGAACGGATAATCCTCCTGCTCATGAACGCCGATGGGTCCGCCCAGCACTACCAGAAGATCCCAGTCCGCCTGTCCGAGCCGCGTGAAATCCGCCGTAGGCGCATCTACGTAACGGATGGCGTAGCCCGCTTCGGCCAGCGGTGTCTCGAAGCAGCCAAGGTCCTCGAAGGGCACATGGCGGATGGCGAGCAGCGATTTCATGGGACGTATTTTAGCCGCTGCTTCCGCCGCCGCCTTTCGACGCCCGCCGCCCTAGCGCCCCATCCGGGACCCTATACCGCCTTAGGAGGTTGGCGCTAAGCGCTTGTAAATCATGGAGTTAAGCCCCTATAAACCGTCCTTTATGCGGCCGTAAGGCCAAGAGACTAAAATGCACGTTGGCGCCTCCACATACCCACGCACGGCGTATTTATTCCATGGAAGGTAGTGTCATCGAGGGACACAGTGATGAAAGCCACGAAAATGCTTTATCCGGAAATCTTCAAGACCCTGGAAAAGGCCCGTTGGTGCCTGGAAACCGACGTGCCCTGGGACGATCACCGGCCCGGAATGCTCAACGACGAGCAGGCCCATACCATCAAGATGAACGCCATCACCGAGTGGTCTGCGCTGCCCGCCACTGACATGTTTCTGCGCGACTTCAGAGACGACGCGGATTTCTGTGCCTTCATGTCGGTGTGGTTCTACGAGGAGCAGAAACACTCGCTGGTGTTGCAGGAATACCTGCGGCGTTTCAGGCCCGACTACGCGCCTACGGAACAGGAGTTGCAGGCAGTGCGCTTTGAATTCGATCCGGCGCCGCCGCTGGAAACCCTGATGATGCACTTCTGTGGCGAGATGCGGCTCACCCAGTGGTACCGGCGCGCTTCCGAATGGCACACGGAGCCGGTCATCAAACACATCTATACGCTTATTTCCCAGGACGAGGCGCGTCACGGCGGTTGCTATCGCAAATACATGGAACGCGCCATCCAAAAGCAGGGCAACGTAGCGCGCATGGCTTTCGCCAGAATGGGGGTGCTCATGGCGAGCATCCGCACGTCCAATGCGCTTCATCCTACTAACTTGCACGTGAACAAGAAGCTCTTTCCCAAAGATACGGTGCAAAGTCGTCTGCCGGAACCGGGCTGGGTGGAACGCTGGCTGAACAACCAGATAGATTTCAATCTGGACTGGCAGAAGCGCGTCATCGAACGCATTCTTGCGAGTCTGTCGGCCCTGTTGCACGAGAAACTCGAATCGGTTCGCGACCTGCAGCTATACCGCAAGACTCTTGCCACCCAGATGGCCTGATCGAGTACGGCTATACCGTGTACCTGCCCCAATCCACGGATGGGCTTTATAATTCTCTTATATATGCCCACCGCTCACCCACATCTGTCCGCCGGCGTGGCTGTGTTGCGCGATACGCAGGACGGCAGGCGTTTTCTGCTGTTGCGCGCCTACAGCTATTGGGATTTCCCCAAGGGCGCCGTGGAGCAGGGCGAGACACCCTTGCAGGCGGCGATCCGTGAGGTTCAGGAGGAAACCGGTATCCGTGTGCTGAATTTTGACTGGGGCGAGGACTACCGGGAAACCGAACCTTACAACCGCGGCAAAGTTGCCCGTTATTACCTGGCCCGTACCCGTGAGGAAAAGGTCATGCTCGCCGCCAACCCCGAGACCGGCATTCGTGAGCACATGGAATACCGCTGGGTCAGCTACCAGCAGGCCCCGAATCTAATCACGCCGCGGGTAAAACTGATCCTGGATTGGGCAGAAGCACTGGCCGCCGGACGGCTTGAATCCGCGGCTGGAATATAATCCGGATCACTGGCCGGCATCGAGTCAAAAACAAACGGAAGGTTCCATGCGCAACTACATATTGCTCGCGGTCTTGAGTGTGTCAATCCTGATGACAGGCGTTCCTGCCCACGCCGATCAGAACGGCTCGAATTATTCCAGCGTTCATTTCACCCTGGATGCGGGACTCACCGGCGGGGGTGACAAACTCGCGACCGTCACCTTCACCAACGGCGACACCAGCAGCATTTACGCTGGCAATGCTGTTTTTGCCGATATGGGTTTTCTCATTGATTTCAGCGCTTCCAACTGGAGCCTCAAAAGCACACTGGGCGCTGCCTACACCGGCGTGGCGGCCAGAAATGCCACTATCAGTTTTTCCCGCTATCCGCTCGATGTCATTGGCCTCTACAATTACGGCAGAAACTATTTCGGCTTTGGCGTTACCTATCACATGAGCCCGAGGCTGGATATGGACGGTTACGCGCCGAACGTGGATTTTGACAATTCCGCCGGCTGGCTGCTGGAATACCGTTACTGGCTCTTCGGCGTGCGTTACACCAACATCACTTACCGCAGCTCCCAGGGAAACGTGAACGGCAATAGCCTGGGCCTGTTTTTCAATTACACCTTCTGAGCAAACTATCTCCGCTGGAGTAACGGTTCGAGTTTCTTCCAGACATTTTCCAGTACCCGCGGCTCACCAACCGCCAAGGGATGCATGCCGTCTCCCTGCAACCAGTCGCGGCGCTCTGCCACGCCTGCCAGCAGGAACGGCACCAACGGCAGGTGATATTTCTCCGCCAGCCGTGGATACACCGCCGCGAACTTTTGCGTGTATTCCGGTCCATAGTTCGGTGGCAGCAGGATCCCAAGGAGCAGCACACTTGCGCCCCCTTGTTTCGAGAGCGTGATCATCTGCGCGAGATTCTGCTGCATAGCCCCCGTCGGCAGGCCGCGCAGGCCGTCGTTGGCGCCCAATTCCAGTATCACGATGGCGGGCTTATGTTGCGCCAGCTCCATGGGCAGGCGCGTCAGTCCCTGCGCCGAGGTATCGCCGCTGACGCTGGCATTAATTACGCTGTAACCATAACCGCGTGTCTTGAGGCGCTCGGCCAACAGGGCTACCCAGCCTTGGGAGGTTTCGATACCGTAGGCAGCGCTCAGGCTGTCTCCCATCACCAGAATCACAGGCGGCGGTTCGGCCCACACTGTGGAGGCAAAACACAATAGCCCGATAAAAAGGATATGTTTCAACATGGTTAAAAGCGATTCTCTGCTTCGCGCCGAGCATCTGGGTAAACAGGTTACCAGCCCCGATGGCGTGCTGACCATCCTGGAGGATGTCTCGCTCGCAATTCAATCCGGCGAATCGGTGGCCATCGTCGGTCCCTCCGGTTCCGGTAAATCCACCCTGCTGGGCTTATTGGCCGGCCTTGATGTGCCCAGCCGTGGCAGCGTGTGGCTGAACGGCGAGAGTTTGAGTGCGCTGGATGAAGACGCTCGTGCCACGCGCCGTGCACACCATATTGGTTTCGTATTCCAGTCGTTTCATCTGCTGCCCGGCCTCACTGCACTGGAGAATGTCATGCTGCCGCTGGAACTCACCGGTGACGGCAATACCGCGATCAAAGCCCGCGCGGTGCTTGCAGCCGTCGGCCTCGCGGAACGCGCCAATTATTATCCGCCGAAACTCTCTGGAGGCGAACAACAGCGCGTGGCCATCGCCCGCGCCTATGCCGGCGAACCGGCAATATTGTTCGCGGACGAACCCACCGGCAACCTGGATGCCGCCACCGGCCACCTCATCATTGATTTGCTGTTCAAGCTGAACACCGGACACCGTTCGACGCTGGTGCTGGTCACCCACGATACGGAACTGGCTTCGCGCTGTGACCGCATTCTGAATCTGCACGCCGGCCGGCTGGTGGCGCCATGATGCTGCTGCGATTGTCCCTGCACCAATTCCGCCGCGGACTGCGCAGCGGCGAACTGGGCATCATGGCTCTGGCGCTGGTACTTGCGCTTGCCGCTGTGAGTGCCGTAGGCTTTTTCACCGACCGTGTACACACCGCGGTGCAGGAACAGGCGGGTGAAAGCCTGGCGGCGGATCTGGTGCTGTCCTCCGGCGAACCGCTGCCACTCCGCTTCGCGCAAACCGCCCGTGCCGCCGGCGCACGCGCCGCGCAGGTAATGGATTTCCCCACGGTGCTGTTCAACGGCAACAACACCGTGCTCACGGATATCCATGCCGTCAGCGATAACTATCCGTTGCGTGGCCAGGTGCGCGTGAGTGAACAGCCTTTCGGCCCCGGCCGCGTGACTCACGAGATTCCCGCGGCCGGCACGATCTGGGTAGAACCGCGCGTACTCACGACCCTCGGATTGAAGCCAGGCGACACGGTGCAGGTCGGCAAACTCGATGCGCGTATCACTTCCGTCATCGCCTATCTGCCAGACGGTGGCTTCGGATTTATCTCCCTGGCGCCGAAAGTATTGCTGAATGACGCCGACATTCCCGCCACGGGTCTGGTGAACTCCAACTCGCGGGTCAGTTACAAACTGCTCATGGCCGGCACGCCGGCTGTCATCGCCGGTCTCGAAAAGACCTTCCGGAATCATCTGCCTGCGGGTGTGGAAGTACGCGATGCCGGCGACAGCCAGCGCGAGCTGGCCGATGCGATCACTCGCGCACAACGCTTTCTGGCGTTGGCGGCGCTGGTGAGTGTGCTCATCTCCGCCGTCGCCGTGATCCTGGCGGCACGCCGCTACGCCACCCGCTACACCGACACCGTTGCGGTACTCAAGTGCCTGGGTCTCACGCGCCGGCGCGTGCAAACCATCCTGCTGTTGGAGCTCCTGTGGCTCGGCGTCGCCGCCGGTACCATCGGCGTGGGCATCGGGTTCCTGGCTCAGTTCGGCCTGGTGGCGGCGCTCAAGAATCTGCTGCCGCCTGATTTGCCGGCACCTTCATTCATCCCGGCGTTATCAGCGTTCGGAATCGGTCTGGTGCTGCTGATCGGCTTCGCCTGGCCGCCACTCATGCGCCTCAGCGACACACCGCCCGCGCGTGTCTTGCGCCGTAATCTTTTGCCCCCACCGGTACGCAGCTATGTGATGTACGGCATGGCGATTCTCGCCACTCTGTTGCTCACCTGGTGGCAGGTGGGCGAACTCAGGCTGGCGCTCTATCTGCTGCTGGGTCTCGCCATCAGCGTGGCGATACTCACACTCGGCGCCGTGTCGCTGCTGACGTTGCTGCGACCTGTGCGTCACAATGCCGGCGCTGGCTGGCGTTATGGCCTCGCGAACCTTAACCGTCACCGACGAAATGCCATCATACTGATGGTGGCCTTCGGCGTCGGCCTCATGGCGCTGCTGCTGCTGGGACTGGTGCGCGGCGATCTGCTGTCAAGCTGGCGCACCAGCTTGCCGTCCAATGCTCCCAATCAGTTCATCATCAACATCCAGCCGGACCAGCGCGCCACAGTCGAGAATTTCTTCGCCTCTCATGACATCCCGGCGCCAGCGCTTTATCCCATCGTTCGCGCCCGACTTACCGCCATCAACGACGTACCTGTCACCAAAATCCATTTCGCCAAACCGGGCGCGCAACACATGCTGGACCGCGAAGCCAACCTGAGCTGGTCGGAATCACTGCCGCCCGCCAACACCATCACGGCAGGTCACTGGTGGAACGCCGAAGAGGCGCGGCAATCCCTCGCTTCCATCGAAGAGGATTTCGCCAAGCAGTTGCATCTGAAAGTCGGCGACACGCTTACCTTCAACATCGCCGGCACGCCGACCGCCGTGACCATCGCGAGCCTGCGTAAAGTGCGCTGGGATTCCTTCCAGCCCAACTTCTTCGTGGAACTCACGCCCGGCACGCTCGCCGGCTATCCCGCCACCTGGATCACCAGCTTCTATCTGCCGTCGCAGAAAGCTGTGATCCTCGCCGACCTGGTGCGGCAATTGCCCAACCTCACCCTCTTCGACGTGGACGCCATCCTCGGGCAGATACGCAATCTCATGGATCAGGCCACACTGGCGGTGGAATACGTGTTCCTGTTTACGCTTGGCGCGGGCGTCGTGGTGCTGCTAGCCGCTGCCCAAGCCACCCGCGATGAACGCCGTTTCGAGGCCGCAGTGCTGCGCGCGCTCGGCGCCTCGCGCCGGCTGGTGCGTTCCGCCACCGCCGTCGAATACGCAGCACTCGGATTTGCCGCGGGACTGTTGGGAGCGCTGGCGGCGACTATTGTCGCGTGGCTGCTCGCGAGCCGCGTATTTTCGCTTCCCTACCATCCTGATTGGCGCGTGTGGGCCATCGGCGTCATTGCCGGAACCTTTATCGTCGGCTTGAGCGGACTCTTGGCGAACCGGCGCATCTTGAATACGCCGCCAGTCGAGACGTTGCGTGAGACTTAGGATTGGATGAGTAACGTAACTGCGCACTACAGCTGAAAGACTGCTTTCGACCGCTAGACGACAGTCGTGACTGTCCGCTATGGAGCGCCCTAGTATTGCGTCCATTGCTTGTCACAGTCAATCACGTCAAATATCCATGATCATCGAGATATCTTCGAATCAACCAGAAGGGCCGATCAGAAATAACTATCTAAATCTAGCATTGATCGGTGAATTTATTACCGAAGAACTCGATTCTGGCCCGGCAAATAACTTGCGAAACTATAGGTCACCGAGAGATGTAACACCTTTCCGGTATAAGCGGATGGTGTCTTTGGATATTTAGCGCTTTTCACGCCCGCGACAACGGCTGCATCTTCATATTTATCATTGCTTGAATATTTAACTTTGACGTGTATCACAGTGCCATTCATATAATCAAATGAGACCGTGACGACATCTGAGCCGATCGAACCATATAGCAACGTATGCCTGGGTAGTACTACAGCACTCCATATGGAAGCTACTATCTCTTCTGAAAAAACTTTATCAAGTGTTATGTTCGAATCCAGTGGGCTCCTGAATATGAATAGTCTGACGTATCTCTCAGGCAATGGTATGACATCTGGCCATGCGGGGAATGTGGATCGTTTGAAAGCCTGTATGTATGCGGCATCCAACGCAGGATAACCGCTGGTTTGAACAATCACCGGGTTGTCTGCCTTGCCATTAACAATTCCCGAGCGGAATACCATGGGCATACCCGTTGGCTTGCCGATAAGCTGCCCTTTCTTCGGCAATTCTAAGTTTGCATTGACGATGAATGAGGATATATTGGTAAAATTTGGTGGACAGGTAAATTTGGCTGTGACCGCCCTTTGCAGCAATTTCTGGGCTTTAACCGCATTCGGTCTAACGCCCAGACCCTTTTTATACATTGTAGCGAGCTCAACCTCCGCAAAAGGAAATCCACTCGCTGCCGCTTTTTTAAACCAAGCAAATGCTATGTTATAATTTCGAGACACGCCTTGTCCGTAAAAATACATTCGTCCAATCGGTTCAGCTGCTCTGGTATAGCCCTTGTGGAGCAGGCCTTGAAATATTGCGAGTGCTTTCTCCTGGTTATACGGTACTCCGGTTCCGTTCAAATACATCTCTCCGATCGCTAACTGGCCGTCAGGGTTACCGCTGTCAGCAGTTTTCTTGGTCAAAGTGTATGCTTTAGTGTAATCCCGCTGCACACCCCAACCGTAATAATACATAGATGCCAGACATGCCTTGGCATCTACATCACCCTTCGCAGCTAAGCTAGAAATTGCTTCAAATGGCGTATTCGCAGGGACCTGCTGTTTTACTGCGTCTGCATTCGTCGCAATTGCGATTGCAGCGACTAAAGCAACTGTAAATGCATAGTGGCTAAGCATATAATTGTCCGTGTGTGTCCACGATTCATATTAACAATATGGATCCAAAAACAGATAGTTCATTATAAACGTTCCTGAACCAGCGCCATCTGAGCATCACAGGGTCAATAAACATGAACAGTTGAATTCGAAACCGAGTTTAGACGGTAGAATAGCCGACGAGAATACACTTACAGCAACCATGCATTTTCAAAATTGTGTCAGCCAATGTGTCGAATGACTGCTTTATAGCGCTTCGTTGAGCTTACCGAGCGGCTGGTTTTGGCCGTTAGCAGACGTTGGCATCACTAAATTTCAATATTGACAGAATATCTTTTGCGGCACACACAAATATAATCCTGCTGGGCAGCTATCTACCCAGCAGGTCAGCAAGTCCTAGAATAGCGCGATCAACAGCAATATTAATCCCACCAAGCTCACGAGCCACACCAGCGTGCGCAGGTAAATGATGCCGGCCATATAAACGAGCAAGTAAACCAATCTTCCCCAGAAATAGAGCTGTACGCCCCATAGGGTCAAGCTGTCATGATGGCCCATGGCGGCAGCCAGCAGCACCAGGGCTGCGAACAGCGGAAAGGTCTCGCGGAAATTATGAAAGGCACGAACAGTGCGGCCACCAACACCTTCCAGCATGGGCATGAGCTTGTCGCGGTTACCAAACGCCCAGCTCATCCCGTATTTCTGGGTGTTGAAGGATGCAGCCAATAACATTTGAACTAGTCCCAATACGATACTGAACAGCAGCATCTGCATTTCGGTACTCATTTGATGCTCCCAATATGTTTGTAATTAATGAAACTCGTATCTCAAAACGTGGAGATCAATTCTCAAACCGCTAGCAGTATCTGCACAATCCGGTTCGGCATGCAATGCCCAGGCCTGCGCGCGACACGGCAGGCACCTCAATGATCACATCACGCGCTTGTCAAGCCACCTGGTTGCGCTTTTCGCCTTGCTTGAACGCCTGGATATTCAACGCCATCTCGTTAATTACGCGCTGGCGTGCCTCGCGAGTGGCCCAGGCGATATGCGGTGTGACGATGAGATTGGGAATGCCGGGCGTGAGCAGCGGATTGCCGTGTACCGGCGGTTCTTCCGAGAGCACATCCATACCGGCGCCGCCGAGTTTGTGGGCGCGCAACGCGTCCGCCAGAGCCTGTTCGTCCACAATACCGCCACGGGCACAGTTGATGAGCAGCGCATCGTGTTTCATGAGCGCGAGTTCCCTGGCGCTGATGAGATCCCGGGTTTCTGGCAACAGCGGCACGTGGATGGTGAGCACGTCCACCTGTGGGAGCAGCTCCGCAAGGGGAATGCGGCCGGGGCGTTGATCGTCCGGGTTGCGCGCGCCGATGAGCACTTGCATACCCAGCGCTTCGGCGACTTTCGCGACCGCTTTGCCGATGTCGCCATAACCCAGGACACCGAGCGTCTTGCCCGCCAGCTCGCGGATGGGGTAGTCCAGCAGGGTAAACTGCGGCGCGCGGCGCCAGATGCCTTGCTGCAACAGCGCTTCGTATTCCTTGAGATGCTGAGTGAGATTCAGAACAAGCGCAAACACCATCTGCGCCACGGACATCGTTGAATATGCCGGTACGTTGCACACCGCGATGCCGCGGCCGCGGGCGGTATCCAGGTCCACGTTATTGGTGCCGGTGGCGGCGAGGCAGATGAGGCGTACGCGTGTGAAGCGAGACAACAGCGCGGCGCCGAGCTTTACCTTGTTGGTGAGTACTACTTCCATGCCATCCACGCGCTGCGGCACCTGTTCCGCCGGCGTGGCACCGAAGGTATGTAAATCCGTCAGCACCTGCCTGAGCGGCGTGAGGTCCACATCGCCCTGGTGACTGACGGTATCCAGATCCAGAAATACGCCGCGCATGGGTTTATTGTCCTTCTTCTTGTCGTACAGGGTAAACTGGGCATAGGACTATGCCTGAAAATCTTGCCCTATTACTCAAAGAAGTGCGTGCCTGCCGCACCTGTGGGGGCAAAATTCCCGAACCGCGGCCGATATTGAACGCTCACCAGGACGCGCGTGTGCTGATCGTGGGCCAGGCGCCGGGCAGGAAAGTACACAAGACCGGCATTCCCTGGAACGATGCCAGCGGCGACCGGCTGCGGACGTGGCTGGACGTGGATCGTGACATGTTCTACGACCCGCGCCGCTTCGCCATCATTCCCATGGGCTTTTGCTATCCCGGCAAGGGCCCATCCGGCGACCTGCCGCCGCGGCGTGAATGTGCGGTGTTATGGATGCAGCGCCTGCTGGCAGCCTTACCGAATATCGAGCTCAGGATTCTCGTCGGCCAGTACGCCCATGCCTATTATCTGGGCAAGCGCCGCAAAAAGACGCTCACGGCGACCGTACGTGCCTGGCGCGAATACTGGCCGGAATTTCTGCCGTTGCCCCACGCCTCCCCGCGCAACACCGGCTGGTTCAAATACAATCCCTGGCTGGAAAAAGAAGTGATTCCTGCATTGCGCCGCCATCCGGCCTTGCGTGCCATTAAAAGGCAGCACGTTGATGTACACGCCCGCCTCGTTTAAAGAAGATAATATTCTTCGCCTGCACGAACTCATGCGGCGTTATCCGTTCGCGTTACTGTTGACGACGCACGAAGGTGGAATCGCTGCCACCCATCTGCCTTTCATGGTAGATACGCAACGTGGAACACACGGCACGCTGCTGGCACACATGGCGCGCGCCAACCCCCATTGGAAACTGTTCGACAGCGAACGCCAGGCATTGGTGGTATTCACTGGCGCTCACGCCTACATCTCGCCATCCTGGTACGAGAGTCCGGTGACGGTGCCTACCTGGAATTATGCTGTGGCACACGCACACGGCCGGCCGGTAATCGTCAAGGATAAAGTGCGGGTGCGAGCCATGCTGGAGCGGCTGGTCACGACACATGAAGCCTACATCAATCCGCCTTGGAGCACCGCCCAGGCAGATAAATATGTGGATGAGCAACTGGATTATATCGTGGCGTTTGAAATCGAAATTGAACACCTGGAAGGCAAGTTCAAACTCAACCAGAACCGCTCCCGCGCCGATCAGGAAGGTGTGGTGCGGGCCCTGGCCGGTTTCGATGATCCCTTGAAGCGCGAGATCTCCGGGCTGATGCGTGCAAACTTAAAAAAGTGAACGTTCCCCGCTCTCCAGTTCCAGTAGTGCCTGCTTGATCCTGAGACCGCCGCCGAAACCGGTGAGCGATCCATCTGCGCCAATGACACGATGACAGGGTACGATGATGGGAAGGGGGTTCTGCCCGTTCGCCGCACCCACCGCGCGCGAGGCGGCGGGCTTGCCGATGCGGCGCGCCAGTTCGCCGTAAGACCAGGTTTTGCCGTAGGGGATGGTGCGCAGCGCGCGCCAGACCTTGATCTGGAACTCTGTGCCCTCGGGTTTGAGCGACAGATCGAACCGTGTGAGTTTGCCGGCGAAATACGCCTTCAATTGACGTACAACCTCTCGAAAAGACCGTTCACTCTGTTCCCAGCCCGCTTCGGGTTGCGCAGGATGTGTGCCGTCCTGGAAATGTACCTGATACAGGCGCTCCTCTTCGCCTGCCAGCAATAATTTGCCCACGGGGCTTTGCATATAATAGTAATTCATGTCGTCACCTCTTCGCTTGTATTGGTTTCTGACGTTTCGCTGTTTGATCCGACGCCGCGCGCCATAGATACATGGCCGCATAAGCACGCCAAGGCCGCCAGACTTCGGCCAGTTTGAGCAATCGTGCGGGCGTCAGCGCGTTGCCCGTATTCGCTGCACGCAGCAACACCAGATCACTGGCAGGAAACGCATCCGGTTCAGTGAACGCACGCATCGCCACGTATTGTGCGGTCCAGTCACCGATACCTTTGATATTGGTGAGACGCTTCAGGAAACCTTCATCGGGGACGCTGGCGTCAAAGCTCAACTCGCTTGCCGCCACAGCTTGCGCCAGTGATCGGATCGAATCGGCCCGCGATCGCGGCATACCGGTGAGATCTGCATCAGCCAGAACATGGGCTTGTGGAAACACATGCGTGAGACCGCCGGTATCCGTAAGCGCCAGGGGCTCGCCGTATGCTTGCACCAAGCGGCCAGCCAGGGTCGTGGCGCCGCGTACCGTCACCTGCTGGCCGAGAACGGCGCGCACCGCCAACTCAAAGCCGTTCCAAGCGCCAGGCACGCGCAGGCCGGGATAACGCTTCACCATGGGTCCCAACAACAAATCACGTCGGAAATGCCGGGCAATCACGGCGGGGTCGGCCGTCAGGTCAAAGAGGACGCGAACCCGTGTCACGATTTGCAGCAGACAGGCGGGTTCTGGAAAGCGTATGTGCGCTTCCAGTGCATGGGTGCGCTTCAATAGCCGCACCTCCAGAATGCCGTGCTGTTTCTTGAATACGATGCTGCGACGGTACGCGCCCTGCGCCACTTCTTCTATGCCCGGCGTAGCGCGCGGCGCGAGAAAGGCCAGGAGTGATGTCCAATCATAAGGCGGGCGGTAAGCCAGACGGAAAACGTACTGCCCTTCTTCGGCGCCGGGCCTGGCAGTATGGTTGAGCCGCCGCAATTCCGATGGTGCGCGTCCGTACAATTTGTGGAAGATGTCATTGAAACGACGGATGCTTTTGAAACCCGACGCCAGTGCCACCTGCGTCATGGGTAAACCGGTATCGCTTATCAACTGTTTGGCGAAGTGCAACCGCCGTGTCTGGGCCACGGCGATGGGTGGTGCGCCCAGGTGCTGAAGGAACAGCCGGTGCAGATGCCTGGCACTGACGCCCAAGCGTGCGGACAAGGCGTCCACACTGTCTTTATCCAGGGCGCCTTCGGAAATGAGCCTTAAACCCCGGCTCACAGTTGCCGACGTGCCGTTCCAGGCCGGGGTACCGGGCGCGGTCTCGGGGCGGCAGCGCAGGCAAGGACGAAAACCGGCTTCCGCCGCCGCCGCCGCGGATGGGAAATAGCGCACGTTGAGACGTTTGGCGTGTGGCGTGGGACAAATGGGCCGGCAGTAGATGCCGGTGGAAGTGACGCCGATGAAAAACCGCCCGTCAAAGTGCGGGTCCCGCGCCAAACGGGCGCGGTCGCAAATGCGCGGGTCAAGCTGTGCTGGGACGGGATTCATGGCGGGTACTATATCCCCGCCATCGCTTCAGGCTAGCCATTTTCGGACATCAGTGCCAACCCCAAAAACAACCGGGGCAGATCCGCGAAGATCCGACCCGGCCGATTTATGGTTTCAAACTGTCTGTCAGCCGCAGGCCGGCGCGTTGCGCTGCGAGACGTTGAAGTTTACCTGCTTGGTGGTCGCCGGTGCCAAGGCGAACAGAAACGGATCCGCGGCACGCCCGGGATAACGGCAATTCGTTCCGGGAACAGTGACTTCAATCGTCACGTTCACGGTGGCGCCAGACGCATCGTAATCCGTGAATCGAATTATATAGCCGCCGTGTTTCTGATCGCCCAGGAACGCGGCCAGTATCATGTCCTTGGAAAAATCCACACTCGGCTTGGACGGCGCTCCGGATTGATTGGCAAACGCCTGCTGCCAGAGCGCGTCGAAATCAGCCTGGTTATGAATATCCTTGTATTGCTGGTCCTTCATGTTGCTGTAATTGCCCGAAGACAGCACTTCGACGCCGCCGGAGCTGCTGCCATCCATGCTTGCACAACCCGCAAGCAGTAGCACCAGGGTCGCGACGACTGTCAATGACTTCATAATATTGCTGTTCACAATGCACCTCCCACGATCGGTTTCGGTTAATGATTCAATTGTACCCCAGCCGGTATCAGTGCGCTTCCCTCAGCAGGTACACGATGCTGACATCGGCGGTCACCTCGATGGTGCCCGGTTCGTATTCGGCTGCGCTTGCGGGTGCCAGTTTTGCCGCCATCATCACCGGCTGTGGGCGGGCGAAACCGGTGTTTTCGGTGATGCTGTACACGGCGCCGAGACTTACCTCAGCCGCGGCCGCCAGGGCCGCAGCGTGCGTATGGGCATCCTCCACCGCCTTGGCGAGCGCTTGCCGACGCAATTGCGGCATGTCGCTGCGGTCAAGAGTAGTGCTGCCGATGTTGGTCACGCCCGCCTTTACCAGTGCGCTCATCAGATCGGCGTAACGGCCCATGTCGCGCAATGTTATCTCAATGTGCCGGTTGACGTGCTGGCCCATGTACATCTGGGTGTTGTTCTGCCATTGGTATTCCGGCCAGACGGAAATGCTGGCGGCGTTGATATCGCGTTCGGGTATGCCGAGCCTCTTCGCAGCCTCGATTACCTGGGCAGCACGGCGTTCCACCTCGGCACGTGCGGAGACAAGGTCCTTGCCGGTTTTTCCCACCGTCACGGCCACGCGCGCCATGTCCGGCACTACTGTCAGCGTCCCGTGACCGGATACCTGCACGTAGGGCATCGAAGGCAGCGCATCGGCCAATGCCGCCAGCGGCAGCAAGGACAGAATCAGCAATACCGCATGGGGTTTCACGGCCTGACCCTCATTCATCCAATAGATAAGCAAACATCAGCGGCGCCACGATGGTGGCGTCGGATTCGATGATGAACTTCGGCGTGTCTTTGCCGAGCTTGCCCCAGGTGATCTTTTCGTTTGGTACCGCGCCGGAATAGGAACCGTAGCTGGTGGTGGAGTCGCTGATCTGGCAGAAATACGCCCACAGTGGAATGTCGTGGATCTCCATGTCCTGCTCCAGCATAGGCACCACGCAGATGGGAAAATCGCCGGCGATGCCGCCGCCGATCTGGAAGAAACCCACCGGCGTCGGGCGCGCGGTTTTCTGGTACCAATCCGCCAGCATCATCATGTACTCGATGCCGGTGCGCACCGTATGCACATTCTTGATGTCGCCCTTCATGCAATGCGCCGCAAAGATGTTACCGAGGGTGGAATCCTCCCAGCCGGGCACAATGATGGGCAAATTCTTTTCCGCCGCTGCGGTCATCCAGGAATCCTGCGGATCAATCTGGTGATATTGTCTGAGCGCGCCGCTGCGGATAATCTTGTACATGAATTCGTGCGGAAAGAAACGCTCGTTTTTTTTATCCGCCATCTGCCATTCCGCCAGCACCGCCTTCTCGATGCGGCGGATGGCCTCGCCTTCCGGAATGCAGGTATCGGTGACGCGATTCAGGTGCCGGGACAGGAGTTTTTCCTCTTCCTGCGGTGACAGTTCCCGGTATTTCGGTACGCGCACGTAATGATCGTGTGCCACGAGATTGAAAATGTCTTCTTCCAGGTTCGCACCGGTGCAGGTGATGATATGCACCTTGTCGCGGCGGATCATTTCGGCAAGCGACAGCCCCAGTTCGGCGGTGCTCATGGCCCCCGCCAGCGTCAACATCATCTTGCCACCGCTCCCGAGCAGGACTTTGTAAGCCTCGGCGGCATCAATCAGTGCCGCGGCGTTGAAATGGCGGTAGTGATGTTTGATGAAATCGGCGATGGGCTTGGTGTTCATCACGCTTGGCGGCTCCTCGTGGACGACGGTTGTAATTTCAGATAGGCCAAGATTGTAACGGCTACAGTGTAAAAGTTAGCGCCCGCTGCCACAGCTCAGGGCTTTTTTTGCGGCGTCGCAACGTGCGCGGCCAGGATAGTCTTGAGGTCCAGCGCGCGGATGGCATCCAGCGAGGCTTCCATCGCGCCTTCGTGGCACAGGCCGCTCAGGGCGGCCGATTCATAGCCTTCGCGGGCGGCCTCAAGACAGGCGACGCGCACCACTTCGGCCAGCGTCAAGGACAGCTTGGCATCGTTCACGGTGTGTTCCCTTTTCCCGGTGCAGTCACCACATACACGCGGATCTCTGCCATACCGTCTTGGCCGGCCGGTACCGCCAGATAATAGCGGCCGGCCGCCGCGTCTAGTAACGAAGCGCGCGCGCCGCGCAAGGTACGGATATCTTCACTGACCGACAGCCGTCCCGTTTCGGCGCCGGCGTACACCGCAAGCTTGCCCACGCCGCCGGTTGCATACAGCTCGCCGATGGCGGCGTTGTAAAACAGATCGTCCACATCACCCGGCGCTGCCAGCGTCTGCAATACCCGCCCGCTGCGCATTTCGATTACCAGCAGGCGATCCGGCGCACGCGTGGCGACAAACAGGCGGTCGTGAGCCGCGTCCAATACCATGGGGAAATTGGCACCGCTTTCGATGCCCAGCCGCCAGGTGGCAATGCGCTTGTCGCTCGTCAGATCGAACACGGCGATCTCGCGGCTGGCGGGCAGATTCACATACAAGCGCTTGGCGCTTGCATCTACCGCGAAGCCGGCCGGATGGCTGTCCAGTGGCAACTGTGCCAGCGGTTTGCCGTCGCTATCCATGATGGCGATACCGCTTTTATGATGCCCATCGCCATAGCCGAAGTAGAGACGACCGGTGGCAGTGTCATAACACAGGCCGTCGGCATCGCCGCCGAAAGTGATGGCATTCCTGGATGTCAGGGCATCGGCGTCATAAAAGTCGAGATCGCCGTTGCCGCGGTTGCCCACAACGAGACGATCGCTTTGCGCGAGATACGTCACCCCCAGAGGTTGGTCGAGACCCGTAATCCTGCCGCGCACAGCATCCGTCGTAAGATCCACCACCAACAGCATGTCGCTGCCGGTGACATTCACGAACAGGCGTTGATGCTTCGAATCCAGCGCCATGCGGCCGAATTGGCCGTGTACCCCGGGCAGCGGGATAACGCGATTAAGTCCGAGAGCTGCATGAGCCGGTAGCACCATGAGCAACAGCGCGGCGCCCCAAAAACCGGAAAAAAACAGTCGCATCATCCTGTTTTGCCGCCAATTATCTTGCATCACACCCATAACAGTCAGGTACATTCCGCTACAATCTTCGCCAGTTGCAACCCCCGGACGCACGCCCATGCCAATCCAGCGCAGCCTCGGTCTCGCCACCACCACCTCGATTGTACTCGGCAATATGGTGGGCTCCGGGGTATTCCTGCTCCCCGCCTCATTGGCCATATATGGTGCCTACAGCCTCTGGGGCTGGGGGTTCAGCACCGTCGGCGCGCTGTTGCTGGCCTGGGTATTCAGCAGCCTATCGCGGCGCCTGCCCAAGGCCGGCGGTCCTTACGCCTACCCGCGGCAAGCGTTCGGGGATTTCGCCGGTTTTCTCATCGCATGGATCTACTGGCTCAGTATCCTCGGCACCAACGCCGCCGTCGCCGTGGCTTTCGCGAGCTATTTGTCGGATTTCTTTCCGGTGCTGGCGGCGACGCCGCTGTTCGGCGCCCTGGCCGCGATTGCCGCCGTATGGGTGCTCACGGGGCTCAACATTTGGGGCGTGCGCGCGGCGGGTAACGTGCAGCTTATCACCGTCATCCTCAAGCTCAGCCCGCTGCTGGCGCTGGCAATATTCGGCATTTTCCATTTCGACCCGCAGATATTTAATTCAGCCCACGTGGCCCAATCGCCGTTCTCGGCCATCGACACCGCCGCCGCATTCACCATGTGGGCATTCCTGGGGCTTGAATGCGCCACGGTGCCCGCCGATCACGTGAAGGATCCGGAGAAAACCATCCCGCGCGCCACCTTTCTCGGCACCATCATCGCGGCGGCGTTTTACATCGTCTGCACCACGGTGATCATGGGCGTGATTCCTTCGCATGCGCTCGCGGCATCGAATGCGCCGTTTGCGGATGCCGCCAAACAGCTCTGGGGCAGCTGGGCCGGTTATCTCATGGCCGCCTGCGCCATGATCTCCTGCTTCGGCACGCTCAACGGCTGGCTGCTGATGCAGGGCCAGTTTCCGAAGGCAGTGGCCGATGACGGCTTGTTCCCGAAACTGTTCGCGCGCGGAACACACCGCGGTTCGCCTGCGGTCGGAATGCTGATTTCCAGCGTGCTGGCGACCATCCTCATTCTCATGAATTACAGCCACGGTCTCGTGGGAATGTTCAACACCATCATTCTGCTCACCACCTTCTTCGTGCTGGTGCCTTACATGCTTTGCGCCATGGCCGAGATCGTATTGAGCCGCGGCCAGAAGCATGCCGCCAAATCACCTGTGCGTAACCTGGTGCTCGCCTGTCTGGCGTTCGCCTTCGCACTTTGGGCCGCGGCTGGAACCGGCAAGGATTCCCTGTATTGGGGCACGCTCCTGCTGCTCGTGGGAATCCCGATCTTTGTATGGCAGAAACGGCGCCAGAAACCCGTCGCGCCGGCACGGACGGAGAGCCTGGAAACCAATATCAGCTGAGTTTTCAGACCGCGTTCCAGAAAAAACTGCCGATTTGCGGACTGGAAATTTCAATACGATCTCCCGCCACCAGCGGCCTGACGCCTGCAGGCGTGCCGGTAAAGATCAAATCGCCCGGCAGCAACCGCCAATGACGGCTCAGAAAGACGATGATCTCTGCCACTGGGAACAGCATGTCGCGGGTATTGCCCTGCTGGCGCAGCGTGCCGTTTACTGTGCAGCGCATCTGGATATTGTGGATGTGGTTGTTCGGTCCCCACGCTATGAATTTTCCGATGGGCGCACTTCCGTCAAAGGATTTTGAAAGCTCCCAGGGCTGGCCGGATTGTTTCAGACGGTTCTGCAAATCGCGCAAGGTGAGATCAATTCCCAGCGTCGCGCCTGCCACATGGTCAAGCGCCGCGCCGGTTTGAATCTCCTTCCCCTCGCGGCCAATAGCGACAACCAGCTCCACCTCGTGATGCACGCTGCCCTGATCCCCGGGCAACACCAGCGGCACGCCTTCCGCCACCAGGCTCGTGACCGGCTCCATGAACACCACTGGCTGCGCCGGTTTCGGTGCGCCCATCTCTTGCGCATGTTCCGCATAATTGCGGCCGATGCAGAAGATGCGCGCCGCTTGCAATATCCGTGTGCCGACAGAAAACGAGGAGGTCATGCCGTGCGTGCAGATTGGGAGAAATACGCGTTGAACGCGGCAAGGATTTTTGAGATATCGCTTGCCTGGACATCCAGATGCGTAACGAGGCGCAAGTTCGCGTTCGGCAGAATGAGCATTCCGGCCTGCTTCAGATGGGCAGTCAACGAGTTAACCTGTTCGGGTGATATGCCGACGAAAACCATGTTGGTTTGCACGGCGGTGGAATCAATTCTGATTTGCTTTATATGCGCCAGGCCTTGAGCGAGTTTCCCAGCATTGGCATGGTCTTCCGCCAGCCGTTCAATATTGTGCTCCAGCGCGTACAAACCCGCGGCGGCGAGGATGCCGGCCTGGCGCATGCCGCCGCCGAGTATTTTCCTCGCGCGATGCGCCTTGGCAATCAATTCTTTCGAGCCCACCAGCACCGTGCCCACCGGACAGCCGAGCCCTTTCGACAGGCAAATGGATACGCTGTTGAAGTGCCGGGTGATGTCCTTCGCCGGCACACCGAGTTTTACCACGGCATTGAATACCCGCGCACCGTCAAGATGAATGCTCAATCGGTGTTTGCGGGCAAAATCGGCGGCTTCTTTCAAATAAGCCAGCGGCAGAACGCGGCCATTCTGGGTGTTCTCCAATACCAGCAAGCGCGTATGAGCGAAATGCGCATCGTCGGGTTTGATCGCGGCGGCGATTTTCTTCAGATCCAATGTGCCATCCGGTTCATATTCAACCGGACAGGGCCAGAGACTGCCCAGCACCGCCGCGCCGCCGGCTTCATATTTGAAGCTGTGCCCCAGTGAACCGATGATGAATTCCTCGCCGCGCTCACAATGGGCCATAAGCGCCGCAAGATTCGATTGCGTGCCGCTGGGAAAGAGCAAACCGGCCTCGTGGCCGGTTATTTCCGCCAGTCGTTCTTGCAGACGATTGACGGTGGGATCATCACCGAATACGTCGTCGCCCACATCCGCGGCCGCCATGGCAGCGCGCATCTCGCGCGTGGGCCTCGTAACCGTGTCGCTGCGCAGGTCAATCATATGGCGAGTGTCGACGACCTTCCTCGTCTTCTGCCCCCTTTACCCAGGGCAGAGATTTGGAGTGGGGAAGTTATTATCCTCCGCTCTTGCCGCTGGGCGCTTTAGTGCTCTGGCTCTTCTGCATCTGCGCCCAGTCCTTGTCCATGGTCGTAATCACGCCCTGCGTGACATCGTACTTGTCAGACGCATATACGGCACCCGCCGCATCCTTGCTGAGGAGGATGTCGTAATGGTGCGTTTTGGCGTATTGGTCGAGCGCCCTGCCCAATTCCTGGTCGATGGGTTGCAGCAGTTCCTGACGGCGCTGGTCCAGATCCTGACGGCCCATGAGCACGAATTGCTGCAAGTCGTTATTGGCATCGTTATAACTCTTCTGCAGCTGTGGAT
This sequence comes from Gammaproteobacteria bacterium, assembly GCA_049591455.1. Taxonomy (GTDB): domain Bacteria; phylum Pseudomonadota; class Gammaproteobacteria; order Natronospirales; family REEB76; genus REEB76. Next base: position 67,112 of record JBAWFA010000014.1, read on the forward strand.
AGTTCGCGGCTTTTTTGTCAGCCTTGTCCAGTTGCTGCTGGAGCACGTCTAGTTTCTGTTTGCGATCATTTGCCTGGCTTCGCAGTGTCTTTACGACATCTTGCAGCTTCTGGTTGGCCTGCTGACCGGCCTGGGATTTAGCGATCACGTCCTGCAAGTTGACGACGCCGATACGCGGGGCACCCGCCGCCTGCGCCGAGGTCATTACAAATATACTGACCGCCAGTACACCGGCGGCGAAAAATCCGTAACGCATGATGGAATACTCCTGGGATTGAAATAAGACTCCGCCGCGCGGCGGTATGTTGGGAATGCCCGGACTAGGATAACGCACACGGGGCGCTCCGGACTACCGGACCGCCCCGTGTTTCTCAGGCTTTTTTCAGGTTCAGGAACACATTGACAGTGAAAAACACGATACCGATGACTGCAATCGTTGCGCCTGTCGCCACCACGGGCTCAGCAACGAGATTGCCACCCTGCAGAAAAAGCAGACCGACGACGAAGATGGGCAGGCCGATGTTGTGCAACCAGAAATGCACCAGTCCCAGCCAGTGGCCGCCGGCTCGCGGGCACAGCCAGTAAATGAGCCCCGCGAGGCCCAGTGAAGCCCAGCCCAGCAGGTTGATATGGGCATGAACAGGGGCGTACTGAAATTGATGAGTCATGCCAATGACCAGTCCGAAAATTACGCCAATCAGCAGGTACACTACGGCGATTTTCAGCCAGATCTGCGCCATGCGGGCGCCGCGTGCTTCAATAGCAGTAATCATGGTAACTCCTTGTCCTGGTTTGATATTTCCGTTTCGGACAGCCGCCGTATGACGGCTGCCGGCGGAGCATACCAGAGCGCCATTGAACCGGCACCCGCCTCTGGTGTCATACTCCCAACCCTTACCTGCCTGCATTACAAAGGGAATATCCCAATGTTCCGGAGCCACTTTTTCCGTCAGACCTTGCTGATGTCCGCCTTGGCCCTGTTGATTTTGACGGCTGGGATCGCGCAGGCCAGCAACACTCTCATGCGTTACCCCACCCTGCATGGGGATTCCGTGGTGTTTGAGGCACACGGCAATCTGTGGGAGGTAAACCGCGCCGGCGGCAAGGCGCGTCGCCTCACCACCGATCCCGGCTCCGATCTCCTGCCGCGCTTCTCGCCGGACGGTCAGTGGATCGCCTTTACCGGCCAGTACCAGGGCAATACCGATGTGTACGTGATTCCCGCCGATGGCGGCCCGGCGAAACGCCTCACCTTCCATTCTGACGTGGTGGCCGATGCGCCGCTGCGCTGGGGGCCGGACAACATGGTGGTCACCTGGACACCAGACAGCAAAAACATCGTATTTCTGTCGCGCCGCAATACCTTCAACTCCTGGTTCGGCCAGCTCTTCAGCGTGCCGCTCACCGGAGGTCTGCCGACGCAATTGCCCTTGCCCAAGGGTGGCATGCTCACCTATTCACCTGACGGCCAGTCCATCGCCTACAACCGAATCTTCCGCAACTTCCGCACCTGGAAGCGTTACAAAGGCGGCCTGGCCCAGGACGTCTGGCTCTACAATTTCGCCACCAAGAAAAGCACGCGCGTCACCACCTATTCCGGCTCCGACATGGACCCCATGTGGTACGGCCATCTCATCTATTTCATTTCGGACCGCGGTCCTGAGGAACGCAAGAACCTCTGGGTTTATGACCTCAACACCAAGCAATTCCGCCAAGTGACGCATTTCAAGGGTTACGACATTGACTGGCCGAGTCTCGGTGACACCGGCATCGTGTTCCAGGACGGCGGCGATTTGTATGTGATGGACCTGCCTTCGGAACAACTGCACAAACTCGACGTGACCGTGCCCGACGACGGCAGCCGCACCGGCCCGCGCTGGGTGGATGCGTCCAAATACATCCAGATGACGGACACCGCCGGCGACACCAATCTGGCACTCTCGCCCAACGGCAAGCGCGCGCTCCTGCAGGCGCGCGGCGACATCTGGTCGCTGCCGAAAGAACACGGCCCGAGCCGCGATCTCACTGACACCTCCAACGCCGAAGAGGAATATCCCGCCTGGTCGCCGGATGGCAAATGGATCGCCTACGCCACCGACATCACCGGCGAGGATCAGATCGCCGTGCGCTCCGCCGACAATGCCGGTCCCGAACAAATCCTCACCGACTTCAAGACCGGCTATTTCTACGGTCCCCTGTGGTCGCCCGGCAGTGACAAGCTGGCGTTCTCCGACAACGAGCACCGGTTATGGTATCTGGACGTGAAGAACCGCAAGCTTGTCAAAGTCGCCGAGGACAACTACAGCGAAATGCACGATTACAGCTGGTCGCCGGATGGCCGCTGGCTCACCTACAGCATCACTGCACCGAACCAGATGCGCCAGATCTATCTCTACAATCTGGCGAATGCCAAGGCGACACTCATCAGCTCGCCCATGGAAAACGACATGGCCCCGGTGTTCGACCCGGATGGCAAATATCTCTACTTCGTATCCACGCGGCACGAAAATCCGACTCTCAGCGAGTCCGAGTTCAACGTCGCCACGCTCCAGATGTTCGGTGTCTATGTGACCACGCTGACGAAAGATGAGGCCTCGCCGTTTGCACCGCAAAATGACCTGGGCACGCTCTCGGAAAAGAAACAACCAAAGTCCGGCCCCTGGAAACCCCGCGACAGCAAACCCATCAAAATTGATCTGGACGGTCTCATGGCGCGGGCCGTGCCGTTGCCGATTCCGGCGGCCAACATCTCGGGACTTGCCGCCACACCCGACCACGTCTACTACAGCACCATGCCCAACCAAACCATCGCCGGGAATTTACCGGGCATGCAACCGGAGCTGCATGTTTATGACATGGCGAAGCGCGAAGACAAGCTGCTGGTGACAGGACTCGCCGGCTGGACCCTGTCTGCCGACGGCAGCACCCTGCTGTACAACACTCCGGACAATAAGCTGTTCACGCAGGACGCGATGCCGGATTCCAAACCCAAGCCTCTGGATACCTCGCACATGTGGGTTGAAATCAATCCGGTCGAGGAGTGGAACGAGATGTACCACATGGCCTGGCGCCTGTACCGGGATTTCTTCTGGAACCGCAAGATGAACGGCGTGGACTGGGGTGCGGTACAGACCGCGTATGGCAAGTTGTTGCCGCTCATGGGCTCGCGCGAAGACCTGAACTATTTCATCGGCGAGACTCTCGGCGAGCTCAGTAATTCCCACACATACGTGGGTGGCGGCGACATCGACTACCATGTGCACCGCACGCCGACCGGCTTGCTGGGCGTAGATTTCGGCCTGGATCAGAACTCAGGCCGCTACTACTTCAAGAAAATCTATCCCGGCGATAACACCCGCGAGAATTACCGCTCGCCCTTGACCGAGCCGGGCGTGAACGTCAAGCAGGGCGATTACCTGCTGGCGGTTAACGGCCGTGAACTCAAGGCACCCGTCAATCCCTACAGCCTGTTCGTGGACACCGCCGGCCAGGATGTGGAACTCACAGTGGCGGATAACGCCGCCGGTAACAGCGCGCGCGCAATACTGGTCACGACCATCCCCAGCGAGCTGGATATCCGCCTGAAGGCCTGGATTGATCACAACCGCGAGGAAGTGAACAAGCTCTCGGACGGCAAGATCGGTTACATCTACCTGTCCGACATGGAAGCCATGGGCATGGACCAGTTCATTCGCCAGTTCTACCCGCAGATCACCAAACAGGGCCTGATCATTGACAACCGCTACAACGGCGGCGGCTTCATTGACCAGATCTTGCTGGAGCGCCTGCGCCGCATACTGGTCGGCATGAACAGCAACCGCGAGCAGGTCGCTTCTCCGATCCCGCAGCAGGTGAGTGACAGTTACAAAGTGACGCTCATCAATCATTATTCGGCGTCTGACGGCGACATCTTCCCGTACTTTTTCCGCAAATACGGGCTGGGGCCGCTGATCGGCACCCGCACCTGGGGCGGCGTACGCGGTATCCGTGGCGAGTGGCCACTCCTGGATGACGGCTATATCACTGTTTCAGAGTCCACCATGTACGGACTCGATTCCCAGTGGGTCGTCGAAAACCATGGCGTGGGACCCGACATGGAAGTGGACGATCTGCCGGAAGACCTGATGCGCGGTTACGACGCACAACTGCACACGGCGGTGGACTACCTGATGAACAAAATCAAGGCACATCCGCTGCAGCTACCGCCGCCTCCGCCATTGATTCCGGCCTATCCGCCGCCGGGTCACGACTGATGTAACAGCGGCGTTCCCCCGACAATTCGCGGCGGCCTATAAAGCCGCCGCATTTTTAGCATCGTCTCAGTGCACTACTTTTAAAAGACGTGCCAACATCTGTTCCGCCTGTCGCAAATATCCGCCGCCGAAAAGATTGAGATGGTTGAGAACGTGGTAAAGATTGTAGAGATCGCGGCGCACTCGATAGCCAGCGTCCAGCGGCCACACAGCGTTGTAGACTGAAAAAAATTTCGGGTCGAAACCGCCGAACAACTCCGTCATGGCGATGTCCGCTTCCCGGTCGCCGTAATACGCAGCCGGATCAAAGATCACCGGTTCGCCGGTGTCCAGCACACCCCAGTTGCCGCCCCAGAGATCGCCGTGCAACAGCGAGGGTTGCGGCGTGTAGCCCGAGAAAAGCGCCGGCAGCTTTTCCATGAGCTGCGCGCCCCGATCCTGCAATGCACCGCGGTAACCGTTTTCCGCCGCGAGCCGCAATTGAAAGCCGAGCCGGTGCTCGCGGAAGAATTGCACCCAGTCATCTGCCAGCGTGTTGAATTGCGGCGTGACTCCGATGAAGTTGTTCTGCCGCCACCCGAAGTCTTGTCCAAAAGATTGATGCTGCAGCACCAGTTGTTCCCCGAGCCTAGCGGCCGCCACTCCGATTTTGTGTCTCAGCGACAACCATTCCATAACCAGAAACGCTTCACCATCCTGTTCGCCCGCCGCCAGCACACGCGGCACACGGATTGCTTTGCATTCGGCTAATGCTTTAAGGCCGTCTGCCTCCGCATCGAACAAATCGCGCGCATCCGGAGCCGTCTTCACGAACCAGGTGGAATCGTCGCACACCACGCGCCAAGTAGCGCCGCCCACGCCATAACCCTGTGATTGCCACGCGCAGACCTCGCCTGCACTTGCCTCGCGGATAAGTTGCTCAATGGCCGCGTGTATCGTACTCATAGCTTGAGATTGGTGGCGATAAAAAAGGCGCGATTAATACCGCGCCTGTTTTAATCGTTACGAACAGAAACTCAGGCAAGCATCTGCGAGATGCGCTTGTGCAGCGGACTGGTGCGCGGAAAATGCGCCAGCAGGAATTCCATCTGGTCGGCCAGGATGCGTCGGCCCTTAAGGAAGATGTACTCGGCGTGATTGGGCGTGAACGGTACTGCCAGCAACTCCATTCCGGACTCTTCCGGCGTACGCCCAGCCTTGTGGTTGTTGCAACGCTTGCAGGCCGCTACCACGTTGTTCCAGGTGTCGGTGCCACCGCGGCTCAGGGGCGTGACGTGCTCGCGTGACAAGCCGCTGCTGGAGAAACGGTGACCGCAGTACATGCACAGGTTCGCATCGCGCTTGAACAGTGTGTGGTTATTGAGCGGTGGCACATAATGTTCGCGCGCCTTGGCAAGGGCATGGTTGTTGCCATAGGTGGCAATGATGGAATTGACCTCGACGATGCTCTGCCGGCCGGTCCGGGCGCTGATGCCTCCGTGCAGACGGTACAACAACGTGCCGCAGCCATAGGCCACCTGCTCCAGGTGGTACAGGCGTACAGCATCCTGGTAATCAATCCACTCGAGCGGCATGCCGGCCGCATCGGTGCGCAAAACTTCTTGTGAGAGGTCGTACACGGACAGTTCCACAGCGCCACTTGAGCGGCGGATGTTATTACAGAAATCACCTTAAAAAGCAACGATAAGTCGTTCCGATAACATATCTTACTCCGGCGCGACTGGCAAAAACCGGGGTGCACGCCTACACTTCATGCGGTCAATGAATACCCGCCGGACCCCGCCGGACGCCGCGCGGCGACTTAACGAGAACAACATGGCCATCCAACTCTTCGTCCCCAAAGAACAAACCGCAGGTGAACGCCGCGTGGGTCTTTGCCCGCCGGTGGCCGTCAAACTCAGGGCGCTGGGTGTGGACCTGTTGGTCGAGACCGGCGCGGGATTAAGCGCCGGTTTCCCGGATACGCGGTTCGCAGACGCCCGTTTCGTCAGTGCCGCGGACGGCGCTTCTCAAGCGGATGTGGTGTTCAAGGTGCTGGCACCCGCACCGGCGAACATTGCGCACATGCAAGCCGGTTCCGTGCTGATCTGCTTTCTGAATCCGCACCGCAATCCGGATGCCATCAAGGCGCTGCGCGACCGCAAGGTCACCAGCTTCGCCATGGAATTGGTGCCGCGCATTTCCCGCGCCCAGGCCATGGACGCACTGTCCTCGCAAGCCGCCGCCGCCGGATACAAGGCCGCGCTCATCGCCGCGGAAAAACTCGGCCGTTTCTTTCCCATGCTCACCACCGCCGCCGGCACCATTCGCCCGGCGAAAGTACTGGTGATCGGCGCGGGTGTCGCGGGCCTGCAAGCCATCGCCACTGCGCGACGTCTCGGCGCCATGGTGGAGGGTTACGACGTGCGTGCGGCGGCACGCGAACAGGTGGAATCCCTCGGCGCGAAATTTGTGGACACCGACGTGTCGGCGGAAGGCGGCGGCGGGTACGCGCGCGAATTGACGGCGGAAGAAAAGCAGAAGCAGCAAGATGCGTTGGCGAAACACGTGGCCCAGGCGGATACCGTCATCAGCACCGCCGCTATCCCCGGCCGTGCCGCGCCGCGCATCATCACCACAGCCATGGTGGACAACATGAAACCCGGTTCGGTTATCGTGGACCTGGCGGCTGAATCCGGCGGTAACTGTGAATTGACGAAACCGGGCGAAGATGTGCGGCATGGCCAGGTGCTGGTATCGGGTCCGCTGAATCTGCCGAGCCTGCTCGCGGAGCACGCCAGCGACATGTACGCCCGCAACTTGCTGAATTTCTTCACGCCGCTGGTGAAGGACGGCAAGCTCGACATAGACTGGAACGACGAGGTGTACGCCAAGAGCGTGGTCACGCATGACGGCGCGATTAAACATGAACCTACAAGAAAATTGATCGAGAGATAAAACGTGCTATTAAGCATGACATACGAACACATGAAGGCACATCCATGAAGTCCCTAATTTGGTTCATGGCAAACGTACTGCTGCTGATGGGATTGACGGGTTGCACCACTTGGTACAACGTGTACGGGAATTACTCGCTTGAAGAAGCCAGGGCCAATGGGCATGGCCTATTGATAGGTTCAACATCTTCACATACGGATAGCGCCTACACGGCGACAATCGTCTTTTATTACGCGCCCGTCGAAATGCCACCTCCTGGAGAAGATGCACAGGCCAGAGAGGCTAGAAGGGTATTTAACATGCGGCATGGGATGTTTAGTTTCAAATCTAACTGTGGCGGAATGCAAGACTCTGCCTCTGATTTTCCAGATGTGTGCGGACACATATTTGCAATGGATTTTCAGGCAGGTGAATACGAACTCACGGGTTGGAGGATGGAAAATGGTACTGGCGGTGTCATAACTCCAAAAAAGTGGAGTCCGGTATATTTCACTATACACGCGGGACAGGCTACTTACGTTGGCGACTTGATTATGAATATATTCAAGGCGCGAAATTTGTTCGGCATCAACATCATTGCCGGTGGCTGGCCGGAGGTGACGGACGAGCGAGGTCGTGACCTGCCCATGCTAAGGCATAAATACGACACCCTGAATGATGGCAACATTGTTATCCAAATAATCTCATTCCCTCCTCTCCCCAAAGAGCCAACGCAGATGGAGGTGCCTATCAATCCCCTTCCTCCTCATCCACCTTTATTATCTGGAGAGTCGAAAACAGAACAATTGGGTTACAAATATGATTGACGGTTTTATTGCCTTATATATTTTCATGCTCGCCGCCTTCACCGGCTACGAGGTGATTTCACGCGTGCCGGTGATTCTGCACACGCCGCTCATGTCCGGTTCCAACTTCGTGCACGGCATCGTGCTGGTGGGCGCCATGGTGGCACTGGGTAGCGCCAACAATCTACCGGAACAAGTCATCGGCTTCACCGGCGTGCTGCTGGCCGCTGGCAACGTGGTGGGCGGGTACGTGTCCACCGAGCGCATGCTGGAGATGTTCAAATCAAGCCAAGATAAAAAGAAAGGCAAACATACATGACGACGCTGCTGCCGGCATCCGTGACGGACGGCCTGATCCAGGCGGCGTATTTCATCGCCGCATTGCTGTTCATCATCGGGCTCAAGCGCATGAGCTCGCCGAAAGGCGCGCGCGGCGGCATCATCTGGGCCGGCATCGGCATGCTCATAGCGGGCCTCATCACCTTCCTGTGGCCCGGGATGCACAACTACATCCTGATCCTTGTCGCCATCTTCGTGGGCGGTGTGCTCGCGTGGTGGAGCGGCCGGCGCGTGCCCATGACCGCCATGCCGCAGATGGTGGCGCTCTACAACGGCATGGGCGGCGGCGCGGCGGCGGCCATCGCCTGCCAGGAACTGATCCGCGGCAAGCCCTTCGGCGTCGCGCCGGTGGTGCTCGCCGTGGTAGGCGCCATCATCGGCGCCGTATCTTTCAGCGGCAGCCTCATCGCATTTGCCAAACTGCAGGGGATTATCAAGAAATCCCTGCGCTATCGCGGTCAGCAGATCGTCAATTCGCTGGTGCTGCTCATTACCGTGGCGCTCGGCGTTTGGATCATCGTGCTGCATGGCGCCGCGCCGATGTACGTGGTGATTCCGTTCTTCGCGTTTGCGCTCCTGTTCGGCATTCTCGTGACGCTGCCTATCGGCGGCGCCGACATGCCGGTGGTGATTTCCCTCTATAACGCCTGCACCGGTTTGGCCGTAGCCTTCGAGGGTTTCGTGCTGGGCAACGCCGCCATGATTATCGCCGGCATGGTGGTAGGCGCGGCCGGCACGCTGCTGACTCAGTTGATGGCGAAAGCCATGAACCGCTCCATCGCCAACGTGCTGTTCAGCAATTTCGGCGAGACTGCTACCGGCAGCGCGGAAGGCGTCAGCGGCAGTCTCAAACCCATTGATGCCGCGGACGCCGGCACCATGATGGCCTACGCCAACAAGGTCATCATCGTGCCCGGCTACGGCATGGCCGTGGCCCAGGCCCAGCACAAGGTCTGGGAATTGACGCAGTTGCTGCAATCGCGCGATGTGCAGGTGAAATTCGCCATTCATCCGGTGGCGGGCCGCATGCCAGGCCACATGAACGTGCTTTTGGCGGAAGCCGGCGTGCCCTACGATCTGATTGCGGATCTCGACGAAATCAATCCGGAATTCGCTACCGCTGATGTGGCGCTCATCATCGGTGCCAACGACGTGGTGAATCCCGACGCGCGCAACAAGCAGGACAGTCCCATCTACGGCATGCCGATACTCAACGCCGACAAGGCCAGGAACGTCATTGTCATCAAGCGCGGCCAGGGTCGCGGCTTTTCCGGCATCGAGAACGCGCTGTTCTACATGGACAACACCCGCATGCTCTATGGCGACGGCCAGGAAGCCGTGACGCGGTTGATCCAGAGCATCAAGTCCGTCGAGTAATCAAGTCACACAAACAAAAACCCCCGTTAACCGGGGGATTGTTTTCCGGGTCTCAGACAATGGCAGATCAACCCGGCGGATGATGCGCACGCATCCTTTCTCGGAATTGTTCGCGTTGCGCCGGCGTCATGTTCTTCCAGCGTTGGCGCAGTGCTTCGCGCTTGTCGGGTGGCAGTTTCTGGAACTTCTGGAATTCCTCGCGGATCTGCTGCTGTTCCGCCGGTGGCAGTTTCTGGAAGGCCTCAAAACGTTGGCGGACTTGGGCACGTTCCTGCGGTGAAAGCCTGCGCCAGCGTTCCTGGCGTTGACGCGCGCGTGCGCGTTGCGCCGGCGTCATTTGCGACCAGCGGTCCGCACCGCGCATCAGCCGCTCCTGCCGGTCCGGCGGCAGCGTTGCCCATTTGCTCTGCAATGGCGCCAGCAATTGCTGCTGCTGTGGCGTCAGGTTGGCCCAGGGGACCGGTACTGCTGGCACCACAGAGGGTGCTGGCGTGACCGGCGCACCGGCCGGCGGATCGGCAAGCGCCAGCATGGCGGCGATCGCCAGCAGCGCGCCCGCCAACAAAGCTATAAACGTTCGCTTCATGTGCGGCTCGTTCCATCGCCCGGTGGAGTTTTGCCGGGCGGCGTTTCCTTGGGCGGCAGCGGTTTGCCCTCGCGGCGCGCATTTTCCGCAGCGAGTTTGTCGGGATCAATACTCGCGAAGGTCATGGGGTCCACCCATTTGCCATCGGCTCCCTGCCAGGAACCCAGGAACTCCAGCAGCGCCGGATCCGCTTTGGGAGGTGGGGGCGTGGCGGGTTTGGGATTCGCCGCGAACACCGGGACAGTGCACAACAAGGCCGTCACCATCAGCCAGGCATATTTAGCCATTGTTATTGCCTCCGGAGTCATTCTGGGTGGCATTCTGCTGTTGTTGCTGCTGTTGCGCTTGCAACCAGCGGTAGAAATCCATGTCGGCGTACATGTCCAGGTTGTCGTTGGACAGCACGATGGCCATGTCCTCACTGTTGCTGGCGGCAAAGGGCACGGCGGGTTGTGAATTGACATTCAACCACAAGACGCCGGCTGCGACTGCCACAACCAGAATGGCCGCTGCACCGGCCGGCAATGCCCAGGGACGCACATGCCAGAGCGGCCGGTTCTGCCCGGCGGCGGCCACGGCGCGTGCGCGCGCTTCGCGCAGGCGCGCCACGATGCGGGCATCGAGGCGCAGGGTGCTGGCCTCGAAGCTCGCGTGGGCCTTGCGGAGATAAGCTGTTTCAGTCTCGTTGTTCATATTTACCAGTGTCCTTCCAGACTTTCCCGCAGGCTGTGTACCGCCCGCGAAAGATGGGTTTTGACGCTGCCTTCCGAGCAGCCCATGGACTTGGCCGTACCAGCCACGTCCAGGCCCTCCAATATACGCAGCACAAAGGCTTCCCGTTGACGAGCCGGCAGAGCGTCCAGAGCGGCCCCCAGGGCTTTCATGGCTTCGCCCTGGGCCACCTGCTCGGAGGGGTCCCGGCCGGCCGGGTCGGCGGCCGCCTCAATGGGGTCGGGGGGGTCATCTTCGGTGTTCCGTTGGCCACCGAAAAAGCTCATGACCCGGTTGCGGACCATGCGGCGGCGCTGGCAGTCGCGGATGCGGCTTTGCAGGATGCGGTAAAACAGCGGCGGCCATTCCTCCTCGGGACGCTGGGCGTAGCGCTTGGCCAGTTGCAGCATGGTTTCCTGAACGGCGTCCAAGGCGTCATCGGGATTGCGCAAAACCATCTGGGCGATGCGGAATCCGCGCCGTTCCACGCCGGCCAGGAATGCGTTCAGATGGGCTGCGGTATCCAGAAAATCCCCCGGGGTAAAGCTCGGACGCGGCGGAACCGTGGTGCAGGCGTCAAAGGTTATCATGCCGTCTCGCGCCGGGCGCGAGGGACGCTTATGAGCCATTGTCCCGGTGCAGCGATCCGGTCGTCAGGCAATCGGTGCAAGTGCTTGATTGAAATTTCAACTTGTTGATCCCCATGAAAATTATGGTCGGACAAAATTTGCCCAAACTGACAGCCGTGCATGCGGCATGGGGAATCGAGGTACTTTCCGACCGAACATCCACAAACTTATCCACAGATAATGTGGATAAGAAAACCGTTCCGTGAAATCCAATCCGCCTATTTATTTGCGCGTGGCGGTGCCTTCACCTCTGTACCGTCATTTCGATTACCTGCCGCCGGCAGGAATTGATGCAAGCACGCTGATCCCCGGCGTACGGATACGGGTGCCCTTCGGCAAGCGCGAGGTGGTGGGCATACTTTTGGAAACCGCCGGTCACTCGGACATTCCGCCGGCAAGATTGAAACCGGCGAAACAAATGCTGGATCAAACGCCGCTGATTCCCGCGGATATGCTGGCGCTGGCCCGTTGGGCGGCGGATTACTACCGCCATCCCATCGGCGAGGTAATCCAGGCGCTCTTGCCCGTGTCACTGCGCCAGGGAAAGTCCGTGGCGCAATCAGGGCAACTTGCCTGGCGACTTACGGCGCAAGGGACGGTGGCGGATACCACGGCGCTCAAACGCGCGCCGAAACAACTGGCGCTTTGGAACACGCTACAGCAACATCCTGAAGGTCTCGATGCGGCGGCGCTCGATGCTCAGTACAAAAACTGGAAGTCATCGCTGCATACTTTGGTCAAGCGCGGCTGGGCGGAAAAAATCCTGCACGTGCCCGGACGCGCTGCCAATCCAACCAATATTGCGAACGTGCCGCTCAACGATGCGCAGCGCGCGGCCGCGGAAAAAATCCGCGCGGCACTCGGAAACTTTCAAGCGTTCCTGCTGGATGGCGTCACCGGCAGCGGCAAAACCGAAGTGTATCTGGAGGTCATGGCCGAAGTGGTGAAACGCGGCCGTCAGGCACTGGTGTTGGTGCCGGAAATCGGCCTCACGCCGCAACTGCTGGCGCGTCTGCGCGCGCGCTTCGGCGACGTGGCAATGTTTCATTCGGGACTTAACGACGGCGAACGGCTGGCCGCCTGGATCGCGGCTCGCGACGGGCGCGCGCCGGTGGTGATCGGCACGCGCTCGGCGGTCTTCGTGCCGCTGAAAAAACCCGGCGTGATCATAGTGGACGAAGAACACGATGCATCTTTCAAGCAGCAGGACGGTTTCCGTTATTCGGCGCGCGACCTCGCGGTAGTGCGCGCCCAGCGGCATGCCATTCCCGTGGTGCTTGGCTCGGCGACGCCTTCACTGGAATCGCTGCACAATGCTGCCCAGTTCCGCTATACCCACCTTTCCTTGCCGGAGCGTGCAGCGAACGCGAAACATCCGTTCATGCGGCTGCTGGACATCCGCAGCCGGCCACTGGACGAAGGTTTGTCCGATCTGTTGCTGGATGCCATGCGCCGTCATTTGCAGGTTAATGGCCAGGTGCTGCTGTTTCTCAACCGCCGTGGTTATGCTCCCACGGTCATGTGTCACAGTTGTGGCCAGGTGCTGCAATGCCGGCGCTGCGATGCGCGCATGACACTGCACGGCAACCGCCGTTTGCAATGCCATCATTGCGGCGCCGAGCAGCCGTTGCCGGCGCGCTGCGAACATTGCGGCGGCGCGGAGTTTGGTCACTTCGGCACAGGCACCGAGCGCATCGAACGGGCGCTGGCGCGGCTTTTTCCGGAGGCGGGTATCGCACGCATGGACCGCGATAGCACCCGGCGCAAGGGCAGCCTCGAAGCGATCCTGGACGGCGTGCGCCGCGGCGAGTACCAGATACTGATTGGCACCCAGATGCTCGCCAAGGGTCACGATTTTCCAAATGTAACTCTGGTAGGCATTCTGGATGCGGATCAAGGACTATTCGGCGTGGATTTCCGCGCCAGCGAGCGCATGGCCCAGCTCATCATCCAGGTGGCGGGCCGTGCCGGCCGCGCTGACCGTCCTGGCGAGGTGCTGATCCAGACCCATCATCCGGAACATCCGCTGCTCACCCATCTGGTGCGCGAGGGCTATGCCAGCTTCGCCGCCGCCGCCCTCACGGAACGCTGCATGGCGGGGCTGCCGCCTTACGCCGCCATGGCCCTGTTGCGTGCCGAAGCCGCCGCCAAGGCGTCGCCGCAAGCCTTCCTGGAAGCGGCCCGCGCCAAACTCACGCCTGCCTGCGGACGGCAGGTGCAGCTTCTGGGTCCGGCGCCGGCGCCCATGGAACGTCGCGCCGGTCGTTACCGCGCGCAATTGCTGATGCTTTCCAACCAGCGCGCATTGCTGCAACAGGCGTTGGCTACCGCTCTGCCGGCACTCGACGAACTCAAGCAAGCGCGCCACGTGCGCTGGTCCATAGACATTGATCCCGCTGAAACTTACTGAAAACCTGCGCTTTCGCTTCTACGTGCGGAACGCAAACGGTAGAATTCAGCACCTGTTTTCATCCCCGCCGGCAGGAATCCGCCTTTGAAACAGCCGATCGAAAGCCTGCTGCACACGACGCTCAAACATCTGGCCGGCGATCTGTTTCCGAAAGCGGCGCTGCCCGACGGCCCATTGCTGGAACGTACCCGCGACCGCAGCCACGGTGATTTCGCCACCAACGTGGCCCTGGCGCTGGCGAAGCGCGCCGGCAAAAAGCCACGCGATCTGGCGCAGACGATCCTCGCCGCGCTGCCAAAGTCCGAACTGGTCTCCAAAGTGGAAATCGCCGGCCCCGGTTTCATCAATTTTTTCGTCGCGCCGTCTGCCTATCACGCGGAACTGCAACAAATATTGGCGACGGCCGATAAATACGGCCACAATGAATCGGGCAAAGGCGCGCGCGCCATGGTGGAATTCGTGTCCGCCAATCCCACCGGCCCCTTGCACGTGGGTCATGGACGCGGTGCGGCCGTCGGTGATTGCCTCAGCCGCCTGCTGGAAGCCGGCGGCTGGAACGTCAGCCGCGAGTTCTATTACAACGACGCCGGTCAGCAGATAGATAACTTGGCGCTGTCGGTGCAGGCACGCTGCAAACACATCGAGCCCGATCAACCGGGTTGGCCCAAGGATGGTTATCGCGGGGAATACATTGAGGACGTGGCGCGCGCCTACCTGGCGAAAGAAACCGTCAAGGCCGATGGCAAAAGCGTCACCGGCACAGCCGACCCGGACAACCTGGACGCCATCCGCCATTTTGCGGTGGCTTATCTTCGCCATGAACAGGATCTGGATCTGCGCGTTTTCGGTGTGGAATTCGATGTCTATTATCTGGAATCCTCGCTATACATGAATGGCAAGGTGGACGAAACCGTGCGCCAGCTCGTGGCGCATGGCCATACCTACGAAGAAGGCGGCGCGCTGTGGCTCAAAACCACGGATTTCGGCGACGACAAGGATCGGGTCATGCGCAAGTCGGACGGCAGTTACACCTATTTCCTGCCGGACGTAGCCTATCACCTGAGCAAATGGCAGCGCGGATACAAGCGCGCCATCACCGAACTTGGCGCCGATCACCACGGCTCGCTGGCGCGGATGCACGCCGGCTTGCAGGCGCTGGACATGGGCATTCCGAAAGGCTGGCCGGAATACGTGCTGCACCAGATGGTGACGGTGATGCGCGGCGGCGAGGAAGTGAAACTCTCCAAGCGCGCTGGCAGCTACGTGACGCTGCGCGACCTGATTGACGAAGTCGGGCGCGACGCCACGCGCTATTTCCTGGTGGCGCGCAAATCCGATTCACAACTCACATTCGATATTGACCTGGCGCGCTCCAGGACCAACGAGAACCCCGTGTACTACATCCAGTACGCCCACGCGCGCATCGCCAGCGTGTTCCGCCAGTTGGCGGAAAAGGGTTATACCTGGGATGCGGAGGATGGCAAACGCCGCCTGGCGAAACTCACGCAAAGTCACGAAGAAGCATTGCTGGTGAATCTATCACGTTTTCCGGAGATGGTGGAAACCGCGACGCGCAATCTGGAACCCCATCTTGTGGCCCAGTACTTGCGGGAACTGGCCAACGATTTTCACACCTATTACGATGCGCATACTTTCATCGTGGATGATGCGGCGCTGCGCGATGCGCGCCTCACGCTCATCGCCGCCGCGAAACAGGTATTGAAGAACGGACTCGCACTGCTGGGCGTGTCGGCGCCGGAGAGCATGTAATGGCCAAAGATTACAAAAACGCGCCGCGCCCTAAAGACAAACCGCGCAAAAACAATGGCGGCTTCCCCGGCTGGGGCTGGTTCGTATTCGGCATCATCGTGGCCGTGGTAATCATCAAGGGCGCGCCCCAAGTGTGGAAAAAAGTCGAACGCCGCATCAACCCGGCCGCGACGGAAACCGCGAAAACTGCGGTAAAAACAGCATCCAAAGCACCCGCCGCCAGCACCGCGCCGGCGGAACCGCATTTCGACTTCTACAAAATGCTGCCCTCCTTCCAGGTGGTGATCCCGAGCCAGGACAAGGAAGTGCGCTCCGGCGACGTACCGGGGCCTGTGAGCCAGCCCGGTACCTATTTCCTGCAGGTGGGGTCGTTCCAGAGTTATTCCGAAGCGGATCGTCTCAAGGCGAATCTGGCGTTGCTTGGAGTTGAATCGGGCATCCAGCAAGTCAAGGTGAACAACGGCAGCACCTGGAATCGCGTGCGCATCGGACCCATCAAGGATTTACCGATGCTCAACGCCATGCGCGCGAAACTGGCGCAGAATCATATTGAACCACTGGTCATCAAAATTAACTGACGGGTGATCTATTCATGACCGTGGTCTGTTCCCTACTATTCTCAGTAGCTCGATGCTAGATACGGGGGTATTCAAGATGCATTTATTCAAATTGCTCTTAATAATTGCAGCGTCTGAGATGTGCATTGGAACAGCTTGGGCCGATACGCCTGTTCCTCAGTCGGATAATACTAGTCAAATCCAATTCACAACTTGCAGCCAAGTTCTAACTTCAACTGATAACACAGGCGTAATGTCTAATGGGATGAACATGAATTTCATAGTCGCGGTTACTGCTATAAATTACCTAAAACAAACAGTGCCTAGCGCACTATTAGATAAATACATTGGTTCGAGTGCTACACCGAATGACCGTCTTAGCTTCTTGCAAAGCGTCCTTTCATATATACAAGGCTACTGTCAAGCGCACCCATTTGTATCATTTAAGATAGCAGAACAAGCACTAGCGCAAGAGCTCCTGACCAATCATAACTAAACTCGGAGTTTTCCTAATTCTCGACTTCATCTCCGCCCAAACTGCGGAAATCAATCCCCAGTGAATTGAGTTTGCGGTACAGATGCGTGCGCTCCATGCCGACGCGCTCGGCGAGTTTGCCCACCTTGCCGCCGCAGAGCTGCAATTGCTGTTCCAGATATGCGCGTTCGAACTGCTCGCGTGCTTCGCGCAATGGCAGCGCCAGCAAGTCTTGTTTCACCAGCGGTTCATCGGCGCTGTAGGGTGTGAGAGCGGATTCCACTTCCTGCAGTGAAACCTCGCTGTCGTCCCCCAGCATTAAAAAGCGCTGCACCAGGTTCCTGAGTTCCTGCAGATTGCCGGGCCAGGGATAATTGCGCAGGCGGTTCTGGGCGGCGACGCTGAAACGCCGGTACTTGAGATTGTCGCTATCTGCCAGGGCATCGGTGTAATAGCGCAGCAGTTCCGGCACATCCTCGAGATAATCCCGCAACGGCGGCACGCGCAACAGCACGCCTTCCAAGCGCGCATACAGATCGCGGCGGAAGCGACCATCGGCCGCCAGAGTTTCGATTTCCGGCAACGCCGAGGACATCACGCGCAGGTCCAGGGTCTCCGGTGCGTGGCCGCCGACACGGGTGTAGTGCCCCTGTTCAAGCACGCTCAACAACATTTGCTGCGCCGGCAGCGGCAAATCAGTGAGTTCATTCAGGAACAGCGTGCCTTCGCGTGCCGCATCGAACCAGCCCGGTTCCGTCTGTCCTTCGCGCTCGCGGCCGAGAAAACGCGCTTCTGCTTCGTCGGTGCGCAAGCCCGCCAGCACCGCATTCACGAACGGTCCGGCGGCACGGGCACTCAGAGCATGGATGTGGCGCGCGAGGCTTTCGCGGCCGGTGCCGGCCTCGCCCACCAGCAACGCCGCCGCTTCGTACGGCGCGATGCGGCGGGACAAATTGCGCAACATTTGCATGGGCTGGCTTTTGCCCAGGGGTTCCAGCGGCATCTGCGGGCCGCGATTCGCATACTGGCTGCGCGCCTGCTTGCCGACTTCGATGGCGTGTTCCACGGTGCGCAACAGTTTCGCGAGTGACAGGGGTTTCTCGACGAAATCCAGCGCACCGAGTTTGGTGGCTTCGATGGCGGTATCCACGGTGCCATGCCCCGACATCATCACCACCGGAAACGACAGGGAATTCTCGCGGGTCCATTCCTTGAGCAGGCTGATGCCGTCCATGTCCGGCATCCAGATGTCCAGCAGCACCAAGTCCGGTTCGGATTTCGTGCGCGCCGCGCGCGCTTCGGCCGCGTTGCCGGCGACGCGCACTTCATAACCTTCTTCCGTGAGGATTTCCTGGACCATGCCGCGGATATCGGCTTCATCGTCCACCACCAGTATCTGTGAAGATCGCATCTGAGCTCCTAGGCGCCGGAACGCCGCTGCAGGCCGCCGAGCAGTGCACTGCTGCGGCCTGCTTCAGTGATCGGCAAACGAATAATGAGTTGCGCGCCGCCTTCGGGGCCGTTCTGGGCGCGGATGCTGCCGCCGTGTTCTTCCGCGAGTTTCTTCACAATGGCCAGTCCCAATCCCGTGCCCTTGGGTTTGCTGGTCACGTACGGCTCGAACGCGTGGCCGAGAACTTCGGTATTGAATCCCGGACCATTATCCTCCACCACGATCTCCGCCGTTTCCTCGCCGCCGCGGTGATAGTAATGGGTGGTGATTTTCACGCAGCCGTCCTTGCGGCTTTCCAGCGCCTCCTGGGCATTCTTGAGGAGATTATGCAGCATCTGCCGCAGCCGGCCGGAATCCGCGTGCACCGGCGGCAGGCTGTCATCCAGCTTGAGCGTGATCATCATGCCGGCTTCGCGCATCCGGTACAGTTCCACCACTTCGTTCACCAATGCGTTCAGATCCAGCGGAGCGAACTCCAGCACCGGGGTACGCGCATATTCGCTGAACGCGTTGACCATGGCTTTCATGGCTTCCACCTGCTGCACGATGGTATGGGTGGCGCGATCCAGCACGTCTGCATCCTCGGTCTTGAGTTTGCCAAGATATTTACGGCGCATGCGTTCGGCTGCCAAGCGGATGGGCGTGAGCGGATTCTTGATCTCGTGGGCAAGTCGCCGCGCCACCTCGCCCCAGGCGGCATCGCGCTGTGCCTCGATGAGCGCGGTCAGATCGTCGAACACAATCACGTGACCCAGCGACACGTCGCCCCCGGTTGGTAGCGTAGTGCAGCTCACCATCAGCATGCGCCGGCCAGTGGTGCCGTGCAGCAGCATTTCCTCGCGCCATTCGGTTTCCTTGGCCTCCAAATGCACCCGGCAGGCGCTCGCGAACTGGCCAAACAGCGAGTCGTCGCCCGCCAGCGGCGTCAGCGATTTGTTCAGATGGCGCTCCAAATCGGCGCCCAGGATCGCGCCAGCGGCGGGATTCGCGGTCTTGAGCATGAGATTGCCGTCCACGGAAATCACGCCGGAAGACAGGCGCGTCAGCACCGCATCCAGGTAACTGCGCTCGCTTTCCACTTGGGCGCGGTTGCGGCGCGCCGCCTCCTGCGCAAGCGACAAGCGCTGGGTCATCTCATTGAACGAGGACACCAGATACCCCACTTCGTCGCGCGAAGGCAGCGGCAGGCGCATGCTGAAATCGCCGCGCGCTACGCTGCGTGTGCCTTCCACAAGGCTCTGGATCGGCTCCACCAGCTTTCGGGCCGCCACGAACGCGACCCACACTGCCATGAGTACCGACAACAACAGCACCAACGACAAGGTCAGCATGAAACTGTATTTAAGCGGCTGCCGCAGCACCGTGAGCTCGCGGTAATGGGAATAGGCCGCCTGCACGCGGTTGGCAAGACTGCTTTGCTGATCCGCCACCGGGAAGATCGCCTGCAGGATTTCCGGCCGCCACCACAGCCCGCCCGTTGTCACCGGCACCAGCGCGCGGATATGCAGACCGGTATCACCCGCCGGATCCAGTCCCACATAGACGCGGCCGCTACGCACCTGCATGAGCATGTCCTGCCCCGGCATGTCCGGTATCAATTGTCCCGGCAGTGAGGAACTGGTGGCAATGATATGACCGTCCATACCGCTCAGGAGCGTGAGCTCGATAGCGCCGCTTTGATGCCGCAATGCATCCAGTTCCACCGCCATATCATGCGTACTGGTGACCGCAAGGTTGTTACCGATTTGTTCAGTACGCGTCAGCAGTTCCCGTACGCGCAATTGCAAAGCGGTGCGCGACAACTCGATGGCGTCGCCGAGTGCCCGCTCCACGCGCACATCGAACCAGGAATCAATGCCGCGACTGATGAACTGGATGGAAAAATAATACACCAGCACCACCGGCACGATGGCCAGCATCACAAACATCACCACCAGCCGCGTGGTGAGCCGCGAGCCGGTGACGTTGCGCCGGTATTGCAGGATCAGCCGTACAAGGTTAACGCCGATGACGATAACCAGCACCACCACGGCGATGGAATTGATCAGCAGCAAGACCACGTGCAGATGATCGAATTCCAGGGAGTTTTGCGTGCTCTTGCTCAAAAAAATAAGCGACGCCAACATGACGATCATGCCGGCGGCAATCACAACGGGCATGACATAGCGTCTCATGAGGCGAGCACCCAGGCGTACCAGTCGCTGGACAGGTCCCAGCCTTTGAACAGCGAGGCAATAAGTTTCAGCGGTCCGGGAAAATCCGTGATGTCGAGCACCGCGCGCATGCGGATCATGTAGCGCGTGTCCGGTTCCAGCAGCTTTGCGTCAATCACCGGCAGGTCGTTCACCTGGCCAAGATTGGTGACGGCATCGCGGTAACTTGCAAAACTCTGCTGCTCACCGCTGTTCAGGTTTCTGACGATGAAGCGGCGCGTGAGCGGATGGTAGCTGATCTGGTACCGCTCGGTGAGCGTTGCTATTTTTTTGTTCCAGATAAAGCTGCGGTGCTTGATCACCTCGATCTGCCATTCCACCGTGAGCGGTACGCCGTTTTCGAGTGCGTTCAAGGCATCCTCACTCATGCTCAGATCCACATCAGCGTTCAGGTAATAGATGCCGTTCAGGAGTTCCGTGTAGGCGGTGCGAATCACGAATCCGCCCTGGTCGTTGTCCGCGCGGGCCGCCGGCATGAACAAGCTCATGGCCAGCGTGCAGGCCAGCAGCGTCGCGGCGAGACGGCGCAGGACTGGAGCAAAACGGAACACGTGGATCATGCGCGGAACAGTCCGTCAGGTTTTTCCCAGGCAAGCATAATAGAACCCGTCCATGCGGTCCTGGCCGGTGAGTATCTGCCGGCCGGGCGCGGCGTTCACGCCCCAGCCGGCCGCCAGTTCCGCCGACCTTGCGTCCGGGTGCATCGTCAGGAAGGACTGCATCTGGAACGCGTTCTCTTCGTTTAACACCGAACAGGTGGCGTACAGCAGCTTACCGCCGCTGGCCAGCAGCGGCCAGAGTGCGGTTAGCAGTTGCGCTTGCAGCACGGTCGCGGCGGTGATGTCCTGCGGACGGCGGCGCGCCTTGATGTCAGGATGACGCCTGATCACGCCGCTGGCGCTGCAAGGCGCGTCCAGCAGGATGCGCTCGAAAGGCCGTCCGTCCCACCAGTCATGAGGGCGGGCGACGTCAGCGGTCCTGACGGTTGCCTTGAGACCCAGGCGCCGCAGATTGTCGTGAATTTTCCCGATGCGCGCGGCGTCATTATCCAGGGCCAGGAGTTCGCCCATGCCGGGATAACGCTCCAGCAGGTGGCAGGTCTTGCCGCCGGGAGCCGCGCATGCGTCCAGCACCCGCATACCCGGCTGCACCTCCAGCAATTCCGCCGCGAGTTGCGCGGCTTCGTCCTGCACGGAAAATTTTCCTTCGGCAAATCCGGGCAGCGTTTCCACGTTCACCGGAGCAGTCACCATCAGACCATCGGTCGAAAATTTGCAGGCCTGCGCCGCGATACCAGCCGATGCGAATTCCAAAACCAGCGCATCGCGGCCAGTGATGCGCTGATTTGCCCGCAGCGTCAACGGCGGCCGGATGTTGTTCGCTTCCAGGATCGCCTGCCAATTCTCGGGCCAGGACGCGCGGATACGTTCAATCAGCCAGCGCGCATGGGCGTACAACGCTTCGTCGCACTGCGTCAGCTCGGACTGGAAACGCACCCGCTCGCGCTGGAAACGGCGCAGAACCGCGTTCACCAGCCCGACCGCCCAGGGTTTTCCAAGCAGGCGCGCGGCTTCCGCGGTTTCCTTGACCGCGGCGTGCGCCGGCACGCGCAACTCGCTCAACTGATACAAACCGAGCAGCAACAGCGCGTGCACTTCCGTCTCGCCCGCCTTGAGTGGCCGCTCCAGCAATTTGCCAAGCCAGAATTCCAGGCGCGGCTGAAAACGCAATGTGCCGTAACACAGTTCCTGCGCCAGCGCGGCGTCGCGTAATGGATTTTCCGGCGGAGTGAATTGGCGCAATGCGGTATTGAGGTGACTGTCGTCACGCAGCACCGCCACCAGCACTTTGGCTGCCAGAGCGCGCGGTGATGTCGCGGTCATCAACCGAAACGCTGGCCCGTAAGCGTGCGGGCATGGCTGAAATCGGCGGCTGACATGACTCGACGCCCGGCGAGCTGTAATTCGGTCACACGCAACACGCCCTTGCCCGTGGTCACATCAATACCCTCGCGGCCTGTGGCGATGATTGTGCCGGGTGTTCCGGAACCTGCCGCGGAAACTGGCCGGGCGCGCCAGATACGCAAGATTTCGCCCTGCCAGCGGGTGTAAGCCACGGGCCAGGGGTTGTAGGCCCGCACCTGGCGCGCGAGTATTTCAGCCGGCAACGTCCAGTCAATTGCGGCTTCCTCTCGTGCCAGCTTGGCCGCATATGTGGCTTTGGAATTATCCTGCGGTACAGGTTCCAGGTTCGCCAGTCGCGCCACCAAATCCACGATCGCGTCCGCGCCTAAAACCGCCAGCCGGTCGTGCAGGGTTTGCGCGGTATCGTCATCGTGAATCGCCGTGCGGTGCATGCCCAGGATGTTGCCGGTATCAAGGCCCTTGTCCATCTGCATGAGTGTGATGCCAGTTTCCGCGTCGCCTGCCAGAATCGCGCGCTGAATGGGCGCGGCGCCGCGCCAGCGTGGCAACAATGATGCATGGATGTTGATGCAGCCGTATCGCGGAATATTGAGTACCGGGGCAGGCAACAGCAAACCGTAGGCCGCCACCACCATCACGGCCGGCAACGCGGTTTTGATTTGTGCCTGAGCTTCCGGAGTCTTGAGCGCGTCCGGCTGATGCACGGGCAGATGCAACTCAAGCGCACGGCGCTTCATCGGCGAGGCTTGAAGTTTGCGGCCGCGTCCCGCCGGCCGGTCCGGCTGGGTCCAGACGCCGACGATTTCATGGCGCGCTTGCACCAGCGCGTTCAGCGCCGGCACGGCGAAATCAGGCGTGCCGGCAAAAGCAATGCGTAAGGACATCGTCATGAACGACCCCGGAGAAACGGAAATACGCTTGGAAAGAAATCAGATAACCGGCGCGGCGTTTTGCACGCCGTCGTGTTCATCGCGCTGTTCTTTTTCGAGTTTTCTGCGGATGCGCCGGCGCTTGAGTTCGGAGAGATAGTCCACGAACAGCTTGCCGTCCAGGTGATCTATTTCATGCTGGATACACACCGCCAACAAGCCATCGGCGTCGAATTCCAGCGGCTGACCATTTCCGTCCAGCGCGCGCACCCGGACGCGCTCGGCGCGTTCCACTTCCTCGAACACGCCAGGCACCGACAGGCAGCCTTCCTGCATGGTCTCGGTACCGTCCCTGGAAAGGATTTCCGGATTAATCAGGACGCGCGGCTGGTCGCCTTTTTCCGACACGTCCACCACGATCACCCGCTGGTCCACCCCCACCTGAGTGGCCGCCAGACCGATACCGGGCGCCGCGTACATGGTTTCCAGCAGGTCGGCCGCAAGCAGGTGCGTCTCGGGGCTCACAGCCGGCAACGGCCTGGCGCGGAGGCGCAGTCGGGGGTCGGGATAATGCAGGATGGTCAAGAGGGCCATGGCGCTATCCGGACAGGGTGGGGAAACCACCCTTTTCAATGGGGGCCAGTTCAATCCTCATGCACTTTTGCATAAAATGCTGCTAAAGTTATGATGCTACTAAAAAGTTGCCCGGCACCTCCGCCACTTTTGGAGGCCCGCCGCTGCCGCGGCAGGGGGCCTGGAAACCGTGGGGAATGTCAGGCGAGTCGTGGAGATCACCGATGAAAGATTATAGCGCGACCCGCTGTCTAACCACCCTGTGCCTGGTCGGCGTGCTTGCCGCCTGCGCTCATGCCCCGCAGAAACCCGCGCCTGCGGCTGCGCCGCCACCCCCGCCGCCGCCTGCACAGGAACAGCCGGCGGCCCCGCCGCCGCCGGTCATGCAACCGCAAGCCCCGCAGACTTACGTGGTCAAAAAGGGTGACACCCTGTGGGGCATCGCGTCCCTGTATTTGCAGGATCCTTGGCGCTGGCCGGACATCTGGTACGCCAACCCGGCCATCAAAAATCCCCACCTTATTTATCCGGGCGATGAGCTGATGCTGGGCTATATCAACGGGCGCCCGAGTCTTACGGTGATACGCAATGGCCAAGTCGTCAACGAGACAACCCAGACCAGTTTGCCGGTGGAAAAGCTCGAACCCCAAATCCGCTATACACCCATCAATAGCGCCATCCCGGCAATTCCACTCAACTCCATCCGCCAGTTCCTCACCGGTACGCGGGTCGTGAGCAAGGACGAACTCCAGGACGCGGGCTATTTGCTCCGTGCCACTGATGACCGGCCAGCGATCGGCGTAGGCGGTGAAGTGTATGCTCGCGGTCTGAAAACTTCCGAAGGCAATCGCTACAATCTCTACCGATTGGGTGACGAGTACGTGGACCCGGACAACGGCGACAATCTGGGTTACGAGGCTACTTACATCGGCGACGGCAGCGTCGAAACCTGGGGCGACCCTTCAAAAGTCCTGCTCACCGCCACCGCCCAGGAAGCCATAGCGGGAGACCGTTTCCTGCCGGTAGCCACTCAACAGCTCAACCAGAATTACATGCCCCATCCTCCCACTGCAACGGTCAAGGGCAACATCATTGCAGTGCTGGGCGGCGTGGCTGAAATCGGCCAGTATCAGGTGGTGGTACTGGATCGCGGCAGCAACGCCGGATTGGATCCCGGCACCGTGCTCGGGATCTACAGCCGTGGCAAAAAAGTGAAAGATCCGTATGCCTTCGACGGCCTGAGCGGCTCAGTGAAACTGCCCGAGGAGCGCGAGGGCACGCTCCTGGTATTCCGGACTTTCCAGAAAGCGAGCTACGGTCTGGTAATGGAAGCCAAGAAAGAAATCCATTTACTGGACGTAGTAAAGAATCCAACACCGTAACCCAACGGGGGATTGGGACATAGACGCACAGGAAGCGATTTACTGGCTGGCCTTGGTCCGGGCTCCCGGCCTCGGACCCGCGGGTTTCTCCACTCTGCTGGCGCGTTGCGGCACGGTGACGGGAATTTTCACCACCGCATCCCGCGATTTCACCGGCCTGAGTCTCAGTGAAGAAACCCTTGTCTGGCTCAAATCTCCCGACTGGAACACGGCGGAAAAAGACCGGCAGTGGCTCGAAACGGCCGGCGCCGGTTTGTTGCCGATCACCGATCCCGCCTATCCATCCCTGCTCAAACAAATTTCTGATCCGCCTTTTGTGCTGTTCTGGCAAGGCAATGCGCACGTGCTCACGAGTCCGCAACTCGCGATGGTGGGCAGCCGCAATCCCAGCGGCGAGGGTCGGCGCAACGCCGAGGAATTCGCCGCCTATCTTGTGGGCTGCGGCTTGACCATCACGAGCGGCATGGCGCTCGGCATTGACGCCGCGAGCCATCGCGGCGCGCTCAAGACAAACGGCACGACGATTGCGGTGTGGGGCACCGGTCTCGATAAAGTGTATCCGCCGAGCCACCGGGAACTCGCCGAGGAAATCGCATCCACAGGTTTGCTGGTGTCGGAATTCCCGCCGGGCACGCCGCCGTTGCCGCACAATTTCCCACGCCGCAACCGCATCATCAGCGGGCTTTCCGTGGGCACACTGGTGGTGGAAGCCGCCCAGTCCAGCGGTTCGCTCATCACCGCGCGACTTGCCAGCGAACAGGGCCGCGAAGTGTTCGCGATCCCCGGTTCCATCCACAATCCGCTGGCGCGCGGCTGCCATCGCCTGATCCGTGAAGGTGCGAAGCTGGTGGAGTCCGCCGGCGATGTGCTCGAAGAACTCGCACCGCTGCTGAAACTGGAACCGGTGCGCGCGCCCAAGCCTGATCCGATCAGTACGGCCGCCGCCGAAACTGATGATCCCGAATACCGACTGCTCTTGAATTCGCTCGATCACGCACCCACTTCCGTGGATGCGCTGGTGGAGCGCACTGGATTGACGCCCGACATAGTTTCCTCCATGCTGCTGATGCTCGAGCTTCAGGGCCAGGTGGAAGCGACGCCGGGTGGACGTTATTCCCGGGTGACAAAGAGGCCAACGTCATGATGAAAGAAAACGTGCTTGACGTGCTCATGTACCTGTTCGAGAACTACCTGGACGATGACGAGGAAGAAACTGAAACCGATCGCGAATCCCTGACGGTGGAACTGGAAGAAGCCGGCTTCCCGAAATCCGAGATCAACAAGGCTTTCGACTGGCTGGAAAATCTGGCCATGAACCCGCCGGAAACCGAGCCGGCGCTCAATCGTCACGATGGTTTTCGCGTGTACGCCGAACCGGAGCTGGAACGCCTCACCACCGAATGCCGCGGCTTCATGCAATATCTGGAAAACATCGGCATCCTCGAAGCGGCGCAACGTGAAGTCGTGATTGACCGCATCATGGCGCTCGGAAGCGGCGAGATTGATCTGGAACAGGTAAAGTGGATCATCCTCATGGTGCTGTTCAACCATCCCGGCCAGGAAGACGCTTATTCGCGCATGGAAGATCTGGTATTCGACGATTCGCTCGGCGTGATGCACTAAGTCGCCGTATCGTCCGAAACCCGCCACAACTTAGTCTCGTGGCGGGTTTTTGTTGCTGCCGCGAACGCTTGATAACCCCTCCGGGCTTGCCGCCACCCTATCGTTTGTAGTATTGCTGTATATATATGAGTGAAAACCTGGTAATCGTTGAATCCCCGGCAAAAGCCAAAACCATCAAGAAGTATCTCGGCAAGGGCTTCGAGGTGCTGGCGTCCTACGGCCACGTGCGCGACCTGGTGCCCAAGGAGGGCGCCGTGGACACCGAGCACGAATTCGCCATGAAGTACGCGCCCATCGAGCGCAACGAAAAACACGTGGACGCCATCGTCAAGGCGCTCAAGCACGCCGACGCGCTGTACCTCGCCACCGACCCTGATCGGGAAGGCGAAGCCATTTCCTGGCATCTTTACGAAATGCTCAAGGACAAAGGCTCTCTCAAAAACAAGGACGTGCACCGCGTGGTGTTCCATGAAATCACCCAGCGCGCCGTCAACGATGCGGTGGCCAATCCGCGGCCGCTGTCCACCGAACTGGTGAACGCCCAGCAGGCGCGCCGCGCACTGGATTATCTGGTGGGTTTCAATCTATCGCCGCTGCTGTGGAAAAAAATCCGTCGCGGCCTGTCTGCAGGCCGTGTGCAATCGCCGGCGCTGCGCCTGATCGTGGAGCGCGAGGATGAGATCGAAAAATTCAAGACCGAGGAATACTGGACCCTCATTGCCAATGTAGAAAAGGACAGCCAGCCCTTTACCGCCCGGCTGTATCACTACGCCGACAACAAGGTGGAACAGTTCAGCTTTCGCGACGAAGCTTCCACCCGCGCCGCGGAACAGGCACTGCTCAAATCCGCCAACGGCAAGCTCAAGGTTGCTTCGGTGGAGAAGAAACAGCGCAAGCGTAATCCGGCCGCGCCCTTCACCACCTCCACACTCCAGCAGGAAGCCGCGCGCAAGCTGGGTTTCACAGCTCAGCGCACCATGCGCACTGCGCAGCAGTTGTACGAAGGCATAGACCTAAGCGGCGAAGGACCCGTAGGCCTGATTTCCTACATGCGCACCGACTCCGTAACTTTGGCAGCGGAAGCAATCACTGAAATCCGCGAGGTCATTGCCAAACGTTACGGTGAGGACCATCTGCCGGAATCACCGCCTATTTACAAGACCAAATCCAAGAACGCCCAGGAAGCCCACGAGGCTATCCGTCCCACGTCTGCGGCACGCGCACCGGAGGAAATCCACGGCAAGCTTACGGATGAACAGCGCAAGCTCTACGAACTCATCTGGAAACGCACCATCGCCTGCCAGATGGAGCAGGCAATATTCGATACCGTCACCGCGGACCTCGACGCCGGCCATCGCAATGTTTTCCGTGCCACGGGTTCGGTGCTGGTAGTACCGGGTTTCATGGCCGTATATCAGGAAGGCCGTGACGACAATAGCAGCGACGAGGAAGAACGCCTGCTGCCGCCGCTCAAGGAAGGCGAGATCGTCACGCTCAAGGACATTTTATGCGAGCAGCATTTCACCGAGCCGCCGCCGCGCTACACGGAAGCAAGCCTGGTGAAGGCGCTGGAGGAATACGGCATCGGCCGGCCTTCGACCTATGCCACCATCATCTCCACCTTGCAGCAGCGCGAATACGTGGAGATGGATCGCAAGCGCTTCAAACCCACCGATGTGGGCCGCGTGGTGGCGAAATTCCTCACGGATCACTTTACCCAATACGTGGACTATGACTTCACCGCAAAGATGGAGGATGAGCTGGATGCCGTCGCCCGCGGCGAGAAGGAATGGGTGCCGGTGATGCACGAGTTCTGGAGTCCATTCAAGAAACTTGTGGACCACAAGGAGGAGAACGTATCACGCAAGGATGTAACCACGGAAAAAATGGACGAGAAATGCCCGAAATGCGGCAAGCCGCTGTCCATCCGGCTGGGACGGCGTGGCCGTTTCATCGGCTGTACCGGCTATCCGGATTGCGATTACACCCGTAATCTGGACGAGACCGCCGAGCAGGCGGCACAGCCGGAAAAGATCGAAGGCCGCCAGTGCCCGCAATGCAGTTCCGATCTCATCATCCGGCGCGGCCGTTACGGCAAGTTCATCGGCTGTTCAGGTTATCCGAAGTGCAAATACATCGAGCCGCTGGAGAAACCCCAGGACATGGGCATCGAATGTCCTGAATGCCACCAGGGCACTTTCCTCAAACGCAAGTCGCGTTACGGCAAGATTTTCTATTCCTGCTCGCGCTATCCGGATTGCAAGTACGCCATCTGGAATCCGCCCATCGCGGGACCGTGCCCCAAGTGCGCCTGGCCGATCCTCACGGTCAAAACCACAAAACGCAAAGGTACCGAGCGTGTGTGCCCGCGCAAGGAATGCGGTTTTGCCGAACCGGCTCCGGAACTGGCGCCGCCGCAGGAACCCGAGGCGGCAGTCGCCAATTCCTGAGCGTCAATGAACATATCCCGCTGGCCGCTGCGCCGCGCCCGTGATGTGATTTTGGGCGGTGGCGTCATCGCCTATCCCACGGAAGCGGTATTCGGTCTGGGCTGCGATCCGCTGGAATACGCAGCCGTGGCGCGCATTCTCGCCATCAAATCCCGTGACGCCGCCAAGGGGGTCATCCTGATCGCCTCGCGGATCGAACAGTTGCTGCGGTTCCTGGCGCCGCTGGATCAACCTCTGCGCCGCAAACTGGAAGCCAGTTGGCCCGGGCCCATCACCTGGGTAGTGCCGGCCGCGCGCGATATCCCTTTTTGGTTGAGCGGTGGCCGAGATACTCTCGCCGTGCGCGTCACCGCCCATCCGGTCGCGTGCGCACTATGCGAAATCGCCGGCATGGCGCTCGTCTCCACCAGCGCCAACCGCAGTGGTCATGCGCCGGCACTCACTGCCCTGCAAGTCAGAACCCATCTGGGGTCGGAAGTGGATTACATTGTGCCCGGCGTCACCGGATTGCGGCGCAAGCCGACGGAAATCCGCGATGCGCTGACTGACAAAATCCTGCGGACTGGGTAAATCATGCAAGACATCAATATCCAGGTCGTTGAAGTGTACTTGCGAACACTGCAGGACACGCTCACAGCGGCGTTGGAAAAACTGGACGGCAAGGCAAAATTCAAACGCGATCCCTGGACCCGTGCCGAAGGCGGCGGAGGCGAAAGCCGTGTGCTGCGCCACGGCGAACTGTTCGAGCAGGCGGGGATCAATCTCTCCCATGTGCACGGCAAGACGCTGCCGCCCTCGGCCACCGCTCACCGGCCGGAACTCGTCGGCCGCAACTGGCGGGCTCTCGGCGTGTCGCTGGTGCTGCATCCCTGGAATCCCTATGTGCCTACCGCCCACATGAACCTGCGTTTCTTTGCAGCGCCCATGGGAAACGAAAAAACAGTCTGGTGGTTCGGCGGCGGATTCGACCTCACGCCGTATTACGGTTTCGTGGAGGATGCGCGCCACTGGCACCGCACGGCTCAAGCCGCCTGTGAGCCCTTCGGTCCGGACGTGTACAAACGCTTCAAGGAATGGTGTGACAGTTATTTCTTTATCCGTCATCGCCACGAGCTGCGCGGCATCGGCGGCTTGTTCTTCGATGACCTGAACGAATGGGATTTCGAACGCTGCTTCGCTTTCACCCGTAGTGTCGGCGACCACTTCCTCGAAGCCTATACACCCATCGTCGAGAAGCGCCGCCACACGGGCTACGGCGAACACGAGCGCCAGTTCCAGCTCTATCGTCGCGGCCGTTACGTGGAATTCAACCTCGTCTATGATCGCGGTACGCTGTTCGGTCTGCAATCCGGCGGCCGCACCGAATCCATCCTTATGTCGCTGCCGCCGGAAGTGCGCTGGGAGTACGATTGGGAACCGCCGCCGGGGTCACCGGAAGCGGAACTGCATGACAGATTCCTCAAACCCCGAGATTGGGTTTGAGGAATTGTCTAGGTTGGCAGTGAGCGAAGCAAACCACAACACATTGAAACTGTTGGGCTTCATTTTATTCAACCCAACCTACATCTACTGGATTAAAGAAAATAGGGAGGTGAGGCGTGAAGAGTGAGGTGTCAAAGAATATCCCACTGTTCCATCTGGCGTTTCCGGTGCGCGACCTGGAAGAAACACGGCGTTTCTACGCCGGGCTGCTCGGCTGTCCCATCGGACGCGAATCGGGCCATTGGATTGATTTCAACTTCTTCGGCCACCAGATCGTCGCACACCTCGCGCCGCCCGAGCACGATGTCGCCACCAACCCCGTGGACGGCGAAGACGTGCCGGTACGCCATTTCGGCGTGATCCTGGAATGGGAGCAATGGCAAAGCTTGGCTAACAAGCTGAAAGCAGCGAGCATCAAATTCATCATCGAGCCTGGCATCCGCTTCCAGGGCCAGGCGGGTGAACAGGCGACCATGTTTTTCAAGGATCCCAGTGACAACGCGCTGGAGTTCAAGGCGTTCCGGGATATGGCGCAGGTTTTTGCGCGGACAGTATGAAATACATGAAGTACGGCATCATTTTACTGCTATTTACGTTACTACCCATCGCGCCGGCGAATGGCCTTGATCTCGATAGATGCAGCACAACGGGTGAAAATACTGTATGGGAAATCGTCAAAGGTAACCCGGACAGGATTACTGAAGGGGAAATTGCTGGTGGGAAATCAGGGCTTCCTGATGACATTTTGACAAGTGCCGTGATTTTTGGGTACAGAGACCTAGTTTACAAACTATTAAAGAACCGTACATTTATAAAATTACATGGAGGGGATGCATTAAGTGCGGCGGCTTCTATGGGCAGAATTGGTATCTCACGAATCCTAATTGAAAGCGGCGTATCAGCAAACGCACTAAATGAGAACGGCACCACAGCCTTATTCGAAGCTGTCAATTATGGCTGTACAGATGAGCTTGAATTTCTTGTTACTCATGGCGCCAATATCAACTATCGGCCAAATAATCAACACGCTACATTAATGGTTGCCGCATTCGCAGGACGTCACTATCAAACAGCGGCCGCTTTACTTGAGAATGGATACAAAACTACCCCCGATGAAATAAAACACATAAAGACCATTGTTATGAAACGAGATGATGAGGAAGATGTCATTGGTTTACTGGTATATGAGTATTTATTTCCCACTCATAGAACAAATGATAAAAGTCCGGATTGAACCAGTTCTCTTCGTATTACCGGCACGTTGTTGCTCAGCGAGACTACTGACCTCTTACCTTATGCAGCCACACTGCCAGGCCTTTGGTGTTCAGATCAATGTCCATTTTCAGCCAGGAATCCACGCTGGCCTGGTCCAGCGTGCAGCCGTGTTCGCGGGCAAGTTTGCCCAGATAAGCGTGCTTTAAGTTTTCAAGTGCGCGCACCGGAGGTGGGAATGACGGAAATCAGACCGTCGCCTGACCCGCAAACAAACCGATCAGCACCAGCGCCAGCACGATCAGACCGATCACCACGTACAGCCAATCCTTTGCACGTGCGCTCACGACCACGCCACTCAGTAACCGCGCGATGGGTGTAAGCAGCAACACCACGATGCTGGCTACGAGGAAGGCGCTGGCATGGAAGCCGGCGCCAGCGTGCAGCACGTTATCGAGGATGGAACTGAGCCGGCCACTGGGTGTCACCGGGATGTGCGAGCCGTCGTGGATAAAGAATATTGCCAATCCAATGACGATGAACAGCAGGCACAAGCTGATGCTGATGCGCAATATCCAGATGGTCAGAAACCGCCGTTGACTCGTGAGGTTGCTCATAGGCTGAATCCGAAACCCTTGGCCAACATCTGCAAGGCCACCAGAATCAGCACCACGGTGAACACGTGCCGCAGGGTTTTGACCCGCAGCGTGGCAAGCCAGTGGGAACCAGCATATGCGCCCACCAGCACGCCCAGCACCACGGTGCCCGCGATCAGCGGCGAGGTGTCGCCGTGGGAGAGATAGAAGCCGGCGCTGGTGGCGGCGGTCATGCCGATCATGAAGTTGGACGTGGCGGTAGACACCCGGAACGGCAATTTCATGAGCCGGTCCATGGCCAGCACCTTGAAGGCGCCGGAGCCGATACCGAGCAGTGCCGAGAGAAATCCGGCACCGATCATCACCAAAAATCCCGGGATCACGTGCGTGACGTTGTAACTTATCCACTCATCTCCCTGCCGGTATTTGCTGTTGAGCCGCAGCCGCAATGCCAGCGCGGAACTTTGCGGCGCGCCAACCACGTCGCTGTGGGAGGGCATGAAGGACATGACGCCCGAATACAACAACACCAGGCCGAAAATCACGAACAACAGTTTGGGCGGCAGAAGATGCGCGGAGTACGCACCCAGCAGCGCGCCCGAAGAGGCCGCGACTTGCAGGAACAGGCCGGCGCGCACATTGTTCAGACCCGTCCCTACGAAACGCGGCGCCGCGCCGGTGGAGGTGGCGATCACGCCAAACAGGCTCACACCCACCGCTTCGGGCACGGGCATGTGAAAGCCGAGCGTCAGTAATGGCACGATCACCATGCCGCCACCGAGGCCAGTGATGGAACCCATGGCGCCACCGGCGATGCCGCCGAGCAGGATGATGAGAACCATCAGAGACGGAGTCATGACGGCGCGTGTTGTTATGCAGGATGCAGAGGCCCGGATTATACAATGCCGCGCGCGTGTTCCATGCTCAATGGCGCGCGCCATGACGAAAACAGTTCACCAGATGATCGTCCACGAGGCCCGTAGCCTGCATGAACGCATAACAAATGGTGCTGCCCACGAATTTGAAGCCGCGTTTCTTCAAATCTTTGCTCATGGCATCGGAAATCGCTGTGCGCGCCGGCACTTGTTTCATTCCGCGCCGGCGATTCCTGATGGGTTTGCCGTCCACGAACCGCCAGATGTACTTATTGAAACTGCCGAATTCCTTCTGCACTTCCAGAAATGCAAGCGCATTGATAATGGCCGAATTGATCTTCAGACGATTGCGCACGATACCGGCATCCTTCATCAGCCGCGCCACATCGCGCGCATTGAAGCGCGCCACTTTCTTCGGATCGAATCCCGCGAAGGCTTTCCTGTAGTTGGCGCGCTTGTGCAGGATCGTGGCCCAGCTCAAACCCGCTTGCGCGCCTTCGAGAATCAGGAATTCGAACCAGCGTTTTTCATCGTGCACCGGCACGCCCCATTCCTTGTCGTGATAGACGCGATAGAGCGCATCGTTTTCCAGCGACGGCCAGGGACAGCGCGTGAGCCGTTTCCTGATCGTGGTCATGACATAAAGGCCGGAGGTTTGCTGCCGGGTTGGGCAGTCTTGTACCAGCGCTCGAATTCTGCGGCGCGGGGATGGCTTTCCGGCGGCGCCCACGGCGCGAAATCCTGCTCCGCCGTCGGTACATACGGGCCGGCCTTGCATTCGAACACCACCGTCGAAGGCGCGAGCGTGACCACTGCGTGCCAAATACCGGCTGGCGTTTCCAGGCCATACGTGTAGCCGCCGGCGGACAGCAGCGTGCGGCTCAGCACCGTGCCGGCGTCATCAAAGCTGAGCACCAGCATCTCGCCGCTGACGATCAACAGCAATTCCCATTTGTCCGGGTGCCGGTGCGGCCGGACATAGGTGCCGGGCTCCATGGCCATGCACATACGATGGATCGGTTCCTCGTGGGAAGCGTGCAGGTTATGGTGCGTACGCAGCCGCGGAGAATCAAGCGCATTCTCGTGCAGTCGCGCGACCAGGGCGCGGTCAATAAGCTTCATTTTTGGAACGGCAATGGGGTAACGGGGCGTCATTATAAACGGCTAGTCGAATACAGGCTGGCGTGATGTATTCCGAACCCCGGCCTGCAGGCTAAAAATTCTCTCTCCCCTTTTGGGAGAGAGGGTTAGGGTGAGGGTGAGGGGCATTGATGTTTTGGTTTTGCAGTCCCCGCTCAGGTGCTCCACTGCACCATCTTCATGAAATCCTGCGCGATGGGCTCCATGGGCGTGGGATTGTTGGCAATAATGGCGATGCTGCCGTTGCCGGATGGCAGGATCACGCCGTCGAAGCCTTCCTCATTGAAGTGCGTGGGCTTGGCCACGTGAATGTGCGGCAGCAGCAGCACCGTCACCGGTCCGTCCTTACCCCTCACCACCAGGTGCGCCACCATCTCGCCGCGGAACGGACAGGCGCGGGCGTAGGAAATGTCATTCATGCTGCCGCGCATGCTGACACCCGCCTGAGTCAACACGCCGGTCACGAAACTTACGTCGCGGATCGCGGGACGATTCGGGTCCAGCGCGTACGATTCCCTGGGATTCATCACATGCGCCACCAGCGCCTTGCCCAGCATCGCCGGCGAATTCTGCCAGTACTGCCATACACCGATGCCCACCGCCACCGCCAACACCACGGCGGCCGCAGCTGCAAACCAGGAGTATGTGCGCCGCGGAGCCGGGCGGAATTCCGCCCGGAACACGATGCGTGCTTCCAGATCCTTTGGAACCTCCACGTTCAGCGCCCGCTCCAGACGGGAATCGAGCGCCAGCATCTCTTTCAGGAACGCCGCACAGCCTGCACAGACTTTGCAATGCTTAAGAATCCGCGCATCGCGGCACTGTGGCTCGGCGCCGATGACGCGCCGCACCTCGAGACAATTGCTGTTGGTATTCATGCCGTACCTTCCACCCATTGGGCGGAGTTGCCACCCAGCAGTTCGCGTAATTGGTTGCGGGCGCGGAACAGCCGTGTCAGCACCGCGCCCTGGGTCAAATCCAGCAGTTCCGCAATCTCCTGGGTAGTGCAACCCATGAGCACCTGCAGCACCAGCGGTTCGCGGTATTCGGGTTCCAGCTTGTGCATAGCGCGACGCACGTCTTCAACATCCGTATCGCCACCGCCGACCCGGGCCTGCGGATCCGGCAGCGGCAGCTCATGGATGTCCACGATGTCCTTGCGCCGCGACAGCTCGCGGGCGAATTCGTGACGCAGGATGGTGATGAGCCACTGGCGTGCGGCGCCCTCGTCGCGCAGCGAATCCAGCGAGCGCCACGCGCGCAACAGGGTCTCCTGCACCAGATCGTCGGCCAGGCTGCGGTCTCGGCACAGCCACCAGGCGTAGCGGTACAAGCCCGGCACCAGGGCCCGGGCGAGGATTTCGAAACGGTGCTGACGAACCGGCATGGACCCAAGACCCGCCCTGAGAAGGATTTATTACCACCCCGGACCGAACCCAGGGAGCCGGGCATGGTCCTAACCGCCAGTATAATGGCCCTTTCCAGCGCGACTTTTGCTTCCTCCCTAGAGGACACCCACCATGAGACGATCCCGATTGATGATGGTCGCAACCCTGTGCCTGGTGACACTGGGCGCGGCGGCCCAGACGCAGCCTTACAATCCCGCGTTTTTCTCGCAAATGCGCTGGCGCGCGATCGGCCCGCTGCGCGGCGGCCGCACCCGGGCCGTATCCGGAGTGCCGAGCGAACCGAGCGTTTTCTATTTCGGCGCC
Organism: Gammaproteobacteria bacterium; assembly: GCA_049591455.1. Taxonomy (GTDB): domain Bacteria; phylum Pseudomonadota; class Gammaproteobacteria; order Natronospirales; family REEB76; genus REEB76. The sequence goes on from JBAWFA010000014.1 coordinate 103,446, forward strand.
GATGATGGCGGCGTGTGGAAATCCACCGATTACGGCAACAGTTGGACGCCAATCTTCGATCAGGAACCCACTGGCTCTATCGGCGCGCTGGCGGTGGCGCCTTCGGACCCGAACATCATCTATGTCGGCACCGGTGAAGGTAACATCCGGCCAGACCAGGCCACCGGCATGGGGGTTTATAAATCCGCAGATGCGGGCAAAACCTGGACGTTCATCGGCTTGGGGGAAACAGAGGACATCTCGCAGATCGCCGTGGATCCGCACGATGCCGACCGGGTATTCGTCGCGGCGTTGGGTCATGTGTATGGACCGAACCCCGAGCGCGGAATTTTCCGTTCCACAAACGGCGGCAAGACTTGGCAGAAGGTGCTGTACAAGGACGAATACACCAGTGGTGAGGACGTGGAGATTGATCCGGCGAATCCCGAAATCGTATATGCCTCGCTGTGGCAACAGCAGCAAGCGCCCTGGGAAAACGGTTCTTTTGAAGGCACCTCGGGCGGCTTGTTCAAATCCACTGACGGAGGCAGCACCTGGACACCGTTGACCCGGGGTTTGCCGAAAGTGATCCAGGTCACGCTGCGTATTGCACCGAACGATCCCAACCGGCTGTATGCGGCGGTGGCAAGCGCGAAGGGCGTGGGCATTTACCGCTCCGACGATGCGGGCGGCAACTGGTATGAGGTCACCTCCGATCCGCGTCCGGCGGAGCGCATCGGCGGCGGCGATCTGCCGGTTCTGGCGGTGGATCCGAAAAACCCCGACATCGTGTACAGCGACACACCGGTGCTGTGGCAATCCACGGATGGCGGTAAAACCTGGGCGGGCTTTCGCGGCGCGCCGGGCGGTGACGATTATCAGCAGACCTGGATCAACCCCAACAATCCCGCGATCATGGAAGTGGCGAGCGATCAGGGCACCATCGTCACGGTGAACGGCGGCCAGACCTGGAGTTCCTGGTACAACCAGCCCACCGCGGCCATGTACAAGGTCGGGATTGACGGCACCTGGCCGTACCGTGTTTGCGGCGGCCAGCAGGACAGCGGCTCCGCCTGCGTGCTGAGCCGCGGCAACGACGGCGAGCTCACCGCCCACGACTGGCATCCGGTGGGAATCGAGGAATACGGCGGCGCCGCACCCGACCCGCTGCATCCGAACCTCATCTACGGTGGCAAGGTTACGGTTTACAACCGCGATACCGGCCAGATCGCGGAAGTCGGCCCGAAGGCACTGCGAGGCTCGGCGGATTACCGCGTACTGCGCACCATGCCCCTGCAGTTTTCACCGCTGGATCCGCACCGGCTGTATTTTTCGTCGAACGTGGTGTGGCAAACGGACAACGGTGGTCAGAACTGGAAACAGATCAGTCCGGATTTGACGCGCAAGACCTGGCAGGACCCATCCAATGTCGGCAAGTACACAGGTACTAAAGACGCCAAACCCACCGATCGCGGCGTGGTGTATGCGCTCGCGCCCTCGCCGCTCAACCTCAACACAATCTGGGCCGGCACCGATGATGGACTCATCTGGGTCACGCGTGACGGCGGTCAGCACTGGAAGAACGTCACGCCGCCGCAGATGAAACCCTGGTGGCGCGTGTTCGCCCTGGACGCGAGCCATTTCGATCCCAATACTGCCTATGCCGCCATCAGCACCATGTGGCTGGACCAGATGCAGCCGCATCTGTTCCGCACGCATGACGGTGGAAAGACCTGGACCGAAATTGACAGCGGCATCCCCGACGGCGCCGCCACCAACGTGATCCGCGAAGATACGGAACGGAAGGGCTTGCTGTTCGCCGGCACTGAAACCCAAACCTGGGTGTCGTTCGACGACGGCGACCACTGGCAATCGCTGCGGCTGGACATGCCGGCAATTTCGGTACGCGATTTACAGATCAAGGGCGATGATCTGGTGGCCGCGACCCACGGGCGCGGTTTCTGGGTGCTGGACGACATCACGCCATTGCGGCAAATGGACACGCAGGTCGCGCACGCACCTGTGGCGCTGTACAAACCGGAACTTGCCACGCGTGTGCGCTGGGACATGAATCCGCCGACGCCGTGGCGGATGCCGGCCGAGCAGAATCCGCCGCCTGGCGCCATCCTGGATTACTACCTCGCGGACAACGTGGCCGATCCGGTCTCGCTCGATATTCTCGATGCGAACGGCAAGCTGGTGCGGCATTTTTCCAGCGCCGATCCGGTCAAACCGCTGGACCCGGCGAAACTGGACGTGCCGGACTGGTGGCCGCGGCCGCCGATGAATCTGTCGGCTCAAGCCGGGATGCACCGCTTCGTGTGGGACATGCACTATCCGCCCATGCCCGGTGCGCTCCAGTTCCTCGATGCCAATCAGGCCGTGCTCCATAACACGCCGGTCATCGCGAGTTCCCCCTGGATCAGGCCCGGCAACTACACCGTGAAACTGACTGTGGAGGGCCGCAGCTACAGCCAGCCGCTGACCGTGCGCATGGATCCGCGCGTGACCACGCCGATGACGGCATTGCGGCAGCAATTTACTTTGTCCATGCGCGCCTACGAGGAAAGTCTCACGGCGAGCGCGGCGCTGGGCCAGATTCGAAATCTGCAACAGCAGATTACGGCCCGCCAGAAACAGCACGGCACGTCGGCAGCCCTGACTCGTTACAGCAAGCAATTGGAAGCGCTCACTGGACCGCCGGCGTCGCCGTTTGCGTTTTTCTTCCGCTTCCGCGGTCCGCCAAACTTCGCGAGCGTCGCCATCTCATTGCAGAGCGTGATGGGCCGTATGCAGGACGCCGACCAGGCTCCCACCGCCGCGGATATCGCCGCGCTCGACAAAACCACTCGGGAACTACAAACACTAATTACCCGCTGGACCGCGCTCAAGAGCCAGCGACTGGCTGATATCAATGCCGGACTGCGACGCTCGAACCTGGCGCCGCTGGTCTTGGCAAACGCTCTCGCGCCTGCGGGTTGGGATCGCGGCCGACTGACAACGGATGATGAATAGAAATGAGGAGCTTCTGAAATATTTCGTTCGTGTTGAGCCCTTTGCCTGTACACAAGATAGGCGTGCCCAAAGACCAACGAAATTTTCTCTCGCTCAACGTGATAAAGGGCGCTCTTTGACAAGTTCAGGGTGAACGGCTGGAATAACCCTTTGTTGACGGTCGCGACTGTCTGCTTTCGCGAAGGCTGATCACCGACGCCGGAACTCAGCCGCCGGTCGGGCGCTGGGAAACAGCGCCTGGTCGGTCGGCTGGAGTGACTCGTTAGGCCCCACACGCACAAGCATTTATATGTCCAGCTTACGTTCACTCATCCATTTAACGATCGCAGGATCTCGGTGTGAAAAGAAGCTGCTAGTTCCGGCTTCGAGTTTCGATATCTGCGCCATATCATCGGTGCTCAGCTCAAAATCGAAGATTGCGATGTTTTCCAACATGCGTTCCTTCCGGACAGACTTGGCCAGAGCGATAGCGCCGCGTTGAATGACCCAGCGCAGAACGACTTGGCCTATGGTTTTGCCGTGCTTGATGGCGACATTTCGCAGGACTTGGTTCTGGAAGAGATTATTCCGGCCTTCCGCGAAGGGAGCCCAGGCCTCCGCCTGAACGCCCAGCTCTCGCATGAATTTCAAACTTTCTTCTTGCTGCTGGAATGGATTTATTTCAATTTGGTTTACAGCGGGCTTGATCTCATTGAATGCGGCAATGTCCATCAATCTGTCCGGCTGAAAATTGCTGACACCGATGGCGCGCAACATCCCCGCTCGATGGGCATCCTGCATGGCGCGCCACGACCCATGCACATCCCCATAAGGCTGGTGGATTAGGTATAGGTCCAAGTAGTCGAGTTTTAGGCGGCGCAGGGAATTGTCTATGGCCTGTTTGGTTTTCTCGTAGCCGGCATGCTGCACCCACAGCTTTGAAGTTACGAACAACTGCTCGCGTGGGACGCCGGCCCGCTTGATGCCTTCACCGACAGCCTCCTCATTCATGTAAGAGGCAGCCGTGTCGATCAGACGATATCCCACCCCGATGGCATCGACAACGCAGCGGGCGCATTCATCTGCATCTTGAATCTGGAATACGCCAAAGCCGACGATCGGCAGTGCTATCCCGTTATTCAGAGTGACGGTTTGCATGTTTTGCCCTTGTACTCGGTCTCGATGCACGAATTATAGGGTCAACGCTCCGGTTAGACCGCTCATAGTCCCGACGACAGTAGCACAACTCGATGATTTCGCAGCAACTTCGGAGCGCCCGATCAGTCTAATCATACGCAGAATAACGGGATCCAGCGCTGCACGGGTCAGGTTTCCATACTCTGTCGTCGGCGCTAACAAGACAAGCCGTCAATAACCGCTTTAGAGCGTTTTGGCGATGATAGCGACCGGCAGCTCGTGGCCGTTTGCTGTGTCCATGCGCCTGTGGCTAGACAACAGGATTTGGCTTACCCTGTTTCCCCGTTTTGTCCGCCCATATTCAAAAGTCCCGCGTGAGCCCAGCATCCCGCTTCCCCGGCGGTTTCCCGTCCACCCGCATGCGCCGCCTGCGCCGCGACGAGATTTCACGTCGCCTGATGCGCGAGACGCGCCTCTCGACCGATGACCTCATCTATCCGATATTCGTGCGTGAAGGCAAAAACCAGCGGGAGGCGGTCGCCTCCATGCCCGGTATCGAGCGGGTCAGTATTGACGAACTGCTGAAGGAAGCGACGGAGCTGGTGCAGCTCGGCATACCCGCGCTGGCGCTGTTCCCGGTGGTGCCGGCGGACAGGAAATCGCTGGACGCGGCCGAAGCCCATAATCCCGAGGGTCTCGTGCAGCGCGCGGTGCGCGCGCTCAAGAAAGAAGCCCCTGAACTGGGCGTGATCACCGACGTGGCGCTGGACCCGTTCACCACCCACGGCCAGGACGGTCTTATTGATGCCAGCGGTTATGTATTGAATGACGAGAGCGTGGCGGTACTGGTGCGCCAGGCATTGTCCCATGCGCAAGCCGGTGCCGATATCGTCGCGCCATCGGACATGATGGACGGACGCGTAGGCGCCATCCGCACGGCGTTGGAGAAGCACGGTTTCATTCATACGCGCATCCTGGCGTATGCCGCGAAATATGCTTCGTGTTTCTACACCCCGTTCCGCGACGCACTCGGTTCCTCCACGAGTCTCGGCAAGGGCAACAAGTACACTTACCAGATGGATCCGGCCAACACCGACGAAGCACTCCGGGAAGTGGCACTGGACCTGGCCGAAGGCGCCGACATGGTGATGGTGAAACCGGGCCTGCCGTATTTGGATATTGTGCGGCGCGTGAAGGACGAATTCGGCACGCCGACCTTCGTGTATCAGGTGAGCGGCGAATACGCCATGCTCATGGCGGCGGTCCAAAATGGCTGGCTGGAAGAGCGCGCCGCGGTATTGGAAACCCTTATCTCCATCAAGCGCGCCGGAGCCGACGCCATTCTCACGTATTTCGCCAAACGGGTGGCTGGCTGGCTCAAGGAATAAAATAACGCTTCGTGAGAATCGGAATATATCCGTTCATGTAATAGCGGCCAGGTTTTGCATCGTCCGCCGCAGGTAACCGTCCCGAAGGATCGCGCATGCCTCAGGCTCCCGCACGTTATGCCGTCATCGGCCATCCGGTGACCCACAGCCGCTCGCCGGAAATTCATGCAGAGTTCGCGCGCCTGACTGGCGAGCCGATCCATTACGCGCGCATTGACGCGCCGCCCGGCGGGTTTGCGATGGCGCTGCGTGAATTCCTGGCTTCCGGCGGCAAGGGCGCGAATATCACTCTGCCGTTCAAGGAAGAAGCTTTCGCGCTCTGTCACGTGCACACGCCGCGCGCGAAAAAAGCCCACGCCGTGAACACCCTGTTCGTGCATGCAGACAGCACGCTGCTGGGCGACAACACCGATGGCGCCGGCCTGGTAAATGATCTCAAACGCAATCATCAAGTGGTTCTCAACGGTGCGCGCATCCTGCTGCTGGGCGCGGGCGGGGCAGCGCGCGGCGTGCTGGCTTCGCTGCTAGCGGAGAAGCCTCTGCTGGTGCACGTGGCCAACCGTACGCCGGAACGCGCCCACAAACTGGCTGCGCATCACACCGGCAGCCGGCGCGTCATGAGCAGCGGTTTCGAGAATCTGCGCCGGCAGACTTTCGATTTGATCATCAACGCCACCGCCGCAAGTCTCGCGGGGGAACTGCCGCCGCTACCGAACGACTGTCTCAATCCGGGCGCGGTGTGTTACGACTTGGCGTACAGCGAACGCCCCACGATATTCATGCACTGGGCCGCGCAGGAAGGCGCAAACCTGGTGCTGGACGGCTGGGGTATGTTGGTGGAGCAGGCGGCGGAATCCTTCTACCTGTGGCGCGGCGTGCGGCCACCGACGGCGACACTCCTGGCTCTGCACCCCTGAACGTCCATGTCGCGTCCACCCGCCATTACACCCGCTGTCATCATCGGCATTGCCGCCGCCACTCTCACTGTGAGCATCTGGGCATATTTCAACCAACCCATGCGCGAGCCGCCGTGGCCCAGCACTATCCAGGGCTTCGCGTTTTCACCGTTCCGGGTGGACCAAAATCCTGCCGATAACAAATACCCCAGCGATACGCAGATTGATTCCGACCTGAAACTGCTGGCCGGCAAGACTTGGGCGATCCGCACCTACAGCGTGGACGGCACGCTGGGAGATATCCCGGCGCTGGCGCGCAAGTATCACATTAACGTGGCGCTGGGCGCGTGGATTGACAAGGACCAGAAATATGACGCCGAAGAAGTGGCGCGCGCAATCGCCATCGCCAAAGCGAACCCCAATGTGGTGCGCGTCATGCTCGGCAACGAAGCCGTGCTACGCGGCGACGTGTCCGCCGAGGAAATGATCCCCTATCTCGACGAAGCGCGCGCCGAAATCCGCCAGCCGGTGAGCACCGCGGAACCCTGGTATACCTGGATCAAACATCCGGAGTTGGCGAAGCACGTGGATTACATCGCGGTGCACATGCTGCCGTATTGGGAAGGCGTGGACGTGCACGATGCCGTGCCTTACATCGCCGCGCGCATGCACGACATGCAACAGACTTTCCCCGGCAAACCCGTCGTCATCGCCGAGGTGGGCTGGCCGAGCGTCGGTTTGAGCCGTCACGCCGCCGTGGCGTCCACCGCCAACGAAGCCTTATTCCTGCGCCGCTTTCTTACCTACGCCAGGACGCAGCACTGGACTTACTACCTCATGGAAGCCTTCGACCAGCCCTGGAAAGGCAATTCCGCCGAAGGCGACGTGGGTTCTTATTGGGGCGTGTACAACGTCTATCGCCAGCCTAAATTCACCTTCACCCGGCCCATCGTCAGCATTCCCAACTGGCGTTTGCTGGCGGGAATTTCGGTGCTGGTGGCCTCGCTGGTGCTGATACTGGTTTTCTGGGACAGCCGCCAGCTCAAAAAACGCGGATTGGGTTTTCTGGCGGTCATCGTTTACGCTGTCAGCACCCTGATCGTGTGGATCATCCACGATTATCTGCACCAGTACCTGACGGTAAGCAACATCATCGTGGGCATCCTGCTGCTGCTCGGCATGATCGGTGTGATCCTGGTGCTGCTGGCGGAAGCACATGAATGGGCCGAAGCCCACTGGGTCACACTGCGGCGGCGCTTGTTCAAGCCCCTGCAGTTTCCCGATGATGCGCTGGCCATGGTTTCGATTCATGTGCCCACCTACAACGAGCCGCCGGAAATGCTCAAGGAAACCTTGAACGCACTGGCAGCACTGGACTATCCGCGCTATGAAGTGCTGGTAATTGACAACAACACCAGAAACGAATCCGTATGGAAACCGGTACAGGCTCATTGCGAAAAACTCGGCGCACGCTTCCGGTTTTTCCACGTGGCGCCGCTCGCTGGTTTCAAGGCGGGCGCACTCAACTATGCCTTGCGTCACGCCGCCGAGGATGCAGAAGTGATCGCCGTGATTGACAGCGATTACGTGGTCAACCGGCGCTGGCTGCGGGACTTGGTGCCTTTGTTCGGGGAAAACCGGATCGCAATAGTGCAGGCGCCACAGGATTACCGCGATGCCGGCGCGAACGCGTTCAAGGCTATGTGCTACGCGGAATACCGCGGCTTCTTTTACGTCGGCATGATCACGCGCAATGAGCGCAACGCCATCATCCAGCACGGCACCATGACCATGATCCGCCGCAAGGTGCTGGACAAACTCGGCTGGGCGGAATGGTGCATCACCGAGGATGCGGAACTGGGTCTCAGGGTATTCGAAGAAGGACTCGAAGCCGCGTATATTCCGAAAAGTTACGGCTGCGGTCTTATGCCTGATACGTTTCTGGATTACAAGAAACAGCGTTTCCGCTGGGCCTACGGCGCGGTACAGATATTGAAACGACACTCACGCATGTTGTTCGGCCGCGGCAGTCCGCTCAGTCCCGGACAGCGCTACCACTTCCTCGCCGGCTGGCTGCCGTGGCTCGCGGATGGCCTCAATCTGCTCTTCAACCTGGGCGCCATGGTCTGGTCGCTCGTCATGATTAATTTCCCCCACGGCACCAGCCTGCCCATGGTGGTGTTCTCGCTGCTACCGCTTTCGCTTTTCGCATTCAGGATCACCAAGTTGATGTTCCTGTACCGCTCCAACGTAGGTGCCAATCTGCGCCAGACGTTGGCAGCGGCCGTTACCGGCCTTGCGCTCACCCACACCATCGGTCTCGCGGTCATGAGCGGGTTCTTCACCCGTGGTAAATCCTTTTTCCGGACACCCAAGCAGGCCCGTACGCATGCGCTATTGCATGCGCTCGCGACGTGCCGCGAGGAAGTGCTGATCATGTTGGCACTGTGGCTGTGCGCATGGGGCGTGTACACCCAGGTGGGTCTTGCCATCCAGAACATTTCCGTGTGGGTGGTGGTATTGCTGATCCAGTCCATCCCCTACTGTGCATCACTCGTGGTGGCGCTGATCTCGGCGCTGCCTGGATTGCCCGCGGAAATTATCGGCCATGCCGAAGACATGGACAGCATGGCGCAGTCGGTGCTCCAGACGGAAAGCCTGGAGCTAAATAGTTTTCTAAACATTGAAACTTAACGTCGCACAGATTTAGACAGTCCCTCTCTCTTTTTAACCAGATGCCCATGGTTCAGTCGGATTAAATACCTCTCTCCGTATATATTTATAAAACTGTTCGCTATTCCGGTTTGGGTTCACAATGGCATACTGATGCACATCTGATTCATAGCGAAGAGTGACACTACCCGTCCTTGCACACGTATCCCAGCAACCAGATATCGTTATTTCATTATTTTTAACGATGTATTCAAGACTTCCATGATCAGCAAAAGAAAATATCAAATTCTCTGAAAATGCTGACTGATTGTAGAAATAATAAATGCCAATATAGGAGTGATAGCCATCAAGATCTTTGTATTTGTAGTAAATCAACAATTGTTGATATCTTGTTGGGAGTATTTTGATCTCGTCAAGAGCAATTAGAAATTCATATCTTTGCTGGTGCCAAACGCCATCATAGAAAAGCTCACCAGATCCCTGAAGGTACGTTGCCCATAATGGGAGCCAACCGCTATTATGTGAGTAACCATACAAGCCAATTGAATATTGGCAGGCGTAACCTCCTATGTGAGTACCTATTTGAGTCTTTTTGACGACCAATGCTTGATCAAGGTAGCTGAAATTTGCATGGAGGCTAAAGAAATCAACTTTCTTTTCATATATCGCTGCGGGGAGGCATTTTGAATTCTGTGGTGAAGTGATTATGTCCGCAGCGTTTGCCCAGCTTGGCTGGGATAATGAAAGTAGTGCAAATAGAAATAGCAGGGCATATCTTGTTGTCTTATTGATCATGTTGTTACTCCACTTGTTCCAAGATGCGTTTCCCAGTTCTGTCAGGCGTTGGATTGAGGAAAAATTGATTTATAAAATCAGCGCATAGCATCAGCGTGTCTATTCTCTAAGGATGGAGCGTACCGAACCATAGCCCAAGTCGTTTCGCATAAAATGTATGTCCTCAAGAAAGAAATAATCGCCATTATTCAAGCACCCATTCTGGATGGCCAAATCCACCAGTTTTTTGAGACTTAAATGTTGTTTACGTAGTTTCGCAATTAGACGATTATCTGGTTTCATTATGCCTGCGAGAGCCTTCAAAAGATCTTCAACTGACTGCGATTCCACTATTTTGCCCCTACTTTATTTAGGGAATCTCTGATTCATCTGTCACTCCAGTGAAAGCGGGGGTCCAGGGATTTGATTTTCCTGGGTTCCCGCTTTCGCGGGAACGACGATAACGCTTTTAATCATGGCCTTCTTAGAAATTGATGATATTGCCGATCACGATTTCATGGCCGTGCACGCCGGGCGCGCTCCTGAGCGGCCAGGCAATCGTGAAGTACAGTGTGTTGCTGAAGGCGCTGCGGATATCACCGATGCGCAGTCCCAGCCCCGCGTCGCTATAGGCGGGGCTCCAGCCGGCTGGCGACAACTGGTGTATCTGCGCCATATCCACGTAACCCACGAATCCCAATTGGAAGAGACTCAGAATTTGCACCGGCGTGACAATGCGGTCCTCGAAGGTGGCCTGCCAGCGGCGGTCGCCGATGGCAAAATAATTGGGATAGCCCCGCAGTCCCTGCAAACCGCCTATATACAGGTAGCTTTCCGGATCCGGCCGCAGCACCGAATCCCATTGCGCATGGGCCACCAGCGCCTGCCAGGGGAAATACTGGTTATACGCCGTGAAAGTCAGATTGCTCAGCAGGTTGCGGCTCTCGCCATCCTGCTGGCGTTCGTTCACGAAACCGGAAGCCAGCAGCAGCGTGTCGCTTCGCAGTTCCGCGCCCCAGGAGGCGGACAAACCGTAAAACGGCGCGGACACGTCGCCACCGAAGTTCTTCCCATAGTGTCCCGCCTGCAGGTCCACGATCCAACCCAGGTTGTAATCCTCGGGGCGGTCTATGTATTCCATGTTGGTGAAGCTCGCGTAACGGTCCTGGAAGAACTCCCAGGTAAGCGCCGGACCCGCTAGTTGACGCGACGTGAGCACGGGCTCGGGCAGCACGCCAGGATTCTGTGGCTGGGGTGTGCCATAGGCATACGCGCCATCCGTGTACAGCAAGCCTGCGCGCATACCGCTGTCGCCGGACCAGTCAATCAGATGTGCCCAGGACACGGTATGTTGTTGCAGGGTGCTGGGTGCAATCCAGCCGAGCGCGCCGTCGTTGTAAAAATAAATGCCCTGTTTCTGATCATAAAAACTCGTCTGCAGGGACCAGGGCGCCTGGTCCTCGTAGAACGGCTGGCCTACGTTCAGGGCCTTGATATGGCCGTCGGACATGTCTTCATACGTGGCTGCCAGTTGCCAGTAGCTGCCGAGCAGCGACGGGTCCTGGTAGGTCAGCAGATTCGCGGTGCGCTGCGGATTGGCGGTGTGGCCCACGGCCAGCGCCTTGCCGGTGCCGAGAAAATTCGAGTCCGTGACCTCGAACTGCGAAGTGTTCTGGCCGCCTACATGCGCAAATTCGAAATCCAGTTTCAGGGTCCAGGCATCCTTCACCTGCACCATCGCGTCCACGTCGCGCCCATTACAGTTTTCCGGTTCGATGCTGGAGTCACGCAGGTATATGAGTCCGTGCAAACGGCGCTCGCTCTCGTAAATCACGCGCGGGTCCACCGCATCACCAGACTTGAACAACAGTTGCTCGCGGACCGCTTTCGAATGGGTCTTGATGTGCACAGTATCGGCAAAGCGAGCATACCAGGCGGTTTCCGCGGGATTATTCAGCTCAAACACGTTGACCACGATAATGTGTATCGCGCCGATGCGATAACCCCGCGCGGCCAGCGCATCCCAGGCGGCTTCGCCTTGCCACTGTCCCGTGCTGCTGCCGGCCGGCACCGGACAGGCGGCACTCCAGGCTGTCTGCCAGAACGGCAACACCATCGCCAGAATCAGCCAGCCCGGCCAATACCGGCGCTGCCATCCGGAAAATTGGATCTTGGCCACGTCTAAAGGAATCCCGGCCCGGTTGTCATAGGCGTCCAGCTTGCGCTGCGGCGGACTACGCGCCCGGTGGCGCTTTCATCGTCATAGTTCACCGGCACAGTGGTGAGCGCCGGGCGGCATTCCAGGAGGTTGGCATTGAGTGTGGCGTAGCGTTGACCATCCGTTTCGATGATGCCGGCCACGTAGTTGCCACAGCGTTTGCAGATCAAAATGTCGGTGATGCCGAATCCAAAACGATAATGACCGACCGCTTCCCGGTCAGAAACCATGAAGCTGACTTGGCCACGCGGGTCCGTGGTGGTCACGGCGCCATGGGAACGGCAAAAGGAGCACTGGCAGGCGCGCAACGGCAGGTCCGCGGGTGTGTAACGCGTTTCAAAGTGGAATCGGACGTTGCCGCAGTGACAGTGGCCTGTCAACAACATGGTCGCACCCTTTCGGCCGTCATACCGCCAGCCGCACATGGCTTATCGGCGGTTTCATGCCTGCGCCGTGCCACCACTGCCGCCGGCATATTCAGATCATCGCGACCAGAATTCCCATGATGCAGAACCCCAGCACCTGATAACTGCCGTTGATAAGAAACAAAGCGAGGCGCTTGCGCTCGAATAAATTATTCATGCCTGTGGCCACCGTCGCCAGCAAACCACCCAGAAATCCTATCGCCAATCCATGAAGCCAGGTGTGTCCAGGGACCCAATCCGTCAGGATACAGGCGAGGATGGCAGCGGCTAACAGCGACAGACCGAACAGGATGATAGAGAAGCGCGCCACCGATTTCGGACTGGGATTGTGTTCTGTGATGCCGGTCTCGCGCGCCCACGCTTTGGCAAACAGCATGGGCGAATACCAGATGCCGCCGAAGATGAACATGACGACCGCCGCAACAACGATGCCGATGATCTGCAAACCCATGGAATCCTCCCTTAATAATGCTATCGAACCGGCGATTATTCGGATTCACTATACCGGTTTGTTCGGGAAGCCGGCAGGTGACGCCAGCCCCCGGGTGTGGCAGGCTGCACTTTACATGTCAGACAACACCCAAACCCGGATACGCACCTTACCCCGCAAACTCGGCCTTTGGACCGGCATGGCAGTGGTCGTGGGCGTCATCATTGGCAGCGGCATCTTCCGCGTGCCCTCGCCGATTGCCGCGGTTACCGGCAACATCACCGGCATCGCGCTGGTCTGGGTGCTGGGCGGGCTGGTAGCCCTATTCGGCGCCTTGTCGGTGGCGGAACTGGCGGCCATGTATCCGCAAGCGGGTGGTCCCTATGTGTACCTGCGGGAAGCCTACGGCCGGCCGCTGGCATTTCTGTTCGGGTGGATGTGGCTTTTGACCACGCCCATTTCCTGGGCGGCCCAAAGCCTGATTTTCGCCGAGTACCTGGGTTTCTTCGTGCCCTTGTCGGCGACCGTCATCCATCTCATCGCTGCCATCCTGATCGTACTGGTGGCTGCTGCCAATTACCGTTCGGTGAAACTGGGCGCGGTAATCCAGAACCTTTCCACCAGCGCCAAGGTGCTGGCCATCGTGAGCCTGAGTGCGGCGATTTTTTTCCTGGCGCCGGGTGGCGCCCATAATCCCCTGCATGAAGTCACGTTGGGCGCAGCCAAATGGTCGGGTATCGGCATTGGTCTGGTGGCAGCGCTCTGGGCTTACGACGGCTGGGAGAACCTCACCACGCTTTCCGGTGAAGTCCGCAATCCTCAACGCAATCTGCCGCTGGCGCTTATCGGCGGCGTGGTCGTGGTGCTGGTGGTGTATCTACTGATCAACACCGCCTATTTGCGCGCCCTGCCGTTGCCGGCGCTGATCGCCTCCCAATCGGTAGCGGCGGATTCTGCCACCGTGGTACTGGGGCGTGCCGGCGCCTCGCTGGTGGCGGCGCTGGTAATGCTCTCGGTGTTCGGTACCCTGAACGGCAGCATTCTTTCCAGTCCGCGGGTGTTCTACGCCATGGCGGAGGACGGCCTGTTCTTCCGCACCGTCGGCCGGGTGCATCCGCGTTATGAAACACCCTATGTCGCCATCGCCTTCATCGTGGTGATCGCCGTCATTTACGTGCTGTTGCGGGATTTCATGCAACTGGCGGAAGCTTACGTGCTCGGCATCTGGCCGTTCCTGGCTTTGTCAGTCATCGGCCTGTTCATCCTGAGAATTAAACGTCCGGATTTTCCGCGGGTTTATCGCGCCCTGGGTTATCCCGTGATCCCTGCGTTGTTCGTGCTCGCGACTTTCGTGGTGGTGGCGAATTCACTGTATGAACAACCCTGGTCCACCGGCGCCAGCATTGTGATCACGCTCATCGGTGTGCCGCTGTATTACATCTGGATTTACTGGCAGCAGCGCATACAGCGTCACGTCAATCATGCTCCCACTTCCTGAGCCGCCACTATTACTAAAAAATGCGTGGTACTCACGCTTGCCATTGCAACACGCCAGACTTTTGCTGCCGGTTTATACGCCCAACCGGCGCCGCAGAATGTACTGGCCGGCTATATATCGCACAGCCTGATTCCAGTTATCACTGGCAACCCTTGTGCAGCGTGAAATACCGCAGCGGTGAATACACCGAACTGCTGCTCACGTCCCAGACCTGGCACAGCATTGCCTGGCGCCATCAGTGTTTATCATCCATCCATCAGATGCAGCGTTTCATTCGCAGGTTGCGACCTTAATTCATCACCGGCGGCCATTGGAAAACCCTAGCGAGACGCAGTGCATTGGGCAAATCCTGTGGCCGTTTCACGAGTCACACGATCACACTGACGTGCGGATGGGCAGGCCCACAGACCACGAGCACCGCTGGCGCAAGCGTTAATCCAGCCGGATCCACGAGCGCGCGGTCCATGGTGATCCCAATGCCTGAACTCAACGCGACTGCAGCGACAACCGACACTTCCATGTCCACCATCAAGGCGCTGGTGCACGCTGGCTGCATCCAGCGTTCTTTGCGCCGTCAGGGCGACGCTTGCGCTGTCGCCGCTGTTTCTCACGGAGCCGCTCCGGTTTCAGAGCCGGTGGCTGGCACCGGCGCATCCAGCGTCAGATCACCCGCACGGGCCAGCGGTAGACGGCGAGCAATGAGCGCGAAACTGGCTTTCAGCAGGGTGTCCGAACCGGCGGTCATGCGGCACCAAGCGACGGTCCAGCGCACGCTGCGCCGGGTGATTTTCACTTCGTCACTGCTCGCGAATCCGGGATGCACCAACAATTTACGCTGCGTCAATACCGCCATGTACAAGGCCCACAGACAGAAGTTGCGCAGCTGGGTTTCGCGTGCCGGAATTGCCAGTGTATAAGCGAGTGAATTCTCCGCGTGGGCGCGGGCCAGTCCCAACAGGCGCCGGTAACCGCGCGTGAAGCGCGTATCGCCCGGACGCACCTCGGCGAGATCGAGCCCTTCGACCAGGAACACGTCGCGCGGCAGCCAGCATGCGCCCCGGGTACGATCCTCCCAGAAATCCTTGAGAATGTTGGTCATCTGCAGGCACTGGCCGAAAGATACCGCGAGCCGCATCAACTCTGCGCGGCGCGTCTCGAGTTCGGGCAGATATTCGATAAACAGCCGCGTCAGCATCTCGCCCACACAACCGGCAACCACATAGCAATACCGGGCGTGCTCGGTGAGATTACTCAACCCCATGATGCTTTTCTTGCGCTGGAATGCGGCCATGCCGCGGCTCATGATGGCGACGCACTCTGCAAGCGCGGCGCGCTCCTTGGCACTGAACCTCGCGGTGATGGCAAGCACGCGCGGCGTCTCCGCGATCAAGCGACGTTCTGCAACGCTCGCATGTAACGCGAGCCTCGAGGAAAAATCGCACGCGAACACCTGAGCATCTCCGCGACCTGCTACCGCGGCGACAAAACTCTCGTAGAAACCCTGTTGTCCATTTACGTCGAGAGCGGCGAGATCCTCGATGGTGTCGGCAATCCGGCACAGCAGATATGCATTTCCTACGACCTGCTCAAGATGTTCCGGCAGTGCAAGGATAGTAAGCGCGAAGGTGCGCGACACTTGCGCGAGGAGTTCACGCTGGAGTTCGAGATCGGCGTTGGCCGCAGCACGCTCATTCATCGCGCGGACTTCCCGGGCCGGGAATGCCGAAGATTCAGCCGGCTACCGACCGCCGGGCGCGAACGGCCTTCACATGCAAACCCGGCAAACGCCACCTCGGCTGGGTGATGCGAGTAACCGAGCTCACGTTCTGCGCGTGCGGATCTGATGTATATGGGATAGAGCGAAAGATTGTCTCCACTCAGAATATAACTCTGCTCGACGAAGCCCTTAGCCCCGGTGATTGTCACACATTCCCGCACGTCACCCTCCTTGACCTGTTTATGTTGCGTTACAGTTTAACGCCAGCTTTAGCGTAGATGTTATGATACAAAGCAGTTTGGGCGCTTGCCTCCTTAACGCTCATATCCAATCAGGAGCGAAGCGAATGGAAGTCGTGCTTGCCAAACCCCGCGGATTCTGTGCCGGCGTGGTCCGGGCGATAGACGTGGTGGAACAGGCGATTCAAGTCTTCGGGCCACCGGTTTATGTATTGCACGAGATCGTGCACAATCCGCATGTAGTGAGCGATCTCCGCAGCAAGGGTGCTATCTTCACCGAAAATCTTGCCGAGGTACCCGCGGGCGCAGTGACCATCTTCAGTGCTCACGGCGTTTCTGATCAGTGCGTGCGGGATGCCCGTGAGCGTGGGCTCAAAATCATCGACGCTACCTGTCCATTGGTCACGAAGGTGCACATTCAGGCGCAGAAATACTACCGCGACGGTTACGAACTCATCATTATCGGCCATCGTGGCCATCCTGAAGTGGAAGGCACGAGCGGGCGTGTGTCCGGACCGGTGCACGTGATTTCTGAACCCGCGGAGGTCGAGATGCTTGAAGTCAGCGATCCTGCCAAAATGGCTTATGTCACCCAAACCACACTGTCGGTGGACGATACCCGCGCTGTCATCGAGGCACTCAAGCGGCGCTTCCCCGGAATTATCGGGCCGGAAACCCGGGATATCTGTTATGCCACGCAGAATCGCCAGAACGCAGTGCGCGAGCTGGCGAAGAACGCTGATGTGATCATCGTGGTGGGCGCACGCAACAGCTCCAATTCCAACCGTTTGCGGGAGGTGAGTGAGCGGGCCGGCGTGCGTGCCTATCTTGTCCAGGATGCGAGTGAGGTCAACACCGGATGGTTCGGTCCAGAAGACCGCATCGGCGTCACCGCGGGTGCTTCCACGCCCGAAGCGCTGGTGAAGGAAGTGCTCGCAACACTGGCCAGACTCGGTCACGCCGCCATGCGCGAAATGTCGGGACCGGACGAGCGGGTCGCCTTCCACACACCACCCGAACTGCGCAACCGATTCAAAGAATCGGGAAGAAGGAAAGAACAGAACGCTTTGACTGCACAAACTCTCGACACGGTGTCGAAATAGTGCCCATCGCAGGATCACGCCGGCCTGTCATTTGGAAAAATCATGCTGTGACTTCCGGCAATAAGCCGTCCTTACCAATCAAGAAAGGCCAGGTCCGGATGCGGAGATTAGGTCTGCCGCATCCGGGCCAAGAAACCGACGCCGCTTATTGTCCGTGTCCCGACTTCCAGCGCTTCAGGGCAGCCAACGTGTTCGCTACATGCTGGTCGGGGTTGATGTTGGTGTAAGTGTAGATAATGGTGCCGTCCGGTGCGATCACATACGAAGTGCGGTTGGCATATTCTGAATGTTGTGGCATCACCGCATCGTAGGAATGCATGATCTCGTGGTTCGTATCGGCGGCTACCGGGAACTTGCTGCGGCATGCACTCACTGAGAATTTTTTCAGAGTGGCGATGTTGTCGTGGGACACACCGATGACTGTCGCTCCCAAAGCATGGTATTTATCCATGGCTTCGGCGAAGTCGTGTGCTTCGATGGTGCAGCCTTTGGTGAACGCAGCCGGGTAGAAATACAGTACCACCGGTCCTTTCTTGAGCGCGTCGGCCAGTGAAAAGCCGTACACCTTGCCGCCCAAGGTTGCCTCGGCGGTAAACAACGGTGCTTTGGTGCCAACTTTCAGACTGGCAAATGCAGATGGCGCCGCGATGGCACCGATCAATATCGCAACAAGAATAAAGCGTTTCATGTTTGATTTCCTCCATTAAGATTTGGACTCAATGTATTTAGCCATCATTGGCATCGAATGCGGTCCAAATGACATACGATGTCGGCAGTGCGGTCATACTAGTCGCCTTCGGCCTGCCATTCATGTTTTACCCTCGTATTATGCATGCAATCCGGCTATCGCAATGCTGGCGTGTCTTCCAGATGGTTCTTATTGCACAGGCAATTGCGGCTGCTGATACACGGCGGGTCTGCCTACCAGCAAAGTGGGCGCGCCGGCCACATAAGCCGTCTTGTTGAACGCTGGAATATCCTGCTGCACCAACTGATTGAAGCGATCTAGGTACGCCTGGAGCTGGCCCTGCAATTCCATGACCTTGTCCTTGAAAGATGCACTCGGAACCTGTGCATAGCCGCCTAGGAAAAAGCCGTTCCATTGCACTTCGCCGTGGAAGCGCGGCAACGTTTTGAGAAAATCCTCGTCCACGTTGTGCTGAATATCTGGATTCCAGAGCGCATCTTTGAGTGCGCCAATCTTGTCATTCAACGTCTTGGCATACTTCAATATACCCGCATAAGCGTTTGACTGATCCGGTTGCTTGAGCTTGCCGCTCAGATCGTTGAGCTGATCCTGCCAGGCCGTAAGCCGGTTCAGCATCTCATTCACGGCGCTCATCTGGTTGCGCAGGCTCAAGGCCACTGTCAACTGGTCGCGGTAATCCGCGAGGCTGATACTTACATTGGGATCGAGCCGCACCATTACCTTCTGCGACTGCGTTTGGCCGTCTGCTGTGACCGTGGCTGTGTAGCTTCCTGGCAGTACGCCGGGACCGCCCCGGTCACCTTCGTCGCCCACGTCCTTCATGAAATCAATGGGCGTGGATCCCGTATAGTCCATGCCCCAGATGAACTCGTTCAGTCCTGCTTTTCCGGGAGCGTGCAGCGTATTGATGGTATGGCTTTGAGCATCGGTGATGACGATTTTCACCGGGCCCTTGTGCTTGTCCTTCGATTTGATCCCGGTTTTGAGATAATAGCTGAACACCACGCCTTCCGGCGCGTTGGGCGCAACGTAGCTCCACTGCTGATCCTCGTCCCCCGACCAGTGGTTATAAAGCGTGCCAGGCTGCGAGCTGAACAAGTGGAAATCGCCGTTGCCAATGTCAGCCGTCCATTCTTCCAATGGCCGCAGATTGTCCAACACGAACAACCCGCGCCCATGAGTCGCCACCGCCAGTGAATGGGTGGCAGGCACGAATTTCAGATCGAACACGGGGACATTGGGGAAATCACCTTTTAGCGGCTGCCACTGATCGCCGTCATTCAACGAATAGTACAGACCGGTCATGGTGCCAGCGATGAGCAAACCCTTTTGATTGGGGTCTTCCCGTACCACCAGCACCGGCGTATGCACCGGCAGGCCGTTGCTGATCTTCGTCCAGCTGCCGCCGTAGTTCGTGGTCCGGTACACATAAGCCTGGTCGTCATTGACCATGTGCGCATCGAAACTCACGAAGGCAGTGCCGGCGTCAAACGGCGAGACGCCGATCTGGTACACCCGCGACCATTCGGGCGCGCCGTGCGGCGTGACGTTGTTCCAGTGCACCCCGCCGTCGCGCGTGAGCTGCACCAGACCGTCGTCAGTGCCTGCCCAGATCACCTTGTCGGGATCGCTGGGTGCGAGCATGATGGAGAGCAGGGTGTCGTAATTCTCGGCGCTGCTCACGTCGTGATAGACGGGGCTACCGGGAACCTGCTGCTTGCTCTTGTCATTGCGCGTCAGATCCGGGCTGATGACCTGCCAGTGCATACCGCCATCACTGGATTTGAACAACACATTGGCGCCGAGATAGACAGTATTGGCATCGGTGGGCGATACCGCGATGGGCGAAGTCCAGTTGAAGCGGTATTGCGATTCCGCCAGGGTCTTCGAAGTGTTCTGCAACCCATAGGAAGTCGTCGGACGGATCATCCACGAAAGATGCGTGCGCGTGTCATAGCGCACGGTGTAACCGTCTTCCAAGTCCGCATACACGATATCGGGATCGCTGGGTGCGATGACCGCATATTCACCGTCACCCCCCACCACCGGGACCCAGTTCTTGCCGGTCACACCGCGCTGACTCAGCGAACTGCTGGGTCCGCACCAAGCGCTATTGTCCTGCAAGCCGAGGCAGGCATGAAACGGCGACTGCGCATCTATCGACACGGTGTAGGCCTGCTCGATGGGCAAAGTATCCAGGAAACGCCAGGTTTTGCCGCCATTGACGCTCAGATACGCACCGCCGTCATTGCCCTGGAGAATGCGTTCCGGGTTTTGCGGGTCCACCCACACAGCGTGATGATCCACATGCACGCCCCGGTCAATGGCGTGCGCCGTCTTGCCGCCGTCATCCGATTCCATCAATTCCAGCGAGGTAAAATAAAGTTTATTCTCGTTGTCCGGTGAAACCTCCATTCCCGCGAAATACCACTGACGCACCGCGAGTGCGTGGTTGTCGCTGACCATGGACCAGTGATCGCCGAGATCCGTGGACGACCACAAAGTCCCGTGCGTGGTGGGAATCAGGGCGTATACATGTTCCGGATTGCTGGGCGCGGCAGCGAGCGTGATGCGGCCGGTATTGCCAGCGGGTAATCCTTCGCTGAGTTTCTGCCAAGTCGTTCCGCCGTCGGTGGAACGCCACACACCGCCGGTGGCACCGCCGTTGATCATGGTCCATGGGTAACGGCGAGCAGACCACATACCGGCGAACAACACCTGCGGGTTGCCTGGCTCCATGACTAGGCTGGAGGCGCCGGTGCTGTCATCCACATGCAGGACTTTCTGCCAGGTCTTGCCACCATCCGTGGTGCGGAACACGCCGCGCTCCGGATTCGGTCCCCAGGGATCACCGAGGGCGGCCACGAACACGGTGCCTGGATTCTTCGGGTCTATCACGATGCCGGCGATCTGGCCGGCGTCCTTGAGACCCTTGAACTCCCAAGTCTTGCCCGCGTCCGGCGAATAATACACGCCAGCTCCGGTGATGGTGTCGTTGCGGATGTTGGCTTCGCCCGTACCGACCCACAGCAGATTCGGATTGGACGGCGACACGGACATGGCCCCAATGGAGGCGCTGTCGCCGTGTTCAAATATCGCCTTCCAGGTGTCGCCGCCGTCACTGCTTTTCCACACACCACCGCTGGCGGCACCGACATAATAAATGTTCGGATTCCCGGGGATCCCAGTCACGACCGACACGCGGCCGCCCGCTACGGCGGGGCCGATATTGCGGAATTTGAAGCCGGCGGTGATGTCAGGTTTGGATGATGCCTTGTCGGCCACGGCCGGCGTAGCCGGCAGTATTGCCAGCCACGCTGCCAGTACCAAACCACAACTCATGGAAAATACATCGGACAGGGACAGGATTTTCATGGATTTGTTCTCCCGTAGCAGGCGTCCCTGCCTCGCTGGTTTCTTGAATCAGTATTTTTGCACAACGTCCATAACTTGGGCACCTTGCTTGGGTAAATCCGTTCCGATCATCACCTTGGACGGCGCAATCATCTCAAGACAACCGCCGCAGTTGCGGGAAATGTCCGTAAACTGTGATTTCACCCGGCGGCGGGCGGCACCGATGCCGCGGGTACCGGACTTGGTTTCCGACAGGATATGGCGGATGCCGAAGCTCACCAGCCTATCATCTATGGTTTGCAGTTGCCCGGTAGTCACGGCGTCCGCGATTTCCTTCAGCGCCGTATGGCGGCTCTTCTTAAAGATACGGGGTGATGGACTAAACCCTTTTTAATCGGAGCGTATCTAAGGGCATGGGTTCTTACAAGGATACGACGTCATAGATGGACAGTCTCTGTTAACAGGTGTTCCCAACTTTATGGGGAGGTAACACGAATGCCTGCCCTTGCAAAATTTTATTTGGGTGTTATAGTTTAATATAACAGTGATACTGAGACGCCGAGACGGTCTCACTGAATAGGAGAACAGCGATGATTCACTTACATAACTCATTGAAATATTTTGTTTTTCTGCTTGTCACTCCAGCTGCCTTGGCCTTTACGGGTGCGGCGTGGGGAGACACTCCGGTCACCCATACCCTCAGTCAGAGCCTCACGCTCCCGGCGGGCGACACTATCAAGGTGGAAAACCTGGTGGGCCGGATGACCGTAACCCAGGGCAACGGCCCGCTGCAAGTTACCGCCACAGTTGTGGCGGGTGGCAACCAGGCGGAAGCCCTGGCCGAAAGCGTGAAACTCGACGTGTCCACCTCCGGCAACCAGATGACGGTGCATGTGCATTATCCCGTGGACAAGTACAGCACCTATCTCTATAACCCGCCCCAGGCCAAAGGAACCGGCACGGACAATAACAATTGTTTCCTGGTCTTCTGTTTCAACGGCGGTTCCTGGATCAAATACCAGGGCACTCACGTACGGGTCAACGAAAACAGCGCGCGTGGAACGCCGCTGTATGTGGATATGGCCGTGCAGCTTCCGGCCGGTATTGAGACCACGCTGTTCAATCATGTGGGCCGCGTGGACATCCAAAATCTCTCCAACAAAGTGACTGTCAACACCGACAGCGCCGATGTTTACGCGGTGAATCTCACCGGTGACTTGTATGCGGATACCGGCAGCGGTGATGTGCATGTGCAAGGACTCAAGGGCAATTTCAAAGCCGATACCGGCAGTGGCGATGTCATCGCGGACCGGCTCACGGGCGATGTGTCCGCCGACACCGGCTCGGGTGACGTACGCATCAGCAACAGTGTGGCGAAATCCCTGTACGCGGATACCGGTTCCGGTGACGTGACGTTCACGCATGTGAAAGGTGACATGAAACTCGATACCGGTTCGGGGGATTGCACGTTGGACGATGCCAAGGGTTCACTGCACGCCGATACTGGTTCCGGCGCGGTGACGGCGGAAAATTACGCCAGCGGCGATACTATATGGGTGGATACCGGCAGCGGTGACGCACACCTCTCCGGTAATCTTTCTGCTTTGCGCAATCTCTACATTGACACCGGATCCGGCGAAGCCGTGCTCAAGACCAGCACCAGTCTGTCCATGCACCTCGAAGCCTCCGCTGACAGCGGCGATGTGAGCATCAATCTGCCGGACATGCGCAATGTAGTAATCAAACGCAGCTACTTCTCGGGCGACCTCGGCAACGCCGAAGGCCGAGGCACGATTTCCACCGGCAGCGGCGATATCAACGTGTCACGCCAATAACATCGGGAGCATTTAAAATGAAAGCCATTCGCGTTTCACTCAGTATTTTGCCGATTGTTATATTGGTGGCCGGCTGCAATGTAAACAAGGATATCTCTGTGCCGGATGGCGCTCACTGGTCAAGCGGCAGCAGCACTATCAACGGTGAAATCACAGTGGGTGCCCATGCCATCGTCAACGGTGGACTGCGTACCATAAACGGCAGCATCAGTGTCGCTCCCCGCGCCGAAGTCGGCGATCTCACCGTGATCAACGGTAGTATCACCTTGTCTGACGGCGTACATGCCGCGGAGCTTCAAAGCGTGAATGGCGACATCCGGCTTGGAAAGCAGGCGGTAGCAGATGGCGATGTGCGGACGGTCAACGGCAGTATCGAAACGGCTGCTCAAACCCGCATCCAGGGTAGTGTTTATGATGTGAACGGCGACGTCACGCTGTGCGATGCCCGGGTAAGGGGCAACATTTCCTTCTATAACGGTACGGTTCAGTTGGCGGGGAACAGCATCGTGCAGGGCAACATCGCTGTCAAGAAACCCAATGGCAACGGAAACAACCGCGTGCCGTATCTTATCGTCGGCTCGGGCGCGAGCGTCGGTGGAACCATCAGCTTCGAGCGTCCCGGTGAACTCTATGTAAGCGACAGCGCCGTGATTCACGGAGTTCAGGGCGCAACGCCGGTCAGGTTCTCCGGCGCCACACCGGCGAAGTTGCCCGCACCCAACTGTCCAAATAATTGATGGGAGAAATCCCATGAAACACAGACACGCCAATCTGTTTTTCCTGCTTTCCGCGCTCATTGCGCTGGAATTCGCGGGTGCCGCCTGGGCGGATGCGCCGGTCACGCGTACCCTGTATCAGATGATCGCGGTACCGGCCGGCGGCACTGTGAAGGTGGAAAATCTCGTCGGCCATATGACCGTGATCCAGGACAGCGGTTCCTTGAGGGTGAGCACGGTGAACGGTGCCGCAGTTCTAGCCCAAGAAATGCTGGGCAGAAGCCCGTTGCGGGTGACTGCTACGGTGGTGGCCAGCGGTAGCCAGGCCCAGGCGCTGGCCCAGAGCGTAAAACTAGAGGTATCCACCTCCGGCAAGCAGATCACGGTGCACGTACATTACCCGGTGGACCAGTACCGCAGCTATCTTTATAACCCGCCGCGTACCACAGGGAACGGCAACGGGAATCACTGTTTTCTGGGTTTTGTCTGCGTCCGTGGCAACGGTCATTCCGATGTTGATTATCAAGGTGCTCGCGCGCAGGTGGTCGAGAACAGCGACATCGGTACGCCGTTGTATGTGGATGTGGCGGTGCAGCTTCCACCTGGTGTGAGTGCAACTTTCGTCAATGATGCAGGGCTGCTGGAAGCGGGTAATCTCGCCAATACGCTATCGCTTATCACCGAAGGCGGTGACATAGGCGTCCAAAACCTGAACGGCGATCTTAGCGCCAATACAAGCGGTGGCGACTTGAACGGCGTAAACCTCAAAGGTGAGGTGAAGCTCGATACCGGCGGAGGCGATACAGATCTGGAGACTGTTACAGGCACGCTGCATGCGGCTACCGGCGGCGGCGATCTACACGTGACAGGCGATCTCTCCGTACTGAGCACGTTTTACGCACACACTGGCGGCGGTGACCTGCGTGTCTCCGGCGACGTACCGGCCCTGCGTGATCTGGATGTCAGTACGAGTGGCGGCGACGCCGTGCTCAAGCTTGACAATCTCTCCATGCACCTGGAAACCTCCGCCTCCGGCGGCGATGTCAATGTCCATTTCCCGGATATCAGCGGGAACGTCGTAAGCAAGGGCGATTATTTCTCGGGTGATATCGGCAAAGCCGCAGGTAAGGGAACCATTAACAGCAGTGGCGGTGATATCACCGTGTCCGGAAACTGAGTCTGGAGGTTACGTCATGTATTTCAACTCTCTGCACTGTACCTCGCCGCCTTAAAGCAACGTTACGGCAATCAAGCGTCGCCGCTTGATTCTGATTCCAGGCACCCTACTCGGAGGAAGCACCATGCTTCGCCCCAACAGGCTCCTTTCACCTCTGATTTTTGCCGCGCTGCTCGCCTCGGGCCCGCTGCGAGCTGCGCCTACTCAGACACCGCTACCCACGGTGGAGGCAGGCGCTGAAACCGGGGAAATCACGCTCGACGGCGTGCTAAATGAGCCTGCCTGGCGGACCGCGCCGATGATTACGCTGACGCAGCAGAACCCGCACCCCGGCGCGTCCACGCCTTTCACCACCACGGTGCGCATCCTACGCGGCAAACAGCACATCTATTTCGGCATCGTCTGCACCGATCCCGATCCCGCGAAAATCGCCATCCATACGCTGCAACGGGACGCTGACCAATCCAGCGACGACAACGTGATGATCGTGCTGGATACCTTCGGCCAGCACAAGCTCGCTTATGTGTTCCAGGTGAACGCGGGCGGCGCCATAGCCGACGGTCTGATTTCGCCCGGCTATCACAATTCCAACAGCAATACCCCCACCGTGGACTACAGTTGGAACGGTTACTGGGAAGCGGCGGTGAAACGCACGGCTACCGGCTGGACCGCGGAAATCCGCATTGACACCCAGAGCCTGCAATTCAACAACAAGAATGCCGTCTGGGGACTCAACATCAGCCGCTATGTACCCCGGGATCAGCTCACGCTCGCCTGGTCCGGCATCAATCTGAACGCCTCGCCCACCAATTTGCAGTGGGAAGGAAAGCTCACCGGTATCCAGGGCCTGAACCAGGGCTCGGGCCTCGAATTTGATCCTTATGCGGTTACCGAATATAGCGACAGCAAACACGATACTGCAAGCTGGACCGGTTTCGATCTCAAATACAACCTCACACCGGAGTTGGCGGGCCGCTTCACCTACCACACGGATTTCTCCGAAGCCCAGGCCGATAGTCTACAAATACATGCCTCGCCCTTTCCGCAGACCGTTCCCGAAACCCGCGCGTTCTTCCTGGAAGGCGCCAACATCTTCACCTTCAGCCACAACCTCGGCCAGAACTTCATCCCCTTCTATTCCCAGAGCGTCGGCCTCATAAACGGCGAACCCGTACCGCTGGATGAAGGTGCGAAACTGCTGGGCCATACAGACGGCTGGACCCTGGGTCTCCTGGACACCCAGATGGCCGGTACTGATTTCTCCAACGGCACCAATTTGTTCGCGGGTCGCGCGGTGTACAACATCAACGACCAATGGCGCGTGGGCACACTCATTACCCACGGCGATCCACTCGGCCAGTCGGACAATACCCTGGCGAGCTTCGACAGCACCTGGAGCACCTCCACGTTCGGGGGTGACAAGAACCTGAATCTCACCGGCTGGGGCGCACGTTCCTACGGCAGCGATTTACCAACTGGTACACCTAACGGCTACGGCTTTGACGTGGAATACCCCAACGACCTCTGGTATGCGGATGTCAATTACAATTTCTTCGGCGATGCGCTGGATCCGGCCCTCGGTTTTATTCAGCGTCCCGGTACCAAACAGACCAATATAGATGTCACGTATCAACCGCGCCCGGGTGCTGACGGTGTATTTTCCTGGGTGCGGCAATTTTTCTTCAACGGAAGCTGGTATTACGTCACGGGTCTCGACAACCGCGTCCAGAGCAATGACTGGTCCTTCAACCCGATCCAGTTCACCACCCAGGCCGGCTGGCAGTGGAACGTCCAAATCAGCCCAAATCATGAAGTCCTCGCCTCGCCTTATGAGATCGTTCCAAGTGTCACCATCCCGGATGGCACCTACAACTTCACCACCGGCCATATCAATATGAACTCGCCGAGCGCGAATCCCCTAGTCATCGGGTTCAGTGCAGAAGCCGGCGATATTTACAGCGGCCATTACCATGATTTCTTCCCGAATGTCTCCTGGGCCGCACCCGGTGGCCATTTCACAGCCAGCCTTCTAACAGGAGCACTCTGGATTTATACACCTCAGGGCAACGGTATCCTGCGTGTATCTGAACTCACTCTTGGTTATTCCTTTACCCCCAACCTCACGCTCTCCACGCTCACGCAATACAACAACATCAGTCATAACATCTCGGAGAACGCGATCCTGCAGTGGAACATCCAGCCGGACCGCATCCTGTACGTGGTCTGGAACCACGGTCTCACACTTAATCCCAATCTGCTTCAGGGCCAGCAGACTATCACCGGCAACACTATCGTCGTGAAATTGGCGTGGGGGTTCTATTGAAATAGCGGATTCATCTTTTTCATCCTGGCCATTATGGAGAGCCATCATGCAAGTACGCGCACTGAACCATGCCCTGATTGTCATGCTTTCAGTCCTGATATTGTTTTTCACTATGAGGGCAACGAACACTATGCCCATCCATGCTGCGTCGGATACCAACTTGGTGTCTTCCGCTCTCGCCCCCGATTACTACCCCGCATTCACCAATCACGTGCTGGTACTGGGAACGATGCATTATTTCGAATTCAAGGGCGGCGGCGCCCACAAACCGTTTCTGGATAATTATCTGGACCGTCTGGATTCGGTACGCCTAGTGCAGCTCTCCAGCCTGCTGGCGGCAGGCCAGAAATCTGCCTCGCCGCCTGCCCGGGACTCAACCATAGACCCCGGCGTGACCCCGCAAAGATAAGAAATGAATCGGAGTTATTTCACACATTTACTGGCGCGTAGTCTCGCGAATTGGGCTATACCTGTGCCATGAGCAGATTGAGAACAGCTTTAATACAGATGTATGGTCCCTGACCTGAAGGAGTTTTATATGATTCACTACGTGACACAGCAGATTCGCCGCACTGGCCTGATGCTTCCGTGGCTGATCGGCGCGGCATTCATCGCCCTAGCCAACAGCGCCTGGGCCGATCATCTGCCGCCGGGCATCCAGGTGATACACGTTCATACGCCGGCTTATCTGGATCGGCCGCCGGGTTCCGGACCCTACAGCGAGCAGGACATCGCAGATGCCACGGAGTTGGCCAAACTCGGCGACGCGGAAGCACAGGCCAATCTGGGCATCATGTACGCCAGCCGTAGCGATTATCAGAAAGCCGCGTATTGGTACAACCAGGCGGCGCAAGCCGGCATTGACACAGCCATGTACAACTTGGGCACTCTCTATTTCAATGGCCAGGGGTTCCCGCAGGATTTCGCCACGGCGCATCAATGGTTCGAAAAAGCGGCCAAGCGCGGCAATAAATACGCGGAGTTCCAGCTGGGCATGACCTATTACACTGCGCAGGGTGTGCAGAAGGATCCGGCCCAGGAGATGTACTGGTACGAGAAAGCCGCCCACCAGGGTCTGCCCGCCGCCGCATACAATCTTGCGGTGATATACAACAACGGCGAAGAGGTGACCCCGGATTACGTCAAGGCCTACGCATGGATGCTGGTGGCGCAGAAAGGCGGTCTGGATACCAGTAGTGCCCTATCCGCCATAGCCGCGAATCTGTCGCCGGATCAGATCAAGTCCGC
Organism: Gammaproteobacteria bacterium; assembly: GCA_049591455.1. Lineage (GTDB taxonomy): Bacteria > Pseudomonadota > Gammaproteobacteria > Natronospirales > REEB76 > REEB76. Next base: position 132,279 of record JBAWFA010000014.1, read on the forward strand.
CGAGAGTCTGAGTCACGGCCTCGCAGTGGATCCGGCGCCGGACACCCGGCAATAAGCCGTGGATTATTTGCCGGGCAGGCAGCCGGGTTGACCCAGTTGCCGGGTCAGAGCGGCAAATCCGGCATCGCGGCACAAGGGATGCAAACTGGGCCAGACGCTCATGAATGGGATCAAGATGCTCACGACATGGTGCTGAACCGTGTCGTTGAGTACCTTGAGCGCCTGTTGCGGCTGGCCCAAATGCATATAAGCATCGGCAAGAAACAATGCGGTCAGTTTGTCGGGTGCTTGTGAAGCCAGTGTCTTTGCATACCAGTTGAAATAATCCACCAAGGCTTTCTGGCTGCCCGTCCTTACCAACGCAATATCTCCGAAAGCTGCATGGGCATACTGCATTTCCAGCACCGCCTGCCCGGCGGCTTCCGCGTAGCGGCCCTCTCCCAACAGAGCCAGTATGAGCACATGCCGGGCAAGTGCGTCATCCGGCATCAGGTTCACGCCGGTCTGGGCATATTGTTCAGCGTCGTCGTATTGGCGATCAATGTAGAAAACCACCGCGGAGTTGGCGGAAATTCTCATGGACACCGGGTCCAGGCTCTGGGCGATGGACATGGCCTGCCGCATCTCCTGGTTTTGCCCCATGACAGAGAAATACGCGGCCTGGGCTTGCCAAGCCCAGGCATTGCCGGGGTTATGCCGCAGAGCTTCCTTGATCTCCGGTTCAGCCACCGCTGGATTCCAGTCGTAGAACAAATCCAGCGAACCCTGCAACAGATGCGCTTCGGAAGAATCGCCGTTCAGTTGCAAGGCCTTTTTGACCAGCCCCTTGGAGGCATCCACTTGCTGGGCAGATGGGCTCTCCAGAGCCATCAAGGATTGGGCGGTGCAGACATAGGCGGCGGCGAAATCCGGATCCAGTGTCATGGCCTTGCTGCAATAATCATGGGCTTTGGCGGAATCCCCCTGCACCAGCAGATAACGCCCCAACTGATAGGCAAGCGCCGCGTCCCGGTTGCCGGTGAATTCCAGAGGCTGGACGCTGGCATCGGGTGCCAGCAACGACGTCACATGCGTGGCGATCTGCACGATGGTCTGCTGGAAAACACTGTTCGGATACTTGATATCAAGATTGTATTCGTCGCCCCATACATAACTCTGGTCCGCCGTACGTATCAGCCGCGCGGACACGTGGATTAACTGTGAGTCCTGGGTGATGGCGCCTTCAAGTACGTAACTCGCGCCAAGTTCCTGACCGATGCCCTTGATGGTCTTGCCGCTGTCGGCATAGTGCATCGTGGAAGTATCGGCGATCACGCCCAAACGGTTGGGTGCAACAGGTCCCAGGAGATCAATCAATTCGCTGGCGATGGACGCCCCCAGGATGGTGTTGGCGGAATTGGCGGAGAGGTTTTTGAACGGCAACACCGCGACCACCGGATGCCGGGGCGCGAGGGCGGCGCGTGTGAAAAATTGAACCTGGTACCTGTAATGGGCTACGGCCAGAATTATGGCCACCAATCCCACCAGGATGATCACGATAAGCGGGACCAGCCGGTGTTTCTTGTGTCCCTTTGCCACCGCAGCCGGCGGCACAAACGCAACGGGTTGATGGAGCGGAGCGGTGGCAGCGTGGCTGTCGTTGGGATGCTTTTCATCCACCACCGTTACGGGAAAGACAAACTTGTAGCCGCGCCGCGAGATAGTCTGGATATAACGTGTGCCGGTGGTGCCGTCATTGAGTGCAACCCGCAATTGCCGCATGCAGGCACTGATCCCCTCCTCGAACTCCACTACCGTCTTGCTGCCCCAGAGGCAGTTGCGGATTTCCTCCCGGGAAACGATGTTGTTGGCGTTGCTTAAAAGCAGGGTCAGCAGTTTCGCCACCTGCGGGCGCAGCAGCGTAGTTTTCTGGCCGTCGTGCAATTCGCCGCTGCGCGGATCAAACACAAATTCGCCAAACGCGAACTTGGTGCGGGGAATGTCCGGGATAATATCCATGAGTTTTATATGCCAGTATCCTACCCGTTTAACCACAAGCAGTAGTGAGATGCCCCAGCATTCTTTATAGCCGCAATCGCTTGATTGGACCCGGGTATCAGCAATAATTTATAAATGAATAATAAAAACGTCGTTATGGCCCAGGGGCAGCTAGGTCCACAAATGGATATGCTTGAGCGGCGTGCCCGTGTTGAACAGCACCACGACCTCGCTGCCCTTGAGCCAGCCGGAATCCAACAACTTCACTTGGGCCGCGAGGGTGGCGGCACCTTCCGGCCCGGGGAAAACCCCGCTGCCGGCGGCCATGACGCGGGCATATTCGATCATTTCACTGTCGCTCACCGCCACCGCGGTGCCGCGGCTTTCGCGCAGGACTTGCAGCATGAGGAAATCGCCGATGGCGGAAGGCACACGCAGGCCGTCTGCCACGGTCTTCGCGCCTGTCCACGGTTCCGCCTGTTCCGCGCCGGCATGAAATGCCTTCACGATGGGCGCGCAACCCTCCGCCTGCACGCTCACCATGCGCGGACGTTTCGTGCCAATCAGCCCCAGCACCTGCATTTCCTCGAAGGCTTTCCACATGCCAATGAGTCCGGTACCCCCGCCCGCGGGATAAATAATCACATCCGGCAGCGCCCAATTGAATTGTTCCGCTACCTCATAGCCCATGGTTTTCTTGCCCTCGACCCGGTAAGGTTCCTTGAGTGTGCTCACGTCGAACCAGCCATAGCGCTCCACGCCTTCGCGTACTTTCTTCGCACAGTCGGTGATGAGCCCATCGACCAGTTCCACCCGCGCCCCACAGGCACGGGTTTCGGCGGCAAACGCCGGAGGCGCGTCCTTCGGGATGAACACATGAGCCTGGATACCGGCGGCCGCACAGTACGCCGCCGTGGCGCTGCCCGCGTTGCCGGCGCTGGGAATGGCGATGCTCTGTGCGCCCAGTTCCCAGGCACGGCTCACAGCCAGCGCCAGACCACGCGCCTTGAAACTGGCGGTTGGGTTGCCGGATTCGTCCTTGATCCAGGTTTCAGGACAACCGATACGCGCGCCAAACCGGGCTTTGATCAGCGGCGTCCAGCCCTCGCCCAGTGCCAGCCGGAACCGATCATCTTGCAGCGGCAGGACTTCCTCGTAACGCCACAGATCCGCACGGCGTGATTTCAGCGCTTCGCGTGTGAGCGTCTTGCTTGCCTTGCCGTGGTCATAGCGCGCCAGCAAGGGTTTGCCGCAGGCGGTACATAGTCCCTGCAGCTGCCCGGCTTCATGCCGCGTGTTGCAACGGGAACATTCCAGATGAGTCAGACATGATGCAGTCTTCATGAGGAAGCCCCGACGGTTGGAATTATTGCCGTGATACAAGCCCAGTGTACCATGTGGGTCCGCGTCTTCGGATGATGCGCATGATGATGGAAAATTGCATGAAACTACGTTTACATACGCTCGTCATAGGCACGCTTACACGCGAATTACCGCTGTTTGAAGTCCCCCGGGGGTTGTCGATTGCTGCATTGAATATTCTCGGCGACGGCGGCAAGGCGAAAGCCGTGGTCGCGCTCAAACTGCCCAGTGAGATTTTGGCGGTAGATTGAAGGTTGGAATGATTACGAAATCTTCAAACTTGGCTCGGCCAAGCGCTTCTACGTTTTCGAAGTGAAGCCAAACAATCCCGAATCCCTTGGGGTTGGCTACGCTCACCATCAACCTGCACAAGGTTCACTTTCCCTTTTCGCGTAGAGAGAAACATCTCGAAAGACTTCATTCAGGCAGGCGCTTCAACAGGTATCACGTTGAGGATTATTTGCTGTATTCGCCGCAACACATCGACGCTTGCGGTTTCGCCCACGGGAATCTCGCCTAGCCGGCGGACGAGCGCAACGGCCCGCCTTCCGCTGGGGTCGCGGAAACCGGTGTCTCGGGCAGAGAATCGGAGGTGGGTATGAGTTCGTCCATAAAGCCACGCCCGAACGCGGATGTCCGCGGGCGCGGACTGATGTAGATTGGGCCAGACAGACAAGTTTCAAGCAGGTCGGCTGCAAGCCTGTTATGGCAACGGCTCACTTTGGAGAGGTATGCCCATGAGCATCGGATGGTTCATTGCCGCGGTGATTGCCTCGGTTATAGTCACAACACTGAGCGACTGGTTTTTCGGGGGCATTTTGTTCCATGAGAAATACCGCACTTACCCGGAAATTTGGCGCAATCCGGCTGGCGGCAAAGGCGAAAATTTGGCGGTTATCTGGTCCGTGCTGTTGTGCGTGGTGACCTGCGTGGTATTCATTTACCTGACGGCGCGGCTCGATGCCTTGAGTTGGCAACGGGCGCTTGGCCTGGCATTCGGCATCTGGTTGCTGGCGCCGCTGCCACTGTTGACCTCCAATGCGCTGTTTATCAAGATGCATCCACTCAACACCTTCACCAATGCCCTTGGTTGGCTGGCGAAGCTGCTCATTTGTGCCATCGCCGCGCATCTGTTTTTGGGCTAAGCTCCTTCCCGGCCGCACTGTAGGGAAAATCCGCATGTCCGAAAATGTTGTTGGGCAGCACACTTCCGGCGTGCGATTTCCGCCGCCGTTCTACTACCTTATCGGCCTGCTGATCGGCTTCCTGATCCACTGGTGGCTGCCGGTATATCTGGTGACGCCTTTGCATCGGCCGATGCTGGATAATCCGGGCGTTGTCTTGATGGTTCTGGGCGTGTCGCTGTTCGTCTGGTCGGTGGTCGTGATGCACCGCGCTGGCACCAGCCCGAACCCTCACGTTCCCACCGTGGCGCTGACCATGGCGGGTCCCTACCGCTTCACGCGCAATCCCATTTATCTTGCCTTTGTGCTGGTGTGCGCCGGTTTCAGTCTGCTGGTCAATCTCTTGTGGCCGTTATTATCGGTGCTGGTGGTAATACTGATCGTTGATCGCAGAGTAATCGTCAAGGAAGAACGGTATCTGGAGGCCAAATTCGGCGATGCCTATCGGCAATACAAAAGCCGGGTGCGGCGCTGGATTTGAATGAGTTTCCGCATCAAAACCCCACGGCTTGAGGTGCGTCCCTGGGAAGCCGCTGATCGGCCGGCGTTCGAACGCTTAGTGGCCGACGCCGAGATGATGCGCTACATCAGCGGCGCTCGCCCCTGGGATGCAGGGCGCATTGATGGCTGGCTCGCGCGCCAAACACACAACCTGACCGCGCACGGTTGTTGCATGGGCGCAGTGGTGCTGAGACAGACCGGCGGAGTGATAGGCGTGGGCGGCATCCAGCCGCTGGAAAAGGGCGGCGTGTTCGAGATCGGGTGGTGGATATGGAAGGACTACTGGAACCGCGGCCTCGCCACGGAAATGGCGCAGGGGTTCGTCGAGCACGCTTTCGGCATCATGAAGTTGCCTCTGGTCGTCGCCATCGTGGATCCACCCAATCTTGCCTCCATCCGCGTGGTCGAGAAGCTTGGCATGCACCGCGAAGGCATACGCAATGCCCACGACCTCGCGGATCGGCATCCAGAGGTCGATGTGGTTTATTACACCCTCGCTAGATAAGCTGTGAATCAATATCAAATGGGGGGGGATAAATTATCGAGGCACTGATGAATGCACCGCTCACTAACAGGATCATTGAAGCAGCTCCCTGCCGCGGCGTTGCAATGATTCGCGATCTGGGGATCGCTCCCACAAGGTGACGGTGCACAAGCGCAAGCCTACATCGAGAATGCAGGCTTCAAAGCATTGCTTTGGCGGCTGTTAGAATTTCCTCTTCGCTTACCAGCACGAGGTTCGCCGCCGCTGCCAGCGGGATATAGGAATCCTTGCCGACCACACGCTTCTTGAGGATGCCTGGACCAGCGTGCTCTTCGATAGCGGTAAAGATTTCTTCCGAGATGCCGCCGGTCTCGCGGCCTTCATCCACCACCAGCACCTTACCGATTTCCTTGGCGTGTTTGGCAATCCATTCGACGTTAAGTGGTTCTAGCCAGCGCAGATCCAGCACTCTGATTTTCTTGCCGGTTTCCTGTTCCAGCTTCTTCGCCACCCGCAGCGACATGGGCACGCCATTGCCAAAAGTGACGATGAGCAACTCCTTTGCGTTCGGGTTATAGATGCGGCCTTCGCCCAGCGGCACCGCTCGATCCGGGGCGGGGTATTCAAACAGCCAGCCATCGTCCTTCGGTTCGTACAGGTCCTTGGTCATGTAGAGCGCGACGGGTTCGAGATATACCACCACGCGGCCATTCACTTTGGCGAGCGCCGCACAGGTACGCAGCATCATGGCGGCATCGTCGCCGCGGGACGGGCAGGCCACTACGATGCCGGGAATGTCGCGCAGCGCGGTAAAGCTATTATCGTTATGGAAGTGGCCTCCGAAGCCTTTCTGATACCCCAGCGCGGCGATGCGCACCACCATGCCGTTGGTGTATTGCGCATTGGAAAAAAATTGCAGCGAGGCCGCTTCACCGCGGATCTGATCGCAGGCGTTGTGAAAATATGCGAGGTACTGGATTTCCGGGAACGGCAGCAGGCTCATATAGGCCGCACCCTGGGCCATGCCGAGGATGGTCTGTTCGTCCAGCAGCGTGTTGAACACGCGCTGTCCCTTGAAGGTTCTGTACAAGCCGGAGGTAACGGTATAGACGCCGCCTTTCTGCGCCACATCCTCGCCGAACACGGTCATTTCTGGATATTTTGCCATGAGGTCGAACAGCGCACGGTTGATCTGGATGGACAGATGCCGCGGCAGCTGTTTCTCGGGCAGCGCGTCTTCTCCGCCGAACGCCACAGTGCGCGCTTCCTTTGATGCCGCGCGCACTGCTTCCTTGTTCACCCTGCCTGCATCATAGGGCGCGAGTGGCGCCATCACCTGTTCGGCGCTGGTGAGCTTGGGACGCTGGGCGGCTTTCTTTGATGCGTCCTGCACACGCTTGCGCGCGGCTTCGTAACGCTTCAGCAATTCCGTTCGCGTCAGCAAACCGTTTTCGAGCGCCGTCTCCGCCGACAGGAGCAGCGGATCACGGGCTTCGATGGATTCCAATTCCTGCGGCGTGCGGTATTCGGTTTCCGCGTCGGTGCCGGCGTGACCTAGCAGCCGCCCCAGTTTCAGGTGCAGGAATACGGGGCTGCGGTGGCGGCGGCAATACGTTGTAGCTTCCAGGGCTTTCTCGTAACTGTCCACCAGATCGAGACCATCCGCGGCGAGGTAATACAGCCCCGCGCGGTTTCTGAAATTCGCTTCCACCCAGCCTTCCGGTGTCTTCACCGAAATGCCGATGGCATTGTCCTCGCACACGAACAGGATGGGGCAGGGCAATTTTTGATATGCGGTCCATTGTGCCGCATTGAAAGCACCCAAAGCTGTTGAATGGTTGGCGCTGGCGTCGCCGAAACTGCAGACCACGATGCTGTCTTCGGGAATCGGCAATTTCACGCCAATGCGCTTCGCCTTTGCAATCGCCACCGCCGTACCCACCGCTTTCGGCAGATGGCTGGCGATGGTGGAAGTCTGCGGCAGCACCCACAGCGGCACCGAACCCCAAACTTTGTGACGGCCGCCGCTAATGGGATCTTCGCTGGACGCAGCGAGTGACAATGCGGTGTCATACACCATATCCATGCCGAGCTTGCGGGCACGCTCCTGCATGAAAGCGCCGCTCCGGTAATGCAGAAAGGCGATGTCGGTGTGGCGTGTGGCGCGGCCGAGCGCGGCGTTGCCCTCGTGGCCGGAACTTCCGATGGTGTAGAAACCCTCGTTGCGCGCGCGCATGGCGCGCGCCTCGATATCCTGGTGCCGCGACAGCATCTGCGATTCAAACAGCTCCAGAAAATCATTGCCGGTGAACGATGAGGCTTCACGGATCGGCGCATCCAGATCGGCGCGCGGCGCCGATTCCAGCCAGCTTGTCACAAACTCGATGAAGTTGTGGTCAACGACTTCCGCGCGATTGATGCTGCGCGTAGCGGCGCGGGCAATGCCGGTGTTGGCCGAGTGTTGATTCATGTTCCAACCTGGAAGCGGGTCGCCAATGACGACAAGGCAATAAAACCGGGCTGGGTTCGCACCCGCTCGAACCACTCGTGCAAAGCCAAATAACCAGACAGATCAAACCCGCCTTCTTCGGCGCAATGGGTGTAAGCGAACAGGCTGATATCCGCAACACCATATTTCGGACCGGAGAAAAATTTTTGCTGCTGCAGATGCTTTTCCATGACATTGAGGGCCTGGTAGCCGCGCGTGTGCATCTGTGGCAACTCCTGCCGGCGCGGATGTTCGACCGGCAGATACTTTATGATAAATCGTGCCTCCGCCACGTACCGCTCGTGGCCATGTTGTTCGAAGAACATCCACTTCAAAGCCTGCGCACGCTGCCACCGATCGCTGGTCCAGAGCCGGCTGCCTTCCGCCAGATAAATCATGATGGCATTGGATTCGGAGAGGTATCTACCATCCGGTAATTGCAACAGCGGAACTTTGCCGTTGGGGTCCTTCGCCAAAAATTCCGGCGTACGCGTTTCTCCTTTCGCGCTGTCTACTTCCACCCAAGCATAAGACAATTGCAACTGCTCAAGCGCAAGGCGTACTTTGTAGCAATTCCCGGAACTCCACAGCCCGAAAACGGTGTAATGCGCGGCAGTCATGTTCCAAAAAATCGTCCGGATGCTTCAAAAAGCGTTGATGCCGGTAATTTCCTTGCCAATTACCAGCTGGTGTACCGCCTCGGTACCTTCGTAGGTGATGACCGATTCCAGATTGAGTGCATGTCGGATAGGGCAGAACTCGGTGGTGATGCCGGCGCCGCCCAGCAGATCGCGCGCGTCGCGCGCGATGTCGAGCGCCATGCGCACGTTGTTCCACTTGGCGAGCGACACCTGGCTCGAGTGCAGTTTGCCCTTGTCCTTGAGCCGCCCAAGTTGCAGCGACAGCAATTGCGCCGTGGTGATCTTGCGAACCATCTCGGCCATGCGCAGCTGCGTCAACTGGTTGTGATTGAGTGGCCGGCCAAACAGTTCGCGGGTCTTTGTGTATTCCAGAACTTCTTTTAAACACGCCTGCGCCGCGCCGATGGCGCCCCAGCTGATGCCGTAGCGCGCCTGTGTGAGGCAAGACAGTGGACCTTTCAGGCCTTTCACTTTCGGCAGCACGTTCGCTTCCGGTATTTTCACGTTATCGAAATATAGCGCCGAGGTCACGGACGCTCGCAGCGACATCTTGTGATGCACTTCTGGTGCGTCGAAACCCTTCATGCCTTTTTCAACCAGGAAACCGTGGATACCGTCGTCGGTCTGCGCCCATACCACCGCCACATCGGCGATGCTGCCGTTGGTGATCCACATCTTGGCGCCGTTCAAGACCCAGTCGCCGCCTTTCTTCTTCGCCACGGTTTTCATGTTGGATGGATCCGAACCGCCATGCGGTTCGGTCAAGCCGAAACAGCCGATGGCCTCACCTTTCGCCATGGCCGGAAGCCAGCGCTGCTTCTGTTCCTCCGAGCCGTAGCTGAAGATCGGATACATCACCAGGGACGATTGCACCGAAACAAAGCTGCGCAGACCGGAATCGCCGCGCTCCAGCTCCTGGCAGATGAGCCCGTAGGCTACGCTGTTGAGCCCCGCGCAGTCGTAACCGTGGATGGAACTGCCCAGCAATCCCAGCGAGGCGATCTCGGGAATCAGCTCCCCGGGAAAGCGCGCCTGCTCGAAGGCTGCGCCGATGATGGGCAGCACCTTCTCGTCCACGAAACGCGCCACGCTGTCCTGCACCAGACGCTCTTCGTCCGACAGCTGATCGCGTATGTTGTAGAAATCAAGGGGATCCAGTGACTCCACGCAAATCTCCGATGTGGACAAGCTCTTATCAGGAAAGAAATTTCCGCGGCGAGTGGCCGCAAAAACGGAGGCTTATGATACCCGAAGCACCGGCCGGATTCAGGCGGCTCCACCGTGCTTTTCCAGCGCGGCGCGCACTTCGGGTGCGTAGTCAAAGGAATCCGAGAACATGCGCAAGGGATCGGCGCCGTGAACGGGAAACGTCTGCCGGGCGGCTTCTACCATAGGCGGTGGTCCACTGATGTAGATGTCATAACCGCTCAAGTCTGCATGATCGGCCAGCAGCGCTTCATGCACGAAACCGTTGCGTCCCCCCAGCCAGTGATCGGATGGCAAAGCTTCGGACAATACCGAGATGTATTTGAAATCAGACCGCGATGCGGCCCAATTTCGCACAAGCGCATCGGCATACAAATCACGCTGTGCCCGCGCACCCCAGTAAAGCTCAATGCAGCATGGCGGTCTAAGATCGAATACATGCCGCAGCATGGCCTTGAATGGCGCGAAGCCTGCGCCACCCGCCATCATTAAGATCGGCCGCGCGCCATCTTCCCGCAGGTAAAACCGGCCCAATGGTCCCTGGATTTGCAGCAGCGCGCCTGCGTGCAGTTTTTCAAACACTTGCGTGGTGAAGCAGCCGCCGGGCACGTGGCGCACATGCAATTCCAGCGCATCGACATCGTGAGGCGGATTCGCGATGGAAAAACTGCGCCTGTGACCGTCCGGCAACAGCACATCTATATACTGGCCGGGTAGAAAGATCAGCCGTTCCACTGCCGGCAGTTTGAGATACAGCGCTTCCACATCGTGGTTGAGCCGTTTCTTATTTACGATGCGGCAGGGTAAAGTCTTCACCACAATATCCGCGTCGGTGGAAATTTCCTGAGCATCCAGTTCGAGATCGCTCAGAGGTACGGCGCGGCACAACAGCACCTCGCCTTGCCGTACGTCCAGCGCCGTGAGTGCCAGAGGCAGACCACCGGGATATTGCACTTGCCCGGAAGTCAGCCGGGCACGACAGGCACCGCAACTGCCGCTGCGGCAATCATGGGATAGATGCACACCCTGCCGGCGTGCAGCCTGCAGAACCGGTTCGCCGTCGTTGACGCTGAACTTCCTGCCGCTGGGAGTGAGCGTCACCGTCTTGTGCATGGGTGTTTCCCGGGCGGCAAGCTCAATCAACCATGGGCCAGCATTGCGCGGCCATCTGTTTGGTAAGGAATTGTTGTGGGATGTTGGTGGTGCATACCCAACTGATGCTGCCATCCTTGCCTATATTGGGCGTCATGAAGAGCGAGCGGCCGCTGACCTGGAGCGGCTGATCATAGATGATATGGATGCTACTGTCGTTTTCAATGCTGATGGAACGTAACTGGCTGTGCGCCGGCAGTGTGGGTAAGGCAATCTGATCACTGCTGGTTGGCCATGCAGCATTAGCTTTGTAGTAGACGAGCATCTCGCTTTCTACACCGGGCAGTATCTGCATGCCCTGGGTTATTTCGTTTGTTATTGCATGCGAACTAAATAAAGGCGTAAGAATGGCAAGGATGATGCCGAGGACTATCAGACCGGGATAGGTCCAGGCGCCTGCAATCACCCATCCGGTATTCGGCGGGGGCGCATCGCCGAAGCGATTGTCAGAAAACGATCCGGGCGCGAATATTAGGTACAGACCGAGGGCCAGGTTGGCGAGTGGCACAAACATGAACAAACACCACCAACCGCCGTGATCCACGTCATGCAAACGGCGGATCGCGATAACGATGCTCATCGCGACTGAAAACACATAAGCGATAAAAAGAAGCGCCCGGCCCAGAACCGGCGCGCCGTGTAACAGCAACAAAAACCCGATGATGAGTGGAAGGATGGCCAGCAGGCCGACACCGATGCTGTACGCCAAGTACCGCAGTCGGCCGATACGGGTTTCCAGAGCAAAGAATCGGATTTCCGGTGCGCTGACCTCATCCATATTGAACCCCCACTCAGTTTGGAATTAACCCCAAGTTTGTTACCCGATCAATACTCCCATGCGCCGATAGAGCTAGCAAGAGTGTGAAGTATAGTCCCGCGCAACACGCGCCGACTGCCGGCGCACCAGGACGGGGGAATCAGTTATCGTCTGCCCCTGAAAGGCTAGAATGGCATGGCCATTCTCCAAGATAATCGGGAGCAAGACAGCATGCACCTGCTCACCCTCATCGGCGTGCTCATCGTCATCATCGGTTTCGCGCTGCGGGTGAACGCGCTGCTGGTGGTGACCGTGGCGGGTATCGCCACAGGTTTTGCCGGCGGGCTCCATATCATCGCCATCATCAGCGAGTTCGGCCGCGCCTACACCGAGAACCGCTATATTGGCCTAGTGTGGCTGACACTGCCGGTGATCGGCATGCTGGAGCGCGGCGGCCTCAAGGAACGCGCCCAGGAACTTATCAGCCGCATCAAGAGCGCCACCACTGGCCGCGTCCTGCTTTTGTATCTCGCCATCCGCCAGTTGACCGCGACCATCGGGCTCACTTCGCTGGGCGGTCAGGCGCAGATGGTGCGGCCGTTGATCGCGCCCATGGCGGAAGCGGCGGCGGAAGCGCGTTTTGGTGAGCTGCCGGACAAGACCCGTTACCTGGTTCGCGCACATGCCGCGGCAGTGGACAACGTAGGCGTGTTCTTCGGAGAGGACATCTTCCTCGCCATGGGCTCGGTGCTGCTCATCAAGGGCTTCCTCGACGAGAACGGCGTGCACCTCACGCCGCTGCACATCGCGCTCTGGGCGATTCCCACAGCTATTTCGGTGTTCATAATTCACAGCGTACGCCTGATCCTGCTCGACCGGCGCCTGCGCAAACAGTTCTCCGGTAACAGCCCGGCGACTGAGAAACATAACTACGCCGACGAACAGAGCATCGGGAGCGGCAAATGATCCGGCTGGAATATATCTATATCCTCGCGGGTCTGCTGTTCTGCACTGTCGCGCTGTTTGAATTCACCGACCGAAAGAATCCCAAGCGACTGCGTAAAACAGTATTTTGGAGCATCTACGGCATAACCTTCCTGTTCGGATCCGTGCTGCCGTCCTTCGTAACTGGCTGTCTGGTGATCTTCATGGTGCTGGTGACCGGCTGGAAGGATTTGGGCTACAGCAAGGTGGACACGGCTCCGGAACCGGAACGCCGGCAAAGTGCTGCGCGGCTGCGCAACAAACTCTTCGTCCCGGCCTTATGCATTCCCTTCGTGACGTTTCTCGGCACGCTGGCGTTGCCGAAAATAATCATCGCGGGCAAGCCTCTGGCAGGAGCAAAAGATGCCACGCTGATTTCGCTGGGTCTTTCGGTGATCGTGGCGTTGGTGGTTGCGCTCTGGCTTTTCCGTCAGCGGTTTATCACGTCGTTACACGAAGGCAGGCGTCTGTTCACGGCGGTTGGCACCGTAGTGGTATTGCCGCAATTGCTCGCCGCGCTGGGCGCGCTGTTCGCTGCTGCCGGTGTCGGTCAGGTGGTTTCTGAGGGTGTGACGCACTTCATCCCTGCGGATGCCACTTTCCTGGTAATCGTGGCATTCACGGTAGGCATGGCATTGTTCACTATGATCATGGGCAATGCGTTCGCTGCTTTCCCGGTAATGGTCGCGGGCATCGGCCTGCCGCTGATCGTGCACAAGCTTGGCGGCGATCCCGCCATCATGGGCGCTATCGGCATGCTTTCCGGTTACTGCGGCACACTCATGACGCCCATGGCGGCCAATTTCAATATCGTGCCGGTGGCACTGCTGGAACTACCGGACAAGAACGGCGTGGTCAAGGTGCAGATACCCACGGGTCTGATCCTGCTCGTAGTCAATACGCTGCTGATGTATTTCCTGGTGTTCCGGTTCTAATCTGTCGAAAGTAGACATTTAATATACATGACAATTAACAACCACCAAGATCAATTCCATTGCCAATTTGTGCAACCCCCTTAACATCGGTAGACACAAGAATGGCATGGGCCCAAGGGGCGTCGCACTCTACCCCAATTTTATAGTTGCTCAATAGAAACTTAGCATGCACTTCAGCAAGTTGGATTTCCTTGTTAAGAAGTCTTGTGCCGAGTCCCTTCGGAAAAGTAAGTTTAATTGCCTCGTCTCTGTTAAAAATGTCGACCAACTTCGGCACGTATGATTTATTCCATTCGGGCCAGATATAGTAAGGAAGTTTTTTAAGTTCCTTCTTGTCTAATTTAATGCTTACTTCAATCTTATCTCCCGGAACCAATTTCTTGAGGTTGGCTGGCCACTGAGCAATAAGTAAGCCGCTTACCCACACTTGACCTGAAAACGATGCCTCCTCGGTAGGACCGGGTGTAGCAGTTGCGGGGGATAGTCCACTGGCTTTCGGTACAACTAGGGTTGGTTTGGTATTATCACCCGCCACTGCGGGGCAAAGTACAAGCATTGCCAGTATGAGAAGAAAGAATTTATTCATAAATGTCTTCTGCGAATGTTGGTTCCATTAGTTCATAACGTCGCTATGAAATTTATTTTTAGTGTATACATTATTCAAATTCCGCTTATGATATGGTCATTCGATTCAGTAGCATGCGTTATCGGGCTGGTTCTGTTTTGGCGGACAAGACACAGAGCCGTGAGAGCAGAACACGCAACAATCACCGGGCTTGGGTTTCAGCAGTGTGTGACAGTGCGGGCATTCGAAGAAGAACTGGCAGGCATCAATAGGCATGCGCGCTTGCGTCTGATGGCCACAGTGTGGACAGGTCAGAATGGAGTCGAGGATAGCGGATGATTCTTTCATGTACGCCAGCTTACGCCTGAAAAAACTCTCACATCAAACCCGCGCCAAGCCATCAACTGTGCAGCAGGCGCAAGCTAGTCCAGCCGACATACAAACCGAAGCCTACCAGCACTCCCACGCTCACGTACGCCACCCATAGGATGGCTGAGGTCGCTTTCTTGCCAACCCAGCAAAACACGTAGGTGAATCCAATCGCGTACAGGCTGCCGGTGATGAAAAACGCGGCGATGCCCGGCCAGCCCCAAACGGTGTAGAGCAGCGTGCCGTTGGCGAGCCACCAGGCGAGCGAAAAAGGGCTGGTGAGCACCGTTAAAAATCCGATTTTCCAGGAACCGGGCGTGTTACCGGCGTGCAGACCAGCCTGCGCCGTACGCCAAGTGCTCCAGGCCATCCACAACAATAGGAGTGCCCCGGCAATACCCAGCGCACCCACCACATGCGGACGTTGGTTGAGAAATGTCACTGCCCCGAGGATGGCGAGCGCCAGCCATATGACGTCGCCCGAGATGCCACCGCAGGCGGTCATGAGTGATTCCTTCACACGTCCGCGCATGGACGCATTCGCCATGATGGTCATCACCGGACCCGGCGGCGCGGCGATGCTGATCGACAGTACCGCACCGGCGAACACAGCGTGCAAAACCGATACATGCGTAATGGGAATCATGTTTGTGCTGTAATCAAAGCGCGGGAAATTCTATACTACGCTACGCCTGCAGAGTAGCTCAAAGACTGAACCGCCAGATGCTCTGGTTGTTTTCCGGATCAGTGATGCGGTGAGCGCGCACGCCATACACTTCTTCTATTAACTCACGGCGAATATCATCGGCGGCGTCGGTTTCGTGCACCACGCTACCACCGCTCATCATGAAGAAGCTGTCTCCATACTGCAGTGCGGTGTTGAGGTCGTGCAGGACCGCGACCACGGTGCAGTGGTGATTCAGCAACTCACGCGCAATGTCCAGTATGTGAATCTGGTAATGAACATCCAGACCGGCGATGGGCTCGTCGAGAAACAGGAATTTTTCCTCGTCGTTCCCGTCCTCACTCCAGATTTGCGCGAGTACCCGCGCAAGCTGCACTATCTGCTGCTCGCCGCCGGACAGCGTGGAGTACGTTTGCTCGCGTTTGTTCGTCATTTCTACGAGTGCCAGCGTGCGTTTGACGATGTCGCGGTCGCGAAGTGACGGCGCGCGCCCGTAGTGCGGATAGCGGCCCATCATGACCACTTCACCTACGGGCATCGCGAACGCCAACTCCACATGTTGCGAGAGCACCGCACGTCTGCGGGCCAGTTCGGCGGTGCGGTAGCTGCGGAGCGGACGTCCGGCATAAGTGACTTCTCCCGAGCTGGGTTTGGCAAGCCCGGTCGAGATCTTGAGCAACGAGGACTTGCCTGCGCCATTCGGTCCAAGGATCACATTGAAGCGATTGGGCCGGAAACGTACATTCACGTTTCTCAGAATGTGCGCCTCGCCGACGCGGTATTCAATATCGCGCAGCTCAGCCATAGAACCCTGCCGCGCCCTTGCGCTGCTGACGTATCAAAATCCAGATGAACACTGGCGCGCCGATAACCGCGGTGATGATGCCAATGGGTAGTTCTGCAGGTTTGACAATTACTCGCGCTACTATGTCAATCGCTTCCATCGAAAACGCACCGAGCAGCGCTGAGCCCGGCAGCAGGAAAGTGTAGTCCGCAGACTTCATCATGCGCAGGACGTGCGGAATCACCAGCCCGATAAAAGCAATGATCCCCACCATGGCGGTGTCCACCGCCACCATCAGCGTATTGATGATGATGAGCACCAGGATCAAGCGGCCTGGATTGATGCCGAGATAGGCGGCTTCGTCCTCACCGAGCATCAGGGCATTCAATGATTTGCCATGCCGCATTACCCAAAGGAAGCAGATCACAAAGATGATGCCGACAATGACCGTGCCGTGCCAGTCGGCGGTAGTGAAGGTGCCCAGCTGCCAGAAAGTGATATCACGTGCCTGCGGATCGCTGGAGATGTAGGACAAGAAACCGACGCCTGCGTTGCAAACCGCATTGATCGCGATCCCGCCCAAGAGCAAGGTAAAGATATTCACTTTGCCGAAACTGGTGGAGATGCGATAAACAATCATGGTCGCGACAAACGAAAACGCGAAGGCCAGTACCGGTACACCCACATTTCCCAAATGCGATACCAGGTTGTGGGCAGAGTTGAAACCGAACACCAAATAGATAGCGGCGCCGAAGGCCGCACCTGCCGAAGTTCCGGTGAGTCCCGGCTCGACGATGGGATTGCGGAAGATCCCCTGCATCACCGCGCCGGATACCCCCAGCACCGCACCGGTCAGGCCGGCCAGTAATACACGCGGCAGGCGCAGCAGCAGGAAAACGTTGCGCGGCAGCGCGTCAGTCTGGGTTGCGGGAATCCAGCCGAAGGCCTGCAAAATGTATTTGCCCATCTGCGCGGGCGTGAACATATTGGCGCCGATCCCTGCTGAGGCGACCAGCGATACGATCAGCAGTATGCCGAGCAGCAGATAAATTTGCCCGAATGACAGACGTCTCAGCACCGCTCAGGACCGATTATCAGTACCAACACCGGTCCCGTATTTGTAGTCGGTGGACGGATACTGGCTCTCAAGGTCCTTGAGCAGCTTGACGAGCTCCGGATGATCCTTGAATACCTCCGGATGAAAATCCTGGGCAAGCTTGAGGATGGCAGCCGGAGTCCGCGGTCCGAAATAGATGCTCTGCTGCTCCATGATCATGTAGATGCGCCTGTTCTTGCCAGCTGGCGTGAGTGCCACGCCGGGGAGCTGGGTAAATGCTTTGGAGCTGCCGAAGCGGTCGAACGCAATCTGGTTCGCGATGATGACATCCGGTTGGGCATCGGCGATCAATTCGGGTGTCAGGCGCTCCATGCCGTGGCTGTTGGCGAGAATGTTTTTGCCACCCGCCCATTCGATGAGCTGGTTCGAAGGGCCGCCAGTGACCGCGAGATAGCTATTATCGATCTGGCCGAAATGGATCATCACCACTCGCAGCTTCGGTCTATTGGCCCAGAGCTTGGAAGCTGCCATGACTTTGGCCATATCCTGCTTCCACGTGGCGACCACCTGTTCGGCCTGCTTTTCGCGGTCGAAGAAAGCGCCCACTTTGAACATTAACTGCTGGGCATCGTCCATGGTTCTGCCGGGTGGGATGACTTTGACAGGGATGCCCACTTCAATTAACTGGTCCAGCACTGCATGTGGACCCATGTTGCCGTCGGTCAGAAATACGGTCGGTTGCATCGAGATAATGCCCTCGGCACTCAGCGCGCGATGGTAGCCGACTGAAGGCAGTTTCCGGATTGCGGGTGGATAAATCGAGGTGAGATCATGCGCCACCAAATGCTTTTCGGCACCGATTTCGTAAATGAACTCGTTGATCTGCTTGGAAACGCACACCACGCGGTCCAGATTGTAGTGAGCGGGTTGGTTCCCTGGTTGAGTAACGTCGCTGAACCCTTGTGCGCTAGATGCTTGTATGGAACCAGATTGGTCACCGGGCGCCACCGCCCAGGCATTGCCTAAAATCGCAAGCATTAAGGCCGCGCAGGCGGCGGTGTACAGAGTCTTTTTCACCTGTTCCTCCTCGGAGGCGGGCCGGGGGTTGCCCGGCCCGCGAAGTCTAATAGGCAGTTAGAAGGTTTGCGAGACGCCGATGTACGGGAACCGTCCTGGTATCGGGTACAGCGTCGTATTGTAGCCTCCGGAAATATGCGAAATGGGCGGCTCTTTGTCGAAGATGTTGTCGATACCAAACGTCAACTTGGTCCCTGTGCTATCCAAACTGTACGTAGCTTGGAAATTATTGAACGTGGTCGCACCGATCTTGTTCATGGACAACGCGTTGTTCTGGTAGTTCGGGTAACTGCACAGCCCAAGGTTGGTGAAGCTCAACGGCGTGCCGTTATAGCTGTCCGAGCACGACTCGATCAGGTCGCCGATGTACTGCAACTGCCACTGCAACTGCCAGCCGCCATAGGTCCAGTTGGTCGTGAAAAAGGACTTGAAGCGCGGATAAGCAGCGCCTCTCACCTGCTGATTGATCAACTCGCTAATGATCGGCTGTGACGGATTGGAGAAGTTCGGCGTCGTCTGCGTGTAGAGTTTCACCCAGGTCGTCATCCAATCGAAGCTGAAGGTACCGGCACTTTGCGTTTGCAGGGTGTAGTTCGCGTCAAAGTCCATGCCCTCGGTCAGCAGGGTGCCCAGATTCACGTTGCCGGTGTCGAGGTTGATGATCGCGCCCGAGGCGTTGCGGGTGATCAGGCTGCAGAGATTGCTGGCGCCGCTCACGTAGCAGCCACTCAGGATATTCTCCGGCGTGATGGAGCCAATGGCGTTGTCTATCTCGATCTTGAAGTAGTCCGCACTGAACGTGAGCGGCACGCTTTGCAATACCTGCCACGTTGCTCCGACGGTACGGGAAGTCGAGGTCTCGACCTGCAGGTTGGGATTGGCTCCCGAAGTAGTATTAACCGGGATGTTGAGCTGGCGGTAGCTCGTGGGTACCCCCGCGGCAGTGCAATTGGCAGCCACGGCCCCGCCAACACTCTGGTAATTGCTGCAAGGGTCCGTCACGGTCGTACTCCCCGCGACTTGTGCGCTGAAAAGCTGCTCGATGTTGGGGGCGTTGAAGTCCTGCGACCAGCTTGCGCGGAACGCCAGCAGGTCATTCACGGTCCAGTGCAACGCGGCCAGATTGCTGTGAAAGCTGCCAAAGATGCTGTAGTTCGAGTAACGCGTGGCAGCATCCAGGTTCAGGGACTTTGCTCCTGTCACGTCTGCGAGAATCGGTACGTTGAAAGTGAGCGAGCCGGCGTTCATGTGATAGCCGCCGCTGATGGGCGGACCGGAATTCGCTCCGGGGCTTGTGCCAAGCGTGCTGTCGCCTATGGCCGCGAGCGCATCAGGTGTGAACTGGCCGCTGGTGTTCTGGTAGTCGTACTGCAAAGTACCCTTCAAGGGACCGGCCGGCAGTTGCACGATGGGTGTGGAAATATGGGCCGACCAATCCTTCTCGTCCGTCTGAATGTAGGAATTGGCGGTATAGCCCACGTAGTTCCACATGGCAGGCGTGATGGCACCGCCGTTGTACGACGGGCCGCCAAACATGTTCAGCGGCACGCAGGTCGGATTGGGACTGCCGGGACCGCAATTGGACGGTGATCCCAAGGCCAGCGCCCAGCGTTGCAGGTTGATCTCGGGGCCGTCGTTGGTGTTCATGGTGTTGCGGTTGGCGATTCCATCCACGGACCAACTAAAGGGGTGTGAGCCGAGGTCGAAGTCACCGTCGAAACCCGCGTTCAGATAAAAGGTCTGCGAATCCTCATTCCAATAACGCAATCCGGTTTCAACCGGCTGGTTGCCAAGAAGCACCAGATTGGCATCAGGGCCGGTGGAATTTAAGGGGAAACCAAAGGGGTTGTAAGGTTGGTCTGCTGGAATATTGTCTTGGACATTCCCCTGCATCCCGACGGTGGCCTCGGCGGGTCCGCCTTGCTGCTGTGAGCGGCGGTCGTTGTAGAGCGCCGTGTAATGGCCGCTGATGTTGTCGTTGAATTGATATGTGCCCTGCCCGTACAGGCCCACGCGCTTCTGCGGGGTCTGCAGGTAATTGGCCGTAGCAAAATTGTAGGTATCCGTGCTCGCATTGAAGGGACGGTAATCCGATATCGAGGTGCCGGAGGTGCCCGGAATAATGGTGAGGTCACAAAACGGCACACCGGCTGCATTTGGAGGGCACATTGCCGGATTGTTGTACAAGCTGGATCCAGCCGGCGGGAAGAACTCATAGATTCCCTGAAGGGGCACACCCGAGCCGCGTGTGACACCCGTACCGGGATTGGGTAACGCAGTGATGGCGCGTTCGCCTTTCGTGACCGGCTGCTGCTCCACGAACGAAGCATTGAATATCGAGCTGCTGTTCGAAGTAGTGATGCCATGTGTGAACTCGTACGTGGACGTATTGCCGTCACGCTCGCCACCGTCCTGGTACTGGCCAAAGTAGGCACTGGCTTCATTGCCATTGAAATTAGCCTTGGTGACGATGTTGACCACGCCCGCCATGGCGCCCGAACCGTATTCCGCCGAGGCACCGGATTTGAGAATCTCGATGTGGTCAATGATGGCGAGCGGGATGGTGTTCAGATCTACCTCGCCGGTGATCAACGTGGGCCAGCGCTTGCCGTTCACAAGCACCAACACGCGGTTGCAGCCGAGGCCGCGCAGGTTGATGCAGCTCTCGCCGTTGGCGCCAAAGTTGGCCGTGGTATTGACGCCGTTGCCGAAGATAGTGAGCCTCGAAAGGACGTCCGCCACCGAGGTCAGACCGGTCTCCTTGATCTGCTGCTGGCTGATAATCTGGATCGGCCCCACCGGTTTTAAGGATGTGGGCTTGGGCGCAGGTATCTGGTTGCCGGTGACGGAGATCTTTCCTAGCTGCGCCGACTGGTCAGAGGCGGACGTGTCGGCCAGGGCGGCGGGGGCCACGCTGGCAGCCAGTGCGACTTGGACCGCCAGCATAACAAGGCGGTTGCGGAGCGTGGATTCCATGAGGTGTTCCTGTAATTATGAAGCCTTGGGGGGGGCACTTTAATGAAGCGTGATGACATTGACAAGCGACCATCGGAAAGATTCCATACGTATCCAACTTAAGTACGGGCTTTGCCCTGGGGCTGCACGCGAGAGCAGAATTACGCCGTACAGGCAAGTATCAAAACCAAACAGACAGGGATCACCAAAGCGATGCTGGACATGGCCGACATCTGGTGACGATCGCTGGTAGCGACGACTGCCACACAGCGCATACATTTGATATAAGCTAGGCTGCGCGGTGATCCATCGGACAGGAATCGCTTGAAGGTGAGCAGGATTTCCGCTACCTCGGATGCGGTATGTTATCGGCAAAGGTAGAAACGGAATGGCACCTGAGACTGGAATCGAACCGGGGCGTGATGCCCAGCAAGAAGCCCTGAAACACGCCACACCGGCGGCACCCCACAACCAACCGTTCGCAACTCTGGCGCTCGCAGTGCTCGGTGTGGTGTACGGCGACATCGGTACCAGTCCCATCTATGCGTTGCGCGAGTGTTTCGCGGGTCAATATCCACTGCCCGTCACCACTCTCAATATTCTTGGCGTCCTGTCGCTCGTGTTCTGGACGTTGATCCTGGTCATTTCCCTCAAGTACATCACGTTCGTGCTGCGAGCAGACAACCGCGGTGAAGGTGGGATTTTTGCACTGCTGGCGCTACTTCGCCCCGATAAATCTCGAACACTGCGGCGGCGCCACATCCTGCTGCTGATCGGGATTGCCGGGGCTGCGATGCTGTACGGTGACGCCATGGTCACACCGGCCATCTCGGTGCTGAGTGCAGTCGAAGGTTTGCAGGTCGCCGCTCCGACCTTACACAGCTATGTAATCCCCATCACCGTCGTGATTCTGTTCTGTCTGTTTGCGGTGCAACGTTTCGGAACTGCGAAGGTAGGTACGGCATTCGGTCCATTGATGCTGTTGTGGTTTCTGGCGCTGGCAGTACTTGGAGTTCGTGGCATCTTGGCTGCGCCAGAAGTGTTGCTTGCCGTGAATCCCTGGTATGCGGTGCGCTTCTTTCTGACTGATGGTTTCGCCGGTTTTCTGATTCTCTCCGCAGTCTTTCTGGTGACCACCGGCGGTGAAGCCTTGTACGCGGATCTCGGGCATTTCGGTCGTAACCCGATCCGCAAGGTATGGTTTGGATTCGTGCTGCCGGCTTTACTCATCAATTATTTCGGTCAGGGTGCGCTGCTGATCGCGAATCCGCATGGCAGTATTCAACCGTTTTTCCATCTGGCACCGTCCTGGGGACTTTACCCGCTGGTGGTATTGGCCACAGCCGCGACCTGCATCGCATCACAGGCCGTCATCACCGGAGCCTATTCGCTTACACGCCAGGCCATCCAGCTCGGTCAGTTGCCGCGGCTGAAAGTGGAACAGACTTCCGCTGAGGCTCGCGGCCAGATCTATATGCCGGTGGTGAACTGGTCGCTGATGGTGGCCGCCATCGTTCTGGTGCTGGGATTCAGATCCTCGAACAATCTGGCTGGTGCCTACGGTGTAGCGGTCAATTCCACAATGGTGATCACGACACTGCTGGCGTTCAACGTGGCGCGCGAACGTGGCGGCTGGAGCCTGTCAGCCGCGGGCGCTTTTTTACTGGGTTTCATGCTGATTGATCTTGGCTTTCTGGCCTCCAACATCTTTAAGATTCCTTATGGTGGCTGGCTGACAATCGCAACAGGACTGGCGTTATTCATCGTCATGACAACCTGGCGCCGCGGCACCGGGCTGTTATCTGAGCAAATTGCCGCTAACAGCAATTCTCTCGTGACTTTCCTCGGCCGTCTGACGGGTGACCAAATCACACGCATACCCGGTACTGCGGTATTTTTTACCGGCCGTCTTGAGCAGACGCCACCTGCTCTGCAACAGTTGGTACGGCATACCGGTGTCTTGTACCAACGGGTGATCCTCGTCACGGTCATCATCGAGCAGGTCTCCAAGGTCAGCTCGGAGGAGCGGCTGGAGCTGACAGAACTGGCGCAGGGTTTTTACCGCGTGATACTTCGGTATGGTTTCATGCAGGGACCAAATGTGCCTTCTGATCTTGCCAAATGCGCCGAACGCGGACTCAAGCTGGACCTCGATCAAATCCATTACATCATTGGCCAGGTGGACATGCTAGCCGGACGCAAGCAACGCGGCATGTCGCATTGGCGCGACAGATTGTTTGTGTGGATGGCACGCAATACCGAGGATGCAACCGCTTCCTATCATATCCCCGCCACCCAAGTGATGTCGGTTGGATTGCAGGTAGGTATTTGAAATCGCGGGTCAATAATTCGTGATACCGGAGTGCGGGACAGACACATTAGGATAACTTGTTTACTGGTCGATAATAAACGAGATCAGCAGAGTGTAAATCAGTTGCGGTATCCTCACCCACTTCCCGCCACGATCAATCCACGCAATGTAGCGAACGGATCCGTCACCAGCCAGGTGGGAATCGTCTCTAGATATTTAGTCCAGTTCCCCTTGCGTACGAAGGCGGATCGAAACGCGGGCTGCCAACGCTCAGCCGGAATGCCCGGCAGCACGCCGCCGCCCAGAAAGACTCCGCCGCGTGCGTTGAAGGTAAGCGCAAGATTCGCCGCCACGCCACCCAGCAACGTGACGAATGCATCCAATGTCTTCATGGCCTGGCGCTCACCGGTGCTAGCTCGCTGGACTACTTCCTCGGGCGCAGGGGGTGGTTCATCCGTGTCCTGCGCGAATGCAGCATACAGGTGCTGAAGACCGGGACCTGACAGGAGATCTTCGTTACTGACATATTCCGCATCCTTAAGCATGCGCCCCAGCACATCCAGTAAGCGCGGCTCGTCAGCTGCGAGGCTGGCATGGCCACCTTCGCCTGGCACCGGTAACCAGCGTTCGCCAGTCCATACCAGTCCTGCCATGCCGAGACCGGTACCGGGTCCGAGCATGGCTTTCGCCGCGTGCTCAATCGGTTCACCGCCACCAATCTTGCGCAGGCCCCCGGCATCAAGTCCGGGAATTGCGAGGGCCAATGCCATAAAATCGTTCAGCAGTTCCACGCTTGGCGCGTCAAGCTGTTTTTCCAGACGGTCGCAATCGAACTCCCAGTCGCGATTGGTCAACCTCACGTGCCTGCCGTTGATGGGTGCCGCGATTGCGAAGCGCGCGCGTGAGGGGCGCAACGCGTTTTCCAGTCCGGGCAAATAGCTGTCCAGCAACGCATAGATGCTTTCATACGCGTCGTTGTCAAATACACGCGGCGGGTGCAAGCTGCGTCCGTCGTACACTGCAAGCCGGGTATGCGTGCCGCCAATATCGCCCACCAGCAGGTTCATACGTGCCTCGCTTCCTGAAACGTGCTCACGCAAATCCTGAAGCTTCTGCAACACTCTGACTGGTCGACTGCATACATCCTGCACATCTTGACTGGATTATCCATGGCCGCATCGCCGGTGACCAGCTGCCCGCTACTCGCGCAACAGACGCGCGAGATCATTGGCAATTACTGCAGATTTATCCGTGTAACTGGCCAGCAAACGCGCCTGCCCGCGTTTGTCAAAGATAAAAATCGCACTGCTGTGATACACCGTATAGTTACCTTCGGCATCCGGCTTGCCGCGCCCGTAAGCCACCCGGTAGCGCTTGGTGAGCGCGAGGAGTTCTGACTGGTTGCCGCTCAGGCCTATTATCTGTGGGCCGAATGCCTGGACGTAGCTTCTCAGCACCGCTGACGTATCTCGGGCAGGATCCACTGACACGAACAGGACCCGGACTTGATCAGCCTGGGAGCCGAGCTGTCTGAGCGCCGTGGCCAAGTCGGCTAGGGTGGTCGGGCAGACATCGGGACAATGGGTATATCCAAAGTAAAGCAACACCAGCTTGCCGAGATAGGTCCTTTGATTAACGGTCTGTCCGTCATCGCGGACCAAGGTGAACTGCAGTGGGGGCATATGCCCGGTGATATTGAGCAAGCCCCATGGTTGTGATGCAGTCTGGCGGCCACAACTGGCCACGACCGGGGCCACCAAGAGCATCGCGCACACCAGCGCCAGCCTACGGATACCGTGGAACAAGTTTGGAAATGCGTTCATTGGCCTGCCGCCCCCTTGACGAGGAATACAGCCGTAAAATGCGCGCCGTCACTGAATATCAGGGTTACCGGCACCTGCTGACCGACGTGCAACGGATGCTTGCGGTTGAACAGCATTAAATGATAGCCACCGGGAGCAAAATCCAAGCTCTTTCCCGCAGCGATACCAATCGAGTCGAGATGCGACATGACATCCATGCCATTGCGTTGCATGCTGCGATGCAACTGCACCTCGGAGAACTCTGGACTGTTTGCCGCGACCAACGTCAACGGGCGTGTGCCAGTGTTTGTCACATAGGCATAACCGGCGAGCGGCAAGTTTCCCGGCAACAGCCGCAGCCAGGCACCACTCACGCTGATATTACCGGCGAACGCCGGCAGGGTGACCGCTACCATCAGTAATCCAAACCAGAATCTTCGCATAGGGGCCTCTCCGTTCAGGTCGAAGTCGCCGGATGCTGTATAAGGCGGTGGTAGCTGCTGTCACGTCGCGTCCAGCGGCTGAATACAATGAGTGCGGCAACCACGCTCATCATGCAGGAAGGTATCCAGGTAATCAGTCCGCCGATGTGCTGATCGGTAATCGGGCTGATAGGCGAGATGCGCCCACAGATCGCATACACCGTGTACAGATCCGTACGGCTGAGAGCGATATATGAGCCCAACATCAGCTGCGGGATCATGACGGCCAATACCAGCAGCAATCGAGTTCCGAATCGAGCTCGTGCGCCCTGCTCACGCGAGCGCGGATCGAGGATCAGCCACCAGAACAACAGTCCGTCCAGGGCCATGCTCCAGTTCATGAGATTGTAGAGCGAGGCGTCAAGCATGGCCTTGAAATGCACCGATGGTATCAACCAATAATAGATGAGCCCGACAAACAAGACCGCAGCTACAAGAGGTTGCTGAATAAACTGGTAAGTTATTTGCACGCCGCGGCTACGCCATAGCGGAATCAGCAGCCCCTCCCGAAGGCGCCTTGGAATTCCGCTCGCCATGATTGCCTGCGGTACCGCCAGCACGATAAGGAAAGGCGCTAGGTGATGGAGTACCAAGTGCTGAAGACGATGGATCCAGAACATGTGTTGGGCGAAATAATCAAAATGCGTCTGCAAGACTGCATATATGAGCACGATGCCGGAGAAAAACGAGGTGCTGCGCCAAAACCCTGTCGGCGTACCAGCCCGACGACGCGCCAGCATGCCTGAAATGTACAGCCCGCAAACTGCCAGACTCGCCACAAGAACGGTGGGCGAGAAATCCCAAGGTGCGAGCCATGTGAGGATCGACTGCATAACCCTAAGGCAATATAACTGTAACGGTGGTGGCGGTTAGTGCGAATCTACGGACGAGCGGCCCAGATATTCGGCTGACCACTTGAGGGTAGCGAACGGAAGCCTGCGAGTCGGCGACTCATGTCGGCTTGCGAGTAGCTATGGTAACAGAGGAAATAAACAAGGACAAAAGAACGTTTTCTCGGTCCTATCCCGCTTGGTACAGGTACATATCAGGCGGCAGTGATAAAATGCCTGCCTTCCGAATCTCTTTAAGATGCTTGCGACTGACATGCCTAGCCGATTATTTGGTTATCTCTCGGTCCGTGACTGGAAAACACGCCTGATCTTCTGGTCAGGTGCCTTCGCGGTGGGCGCGATTGCCGCAGGATTTACCCTCGCGAGCAACTGGGTGATGGCCTTGCATGAGCAGATCCTCGACCACTCCCGCTGGTGGACTCTGTTGCTCTCGCCAGTGGTGCTGGTAATCGTGCTGTTCCTCACGCGCTATGTGTTTCCCAACACCCAGGGCAGTGGTATTCCACAAGCCATCGCAGCTCTACGCACCAAAGACGGCGGTTTGCGCCGCCAGCTGCTCTCCCTGCGCATCGCATTTGGCAAGATATTGCTGACGCTGCTGGGATTTGTGGGCGGCGCGTCCATCGGCCGCGAAGGACCGATAGTCCACATCGGCGCGTCCGTCATGTATTCGCTGGGACGCTTCACGCGTTTCCCACCGAACTACCTGCGCCACGGACTGATCATGGCAGGTGGCGCCGCCGGTATCGCGGCGGCGTTCAACACCCCCATCGCCGGCATCATCTTCGCCATCGAGGAGATGGCGCGTTTCTACGAAGAAAAGGCCACGGGCATGCTGCTGCTGGCGGTGATCATCGCCGGTGTCGTAGCCCTGGGTGTGCTCGGCAATTACACCTACTTCGGCGTAACCAGCGCCAGTTTCCTGCACGTCAAGGATTGGATAGCCGTGCCGGTGTGCGGTGTGGCGGGTGGATTGCTGGGCGGCCTCTACAGCCGCTTCCTGATCAGCGGTATGCGCCGCCTGCGGCCGCTGTATCGGAAATACTGGTGGACGATCGCAATCATTTGCGGCCTGTTGATTGCAGGCATCGGCCTGCTCTCCCACGGCGCGTCTTACGGCACCGGCTACACCCAGGCGCGTCATGTGCTGACCGGTGATGCAGCCATGAGCTACGGTTTCCCGTTTTACAAGATTCTCGCCAATCTTGTTTCCTATTACAGCGGCATTCCTGGCGGTCTGTTCTCTCCGTCCCTGGCCGCCGGTGCGGGACTCGGTGCTGACCTCGCGCCGTTCATGCCCTATGCACCGGTGGCGACAGTAGTACTGCTGGGCATGGTGGGGTATTTCACCGGTGTAGTGCAGACGCCGCTCACCGCCACCGTAATCGTGATGGAAATGGTGAACGACCAGGCCATGGTATTTCCCATCATGGCCGCGGCTTTCATCGCGCTCGGCGTCTCGAAACTTGTATGCCGTAAGCCGATCTATTGGGCCTTGGCGGAGGAATTTCTCGGCACTCCATTAATTCCAAAACCCGAAGACGCAGCTGCTTCTGACAAACGAGCCGAAAATACTGATGGAAAGAATCCATAAACAAATCATGCGTGTTTTCCGCATTGTTATCAGCTGCTCTCAGAAGTGGCAATCCCGGCCAACGGCAGTGAATTGATCATCAAAGGAAATGTCTGGACCTTTCACTGGGAATATCAAAGACAAGGGCAACGCCGTTTATTTTTGCGGGGTCAACATCTTCATAACGCAAAACGCCATCGAATATCGTCAGAAATTTTCAAACGACAAAATTCACTGGACGGCGATAGCGAGGGGACGTGAGTATAGGCTTACCAAGTGGGTGACACTCCAATGATATCTAACACTCCTAAAAACCCTGATTAATGCTATCTCGTGATTCCCGTGAGGCAGGAATCCAGAACTATCAAGAACCTGGATACCCGTTTTCACGGGTATGACGAATAAATCAATATCTGCCTTTTCGCAATAGCTCCCCGCAGGTTCCACAGATGACAAAGGATGTGTTGGGCAATATGCAGCTGAGATATCGCTACTCTCAGTCGCCCAAGCGCATTCGATCAGCTATATTTAGACCACTAGTGGAACTGGGAGGGCGACCAATGCGTATATTCAATCTAGTTTGTTTGGCGTCCCTGGCCGTGCTCACAAGCTGCACCACCGCACCCATCCAGCAGGACCAGCCCATACTTCTTGGCAAAGACGCAGGATTGGCCGCGATTGTAATCAATACTACTTACCCCATGAACAATATACTGGTTCAGCCTGCGGGCACAGGCGGTAATGCCCTGAAGGTACCTTACGCGCCGACAGGGAGAACCCTTTACCTGTTCCAGACACAGGCCGGCAATTACTGCCTCGATGAACTGCATTTCGGCTCTCTCATGTTTTACGGCAAGGGCGCGGACGTGGTGTGTTTCGCGGTTCCTGCAGGGCAAATAGGATATAGCGGTGATTTGCAGCCCTCGGTAAAAGATGGACGCATTGTTGTGAATCAAAACTATGATTTTGATTCCTTCCATGATTTGCTCAAACATGACTACCCAAAAATCGCTGCGCAATTCCAGCCTGCTCCACCGGCAGGACTTCCGACATCCACACCAGAGTCTTCGCCAACCGCTCCCGCGCCGTTACCTATACCAGTAGAAAAGCCTAATTGCGATCTGCATCAGCAAGTCTGTTCATGGGCGGAGACGCCGGCTGAGAGCCGGTCTCAATCCATCTTTATCAGAAACAATACGCAATGGCCTATCTTGGTGACGGCTATGCAGCTATACGGTTGCATTAACGTTAGACAAGCGTGCACGGTCAGACAAGTCAAAATCGAATTGTCTCCCCATGCCAGCAAAAAAGTATTTGTGGTGGATCCGGCTAATCCCGATGGAGCATATGCTTATCAGTTCAGATATGAATATAGATTCGAGATTGACTGATGGAAATTAGGACTTACTGCGGTTGGCTTCGTTTACTTTCCAACCATTTCACCAGCGGTTCCCACTGCTCCTGATCCGGCCAGGAAAGATATTCCGGCAATTCGTGGATGCCGATACCGCGTGAGTAGGCGCGGATGTAATTCTGGGTGTCGCGCAATGACGTGATCACCGGCACCTTGAGTGTGTCGAGGAATTTTTCCAATTCCTCGTAGATCAGCAGGTTCTCGCGCACGCGGTTGGCTACTACCGCCACTTTCACTTCCTTGCGTTCCACCTTGCCCACATCCAGCAGTTCCCGCACGAATTTTCCAGCGGCGGCGATGTCAATGGGCGAAGGCAGCACCGGCACCACCACGGTTTCTGCATGACGAATCATCTGTGTCAGCTCGGAACCATGCGAGCGGGCGGGCGAATCAACGATCAGGAAATCGGTATTGCGGTCCAGATGCGTCAGGCCGTGCTTGTGGGCATCCACGCCATGGATCTTGTCGCGCTCCGGCGGCCGCTTGGCAAGCCAGTCCATGCTGGAGCCCTGCGGGTCATAATCCGCGAGACTGATAACCGCGTCCCAGTTGCTGGCGAAATACGCCGCGATGTTGGTGGCGAGTGTGGATTTGCCGCAACCGCCCTTGGCATTTATCACCATGATCGTGCGCATGTTGCCTCCTCGATGCCGCGTTTCTGTTAGTGATTCTTCGCCTCTCCGGCCTCGTTCAGTATAGACGGCGGAGAGCGGCATGGCGCGGACCGGCCAAATACCCGGGAACCGGATCGAGGGTCGAAGATAGGGCTTGGTCGGCGATGTCTATATATAATGGGCCTGCCCTAGTTTCATGCCGGATAACCATGGCGTTCCAGAACCCTTCCGCCGCAGAAATAAAGGCGCTCTTGGAGAGGGTGCACCGCATCGCGGTAGTGGGCCTGTCACCCAACCCGGCGCGTCCGAGTCATGGCGTGGCCCGCGCCCTGCAAAGGTTCGGCTACAAGATCATCCCGGTGCGTCCGGACGTGAAGGAAGTGCTGGGCGAGAAGGCGTATCCCGATCTCAAGCATCTGCCAGGGCCGGTGGACTTGGTGGATGTGTTCCGCGCTCCGGAATACGTCAATGAAATCGTGGACGATTGCATCGCCATCCAGGCACCGGCTCTCTGGTTGCAGGAAGGCGTGGTGGACGAAGCCGCTGCCGCACGCGCGCGCCAGGCCGGCATGTTTGTGGTGATGGATCGCTGCATATATAAGGACTATAAAAAACTGCTGGGTAAATAAATGGTAATTAGGGCGTTTCGTAACCATCGGCATAGGATAAGTGCTTATGGTTACAGGGAAAACCAGTCATTTTGCCTGTGCGGCCAACTTTTTGAGGGGTCGCAAGTGCGTTTTCTGCGGTTCGTTTTGGGTGCTGCACACCGCGCGCGGCTACATTAAATGCCGGCACTGTGGCAAGAGCAAGAGCCTCGCCAAGCTGCGGCGTGAGATCGAGATACTCAAAGGCTTCTACCAACTGCAACCGGCCTACCGTCTGGCGCAGGATCTGGGCGTCGATACCAAGGTCATCACGCGTGTCTACCAACGCCTGCGTGAAGCCTTATTCCATGTCACTGAACTCGAAGGCGGCAAACTCAAAGGTGAGATCGAGCTGGACGAGGCCTACTTCGGCGGGCGCCGCAAGGGCAAACGCGGTCGCGGAGCCGCCGGCAAAAGTATCGTGTTTGGCCTGCTGGAACGGGATGGACGCGTGTATACCCGGGTCGTGACTCACCTGACCGCCGAGGAACTCATGCGCCACATCCAGGCCCATACCCGCAAGGGCTCGGTCTACTACACTGATGCCTTCCGCGGCTATCAGTCCCTGAAACGCTACGGCAAACATCATGTGGTCAGTCACCGGCACACCTTCGTCAGCCCCAAGACCCGCAACCACATCAACGGCATCGAGGGCTTCTGGAGCTATGCCAAGCATGTGCTCTACAATTACCGCGGCGTTTCGCGCTACCATTTCCCCATGTACCTCAAAGAAATCGAATACCGCTTTAACCACCGCCGCGAGAACCTCTTCAAACGGTTCCTGAAACTCTATTTTGGTTACGTTTCGCCCTAATTACCAAATAAATTGCATTAATATCCGGAGATTAAGCATGAGTTCTTACATAGATTCCAATCTGCTCAATGATGAGAAGGTTTTATATCGCGGAAAACTCAGTATCTGGTGCCTTATGAAGAATATTCTGCTTGGCTTAGCTTTTATTCTGCTCGGATTGATTCTTATCATGCTTGCTAGATGGATTCTTATAGGGGCGATAGCAATATTAGTCGGGTTTATCTTCTGGTTTGCGGTGTACCTTATATATATCTCTACGGAAATGGCGGTAACAGACAAGCGAGTAATGGCCAAAAAGGGCGTTATAAAGCGCGAAACTGTCGAGATGTTCTTGACAAAAGTGGAAAGTATCAAGGTTGATCAAGGTATTTTGGGCCGCATCTTCAATTTCGGCTCAGTGATAATCAAAGGAACCGGGGGTGATGCGGCACCTTTCGACGGCATTGCAAATCCACTACGTTTCAGGAAGGAATTCATGAGCGCCGCTGATGTTATTCAAAGCAAAGGCTGGTCTCCAATATCCCGGCCATCTTCATGAAAGTCCTCTTTAGCAAAATGGAAGGTCTCGGCAATGACTTCATGGTGATTGACGCCATGCAGCAACCGGTGACATTCGACGCCGCACTTGTGCAGAAGCTCGCGGACCGGCGCACAGGTATCGGTTTCGACCAGTTGCTGGTCATCGGCAAACCTGCAAATCCGGCGCATGCGGCACGCTTCCGCATCTACAATGCCGACGGCGGCGAGGTTGAACAGTGCGGTAACGGCGCGCGTTGCGTGAGCCGCTTCCTGGTCGAGAACGGCCGGGTGAAAGATCAAAATTTCACCTTGGAAACCGTGGGTGGCGACTTGCAGGCGGACGTGCAGGACATTGCCAACGTGCGGGTGAACATGGGCGTGCCCGTGTTCGAGCCGGCGCGCATCCCCTTCGAAGCCAATGAGCGCGCGCTGACTTACGCACTGGAAGTGGACGGCCGCACTTACGAGATTGGCGCCGTGTCCGTGGGCAATCCCCACGCTATCCTGGACACGCCGGACGTGGACATTGCGCCAGTGGTTGAACTCGGTCCCAAAATCGAACGTCATCCGCGTTTTCCCAAGCGCACCAATGTGAGCTTCGCCCAATGGCTGGACCGCACCCATGTGCGACTGCGCGTGTTCGAGCGCGGCACCGGTGAAACCCTCGCTTGCGGTACCGGCGCCTGCGCCACCATGGTGTGGGGCCGGCTTGCCGGTTGGCTGGATGAGACCGTGGACGTGGCCCTGCGCGGCGGCAATCTCATGATAAGCTGGAAGGGCGAAGGCCAACCCATGTGGATGAGCGGCCCGGCGAACCGGGTTTACGACGGAACCATCAAGCTATGAGCACCGAACACAAACCGGGCTTGCGGGATATCGCCGAGATCGAACACACGGTCACGGACTACCTCACCACCCACCCGGATTTCTTCGAAGACCATACCGAGGTACTCACCAAGCTCAAGGTTCCCCATCCCAGCGGCCACGCGGTGTCACTTATCGAGCGCCAGGTGGAAGTACTGCGCCAGCAGCACCGCCAGATGGAGCGCAAACTGGTGGATTTGATCGAAGTGGCGCGCGGCAACGACGCGCTCATCGAACGCATCCACCGGCTCGCGGTGGCGCTGCTGGAAGGTCACGCGCTCGCGGAACGCCTGTACTCGGTGCAGGAAGAACTGCGCAACCGTTTCGGCGCCGACGAGGTGAGCCTGTTTCTTACAAATGATCAGCCCGCGAACCAGGACGCGGGTCCGGCCCGCTGGCTGAAGCCCGACGATGCGGGCCTGGAACAGTTCCGCGAATTTCTCAAGGCCGGCAAACCGTATGTCGGGCGGCTGCGCGCGCCGCAACTGGAGTTTCTGTTCGGCGAACAAGCGGAACGCATAGCCTCCATTGCACTGATGCCACTGGGCGATCACGGCAAACTCGGCATCCTCGCCGTCGGCAGCCACGAAGCCGACCGTTTCGGCCCGACACTCGGCACCGCTTTCCTCGCACGCATCGGCGAACTTGTGGCGGCGGCCATCCAGCCGCTGTTGCCGGGATGACCACGGCACTCGCCGATTCGATCCAAAGTTTCATCGGACATCTTGCCCACGAACGTCGCCTCTCGCCCCACACGGCGGCCGCGTACCAGCGCGATCTCGACAGCTTCCGGCAATACTGTAAACAGCAGGCCATCACCGACTGGAATAATGTAGATATACACCATGTGCGCGCCTTCGTGAGCGCGCGCCACCGTCAGGGATTATCGCCGCGCAGTCTGCAACGTCTGCTGGCCGCCATCCGCAGTTTTTACAATTACCTGTTGCGTGAACGAACCGTCCGCAATAATCCCGCCAACGGCATCACCGCGCCCAAGGCGGACAAGCGCTTGCCGACCACGTTGGACACGGACCAGATGGCGCAACTGCTGGAAATCCGCGGCGATGCACCGCAGGCGATCCGTGACCGCGCCATCATGGAGCTGCTGTATTCCTCCGGCCTGCGGCTCGCGGAACTGCTCTCCATAAACCTGACTGACATCAGCTTCGGCGACGCCACGGTCACGGTCACCGGCAAGGGCTCCAAAACCCACATCGTGCCGGTGGGTCGCAAAGCCATCGCCGCCTTGAACGACTGGCTCAGGGTGCGGGTGCAACTGGCGAAATCCGAAGACACGGTGTTGTTCGTGGGCCCGCGCGGCGGTCCCTTGAGTCCGCGCACCCTGCAGGCACGGCTCAAGCGCTGGGGCATCGCCCAGGGCGTGCAAATGGGCATTCATCCGCACCTGTTCCGGCATTCTTTCGCGAGCCATCTGCTCGAATCCAGCGGCGACCTGCGTGCGGTGCAGGAACTCCTCGGCCACGCCAACATCAGCACCACCCAAATCTATACCCACCTTGATTTCCAGCATCTCGCCCGCACTTACGACGAAGCGCATCCCAGAGCGAAAAAGAAGGTAAGGCGCGAGGGGTGAGGTGTAAAATGACAAGGCGCCGGTCTTACTGTATTTACCTCTCACGCCTGACGCCTTGCCCCCCACCTTTGCGGCAGCAAAAATCACTGGAACGAAAACCACTTTAGTTACGCATATTCGGGTATTTAAAGACATGGAACAATTCCACGGCACCACCATACTTTCCGTGCGCCGCAACAACAGCGTCGCCATGGGCGGCGACGGCCAGGTGACAATCGGCAATACGGTGATGAAACCCAATGCCCGCAAGGTACGCCGCCTGTACGAAAACCAGGTGCTGGCAGGATTCGCCGGCGGCACCGCCGACGCCTTCACGCTGTTCGAGCGCTTCGAGGACAAGCTCAGCAAGCACAGCGGCAATCTGACCCGCGCTGCGGTGGAACTGGCCAAGGACTGGCGCACCGACCGTATGTTGCGCCGTCTGGAAGCGCTCATGTGCGTCGCGGACAAGACCGCGTCTTTTGTTGTCTCCGGCAACGGCGACGTGATTGAACCGGAACACGGCCTCATGGCCATCGGCTCCGGCGGCATGTTTGCCCAGGCCGCCGCGCGTGCGTTGCTGGACAACACGGAACTGGATGCGCGCAGCATCACCGAGCGCGCGCTCAACATCGCGGCGGATATTTGTATCTATACAAATCGGAATCTCACCATTGAGGAACTGAAGTAGGTCGGGATAAGCGCAGCGAATCCCAATAGATTCAAGAATGTTGGGGTTCGGAAAACCTCACCCGCAACCTACATTTTCTTTCTACCCTCTCACTTTCTTACTGGATTTTTGACATGTCTGAAATGACACCCAGGGAAATAGTCCAAGAGCTGGACAAGCACATCGTCGGCCAGAACGCCGCCAAACGCGCCGTGGCCATCGCGCTGCGCAATCGCTGGCGCCGTATGCAGGTGGAACCGATACTGCGCAATGAAATCACACCGAAGAACATTCTCATGATCGGCCCCACCGGCGTTGGCAAGACCGAGATCGCGCGGCGTCTCGCGCGGCTCGCCAATGCACCTTTCATCAAGGTGGAAGCCACGAAATTCACCGAGGTGGGTTACGTAGGCAAGGACGTGGATGCCATCATTCGCGATCTGGTAGACACGGCGGTGAAGATGGAGCGCGAGCACGCCAAGCACCGCGTGCAGACCCGCGCCGAGGAAGCCGCGGAAGAGCGCATCCTCGATGCGCTGCTACCGCGCAAGCATCATGTGGGTTTTGCCAACGAGCCCATACCGCCTGACCAGTCGGACACGCGCCAGAAGTTCCGCAAAATGCTGCGGGAAGGCGAACTGGAAGACCGCGAGATCGAGGTGGAACTGGTCATGGGCAGTATGGGCGTGGAGATCATGGCGCCGCCCGGCATGGAAGAGATGACCCAGCAGTTGCAGGGCCTGTTCCAGAACATGGCCGGCAATCGCACGCGCACGCGCAAACTCAAGATCAAGGAAGCCCGCAAACTGCTGGAAGATGAAGAAGCCGCCAAAATGGTCAACGAGGACGACATCAAGCTCACGGCCCTCAACAACGTGGAACAGAACGGCATCGTCTTCATAGACGAGATAGACAAGGTGGCGCGTCGCGGCGAAACCCACGGTGCAGACGTGTCCCGCGAAGGTGTGCAACGCGACCTGCTGCCTCTGGTGGAAGGCACCACCGTCACCACCAAATACGGTACGGTGAAAACCGACCACGTGCTGTTCATCGCTTCCGGTGCTTTCCAGATGTCGAAACCTTCGGACCTGATCCCGGAGTTGCAGGGCCGACTGCCTATCCGCGTGGAACTCTCTGCACTCACTACCGCGGATTTTGTGCGTATCCTCACGGAACCGGATGCTTCTCTCACACGTCAGTACATTGCATTGCTGGAAACCGAGGGTGTCAAGCTGGAATTCAGCCCGGACGGCGTGCGCCGCATCGCGGAAGTGGCTTTCGAGGTCAACGAGCGCACCGAGAACATCGGCGCCCGGCGTCTGCACACCGTCATGGAACGGTTGTTCGAGAGCATTTCCTTCGAAGCCGCCGACAAGAACGGCAAAGCCGTTAAGATAGATGCCGGTTACGTGGACAAGCAGGTGGGTGAACTGGTGAAAGACGAAGATTTGAGCCGGTATATCTTGTGAACGCTGCTCAATCACGTCCCACTGAAATCCGCCTGCGGAAATCAGTTGATGTGTTGACTGTTGTTTTCGACAGCGACGAAAAATTTGAACTACCGTTCGAATACCTGCGGGTGTTCTCGCCGTCCGCGGAAGTGAAAGGTCACGGCACGGAAATCCTGCAAACCGGCAAGGAGAACGTGAAAGTCATCGGCATCGAGCCGGTTGGCAATTATGCCGTGCGCCTTATCTTCGACGACGGTCATGACACCGGTCTGTATTCCTGGCCAGTGCTCCACGATCTCGGCAAGAACCATCAGGAAAACTGGGCGCGTTATCTTAAACGTCTAAAGGATGCAGGTTATCAGCGTAAAAGTGGTTGATCCGCATTCATCTCATGTGTAGGTTGGGTTGAACGCAGCGAAACCCAACATTACAGCCCCAATTGTTGGGGTTCGGATAAACCTCACCCCAACCTACACCTGAATTGCTTTCGCCCGTCATTGTGTTCTCTCATACCCCTATAACGGCTGTTAGAATGGACCATCCAGCCAACGGGTCCGCGCCATGACCGGCACCAGCAAGCAAACTACTCACTTCGGCTTCCAGGAAATCCCCATCGCCGAGAAAGCCCGGCGCGTGGACGAGGTATTCAGTTCCGTCGCGGACCGCTATGACCTGATGAACGACCTCATGTCCTTCGGCATTCACCGGCTGTGGAAACGCTTCACCCTGACGCAAACCGGACTGAAAACCGGGCAGACAGCGCTGGATGTGGCCGGTGGCACCGGCGACATCACCCGCGGTCTGGCGCAGCAGGTAGGAGCGGGCGGGCATGTGGTGCTGGTGGACATCAATGCCGCGATGCTCGAACACGGCCGGCGCCGGCTGGTGGATGCGGGCATCGCCGGCAATGTTGAATACCTGCAGGCGGACGCGGAACATCTGCCGTTTCCCGACCAGCATTTCGACTGCATCGTCATCGCCTTCGGGCTGCGCAACGTCACCGACAAGGACGCGGCGCTTGCCAGCATGTACCGCGCGCTGAAACCGGGCGGGCGTCTGCTGATTCTGGAATTTTCCAAGGCCACAGCACCCGGATTGAAACCAATTTACGATTTCTATTCCTTCAAGGTGTTGCCGCAACTCGGAAAGGCGGTGGCGAAAGATGAGGCTAGTTACCAATATCTGGCGGAATCCATCCGCGTACATCCGAATCAGGAAGCCCTCAAACAGATGATGGAAACAGCTGGCTTCGAACGCTGCGGTTATTTCAACTTATCCGGCGGTATCGTCGCCTTGCATCGGGGTTATAAATTCTGAACGCCATGCCGCTGACTTCCCTGCTTGCCGCTGGCGTGGAACGGGCACTCAACAGCGCCCTGTCCGGTTCCAGCGCCGCGCAACGCGATCTCAAACAGCTGGACGGCAAGGTCATCGCGCTGGAGCTGAGGGAGATCCCGCTCAAACTGTATTTCCTGCCACAGGACGGCAGGCTCACGGTGCACGGCGATTACCACGGCAAGGTGGATATGACGGTGCGCGCGCCCAGCGCCGCACTACTGGAAGCGGCCTTGAAACGCGGTGACACGCCACCGCGCGGCATTGAATTGAATGGCGATGCGGAAACCGCCCAAATTTTTTCACGCTTGCTGAAACAGGCGGACCTGGATTGGGAAGAACTTCTATCTCATTATGTAGGTGACATTGCGGCGCATCAGATCGGCAATCTGGCGCGTGGTTTTTTGCGCTGGGGCAAAGATGCGGCGGACCGGTTGAGCCAGGATATGGCGGAATACCTGCAATATGAAACCCGCAACCTGCCGCCGCGGCACGAAGTGGAAACCTTTCTGAGCGAGGTGGATCATCTCAAGAGCGACGTGGACCGGCTGGCGGCGCGCCTGCAGCGCCTGGCGGGAAAGACGGCCCACGCATGATCACGCCGCGCCAGACTCTGCGCCTCATGCGCATCAACTTCGTGCTGGCGCGCCACGGCCTGGACGAGATCATCCTCACGGCGCACATCTTCCGGCCCATCCGTTTCCTGATTTATCTCTCGCCGTTTTACTGGCTGCGCCAGCGCGATATTCCGCGCGGCGAACGCATCCGCCGCGCGCTGGAAGACCTGGGGCCGATCTTCGTGAAGTTCGGCCAGATGCTGTCCACGCGCCGCGACCTGCTGCCCCATGATATCGCCGACGAGCTGGCCAAACTCCAGGACCGGGTGCCGCCGTTTCCGGGACGCAAGGCGCGTGAGATCGTCGAGAAAAAACTCGGTAAGCCGGTCACGGAGTTGTTCGCGGAATTCGATGAAGCACCGCTGGCTTCGGCGTCCATCGCTCAGGTACACGCCGCGCGCCTAAAAAATGGCGGCGAAGTGGTGGTGAAAGTCCTGCGTCCAGGCGTCGAGCGCATTATCCGCAGCGACCTGGACCTGCTGTATCTGGTCGCGGGACTGGCGGAGCGCTACTGGCGCGAATCGCGGCGGCTGCGGCCGCGTGAAGTGGTGGCCGAATACGAGCATGTGATCCTTGACGAGCTGGACCTGATGCGTGAAGCCGCCAACGCCGCGCAACTCAAACGCAATTTCGAAGGCTCGAAACTGCTGTACGTGCCGGAAATCCACTGGCCGCTCACCCGCAGCAACGTCATGGTCATGGAGCGCATCCACGGCGTGCCCATCAGCGAAATCGCCACCCTCAAGGCGCGCGGTACGGACATGCAGATGCTCGCTGAAAACGGCGTAACCATCTTTTTCACCCAGGTGTTCAAGCACAATTTCTTCCACGCCGACATGCATCCCGGCAATATCTTCGTTGACATCAACGATCCGAAAGCTCCGATCTATGTCGCAGTAGATTTTGGCATCATAGGCACGCTGGATCCACGCGATCAGCAATATCTGGCTGAAAATTTCCTCGCATTCTTCAACCGCGACTACCGGCGCGTGGCCGAACTGCACGTGGAATCCGGTTGGGTACCGGCTGGCACTCACGTGAATGAATTCGAGAGTGCCATACGCACGGTGTGCGAACCGATCTTTAATCGACCACTCAAGGACATCTCCTTCGGCCAACTACTGGTGCGCCTGTTCCAGACGGCGCGGCGTTTCAACATGACGGTGCAACCGCAATTGGTGCTGCTGCAGAAAACCCTGCTCAACATTGAAGGTCTGGGCCGCGAGCTGTATCCGGATCTGGACCTGTGGAAAACCGCCAAGCCGTTCCTGGAAGGCTGGGTGCACGAACAGATGGGCCTCAAGGCCACGTTCAAGCGGCTGCGCGCCAGCCTGCCGGCACTGCGCGAGTTCTTGCTGGAAACACCGGCGCGGCTCAATGCGATTCTACGGCAGATGTCGGATGGCAAATTCCAGGTCGGTGTGGAAAGCGATGAGTTGAAACGCCTGCGCGAGATGACCCGGCACCGCATCCGGCACCTGTACCACGCCATGGCCGGCGGCGCGCTCATTGTCAGCGGCGCACTGCTGTTGGGTTTGCACGGCGCGCCGGTGTGGGTGTCGCTGGTGGTCGCGGCTGTGGGAATCACCACGATAATCTTGGGGCATTGGCGCAGCTGAAAATTCCGAACGGTGTTCTTTTGCGCGGTTAGGGGAATTGAACAGCGTCAAAAAACAGGGCTCCGAAGAGCCCTGTGTAGTTTCAAACTGCTTGAATTCCCTTATTGCAGGTTATCGGTGCTCTTGATGAACTGCGCGGCATTGTCATGCAACTGCTTGAGCGCCGGCACGTGCACGTACACCATGTGACCGGAGTCGTAGTACTTCATCTGCACATGATCCTGCAGGTCCTTGGGGATTTGTAGATGGTCCATGGTGTAATCCGTAGCATAGTACGGTGTGGCCAGATCAAAATAGCCACTGTTCACCAGCACCCGCAGGTCCGGGTTGTATTTCATGGCCTCTGAAAGATCCACAGCCACGTTCAATGTCCCCGGCCACTCTTGCCCGGTAGTGGGGTTCTTATGTGTCCAATCCCACTTGTGGAAGGCCTCCGGGAGGTAATGCCGGTCACGGCCGAACTTCAGGGTATTGTGTGCGTAGTCGTTGAATGCGGACACGTAGGCAGAACTGATGGCGGCAGATTGAGGATCGTAGTACGCCACTTGGCTCATGGGATCCATGCTCGGCCCCGTGAAGCGTGCATCCAGCCGCCCCGTAGTCAGGTCCTGGTCATTCAATAATGCGTGTTCGAATTCACTCGCGGTGACGCGCAGATTGGCCTTCTCGATATACGCCGCGCTTAAGCCCGTGTACTCGTGCAGCTTTTCTGCAATGGTGTCGAGCTGGCTGTCACTCAACGTATTTCCCGCATCCAGCGCCTGCGCGTAGTCGGTCATGGCGAACTGTTGGACCTGCTGCAGAAACGGCTGCAATTCCGCCGGCGGGTTGGGCAGCTTGTGGTGGTACCAAGCCACCGCCGCATAGCTCGGCAGGAACAGCTCGAAAGGCAGGTCATTGCCGGCGTTGAAACTCGCGGTCCTGAAATCCAGGATGGATGACAGCAGGATGACGCCGTTCAAATCCATGTCGTCATGCTGTTGCAGATAATTGACCAACGCTGCAGAGCGGGGGGTTCCATAGCTTTCACCGAACAGGTATTTAGGTGAATTCCAGCGGCTGTTCTCGCTCAGATAACTGCTGATGAACTGGGCAAAAGATTTCACGTCGGCGTCCACGCCATAAAAATCTTTGGGCTCGCCGGCTCCGCCTTTGTCCTTGCCGATGATACGGCTGTAACCGGTACCCATTGCGTCTATGAATACTTCGTCGGTCACATCCAGCAGGCTGTAATCGTTGTTCACCAGTGCATAGGGCGCCGCCGGAGTATGGGTATGGTCAGCGGTCTGTACCCGGTGAGGGCCGAAAGCGCCCATGTGCAACCACACCGTGGATGAACCCGGACCGCCGTTATAGAAGAAGGTCACCGGCCGCTGGTTCTCGTCCTTCACGCCGCGTTTGGTATAGGCCACATAGAACAGGCTGCCGGTGGGTTTGCCATCCATGTTCTTGAGAATGATGGTGCCGGCGGTGGCATCGTAATCAATGCGCTGGCCTTCCACCGTCACGCTGCCCTGAGTCACGGATTTTTCTTCCTTGGGTGGCGTGGTGTTGTTTGCGGCAGGAGTCTTGGCGGACGGGTCGTCAGCCGCCAATGCGGACAAACCGTAAACCGCCAGGAACAGGATCAACAGGGGGCTGAGATATTTCTTCACGTTATCACCTCCGTCATTTTTAGGGACCAATGAACCAAACCTGGGACTTGAACCAAGAGCTTCGATACAGATATTAGAGGGCAAAGAGTGGACAACGCCTGATGTCCGAGGTTCAGTGCTGACTGACTTAATGCCGCGCGAGCAAACGCTTGCTCAACTTATGATCAGCCGCCATATCAATGGCGGTCCAGGCCATGCCCAGTGCGCCGTCCCACAATGCCTGATCCGCCGCCGCGCTGACGCAATGAGCCGCGAATTCCGGCTGGTGGTTCACGGCGGGCAGGGAATCAATGCCGATCATGGGGTGGATGGAAGGCAGCGCCTGGGAGATGTTGCCCATGTCGGTGGATGCGCTAAAGCGCGCGACGGATTCGGGCGCGGCCAATCCCCGGCCCAGCGTCACGGCATTGCGACGATACAGTTCCGCCATGTCCGCATCGTGCAGCATTTCCATGTACGGCTTGTCGCCGCCGCGAATTTCCAGTTTAGAGCCCGTGGCGAGCGCGCCGGCTTCGAAGCAATGATGCACTTTCACGCGCAACTCTTCCATGTCTTTCACGGTTTCGCCGCGGATGATGTAACGCGCCGAAGTATGCGCGGGGACGATATTGGGTGCGTCACCGCCGTGGGTGCAGATGCCGTGGATACGGTCGGTTTGATGTATGTGCTGGCGCAACAGGCCGATGGCGGTCTGCGCAACGGTGAGCGCATCGGCG
This sequence comes from Gammaproteobacteria bacterium, assembly GCA_049591455.1. Classification (GTDB taxonomy): domain Bacteria; phylum Pseudomonadota; class Gammaproteobacteria; order Natronospirales; family REEB76; genus REEB76. The sequence continues at coordinate 174,969 of JBAWFA010000014.1, forward strand.
GCATTGATGCCGAGTTCCGGATAGGCCGAAGCATGCGCGGACTTGCCGGTGTAATGCACATCAAACATGGACGCGGCGATGATCCTGGGCTGCACGAAATCCACGGGCGCGGGATGCACCATCATGGCCGCGTGAATACCCGCGAAAGCGCCGCGTTCCAGGAGCAGAATCTTGCCGCCCGCATTGCCCACTTCCTCGGCCGGCGTGCCGATGACTGTCACGGTCAGCCCCGCATCATCTGCCACTTTGGCGGCGGCCAGGGCCGCGCCGACCGTCATGGCGGCGATGAGATTGTGACCACAGGCGTGGCCGACGCCGGGCAGGCTGTCGTATTCCGCCATGATGCCGATATTGAGCGGTCCGCTGCCGGCCTTGGCGATGAACGCCGTGGGCAGCTCGCAAATGCCGGTTTTCACGGAAAAACCGGCTTCGTCCAGCATCTCCGCGAGCCAGGCGCAGGCGTGTTCTTCCTCGAAGCCAAGCTCCGGGTGCGCGTGGATGCGATGGCTTAAGGCCAGCAGCGATTCGCGCGCCTGGCTCAAACGTTCGCGGACAGCCTGTTTGGTATCCATGATTTACAACTCTCCCATAGCTGGTGGGAAATGATAATCTTTCTACTATCGGATTTTCCAACGGGCAGAATAGCATGCGCCTCTTTCCCGGCTTGATCCTCTGGCTGATCCTGTTGATTCTGTGCTGGCCGCTGGCGCTTTTGGCGCTGATTCTGTATCCCTTCATCTGGCTAATCCTGTTGCCGTTCCGACTGCTCGGCCTGACGCTGGATGCGGTATTCGAGCTGCTGAGTGCCATCCTGCATTTGCCCGCGCGGCTGCTGCGCGGGCCCGGGAGGGCGTGAATCATGCTCATGAATCACGACTGGCGGATCCAGCTTGTCATCATCGGCCAGGTGATTCTGGCCATGATTCTCGGCGGCCTCATCGGTTTCGAGCGGGAGCTGGCCAACAAGCCGGCCGGTTTCCGCACCCATACGCTGGTGGCGGGCGCCTCTGCGCTGTTCATGGCGGTGGCGGGGGCGGCCGAAAATTATCTACATCTAAGCGGCACCGTCGTCATTGATCCGCTGCGCGTAGCCGCCGCCATTGTCACCGGCGTGAGCTTTTTGGGCGCGGGCACCATCTTCCGCAGCGGCAGCGACAACAGCAAGGTCGGCGGCCTCACCACTGCCGCCACTATCTGGACGGCGGCGGCGGTGGGCCTGGCCGTGGCGCTGGGGCAATTGATTGCCGCCATCGGCGTTACCATCCTCGCGCTCATCGTGTTGCGCGGCATGTTCATCCTGGAACGCCGCCGCCGTTCGAATTCGTGATGAGACCCAACAAGGAGACAAACATGCGTGCTCTTTTAAGCGCCCTGTCAATCGCCGCTCTTCTCGCCATACCTGCCGCCACACTTGCGGCCGGTGGTTTCTCGGTGACCAGTCCGGACTTCGCCGACGGCAGCACCATTCCCATGGCGCAGGTATTCAACAGCTTTGGCTGCACGGGCGGTAATCATTCGCCCGTTCTTCACTGGTCGGGGGCGCCGGCCGGGACCAAAAGTTTCGCCGTAACCATCTACGATCCGGATGCACCCACCGGCAGCGGCTGGTGGCACTGGACGGTGTTCAACATTCCCGCGACCATCACCGGCCTGCCTGCGGATGCGGGCGCAGAGCACTCGCATGCCTTGCCGCGTGGCGCTATCGAAGGCCGCACGGACTTCGGCTTCTCGCGCTATGGCGGCCCCTGCCCGCCGGCGGGCGATGCTCCGCATCATTATCAGGTGACGGTGTACGCGCTCAAGATCGCAAAGTTGCCGCTGAATTCAGACGCGTCCGGTGCGATGCTGGGGTTTTATCTTCATTTCAACACCCTCGCCACAGCGCGTCTCACGGGCCTCTATGGACGATCGAAGTAAGCGGACTGTTATCGGGCACTTCGCGGATTCGTTCTATAAATAAGGAAATCCGCGGCGAAACGGACGCCGCCGCGTATCAGTCAGCCTGCTGTCGCGGGTTTATACTGTGTCCTATGCGCAATTTCAGCGACATCAGCGGACAGGTTTGGCAGGCAGCACTCGGCCATGAATCCCATGGCAACATGGTCATCATTTTCTCGCGCCTCGGCAGTTTCGAGGTATTCAAGAGTGGACTCGATGCCAACAATCGTCTGGATGCGGAAAATGAAATCGCGGCCTTGAGCGAGAAGGATCTGTGCACGCGGCTGCAAACAGCGAAGCCCTGGTCATGAAACATGCGCTTGGTACTTTCGTAGTCAGTGGCCTGTTGCTGGCCGCGGCATTTCCCTTGATATCGGAGGGCGCTCCCATGGCACAGAAATTTACCATCACCTCATCTGCCTATCAGGACCACGGCGAGATGCCGTCACGCTTCACCTGCGATGGCCAAGACATTTCGCCGCCGCTCACCTGGTCCGGCGCACCGGCTGGCACCAAAAGTTTCGCGTTCGTCATGGACGACCCCGATGCGCCCGATCCGGCAGCGCCAAAGATAACCTGGGTACATTGGGTGCTGTACGACATTCCGGCGAATACCCCTGCATTGCCGGAAGGTGGTTCCAAACACTTGCCCGCCGGTACGCGTGAAGGCGTCAACGACTGGAAACGCACCGGCTACGGTGGCCCTTGTCCGCCTATCGGCCGGCACCGGTATTTTCACAAACTCTACGCCCTGGACACGGTGCTGCGGGACCTGCACAGTCCCACCAAGGCGCAACTGGAAGCCGCCCTGCGCGGGCACATCCTTGCCGAAACGCAGTTGGTCGGCACTTATCAACATCCCAAGTGATTCCGGATTCCGCCTTGAATACCCGCGTTGAAAACCTGCAGGAAGATTATCGCGCACGTATACAAACCATCCATCGGGAATTGGGTATTCCGTTGGATTACGAAACACGCTTTTTGCTGCCATTGCGCGCGGAAGCCGGTAAATTGGTATCCATCGGTGAAGACATATACGGCCGGCCACAGCAACTCACACCTCATGCGGCAGAACATTGGCGGACCATGCAGGCTCGGGCACGACAGGATCAGGTGCTACTGCTGCTGGTATCGGCGTTCCGCAGTGTGGCCTATCAGCGTGAATTGATGGCGCGCAAACTTGCTGCGGGCAAACTGATTGAAGAGATACTCAAAGTCAACGCCGCACCCGGTTACAGCGAACACCATACCGGCTGCGCGCTGGATCTCGCCACCTCGGGCTATGCGCCTCTGGAAACCAACTTTGAAACCACGGATGCCTTCGCGTGGCTGACGAAACACGCCAAACGATTCGGCTTCCGGCTCTCCTACCCGCGCGATAACCACCACGGCATCGCTTATGAGCCCTGGCATTGGGCATGTCTCGACAATTAGGAAATGCTGTTCCTTCGAGAGAAGCTAATAACTCCAAAGATGAAAAACACATGATTGCTTCCATCACGGCTTTATATGCCGGACTCTTGGCTTTACTGATCGTGGTGCTTGCGATCCGGGTCGTGTGGCTGCGTAACGTTCATCACGTCGGTCTCGGCACCGGCGGCAATGAAACCCTGGGCCGCGCCATCCGCGTGCACGGCAACGCGGTGGAGTATCTCCCCATCGCCTTACTGCTGATGCTGTGTCTGGAGCTAGATCACGGTGCGCATTGGTTATTGCACGCCTGCGGCATCGTGTTGATCGCCGCGCGGCTGCTGCATGCTTTGGGGGTGTCTCATTCCGCAGGGCGCAGCTTCGGACGCGCCGCAGGCGCAGCCGGAACCATGCTGGTAATCGCAGTACTCGCCATTATCAATATCGTCCAATTCACGGTGCCGGCGTAACAGCACCAATTTGGCGAACCGGCGGCATCGCATTAGAATCTGGATCGGCTTTCGTTCACTCCTCATGACACCATGAAAAAACTCATCATGCTGCTGGCCATCTTCATCCTGAGCGGTATCGGCTGGACATTGGGTCAGCGCTTCGGCCTGGGTGTGGCTTGGCTGCTTTCCAGCATCGGCGCGCTGGCGGGAGTGTATATTGGCTGGCGCATTGGCCGCGCGTATCTCGATTAAAACATCAAGATAAAAAGAAAGGGTCGTATCGTATATGTCACAGTCAACATTCAAACGCCGGGTGGAACGTCTGTTGGAAGGCACTGGCGTCCGCATCAACGGTCCGGAACCCTGGGATATTCAGGTTCATAACGAACACTTCTACCACCGCGTCATCGCGCACGGTTCCATGGGACTTGGGGAATCCTATATGGACAACTGGTGGGACGCTAAAGACCTGGACGGTTGTATCTACCGGGTACTCATGGCAAACCTGGAAGAAAAAGTGCTCACCGTGGACAACCTGACGGCTTTCCTGCACGCGCGCTTTGTCAATCTGCAAAAACCCGCGCGCGCCTTTGAGGTTGGCCGCCGTCACTACGACATGGGCAACGATCTCTACAAGCACATGCTGGGCAAACGTCTGGTGTATAGCTGTGGTTACTGGAAAGACGCAGACAATCTCGACGATGCCCAGGTAGCCAAACTGGAGCTGGTATTTCGCAAGTTGGGCCTCAAACCCGGCATGCGCGTGCTCGACATCGGCTGCGGCTGGGGGGAAGCACTCAAGCTTGCGGCTGAGCGCTACGGCATCAGCGGCGTCGGCATCACCGTGTCCGAACAGCAGGCTGAGTACGCGCGTGAAATCAGCAAAGGATTACCCATCGAAGTACGGTTGCAGGATTACCGTTTGCTCAACGAAAAATTCGACCGCATCTTTTCGATCGGCATGTTCGAGCACGTGGGCGTGAAGAATTACCCCGCTTACATGCACGTGGCGCGCCGCTGCCTCAAGGATGACGGCCTGTTCTTGTTGCACTGCATCGGCGGCAACTGGTCAGTGCACGACACCGATGCCTGGATCGAAAAATATATCTTCCCCAACGGCATGCTGCCTTCCATAAAACAAATTGCTGCAGCCAGCGAGAAGGTTTTCATTGTGGAAGACTGGCACAACTTCAGCGTGTATTACGACAAGACGTTGCAAGCCTGGCGCCGTAATTTTGAAAATAGTTGGGAAGAATTGAAACAACAATACAACGAAACCTTTCATCGCATGTGGCGTTATTATCTGAGCATCAGCATGGCCTCCTTCCGCGCCCGCAAGAACCAGCTGTGGCAAATCGTGTTCTCGCCTCATGGTGTGCCCGGCGGTTATGTGGCACCGCGCTGATCATCTCTCTCTCGCCCGGCGGGAGAGAGCTGGGGTGAAAGGGATTCATGTTTAAACTCCACCCGCAACTCGAAAAGGACACGCTCCCGCTCGGCCGTTTCCGGTTGTGCCGGCTGTTGCTCATGAACGACAGCAACTATCCCTGGTTCATCCTGGTGCCGGAGCGGGAGAACGTCCGCGAGATTCACGAACTCGACGCACAGGACCGCATGCAGTTCATGGATGAATCCACGCTGTTATCACGTGCGCTCACTGATTGCTTCAAACCCGATAAACTCAACATCGCCGCTCTCGGCAATCAAGTCCCGCAACTGCACATCCATCACATCGTACGCTACGCTCACGATCCTGCCTGGCCAGAACCGGTGTGGGGCAAACTGCCGCCGAAACCCTATTACAGTGCCGAGAGTCACAAGCTGAAAACCCTGCTGATAAACACCTTGGACGAGGCGCTTGAACCAACCTGACTCTCTCCATTGGTATGGGATAATGCGTCCGATTGCCCGCGCCCAGTCTTGATAAATGCCTGATCACCACGGACTGCCCTTCGTATTTTCCGGCCCCGAGCTGGACCGGCTGGCGCCACAGCGTCAGGATGAGACGTGGCTGGCTGCACAACTTGACGATTCTGCAACGCGTTTTGTTCCGGTATCCGGCGATAACAATGTTCTGCTTGCGGACGGCGTGACACCGCTGTTATTAAATGTAGAAACCGCGAAACCCTTGCTTGCCAAAGTTCAATGCACAGTGCTCATGGGAAATTACCGGGGCGCAACCTGTTTTGCTCTGGGCTTGCCAGCCGATGTCACGCTGCCCGTAAACGATGCCGTCCTGACCAATCTGCGGCCACAGTTCGGAGTGCTGGATCACGGCGCACTGGCGCTGCTGGGTTACGCCCGCGCCATGGTGCACTGGCACACGCAAAACCGCTTTTGCGGGAAATGTGGCGCGCCGGCGGAAAGCCATCGCGCCGGCCATGAACTGCATTGCCCCCGCTGCGGCAACGTTCTCTATCCGCGCGTCAACCCAGCCATTATCGTGCTGGTGACTCATAAGAACCGCTGCCTGCTGGGGCGCCAATCGCCCGGCAACCGCTTTTCCACACTCGCGGGATTCGTGGAACCCGGCGAGAATCTCGAAGCGACGGTGCGCCGTGAAGTCCGGGAGGAAACCAATATTCGGGTGGGCGCCATGCACTATATGACCTCCCAACCCTGGCCGTATCCCGCCTCGCTCATGCTCGGTTTCCAGGCAGCCGCGGAGAATACCGACATCCATTGCAACGACGGCGAATTGATCGAAGCACGCTGGTTTTCGCGTGCCGACATCATTGAAGGTCTGCGCAACAATAGTCTTACGCTGCCCACGCCACAGTCCATTTCCTATTGGCTGCTCCGTACATGGTTTGAAGAAACCCGCGAGTTCTCGCTGGCGAGTTTCAATCCGCTTGATATCGGCGGCGCCCGTTCATGAATGCGGCCGGCACAGCGACATATCGCAAAGATGTTCCGGCCCTGCTCGCACTGGTGGCGTTGGCTTTTCTGTGGGGCTACAACTGGGTGGCGATGAAAGTCGGCCTGGCTTACGCTGCACCTTTCGATTTCGTTGCACTGCGCACCATGTTGGGCGGTATTTGCCTGCTGCTGGTGCTGGTGGTGCTGCGGCGTCCGCTGAAACCCCACAACCTGCACGGTGTGCTCTGGCTCGGTTTTTTCCAAACCACCTTGTTCACCACGCTGGCCTTCTGGTCACTGGTGCATGGCGGCGCCGGCAAGGCCGCGGTGTTGTGTTACACCATGCCGTTCTGGGTCATTCTGCTGGCCGTGCCCTTCCTTGGTGAACGCATGCGCGGGCTGCAATGGCTGGCGGTGCTGGTGGCGCTCATCGGCATGCTGTGCATCTTCGAACCCTGGCACAGGAGTCCGGACTTGGTGAGCAGCATCCTTGCGGTGCTGGCGGGCGCTACCTGGGGCGCGAGCGTTATCGTCGCCAAGAAGATTCCGGTGAAATCCATGTCGGAACTGCTGTCGCTCACCGCATGGCAAATGTTGCTCGGCGGCATTCCCATCGTGCTCATCGCCTGGTGGCTACCTTCGCACCCGATTCACTGGAGCGGGACCTTCATCTGGTCGCTGTTCTACAACGTGATCCCCGCCAATGCGCTGGCATGGCTACTATGGCTGTACGTCCTGCAACGGCTGTCCGCCAGTGTCAGCGGCTTGTGCTCCCTCGCGGTGCCGGTGGTAGGTGTGCTGGCTGCATGGCTGCAGCTCGGCGAACGGCCGGACGGCCCGGAAGCCGCGGGCATGACACTCATCATCGCGGCGCTGGCGCTGCTCTCTGCAGCGGCATTCTTTCGACCTGGCGACAGACCTGGGAAACCGTAAGTGAGCCTGCTTTCGGCTAAGATGAGACAGTCGCAGCATCTGACAAGTCGCCAGATAGCGGTCGTTTCCAGGATCGATACGCATCTAATGTGCGTCGGCTCAAGCGGCGCAGAAGGACGAGCGCGGAAACCTAACCCTTGCGTGGGCTGGCGGCGGTCGTGGTAATCAACTGCATAACGGCCGCTCCTGGTAGTGAGGAAAAGCGCCAGTAGTGCAAAATTCCAGAGTCCGCTGGGTCCGCGTATACTGTTTATCGTTAACTGGACTTGGCGTTGTCAATTCGTATCAGGAATAATGTGTTGCATTGCCTTCGGCTCTGTATCACCTATTGATGTATAGACGGACCGACGAGTCCGTCTATTCAATAGTTAGCCGCAAGGTATTCCAAAATAATCATCATGGAGATTAAGAATCATGGCAGACGACGATAACGTAAATACTTCGGCTGACGGTGCGAAGCCAGCCAAAAACAAGAAAGTCGCAAGGCGAGGCAAAGCCAAACGCAAAATTGCTCGCGAGAAAGGCCGTCCGTCTGGAGTGGCAGCTTATCCACGACATTCCGTTCGGAAGGCTTTACGAATACCCAAAGCGGTTCTTGAGCAGAACGCTGGAAGAACATGCTCTGATCGTGAGGCCGTTAAATTCGCTGGGCTTGCGTTTCACGGTCCATCGAGAGTAGAGATAAGTTCGGCCCTAAAATACGGCCTCCTTGAAAGACCAAGCGACGGTCAAGTAGCTGTTACCGACTTAGCCAAGAAGATCTTGCGACCGCAGAATCCGAACGACGAGCTTGGCGGTATCAGACAAGCGCTTCTAAACGCTCCTGCAATTGCAGATGTTTATAAGCATTATCGCGGCGAAAATATCCCGGATGAGCAGTTCTTTCGAAACGCTCTAGTCGATACATTCAAGCTTCCTGAAGATAAGGTTGATGAATTCACAACCATCTTCCAAGAAGATCTCAGCGAGGCACAGCTTGTCGAAGACGTCGCTGGAAAGAAGAGAATTCTCGATGTGGCGCGAGATGCGGAACCCGCGGCGGCGGTCGATCAAACACTGAAGAGAATTAGTAAGGGCGTAAAGATAGAGCACGGCGATAGCTGCTTCGTCATGATGCCATTTGCCGATCCAATCGGGGGTTACTACAAAGCGATCTACGAGCCGGCTATTTCTAAGGCTGGATTAAAGGCAGTCCGGGCCGATGATGAAATCTTTGCCACGGGAAAAATCATCGATCAGGTCTGGTCCGGAATTACTTCCGCAAAAGTTCTTGTCGCTGAACTTACTGGTCGAAACCCAAATGTGTTTTATGAGCTTGGACTCGCGCACGCACTAAATAAGCCAGTCGTTCTCGTGTCGTCTAATCAGGAAGACGTTCCTTTCGACCTTCACCATATTCGGGTGATCTACTACGATATGCGTGATCCATTCTGGGGAGAGAAACTCACTGCCAAGGTCTCGGAAAACATCGTGTCTGCTCTGAAGAATCCAGAAGAGGCCCTGCTGAAGAGGGTAGAGTAATGAAGCGGCTAACAGCGCCATGCACGCGACGCGTGAAGACACGCGCGTTACCAGCCTTCCTAAAAACGGACGGTCGTGAGCGTTGCCTCAGGGTCGTGTCCAGTCATTTGCACCAATTGAAACTGATAGTTGGCATATCCTGCTGAAGGTTGCACGGGCATGCGTCCGCCAAGTTGGCACTATCCGGCGGCTATAATGCCCGTATGTGCCTGCTCGTCTTCGCTTGGAAAATACATCCTCACTATCCACTGGTTTTCGCCGGCAATCGCGACGAGCTGCACGCGCGTCCCTCGCTGGCGGCAGGATTCTGGGACGATGCGCCCGAGGTTCTGGGCGGCCGCGATCTGGAAGCTGGCGGCACTTGGCTCGGCGTGACCACGAGTGGCCGTTTCGCCGTGGTCACCAATTACCGCGAAGGTCCGGTGCCGCAGAAAGGTCCGAGGTCGCGGGGCGTGCTCACGGCGGATTTTCTGCGCGGTGACGCGCAACCGGATGAATACATTGAACGGGTTCGTAAACATGCACAGGACTTCGCGCCTTTCAGCCTGATCATCGGAAATCGCGATCAGCTTTATTATTTTTCCAATCGCAGCGACGCCAATGGCAACATTGCTCCCGGCATTCACGGTCTCAGCAATCATCTGCTGGACACACCCTGGCCGAAAGTCAGTCACAGCATGGCATGGCTGGAAACGTTACCGGCGCACGGCGCGCCCACTACTGAGCCGCTGTTCAAGCTGCTCGCGGATCGTACCCCGGCACCCGCGGATACACTGCCCGATACCGGTGTCGGCGTGGAACGCGAGCAATTGCTATCCCCTGTGTTCGTGGTCAATCCGGTGTACGGCACGCGCTGCTCGAGCGTGATTGTCATGCAGAGGAATGGCAGCATCCACTTCGCGGAGCGGCGCTTTGATGCGGCGGGACAAGCGCTGGAAACGCGCTGCTTCCACATCGCCGGCAGCCCGGCATGAGGCACGCGCCGCGCCCCGCTGTCTGCGGCATCTGGTCGTCTCCCATCAGCGCGGCACAGATTGCCGTAAGCGGTGTACGTCTGAGCCAGCCACGGCTCGCGGGCGACTGCGTTTATTGGGTGGAAAACCGGCCGGCAGAAAACGGCCGTTGCGTGCTGGTGCGTGGACGGCCAAGGGAAAGCAGCGGAGACCTCACGCCGGCGCCATTCAGCGTTCGCAGCCGCGCACATGAATACGGCGGCGGCGCGTTTACTGTAACGGCAACTGCATTGTATTTCGTGAATGAATCCGATCAACAGATTTATACCCAGACGTTGGGCGCTGGCATACCCAGAGCACTGAGCGACGCGCCCACGTGCCGCTTTGCCGATCTGCTGGTGGATGCGCAGCGGGAACGATTGATCGCTGTGTGTGAAGATCATGGTGAACGGGAACGCACACCACGCAACACGTTGGCAGCGGTTCCTATCCGCGATGGCCACATCGTTACGCTCGCGCAAGGTAACGACTTTTACAGCTCACCGGCACTGAGCCCTGATGGCGGGCTGCTTGCCTGGCTCAGCTGGAATCAGCCACAGATGCCCTGGGACGGCTGCGAGCTGTGGCTGGCAAATCTGAACAAGAACGGTATTCCCGAAAATGCGCGCCGCGTGGCAGGTGCTACTGAAGAATCCATCTTCCAGCCGCGGTTCGCGCCGGACGGCGTGCTGCATTTCATTTCCGACCGGAACGGCTTCTGGAATATATATAGGTATGCGGACGGAGAGATCCGTGCCGTCACCCGCGATGACATGGATTACGGTTTTGCCCAATGGAACTTCGGCATGTCCAGTTACGGTTTCATGGCGGACGGAAGCATTCTCGCGGTGCGCTTCAATCAGGGCCAATCCGAGCTGATGCGGATCGAAATGGATGGAAAAGTGAAACTGCTTTCCACCCGTTTCACTCAGATTGAACACCTGCATGCGGAAGAAAACCGTTTTGTGCTGCTCGCGGGCGATCCTGCACATCCGTCTGCCGTGATATTCGGCGACAATGAGCATTTCATCCCGCTCACGGATGCGGGAAACCAAATTCCAACGGACTATTCAAGCACACCTGAATTCCTGAGTTTCGCCACCAGCGACGGCGAAACCGCCTATACCTGGTACTACCCGCCGCGCAATGCGGACTTCTACATCCCGTCCAGCGAAAAACCGCCACTGCTGGTGAAATGCCACGGCGGACCGACGGCCATGAACGGCAACGGCCTGGACCCGCGCATCCAGTTCTGGACCAGCCGTGGTTTCGGAGTGGCGGACGTGAATTATCGTGGCAGCAGCGGTTTCGGCCGTGCCTATCGCCGCGGTCTGCATGGTCAATGGGGCATCCGGGACGTGCAGGATTGTATCCACGCGGCGCGGCATCTGGCGGCCGCGGGGCGCGCGGACGAGCGGCGTCTCATTATCAGCGGCAGCAGCGCCGGCGGCTTCACAGCGCTTTGCGCACTCGCGTTCCACAATTTTTTCAGGGCCGGCACGATCTATTACGGCATCAGCGAACTCGCCACCGCCATGACCGACACCCACAAGTTCGAGTCGCATTACGGTGACAGTCTGCTCGGTCCATGGCCGGCCGCCCGCGAGCTGTATCGCGCCCGTTCACCGCTGTACGCGGCCGCCGGCATCAATTGTCCGGTAATATTCTTCCAAGGTTTGAAGGATCGGGTGGTGCCCCCCGACCAGACGGAAAACATGGTGAACGCTCTGCGCGCCAAAAGGCAGCCGGTGGCTTATCTCAGCTTCGCCGGAGAAGGCCACGGTTTCCGCCGCGGCGACACGTTGCAACGTGCACTGGAAGCGGAACTGGCCTTCTACGGACGTGTTTTCGATTTCGCGCCGGCGGATTCGCTGCCGCCGCTGGCCATCGAAAACCTGCCGGAATCGGAGTAATGCGGAAACCGAAATGCCTTGTTCATCACAAGTTCTCGAGTCTGGTCTGGTTGGCGGCCCTGCTCTTGAGCGCAACCGTCCATGCGGCCGCGCCCCAGGTAGATGTGCAGGTGCAGGGCGTGCCTGGCGAACTGCTCAAGAACGTGCTGGCCTATCTCAGCATTTACACCTACCGCGATTCGCCTACCTTGAATCAGAGCCTGGTGGAACGCCTGCATGCGCGTGCACCACAGGAGATCAAGAACGCGCTGGAACCTTTCGGTTACTACCAGCCCACCGTCAAAAGCGATCTTGAAGAGACATCTACCGGCTGGACGGCCCACTACATCATCACACCCGGCACACCGGTACTGGTGCGTGGAGTGGATGTGGAAGTCAGCGGCGAAGGCAAGAATGACAAAGCGTTCAAACAATATCTCGCGGGGCTCCCTGTCAAACCCGGCCAGCGGCTCAACCAGCCGGCCTACGAGACATTGAAACAGAATCTCCAGGAAATCGCCGCGCATCAGGGTTACATTGATGCGCAGTTCTCCCAAAGCGTGCTGCGCGTTGATCCGAAGCAGCACTGGGCGGATATCATCCTGCACTTTGAGACCGGCCCGCGCTATTACTTCGGCACGGTGACGTTCGTGCAGAATTTCATGAATCCGGAATTCCTGGCGAAGTACGTCAGCTTCAAACCGGGCGATCCTTACGACGGCAGCAAGCTGCTGGCGCTGGAATACGCCTTGGACGACTCAGGCTATTTTGCCAACGTGAACGTGGAGGTGCAGCGCAAACAGGCCACAGCGAACCGCCACATTCCCATCCGCATCGCGCTCACGCCGGGAAAACGCAACAAGTACATCCTGGGGATCGGTTATGGCACAGACACCGGACCACGCACTACGCTCGGCTGGCAAAATCAGCGGTTGAACGGCGATGGCCAGCGCTTCTCGGTGCTGGGCCAGTATTCGCACGTACTCACCAGCACGCAGATAACCTATACCGTGCCCACACCCGGCGGTGCGCAACTGGTATACGGGCTCAGCAACGCGCGCCAGGTGTACCCGGGCAACGGCGTAGCGTACACAAGCATCCTGGGCGTCGACCGTTACACCAAACTCAACGCGTGGTCTTGGCTCCAGTACCTGCAACTCGAGCATGATCGCAGCGATCTCAGTACCGGCGATACCAACAGTACCATCCTGCTGCCGGGCAGCACCTTCTCGCGCATTGTCAGCAACGACCCGATTTTCCCCACTCAGGGCTATCGGATCTCACTCGACATCCGCGGCACAGACCAGGCCCTGTTCTCCAGCACCACGTTCCTGCAGGTACACCTGCGCGGCAAGCTGATTCTGCCGCTAGGTGAAAGCACGCGTTTACTCCTGCGCGGTGAGGTGGGCGCCACGGCGCTCAAGAATTTCAACGAACTGCCCTTATCACAACGCTTCTTCGCCGGCGGCGATCAAAGCGTGCGCGGCTATGGTTTCAATACACTCGGCCCCACCGACCAATATGGCAATGTTATCGGCGGCAAGGATCTGTTAGTCGGCAGCATCGAGGTGGATCAGCGCCTGACGCGCATCTTCGGTGTGGCCGCTTTCCTGGACGCGGGCAACGCCATGAATTCCTTCAATGTCTCGCTGGATAAGGGCGTGGGCATCGGCCTGCGTATACGCACGCCCATTGGCATGATCCGCTTCGACGTGGCGCATCCCATAAAACAGCCCAACCTCGGCTGGTACCGCATCCACATCAGCATTGGCCCGGACCTGTGATCAAGCGCATCGCCATAGCTCTCATTGCGTTCATTATCCTGCTGGCTGCGGGCGCGTCGTGGTTTGCATTGCGCAGCGAAACCGCATTGCGCTGGGTGGTGGCGCGAGCGGAAATGCAATACGCCGGTAAACTCAGGATAGGCAGCGTCAAGGGCTCGCTCATGGGCCCCATCATCCTGGATGACGTTCAGCTTGATGAATCCACATTCGATGCGCGTATCCGCACGCTGACGCTTGAGTGGCAGCCGCTGGCACTGCTCGGCCGGCGCGCGGTTATCAACCACTTGCTCGCTCAGGACATGGATGTTCAGATCAAACCGCGCAAGCAGTCCGCACCGTTCAAGTTCGTGCGTCCGCGTCCGCCGCATCTGCCAGTAAATCTCTTGATTAACGATCTGGAAGTGAATCATCTCACGCTCACCACGCCGAACCTCAACGGGCCTGTGGTAGTGGATCACGTTGCACTCATGGCAATGCTGAACAACCGCGCCTGGACGTTACGTTCTCTGCAAGCCGAAGGCGCTCATGTGCAGGTTCGGGGCAATGGTCTTTGGGCGTTCCAGCATGGCGAGCGGGTAAATGCCCATCTACAGTGGCAACTTACGCTGCCGGAACAACCGGCATTCAACGGTGAAATGGATACCAAAGGTGACGAACAGATAATTCAGTTCAATGGCTCGCTAAGTGAGCCGTTCTCAATGCAGCTCACCGCCGAATTGAAGCAATTGTTCAGCGCGCCATCCTGGCAGGGCAAACTCCGGTTCAGCGGACTGGATCCGCACCGTCTGCGTTCCAACTGGTCCGAACTTCTGGCCAGCGGTGAAGTGAACGTGCAAGGCGATCCGCATGCCACCACGCTCACCGGCGACATCCGCACCCACGAACCGAAATACGGCGACTGGCGCAGCCACGTGGATCTGCGCTGGGCGGATCGGATGCTGCAAGTACGCAATCTGGAACTGGCCAAGGGAAACACGGCCACACGCTTCACCCTGAGCGGCCAGGTGCTTTATGCGGACGGCAAACTGGAGCCGGCACTGCACGGTGAATGGCGCGCGCTGCCACTGCCCCTCACCGGCAAACCGCTGTTCGTTTCGCCCCGCGGCAAACTGGAAATAAGCGCCAAGGACGAGCAGGCGCTGTTGACGCTGGCTGGCACCTTCGCCACGGGCGGGAATTTCAGTGGCCAGGGTAACATTGGCCTGCCCGCACCCCACGCCTGGCAACTTGAGGCCCGCGCCCGGGGTTTTCAACTGGCATTGGAGGCCATGAATAACGACCAGCCGCTGCCGCCCATGAGCTGGCAGCTCAAAGCCCACGGCGATGAGAGCTTTACGCTGATAGACCGTTTCACGACTCAGTGGCTAGGTGGACAGGCGCAGGCCCGCGGTCGCATCGCTCATGGCGACGGCCAGCTTTGGCAATTCGATATCACGGCACAAAACATCAACCCGGCCACCCTGTACCCGCATTTTCCGGGTGCGCTCGATTTCACCGCCCGGGTTTCCGGCCATCGCGCTGCGCGACCCGCGTGGAAATTCCAACTGGTGAAACTGAGCGGGCGGCTGCGCGATACGCGGGTACAGGCCACCGGAACCGTGAGCCACGTTGCCGGTGTGTGGCAATTTCAAAACGCCGTCGCCCACATGGGCGGCAACAGTCTGCAATTCAACGGCCGTTTCGGCAAACAGCCGCAATTTGCCTGGAAACTGGATGCCCCCGACCTGGCGGCTTTGTGGCCGGACATTCATGGCAAGCTGGTCAGCGAGGGCCGCGCGAATCTCGACGGCGCCGCACCGGTACTCACACTCAGTCTTGACGCTGAAACGTTCCGGTACCGCGAGTATTCCTTTGGAAAAATCACCGCCCAGGTCAACATGGGTCGCGACGCGCAAGCGGGCAGTGCCATGCTCAACGCCGAGGACGTTCAACTGAAGGATCTGAAAATCGGCAGCCTCACGGCACAGGCCGCCGGCTCATTGAATACACACACGCTCACGGCAAAATTCATCACGCCTTACGGCGACGGCAGGCTCGCCGGCAGCGGCGCGTTTGCCAGTAACGTCTGGCAAGGAGACCTCACCGAACTCACACTGATGCCGCAGGGCGCAGGCGAATGGCGTAACACAACAGCCTGGCAGCCGCGTATCGCCGTCGGGCATTTCAGCCTGCCGCAAGCGTGTTTGACGCAAGTCGGAGCCCGAGCTTGTCTGGATGCCGACTGGCAACCGGCCCAATGGCAGGCCGACGCAGCGCTCACGTCCGTGCCGGTAAGCGCCCTACAGGCGCTGCTGCCGGAAGGCCTGGACTATGAAGGCAGCTTCGGCGCCAGATTGCATATGCAGGGCACGGACGACAGTCACACGTTTGATATCACCGCCAGTCTGTCGCCGGGCGCGGTTTACAATCTCGTCAACCAGCGCCGGGTCAGCTTGCTTGCCTATAACACCGGGAACCTCATGCTGCATTCGGATGCGCAAGCCACCACCGGCCAGCTTGACTGGAGCCTGAAGGACGGCGGGTACATGGATATCCGCTCGCAGATCACCCACGGCGCGCAAGCGGCGCTTTCCGGCAGTATCCAGGGCGAGACGCACGATTTCGAGCTGGTGCCGGCGCTTATCCCGGAAGTGGGCGCCCTGCAGGGCAAACTCAAAATCAATCTGACTCTGAGTGGCACGCCCATGGATCCGCTGTTCAGCGGCACCGCCTCACTCGAGGATGGTGCGATTTTGATTCCGCGTCTCGGCCTGCACGTAACCAATGTGCTGTTGAACATGAATGGCAACGGCGATCACTTGACGCTGAACGGCACCGCACGGTCCGGCAATGGCAACCTGGAGTGGCAAAGCAGCGCCGTCAGGACCAGCAATGTCTGGCAGACACAGGGAAAACTCAGCGGTGAGAATTTCCGCGTGGCCGACATCCCGGAAGCGCGGATTGACATTTCGCCGACACTTGATTTCAAACTTGACAACCGCGACGTGTATCTGAACGGCACGGTGAATGTACCGCACGCAAAACTGCGCCCGCGTGATCTCAGCCACACCGCACAAGTATCGCCCGACCAGGTAATCGTCGGCGCAAACGGCCAACCACCTCCAGAAAAATGGCGTGTGCATGCAGAAGTGCGTGTCAGTACGGGACAAGACGTGGATTTCGCCGGCTTCGGTCTTACCGGCAATATTGCCGGCAGCGTGCTCGCTGCGGATGAACCGGGCCACTACACCACCGGCAGCGGTGAACTGCAGATCGTGAACGGCCAGTACACGGCCTATGGCCAGAAACTCAAGATTGACCGCGGTCGGCTCATGTTCAACGGCGGACCCATCTCCAACCCGGCGCTGGACATTCGCGCCATCCGCCCGCCGGCGCGTCCCGAAACGGTATTGCCGGGTAGCAGCGAGCAGGTGGTGGGCGTGCAGGTGCGCGGCACCCTGCGCGATCCCAAGATGTCATTGTTCTCGAATCCACCGCTGCCCCAGGCCCAGTTGCTGACCTATCTGCTCACGGGTCAGGCGCCGGTCAATCAGAGCCAATCGCCACTGGTGGGTGCGCCGCCCACCACGCCCGCTTCCTCGCTGGCGCTCACCGGCGGCCAGTTGCTGGCCCAGGAAGTTGGGCAGGAAGTGGGGCAGCACGTGGGCATACAGGACGTGGGCGTCCAGAATGTCTCCACCGGACTCGGCACCAGTGCGCCGGCGCTGTTCCTGGGCAGATATCTCTCGCCGCGGCTCTACGTGAGCTACGGCGTGGGTTTGCTGCAGCCCATCAACACCGTGCGCATCCGCTACACGCTCAGCACCCGCTGGATGCTGGAGGCGGAATCCGGCTTCGCCAACAGCGCGGACCTGATCTACACCATTGAACGTTGAACGATCTGTATCCACCGCAGACACCTCTCAGAACTTCACTAACACACTCAACAACCACGTGCGAATGTGCGTAATCTCTTGCGGATGCACTGTGTGCGGCATGGGATAGGTGTACCAAAGGATGGAACAGCCACGCGCGGTGAGCGCGTTGCGGGTGTGTTCGGCGAGTTGCAGCGGCACCACCAGATCCTGGGTGCCGTGGCCGTAGAATATCGGCACGCTGTTGTTGGCGGTGGCAATCTCGAAATCGAAGCCTTCGCCAATCGGTAGATAGGTGGACAGCGCCATGATGCCCGCCAAGCGCTCACGGTATTGCAGGCCGGTATAGAGTGCCACCGCGCCACCCTGGGAAAATCCCGCGAGCACGATGCGGCTGCTCGGAATACCGTGCTGGTTTTGACGCGCGATGAGCGCTTCGAGGGCCGCGCGTGACGCCCGCATACCAACCTTGTCGCGCGGCTGGTTGAGACCGATCTTCGCGATGTCGAACCAGGCGCGCATGACATAGCCGTTGTTGAGCGTCACCGGCCGCATGGGCGCGTGCGGAAACACGAAGCGCACTGGCAGGGATGCGGGCAACCTCAACTCCGGCACGATGGGCTCGAAATCATGGCCGTCGGCACCCAGGCCGTGCAGCCAGATGACACTGGCCGTGGGCGCAGCGCCGGTTTCCACTTCCGCGCAATCCAGCAAGTCCGCCATCGAACTCTCCGTTAGAATAATAGACGTGCGATTGTAGTAGGTTGGAGTAGGCAGAGCGAACCCCGACATTGTGCTGAAAGAATCTGTTGGGTTCCGGCTCCGCCTCGACCCAACCTGTACCTGATCGCGACAGCGAGGAATCAATGGATTTCACCAGCAAAATTATCTTGGTCACCGGCGCTGCCCGCGGAATCGGTCGCGCCACGGCTGAAGCATTTGCGCGTCTCGGTGGGACCGTGGCCGTGCATTACCACACCAGCCGCAAGCAAGCAGAGCACCTGGTGGAAACTTTACCGGAGAAAAATCATCGCGCCTTCTGCGCCGACCTCACTGAATCCGCTGACTGTGAAAAACTGATCTACGAAGTCGTGCGGCAATATGGCCGGTTGGACGTGCTGGTGAATAACGCCGGCATCTACGAAGTGAAACCGCTCAAGAATTTGAATTATGCCGGCTGGCAACAGACATGGACAAATACACTCGCAGCAAATCTAATCGCGCCCGCCAACCTGTGTTTTCTCGCCGCCAAAGTGATGATGAAACAGAACAGCGGCAAGATCATCAACATCTCATCGCGCGGCGCGTTCCGCGGCGAACCGGATGCGCCCGCCTACGGCGCGGCCAAAGCCGGCCTCAACCAGTTATCCCAATCCCTGGCACAGGCGCTCGCGCCCCACAGCATCTTCGTGGGTGTGGTGGCGCCGGGCTTCGTGCGCACCAACATGGCCGTGGAACTGTTAGACGGTCCGCAGGGTGAAGCCATCCGCGCACAAAGCCCGCTCGGCCGCGTGGCCACGCCTGAAGAAATCGCCGAAGCGGTCGTGCGACTCGCCGCCGATGGCATGATGTCCGCCACCGGCTGCATCCTGGATGTGAATGGCGCGTCCTATCTGCGGAGCTGAACGTCCATGAGCGACATCATTCCCGTTATCCTGTCCTGGAGCGGCGGCAAAGACAGCGCCCTCACATTACATGCTCTGCGGGACGATGCATGCTATCGAGTAGTCGGCCTGCTTACGAGCGTGAACGGACATTACGGCCGCATCAGCATGCACGGCGTGCGTGAAAGTCTGCTGGATGCCCAGGCGGAGAGCCTGGGCTTGCCGCTGCATAAGATAAGGCTCTCGGAACGTCCTTCCAACGCGGAATACGAACAGAAGATGCGCTTGGCGCTGGAAGGCTTCAAGGCGCAGGGTATCCGGCACATGGCCTTCGGCGATCTGTTCCTGGAAGATATCCGCCAATACCGCGTCAGCAATATGCAGAAAGCGGGCATGGAATGCCTGTTTCCACTGTGGCTGAAACCCACAGATAAGCTGGCACGGGAATTCATTATGCAAGGTTTCAAGGCGGTGCTGTGCTGTGTGGATAGCAAGGCGCTGGATGGTCGCTATGCCGGCCGCGAGTATGATAGAAACTTGCTGAAAGAACTACCCGAAAGCGTGGATCCCTGCGGCGAGAACGGCGAGTTCCATACCTTCGTGTACGCCGGACCGGTATTCCAGCGCCCGATTGCTTTTACACGCGGTGAATGTGTGCTGCGCGACAACCGCTTTCATTTCTGCGATCTGATTCCAACGGAGAAAGAACATGAGCATCTGGCGGCAAACGCTCACAGTTGAGGATCTGAACAAATACCAGCAACAGACGCTGGTGACGCATCTTGGCATCCGCTATACGGAAATCGGCGCCGATTACTTGAAAGCGATCATGCCCGTGGATGCGCGCACCAAACAGCCCGCCGGCATCCTGCACGGCGGTGCTTCCGCGGCGCTGGCCGAAACCTTAGGCTCCACCGGCGCCAACCTGGTGGTGGACCGCGCGACAACCTTGTGCGTGGGGTTGGAACTCAACTGCAACCACGTCCGTGCCATGCGCGAGGGTGAAGTCACCGGGACGGCACGGCCACTGCACATTGGCAAGACCACTCAGGTGTGGGAAATCAAGATTACCGACAAGGACGACAATCTGGTGTGCGTGTCGCGCATCACCATGGCGGCGCTGGAGCGCTCCAGGTTACAGCCGTAACCCTCTTCGACGGAATTACTCTACCCTGCCAGCGCGTTTCGCCGACGGCCGCGGCTCGATGCGCGCCAGTCGGTTCAATTCCCGGTGGATGTGGGCGACACGCTCCACTTGGCCCTTGGCGGGGAAGCGTTCGTAGAAACCTTCGGCGCGGAAACTGCGTACTTCCGGTGTCCAGGACGCCAGACGTTTGGTCCAACGCTGCACGCGTCCATCCTCGGGCTCCGCATCGCCGTAGGCGAGATCCGCGCACACCCGCAGCATGGCCTTGAGGGTCACGGGTTTGGTGATCATGTAGCGTGCGTGGCCCCAGGCATCGCCCCAAGCGTCTTTCGCGGCTTTGAGGAAATCCCGCACTGTGCGGTAGTAGCGTTCCGCCTCGCGGGTGGTATGAGAGCTTTTGGAGATTTTTTTCCAGTCGCCCTGCACCCATTTGTACAGTTCGTTGAATAGCTCCGCCTGCAGGATCCATTTTTCCTGCTGGCTGCGGCCGCCGAGACGGTTGATACGGTAGCGCAGCGGGCTGTCGCCGTTGCTATAGAGCATTTCTACCAGGCGCGCAGCGAACTTGCGGTCCGGCTCCGCCCAGGAAACGTGCTCGTACAGGTCCACAAGGTGGCTTTTGTTGATGCGCGTGGGCGTCGAATTGATGATCACGAACATTTCAGTGGCGAAGTCCTCGCTCTTGCCATCGAAAATGATGCACGGCACGTGAATGCCGGCGGCTTCTTCGGGCTTGTCCTTGACCAGGAAGTGCAACGCCGCCAAACGGTGCTGGCCGTCAATGATGAGGAACTTTTCGCGCGGCTCGGTGAGGTTGCCGGAGTTCTGCAGATTGCCCATGGGCTTGAAGCCCAGATGCTCGTTGGTGAACAAAAGCACCGTGCCGGGGATGGGCGGCTGGGCCACGGCGGTTTCGTAGAAATTGCGCAGCGCCTTGACCTTGGCGCGGGACAGTTGCCGCTGGAAGGCCTTGTCGGTGCGCTCGATGCGGCCGATGAATTGGGCCACGTCATCGTTGGCGGGCGCGTCCTGGGGGGCGATCTGCTCACCCTCGCCGTAGAACCGGCTGATGAAGCGCACCTTGCGCAGCAGGTCCTCGGCGGGATAGCTTACGAAATAGAAAATGCCGTCTTTCTGGCGGATTTGTGTGGCCAGCATGGTGCTCTCCTGGGAACAGGGCGCCGGCACAAGCCGGGCCGGGGACTAATACTACCAGCCAGCCAGGCTGTAAGGGATGCCCTGGATTTTAAGGGATTCTAGAAAACCCGGCTTTTTCGAACCCAGTCCGTCAACCAACCCACAAGACGGTTCATGGGTGTTTCGTAGCGCCGGTTTCTTACCGGTGCACGGTGGCTAGGACGGGCAGCCGTAATATCCAGGTCAGGCACCAATTGCAGCGCGGTATCTTTTTGTTCATAAGGACGGAAATACACCACCACCGGGGGTTTTTTCATGTCGTAGGTGGACGTGCCGCTGCGGTGGGTGAGCAGCATATGGCCCGCGATCTCGCTGTCTTCGGCAATGCGCGCCACTTCCTTGTCGGACGCCACCACGAAGTCCAGGGTCACCACCCGCCCATTGGTGCGGAAGACCTTGACGGCGGTAATTTCCACGAGGCGTTCACGCGGCTCACGCCCGAACACGGTTTTTTCATCCCAGGCGAGAACCCGGTCACCCGCCTTGACATCAGTACCGTAAGGGCAAAACAGGCATTGTGCTGAATTGACGTTGCGCACATAGCTCGGCAGGCGCGCCGGACCGCTCATCCGGGACTTGCCGTTTTTCTTCCACAGAAACATCGCCGTCCTCCATTACTTCAAGCCGCCGGGCGGCTTCCGTGTTGAACGCGGCAGTTCCAAATCCCTCACGGCGTCCACTCGCAGGCTGACCTAAACAGTTGCTTGGCTGTATGAAGCTGTATTTTGACATAAACAGGCCAATCCGACCAAATCACCATTGGTCCACCGCTTGCTGGGCCGCGGCATTTTCCGGTCGCGCCAACAGCCCGGTGGTGCTGAGCGACACTTGGTACTCGGCCCCGTCGGCCATGGGTAGATAAGTGGCGCTGCCATAGCTGGCGTCCACCCACGGCAGCCACCGTCCATAACGATGTGCCAGTGACCAACTGTCCAGCCAGGAATCCGGCGTCAGAGAGACGGCGCTATGGATGTCACTGCGCTCCTGCTCGACGCTGCGGTAACGGCCGCCAAGACGATCCAGCCGATACAATGTTTTGAAACCCAACACATTGGCGAAACCGCGCCACTTGATGACGCGCGCATCCAGTTGCCACTCGTCACCGTGCAGATCCGTTTCAATCACCCGGCCATTCCCGTAATCAAGCCAGGCATGAAAATACTCTGAGCCGAGGGCCTTGAAACGGATGGTCGCCACCGGCTGTTCGTAGGTCAGGGCAAAGTAGGTGCGCAGATCCAGCGCCACCACGGCGATGAGCGCCACGATCAGCAGAAGTATCAGTCCGCCGAGACTGCGACCCGGACCGTTGAAGTAGCGCCCGTGAAACAGGCGCGCGAACCCGCTGAAGAACAGGATAAGGCCGATGAGCGCCACAATCGCCAGCACCGCGGCGCCGATGTAGAGCGTGAGCATAGAAGCGTTCATCGCCGGCCCCCGAGCAAATGGCCCGGCCTTAACTCTAGCACGTGGGTCGGCAGCGCCCCGCATAGGCGCCACCACGCGTAATGTCTATACTTGAGCCATGCGCACCCGGCTCCCGGTTCTCATCGCCGCCGTAACAATATGCTCAACCCTGTTGACCGGTTGTGGCCAGAAAGGTCCATTGTATTTGCCGGTGACGCCGCCCCGGAGGATACCCGCCATGCCGCCGGCGGCCACCACGGCCCGGCCGGCGTCCACGGCGCCGTCACCCGCTCAGGCGCAACCCCAGAACCCGCCGCCCGCCACAACGAAACCCTGAGCATGGCTGTCACCGGGCGCGATACCACGCGCTCTCCATATTTCGATTACCGCAAACAGATATTGCACGCGGAATCCATGAGTCTCGACACGCTCGCGCGACGTTTTGGCACGCCGCTGCATGTGTACTCGAAACGCGCTGTCATAGAATCCTGGCAGCGCTTCGCCCAACCGCTCGCTGGAACGAACCACCGCATTTGCTATGCCGTCAAGGCCAATGGCAACCTTGCCATCCTGCAGTTGCTGGCTGGACTCGGCGCCGGCTTTGACATCGTCTCGGTGGGTGAGCTGGAGCGCGTGCTGCGCGCCGGTGGCAGGCCGGAAAAAATCGTGTTCTCCGGCGTGGGCAAGCGCGAGGATGAATTGCAGCGCGCCCTGGCGACAGGCATCGGCTGCTTCAACGTGGAATCGGAAGCCGAATTGCTGCGGCTCTCGGCACTTGCAAGCAACGAAGGCAAAACCGCTGCCATTGCGCTGCGTATCAATCCGCATGTGGACACGCAAACCCATCCGCATATCGCCACCGGCCACCGCGATGCCAAGTTCGGCATTGATATTCCACGCGCGGAGGCGCTGTATCGCCGCGCAGCCGGTCTGCCCGGGATCCGCGTCACGGGCATCGCCTGCCATATCGGCTCGCAAATCACCGAGGCCGCGCCCTTTCTCGAAGCTGCCCGGTACGCGATGGAGCTGGTGGATCGCTTGCGCGACGCGGGTATTGTTCTGAAACACGTGGACTTCGGCGGCGGCTTCGGCGTGGTTTACCGGGACGAACTGCGCCTGGATATTTCTCAACTCATTGCACAACTGCGCGCGCTGACTGAAAGCCGCGGCTTGATCATGCTGCTGGAACCCGGGCGCGCCATCGTGGCGGAGGCCGGCGTTCTGCTCACCCGCGTGGAATATCTCAAAACCACGGACCAGGGC
This sequence comes from Gammaproteobacteria bacterium, assembly GCA_049591455.1. Taxonomy (GTDB): domain Bacteria; phylum Pseudomonadota; class Gammaproteobacteria; order Natronospirales; family REEB76; genus REEB76. The sequence goes on from JBAWFA010000014.1 coordinate 199,219, forward strand.
CGTTTCGTGATCGTAGACGCGGGCATGACCGAACTCATCCGGCCGCCCTTGTATGACGCCTGGCACGAAATCCGCCCCGTGACCTTGCATCCAGGCATACAGGCTGAACTTTGCGACGTGGTGGGACCGGTGTGTGAATCAGCGGATTTTCTCGGTCATGGCCGTATGCTCGCCGTAGAACCGGGTGATCTGCTGGCGATCATGGATACAGGTGCTTACGGCGCTTCCATGAGTTCCAATTACAACGCGCGTCCGCGCGCCGCGGAAGTGCTGGTGGATGGCGGGCGCGCCACCCTCATCCGCAGCCGGGAAACCTTGGATAACCTGATGGCGCAGGAAACTCTGTTGTAGGGTGCGCTGGCGCACCACCAAGAATCGCGGCCGGAGGACTATTCGGCCATCGGGATAAATTGCAGGAAGGTTTCCGCTGCGATTGCGAAATTACCGCGACGGAGAGCGTCGCCCCCACAAGAACTCCCCAGCTGAATCCCCACATCCCTTACACTTACGCCATGTCGGAAAACACGAATGCCACCAATGCCACAACCGACGGCCAAAAGAAGCCGCTCGTTCTGGTGGATGGCTCTTCCTATTTATACCGTGCGTTCTATGCACTGCCGCCCTTGAGCACATCCAGGGGCGAGCCCACCGGCGCGGTGCGCGGCGTAGCCGCCATGCTCAAGAAACTACTCGCGGATTACGAGCCAGAGCGCGTGGCGGTGGTATTCGACGCCCGCGGCAAGACCTTCCGCGATGAGTTATTCGAGGAATACAAAGCCAACCGCCCGCCCATGCCGGACGACATGAGCCTGCAAATCGAACCACTGCATGCGCTGGTGAAGGCGCTGGGTTTTCCCGTGCTGCAAATCAGCGGTGTCGAGGCCGACGACGTGATCGGCACACTCGCAAAACAGGCAGCGGAGGACGGCTTGCCGGTGCTGATCTCCACCGGCGACAAGGACATGGGCCAGCTGGTAAATGAGCGCGTGACACTTGTGAACACCATGACCGGCACGCTGCTGGACCGGGACGGTGTGAAACAGAAATTCGAGGTGTGGCCAGAGCAGATCATTGATTACCTGGCGCTGGTCGGCGACAGCTCCGACAATATCCCCGGCGTATCCGGCATCGGTCCCAAAACCGCCGCGCCCTTGCTGGCCCACTTCGGCACGCTGGAGGAAATGTACAAACGCCTGGATGAAATTCCGGGACTGCCCATCCGCGGCGCCAAACACCTGCCTGAGAAATTGCACGCCCAGAAAGAACAGGCGCTGCTCTCGCGCCAACTGGCGGTGATCCGCTGCGACGTAACGCTGCCAGTAAGGCCGGATGACCTGACGATGCGCGCGCCCGATACGACGGCGCTGCGGGAGCTATATACCCGCCTCGAATTCAAAACCTGGTTGCGCCAGCTTGACGGTGATGATCCTTCATCGGCCCCCGTTTCTTCTTCACACAGCACTCACTACTCAGCACCCGCCACCTATGAAGCGATCCTGGATGAGGCCACTCTGAACAAGTGGATAGGAAAACTTGAATCTGCCGATTTATTCGCCTTCGACACCGAGACTACCAGTCTCGATTACATGCAGGCGGAAATCGTGGGGCTGTCGTTCGCGGTAAAGGCGGGCGAGGCGGCTTATGTGCCACTGGCACATCGCTACGCGGATGCGCCGAAACAACTGAATCGCGAGGCTGTATTGAAGCGCCTGAAGCCGCTGCTCGAAAACGACAAGCACGCGAAACTCGGCCATCACATCAAGTACGACGCGCATGTGCTCAGAAACCATGGCGTCGAATTGCGCGGCATGCGTTACGACTCCATGCTGGAATCCTACGTGCTGGACAGCGTGGCCAGTTCCCACAACATGGATTCGCTGGCGGAAAAATACCTGGATTACCAAACCATCCATTACGAGGACGTGGCCGGCAAGGGTGCGAAACAGATCGGTTTCGACCAGGTGCGCATCGAAGACGCCACTCGTTACTCGGCCGAAGACGCGGACATTACCCTGCGCCTGCACGAAACCCTGTGGCCACGCTTGAGCGCCGTCTCGACACTGCGCAATGTGTTCGAGGACATCGAAATGCCGCTGGTACGGGTCCTGCTCGACATGGAGCACACGGGCGTGCTCCTTGACACAACGATGCTCAAGGAACAGAGCGGAGAAATCACAAAATCACTGCGCAAGCTGGAAAAAGAGGCCCATAAACTTGCGGGCCAGGAATTCAATCTGGATTCCCCCAAACAGTTACAAGCCATCCTGTTCGACAAGATGCAGTTGCCCGTTATGCGCAAGACGCCCCGCGGCCAACCGTCCACCGCCGAAGATGTGCTAGAGGAGTTGGCCGCGGAATTCGAACTGCCGAAGGTGATTTTGGACTACCGCGGCTTGAACAAGCTCAAGTCCACCTATACCGACAAGCTACCGGAACAGGTAGATCCGAAAACCAGCCGCGTGCACACCTCCTATCATCAAGCCGTGGCCGCCACCGGCCGGCTGTCTTCATCAGATCCGAATCTGCAAAACATCCCGGTGCGCACCGCCGAAGGCCGGCGCATCCGCCAGGCGTTCATCGCGCCCAAGGGCCATAAAATCCTGGCGGCGGATTACTCCCAAATCGAACTGCGCATCATGGCGCACCTGTCCGGCGATGCGGGCCTGCTGGGCGCGTTCGAGAAAGGCATGGACATCCACCGCGCCACCGCCGCGGAAGTGTTCAGCGTGTCGCCGGATAAGGTCAGCGATGATCAGCGGCGTTCGGCAAAAGCCATCAATTTCGGGCTTATATACGGCATGTCCGCCTTCGGTCTGGCAAAACAGCTTGGCATCGAACGCGCGGCGGCGCAGGCGTATGTGGATCTGTACTTCGCACGCTACCCTGGTGTGAAAAAATTCATGGACAAAACCCGCGAAATCGCCCGCGAACAGGGTTACGTGGAAACCGTATTCGGTCGGCGTCTGTACCTGCCTGACATCCGCGCGCGCAATGCACAAGTGCGCCAGTACGCCGAGCGCACCGCCATCAACGCGCCCATGCAGGGCACCGCGGCGGACATCATCAAACGCGCCATGATCGCCGTCCACCGCTGGCTCAGGGACAGCGGCGTGGCCGCGCGCATGATCATGCAGGTGCACGACGAACTGGTGTTCGAGGTGAAACAGAGTGCGCTCGACACGCTGCAACGTGAAGCGCCGAAACTCATGGCCGGCGCCGCACAACTCAAAGTGCCGCTGGTGGTGGATGTGGGCGTGGGATCAAACTGGGACGAAGCCCACTAACAGCGGGCTTCCTCGTTCCTTCTCACCTTGCGGGAGAAGCCGGGGCAAGAAGTTTGCACGGATAAGCTTGTATAAACAATGGATTACCGGCATAGCGGAAAATCGCGCGCCTGCGGGAACTTTCCCCGGAGCCAGGGCTCAAATCCCTTGAGCGCCGCAATGGTGCTCACCCCGCTCACCTCCCTGAGCGGGAAAGCCATCCGGTCTCCCCAAGCCGGGTGAAGCACTTAACCCCGGTGTTTTCCCCCTTTGGCACCGGGGTTTCTTTTGCCCGTCGTATTCAACTGTCCGCAAACCAGCCCGCGATTACCTGACGCGCGCTTTCCACACCGTCTCCTGAAAAAGCCGAAAATACCTGGACCCCGGCGCGCCCGGCGAGTTCGGCTGCAACGCTGCGGTGGATGCCAAGTGCCGCGCTGCGGGAAAGTTTGTCGGCCTTGCTGAGCAATACCAGCACCGGCAGATTGAGGGGCGCCACCCAGGCAAGCATGCGGGCATCGAAATCCGTGAGCGGATGGCGGATGTCCATGACCAGCACCAGCCCCGCGAGGGCACTGCGAAGGTTGAAATAATCTTCCATGAGCTGGTTCCAACCGGCACGTACCGCGTTCGGCACTTTGGCATAGCCGTAGCCCGGCAGGTCCACGAAGCGTTGTGCATCCGTTACCGTAAACAGATTAATCAACCGGGTACGGCCCGGCGTTTTGCTGACGCGCGCCAGAGCTTTGACGCCGGTGATGGCATTCAGGGCACTGGATTTACCGGAGTTGGAACGGCCGGCGAAGGCCACTTCGCGCCCGCTGTCCGCTGGCAAACCCGCCATGCTGGCGGCGCTTTTCAGAAAGCAGGTGTGGCGGAAATCAACGGTCATGGAGGGGTTTCGGTGGAGCCGGTTCCAGGGCTTGGTGTAAAATCCGGTCTTCATTTGCTGCGGCATGGCTCGCGGGCCCGGATCCCGCGATCTTACCTCACAAGCGCCGCGCCGTCCGCTTTCCTCCAGGAGCTTTTGCGCATGAACAAGTTTGTGATGATCGCGGCTGCCACGGGTGTTTTCGGGCTTGCCATCAGTCTGGGTGCCGGTAGTCACGCTGCCGCGGCTCCGACCGGCGCCCCTGCCGCCGGGACCAGCGCTTCCGCGCCCCAAGGCAACGCCGTCGCGGGCCAGAAGAAAGCCGCCACCTGCGCCGCCTGTCATGGCGCTGACGGCAACAGCGTGAGTTCGCAGTTCCCCAAACTGGCCGGCCAGAACGCAGACTATATTGTTCGGGAATTGCAACGCTTCAAATCTGGTGAAAGAAAAAATCCCATCATGGCCGGGATGGCTGCGCCATTGAGTGACCAGGATATGCAGGATCTGGCCGCGTGGTTTTCCAGCCAGACGGTGACGCCCGGCGAAGCAGATCCGGGTCTGGTGAAAACCGGCGAAGCCATTTACCGCGGCGGTGACAAGGATACCGGCGTTCCTGCCTGCCTCGCCTGTCATGGACCGGATGGCGCCGGCAACGGACCGATGTGGATCCCGGCGCTGGCCGGCCAGCATGCGGATTACGTGGTGAGTCAGCTCCAGGCTTTTGCGAGTAGTCAGCGTTCGTCGCCCATGATGGATACCATCGCCGCACGCTTGACGCCGGATCAGATGAAGGCGGTCGCGTCGTATGTCCAGGGCCTGCACAGCACACCGATCCGGCCTTGAACTTTTTCACCCGATGTGGGTTCTGAATGGTTGCGTGTTTGATTAACCGGCATGGCGCCAGGGAGAAGGTCATAAAGAAGTTCCTGCTTGCTTGCCTGCTGGCACTCGGTCTCGTTACCGGTGCGGCTTGTGCCGCCGGCGCGCCTGTCCCTTACAAGGAAGGGATCAACTACATCCCGGTGATGCCGGCCCAGCCGGTGAACGTGAACCCGGGCCAGATCGAGGTGCTGGAATTTTTCTGGTACGGGAATCCACAATGTTTCGCACTGGAGCCGTACCTGGAATTCTGGGACAAGACCAGGGCCGCGAATGTGGTGCTGACGCGCGTGCCAGCGGCGCTCAATCCGCAATGGGACATGGCGGCGCGCGCGTATTACACGGCCGTGCTGCTCGGCATAGACGACAAGGCGAACGCGGCGATTTACAAGGCCATCAACACCCATCACATGAACCTGGCGGCCATGTCGGATTATGAGAATCTGTTCACCGGGCAGCTCGGTGTCAACGGGAAACAGTTTGAAACCACGTGGAATTCACTCGCGGTGGACATGCGTATTGCACAAGCCAAGGTTTTGGCGCAGCGTTACGGCATTACCAACGTACCGGCGCTGACGGTGGATGGCAAATGGCTGACCGGCGCGGGCTACAAGCTGCCCATCGCGGACATCATGAGTGCGGTAAATTGGCTGGTGCAGCGGGAACAGGTGGCGCTGCCTGCGGGCGCGACCTAAATCAGAGGTTTTCAATCCCCCCTTGATGGCGACTTTCGGGAGATTTGCGATGAAGACATTCAAGACTTTGGCTACCGGGTTCCTGACCATCGGCGTGCTGTTAGTGAGCGGTGCAACTCTGGCCGCCACTACGTTCCAGGAAGGTGTGAACTACGTGCCGGTCTCGCCGGCCCAGCCCACCACGGTGCAACCCGGCCAGATCGAGGTGATCGAATTCTTTTGGTACGGATGCCCGCATTGTTTCGCGTTTGAACCCTATGTTGATTCCTGGTTGAAACACAAACCCGCGAATGTGGTATTCAAGCTCATCCCGGCAGCTTGGAGCGGCGGTGAGCACATGGACGTTGACGCGAAAGCCTTTTATACCGCCCAAGCGCTTGGTATTGAAAGCAAAATCCATGACCCGCTGTTCAATGCCATCCACGTACAAAACCAATTCGCTCTCACCGCCAGTCAAAGCGCGTTACAGGAGTTTTTTGCAAAATACGGGGTAAACCAGCAGCAGTTTGATTCCACCTGGAATTCATTCGGTGTGCAGCTCAAAATGAATCAGGCGCTGCAGACCTTGCAGCGTTACGGCATACAAGGTGTACCAACCTTTGTGGTCAACGGCAAATGGATGACCGGCGCCGGCTACCAGTTGCCTCCGGCCGATGCCATGAAGTGTGTGGAGTATCTGGTGCAACAGGAAGAAACGGTATTGAAGAAATAGCGCGGGATTTACCGATAAAACGACGCGGTCGCGGCCCCATTTTATTGCAGCTGATCACAAGTTCAACTCTTCGAATACCCCGGCAGTGTTACAAACAACGCACTCAACCGGCCGCCATGAATAGTGACGGAATTGCTGTCATTGTCGCGCCGGTAATATTGGGCAGAATGGCGGTGTAAATCCCATAGCTGCCACAGCGGTCAACCCAATCTTGCACTCCACGTTCTTCATGTGGTTCCCCTGATAGCCATATCCCTTAAAATATGTCATCCAGATGATATTTTCAGAGGGGATGAAAGACACCGGCGCTTGCCTTACACTTCTGCCCCCGGCACGGACCCGCCCCCTTATGTCACCTTTTGACGCTACCTCACGCCTGAACACACGGGAACACATGGAGCAATACCATCTCAACCTTAGGCCGTGGGACTCCCTGTACCGGGCGGCGATCTTGCTGGGGCTCCTGGCCACCTTGTACCTGAGCATTCATTGGCGCCTTTACCAGCCTCTGCTGCGGGCCGCCGACGAACATCATTGGACGCGGTTCATCGTGCATCCGAGCATCCTGTGGATGCTTATGGGCCTGCTCATGCTGGTATTCCGCACCCTGCTATGGTTCCGCTACCGCACCCCGGCCGGCGCCAGCTTCGCCGAGGCGGCTTCCCTGACCGTCATCATTCCGGCCTACAACGAAGGCCCCATGGTGGCCCAGTCCATTGATTCCGTGGCCGCCGCCCATTATCCGCACGGACGGCTCGAAATTTTTGTGGTGGACGATGGCAGCCGAGACGACACCTGGGTGCATATCGAAGCCGCCGCCCGGCGCCATCCGGGGCTGGTGACCACGCTGCACTTTCCCATGAACCGCGGCAAGCGCGCCGCGCTGGAAGCGGGCTTCCGTCATGCCCGTGGCGAAATCATCGTGACCATTGATTCCGACAGCATCATCGAGCGCGGCACCCTGCTGGCCATGGCCGGTCCGTTCCGCGATCCCAAAGTGGGCGCGGTGGCCGGCAAGGTGACGGTGTACAACCGCGGCGACGGCCTCATCCCGCGCATGCTCAAGGTGCGTTTCGCCTTGAGCTTTGATTATCTGCGTGCAGTGCAATCCACCTACGGCACCGTGTACTGTTGCCCCGGCGCCTTGGCGGGTTATCGCGCCAGTGTGGTACGCACGGTGCTGGATCGCTGGGTGAACCAGAAATTTTTCGGCGTGGCCTGCACCTATGGCGAAGACCGCTCCATGACCAACTACATCCTGGATGAAGGCTACGACACCATCTATCAGCGGGCTGCCATCGTGCACACCATGGTGCCGCGCAGCTATATGAAACTCTGCAAGATGTTCCTGCGCTGGGATCGCAGTTATATTCGTGAGGAAATGCGTTTCGCCTGGATTGTCTGGAAGCGGCCGCCTGCAGCACGCTTCATCGCCGTCACCGATGCATTTGTGACCAACCTGCGTTACCCCATCAGTTGGGCGGCGCTGGTACTGCTGGTAGCCATCATCATCTGGCACCCGGCCACACTGTTACGCTTCCTGTGCGTCATCGGCATCATGGCCTGCTTCAACATGCTGTATTACCTGCGCAGCGAACGCTCCTGGGATTTCGTGTACGGCATTTTCTATTCCTATTACTCCTTCTTCGCCCTGTTCTGGATATTCCCCTACGCAGTCATTACGGTGCGCGCCAAGTCCTGGCTGACGCGCTGATTCTCAATTTCATTTGCGGGAGCGGCTCTCAGACGTGAGGTTGATTCCTGTCTTACTCGTTTCGCGGCCGACTCCGGTCATTCAAGTGCAACTTATTTATCGCCCAAAGCGGCCATTCGAAGCTGGCTCAAAAAGGCGTCGGCCGCCCAGCGGTTTTGCCGGCGTGGGACAGGCGCGTCCGTATACCACCCACACACAACGCCGCACCCCTAAGCCTGCACGCGGGGCTTCCGGCAGGTTCTTTTCGCCGCTGTATGCGTGCTCCTACCACTTGCGCTAGGCTAGGGCCCTTTCCAGGGGAACCGCAAGCGTGGAATCCATAAATACCCAACCGGGCTTCTTTGCGCGCCTGAAGCAACATCATATTTACCGCGTGGCGGTCGGCTACGGCACTGTGATTGCGGTCGGCATCCAAGTGGTGGCGAGAGCGTTTCCGTACTTTGGCTGGTCCGCGGCAGTGCCGGCGGTCATCATTATTCTGATTGCCGGATTTCCGCTGGTAACTGTACTCGCCTGGTTGTTGGTAAAATCCACCGACATCACGCAGCAAACCGTGTGGCAGAAGCGGCACTGGAAGCTCGGCGCAATTGTGACACCGGTGGTGATCGCGGCGGTGGTGATCTCGGGGATTTATGCCTGGCGCTTATCGGAGCACCACGCACAACATCTGGCGGACATGACCGCCATCCCTGCCAAATCCATTGCGGTGCTGCCATTCGAGAACCTCAGCGCCGACAAGAACAACGACTACTTCGTCGCCGGCATGCAGGACTTGATCCTGACCAAGCTCGCCGACATCGGCGACCTCAAGGTGATCTCTCGCACCTCGACGTTGAACTACGGCAGCCATCCCGAGAACCTGACCACCGTCGGGGAACAGCTCGGTGTGGCGACCTTGCTCGAAGGCAGCGTGCAGAAGGCCGGCAACCAGGTGCTCATTAACGTTCAGTTGATTGACGCACGCACCGACAGTCACATCTGGGCGCAGAGCTACACGCGTACGCTCGAGAATGTGTTCGGCGTCGAGGGCGACGTGGCCGGGCAGATCGCCATGGCGCTGCAAGCCAAGCTCTCGCCCGCCGAAACCGCCAGTCTGGCTGCGGTGCCGACCCAGAACCGGGCGGCCTACGATTTGTTCCTGCGCGCCGAGTATCAGACCAACAAGGGCCAAATCAATTACGACACTGCAAGCTGGAAAGCCGCAATCCCGTTGTACCGGCAGGCGGTCGGGCAAGACCCGAATTTCGCACTGGCCTGGGCACGCTTGTCCTACAACGAAAGCGAACTCGCCTGGTTCGGCGGTGGCGGCCTGGACGTGAAACAGCTCAACCAGCAGGCGCGCGCGGATGCCGAGCGCGCGTTGCAATTGCAGCCCAATCTTGCCGCCGCGCATCTCGCTGTCGGCTACAGCGACTACTGGGGTCGCGGTGATTACGATGCCGCGTTGCAGGCCTTCGCAGCCGCACTGGCACTCAAGCCCAACGATGCCGATACGCTCGCGGCGCAAGCCTTTGTCGAACGCCGGCAAGGCCGCTTCGATGACGCGATCACTTCATTACGGCAGGCGCTGGCGCTCGACCCACGCAATTCAGCGCTGGCCTTTGAATTGGGCCTGACGTACATGAAAGTGAGCCGCTATGCCGACGCCGAGACCTCCTTCCAGCATGCACTGGCGCTGGACCCGGACAACCGCAATGCAAAGTCCAATTATGCCAATGCGATCCTGTTCAGCACGGGCGACATTCCGCGTGCACTGGCCGCGGCCCAAGGCGACGACCCGGCTCTGAAATTAGTGCGCGTCGCTCTGTTGACCGCCCAGCGTAAATATCGCGAGGCGCTCACCCTGCTCGACAGCATCCCGGATACGCCCGACAACTTTGCGACCAACGGCGGCTCCAAAGCAGAGCAGATGGCCGACCTGTATTACTGGGACATAGGCGATAAGGGCCGTGCGCGGACGCTGTATCAGCAGGCATTGCCCAAGCTCCGCGCACAACTCGAAGTGCAACAGGGCATCAATCTGGCGTTTGTCTGGCAGAGCATCGCCGATACTGAACTGGGCCTCGGCCACACGGCGGAAGCCTTGGACGCAGTCGCCAAATCCCAGGCCATCAGTGATCGGAGCGGTGATCACACTTACGGCCCGGTCATCATGCTTAACAATGCCGGGAACTACGCTAATGCACGCCGCCCGGATCTCGCCGTGCCGCTGCTGGCCAGGGCGCTGGCCTCGCCCGGCATCGGTGATTCTTACTCGCCCGTTATGCTGTGGCTCGACCCGCTCTGGAACTCGATTCGCCGCGATCCAAGCTTCCAAGCGCTGCTGAAGAAATACGCGAGTGACAACCCGCAGACCCACAGTGGTGGATGAACCGTTGGTCTTTATGACCCGTTTGAAATACCCCCCACCTTTTTCGGGTGGCAAGTCAGTATGCCGTAGTGGATTAATGCAGCGGCCATAAAAAATGCGGGGACCCAAGGTCCCCGCATCCGCTTAGTCCGCGTTGCACGGGCATTTCAGAATTTCAGCGGCGCCAAGCCGGCATTCTGCAGCGCCGCGTTCATCTGCGGCAGATCCATCAATTGCAACTGGCGCCACTTCTGCATAACCGGTTCCAGTATCTTGCTCTGGCGTTTGAAGCCGGTTCGCATATCCGCTGTAGGCGCGGCATCGGCGCTCTCCACCGCCTGTTCAAGGTCCGCCAAGGCACCGCCAAGGTAGTTCAGGTTGTCAAGGCTTGTGGGGGGCACTGGCACTCCTGACCAATCTGCAGGACTCGCAGGCGCGGCCCCGCTGATGGCGCGCAGTTTACCGGCAAGCGCCTCGGCCTGAATGGCGAGTGGGTCTTTTACCTGGCCTTTAAGGTCCTGCAACTGCGTGAGCAGCGAGGCGATGGCTTGGCTGGCCTCAGCCAGCTGTATACGCGCCGTCTCGATTTGCTGCGCGAACTTGAGTTGATGATCCAGGCTGATGGTGAACACTTTCACGCGCGGGTCTTCCAGCACCTTGAGCCGTTGGCTGTAGCTTTTGCCGTTCACCGAGAGTGTCACGGTGTAATCGCCGGGCACCACCCACAAGCCCCCGCCGAACTCACCGCGATGTTTGAGTGCCAACGGCTGCGCATAGCGCAGATCCCAGACGAAGCGGTGCATACCGACACTGGCTGACAGTGGCATTGGCAGCGTGACCCATTCCGGTGTGGAATTGATCTTGGAGAGATCCGCTTTCTCCGGTGGGGTATCGCTGCTGAAATGCCGCACGCGGTTCCCCAGATAGTCATAAATATCCAGCGTTACAGGCGTGTAGGCGGGTGACTTGAGATAGTAATCAAGGTACGCGCCCAACGGAGGATTTTTTGCATGCGGTTCATCGTCCGGCAGCGGCGTACCCACGAAACCGGCAGGCAGTACACGGTAAGCGACCGCCGGTTTGAATAGCCAGGCACCGGCATTCGTAGCCTGAGCGGTGAGCTGACGCAGTGGCGTCACGTCATCCATGATCCAGAATGCGCGACCGTGGGTGGCGATCACCAGATCGTCGCCGTGCACGTCAATGTCGCGCACCGAAGTTACCGGCAGATTCTGCTGCAGGCTCTGCCAGTAGCTGCCATCGTCGAATGACACGTACACGCCCATCTCGGTGCCGGCGTACAACAGGCCGGGTTTCACCGGATCTTCGCGCACTACGTTGACGAAATGACCCTCGGCAATGCCGTTCACGGCGGGCTGCCAATGTTTACCGTAGTCGTGGGTGACATAAATATAAGGTTGGTAATCATTGAGCCGATGGCGGTCAATCGCCGCATAAGCGGTATCGGCGCTGAAATGGCCGGCTTCAATGATGCCAACTTTCGACCAGGGTGTAAGCGCGGACGGTGTGACGTTCGTCCAGTGCTTGCCACCGTCGCGCGTCAGCCAGATCAGCCCATCGTCCGTGCCGGCCCAGATGAGGTCTTTCTTGAGCGGCGAAGGTGCGATGGCATAGACCACGCCGCGGCGCGGGCCTTGCACCGCGCTGTCTTTCGCCGTGACGGGATCGAGCGTGGCCGGCACCGTGAGCGTGTCGCGACTAAGATCCGGGCTGATTTTGGCCCAGTGTTCGCCACCGTCGGTGGTGCGGAACACGTACTGGTTGCCGAAATACAACGCGTGCCGATCGGCCTGCGAGAACACCAGCGGCATGGTCCAGACGCTGCGGTACAGGCCAGGATAGGCGAGCGCCGGGCTGACGCTCCGGGTCTGCCCGGTGGAAAGGTCGAGGCGATCCACACCGCCGCCGTAATCGGTGCCGTACACCAGATCCGGGTTGAGCGGATCCACCGCGATGTAGCCACTCTCGCCGCCAGCGGTAATTTCGCGGAAATTCATCATGTTGACGCCGTCGGAATCGCTGCCACGGCTCGGTATCGAAGCGGCGCCCGAGTCCTGCTGCGCGCCATACACCCAGTAGGGAAAGCGTGTGTCGGTGGTGACGTGGTACATCTGACCGATGGGTTGATTGAACCAGGAACTCCAGGACTGGCCGCCGTTCAAAGTCGCGATGACGCCCTGGTCCACGCCCGCGATCATGTGCGCCGGATTGCTGGGATCGATCCACAGGCTGTGATAATCGTCGCCGGTGGGATCGCCTTTGAAGGGCAGGAAGGTTTTACCGCCATCGGTGGATTTCAAAATGATGGTGTCGCACACGTACACGATATCGGCGTTCTTCGGGTCCACGCTCACACCGCTGAAATACCAGCCGCGCTGCCAGATGCGCTTGTCACTGGAAATGTGCGTCCAGTTGGTGCCGCTATCCGTGGATTTGTACAGGCCACCGTCTTTCGAATCCACCAGCGCGTACACGATCTGCGGATTGCTGGCGGCAACCGCAAGGCCGATGCGGCCCACGCCTTCACTGGGAAAACCGTGCCCGACAATCTGCGTCCAGGTGCCACCGCCGTCGGTGGATTTATACAGGCCGCTGCCGGGACCGCTGGACGGCGGATACACGTTCCACGGCGGCCGGCGCGTCTGCCACAATGCCGCATAAATTGTTTGGCTATCGCTGCCGAAGGCCAGATCAATCGCACCAGTGTTGTCGTTTTTGTAAACCACTTTCTGCCAGGTCTGGCCGCCGTCCGTGCTCTTGAACACGCCGCGTTCGGCGTTCGGTCCGTAGGCGTGGCCCAGTGCCGCCACATACACGACATTGGCGTTCTTCGGATCCACCAGGATGGAACCGATCTGCCGGGTATCCGTGAGTCCGATGTGATTCCATGTCTGGCCGCCATCCGTGGATTTGTACATGCCATTGCCGTAACCGATGTCGGAACGCATATCCGCTTCGCCGGAACCCACATAAATCACCTTCGGGTCGGACGGCGCCACGGCGATGGCGCCGATGGAACCCACCGGCTCCTTGTCGAAAATCGGTGTCCAGGTACGGCCAGTGTTATCCGTTTCCCATACGCCGCCATCCACGGAACCGAAATAGAAACGGTTGGGTTGACCGGGTACGCCGGTGACCGCCAGCACGCGACTGGAGCGAAACGGGCCGATCAAACGCCAGTGCAGCGCTGAATAAAGCGCCGGATTGATGGGCGCGGCCTGAACGGGCGTGTTCAGGAAAGGCAAAGTAAAAAGAGACAGCAAAAGCCAGGGGCGGACGGACATGGGCTTCTCCGGATGCTTGAGCGGTGTGCGGGTTTGAGACCAATGATTCAGACATAAGTTTTACACGTTTGGCCTTCGCGTGCCCACGGTGGCGAATGTTTGGCCACCGGCGATTTGATCCTCTTGACAACTATTCTATACTTCCATAATATTCGAAATATGGAAACAGAATTCGTTCTTTCAGCCCTTTCCGGCCTGGCCCACGACACCCGACTGGCTCTCTACAGACGGCTGGTGATTGCCGGGCCGGCCGGCGTGCCGGCAGGTCAACTTGGTGAGGCACTGGATTTGGCGCCGGCTACGCTCTCCTTCCACCTGAAAGAGCTGCGCAACGCGGGTCTCGTGACCCAGCGGCGCGACGGGCGCAGCATTTTTTACGCTGCCGACTGCGCGTTCATGAACGAACTGATCGCCTACCTCACGGAAAACTGCTGCCAAGGAATAGCCTGCACACCGGCTCTCGTGACAAGTTCCAAACCGCCAAAACAAGTTGGCCACAAACGCAAATCAGGTCGCAGCCTTGTTTGAACCGAATATCCCTACAAGAGGAGTATTGTCATGAACCGTCTACATATCCACGTTGCCGTGCGCGGCCTGGCTGAATCCATCCGTTACTACACGACGCTGTTCGGCACAGAGCCAATAGTGCATAAAAATGATTATGCGAAATGGATGCTGGAAGATCCTCGCGTAAATTTTGCCATTTCCGCTCGAGGCCGCCTGCCGGGCGTGGATCATCTCGGCATACAGGTGGAAGAGCCGGTTGCGCTCGCGAAAATCACTGCACGACTACAAGCCGCGGATGCTTCAATCCGCCAGGAGACCGATGCACACTGCTGTTATGCACGCTCCGACAAAACCTGGAGTACGGATCCTTCCGGTATACGCTGGGAAAGTTTCCACACTCACGGCGATATCACCAGCTACGGCCTTGATGCGGCATCGGTTTCGCGTCCGGCTACTGGGACTTGCGGTACGGCCTGTTGCTAGAAATCCCCGCCATCACGTTATGCAGAAGGCAAGTTGGCATGCTCGTTTTGCGGCGGCGGTACCGCCGCAGGCAGTGCTTCCTGTTCCAGCGGCTTCTGGGCGGTTTCCTCACCGAGCCAGGCGGACAGCAACGCCCCGGCGATGCCGGTGGCGGCGAAGATCAGCATGAGCGCGGCCTCGCCTAGGCGTTCCTGCACCAACGGCAGCAGAAACACCGCCATCATGGCGCCCAGCCGCGACACGGCGGTGGCCAGGCCGTGGGCCGATGCGCGCAGTTCCGTCGGATAGAGTTCCACCGGAAAGATCCAGCAGGTATTGGCTGGGCCGTAACTGATAGCCACCTGCCACAGCAGCAGACCGATAACCAACGCCGCCAGCGGCGGCGGACCGTGCAACGCAAACACCCACACCAACAATAAACCTGCCACCGACAATACGAAGCCCCATATCTGCGCTCGCAGCCGTCCGACACGCTCGATACTGATGGCCAGCAATGCAGTGCCAATGAGCGCGACGATATCCAGCAGCGTATTGCCGATGACCGATTGCACGTTGCCGTGCAGTCCAAAACCCAGCAGCAGCAGCGGCGCGTAGATGCCGAAGCTGTAACCCATGATGTCGAACAGGAACCAGGGCACGGTGACGAATACCGTGCGTCTTATATAGGTGCGCGAAAATAATGCGGACCAGGAAGCAAGCGGCGTCTGTCGGTGCTGCTGCTCCGTCTGAATCAATGAGCTACGTTCCGTTTCGCTGAGCGATGGCACCAGTTGCGCGAGCACCACCACCGCTTCCTTGATACGGCCGCGGCGCAGGAACCAGCGCGGCGATTCCGGCAGATTCTTGCGCAGCCACAGGATGCCGAGCGATGGGACGGCGCCAGAAATCA
Source organism: Gammaproteobacteria bacterium (assembly GCA_049591455.1). GTDB lineage: Bacteria > Pseudomonadota > Gammaproteobacteria > Natronospirales > REEB76 > REEB76. The sequence continues at coordinate 214,887 of JBAWFA010000014.1, forward strand.
GCATGAAGCGCCAGGCATGTTCGCCCAACGGCAGCAGCGCCAAACCCACGGCGCTCGAGACCGCCGCACCGCCCATCCACAAGGCGAACACCCACACCGTGATGCGGCCGCGGCGCGCGCGTGGCAGGAATTCGATCAGATAAGTAGCAGACAAGGGATAATCCGCGCCGACACCAACGCCCAACACAAAACGCAGCACGACCAATGAAGCAATATCCCAGGCAAAACCGGAAGCCAGCGCCGCCACCAGGAACGTAGCCATATCCAAAAGATAAATCGCCTTGCGGCCGAAGCGATCTGCCAGCGGTCCGCCCAGCAGGCTGCCGGCGAAGGCGCCTGCCAGCGCCGCGCCCCCCAGCAATCCGGTCTGCAGTGAGCCCAGATGCCATTGGGGCTTGAGCAGGATCAGTGCGACTGCGATGATGGAAATATCATAGCCATCTAGAAAAATTCCCAGGCCCGCCGCCCAGGCAGAATGTCGGTGTAACCGACCGAGGCGCGCTTCATCCAGATGGTTGGTGATGGTTTGCATGCGCTCATCTAACTAATCCGCGAAGGACACATCTCGGCGCTGCTAACCACGATCAACCAACGCACGGATATCAGCTACGCTTGATGGTTATCTCCACGTCGCCTTTTTTGGCCGTGACTTCCCAGCCTTTGCCTTTTGATCTCACTTTCTTGGATATCTTCTTTGCCGGCTTTTTTGCCGTCTTTCTGGTCCTTTTCTTGGTCCCTGTGTTCTTGCTCTGGGTTTGCGATTTCGCGCTCTTGCGTTTCTTGATCTTGTCAGCGGCCATGTGCTTCTCCTTCTAAGGACCATCGTCAAGGGAAATATGGAACGAAAATCAGACTACTCCCGGTCGCCTGCCAAGACAATCCCGATGCGTCACGTGGGTTTGCAGTTCTCGTCACGAATCAATTCGTTCTTCCAGTTGGTCTCCCAGGTCTTGCCACCGTCCGCAGAGAAGGCCTGTTCCCATTTGGCGGCGATCTTCGAGCCCTTGGGGTTCACCGTCCAGATAAAGCGCACGATGATGGGTTTGCCATTGAAGGTATCGGGTCCTTCGAATACGCCTATGTTGCCTTTGAACTTGCCTATCACTGGTGTCTGAATGACGCCGTCCGAAAAGCGGTTGTCGACCCAGTAAATTCGCCAAAGACCGGTCTTCGGGTCATACGTGCGGACGGTCACACCGACGAAGTCTTTCCAATAATTCGACCGCATAACATCCAGGCCTCCGATGCCGCCGGGCAAAGGGCTGCCCTCATCGCAGGTGATGAAATCTTCCCATTGATGGGAGCCGGCCAAACGCTTCACCAACCGATGGTTGGGCATCTTCCATTTGCCGTATTCGAAATCGAAGTCGTGGGACCCGTCCCGCACTGGGGCAGTTTGTGGCGCGGCTTGGTCATTAGGTGCGGATTCGGCGCTGTGGACGTAGGTACCGAGGGCAATGAGTGCAAGGGTAGTGCCTAATACGATGAGGAAAGCCGGGGCTCTTAATTGCATAGATCTGTTGCTCCTTAAAAGTGGTTAAGCGTGCCGTAGGCACCAAGCCGTTCGCTGTAAATATCCGCCACCGGACAAAACCTTTTTAAAGATGCCGCTGCGGTGCTTCATTAAATTATAGTATCCACACTGACGGCGATGGCTCAGAACGAATAATGAACGAGACGACTTCAGACCCGAACGAATTCAATTCGGACGAGTGGCTCAACACCCTGACCCATTTCCTGGGCTTCCTGCTGGCAGTGGGTGGTGTGCCCGTATTGATCACTCTGGCTGCACTCAAGGGCACGGAACGGGTAATCACCACGTTCAGCATCTTTGGCGCAGCGCTGATCTTCACCTACATGAGTTCCACCCTGTATCACTACGTGCAGCCCGGAACCCTCAAGCGCTTTCTGCGCCGCCTGGATCATCTCTCCATTTATCTGTTGATCGCCGGGACTTACACGCCGTTTGTGATTGTGGGCTTGGGCGGCGCCTGGGGCTGGAGCCTGTTCTGGATTCTCTGGGGGCTGGCCGCCATTGGTATCGTCGCGAAACTGGGCTTCGGGCACCGCTTGGATGTTGTCTCGGTCATCGCTTACGTTCTCATGGGGTGGATCGGGCTGGTGGCCATAGTGCCGCTGGTACATGACCTGCCTGCGCCATCCTTGATACTGGTGCTGGCTGGAGGTGTGTCCTACACCATCGGTGCGTTGTTCTATGCTTGGGAAAGACTACGCTTCAACCACGCCATTTGGCACATATTCTGCCTGGGTGGCAGCGTGTTGCAATTCATCGCGGTGTTCTTTCTGCTCGCGCCATAGTGAGAATCCTCTCGCCCGATGCGGTAAGGACGACGTTTTCAATAGACTGTTGGCAGCTATCCGTTCCGTACGAACGCCAGCGTAGAGGCAAGAAGCGACGCTTCGAGCGAGCATACATGGATGTATGCCCCGGATCGCGAGCGGCGCAGGATTGCGCAGCCGAGTGGCTGGGCCGGCGAGCTTGTCACGGGATGACACAGTGAGCGAGAAGTACTTGAATTTGGCGCGCCCGGTGTGTTGAAGTGCAAATCAGAAAGCAGGGATTTCAAGACCCAGCGCTGATGTTTCTCCAAAAAAATGTTAATACGTTGGACGCAACTTAAAAATAGTGACTGAGACGATTGAGATGGTTCATTTGTTGAGTTTTCGTTAGCGGTCACCAAAGATTGCCTGCATGGTGGCTTTGTCGGGTAGACCTAGAATCATCTGAATCTGGCCATCCTTGTCTCGATAGAGAGTAACTGGCGTGCCGAAGGCACCGATGCTAGTCATCAGGGTTTTATTCGCTTCGATCTTCATGCGTATTTTCTGATCCACAGACGCCAGCGGTTTGATCGGGCTATGGCCGAACGCTAGCTCGTGCCTGCGCATGGTGGCGGCCGGATCATTTGCGGTGAGGACAGCCGCGCCACGCCCCAAGCTGGCGGGGGCAATTACCGCGACGATGATGTTGCGCATCTGCACCTTGCCATGCCGCAGGTAAGGTTGCGCGGCGAGCCACAGTTTGTGGCAATACGGACATTCGGTGTCGGTGAACATGTAGACGACGCGCTCGGGTTTGGCCGTGCCTTCAGCGAACCATGCAGATTGCGCGAGCCGACCCCATAGCGCGGGATCCAGCTTGGGCAGGGTCGCCGCACTAAATGCTGCGTTGGTCAGATCCTTGCCGTGCTCGTCGTACAACACGCCAATGGTGGTATGACGTCCGTCGGGCAGCAGATAGACCGGCGTCAGTTGGCCGGAGAACTCGCCGACGTAACCCTTGAAACCCGGCGGCGCCGGCATCTCACTTTTGATCGTGATACCCCTGGCGACCAAGGCTTGGATCGGAGCGGGGTAATTCTGGGCCTGCGCACTGACAGTGCAAAAAAAACAGGCGATCAGGGTCAGCCACTGTTTCATCATGGCGTGCGTCCTTGATAGTTGAGTAAGCGTCAGGATAAAGAAGGGTCGGCGCCACGGTTCTCCGTGGCGCCGATCTTGTCGTCCTGCCACGCGCGGCTCAGTGAACGGTGATGTCCTTGCTGTGGGGCATCAAGGTAACCGGTACTTGGAATATTTCATCCACGGGCAGCCCGTTGGCCTTGGCGGCATCGCGGATTGCCTGCTCGTTGGGAGCTTCATAGATGCAGAACGTCATGTTCTTGTCGGTGGTGGCGTAAGACTCAACCCACTTTACGTGGAACTTGGCGTTGGTTGCGTTGACTTTGTTCTTGGTCGCGAGATCGAGACCGTCGAGGGCACCGGCGGGAAATGTACGTTTGATCAGGTAGCGATGCATGACCGGAGCATGGATGGACGGCGCTGTGTCTGATTGCGATTGGGCGAATGCCGCTGTCGTAGCGACGATCATGAACATGCTGAACAATGAAATAATAAGACGTTTCATGTCACTTCTCCTTGTGTAGTGATAGCAGCGTGTAGTAATAGCAACGATCCCTTGTTGGCAGGAACCAGAGTCGTGAGCGAATACGCGTTCGCCTACGTCAAACCCCAGAATCTTAGTCACAGGTGATGGTTAAAGGGATTGTCTGATAATCCGTTACCGTCAGCCGCCAACGATAATAAGTATGCCACATCAATCCTTAAGAACCGGTCCTTCATCACACTAAATATTCTGCCTTACGGTCGTACTTCGTAGTTGAATCCAAACTCCGGTAATTATCGTAACCCACAGATCCATAAGGCGCACCAGAAGTGACGAGATTGGTATCCTTCAGTAAACTTCCGGTTGCTTCTTACCCCGGCCGAATGCTCAGCTAGGGACTCACAACGAAGTTTCGAACGGGCGCACAAAGATGTGCGCTCCGGCCTACGGCAGAGCAAGATTATGCAGCGCGTGGTCTGGGCTAGTGAGCTTGGCAGGGATGGCTCTATGAGCGCGAAGCACATCATTTTGGCGCGCCCGGCGGGATTCGAACCCACGACCCCTGCCTTCGGAGGGCAGTACTCTATCCAGCTGAGCTACGGGCGCAAACTCTTTTCAAATTATCGGCGGCAGTACCCATCCCTGGTGTGCCCGCCAGCTCGGCATCCCTGCCTCACGTTCGCGCGGCCAAAGCTGTGCTTCGGCTTCGTCGCGCTCACCCAGCTGAGCTACGGGCGCGAAATAGTGGGCGGCAAGGATACCGCGAAGCCTCGGGAGCGTCCAACGCCCGGCGGGCGATTTCCCCGACCCGATGGCTCGCTATATACTTTAGTACCCTCCGGATCCGGTTACCGGCCGGTTATTCAACTCTACTTAATCCAGGATATATCCGTGGAACACCACGATCACGAACACGCCCGGCGTCACGACCAGCATTTTTACGATTCTTTCCTGCTGGTATTCGGCATTCTGGTTCTGTTTGCCATCTGCTCGTACTGGATTGCCACTGAGGTCGCCGACCATTCACCGGGATCCTACGACCGGAGCGGAGCGGTGCAGGAAAAGCTCATTGACCAGCGGCTTGCGCCCATTGGCGAAGTACAGATTGCAGGCAGTGCCTCCAGCCAGGCGGTTTCCATCGCACCGGCCTCCGGGGGCAGCACACCTGCCGTCACCCAGACCGGCAAGCAGATTTGGGAAGGCACCTGTTCAGCTTGTCACCAGACCGGCGCACTGGGCGCACCCAAGATCGGCAACAAGGCGGAATGGGCACCGCATCTCGCCAAAGGTTTGAAGATGCTTGAAGACCATGCGCTGCACGGCTTCAAGCAGATGCCTGCCCACGGCGGCAATTCCGCCCTCACTGATGCCGAAGTCATCAAGGCGTTGGAATACATGATCAGTCAGAGCGGCGGCGCGAATATGGTGCCGCACAAATAATCATCACAACCCCAGAATGAAAAGGCCGCCTCAAGGGCGGCTTTATTTATGTGCGCCTGCCGGTACTCATGATTCTGTCAGGCATACGCTTTCTGCCGGTCCAGCAAACGATAACCAATGGCCTCGGCGATGTGCGCACTTTCAACTGCTTCACTGGCGGCGAGATCTGCGATGGTACGCGCGGTTTTGAGGATGCGGTGGTAGGCGCGCGCAGAAAACCCGAAACGTTCCGCTGCCGTCTCCAGCAATTCCAGCGCCGCGCCGCCAGGTGCACAAGTGTGCCCCACTTCGCGTGGTGTCAAACGGCCGTTGGGTTTGCCGCTGCGGGCCAATTGCCGGTTGCGCGCCGCCGCCACGCGCGCGGCGATCACCTTGCTCGGCTCGCCGTCCGCCAGGGTGTCGGGCCGCAGCGCTTCCCGCGGCGGACGCGGTACATCCACGTGCAAATCAATGCGGTCCAAGAGCGGCCCCGAGATGCGTGCGCGATAACGCTGCACTTGTTCCAGTGTGCAATTACAGCGGCCCGAGGCATCGCCGAGATAGCCGCATGGACAGGGGTTCATGGCAGCGATCAACTGGAAACGCGCCGGAAATTCCGCCTGGCGCGCGGCACGCGATACCACGATCTGGCCGGTTTCGAGCGGCTCGCGCAGCACTTCGAGAACATGCCGGTCAAACTCCGGCAGTTCGTCTAGAAACAGCACGCCGTGGTGGGCGAGGGATATCTCGCCGGGGCGCGGATAGGAACCGCCGCCCACGAGCGCCACGCCGGACGCGGTGTGATGCGGTGCGCGATATGGCCGCTGGCGCCACAGCGCAGCGCTGAAACCCGTGTCGCTGATGGACGCAACGGCGGCGGTTTGCAACGCCTCCTCTTCGGTCATGGGTGGCAGAACTCCGGGCAGGCGCGAAGCCAGCATGGATTTGCCGGTGCCGGGAGGCCCGATGAACAGCAGCGAGTGACCGCCGGCAGCGGCGATCTCCAGCGCGCGTTTCGCCTGATGCTGGCCGCGCACATCCGCCAGATCCTCGTAACACGGTGCGCTGTCCGCGAGTGTAGAAACGCGGGGTGTGAGCTGTTGCGCGCCGGTCAAGTGCGCGCACACGTCCAGCAGATGGCGCGCGCCGAATATGCTGACGCCGGATACCAACGCCGCCTCGTCGGCGTTGTCGCAGGGCAGCAGCAGGCTGCGGCCAGCAGAACGCGTCTTGAGCGCCGCCGGCAAAGCGCCGCGCACCGGCTTCAATTCGCCGGACAATGACAACTCGCCGAGAAATTCGAGGTTGCGCAAAACTTCCACGGGAATCTGGCTGGAAGCGGCAAGAATGCCAAGCGCAATGGGCAAATCGAAACGGCCGCCTTCCTTGGGAAGATCGGCCGGCGCCAGATTGACGGTAATGCGACGGGCGGGAAAATCGAAACGTGAATTGATGAGTGCGCTACGCACCCGGTCGCGGCTCTCGCGCACCGCTGCTTCCGGCAGGCCCACGATGGCGAAACTCGGCAGACCGTTAGAGAGATGCGCCTCGACCGTAACTTCCGGCGCGTCAATGCCGGCCTGAGCACGGCTGAAAATCTTTGCAAGCATACCCGCTCTCTCCTTCCCTGGTGGCGGTAAAACGCGATCTGATTTGGCGCTATTTCTTCTTGTGCGCGCGGTCGCTGCGGCCTTCAAGCTCGCTCTCAAGTTCCTTGAGGCGTTCGGCCAATTCCTCCAGACGCTCGCGAGTGCGGCCCAGCACTGCCGCCTGCACATCGAATTCCTCGCGGGTGACCAGGTCCATTTTGACAAACACGCTTTGCAGCACGGCCCGGAAATTGCGTTCCGCGTCGGCTTTCAGGTCACGCAAAGCCGGGGGTATGCTATCCGCGAGCTTTTTCGCCAGATCGTCCAGAATCTTGGGATCCAGTGCCATGCACCCACCACCAGTCCTTAAACCGGCGATCAGTATATATCCCGCCCGGCCTGGGCCCAACCGGTGCTAGACTTTGCCGGGACGAACCCCCTCGATTCAAGGATTTTAGTTCATGAAAATGGTGGCCGCCGTAATCAAACCCTTCCGGCTCGACGACGTACGCGAGGCGCTCTCGGACATCGGCGTGCAGGGCATCACGGTCACGGAGGTCAAGGGCTTCGGCCGCCAGAAGGGCCATACCGAACTCTACCGTGGCGCTGAATACGTGGTGGATTTCCTGCCCAAGGTGAAAATCGAACTGGCGGTGCCGGACGATCTTCTGGATCGGGTCATCGAAGCCATCACCCACGCCGCCAAGACCGGTAAGATCGGCGACGGCAAGATTTTTGTCTACGAGCTGGAACAGGCCATTCGCATCCGCACCGGTGAAACGGACGCGCAAGCCTTGTGAGGTGAACCATGTATAAACGCATCCTTGTCATGCTGCTGGCCACGCTGGTTATGAGCGCTGTGCTGGCGGACGGGACCATCTATAAATGGGTGGACAAGAACGGCAACGTGCATTACAGCACTGTGCCCCAGAGTCCGAACGCCCAGGCCTTAAACATTGTGGACAACGCAAACACTCAGGCACCCACCGCGAGCAGCGCTCCATCAGCCGCATCATCAGCCAAGACGAATCAGGCGCTTACGACCATCACGCCCGGCGACTCGGCCGCCTGCAAATCCGCACGCGAGACTCTGCTCAAATACCTGGGGGCTTCCTATCTCTACACCGTGGATCAGGCTGGTGAAAAACAGCACCTTCCCAAGCAGCAACAGGATATGGCCGTCATTCAGGCCAAAAATGCTGTCACCGAGGCGTGCACGCCGCACGCGTCGTCGCCATGAATACCAAAACACTGCTGCTGACCTTGTGTTTGGCCGCTGCCCTGGCGCTCATGACGGCCCAGGCCCAGGAGGTGTACCGCTGGGTGGATGCCCAGGGCAATGTGCATTATTCCCAGACGCCGCCGCCCAATGCCGTCACCAAAGCACAACTCGTGAACGTGGAACCGCCGCCGCCGGATCCCACCAGCGTCAAACAACAACAGGAGCTGGTAAAGACCGTGAACGCTACCGATGCCGCGCAACAGAAAGCCGCTGCCAAAGCCCAGCAAGAAGCCGAGAAGAGATCCCAGCAACAACAGGCCTGCGAAACCGCGCGCAAGCAACTGCAGCAATACATGGAAGCGCACCGGGTCATCACCAACGGTAACAGCGCCAACCCCACCTATTACACCGGCGATGACCTGGTAAAATTCCGCCAGCAGGCCCAGGAACAGGTCAACAAAGCCTGCGGTGGCGGCTGAAATATAAGACGTGACTCTGCCGAAATGCCCAGAACGCGCCTGTTTGAATAAACAACGATATAGAGACGGCGGTAAGGCCCAAGCCGCCGAAATCGGGGAACCATAAAACCTCTTTTATATTGAAGGCGCTTGCCGTACTCTTGCGCCGTTTTTCTCCCAACCTGCGGAACCCCGACAGCATGAGCAGCCAACCCATTCAGGACGCCCGCGAGATATTCAATGTGCTGCGCTGGGGTGATGGTTATTTCGACATCAACAACGATGGCCACCTGGTGGTGTTCCCCACGCGACATCGAGAGGACGGCTGCGTGGACCTGTTCCGCCTTGCCACCGAGGTAAGCCGATCAAGCCTCAACCTGCCGGTGCTGTTCCGTTTCGGCGATATCCTGCGCGATCGGGTAGACCGGCTGTGCGGCGCCTTTGCGGCCGCCATGAGTTACCACGAGTACAAGGCCAGTTACACCGCCGTGTATCCCATCAAGGTGAACCAGCAGCGCGCGGTGGTGGAAGATATCCTCAAGCACGGCGAGGGCCGCGTGGGCCTCGAAGCGGGTAGCAAGCCGGAACTTCTGGCGGTACTGGCCCTGGCGCCGGCTGGCGCCACCATCGTCTGCAACGGCTACAAGGACCGGGAATACCTGCGACTTGCCCTCATCGGCCAGCAACTGGGCCACAAGGTCTATATCGTCATCGAGAAGCTGAACGAGTTGGACCTGGTGCTCAAGGAAGCCGCAGAAATGGGCGTGAAACCGGCGCTCGGTGTGCGCGTGCGCCTGACCAGCACCGGGCGCGGCAAATGGGAGCACACCGGCGGCGAAAAATCCAAGTTCGGCCTGTCGGCGGTGCAGATTCTGGAAGCCGTGGAGCGGCTGCGCGGCGCGGGTGTGCTCAATTATCTGCAACTCCTGCATTTTCACTTGGGTTCCCAGATCGCCAATATCCGTGACGTGCAGCGCGGCATGCTGGAAGCCGGGCGTTGCTTCGCGGAGCTCGCGGAACTGGGCGTCGGCGTGCGCGTCATGGACGTGGGCGGCGGTCTCGGCGTGGACTACGAAGGCACCCGCTCGCGCAGCTCCTGTTCCATGAACTACAGCATGGAACAGTACGCCAACACCATCGTGCGTTCGCTGTGGGAAATCTGTGAGGAATATGAACTGCCACACCCCGGCATCATTACCGAATCAGGCCGCGCCATCACCGCCCATCACGCAGTGCTAGTGACGGAAGTGGTGGACCTGGAATCCATCTCCGACAAACCGCTGGCGCCGCCGGATCCCGAAGATCCGCAAATCCTCACGGACCTGTGGGAGGACTACGAAAACACCGACGGCCGTTCCCTGCTGGAGGTATATCAGGATGCGCTTTACTGGTATAGCGAGGCCCAGTCCATGTACATCCACGGTGTGCTGACGCTGGAACAACGTGCACGCGCCGAGCAAATCTACCATGCCATTTGCCGCAAGGTGCGCGATGGTCTGAAACCCACGAGTCGTGCAAATTCCGACACCATCTTCGAGATAGACGAAAAACTCGCCGACAAATTTTTTTGCAACATGAGCGTGTTCCAGTCGGTACCGGATGTATGGGCCATAGATCAAGTGTTCCCGATCATGCCGGTGCATCGCCTGGAAGAACCGCTCACGCGCCGCGCGGTGCTGCAGGACCTCACCTGCGATTCCGACGGCCGCATTGACCAGTACGTGGACGAGGAAGAACTGGAAGCCACCATGCCCGTGCACCCCATGCGCAACGGTGAACCTTATTACCTGGGATTCTTCATGGTGGGCGCCTACCAAGAAATCCTCGGCGACATGCACAACCTGTTCGGTGACACCGATTCGGTTAATGTGGAGCTTGACGCGGAAAACGGCTACCGGCTGGTGAAGCCGGAACAGGGCGACACTGTGGAGGAAGTGCTGCGCTATGTGCACTTCGAGCCCAGTGACCTGGTGCTGCGCTACCACGGCAAGATTGACGCCGCCACCGCGCTGGATCCCTATCAGCGCGCACAGTACCTGAAGGAACTGGAAGAAGGCCTGAAGGGTTATACATATTTGGAGAAGTGAGGCGTGTGGGGATGAAGTCGCAAAACCAGCCGCGTACACCCATTTTCGCCAACCGGAATTTCAGCCTGCTGTTTGTTGGCAGCTCGGTTTCGGCACTGGGCGATCAATTTACCCTAGTAGCGTTGCCCTGGCTGGTACTGAAACTGACTGGCAATCCCGCAGCACTGGGGATCGTACTCGCGGTCATGGCGTTCCCGCGCGCCACCTTCATGCTCATCGGCGGCGCAGTGGTGGACCGGATGTCTCCACGGCAAGTATTGCTGGGCGCGCGCACCGTCAACGCCGCGTGCATCGCCATACTCGCGGTGCTGGTGCTGACCGGCGCCATCCACATGTGGATGATTTACCTGCTGGCGCTTGGCATCGGTTTGTCCACTGCCTTTGCCTACCCCGCAGGCACGGCCATTCTGCCGCAAGTGGTGGAATCATCGCAGTTGCGCACCGCCAATGCGTTGTTCATGGGCATGCGCCAGCTCTCAATGATCGTCGGTCCGGTGCTGGCCGGACTCGTCATCAGCTTGGGCGCCCACAGCGCGTCCTCTCAAAGCCTCACAGATGCGCGCGGCATGGGTTTGGCGTTCAGCATTGATGCGCTGAGCTTCCTGTTCTCACTGGCCTCGCTGCTCATGGTCCGCATCCACAGCGACTCGCATCCGGCCAAAATCGTTGGCGGAATGCTGGCCAGCGTGCTGGCCGGTATTCGCAGCGTATGGGCCGACCTGCCGCTGCGTGCCTTCGTACTCTATGCCGCCTGTGTCTCGGTGTTCGTGGGTGGGCCAATCCAGGTGGGCCTGCCGGTGTTGGCGGATACACGCCTCGATCTGGGCGCCGCGTCGCTCGGGATTCTCATGACCGCTAATGGCGTCGGCATGTTCACCGGCAGCTTCCTCTCGGGCTTCGGTACCCGCCTGATGCGCGGTCGGCTGGGCATCATGGTGTTGTGCTTTGATGGTCTTTCCGGCCTGGTAATCGCCGGCCTGACACTCGTGCATAACACCGCCACCGGCGCGGTGTTGCTGGTCTGCGCCGGGCTGCTGACGGGCATCGTGCAAATCGCCATCTTTACCTGGATACAACAGCGGGTGCCCCAGGAAATGATGGGGCGCACCATGAGCATTTTGCTGTTCACCTTCATGGGCCTGGGCCCGGTATCCGCCGCGGTTGCTGGCGCGTTGCTGAAGGTGATTTCATTACCGGAGTTATTTGCCGGTGCCGGGTTGATATTGACTGTGATCGCACTAGCCTGTCTCAACAGCCGGCAGTTACGCGGTATCGGTATGAACCAAACGATGGCTGCAAGGGCATAAGGTTCCGTGTTTTACCGCACGACATAGTCGCGATTATCAAGGACATGCGTAATGACAGACACGCTCAAAACCGGCTGCATTGGTCTCGGCGCAATGGGCTATCCTATGGCGATCAATCTGCACAAGGCGGGATTGCTCACTGCGGCATACAACCGTACTTATTCAAAAACCGAAGCACTGTCGAAAGAAACCGGTTGCATCGCGGCGAAGAATATCGCTGAGCTGGCTGCACACTGCAACGCAGTGGTGATCTGCGTTTCCGCAGATCAGGACGTGCTGGATGTAGTTAACGCACTGGCCGGAAATCTCAGAACAGGCGCGCTGGTGATTGATTGTTCTACCGTCAGTACCGACACGGCCCGGCAGGCCGCACAAGCGCTGGCAAAACACAGTGTGGATTTCCTGGACTGCCCCGTGTCCGGCGGCACAGAAGGCGCGAAACACGGCACGCTCGCCATCATGTGCGGCGCGGAGGAAAAACCATTCGAACGTGCGCAACCGATATTGCAGGTTTTCGGCAAGCATGTGGTGCGCATGGGCCCGGTGGGCGCCGGCCAGGCCACCAAGGCGGTGAATCAAATCGCCGTGGCGGGCATCGCCCAGGCAGTCACGGAGGCGCTGGCATTCGCCGAAGCCCAGGGTCTGCCGCTGGATCAAGTCATTGAGGTTGTGGGCAGCGGTGCGGCCGGCTCCTGGTTCCTGAGTCACCGCGGCCCAAGCATGGTGCGCGGCCAATACCCGCTCGGCTTCAAGGTGGCACTGCATAACAAAGACCTGCAGATCGTCCGGCAGATGGCTGCCGCCCAAGGCGTACAACTACCGCTGGTGGAGATGACGCAGTTGCACTACCGGCGTCTCATGGAAACCGGTCACGGCAACGAGGATATTTCCTCACTGTTCCGCCTCAAACACGCGCTGTTTGCCGGAAAACTCCAGGCACCTTGAAGTTTCACCCGGACATGCGACACTGATACGCATGACCGATACTGTCTCGTCCAGGCCTGCGTCTGAGGATTTTTTCCTGCCGGACTTCTGTTCCGGTCCCGTAGTGCTGGTGGTAATCCTCATCGCCGAGCTTACCGCTTTCGTGCTGGTGATCGCGCGTCATTTGCCGGGTGAAGGTGTCGTCCTGTGGCTGGACCTGGCGCGTATCTCGTTGTTCCTCCAATGGATCGGCTTGACCAGCGCCGGGGTGCTATGCGCCGCGCGCAAACCGCTGGCACGCATGTCTTTGCGTCATGCTGCCGTCGTCAGCTTCGTGTTGCTGCTTGTCATCACCGGCGTGCTCAGCGAAATCGCTTACGACCTGTCCACCTACACCGGTGTCGGCCAGGGATTCTTCCCCTTGAGCCATATTGGCTTCCTGCTGCGCAACCTCATCATATGCACCATTGTGAGCATCCTGGTGTTGCGCTATTTCTACTTGCAATATCAATGGAAACGCAATCTGCAGCGCGAGTCGCGTGCGCGCATCGAAGTTCTGCAGTCGCGCATCCGGCCGCATTTTCTGTTCAACAGCATGAATACGATTGCCTCGCTCATCCACAGCACGCCGGATATGGCGGTTCGCACCATCGAGGATCTGGCCGACTTGTTCCGCGCCAGCCTCAAACAGACCAATCCGATGGTCTCGCTTGCCAATGAGCTCGCGATCACACGTCAGTACCAACGCATCGAGGAGTTGCGTCTGGGCGACCGCCTCAAAGTCAACTGGCAGATCGATGCTTTGCCGACGGACGCCTATGTGCCGCAACTGATGCTGCAACCCCTACTGGAAAACGCGATTTATCACGGCATCGAGCCGCAGCCTCATGGCGGCACGGTAGACGTGCGCGGTATCTACGATGGTGACAGCCTCAGTATCGAGATCAGCAATCCGCTGCCACCGGAGGGCGCACCGCGGCGGCGCGGCAACCAGATGGCGCTGGACAATGTACGTCAGCGTCTGGTGCTGGCGTGGCCGGACCGTGCCACCTTGAACATCAAGACCGACGACGGCTTGTATCGCGTACACTTGCGCTTCCCCTACGTGGACCACGCTGCATGAAAGTCATGGTCGTAGACGACGAGTTGCCGGCACGGGCACGGCTCAAGGAACTGCTGTCTGACATCCCCGGTTGCAAAATCACCGGCGAGGCCGCCAACGGCCGCGAGGCCTTGCAGGTTTGGGAGGCGACTCAACCGGATGTGCTGTTGCTGGATATCCGCATGCCAGTGATGGACGGCCTGGAAACGGCGCGTCACCTGGCCGGCCTTGACAATCCCCCGGCCGTGATCTTCACCACCGCTTACGATGAATTCGCATTGGAAGCCTTCGATACCCATGCCATCGCCTATCTGCTGAAACCGGTGCGTCAGGAACGGCTTGCGGCAGCGCTCGCCAATGCCGGCCATCTCAACCGTGTGCAGCTCACACACTTGGCAGCCCAAGCGCCGCGTGCGATACGGCGACACATCTGCGCACGTTTGCGCGACCGCTTGCACGTAGTGCCGGTGGACCATGTCCAATGCTTCATCGCCGATCAGAAATACGTGACCGCCTATCACACCGAAGGCGAACTGCTCATTGACGAAGCTCTCAAGGATCTGGAAAACGAATTTTCCGAGAGCTTCATCCGCGTGCACCGCAATGCGCTGGTGGCGCTTGCACATATACAGAGCCTGGGTAAGAGCGACGACGGCCGTTTCTTGATCCGTCTGCACGGCCGCAGCGAACCAGTGGAAGTGAGCCGGCGTCTGGTGTCAGACGTACGCGCGCGGCTGCGCGGTAAACCCTGACATTCCTGCTACGATTGGCCTTCTGTCACCATCACTTCGCTGATGAATCCCCAACCTCTCCGCATCGCCACCCGCAAGAGCGCGTTGGCTCTCTGGCAGGCCCAGCATGTGGCCGTACACCTGCGCGCGTTTGCGGCCCGGCCGGTGGAGTTGGTAGCGCTCACCACCCAGGGCGACCGCAACCTGCAGGATTCCCTGGCGCTCGCGGGTGGCAAGGGCCTGTTCGTGAAGGAGCTGGAGACGGCCTTGGCCGAAAACCGCGCCGATCTGGCGGTACATTCCATGAAGGACGTGCCGGTGCAGTTGCCGGAGGAATTCGTGATCGCCGCGGTGCTGGAACGGGAGGATCCGCGGGATGCCTTCATCGCCACTGCTTGGCCGTCCTTCGTGGCACTGCCGCCAGGAGCCCGGGTGGGCAGCTCCAGTTTGCGCCGCCAGTGCCAATTGTTGCACCAGCGCCCGGACCTGAAGCTCTTGCCCTTGCGCGGCAACGTGGACACCCGTGTCAATAAACTGGAGGCCGGCGAGTACGATGCCTTGATCCTGGCGGTGGCGGGATTGAAGCGGCTCGCACTTGCGCACAAAATCACCGCCGTGCTCGATGTGCGCGTGAGCCTGCCGGCCATCGCACAGGGCACGATCGGCATCGAGTGCCGGGCCGGCGACAAGGAGACCCTGAGCTTGCTCACACAACTCAACCACGCGCCCACCTGGCAGCGCACGTTGGCGGAACGGGCCTTGAACCGCGGCCTGTCCGGCAGTTGTAACCTGCCGGTAGCGGGCTACGCAGAATTGAATGCGGACACACTCTACCTGCGCGGCCGTGTGGGTACGCCGGACGGCAGTCGTTTGATAGATGGTGAAATCAGCGGTCCGAGCGCACACGCCGAGCAGCTCGGCGACCGGCTTGCGGACGACATGTTGACGAGGGGTGCCGCGGACGTGCTGCGCCAGGTAACGGACCGGTAACTGTGGCCGCTCCCAAACCACTCAGGGACATGGGTGTCGTCATCACCCGGCCCATGCATCAGGGTGAAGCTCTCAAGACACGCCTGGAAACCAAAGGCGCCGACGTGCTGCATTTTCCCACCACCGAAATCCTGCCGGTATCGCGTTCGGCGGAACTGGATGCCTGTATCAGGCGGCTCGACCGCTATCATTACGCCATCTTCATCAGCCCAAATGCCGTGGATTACGCCGCGGACTACATGGATTTCGGCTCCCTGCCACCGAAACTCAAGCTGGCTGCCATCGGCCCGGGTACGGCGCGCACGCTCACCGCCCATGGTCGCAAACCGGACATACTGCCGCGAGACGGCGCCAACAGCGAAGCCTTGCTGAAACTCAAGGCGTTGAATGCGGTGGACAAGAAACGCATCCTCATCGTGCGCGGCCAGGGAGGCCGCGAGTTGCTGGCCGAGACGCTGGAGGAACGCGGCGCAAATGTGGATTACGCCGAAGTCTATCGCCGTGCGGTACCGCGCCTTGACCACGGTGAACTTAACACCTGGTTCCGGCATGGCAAAGTCGACGCCATCGCGGTCACCAGCCGCGAGGCCTTGTTAAATCTGGATCGTATGTTGAGTCCGGCACTCACGCCGTATCTGCGCTCGGCACAGCTTCTGGTATCCAGCGCGCGCGTGATTAAACTGGCGGGTGCTCTGGGTGTACGCCGCCGGCCGGTGATCGCCGCCGATGCCAGCGACCATGCGCTGGTGCGCGCCCTGGTGAACTGGTGGACGCGCCAGGGACGCGAACAACGCAAGAACAGGAGAGACCATGAGCGACGCGCCTGAACCACATGAAACCGGCACCACCGGCAAGAGCCTGATGAAACTCGCCGCGCCGATTCCGGCCCGTCACCTGCATTGGCCCGGCTGGCTGGCACTGGTGCTGGCCATCGTGGCGCTGATTCTGGTGATTGCAGGCTGGGTCAACTTCAGCAAATCCCAGGAAATCCGCACGGCCCGGCTCGATGCCGACCTGCAAGCCATGAACCAGCGGCTGGATGCTCTTACGCAATCGGTGGCATCGAAGAGCGAGCTGAACAACGAGATCGCTGCCACCCAGGAAAACCTCAAGAGTTTCGGTGACCGGCTGGACAGCATGGATGCGGCGCTTACGGATCTGCGCCGCCGTTCGGAACAAGGCCGCGATGCCTGGGTCAAGGCGGAAGCGGCAACCTTGCTCATGGCCGCGAACGACCAGATACAACTCAACGCCGACCCGGCGCTGGCGCTGAAGGCGCTCGCCGCCGCTGATGAGCGTTTGAAACTGCTCTCCGATCCGCGCCTCATCCCGGTGCGCCAGCAGATCGCCAGGGATGAGACCGCGCTGCGCGCCGTGCCCCAGCCGGATGTAACGGGAATGTCCGCGATGCTCGCCAGCTTGAGCAGTGCCGTGGCCAGGTTTCCTCTGAAGCGCGTAGCGCCAAATCAGTATGTGCCCGGCGCTCAGGTCGGTCCCTCCGACAACGATTCCCAGACCCTGTGGCAGCGTTTCAAGGCGGGATTGGACCGGATCACCAGAGACATCTTCACGGTGCGTCATCGCGATACACCCATCGAACCATTGCTGGCACCCCAGGAGGAATATTTCCTGCGCCAGAACCTGCAACTGCGCCTAGATGCGGCGCGCGCGGCACTCTTGGAACGGGACAACGCTGCCTTCCAGAGCAGCGCGCATATGGCACGCGACTGGCTTGAGACCTATTTCAACACCCGGGACAGCGGCGTGAGGACGGCAATCAGTCAGCTCGCGCAGATGCAACAACAGCAGATCGCCCCACCGCTGCCGGATATCTCCGCTTCGCTCACGCTGCTCAGGCGGCTGGAACCGCCGCGGAACACCGCACCATGAAATATGCGTTCTACCTGCTGCTGACGCTGTTGGCGGCGGTAATCATCGCCGGCGCTCTGCATGTGGACAACGGTTACACGCTGCTGGCCTGGCATCGCACCAGCGTGGAGATGTCACTCGGCACGCTGGCGGTGCTGATATTGGTCGTGTTCTTCGGTTTGTACCTGCTCACCACGCTGGTGTTGAGGTTGTGGACTTTCCCGCGGCGGGTGCGCGAAGCGCTGGAGCGGCGCCGGGAACTGCGTTCGCGCCGCTCTTCCATCCAAGGCCTCATTGATCTGGCTGAGGGCCGCTGGTCCGACAGCGAGCGCAATCTCATGCGCCATGCGGCCGACAGCAAGGTGCCGCTCATTACCTACATAGCCGCGGCCCGCGCCGCGCAGATGCAAGGCGCTCACGAGCGCCGCGACACCTATCTGCGGCGCGCCTATGAACAGGTACCGGCAGCGCAGTTTGCGGTACTGCTAACGCAGGCAGAATTGCAGATTGCCCATCGTCAGTACGAACATGCCCTGGCCACACTGCGGCATTTGCAGGAACTTGATCCCGACCATGCCTATGGCCTGAAACTGCTGGCGCAGCTCTACAAGAAGCTCGGCGACTGGATGCCGTTGCGGGCGTTGATTCCGAAACTGCGGGAAGCCCGGGCCATGCCGCGGGTTGAGATTGACCGTCTGGAAATCCGTGCGGTGTGCGCGCTGTTGGTGCGCCTGGATGCTAAATCCGGCGCCCAGGCGAGCGTAATGTGGAGCGAAATGCCGCGCCGCGTGCGCAACAATATCGACGTGGTGCGTGCTTATGTTCAGGCCTTGATCAAATTCGGCGAATACCGGAGTGCGGAGAGCATCGCTCGCGATGCGCTCAAAGCCGATTGGGACGAGGAACTGGTGGCGCTCTATGGCCAGACGCGCGCCGAAGATCCCATCCGGCAATTGGCGCGGGTGGAAGGCTGGCTCGCGGACAAGGGCGAAAGCGCGGCGCTGCTGCTCACCGCCGGGCGCTTGTGTGTGGTGGCGAAACTCTGGGGCAAGGCGCGCAGTTATCTGGAATCCAGCATCGTACTGGGCGGCCGGCCGGAAGCCTACGAGGAACTGGGCAAACTGCTCAAATCCCTGGGTGAACCGGAGCACGCCATGCAGGCGTTCAGCGACGGCCTGGCCTTATCCCTGGGCCAGAAAATCAAAACCTTCAAACCCGGCAAACCGCACCTGCGCCGCGTGCGCGGTTAAAACCAGCTGCTAAAGGCATCTTGAAGATACTTCCCTTTCCCGGTGGGAGAAGGGAACAAGTTTGATGTCATTATATTTTTAAGTGGGCTTTAGTCATTCACGCCCTTGCTATCGCAGGAAGCTCTGAACAGCTGACGTAAAATAAGTCCTGCATAAAACGCGAGAATCCGATGCAAATTCCAGAAATCCTCGTCATTGAATCCCAGCACCGGCCCGGCAATCTGGGCCGCATCCTCACCGCCATCGGCGAATGCGGCGTCATGATTGATCATATCACGCTCGTGCGCCGCGCCCAGGACCAGAGTATCTGGGAAATCACCGTGGAAATGGACGAGACCGGCGGCAAACTGCTGTACGAGCGCCTCGCAAAACTACCTTACGGGAAATTGCTGGGGCGTTCCGACCGGGTGTTCGACCGCCACCGCGGTGGCAAGATCGAAACCATTTCCAAAGTTCCGCTGGATTCCATCCAGCAGTTACGTGATCTGTACACGCCCGGCGTGGCGCGTGTGTGTCTCGCGATCCAGAAAGAACCAGAAAAAGTCTGGGACTACACCAACTTAGGCAACACCGTTGGCATCATCACCAACGGCACCGCCATCCTTGGTCTCGGTGACATCGGCGCCATTCCTGGCCTGCCAGTCATGGAAGGCAAAGCCATGATTTATGCCAAGTTCGTGGGTATTTCCGGAGTGCCCATCTTGATGAATGACAGCGACCCGAAAAAAATCATCGCCGCAATTCTGGCCATAGAATCTTCATTCGGAGCGATTCATCTGGAGGACATTGCTGCACCCGCGTGCTTCGAGATCGAAGAGACACTGATAAAGAAACTCGATAAACCAGTGATGCAGGATGACCAGCACGGCACTGCAGTGGTAACCCTGGCGGCGTTACTCACCGCTACCCGGCGCATGAACCGGGATCTCAAAAGCTCGGCCATCGGCCAGATCGGCCTGGGCGCGGCAGGTATCGGCATCGCGCAACTGCTGCTGCACTACGGCGTGAAACAGGTACTGGGTGCCGACTTGCGTGAGGAAGCGCTCGCGCGCCTGGAACGAATGGGTGGTAAATGCGCAAGTCTGGAAGAAGTAATGCAAAAATCCGATATTGTCATCGCCACCACCGGCGTCAAAGGACTCATCAAGCCAGAGATGGTGCACAAGGGACAGCTCATCTTCGCGCTCTCGAATCCGGAAGCGGAGATCGAACCGCGTCTCGCCCTGGAACATGGGGCGGCCTTCGCCACCGATGGCCGCAGTGTAAACAATGCTTTGGGGTTTCCCGCCTTGTTTCGGGGTGCGCTGGATGCGCGCGCTAAACGCTTCACCGACGAAATGTATCTTGCCGCCGCTGAAAAGCTCGCGGAACTGGCGCCACCCGACGAATTATTGCCACACGTGCTGGAAAAATCGGTGCACACGGCGGTGGCGGATGCGGTGAAAGAAGCAGCCTTGAAGAGTCAGACTTCCGGAAGCCGACATTGAAAAGTTCTCTCTACCGCCATTGGTTCAGAATCAGAGAGTGCTCCGTCTAGCCACAGGCACACTAAGTGAACGTGGTAACACAGCCGACAAGGCTATCCTCGCAGCATTCACCAGACTCCACTCGGCAGTGATTGACAATTACATGTCCGCGGGCATCGAACCAGCACATTCATGGATTATTTACCCATATGTTTCAAGGTGTTAAGTGCACACTGCTCCCTTTGAGTTATGCTCAAAGCGTGAAGGAAACCCAAGAATCTATTTGTTAAGGACGGCAGGGGAACATGGAATGAAATTCCCTTCGCGCAAAAGCATGCGTGACTGGCTGGTGGCGAAGGCAATGGCTGGCATCGTGGTGCAGCAACCGGACGGTAAAATCGTATCTGTCGACCGGGCCTTTTGCCGTATGAGCGGTTATACCCGCGACGAGCTGCTAACCATGCACTTCAGTCAGCTTCTGGAATCAAAGGAAGCAGACATCACTGATTGTTCGCGGTTGACTGTAAGTGGTCAGCTCGCGCACTCTCAGGTTCGGATACAACATCGCGATGGCCATAGGTTCCTGATAAAGACAATCGCCAAATCGCTTAAGAACGGCAAGATCCAAATCACCGGCCATGAGATTAGCGAACGCGTCGAAACGCGGCAGCAGCTTGCTGACGAACGCAATTTCATCAGGCAAGCCATCAATAGTTTGCCGGGCGTTTTTTATGTGTTTGATCGGAAGGGTCAAAAACTCTTGTGGAATGACACTTTTGAAAAAATATCAGGTTACGGAGCTGATGAACAAATTCATCTACCATTAGGATCGCTCATCGTCCCCGAACAACGTGCCATGATCGTAGAACGCTTTGCCGAGGCTTTCACTCAAGGCCACGCGGATGCCGAGGTGGAGATGCAAACGCGTGATGGCCGACGCATTCCCTACTATGTCACTGGACGATGCTTCGAATGGCAAGGTGAAACAGTGCTGGCGGGGATGGGCGTGAACATCAGTGCGCGCGTTGCGGCCGAACGTGCCCTGAAGGAAAGCCAACGGCATTATCAGGATCTGGTAGAGCAGGCACAAGACGGCATCTTTCTGCGCCGCGAGACTGGCGAGCTGCTGTTCGTCAACAGTGCACTTTGCGAGCTTACGGGCTACAGCCGTGACGAGCTCTTGCACATGACCGTCTTCGACCTCGCAGATATTGATGATGCGGAGATGCTAAAGCAGGTGCGGCGATCAAATGCAGGTCAAAACCCGCTCAGAGAAAGCCGTCTGCGACAGAAAAAAGGTGGAGTAGTACCCGTCGAGGTAAATACCCAGCGTCTTGCCAATGGCGATATCCAAGGTATCGTACGCGATATTCACGAGCGAGTTGAAACAACTCAGCGCTTGCAGGAATACTCAGCAGAGTTGAAATCCCTATCGCTGCGCTTGACACAAGCCCAAGAGGAGGAGCGACGTAACATTGCACGCGAGCTGCACGACGAGGTTGGGGCCTCGCTCACTGCCATGCAGTTTATGCTCAGCCGTCTTCAGAATGAGGCTGGTACGACTGCGGGTCGCGAAAGCATGCAGCAGATACTGGCTACGCTCTCACAGTTGTCGGCTCAGATCCGGGAGTTGTCGCTCAACTTACGGCCATCAGTCCTGGACGACTTGGGCTTGGCTGCGGCGGTGCGCTGGTATGCCCGCGAACAGTCGCGTAACAGCGGCGTCACTATTGAAGCGGATATGCCGGACGACCTGATGCGTTTTGCGCCACATATAGAGACTGCTTGTTTCCGCGTACTGCAAGGAGCGCTTACCAATGTACTTCGCCATGCCAAAGCGCGTGTCGTTGAGATAACTCTGTGTCAGTCTGGGAATACATTGGAAATGGTGGTAAAGGATGACGGTGCCGGTTTTGATGTAGCGGCTGCTCGAGCACATGCCGTACAAGGAAACAGCCTGGGGTTGCTAGCGATGGAAGAGCGGGTGCGGCTCACAGGCGGTGAGATTGCTATACATTCAGTACCGAAACACGGCACAGAAGTTTCTGCTCGCTTTACCGTACCGGCTAAGACGATGACATGAATGAGCCAATCCATATCCTCGTAGCTGACGATCACCAGCTGATGCGTGCCGGATTGGTTGCACTTATTGGGCAATTGCCCGGTATGCAGGTTGTGGGCGAGGCGGGCGATGGCCGCGAAGCACTGCGTCTTGTGCGCACGCTTAGCCCCGATATCGTGATCATGGATATCGCCATGCAGGGCTTGAACGGCATCGAGGCCGCAGCACGCATCCACACTGAAGCGGCAAGCGTGAAAGTCATCATTTTATCCATGCATGTTAGTGAGGAATATGTAGCCCAAGCCATTCGCGCCGGCGTCGCTGGATACCTTATCAAGGATGCAGCCACAGGAGAACTTGCGGCGGCACTGGCGACCGTGGCGCGCGGTGAAATATATCTGAGCCCTGCCATCTCTCGCCAGGTGGTTGATGGCTACCTCAGCGGTGGTGCCACCGGTCTCCGGCTCTTGAGCACGCGACAGCGGGAAGTTCTGCAACTGATTGCCGAAGGTCATTCCACCCGGGAAATCGCCGCTTTGTTACATTTGAGTGTCAAGACTATCGAAACTCATCGAGCCCAAATTATGGAGCGGTTAAACATCCGCGATGTTGCGGGTCTTACGCGTTTCGCCATCAGCAAAGGCCTGGTTTCTCCTCATAACTAAGTGCGGATCCGGCATGGAACACCCAAAATCAGGGATTCCCTGAGAGTAGTTTCCACCATACCCGGATAGCACCGGCAGCGCAGTGCACGCACACTTGCGCCCTTCAAAAATATTGGAATCTGGATGAATACAGCCAATCTAACTGGACAGGCCCGACTGATCCTGGTCGACGATAATGCGTTTTTTCTGCAAAACACCAGCCTACTGCTTTCCGAACATAAGTGGCTGCAGGTGGTCGGTTGTGCCGCCCACGGCGCAGGCTGTCTGGCATTAGTGGCCGAACAAAAACCCGATGTCGTGGTAGTGGATCTGGCGATGCCTGGCATGAACGGGTTTCAAGTGACACAGCATATCAAGGCTCAGCCCAATCCTCCACTCGTCATTATCCTGTCGCTGTATGACAGCCTTGAATACCGTGAACGTGGACGGCTTGCCGGTGCCGATGGTTATGTGTCAAAGGCAATGGCCGCCACCGATCTTGTGCCGTTGCTGCACAGCCTGCTTAAAGCGGCTGGAAACTGACTATGAATAAGCATGAACTGCTGCTGGAAGATGAACGGCTGTTACAAGAGAAAATTGCTGCAGACGCATCTATTGAAGAATCGCTTGGCGAACTGGTGGAGATTTACGAGGCTCACGCTGCACATCATAAATGCGCGCTGTTCATGACGCTATCGGGCGACAATTACGTTTTGAACCCTGTAGCCGGCACGAACCTTACTCCCGAGTGTCGCGAAGCGCTTATGAATCTACCGGTGACACGAGATCAAAGCGCAAGCGGCAGAGCCGCCTATTTTCGCCGTCTGGTGAGCGCGAAATATATTCGCAACGATCTGCGTACTCGCGTACTTCCTGGTATTGCACATGCCGAAGAACAGGTCAGTGGATTTGCGTTACCAATATTATCATCGGTGGGTCGCGTGCTCGGTACATTCTGTGCCTATGGTACGACTCCGGGTCAACCGAATGAGCGGGATCTGGCAGTGGCTGAACGCGTGGTGTATCTGGCCGCCATTGCATTGCAGCCGCATTCTCCTCAGCCAACGTTGATACGTGCAGAACAACACGGCAAACCCACCAGGTTTCCCGACCGTACATGGCTGCATGAGCGTGTGACTTTGGGACTGCTGCACGCGCGCCGTGAGCGTTGCGGGCTGGCACTTTTGTTCATCAATATTGATGGCATGCATCATGTCAACGAATTCATGGGTCATGAAGCCGGCGATTGTCTGCTGAGAACCATCTCGGGCCGTCTACGCGAGTTGCTACCTGGAGACGACACATTGATATGCTCGGGTGGCGACGAATTCGTGCTGTTACTTGAGAACTTTATGGATGAAAAGCAGTTGGTCACGCGCATCGAGACTTTGCTGGCCGGTTGCTCCGAACCCATGAATATCAATGGCCAGGAAATTGCCGTCACAGTGACCGCGGGTGTTGCACAGGCTCGCGCAGATGTGATCAGAGCGGATGAGCTTCTACACCAAGCGTATATTGCATTGCAACACGCCAAGTCAAAAGGCCACGGTACTTTGGAGTTTTATTCCAAAGATCCCCCCATTCCAGTGTCCACGCATATATCGCTTGCAGCCCAACTGAGACACGCACTGGAACGAGGTGAGTTTCAGGTTCACTACCAGCCGCAGGTTGATCTGCAGCATGGCCGCATCGTCGGCGCCGAAGCGCTCCTGCGCTGGTGCCACCCCGAGCTTGGGCCGATACCGCCCATGGAGTTCGTCCCTGTCTTGGAGGAATCCGGCCTGATAAACCCAGTGAATGACTGGTTATTGGATGAAGTGGGTATGCGGCTTGAGGAGCTGCGCAACATGAGTACTCCGCTGCCGCGTATTGCAATCAACGTTTCTGCGAGGCAATTCCGCCGCGTCACTTTGGCAACGGTAATAGATGCGATGCTTGTACGTCATCACTTGCCCCCATGCGCACTCATGCTGGAGCTGACCGAAACCTTGATCATGCATGATATCAAGGAAACGACCTGCGTATTGCAGGCTTTGCATGAATATGGCGTACATATCGCGGTGGACGACTTTGGCACCGGTTATTCGAGCTTGAGCTACCTCAAGCATTTACCGCTGGATATGATCAAGATAGACAAGAAATTTATGGATGAAGTTACCGGTAACTGCACGGATGCCGCCATAGTTGGAGCCATCATCATGATGGCGCATAACCTCAACATACAGGTGGTGGCGGAGGGTGTAGAGGAGGTTGAACAATTGGACTTCCTGCGTCTGCATAGCTGTGATCAGATGCAGGGCTACCTGTTCAGCAAACCGCTGCCATTCGATGAGTTTCGTGCTTTGGTGGCATCACGCCGGCGCTTAGACCTGAAGCTGCCCAATGTGACTACAAACGACATAACAATCCCAGACATTGTTCCAGCGTTTTCCAAGCAGCGGTGACAAAGGAAACCACCGGACTTTACTCAAGATAAGGTGTGACTCGCACGCTGACCTCGGGCTTGATCCGACGACGTGTGGTAGAGCTTTTTCTATTTGATGTGAGTATTTACATGGCACAAATGACGAATACTTCCGGAATCAATGCAGCAGAAGCCAATGAAAAACAGACGGTAACCAGGGCGCTGTCAAAGCGTACTCTTCTGCCGCATTTTTGCAGATACTTGGAAGACCTGTTTCTGAAGTCCTATGTCCATCATAACCGCATACGCATGCGCATCACCCTGGCGCTCGGCCTGGTGCTATATCTGCTGGCCGGTTTCGCCGATTTACATCTGGATTCAGCAGCGCGGGACAGCCTGTGGCTGATTCGCTATTCCATGAGCGCGCCAATCATGGCGGCCGCGCTTGTATTCGCTTTGCGGACAAGACGCGACACCATGATGCAGATTATCTATGCGGCGGCCGCAATGACCGCGGGTGCGGCCACCGCGTTGGCCCTGCTTCTTTATCCACAATTAAGCTCATTCAGTTACGCCGTGAGTATGCTGTCCATTCTGCTTTACATCTACATCATTTCGGGAATGCGTATAGCGTATGCCCTGCCGTGCGCCCTGCTGGTGTGCAGCCTGAACATAGCAGCGGCCTTCATGAGCCATGCGCCCATCAATGCCGCCTTTCAAATGACCGCTGTCCAACTGATTATCGCCAATTTAGCGGGCGCCTACGGCTGTTATCTTCTGGAGATGGCAGTACGCCGCAGTTTTCTGCACGGCAGGATGGTGAGATTGTTGAGCGATGAAATGATCGAACTGGCGGGTGTGGACGAACTGACCGGACTGGCCAATCGACGCCATATGGAAGAGTTCTATGCCAATACCTGGAAAAGAGCGGAGCGCGACCACGCAGAATTGAGCCTGTTATCCATTGATGTAGATTACCTCCAGATGCTGAACGATCATCTCGGCCGGCATATCGGTGATGTCTGTCTGCACAAGCTGGGCACAGTTATCCGGCATTACCGTCAGCGGCCCGGCGATTTTGCCGCACGTCATGAAGGCGGGAAATTTCTGGTGATCCTTTACGGGTGCAATGAGCGTCACGGCAAAGTGATCGCAGAGCGTCTGCGCCAGGATGTGGAGAACTTGAACCTGATGAATCCGGCTTCGCCCATTGGCTGGACGGTAACCGTAAGTATAGGTGTGCATACCGTGATACCCAGCCGCAAACAAAGTCCTGCGGCGGCCCTGTTGGCGGCAGACACGCTCCTATATATGGCTAAACAGCGCGGACACAACCGCGTACTAAGTGACACGGATGCTATCGCGAGGAAGTTTCCCATTATCGGGGCCGATGAGGCGCCGGCGGACAAGACTCTGATCCTGCCGCGGCACTAAGCTACGAGTTAATTGCGGATATTCCAGCGGGATCATTCGTCATTTACGGGTACAATCAATAGGGATTCATGCGATCAACTTCAAAAGTGTAACCTATGTACTCCTTCATAACCACGAAGCCGAAAACAAATCCGCAGATTGTGCTGTGCGGGATGTTCCTTGCTCTTGTAATGACGGGGGTATTCCTGGCCGGCAATACTCGCGCAGATACGCTGACTGATCTGCGCACCACCTTGAAAGGACTGGATGGTCACCCCGTTATCAAGGGAGTGCTCGATGTGCAATCAACCGTCACGGAAGGCAAACCGGGTTCAAGCAAACCCCGTTCCGCCCATCTTCAACTGGATATCCAGGCCGATGATGGGCTGAGCGTGAAACTGTCCCCCGCGCTATTGCAACAAATCAGTGCCGAGCAGGAGGCTCACGCTGCCGACCCCAATCAACCCGCACCCACTGCGGATCTGTTAGATAGCATCGGCCCCATGCAAATCGAGCACATGGTATCGGCGGCTCCCGCATTGTTGCGAATACTGCAAGATGCCAGTTCGCCTGTGATCAAACCGACAGTGCTGGAAGGCAAGCCTGTTCAGGAGCTCACTTTGAACCTGCCATTACAGGCTTCGAAGCAGGAAAAATCCAGTGTCAAGGATTATCGGGACAAGCTGGTGCTGTGGATCACTTCGAAAGGTATCCCGCAGACCTACCAGGAAACCGTGCATGCCAAGTTTTGCAAGTTTTTCCTGTGCGTGACCGTTGATGATATGCACAGCGGCTGGTTGCAAGTAATTGATGGGCGCTCGGTAACCATGAAGCTGATTCAGGAACAAAAGCAAACCGGCCTGGGACAGGATTCTGACACACACACCGCTTACAACCTGCAACTACAATAGAACTGATATCAGAACAACCGCTCTTGGCATGGTTTTTTTGCGGGTCAAGAAATCAGTAAGTTAAGCTCAGACTGCGGTACACAAACGCCAGCAGCCATAACGGGCCGATAAGTAGAAACTGGATATCCTTGAAGAAAGACGGTTTTTTGCCTTCAACTTTGTGACCGATGAACTGCCCGATCCAAGCGATCACGAATACGATCACGGATAACAGCCATAAACGTATAGGTAACTGGCTCGCGCCATGGATAATGGCAATCATGATGCCAGCCACGACAGTCATACCCAGCGCCAACCGCCAAGCGAGGAGGTAGTAATACAGCAGCGCCAGGACCAGGAACAGCACGCCCCAGTTGAACCGCGAGACTTGCGCCACGACGTGTGGCACGGGGATGGACCAAAGCATGCCTACAAGTGAAAGCATGATGAGCGGCACACATATCCAATGGATGGCTTTGTTGGTCACGGTGCGGTGGCTTTCGCCATATTCATCCAGCCAGTTTTGCACACTGCGCATGACGCCGCTCTCCGTTGAAAGCACTGAAAGCCATCTCAAAAAGAAATAAACCCCTCTACCCGCGGGAGAGGAATTTTGAGACAGGCTTTAGAATAACCTAGCTTCGAAGGGCCTGAATATGTGCTTGGTGCTGGAGATACGGAACGACTGGCGGCATGTGCGGCTGCGGCTGCCATTCACGGCGTTTTCGCGCAATCTGTCTGGCGACGTGTTCGGCGGCTGGCAAGTGGCCCTGCAGGAGGCCGCCATTTGTTCCGAGCCTAAACAGTTGGATTTGAACAGGGTTTAACTATATTTCAATCAACCCGTCTGAGAGTTCGTTAACATCGCCGGGATCCGGTGGATAGTGTTCGGCCATGGCTGCGCCGCAGGCGTTAATGGCTGCCACGAAACCGTCCACGATCTGGCCCTTCCGCACATTCTCTACGAACGTTTGGATGATGCCCTGCCAATGGGCTTCGCCGAGCTTTTCGTGGATGCCCTTGTCGGCCACGATTTCCACATAGTGCTCAGCCAGCGACACAAAAAACAATACGCCCGAATGCTCGCGGGTCATGTGCACGCCCTGGAGGTAAAACTCCGCCTTGGCGAGACGGCTGGCACGCGAATGTTTCACGTGCCGCGGCACCAGATGCAGATGCATTTCGGGCACAAACAAGAACAGCAGCGCCAGCACAATAAACAGCAATAACTGGATCTGATAGACGTGAATCCAGGCGAGCGATATGGAAAACAGCAGAAACACACCCGGCAGCAACAGCGCCACAATCGCGGCCCACATGAGCGGCAGAAATACATAGTGGTCGCTGGCGCGCGCCACCACCGCCACGAATTCGCCGCTGGTGTTTTTCTCCGCGGACCGAATCGCCGCGCTAACGCGGGCTTTATCCTGATCGCTGAATCGAATCATGGGTATTAGCTCTTGGCCTTGTAAAATTCACGGATTTTGGTTTCTGGCAAGGCAAAATACGGTGAGCAAGCCGGGTGGACACGAACGCCGCCAGAAGTAAAAAGACACATTTTTACCACCCGCCGGACGCGCCGCCGCCGCCAAACGATCCGCCGCCGCCGGAAAATCCGCCGAAGCCACCGCCTCCGAAACCTCCTCCGCCAAACCCGCCGCGTCCCATCCCGCCGCTCAACATCCCGAGAGCCAGCCAGCCGAGCCAGCCCATTCCGCTGCCACGGGGTCCGCCGCCTCTGGAAAAGATTGCCCTGATGAGCGGCAAAAGGGCGAACAGGATTATGAGAATCATGAGGAAGCCGGTGCCGGAACGGTTGCGTATCTTTTGTTGTTGTACGGCCTGCTGCTGGTTGCCGAGCACGGTGAGAATGGCGCTCACGCCCGCGCTGATACCGCCGGCGAGATCGCCCTGCTTGAAACGCGGCAAAATGATGTTATGGATGATGTTGAAACTCTGGGCGTCCGTAAGGGTGCCTTCAAGTCCGTAACCCACTTCGATGCGCACCTGTTTCTCGCCCGTATCCACAATCAGGAGTGCGCCGTTGTTCTTGCCTTTCTGACCGATGCCCCAATGACGGCCAAGCTCGTAACCATAATACTCGATGGGATAACCGTTGAGCGTCGGCACCGTGACCACCACGAGTTGCGTGCCGGTGCCGGCGGCATACGCCGCGAGTTGCTGTGAAAGCGTGTTAAAAGTATCCGCGGGCAGAAGATGCGCCGTATCCACCACCGGACCGGTCAGCGCCGGGAACGGCGGCGAGCCGGCATCAAGTGTGTTAGTGGCGGCGAACACGGGCGCTGTCAGCACAGTACCGGCAAACAGAATGGCAGTACAAAAGCGGCGTGGGGAAGTGGCAGCCATCGTTCTTATTACCCCTCACCCTAATCCTCCCCCTCAAAGGGAGAGAGAAAAGGTCTTAGAAGCTGACTTTGGGTGCCTGTTGGGCTTGTTCCGAGATGCTGAAGTTCTGGATCATCGGATAGCTGCTGTAGAACATGGAATGATACCAGCGGCCCGGAATCGTAGTCAGTTCGGTGTCGTATTGCTGCACCGCCAAGATATAGTCGCGGCGCGCCACGGCAATGCGGTTTTCAGTGCCTTCCAGTTGCGATTGCAGCGCCAGGAAGTTTTCATTGGCCTTCAAGTTCGGATAATTCTCCGTCACCACCATGAGGCGCGACAGCGCACCGCTGAGCGTCGCCTGGTTCTGTTCGAATTGATGGAAGGCCTGCGGATTGGTGAGGATGTTCGCGGGAATCTGGGTCTGCGTGACCTTGGCGCGGGCATCGGTCACCGCTTCCAGGACGTCCGATTCATGGGTGGCATAGCCTTTCACCGTCGCCACCAGATTCGGTATCAGGTCGGTGCGCCGCTGGTACTCGTTCAGCACCTGGCTCCAGGCGGCGGTAACCTGCTGTTTATAGGTAGGGATGTTGTTGATGCCACAGCCGGACAGCAGCAGCGCCACGCTGAATATCGCGGCAAGGGCCGTAAACTTGGGTACAGGACGCGGGTCTGACATGGTGTTCCTCAGGAGGCATACTGGAAATGGCGCTAATCATAGCACCGGTCTCATATTGGCCGCGCCTGATGACGTGGCACGGGTAAGCTAATATGGTCGGATAAGGATTTTTCAACTGTCTTTCACAACGGCAATCTGGAGCTAAGGAACGGACATGACCCGGCAAAAACGCATTGTGGTGCTGGTGCACGGCTGGAGCGTGCGCAATACTGACACTTACGGCGGCCTGCCGGAGCGGCTCAAGCTGGAAGCCAGGCGTTCGCCCGACCTGGACATTGATGTCCGGAATGTCTGGCTGTCGGAATACATCAGCTTCCACAACGAGGTCACCATCCCCGATATCGCCCGCGCTTTCCAGGCGGCGCTGGAACGGGAAGTGGGTGAGTTCCTTAAACAGGGCCGGCGCATTGCCTGCATCGCCCATTCCACCGGCGCGCCGGTGATCCGCGCCTGGCTGCAGCACTTCTATATCAGCGCCGGCAAAAAGAATCCGCCCCTGAGTCATCTCATCATGTTGGCGCCGGCCAACTTCGGTTCAGCGCTGGTGCAACTGGGTCTGTCGAAACTTTCGCGCCTCAAAGCCTGGTTCGAAGGCGTGGACGTGGGCACCGGCGTGCTGGACTGGCTGGAGCTGGGTAGTCCCCAGAGCCTGAAGGTCAATCTCGACTGGTTGGAACAGGGTGCGGCTTACATCGGCCCGAAAGGTTTCTTCCCGTTCGTGCTTACAGGTGAATCTCACGATCCGCAGCTTTACGATTTCGTCAACAGTTACACCGCCGAGACCGGCTCCGATGGCGTGATCCGCGTGGCGGCGGCGAATCTGAATTACACCCACCTGCGCCTCACGCAGATGACGCCGGTCGCAGACAAGAAAGCCAAGCTCGGTTTCAGCGCACCCTTGCTGCGTGCGGAGGCTCCGGAAATCTCGCCCGCGGTGCCCATGGCGGTAATTCCCGGCGTGTGCCACTCGGATGTGCGCATGGGCATCATGCGCAGCATCACCGCCGATGCCACGCCCAATGCCGCCGTAGCTGCGATTCTTCAATGCCTGCGCGTGACCACGCTCAAGGATTTCGCTGCTGCATTTGATGCCTTCCGTATCCAGACCGCAGAGGTACAGCAACAGGAGCGGGTTGAGGACCGCAGCAGACTCGGGCCTTTCGATCACCAGGTAATTGTGGACCCCTGCTGCATGCTGATATTCCGCGTACGCGACGATCAAGGAAACACGCTCAAGGATTTCGATATCATTCTCACCGCCGGCAAGGACAATAACCCCAACCACCTGCCGCCGGGATTTTTCCTGGACCGGCAGCGTAATCATCTGGACCCCGGTGTCATCATCTATTACCTGAACTACGCGCGCATGATGGGCAGCCCCGCGGTGACCTACAAAGGTAAACAGCTGCGTCCGGCCTTGCAGCCCTGCGACAGTCTGGGTCTGCACGTGATTCCCTATCCCCAGGACGGCTTCGTGCTGTATCAACCGGCCACGCTCACGGCTTCGGCGGACAATCTACGGAATTTCATCAGGCCGAATCAAACGACGATTGTGGATATCGTCATGCGGCGTATCGTGCGCGAAGGCGTGTACCGTCTGACCCGCGATGCCTCGCCGGAGGATTTCACCAAACAACCGCCGGGCATGCCTATCATCTGATTGTAGGAGAAGTTTCCATGACTAAATGCACATTCATTTTCGCAGCGGCGCTTTTATCAGCAGCCTTGATACGAACATCCACGGTTTTGGCGGCGGCGCCTCCGACACGGGAAGTTATACTGGACGGACATCGCTACACGGTGGAAATTGCCGATACCGATGCTTCACGTGAGCGCGGCCTCATGTTCCGCACTCATATGGCCGCGGATCACGGCATGCTGTTTGTGTATTCTGACGCGCAACCACGCTATTTCTGGATGAAGAACACACTGATTCCGCTCGACATTCTGTTCTTCAACGCGCAGCGCCGGCTCATCAACGTGTCGGCCGACACGCCACCCTGCAAGGCGGATCCTTGTTCTACCTATTCCAGCACCGCGTCGGCGAAGTACGTGCTGGAACTCAATGCCGGGGTAGCAGAGAAAATGGACATAAAATCCGGTGACGATCTTCACATACACTAAGGAAATGCGTGTCGAAATATCTGGGTATTTGAATAGATGACAAAACTAGCATTAACACGGGTTGGACGATTATGGTTAATAGTCGGTGGCGCTATTGCAATTACTTCTGCAATTGTGATGAACCACATACTGGAGGGATACGCTTTTAATAATTTATTTAACCTAGTCTTTCCTGCTGCTTTATGTGCGTTGATACTGATTGGGATTTGTTGCATTGTCGTTGGCCTCTGGCCCAGAAAATATAAAAGCTATAGATGGCTTTTGTTCAGTACAGCATGTTTCACATTGTGTCTCTATATTTTTTCGTGCCTTTCAGCTTGGTTCCTTGATCTCGATTGGACTAAGAAGTATGACTGTCCGACTTTATATCAGGTTGCGATAGCACAGAATGTCATTCCTCATTCTGTATCAGTGCCAAATAGATTCGCTATGTTCTGCGCGACAGGGCAACAAGGTCTATTTCGCACGAGATATGAAGTAGTTACTATCTATGGAGTCATTGACCCCCGTGAACAAAATAAAGTTATCACTACATTAAAAATGTATCACATAAATAAAAATTCTTTGTCAATTCGCATTGACTTCTATCAAGCAGAAAATTGGAAAACTTGGAGTAGTTCTTGGGCGTCTGGAGGAACTCGCGGTGTGGAACAATTAATTCGCGTAGCAATAATTCGCTAGATAGCCCAAAAATTAACCCCCACAGTAGATTAGGTCGGAAAATATATCTGATCTCTGAACACCCAGTCTAGGAAAAATGCTTGTAAATACGCTCGCTCTTCATTAATTCATCGGTTTTTTGTGTATGACATATTTCTAGCGATTATATATACGAGAACAGGACGTAAAACCATGTAGATGACGAGTGTGGTCATGCCTCCAAGAATCAGCCAGGCCACAAGCCCATGCAGAGTGTAGCCCCATAACGTATCCAAGGTGTGCCAGAAACTCGCCCGGAACAACTCGGTCAACTGGGCAAACGTGAATGGCAGTGGCGGCTGGCGGAACAGCCACTGACCCGCCTGGATGAACGGGATCAGCAGCAACAGTTGCAGCGGATAAACGAGGTAATTCACCACCTGGATCAACGTCAGATTGATGCGGAATACCACCGCGGCGAGAGCACACAGTATGGTTGTGGTTCCCAGCACGGGAGTAACCCCCAGCATCGCGCCTAGCGCCACAGTTAGGGCAATTTTGTGGGGCGTGATGCCCTCGCTCAAGAGTGCGGCGATCAGCCTTACCAGTTTGTGGTTGTGTATTTTCATGTATTCCCGCGTATGACTATGCCACAAGATATCCGGTCCGCGGTCAGTGCATGTGTGGATGGTGCCGCAGCGGAAATGCGGACATCACCACAGGCTTCCGGTCACCATGATATTATTGCGTCTGTCAGGCCGCGGGTTCCCGCGGTTTTTCCATTAGGCGTTTATGAAAGCACTCTCCATTCACGCACTCACCAAAACCTACAAGAACGGTGTCCAGGCACTGAAAGGCATTGATTTTGAGGTAGCCGAAGGTGAATTCACCGCACTGCTGGGCCCCAACGGCGCTGGCAAGACCACCACCATCGGCATTGTCACCTCACTGGTGAACAAGACCTCCGGCACCGTGCAAGTCTTCGATTACAACATTGATACCGACATGGACCGGGCGAAATCCTGCATCGGCCTGGTGCCGCAGGAAATCAATTTTAACCAGTTCGAGAAACCCTTCGATATCGTGGTGAACCAGGCGGGCTTCTATGGAATTCCACGCCGGCTCGCCAGGCAACGTGCGGAAAAATACCTGAAGCAGCTTGCCCTGTGGGGCAAGCACGACGATATCGCACGTAACCTGTCCGGTGGCATGAAACGCCGGCTCATGATCGCCCGCGCCCTGGTGCACGAACCGAAACTCCTGATCCTGGACGAACCCACCGCCGGCGTGGACATCGAAATCCGCCGCTCTATGTGGGACTTCCTGAAAAAGATCAACAAGGAAGGCATTACCATCATCCTCACCACCCATTACCTGGAGGAAGCGGAGAACCTGTGCCGGCGCGTGGCCATCATTGACCACGGCGAGATCATCGTGCAGGGCCGCACCCGCGACCTGCTGGAAAAGCTGCACACCGAAACCTTCGTGCTCAATTTGCGCAAACCGTTGGTGGCGTTACCGCCGCTGGATGGTTACGCCGTCACCCAGGTGGACGACACCACGCTGGAAGTGGAAGTGAGCAAATCCCAGGACGTAAACGCGCTCTTCGGCCTGCTGTCCACGAGCAACATCCAGGTCACAAGCATGCGCAACAAGGTCAACCGGCTGGAGGAATTGTTTGTGCGCCTGACGGAAGCCAAGACCTGAACAGTATTTAGGCGGGTGCGCTTGCCCACCGATACTGTGCGGGACGGCATTTGCATATACACAAAGAGAAATCCATGTACATATCCAGACTGAGCGAAAATTACATCGGCTTCCAGACCATTGTCATCAAGGAAGTGGTGCGCGTGACGCGCATCTGGATACAAACCCTGGTGCCACCGGTTATCCAGATGACCCTGTACTTCCTGATCTTCGGCGCGCTCATTGGCAGCCGCGTGGGCCAGATGGGCGGCTACAGCTACATGGCGTTCCTGGCGCCGGGTCTCATCATGATGGCGGTAATAAACAACTCCTATGTCAACGTGGTTTCGTCCTTTTTCGGTTCCAAGTTCGGGCATTACGTGGAGGAACTCATGGTGTCGCCACTGCCGAACACCTATATCGTGCTTGGCTACGCGGCAGGCGGCGTCGTACGCGGTCTGGTGGTCGGCATTCTGGTCGCGATAGTCGCGCTTTTTTTCACGCATCTGCACGTGGCCCATCCGCTCATCACGCTGTCTGTGGTGATCCTGACGGCGGTGGTGTTTTCGCTGGGCGGCTTTATCAACGCGGTATACGCCAGGAAATTCGACGACGTGACCATCGTGCCGACCTTCATCCTCACGCCGCTCACGTATCTGGGCGGCGTGTTCTATTCCATAAACATGCTGCCACATGTCTTTCAAACCCTGTCCAAGGTCAATCCCATCCTTTACATGGTGAACGCTTTCCGCTACGGCATCCTCGGCGTATCCGACATCGGTATCGGCACTGCCTATGCGATCATTTTGCTGTTCATCCTCGGTCTCTTCGGCTTCAGCCTGCTGTTGCTGAACAAGGGCGTGGGTTTGCGCACGTGAGCAAGATCACCGCGGCGGTGTAAAGAGTTCCGCCTTTCTTTTGCCTGCCCATGCCTCCAGTTCGTCGCTCATGGTCGGTTTGTTATTACCGGGACAGGGGGTATTGAGGGCCACGGTCGTACGACTGGACGGTGAAGGGCCGATCTGGATATCTTGCAGCTCGCTGCACCCACCGTTAGATTCCAGCACGGTAGAACCGTAGATGGAACGGTAGGCTTCGCCGTTCTCTAGGAGCGGCGCTTGGCGCCTGAACTGCAACGCCTTCCCAAGAAGATCATTCATCGGGTTCTGTTTCACCATGAATTCGGGTGACTGTGAGCGGCTTTGCTCAGACTCCTGCGCTGCCATATCCATCTGCTGTTGCAAGTCCATGGGCTTCAGGATCGGAATCTCTTGAATCGCGATGGGCCTGACCTGCTTCAGGGTGGAGGAATGCCCGATCAGCGGGATTGACTTGACGCGGATCTTATACAGTGCGGGTTTCGCCCTCTTGAGCGAGACCAGGCGTATTTCAATTGGTGTTGGATGTATTCCCGGCCCCAGCGGTCTGCTGAAGATAAAAACCAGCGCAGCAATAACGAGGGCAGCGGCAACCATTCCGATTGAAACCGAACCGAATGGATTCGGTTGCCATACTTCCCGGACCCGGATGGATACAGTCGCCAAGGCAATGTCCTTTGCACCCCCAGTCAGGATAATGCAACAAACATCAGATTTCCGCTTTCAGTATCCCCTCGTAATAATGTGCAGAACGTTCGGCGCTGACGCTGGTATTCAGTGAAATGTACAGGATGATTAGGCTCAGTATCGCCACTGCACCCATGTCCCAATAGATGTTGAGCAGGCCCTTACCGCCCATGGACACCGGCCCCAGCCAGCCCAGCACCCACATGCCGCCGAAGTATGGGATCAGCCACAGCGCATGTCGCCAGTCGCGCGAGCCTTCTCCGCTGTTGAATATCAGATAAAGCGCCAGACTCGCGGCCAATATCGCAAACAGGAAACTCATGGTGGAAAAACCCGCCCAAAATAGTATGAAGTTGGAGGCGATGAACGCCAGGGGCGCGATGATCCAGGCCCGCCACAAACGGAATGGACGTTTTGCTTCCGGCATCACACGCCGCATCTGCAGCAGTACGATGCAGCCCAGACCGTAGGACAGTACCGTGGCGGATGACGCGTAATCAACCAGCTTCTGCCAGGAAGGAAACGGAAAGAAAAACAGCAGGCCAACGATAAAGCTGACGATCAACGCCACCCACGGCACACCATGGCGATTGATTTTCATCATACCGGCGGATGCAAATTTCTCGTCGGCGGATGCCATGAGCATGCGTGCTGTGGCTGTGGACCATATATACCCGCAGAACGCCGGCGAGATGATGGCATCTGCGTAAAGGGCGAGCGCCCAAAATGATGCACCGAGAGTCATGGCGAGACCCGCCATAGGACCCGCATCACCGGTGAAGTTGAGGCCACTCCAACCGTCTTTGGCCAGCAATTCCGGCGGTATCGCGGTCACAAAGGCATACTGCACTAGCACGAAAATCGCGGCGCCGATGATGATGGTTCCGATGACGGCTATTGGGATGTTGCGCGCTGGATTGTCAGTCTCGCCCGCCAGTTGGATCGCCTGGGTAAACCCAAATAGTGAAAAGAATACGCCAGCAGTGGAAATGGCCGTTAGCATGTTTGCGATGTTGCCGCTGGCATGGGCCGGGACTGAGAGATTTTCCGGATGGTGTGAGTAAATCAACAGCACAATGATGGTGCCGATGGGCGCACATACCTTGATCCAGGTGGCAATGGTGTTGAGCAGCAGTATTAGCCGCAGCACCAGAAAATTGAGCACTGTAAGCAACGCCAGCACACCTACCGCAATCACCACGCCCTGGGTGGTTAGTAATTGTGTCTGCGGATCTACCATGCCGTGGATGTAATTGTTGGCATAGGTCACGACAGCCATGGCCTCCACCGGCGCTATGGATACGTAGGCCAGGAACAGAATCCAGCTCCAGATGCGTCCCACCAGCCGGCCATGCGTGATGAGGCTCATGTACATTAGGCCGCCGCTCTTGGTAAACATGGGACCGAGTTCGGCATACACCAGCGCTATAAGTCCCACCACCAGTGCGGCGATGGCCCAAGAGCCGATGCTGAGCGGCCCTGCATCCTGGGCGGAGTGCATGGGGCCGAGCAGCCAGCCCGAGCCGATCATGGTGCTGACGCCCACGAACAGCAGGCCGATTAGGCCCGCGTCTTTGCGCAATTTGCCCTGGGCCACGGTTTGCTCCTTCTGGTTCAAGTATTTGGGGGATGCGAGAGGCTAACGGAGCCTACCCTGGCGTGCAAGCGCAGCACCTTTATAATCGCCACTCTTCCCCTGCCCCGCCCGGAATCCCTCATGCCGACGAACCTGAATCCGCAAAAGCAGCACATGGCGGACGAATCCATGATCCGCACGCTCGCGGCCCAGACCGAAGCCATCTGGCCGCAGGAACGCGAGTTGATTACCACCTATGGGCTGCCGGCTGACGTCAAAGTTCTGGATGCGGGCTGCGGCACCGGCGAATTCACCTCGCGTATGGCGGAATTCATGCCCAAGGCACAATTAACCGGTATTGAAATCCTGCCGGAGCACGTCGCCTACGCCCGACAACGCTACGCGAAACTCGCACCGCGATTGGAATTCTGCGAGGGCGATGCGTTTGCCTTGGATTTTCCTGATCACAGCTTCGATTTCGTCGCCTGCCGGCACATGCTGCAATCGGTACCGGAACCGCAGCGCGTCGTGGACGAACTGATACGAGTCACTCGCCCTGGCGGGCGCCTGCATCTACTAGTTGAAGACTACGGCATGATCCATGCCTATCCGACGCGTTACGATTTGGACGGTTTCTGGCAGCGGGCCATGAACAGTTTTGTAAGAAATATGCAGGTGGATCCGCGCATCGGCCGACGTACCTGGCATGAACTGCACGGCCGTGGTGTACAAAACATCGCTATGAACTACATCGTCGTGGACACGCTGCGGGTACCACGCGACATCATGGCAAGCATCTTCGAAGCCTGGCGGGATGGTTACGCAGGAACGGTCGCTGAATTGGCCAACATGAATCCGGAAGATGCCCGCGACCATTTCGACGACATCGCCAACTGCATCCGTAACCCGTCAGGATATGCAGTGTGGCAGGTACCAATCGTCACTGGCCTGAAGCCATAAGTTTCATTCTCGCGGAATTACTTAGGAAGATGGAGTACTGGCCTTAATCCCTTTTTCGACACGCTGCAGAAAGTCTGGAACAGGCCGGTTATTGGCACGCAGATACGCAATCAGCGGGGTCAACACAGTGCACACCGAGGCGCGTGACGACATGCGCTCGCGCCATTGCAGCAGTCGCGGTGTTGAAGTGGTCAGCGGCGCGCCCAAGCGTTCCGCGAAGAGTTCCGCCATATAGAAGGCGATGTCGGCATACGTGATGGCACCACATAGAAAGGGTTGGGAACCCAACCGGTCTTCCATCGTCACGCAGTAGCGATCGATGGCCTCACGTGCTGCCATCGCTGCAGGTTCATCGAGTGCATCCTGCAAACCCATCAAACGGATCACGTGTGGAAAGAACACTTCATCAGACTGCAATTCCAGATTGCGCGCCCGCGCCCGCTCGCGCAAGTCGGTTGGCCACAACGGTGGCTGCAGCTGCAGGTCTTCGAAGTATTCGAACAGCTGCGTTGAGTCGAACAGTTCCAGATCGCCATGAATAAGCACCGGTACTTGGGCCTTGGGGTTCACTCGCAGCACGTCGGCATGCTTCGGATCGTAACCCGTGCGTTGGTTGAACTGCACCATGACTACCTCACAGTCGAATCCCTTCTCCAGGGCCGCGATCCAAGCCTTGGCGCCGAACATGCTCAGCGGGCCGGTGTATAGACGCATGGTGCCGCGGGACTTAGTCATACTGACTCCTTAATAAATGCTGAAAACACCGGTAGTAAAATAGGGCTAATTCCGACGTCTCATTATTACAAGAATCTCGGCTGAATCGGGTTTATAGTTTGAGCAGTATGATCTCAGCGAATTCGGTTAGAAGTCGGGTTAGTCTGTCAGTTGATCGGTCGGCATCCGGCCAATCAACATCCGATATTAGTGTCCCGAAACCGGTCATTCGGTCAATGACGGTGGTTCTGAAACTTCAAACAATGCCCCAGGCAAGAGCAATCCTCCAAAAGCCTGCGGTCGGCACGGCCCCTTTATTGTCAGATCCGCCTCCACCTGCTTTAATAATCCTATCGAGAAGCCTGTCAACCATTCGATCAAGCATCGTCAGAGCTGGACTAAGCACCTTTCCAAAGACTGTGTCGAACGCCTGTGTTTGCTGCATCTGTTAGCGCAGGATGAAAAGTGCTACGTTCGATGAGCGCCCCGGTGGTCTTCTCAGGGAGCCAAGATGCGTAAATCTCTGATTGCAATTGCTTTTATAGTTATTCTAGCTCTGGCCGCCTGCGTGACAGGTCCAGATTTCAAGGCGCCCGCCACGCCCCCTCGATCAGCCATTATGGTCCCACCGTCTCGCGTCACCGAGGTGACAACCGTGCCGGGTGGCGAGGCGCAGCGATTTGAGGCCGGCTCCCAGGTCGCCACTGATTGGTATCGGCTGTTCCATTCCGTTGAGCTCGACGCTCTGATCGCCCGGGCGCTCAAAAACAACCCATCCCTGGAAGTCGCCCAGGCGAGACTTGGGCAGGCCCGACACCAGCTCGAAGCCTCCCAAGGGGTGCGTTATCCGAGCGTGGATGCGCAGTTGGGTGTTTCCCGCAACGCTGACAACGGCGCGAGACTGGGAGTCGACTCGCCGCAATTGAACAACGTGTTCAATTTGTACACCGCGGGCCTGTCGCTGAGTTACGACCTGGACCTCTTCGGCGCCGTCAGCCGTGGAATTGAAGCTCAAGCCGCCCGGGCAGAAGCGTCGCATGATGCGTTGTTAGGCACTTACCTCACGCTGATCAACAATTTGGTCGTGACCGCGCTTAACGCGGCCGATTTAGAAGATCGCATCACCGCGACCCATCGCATTATTTCCAACGAAGAGAATCAGCTCATGCTGGTCGACGGACTGGAAAAGGCGGGAACGGTATCGCATGCCGACGTGTTACGCGCTAAAGCTCAACTCGCCGCGGTCAGGTCTAGCTTGCCACCGCTACGACAAGCCTTGTCAGCACAGCAAACACAACTCGCACTTCTCTCCGGTATCGATCCTGGGCAGTTCACGCCGCCCTCGCTGAGTCTTTCAGATTTCACGCTTCCACAAACACTTCCCTACAGCCTGCCTTCGGCACTTGTCCATCAGCGGCCAGACATTTTGGAAGCGGAGAGCAACTTGCACGTCGCGAGCGCTGAGGTGGGCGTCGCCACTGCTAACTTGTATCCCCACTTAATCTTGAGCGCCGACTATGGTGTACAAGGCAATGATGGCGGGACGCTTTTTGATGCACCTGCGCGTGTGTGGTCGATTGGAGGCTCGCTACTGGCGCCACTTTTCCATGGCAAGGCACTGCACGCTGAGCGAGACGCGGCCGTGGATGCCTACGACGCAGCCTACGCGCAGTACCGCGAAACTGTGCTGCGGGCATTCGGACAAGTTACCGATACCCTCAACGCGATCGGCAATGATGCCGATGAGCTCAAATCACAGCATGACGCACTCACGGCAGCCGCGGCCAGTCGCCAGCTGGTTGAAGCTCAGTATCGGGTGGGCGCAGCTAACTATCTCGATGTGCTGACGTCCGAGCAGCAATTCAATAAAACCGACATTGCCTATCTTGGTGCCCTCGGCCAGCGTTACATCGATACGGCGGCTTTGTATCAGGCGCTCGGTGGAGGCTGGTGGAATGCCAAGCCAAACCGAGTCGCGGCGCAGTCCGCGATGATTGTGCCGAAACCCACCGCAACGACCACTACGGTAACTGCACCCAAAAACCACCCCGCGTTGTAAATCAATTCAATGCGCCAGGAGTGCCCCATGTCCGAACCTTTGAATGAACCCACTCATGTCGCTTCCGCCAAATGGCGCATACCACTTTTGATATTGGCCGCCGTCATCATAATCGCAGTCATCGCATACACCCTGTATTGGGCGGTGTCGGGCCGATTTCACTCCGACAGCGATGACGCCTATGTGGGCGGCAATATTGTAACCATCGCCCCTCAGGTCGCCGGCACCGTGGTACAAGTTGATGCGGACACGACGCAACTTGTGAATGCCGGTGGCCCCGTAGTGCGTCTCGATCCCACCGATGCGCAAATCGCCCTGCAGAAGGCTGAAGCGAACTTGGCCCAAGTCGTACGGCGGGTACGCGGTTTGTATGCCAACACGCGCGAATTGCGTTCGGCCGTACGCAACCGGCAGCTCGCCGTCAATCAGGCCCTTGATGATTACCGGCGTGCCCAGAATCTTAAAACGATCCGCGGCATTTCCACACAGAATTTCCAGCATGCACAGACGGCGTATCAATCGGCGCAGGCGGCACTTACGCAGACACAGCACCAACTCGATGCGGCTGAAGCGGCTGTGTCCAATACCACGCTTGAAACCCATCCGGCGGTGAAATTAGCTGAGGCGCAATTACAGGATGCCTATCTTGCGTTGCAGCGCACCACCGTAGTGTCACCGGTCACAGGCTATGTGGCGAACCGCGCGGTCCAACTCGGTCAACAGGTCACACCGGGCACCGCTATGCTCGCTGTAATCCCCTTGAATGAGGTGTGGGTGGACGCGAACTTCAAGGAAACGGAACTCGCCAATGTGCGCATCGATCAGCCGGTACGACTCGAGTCCGATCTTTACGGTGGCTCCGTCGTGTACCACGGTCGGGTTGTGGGCCTCGCCCCCGGTACCGGCAGTGTGTTCTCGCTTCTTCCACCCCAGAACGCTACCGGCAACTGGATCAAAGTCGTGCAGCGTCTGCCGGTGCGCATCGCGCTCGATCCAAAAGCACTGCTTGCCCATCCCTTGCGACTCGGTCTGTCCATGACGGTGAGCGTGGATACCGACAATCGCAGCGGCGCCTTGCTGGCCCCTTCGCCGGTAACCCGTCCGGAGTACGCCACATCTGTCTACCAAGACCAAAGCGCGGGAGTCCAAGCGCTCATCCAGAAAATCATCCGCCGCAACGCGCCCAAGGCATTGCTGACGGCCACTGTAGTACACAACTGAGCGCAGTTGCATGAGCGACGACGCCCTGGCAGCCAATGCAGTACCGGCCCCGCGTGCGGTTAGTCCCGAACCGCGCGCTGGTTGGTTGCTGCTCGCTGCGATTGCCGTCTCGTTCATGTTCGCATTCGATTCCGTGATCGGCAGTGTCGCTACTACGCACATGATGGGCGATACAGGAGCGACACCGGATGCGATCACCTGGAACGACATCGCTTTCGTGTTCGCTGCGCTCATGGGGTTCGTGATGACCGCGGATCTTGTCCGGCGCCGCAGCCGACGCACGCTATTGCTAATTGCCACCCTGGTGCTGACGCTAAGTTCGGTAGCCGCGGTCGGGATCAGCCAGCTGTGGTGGTTGATCCTGTTGCGTGGCGTTCAGGGACTGAGCAGTGGACTGTTGGTCGCGACCGTGCAGACGCTGCTGTTCGAGAAATTTTCCTATGCCGTACAAGGGTTGGTGCAGGCGCTATTTGCTTTCGGAGTGGTGATGACACCGAATTCATTGGGCCCGGCGCTCGAAGGCTGGATCACCGACAACTTCGATTGGTCATGGAGTTT
This sequence comes from Gammaproteobacteria bacterium, assembly GCA_049591455.1. Lineage (GTDB taxonomy): Bacteria > Pseudomonadota > Gammaproteobacteria > Natronospirales > REEB76 > REEB76. The sequence goes on from JBAWFA010000014.1 coordinate 258,751, forward strand.
CCTCGTGATCGTGCCGCTGGCCGCGATTGCAGCGGCGGCCTTCATAGCTATCCCGGCAGGCCCTGATACTGACCGGGACCGTCTCAAAATCGATCGGGTTGGGGTGGTGTTACTGAGTAGTGTGCTGCTTCCGCTGATATATATATTAGAGCGCGGTGATCGCTACAACTGGTTCGGCGATAGCCATATCTACTGGTTAAGTCTATTGACGGCGGGACTATTCGGGCTTTTCTGCTGGTGGCAGGTGCATAACCGGAAGAGAGCACACTTGATCAATTTCTCTCTGTTTCGCGACCGCGCTTTCGCGTTCGGATTCGCGGTAAGTTTTCTGGCTGGCTTCGTACTGTCCGGCAGTGCATTGCTTATCGGCGCATTGTCGACTTCAGTACTTGGCTATACGGCAATGGATAGTGGGCTGCTGCTCTTGCCGGCTGCGATTACGGTTGGTGCCGGCCTGCTCGCCGCGGGCGTGCTGATTCAGTTTTTTGAAATCTCGCCCATCAAAGTCGTCCCGCTCGGCCTGGTATTGTTCATCTGGGCGATGTGGATGTTCTCTCATGCAACACCCAGCATGGCGGCGATCAACCTGTTGCCAGCAGTACTGATGCGCGGCCTGGGATTCGGCATCCTGTTTGTCGGATTGACCGTTTACACTTTCGCCACCTTGCGCGGCCACAAACTGGCACAAGGCGTCGGCCTGTTCAATGCGGGACGACAAATGGGTGTCCTGATCGGAATAGCTTGTCTGTCGCGTTGGTTCCATGTGCATGTGGCTCAGAATTATTCATATTTAATGACAAACCTGAGCGCCTACAACCCCAATTTTCTGCAAGCTGAACACCATCTGACGGGTGCGCTGTCGGCCGCGATCTCCCCTGCCGAAGCCAGTCGGCAAGCTGCTGCCACACTGGGCCAAGAGTTGATGCGACAGACGGCCGTGCTCTCGCTTGACGACTGTTTCATAAGTGTGGCAGCCGTCATCGTCTGCTGTGCGCCGTTTGTGATTGTGCTCAACATTATGCTCAAGAGATTCGCCAACTGAGGCAGCACACATCGCTTCTACCGTTTGTCGAGAAACTTTGCGCCGATATCGATTACGACTTTGGTATGAGCGTACGACAAATCTCCAACGGCGGAACCCGCGGCGACAAGACAATATGGGCGAGAATCTGCTGACGTTCGCCTGGGCATTCTGAAGTACCAGTGATAACGTAAACTTCAGCTTCGGTACCGGCTGCGACAATTACCCGGAGTTCGTTGTCCGAAGAGTTGTCAATTAACGTTATTTCGCCAATCACGATTGACCGTGTGTTCACGCAGCATCTGCAGGGTGGGTCGCATTCTCGATTCGGCTTCCTGCCAGGTATGCTCGGCCAGCTGCGTGAGCAAGTTGGTTGCTTCCGGCGAGGGGTGATCAAACTTCAAATGCCGTTCATGACGTGAATCACGCACGCTATCGATACGCAAGTATCGTGAACCGAGCATGTTGCGCAATACGCTGGTAGACATGTCACGTTGTACCGCCGAGATCGTGTTAAAGAGGCGGCCTTCATTGAGCCAGAATAATGCACCACGGGCAGTGCGCCCATGAAAATCCCATTTGTTGAGGATTGCGCTGGTACCGATACTCACGACAAAAATATCCGCAATCGGCAACCCGATAAAATGAAAGACTTCATGCAGGGCGAGCACGTCGGGTGAATTGGCGAAGATGCCAGCATCGACAAAATGGTTCTGTCCGAGACGTGCTACCGGGAAATAGATCGGTGCGGCGGTAGCGGCTACCACGGCGTCTATAACAGAAACTGCACTGTCTTGAGTCTGACCGGTGAGATGTGACGTCTTGAACACCTTCAGCCCGCCACGCTCGAGATTGATGGCCGGGATGATGACGCGGGTCCTGAGATCGCGCAGTCGCGGCTCCGATCCCAGAATGTCCTGCATGGTGTTGCGGATGGCAATGGATCGATAACGCGAATGGAACAATGCGTTGATGTTGGAGATACTGTGAAAAAGCGGATAGCGACGTAACCGGTGACCATGGAATATCTGTGGCCCGTGTTCACGGAACGCCACTTCCATACGCGCTGCCGGGATACCCGCGGCAGCGGCGACCGCTGCCATGGCGCCCACTGAGGTCCCGCAGATCAGATCGAATGCGTCACTCAGCGGTTTGTTCAGACTGCGCTCGAGTTCACGCAGTATCACCACTTCATGCAGACCCAGATAACCCCCGCCGCTAAGCGCCAGGACCGTAAATGCCATTACAGATGCCTCGATATTTATGGCGGGTTTGGTGCTGTTCGGCCTGGAACGAAACCCGTGGTCCGAGAGCTTTATTATTAGCGACAAATATTGCGCCCTGAATCGCGACAATTCAACATGCCGGATTTCGCCGGCCAAACGGTGCTGACCCGGCTCCTTGTCTCAAGTTTGCAACTGTGAAAACCATGCCCAAAAAATGACAAGACGTCGAGGTGTTGATTTGCACAAATATTAACCAACTAATTGCGGCGGATATGTGCCAGCATAATTACTGGAGTTTGTATATTTTTTAGTAGTTTCAACCACTACTGAGAGATCATTCAGCGGTATAAATAACTCGCGAAACTGGATCATTCTGAAATGCAATTCAACAGTTACCAGTCTTCCCGAAAGCCGTTCGCCACCGTCGGGAAATGGTCTAATCGGACGCAATCCCTGGATTTCACTATGCACAAGCTAATCATCCGTGAAGCTGCCCAATCCGACGCTGCGGCGATTCATACCATCCACATAGCATCCATAAGCGTACTGTGTGCCACCACATATACGTCTGTGGAAATCAACGCCTAGATATCAAATCCGGATACTGAACGCTACGCGCGGCAGATGAGCGAAGGTAGATTATTTCTGCTGGCTGCCGAGAAAAATAGCATCTGCGGTTTCGGCGCCCTGGACATTGCAAAATGTGAAATCGCGAGCCTTTTCGTTCATCCTGATCATGCCGGTCTGGGCATCGGCGCCGGGCTGCTTCATGCTTTAGAAAATGTGGCAACGGCTCATGGAATAAGCGAACTCATGGTGCATTCATCTCTGAACGGCTGCCGCTTTTACGAAAACCATGGTTATGAAAAAGGAGAACTGGAGAAGTTCCAGCTATGGTCGAGTCAGCAAATTGACGCCGTGCGATTAAACAAGAACGTGCAAGGTAACTCAGGTGGGCAAGCACCGTAACTCAACAACATGTTGGGTTTCGCTACGCTCAACCCAACTTACATCTGTGGCACCGGCAATAACGCTGCGCGGCTGAAGCGTACGAAGCGGAACAAGAGCAGTACTGCTGCTACCGTGAGGCCGGCGATGAACCCAACCCAGATCATCTGCGGACCCAGATGCAGCGGGATGCCGAACAACCACGCCAGCGGGAATCCCACTACCCAATAGGCAATGATAGTGAGGATCATGGGGATGCGCGTATCCTTGTAGCCGCGCAGCGCGCCTGCGGCGCTCGTCTGCAATCCATCCGAGATCTGAAAGAGTGACGCGATATACAGCAGGCCCACCGCCACCTGGGTCACCTGCGCATCCCGCGTGTACAGCCCCACGATGAAATGCGGGAACAGCACCATGGTGAGCGCCGAGAAAACCTCGAAGCCGAGACACATGAGGATGCCGGTGCGCCCGGAAAAGCGCGCGCCCGCCACATCGCCGCGTCCCAGCGCCTGACCCACGCGCACTGAAATCGCGAATCCCAAGCTCATGGGGATCATGAAAGCGATGGAACAGAAATTGATGGCGATCTGGTGGGCTGCCACGATGTCGGTGCCGAGCGTGCCCATCATAAGGCCCACCCCGGCGAACAAGGTGATCTCCATGAAGATGCTGATGGCAATGGGGATGCCGAGCCATAGCAGCTCCCCGAAGATGCGCTGGTCGGGCCATTCGAAACGGCTGAAGATCTCGAGCTTCTTGTATAAAGCCCGACGGCGCACGTACACGAACAGCGCGATGAACATGAACCACATGGCAATGGCGCTGGCATAGCCGGTGCCGACCGCGCCCAGCGCCGGTATGCCGAGCTTGCCATACATGAGCACGTAATCGAGGATGGCGTTGATGATAAGCGCGGCACAAGCGATCACCAGCATCGGCTTGGTATGGCCGATGGCCTCGCTGGTGAAGCGCAGTACCTGATAGAGGCACACACCCGGCAAACCCCAGGCCATGGCCCGCAGATAGGCCGCCGCGGTAGGGATGATCTCCGCCTCGATATGGATAGCACGCATGAACGGCGTCACATGCCACAACAGCAACACGCCCATCCAGGCGAGGATCTGCGACAGCCAGGCCATCTGCCGCACGTAACGGCCGATCTCGCGGTCGCGCCCCGCGCCGTAGAGATGTGCTGCCGTGGGCGACAACGCCATGAAGATACCCAGCAGGAACAAGAACACCGGCGCCCAGATGTTGGCTCCCACCGCCACGGCCGCGAGTGTCTTCGCGCCCAGCCGGCCGGCCATGAGTGTGTCCGTGAACTGCATGCCCATGAGCGCCAGGTTATGAATGATGAGCGGTCCACCCAAGCCGAGCAGGGCAAGTGCTTCCACGCGCAGTCGCGGCCAACGGTGATGCTGTCGTGGCGACAGTGCCTCGCTGTTCATGCGTCGGGATCCATATCCAAGCACCGTTATGCGGCGAAGACCGTCACGGCTATAAGGCGCGGCATGATAACAGCCCATTAACCTCACGCGCTGCCGCTGTGGCATCATAAGTGATCCTCGTCACCTGCAGCGGCGCGCTGGCGCCCTTCCCCGTTTCAGTCCGGAGGTTCATATGCCCAATCCCGTACGTCGTATCGCCATCATCGGCGGCATGCGCATACCGTTCTGCCGCATCAACACCAATTACGCGAAACTGGGCAACCAGGAGATGCTCACTGCCGCGCTCAAGGCGCTGGTGGATAAATACAACCTCAAGGGCGAAACCATCGGCGACGTCGCAGCGGGCGGCGTCATGAAGCATTCCAAAGACTGGAGCCTGACCCGCGAGTCGGTACTGAGCAGCGGCCTGCATCCCCATACGCCGGGCCACAACTACGACCGCGCCTGTGGCACTTCCCTGTCCACCGCCATCGAGCTTGGCAGCCGAATCGCGGTAGGCGAGCTGGACTGCGCCATCGCCGGCGGGGTGGACACCGCCAGCGACATCCCCATCGTGTTCGGCCGTCACTACCAGCAGCTGTTGCTGGACCTGAACCGCGCAAAGACTTTCGGTCAGCGGCTCAAAATCCTGGCCCGCTGGCGGCCGAGCGATCTCAAACCGCATTACCCCAGCGTCAAAGAGGCACGCACTGGATTGTCCATGGGACAGCACTGCGAACTCATGGCCAAGGAATGGAACCTTACCCAGAAGGAACAGGACGAACTCGCCTATGCCAGTCACATGAAAGCTGCTGCAGCCTGGAAGGAAGGCTTCTACAGTGATCTGGTCTCACCCTTCAACGGCGTGGACCACGATAACAACGTGCGGCCCGACACCACGCTGGAAAAGCTCGCCAAACTCAAACCCGCCTTCGATAAGACCGGCGGCGGCACACTCACTGCCGGCAATTCGACGCCGCTCACGGACGGCGCCTCGGCCGTATTGCTAGCGTCCGAGGATTGGGCGAAAGCCCACGGTTTCCCGGTGCAGGCGTACCTCAGCTACTACGCGGTGGCGGCGGTGGACTTCGCTGGGATGGCCAGCAATTACCGGGAGGGATTGCTTATGGCGCCCACCTATGCAGTGCCGAAGATGTTGGACGCAGCCGGACTGAAGCTGCAGGACTTCGATTTCTACGAGATCCACGAGGCCTTCGCCGCCCAGGTGTTGTGCACGCTCAAGGCCTGGGAATCAGCCGAGTATTGCCGCACGCGTCTCGGCCGCAAGGAACCGCTGGGGTCCATTGACCGCAGCAAGTTGAACATCAAGGGCGGCAGCGTGGCGCTCGGCCATCCGTTTGGCGCCACCGGCGGCCGCATTGTTGCCGGTCTCGCCAAGCTGCTGGCACAGAAGGGCTCCGGCCGCGGGCTCATTTCCATCTGCACCGGCGGTGGCATGGGCGTGACCGCGATTCTCGAACGCTGATCCGATTACTAGAACGAATATGAAAACCCGATGCTGTGAAAGCAGCATCGGGTTTTTGTCATGTGAAATCCGATTCAGACGTTCGAGGTGCAGTTCGGGCAGCGTTTGGCGTTGATGCTGATGGTGGAACAGCACTGCGGGCATTCCTTGGTGGTGGCTGCCGCCGGCGCCGGCTTCTTCACCGTCGCCTCCAGTTTCGCCATGAAACGGATAAGGACGAATACCGCGATGGCGATAATGATGAAGCTTATGATGGTGTTGATAAACAGGCCGTAATTCAGCGTCACTGCGCCGGCTGCGTGGGCCTGGGCGATAGTGCCATACGGGGGTGCCGCCTTGACGCCATCCTTGAGCACTACAAACAGGTTGGAAAAATCCACGTTGCCAAGCGCCAGTCCGATGGGCGGCATGATTACGTCGTCCACCAGCGATTTGACTATCGTCCCGAAAGCGGCGCCGATGATAATACCCACGGCCATATCCACCACATTGCCACGCATGACGAAGGACTGGAAATCTTTCAACATTGACATGACCGACTCCTTTTGGATTGCGTGATTTGATAATCCCCCGGGATATCCCTCCCCTTGCAAAGGCTCCCTGCGCGCGGCTCAAATATACGCCGGAATCCTAGCTTTGCCTCATGCCATAATAGCCAGCATTTCCATTTACCCTAATCCCGGTTGATGACCAAACAATCCGGCCAACCCAATGTTGTCCACGGTGCGAGTGCGCGACCGGGCGTGCTCGTTACCAATCTGGGTACGCCGGACGCACCCACTCCGGCCGCTCTACGAAGGTATTTGGCGGAGTTTCTCTCCGACCCCTGCGTAGTGGACCTGCCGAGATTGATATGGTGGCCGCTGTTGCACGGGCTGGTACTGCCGTTCCGGCCGCGACGCTCCGCCGCAGCCTATGCACGCATCTGGACACCGCAAGGTTCGCCCCTGCTGTTTCATACCCAGGCTATCGCCACGGCGCTCCGGCAGGAAATTGGATTGCGCACCGGCGCATCGATACCGCTGGCGCTCGGCATGCGTTACGGCAATCCTTCCCTCGCTGAAGCGCTGGTGGAACTTTCTGCCGAGGGTGTCACGCATCTCGTGGTGCTGCCGTTATACCCGCAATACGCCAAGGCAACCGCAGGTTCCACTCTGCTTAAGTTGAAACAACTTGCGCCACAGTCGTTTACCTGCATCGAGACTTATGCCGAATATCCAGCCTACATCGCCGCGCTGGCCGCCAGCGTGCGCGAGCACTGGAAGAAACACGGACGCGGGCAGAAGCTGCTGATATCCTTCCATGGCATCCCGAAACAGGCGGTACGCAAGGGCGATCCTTACGCCGATCAATGCGCCCGCACGGCGCAACAACTCGCCGCTGCGCTGCAATTGAATGCAGAAAATTGGCAACTGGTGTTCCAGTCGCGTTTCGGCAAGGCCGAATGGCTCACACCATACACCGAGGAAATCTTGCGCGAGCACGCGGCCTCCGGTGTGAAAATTGTAGATGTGATCTGCCCGGGTTTCTGCGCCGATTGCCTCGAAACTCTCGAGGAAATTGCTATGCGCTATACCGAAACATACCGGCAGGTAGGCGGCCGGGAATTACGCTACATCCCCGCGCTCAACGACCGACCCGATCACATCCGCGCGCTCGCCGATCTGGTCATGGCACGCCTCGCAAGGTGAGCGCCGCACAATGCTAGGCGAATTCCTGGAAATCGGCATTACAACGACCGACATCCTGGCTTCCCTCGATTTTTACACACGCCTGGGGTTCCGGCAGGCACTCGTGAATGATGTATGGGATCACCCTTATTCGGTATTCACCGATGGCCACCTGTACCTGGGGCTGCATCAACGTGTGTTTTCTTCTCCGTCGCTCAACTTCGTGCAGCCGCATCTTAGCCGGCAACTGCCACAATTCGAAGCATTGGGCATCCAATTCGAATTCTGCAACCTCGGTGAGGACCGGTTCAATGAAGCGAGTTTTTATGCGCCGGATCACCAGGTGGTGACGCTGCTGGAAGCGCGCACCTTTTCTCCGGTGAGCGCGCGGGGCAGCGCCTCTCTGTGCGGTTATTTCGAGGAATACCGTCTGGTGGTGCGAAATATACAGAACAGTCGCCGGTTCTGGGAGCAACTGGGCTTAATCGGCATCGATCCGGCCCAGGCAGAAACACATTCAGTCCGGCTCGCCACTGGCGGCCTGAACCTGGGACTATGGGATACCAGTGGCAAGGTTTCGCCACAACTGGTATTCCTGCACGCCCAGCCCGAGGAAACAGCACAGCAACTTGAGCAACGTGGAATTGCGGTGCATCGTTCGGAAAGTCACGGGCTGCTGTTGACTGCACCGGAAAGTACACAGTTGCTGATCGTCCAGATCAGTTCCTGAAGACAGCGGTGCATGTTAAAGTGCGCTGCGCAGAACGAGGACCAGCATGCATCCATCCGTCTCCAATATCGGTTATACGATCCTGATCGCGGCGGCGGTATTGTTCTTTCTTTACCGGCGCTTCCGCCGCAATTTCGGCCGTCAGCCGTTGCGCCCAAAGCGCATGATTTTCCGTATCGTGGTGCTGGCGATCGTCTGTCTGCTGCTGCTGGCCTCGCCCTTCCGCAGCATCACGAGTTTTATGGCCGCTGCCCTCGGTGCGGTCATCGGCATCGGGCTGGCTTTTTACGCCACAGCCCACACAAAATTCGAGATCACACCACAAGGCCGATTCTATCGGCCGCACACCTACATCGGGATGGCGGTAACCGCGCTGCTCATCGGCCGGCTCATCTACCGCTTCATCGTGGTGTATCCCATGCTCCATGGTGCCGCGCAGGCGGCACACACCACCCAGATGCAGACCAGTCCCTTTGCCGCCTACCAGCGCAGCCCGATGACCCTTGGTATCTACTTCATCCTGGCGGGCTACTACATTTGTTATTATGCCGGCGTGCTCATCAAAAGCCGCGAACTACAACAAACTGATAAAGACAACAAACCGAAGCTCATCGGTTGACGATTGCGGGAGCGGAAATCCGCAGAAAACATGCCCCTCATCCTTCCTTCTCCCGCGAGGGAAGAAGAGATAGGGAAGTTATCCTTTCGTTCGATCCAGCCAGACTGCCAAACCCTTGGCGTTCAAATCTATGTCCATGCCCAGCCATGAATCCACGTCGGACTGATTAAGTGTGCAGCCGTGGTCACGCACACGCTTCACCAGATACGCGTGCATGAGTTTTTTCATGCAGGCGATGCGCTGCTCGCCCTTGTCGGCACAAGCACCGGCGAGGCTGACATAGGCATTGAGACAGGTGTGCATGTCGGAGGCAAGCCGTTGCAGCTCGGTGACGCGGCTGTAATGGGTCAGAAATACAGCTTGCGGATCATATGACATGATGCGGTCGAGAGAGGTATGCGCCTGATCCGGGTCGAAGTGCACCGGCGTGGTGGCGGGAAAAATGAATGCGCCTTTGGCGGTATCAAAAATACGGTAGGAGATGCCGAAACTGTCGCCGGTGAATACACTTTGGCTGTCGGCATCCACGATGCAGTAGTGATGCAGCGCGTGGCCGGGTGTATGGATGCAGAGTAATTCGCTACCGTTTAGCCGGAAGCGGGCCTTGTCCTGCACTTCCTCAATACGCCCCGCAGGAATCGGCGGGATCTTGCCGTAGAGACGCGCAAATTCCGCCTCGCCGTACACGGCCTGGGTACCGGCGACGAGTTTGTCGGGATTGACCAGATGCGGCGCGCCGCGTGGATGGACCAGTGCCCTGGCATTGGGCAAGTGTTTCATCAATTCGCCCGCGCCGCCGGCATGGTCCAGATGCACGTGGGTCAGAAACACAAACTCCACGTCGCCGGGATCAAGATTCTTTATGGCGAGCGCCTGCAATAAAAGCGGCACGGAATGGGTGGTGCCGGTGTCCACGAACGCGGCGCGGCCGCCGCGCACGATCAAGTGGCTGGCATCCAGCCGCGGCCGTACATAATCCGTATCAATGGCACTGATGCCGTGATCGAAATCACAAAGGGCGGGAAATGTCGTCATACAGTCGTCCCCTTGATCCGACTGCATTCTACCGCTTCGATCAGGCGGCTTCAGCGAACAGATCGTAATGACCCGCGCCGCTGACGCGTACTTTGGCGAACTGGCCGGGCCTGAGTCTGGCGGCATTCGTCACCTGCACCACGCCGTCAATTTCCGGCGCATCGGCAAAACTGCGCGCCACAGCCTTGCCGTCCGCCACGCTGTCCACCAGCACACTCAGCTCGCGGCCTATAAATCGTTTGAGGCGTTGCGCGCTGATTTCCGCCTGCAATTCCATGAATAGACGCCGCCGTTCTTCGGCAATTTCTGCGGGCACCCAGTCGGGCAGCGCGTTGGCATCGGCACCATCCACGGGCGAGTAGGTAAAGCAGCCGACGCGATCCAGTTGCGCTTCCTTCATGAAAGCCAGCAGTTCCTGAAAATCCATTTCCGTCTCGCCGGGAAAACCCACGATGAAAGTCGAGCGGATGGTAAGGTCCGGGCAAATGCCACGCCACTCCCGCATGCGCTTCAAGGTTTTTTCGCCAGCGGCGGGCCGGCGCATGGCTTTGAGAAGTTTCGGGCTGGCGTGCTGCAGCGGAATGTCAAGATAAGGCAGCAGCTTGCCCTCCGCCATGAGCGGAATCACTTCGCGCACATGCGGATAAGGATAGACGTAATGCAAACGCACCCACACGCCCAATTCGCCGAGCGCGCGGCACAGGTCGGTCATGTGGGTGCGGTATCCCCGGCCGCGCCAGGTATCGCCGGCGTATTTGATATCCACGCCGTAGGCGGACGTGTCCTGGGCCACCACCAAAAGTTCTTTCACGCCGTCGCCAACTAGGCTTTCCGCCTCGCGCATCACTTCGCCGAGCCTGCGGCTCGCGAGCTTGCCGCGCAGTTTCGGGATGATGCAGAAGCTGCACGCATGGTTGCAGCCTTCGGAAATCTTCAGATAGGCGTAATGGCGTGGCGTGAGCTTGATGCCGCTGGCGGGCAACAGATCCATATAGGGGTTGCGCGGCGGCGGAGTTAACTGAGCGTGGACCGCGCTCATCACCGATTCGTAGTCGTGAGGTCCGCTGATGGCGAGCACATCGGGATGGCGCTCGCGGATCAGGGTTTCACGTTTGCCAAGACAGCCGGTGACGATGACCTTGCCGTTTTCCCTGAGCGCTTCGCCGATGGCATCCAGGGATTCCTGCTGCGCCGCTTCGATGAAACCGCAGGTGTTCACCACCACCACGTCGGCTTCGCCGTAGCCGCCTACGATTTCATAGCCTTCGATGCGCAACTGGGTCAGGATGCGTTCGGAATCCACCAGCGCTTTGGGACAGCCGAGGCTCACGAAACCCACTTTCGGCGCGGTTCGGGCAGCGCGGTCGGATACTATGGCCATGGGATAACCTGCAAAACGGGCGCGTATGCTACGCCGCGGTGACAGCCGCTGGCAAGAAAATCTGCGTTTTCAACGTTTATAGTAGCGGCAATATTCGCCGCGATTCATGATATGTAGGTTGGTGGTGAGCGAAGCGAACCCCAACAAATAGATATCATTGGGCATCGCTGCGCTTAGTCCAACGTACCCAACTCCGGTGCGCAAGCGCCATCTGCAAATCAATGCAGCGCTGCTTCGACGTCCGCGCGCAATTGTTTATCTTCCGGTACGGTCCTGGGCGAGTAGCGCTTGACGATGCTGCCATCCTCGGCAATGAGGAATTTCTCAAAGTTCCACTGGATGTCCGCGCCGCCGGTCTCGCTCTTGAGCCACTTGTATAAAGGATGGGTGCCGGCGCCGTTCACCTCGATCTTGCCGGTGAGCGGAAAACTCACCTGGTAATTCAAGCTGCAAAATTGCTTGATCTCGGCTTCCGTACCCGGTTCCTGTTGCCCAAACTGGTTGCAAGGCAGACCCAGCACCACGAAGTCCTCGTCCTTGAACTCGCGGTAGAGATTTTCCAGGCCCCTGTACTGGGGCGTGAGCCCGCATTCGCTGGCCACGTTCACCACCAGTACCGTCTTGCCCTTGAAATCCCTCAGGTCCTGGTCTTTGCCATCTATGGTCTTGACCTTGAAAGTGTGGAAATTCGGCATGGACAGCTCCTGTGCAACGGGTATAGCAGCTGGCGAGCGGGGGAAAGATTTTGCGCCGCGCAGCCGGTGGATGACAATGCTCGCAATAATAATCACCACAAATCCGCCGAGCTGCCAGGGCCAGGCAATTTGCGGAAACAGCATCAGCACGAAACCCGCAGCACCGGCGGCCACGGCCGGAATCAAAACCCAGCCGCGTAATACAAAGACATCCACGATTCCCAGCACGATGGCCAGCAGCCACCAGTCAAGGAAGTTCAGGGATTCGAGAAAATGGAGGGCGAAATTCGTCACAAGCAGCTGGTAAAAAGGATCTGGGGCGCCCTCACGCAGAACGCGGGAGCTTCACGGGTTTTTTCTTGAGATGCACCAGCAGCAATGAAATGGCGGCGGGCGTCATGCCGGGGATGCGTGCCGCCTGACCGAGTGTCTGCGGGTGTACCGCGGCAAGTTTCTGGCGCACTTCATTGGACAGACCGCGCACCGCGCCGAAATTGAACTCTGCAGGCAACGGGGTTTCCTCCTGGCGTCGGCTGCGGGCGATTTCATCCTGCTGACGTGTGATATAGCCGGCGTAACGCACCTGGATTTCCACTTGTTCTGCTACGTCCAGCGACACATTCGCATCGCCGACGCATCTAAGTGAAACCAGCTTTTGATAATTCACTTCCGGCCGGCGCAGCAAATTCAGCGCACGGGTTTCTTTTGCCAGCGGTGCGCCGAGTAATTCTACGGCTTGGTTTTCAGGCAGATCATTCGGACGCACCAGAATATTTTGCAGGCGCACGGTTTCACGTTCGATGGACTCGCGTTTTCCGGAGAATTTTGTCCAGCGCATCTCGTCCACCAACCCCAGCTTGCGGCCGATTTCCGTCAAACGCAGGTCGGCGTTATCCTCGCGCAGCATGAGGCGATGTTCGGCGCGGCTGGTGAACATGCGATAGGGCTCGGGCGCGCCGCGGGTGATGAGGTCGTCCACCAACACGCCGAGATAGGCGAGTTCGCGCCCCGGCCACCAGGGTTCGCGCTCCTGCACCCGCAAGGCGGCGTTGATGCCGGCCAGCAAACCCTGGGCGGCAGCTTCTTCGTAGCCGGTGGTGCCGTTGATCTGGCCGGCGAAAAACAGGCCGTTTATGTATTTGGTTTCCAGCGTGTACTTGAGATCGCGCGGATCGAAGTAATCGTATTCAATGGCGTAACCGGGCCGCGTGATGTGGGCGTTTTCAAAGCCTTTGATGGAGCGCACCAGCGCGTATTGCACGTCAAAGGGCAGGCTGGTGGAAATTCCGTTGGGATAGACTTCGTTGGTATCCAGGCCTTCCGGCTCGATGAAGATTTGATGTGAAGCCTTGTCCGCGAATCGCATCACCTTGTCTTCCACCGACGGGCAATAGCGCGGCCCCACACCCTCGATGACGCCGGTATACATGGGCGAACGGTCCAGGCCCGATTTGATGATCTCGTGGGTGCGGGAGTTGGTGTGGGTGATGTGGCAAGCCACCTGGTGCGGATGCTCCTCGCGCCGGCCCATGAACGAAAATACCGGCATGGGTTCGTCACCCGGCTGTACGGCGAGTTCTTCGTAATTGATGCTGCGGCCATCGAGGCGCGGCGGCGTGCCGGTCTTGAGCCGGCCGACGCGAAACGGCAACTCGCGCAAACGCTTTGCCAAACGGTTGGCCGGTGGATCACCAGCGCGGCCACCCTCGTAATTGGACAAGCCGATGTGGATGCGGCCACCGAGAAACGTGCCGACCGTCAGCACCACCGCCGGCGCGAAGAAGCGCAAACCCATTTGCGTCACCACGCCGGTGATGCACCCGCCTTCGACGATGAGATCGTCGGCTGCCTGCTGGAACAGCGACAGGTTCGGCTGGTTCTCGATGAGGCTGCGGATCGCCCTCTTATAGAGAATGCGATCGGCTTGAGCACGAGTGGCTCGCACCGCCGGCCCCTTGCTGGCATTGAGGATGCGGAACTGGATGCCGGCCTGGTCCGTAGCCCGCGCCATGGCGCCACCCATGGCATCAATCTCTTTTACCAGATGACCCTTGCCGATGCCGCCGATGGCGGGGTTGCAGCTCATCTGCCCCAGGGTTTCAACGTTATGGGTGAGCAGCAGCGTGGCGCAGCCCATGCGCGCGGCCGCCAGCCCCGCCTCGGTGCCGGCGTGACCGCCGCCCACCACGATCACATCAAAATGCTTTGGGTAATCCATCTTAAAACCAAGGTTCGATCGAAAAGGCGGCTATTTTATGCCCAAAGATGCTAATCACATAGCTGCATAATTAAGGTGTTCAATGCTAGATCCCGGCATTCATAATGTTGAGGTCGATGGTTCTCCGGCAAGCTACGCCATCCTGGCTTCGCTTCCGCCGGTCCAGGGCAGGCATCCTGCCTGTCCGCGCGAAGCCGTGCTTCGCGCCCACCCATAGCAACCAATTCATAGCCAATGGCTAACATTCTCGCATTGAAACCCTTCTTTTCCGTTACGTAACTGGACTGCTTCGGCTAGAGAATCCACAAACACGCCTTCATCATAATAGAAATTCCCATTCTTTATCCGTATAAGGTGCTTTTGCAGAAGGTAATCAATATGCTCTCTCGGTGTATCACTTATGCCTGTGACAGGGATATTCGCCTGCACAGGTCTAAGCATTGTCCAAAGGTCGATTCCACAAATTCCCATCCACGATTTATTGTCAGGTGTAGGCAACGGGCTGTTGAGAGGAAAAATCACTGCCCCTCCATTTGTATCTCTATATACTGGATATATCTTGTCATCCTGCCAATATTCGTGCCCGAATAGGGTAGCCTCAATTAAATATTCTTTTTGACTCGAGGTAAATGCGGAGCGACCGTATTCATTTAAGGCTGTGATAACGCGCATCGTTGATCCGACCATCGCTCCCAGTAAGTCAACTGTTACATGAAAAGTCGCGCGTTCTGCACCTCCGAGGGTAGAGATTTTTATACTTTCCTGAGTGCTTGAACGTTTGGAATAAGGTTTCCAACTCTGGTATGGGTTATTTGGAAAGGCATGGAGGTTTATCAATTTACCAACAAATACGATATCAACTGGTGCATTTTGAGTGGGAATGCTGGCGCAGCAGTTCAAAATCATACACACCAGAAAAATAGTAAATATGCGTATTACTTCGCGCATTTTCAAATGCCTCTATTATTACTTTCTCGAATTTAGTTCAGAGCGCATCGCGAATCCAGTGAGTATGATTGTCAATGCACGCGTATGATTAAATCCCCATATGCCCGTGTACCACGATTGTGCCACGCCAGAATGCGCTGAGATGCGTTTACTGGCTATTGAAATGCGGTTTGGTAAAGGGCAAGCGTCGCAAGTGACTGATTTTGTTAGATACGCAAATTTCCAGTCCAAGCTCATAATGCTTGGGTCGCAAAGTTACATTAAAGTTACATTAATCGTTACTTAGCCTCCGCGTCGGCTTCCAGCATGCCGAACAGATTACCTTCCGTATCCTTGCAGTAGGCCGCCCAGCCGATACCGCGGATCGCCAGCTTGTTGACGGTGCGCTGGCCGCCGCTGGTGGTGACTTTCATCAGGTACTGATCCAGGTCGGGCACTGCGACGGTGCAAACGAAAGCGGTGATGGCCGCGCCATCCACCGGCGTAACGCGCCGCATCATGCCACCGTCTATGCCGGGCTGCTTCGATTCTCCGGTCTTGATGGCCCAATATTCCACCGGCATGGATTTGATCGGTGTGAAATCCCAGCCAAATACTGATCGGTAGAAACGCATGGCGCGTTCCGGATCGTCGGCGTGGATTTCGAAATGGACGACGCGCGGCATAGCCTCTCCTTACAACCATGCATAAGCATAGTCGTGTTGCGGGCCTTCTCAAACACGCTATTAAATTGACGCCGGTACAGTCAGTGGGCATTATCCAACACCATGAAATCAGGCCTGCCTCCCTGCTCACACGGCGTTATCCCACGCCTCATGCTTTTAAGTTTGCTGGCAATTCCGGCTATTTCGCACGCAGCGTCCAGCTTCACGAGCTGCCAGATCGGCGCGGTGGATTCCCCGCAGCACATGGAGGCGAAATGCACCACATTGTCCGTGCCGGAAGATCGCGCCAAACCCGAGGGTAAAAAGATCAGCCTGCATATCGCGGTGTTACGGGCACATACTGGCCAGCCGGCGCCGGACCCGTTGTTCTTCATCGCTGGCGGTCCCGGCCAAGCGGCGACGGAAGCTTATATCGAGGAAGCACCGGCGTTTGAGCGCATCCGCGAAAGCCGTGAAATCGTATTAGTGGATCAGCGCGGCACGGGGGCATCCAATCCGCTCAACTGTCCATCCACTCCGGATAACAGCAGCAATCCCACCGCAGCCGAAATCAACCAGCAGGCGCAAGCCTGTCTCAAGCAACTTACAGGCGATCCACGTTTTTATACGACAACGGTCGCGGTCAAAGATCTGGATGCAGTCCGTGCCGCGCTGGGTTACAACGATATTGATCTCTACGGCATTTCCTACGGCACGCGGGTGGCGCTGGAATACCTGCGGGAATTTCCGCAGCATGTGCGCAGCGTGGTCCTGGATGGTGTGGTGCCGGCGGATCGGGTCCTCGGTCCGGGCGTGTCGCTGGATGCACAACAAGCGCTGAACGGTATTTTCATGCGCTGCGCGACGGATGCTGACTGCCACAAGGCGTTTCCTGATCTCGCGACCACGTTCACGAATCTGCAACACATGCTCGAGCGGCATCCTGTGACAGTGAATCTGCGCGATCCACTCACCGGCGCACCGCTAACCGAAACACTCACTTGGGATCAGGTAGTCAACGCAGTACGATTCATGAGCTATGCCAGTGAAACTGCAGCGCTCCTGCCGTTGCTGATCCATCAAGCGGCTGTGGCACAAGATTATGTACCGCTCATGGCCAACGCATTATTCTTTACCCAACAGATCAACGGCAGCATCGCAATCGGCATGAATGCCGCGGTGCTGTGCACCGAGGACGTACCGTTCTACAAGCCCGACGCCGCAATGCAAAAAGCCATTGCTGATACCTACGTCGGCGCCACACCGGTGACGCAACTCATAGAGACCTGCAAGGACTGGCCACGCGGTGTCATGGAACCAAATTTCAAGCAACCGGTGGTATCAGCCAAACCGGTACTGTTGATCTCGGGCCAGGACGATCCGATCACGCCCCCATCCAATGCGACCGATACTGCCAAGACACTTTCCAACAGCCTGTCCATCGTGGTGCCGGGCCAGGGCCACGGCAATGCGTACAGAGGCTGCGTGCCAAAACTCATGGCTGAGTTCGTGGAGCAGGCCTCGATAAAGAACCTGGATACCGCCTGCGTCAACAAAATCAAACCCTTTCCTTTCTTCACCAGCTTCACCGGACCCGGACCATGATTGAAGTCCGGAATATCAGCAAACATTTCGGCGCGGTGCAAGCGGTGCAGAATGTGAATTTTTCCGTGCCGGACGGCCGCATCACGGGACTGCTGGGCCCGAATGGCGCGGGCAAATCCACTACACTGCGCATCATCGGGACGGTGCTCAAACCCGACGGCGGCACGGTGCTGGTGGACGGCAGCGATGTGCGCAGCGACAGCGAGTCCGCGCGTCTTAAACTCGGTGTGCTGCCGCATGCCAGCGGACTGTATCCACGGCTCTCGGCTGAAGAAAACATCCGCTATTACGGCGAATTAAACGGCCTCGAAGGTGTGGCCCTCAAAAAACGCATCGCCGAATTAGTGGAACTGCTGGAAATGCAGGACTTCGCTAGGCGGCCGGCCAAGGGATTTTCCCAGGGGCAGCGCATCAAGGTGGCGCTGGCGCGGGTATTGGTGCACCGGCCAAAGAACGTGGTGCTGGACGAACCCACCAACGGACTGGATGTAATGGCGACGCGCGCGTTGCGCGCCATCATCAAGCGACTGCGTGATGAAGGTCATTGCGTGCTGTTCTCCAGCCACGTGATGCAGGAAGTGGCGGCGCTCTGCGACGACATTGTAATCATCGCACACGGCAAGATCGTGGCCCGCGGCACGCCGGACGAGATCCGCCGGCAGACTGGTGAAACCGATCTGGAAGAAGCCTTCGTGAAAGCGGTGGGCGAAACTGGAGTCGCGTCATGATGCGCAAACTCTGGACCGTGTTCCGCAAGGAAGTGATTGACAATCTGCGCGACCGGCGCACGCTGCTCACGGTGCTGGTGTTCGGGCCGCTGTTCGGGCCGATTTTCTACGTTGGCATGATGAACGTCATGGCCAACAAACAGCTGGCGAACCTGAATCAACCCTTGAAACTGCCAATACAGGGTGCGCGATACGCGCCGAATCTGGTGGATTTCCTCAAGCAGCACAACACCCAAATCGAACCCGCGCCGGCCGATCCTGAACAGGCGGTGAAGGACGCCCAAGCGGACGTGGTGCTAATCATTCCGAAGACGTATGGGGATGCGTTCCGCGCTGGCAAGCCGGCGGTGTTGCAACTGGTCATGGACCAATCCAAGGATTCGGCCCAGAAGAGTGTCAGCCGCGCGCGTGAATTGTTGCAAAGTTATGGCCAGGAAATCGCCGCGCTGCGGCTGCTCGCGCGCGGCGTGGATCCGAGTTCAGTCGCCCCCTTGGCTGTCGAAAATCTGGACGTGTCCACGCCCCAGTCCCGCGCCATTCTGATCCTCGGCTTCGTGCCGTATTTCTTCCTGCTCGCCGCCATCCTGGGGGCGTTCTATCTGGCGATTGACGCCACCGCAGGTGAGCGCGAGCGCGGTTCACTGGAACCGCTGCTCACCACCGCCGTGTCGCGCGGCACGCTTATCTCCGGCAAGCTCGCGGCAGTGACGATGTTCTCGGCGGTGTCGCTTGGGTTGGATGTGATCGCGTTGTCCTGGAGCCAGGGGCTGATACCCGCGGCCAAGCTCAACATCGTGGTGAATTTCGGCTGGCACACTGCGCTCGCCACCTTACTGGTGACGCTGCCGTTCTGTCTGCTCATAGCTGCGCTGCTCACGGTCGTGGCGTCGTTCACACGCAGCTACAAGGAGGCCCAGACTTGGCTGTCGTTCATCTTCATCCTGCCCATGATTCCGGTATTCGGTCTCTTCCTGTTCCCCACCGAACCGACTATATGGATGATGTTCATCCCGGCCCTGAGCCAGGACGTGCTCGCCACTTCGCTCATAAAGGGCACCGGCCTCAACGGTGCGTTCGTGAGTGTCTCGGTCTTGAGCACACTCATCATCGGCCTGCTGCTGGCCTGGCTCGCCACCTGGCTGTACCGCCGCGAGAAAGTTCTGGGATAAGGTCCCGACTTACATTGCCGCAACCCCAAGCGCGGCGCGGGCTGCCGCGAGGATTAACTGTTGCTCATCGGAATCAAAGACGTTCAGACGGGTCTATACTGAATGCGGGCCTTCCTGGAAATGGGCTGGAGCATGAACAAACTGAGCTTCACATGGCTGATTGTCTGCCTCACTACCCTGTTTTCCGGCGTGGCGATGGCAGACGGTACGCAAATCTATAAATGGATGGACGGCCAAGGAGTGGTGCATTACAGCGACAAGGCCCCGAGCCAGGTGGAACACAGTGTGACGCGCATGTCAATGCCGACATTGCCCGCGCCGGATCCAAAAGCGCAAGCGGCAGACCAAGCCTGGATCGCCAGCATCAACACGTGGTACCAGAGCGTGCTCAAGGACCAGGCGCAATTGCAATACGAACAGTTCCTGGAATCGGAAGAAGCGCAACCCCAGTTACCGGAAAGCACGCCTGACTACACCGAGCAAGTGTCCTATGTCACGCCGGTGTATGGAAACTATTGGCGCTCCGGTTTCAGCCACCGCCTTCACTCATCGCCTCCGACCCACCGACCACAGCCGCGTCAACCGATGTTCCAGTCATCCATCTGGAGTGCGCAGCCGAATCCTTTTACGCAGCAACTCTACAAACCCTAGATTTCTTCTTTAGCCTTACTTGCCTATGCAAAAGCTGGAGAAAATCCGGCCCAGCAAATCCTCACTGTTAAATTCTCCCGTAATTTCATTCAAACATAACTGAGCCAATCGCAATTCTTCCGCCAGCAGTTCACCGGCGCGCTCCTGCAAACGCAGTCGCGCTTCGTCAAGATGATTGCGTGCTCCATTCAATGCTTCCAGATGCCGGCGGCGGGCCATGAACATGTCGTCACCAGTGTCGTGAAAGCCGGCAGCATCTTTGAGATGGGTGCGGAGCAAATCCATGCCGTCGCCAGTCTTTGCGGACAACGCCACGTGACTTGAAGTAGTGCTTTCAGCGACTCCGGGTTTACGGCCTGTCAAGTCAATCTTGTTGTAAATAATCGTCACCGGCAATTTCTCCGGGAACTGTTCCAGAATGTGCTTGTCCTCGCCTGAAAATCCCCGCACGTCATCCACCACCAGTAGCACCCAGTCAGCGCTGCTAATCGCCTCCCAGGCGCGGCGCACGCCTTCCCGTTCCACCGCATCACCGCTTTCCCGCAGGCCGGCGGTGTCTATCACGTGTAGTGGTAAACCGTCGAGATTGATCTGTTCGCGCAGCAGGTCGCGGGTAGTGCCGGGAATCTCCGTGACGATGGCGGCATCGTGACCTGCCAGACGATTGAGCAGACTGGATTTGCCGGCATTGGGTCGGCCGGCGATGACCATGGTCATGCCTTCCCGCAACACGCTGCCCTGCTTGGCCGCTTCCAGCAAGGCGTCGAAGCGCTCCCGAATGGTGCGCAAGCGTTCCGCGACTTTTCCCTCGCCGAGGAAATCCAGCTCCTCGTCGGGAAAGTCAATCGCTGCTTCCACATACATACGCAGCGCGATCAAAGATTCGACCAGCGCGCGCACCTGCGCCGAGAACTCGCCGCGCAGCGAGCGCATCGCGGCGCGGGCTGCCTGTTCGCTGCCGCTGTCTATGAGATCGGCGATGGCTTCCGCCTGGGCTAGATCCAGCTTGTCGTTGAGAAAGGCGCGTTCCGAGAATTCGCCCGGCCGCGCCAGGTGCGCGCCCAGTTCGCAGACGCGCTTGAGCAAAAGCGACAACACCACCGGGCCACCGTGGCCGTGCAATTCCAGCACGTCCTCGCCGGTGAAGGAATGCGGCGCGGGGAAAAAAAGCGCGAGGCCGGCGTCTATCTGCACGCCGTCCACATCGTTGAATGGATGAAATAGCGCTTGCCGGGCCGGCGGCACCCGGCCCAGCAAGGCTGTTGCAATCGTACGTACGCCGGGACCGGATACGCGCACGATACCGATACCGCCGCGGCCCGCGGGCGTAGCAATGGCGGCGATGGTGTCGGTCATAAACGGCACAGCGGATTTCATGGGAAAATCGCCCCTGTTTCTCTGCATCATAACCGCAGGCAAAGGCAGCTCACCATGTCAGGCGAACCCGTTCATTTCCCCAACGCGGCCGGCCAGCAACTGGCAGGACGCCTCGAAATGCCCGCCCAGGGCAAACCACGCGCCTGGGCGCTTTACGCCCACTGTTTCACCTGCGGCAAGGACGTGCGCGCCGCGGTGGACATCTGTCGGGCGCTGTGCAGGCAGGGCATCGCGGTGCTGCGTTTCGATTTCACCGGCTTGGGTGAGAGTGAAGGAAACTTCTCCGATACCACGCTCACGACCAACATTTCGGATCTGGTGCAGGCGGCGAAATTTCTTACGGAAAACTATCAGGCACCCAAGATACTTGTAGGCCATTCACTGGGTGGCACGGCGGTGCTGGAGGCGGCCCACCAGATTCCAAGCTGCATCGCCGTAGCGACAGTGGCGGCGCCCGCGAATCCGGAGCACGTGGCGGGATTACTGGGTGCGGCGCGCCAGGTCATCGAACAGCAGGGTGAGGCGGATGTACTGCTCGCGGGCCGCAAGTTCCACTTCAAGAAAGCCTTTCTGGATGATCTAAAAACCCAGCGGTGGCAAGAGAACATCCATGCGCTGCGCAAGCCGCTGCTGATCTTCCATTCGCCTACCGACGGGACGGTGGACATCAGTAACGCGGGGCTGATCTTCGCCGCGGCCCTGCATCCCAAGAGTTTCGTGTCCCTCTCTGGTGCGGATCATTTGTTGTCTCGCCAGGAGGATTCCGAATACGTGGGCTTGCTGCTCGCCGCCTGGGCCACGAAATATCTCGGCGAACTGGGCGTAAAGCCGATGCCCAACCTAGCGGAGGAAAGCGAAGTCGTGGTACAGATCAATAGGGATCATTACCGCACCGAAGTCTATGCCGGCAAACACCTGCTGATCGCCGACGAGCCCACGGACGCGGGCGGCACCGACACTGGTCCTTCGCCCTATGGCCTGCTCACCGGCGCACTCGGTGCCTGCACCGCCATCACCCTGCGCATGTATGCGGACCGCAAGCAGTGGCCACTGGAAACCGTTACCGTGCACCTGAAGCACGACAAGATTCACGCCAGCGATTGCGCAAACTGCGAGACCAAAGAAGGCAAGATTGACAAGTTCGAGCGGGAGATCGAACTGGTGGGTACGCTCAGCACCGAACAGAAACAGCGGCTGCTGGAAATTGCCGACCGTTGTCCGGTACATCAAACACTGCACTCGGAAGTATTGATTGAAACACGGTTGAAGCAATAAGAAAAACTGTCACCTCTATTTTTTCTCTTTCTCGGCGTGCTTGCGGTTATCCAATCCCACCACGTGGTTGATGCGCCACTGCTGGACAATGGTCAGGACCGAGTTGGCCACATAGTACAGCGCTAAACCCGATGGCAGCACCGCATACAGCACCACGATACCCAGGGGCATAGCCATCATAATGCGCTGCTGCATCTTGTCAGTGGTGGGCTGCGGACTGATACGCTGCTGGATGAACATGACCACGCCGTAAACCACCGGCAGGATGTAATACGGATCCGGCGCGGACAGGTCGTGGATCCACCCGAGCCACGGCGACTGGCGCAGCTCCACGCTGTACACCAGCACGTAATACAGCGCGAAGAAGATCGGCATCTGCACCAGCATTGGCAGACAGCCGCCCATGGGATTGATCTTCTCCTTCTTGTAGAACTCCATGGTGGCTTGGCCGAGGCGCGCCTTGTCATCCTTGTAACGCGCCTGCAAGGCTTTCAGGCGCGGCTGCACGCGTCGCATCTTGGCCATCGAACGGCCGCTGATCTGGTTCAGCGGATAGAACAGCAGTTTGAACAGCAGCGTCAACACCAGGATGGACCAGCCCCAGTTGCCGATGAAACGGTGGATCAGGTTCAACAGCTTGAAAATTGGCTCGGAGATGATGGTGAGCTTGCCGTAGTCCACGGTAAGCTCGAGCCCCGGTGCCACCTGTGCAAGCCGGGTTTGCAATTTCGGGCCGATAAAGAACTTATCCGCGAACGTGGTGCTCGCACCGGGCGCCACGGTTTTCAGCGCGGTAATGGTGCCAACAAGATAATTTTCGTTACCGAGGGCGCGTGTGTAATAGAGATTGACCGCCGGTTTGCCGGCGGCGCTTTGTGAAGGGTTCTGGTCTTCGGGGATGACTGCCACGAGAAAGTAATGATTCACCACCGCGGCCCAGCCGCGTGATGTGGTGACGCTCACCGGCTTCTCGGTCAAATCCTTGAATTCGTACTGGTGGTAGCCGTCGCTGTCGTGCATGGCCATGCGCTGGTAATCGTAACGTTGCACGCTGAACAGGCTGTGGCTTTCCTGCACATAGTGGTTTTCAAACTGTGTGTACTGTGCACCGCTCCACGGTTGGGTGGAACCGTTGCGGACACTGTAAGCAAGCTCAATCTGATAACTGCCGCGGATAAAGGTATAGGTCTTCTGTACCTCCAGTCCCTGCGGGTTTTTCCATGAGAGCGCCACCGTGAGGGTTGTTTCGTTCGGCGCGAGATCGTACTGGGTCCGGCTTGCCGTGTATAACGCCTCATGAGTGGGCGCGAGCGGTCCCGAACGGGTCTGCAATCCGGATTGCGCGATCAGCAAGTCCGCATCGTTGCTGTTGAGCGCCTTGACCAATCCAGGTTTTTTCAGCTCCTCGGGATATTTCAGCAGTTCCACCTGCCGGATGTCACCGCCGGCAGTGTTGATGATCACGTCCAGCACATCGGTGTGTACATGAATTTCGTTGCCTTGGGGCAGTGATGCGGGGGTGGAGGCTGATGTGGGCGCCGCCGTCGCGCTAGTGGCGGTTGTCGCGGCCGGAGCTGCGCCGGGAGCGGCGGGAATTTCTGGAACGGACGCAGCCGTGCTCGCGGCGGGGCTGGACGTGGTCTGCGCCACGGGTGGCGGTGTTTTCGGCCCGTAGTCGTGCATCCATGCCTGGTAGATCAGGAAAGCGACAAAAATCAGCGCCGCGAACAGGAACAACCGGCGGTTATCCATGGCGATGCTTCACATCGGGCACGGGATCGAAGCCGCCGGAATGCAGTGGGTGGCAGCGCAGGACGCGCAGGAGCGCAAGCCAGCTCCCGCGAACTGCACCGAACCGCTGGACAGCTTCGAGGGCATACACGGAACAGGAAGGCTCGAAACGGCAGCGCGGGCCCAGCAGCGGGCTCACGAAATAACGATACGTGCGAATAAGAAGGATCAGGAAACTGCGCATCGTTTCTTCAATTCCTGCCAGTGCCATTCCAGACTGTCACGTAACCCGGGATTGTCAGCCGCAGCAGCCGGCGGTCTGGCCTGCACCACGATATCCACAGCAGGGAGTATGGCGCGATGACTGCGAAAATTTTCCCGCACTTGGCGCTTGATGCGGTTACGGACTACCGCGCCGGGCGCTGCCTTGCGTGCAACCGTAATGCCGAGCCGCGCGTGCCCGGTTTCATTGCGGGAGGCATACATGCAAAAACAGGTGTCCATCGTCCGCAGCCCGGTTTTGAAAACGCGATTGAATTCCGCCGGGGTGCGCAGTCGTGCTTCGGCGGAGAACCCAGCCTTGGACGACTTTAGGGGCAGAGTCTCGCCCGGCCCTTGGCGCGGCGGGCACTCAGCACCTGACGGCCGCGTTTCGTTGCCATGCGCGAGCGAAATCCATGGGTACGCTTGCGGTGCAGGTTGCTGGGTTGATAGGTTCTTTTCATGCTGATTTCCGACTTGGAACGCCGTGAAGCAGGCGTGTGGGCAAAGGCGCGATATTAGACGTGCGTGACAGCCTGCTGTCAATATGTAATGGCGTATTTCCCTCTTTTTGGCCTGTGGATAACTTCCAAAATCCGGTATAGACTGCCTCCCCTCTTTCGCGCAGCGTATTCAAACGCTGCCGAATCCGAATAGAAGCAATCACAACCGCCGGGGGTCTTGGCATGCCATCGCTATGGACGCGGTGTATGGATCATTTGGAGCATGAGCTCACGGAACAGGAGCTCAATACCTGGATCCGGCCGCTGCATGCCCAGGAAGACGCTCATACCCTGCGCCTGTTGGCTCCCAACCGGTTTGTCATGGACTGGGTAAAGGACCGCTTCCTGCCGCGGATTTCCAACTTGGCCCGAGAACTGGCTGAAGACCGTGAACGCCGGGTACTGCTGGAAGTTGGCACCGGCCGTGAAGAACTACTGACAGTCGTAACGGCCCCGCCTAGCGGTGCAGTTGGCGTGCCCACGCCCGGTAGTGGGTTAAATCCCCTCTACACCTTCGAAACCTTTGTTGAAGGCAAATCCAACCAGTTCGCCTTGGCTGCAGCTCGGCAGGTAGCCGAGAATCCGGGTCGAGCTTACAACCCCTTGTTTATCTATGGCGGCGTGGGTTTGGGTAAAACCCATCTAATGCACAGCGTGGGCCAGATGATTCGGCAGCGTAACCCACAGGCGCGCGTGGCCTATGTGCATTCCGAACGTTTTGTGAACGACATGGTCAGGGCCCTACAGCACAACGCTATCAACGAGTTCAAGCGCCAGTACCGGACCCTTGATGCCTTGTTGATCGACGATATCCAGTTTTTTGTGGGCAAGGAACGCTCCCAAGAAGAATTCTTCCATACTTTCAATGCCTTGCTTGAAAGCCAGCAACAGGTGATTTTGACCTGCGACCGCTACCCCAAGGAAGTCAAGGGCCTGGAAGAACGGCTCAAATCCCGATTCGGTTGGGGCCTGACAGTGCCGATCGAGCCACCGGAACTGGAAACCCGGGTAGCTATTCTCATGAAAAAGGCCATGGTGGAAAGAGTGGCGTTGCCAAGTGAAGTCGCTTTTTTCATTGCCCAGCGGGTCAACTCCAACATCCGAGAACTGGAGGGCGCCCTGCGACGGGTAGCCGCAAACGCGCAGTTCACCGGTCAGCCCGTGACCTTGGAAAACACCCGTGAATGGCTCAAGGACATTCTGGCCCGGCAGGACCGGCTGGTAACCTTGGATAACATCCAGAAAACTGTGGCGGATTATTTCCAAGTGCGGGTAAGCGACATGCTCTCCAAAAAACGTAGCCGCTCGATCGCCCGCCCCCGCCAAGTGGCCATGAGTCTGGCTAAAGGGCTTACTACCCATAGCCTACCGGAGATTGGTGAAGCCTTTGGAGGCCGCGACCACACTACAGTGCTGCATGCCTGCCGCAAGGTTCAGGAACTGCGGGGGTTGGATCCACGCTTCGAAGAAGACTATCAAGCCCTGGTAAGAACATTAACGGGTTAATGGTGTGCATAAGTTGTGGAGGAATGGAAGGATCGGTTTTATCCCCATTTCCTGAACAGATTAACGGCCGATTTTCAGGTCAAAGCCCAACAGGTTTAGAGTAGTATAACCCTATGAATAACAAGGATAAATGTGAATTTCAAACGGATTTAGCAGGTATAGTTACAATTATTGGTTTTAAATACACTTACTTCAATATCCAAAAAGCAGGTGGATAAATGAAATTTGAAACGCTCCGGGACGCATTGCTCTCTCCGGTTCAGACAGTGGCGGGTGTGGTGGAAAAGCGCCAGACCATGCCAATCCTTGCCAACCTGCTACTTGCGGTGGATGACAATGGATTATCTGTTACCGCCACAGACATGGAAGTGGAGCTGGTAGCAAGCGCCACGGTTGAAGTACAGGAAAAAGGCGAAGTGGCGGTTCCGGCACGTAAGCTTCTGGATATCTGCCGAGCTCTGCCGGAAGGCTCAAAAATCGCGGTGCATTTGGATAAGGGTAAGCTTTCGCTACGCTCAGGCCGTAGCCGATTCAGCTTGGCGACCTTGTCAGCAGCGGATTTTCCAATGGTGGAGGATATTCGTGTCCAACGTAGCTTTCCGGTGGCTCAAAAGAATCTGCGCGACATCCTTGCCCGTACCGCTTTTTCTATGGCACAGCAGGATGTCCGTTACTATCTGAACGGCTTGTTACTGGAGACAGGTGAAAACCTCTTGCGGGCCGTGGCTACCGACGGCCATCGTTTGGCGCTCTGTGATTTGAAGACGGCGCTGGATAACGGTACTGTTCAGCAGGTTATCGTGCCACGTAAGGGTGTGCTGGAGCTGCAACGCCTGCTGGGTGACAGTGAAGCAGAGGCCAAGATCGAACTTGGGACAAATCACGTTCGTGTACATTTACCCGGAATTCGCTTCACTTCGAAGCTGATAGACGGTCGTTTCCCGGAGTACGAGCGTGTTGTTCCTAAGGGTGGCGACAAGGTATTCACCGCCGACCGGCAACTTCTGCGGGAAGCGTTAGGCCGAGCTGCCATTCTTTCCAACGAGAAATACCGGGGAGTACGTTTGCAACTTGCTCCCAAGCACTTAAGGGTTCTGGCCCACAATCCGGAACAGGAAGAAGCGGAAGACGAAGTGGAAGTTCAATATCAGGGCGGTGATCTGGAGATCGGTTTCAATGTGACCTATCTGCTGGATGCCTTGCAGGCACTGGAAAGTGAGCAGGTGCACGTTACCCTGACTGATGCCAACAGCAGTTGTTTGATCCGCGCGCCGGAAAACGAGCACTGTCGATACGTCGTGATGCCCATGCGGCTTTAGCCCACCGGCAGTATGGGTTTATTGAGTCTGTCCCTGCAGGATTTTCGCTGTTTCGCCGCCGCAAACCTCGAGTTCGCTCCCGGGTTCAATCTGATCATTGGTGAAAATGCTTCTGGCAAGACTAGTCTGCTGGAAGCAGTTTTCCTTTTGGGCCGGGGACGTTCCTTTCGGGCCGCGCATCTGGAAACCGCGGTGCGCGCTGATAGCAGGGGCTTTCAAGTGACCGGCAAAGTCACCGGGCCTACCCCGGTGACGATCGGCCTCCTCCGTGAAAATAACCAGTTACAGGTCAAAATCGACGGCCATTCTCCCGAAAATCTGGCTCAACTGGCTGAAGCTTTCCCAGTTCAACTGGTGGATAGTCAAGCTCATCAACTTATCCGGGGCGGCCCCCGGCAGCGAAGGCAATTTCTGGATTGGGGTGTGTTTCACGTGGAACCGGCTTTCTTGCCGATTTGGCGTCGTTACCAGAAGGCGCTGCAACACCGCAATGCTTTACTCCGCGAAGGAAAGCCTCAGCGCGAGGTGGCTAGCTGGGACCATGAGCTGGCCACCGCAGGCGAGACATTGGATAACTTCCGGCGCCGATATTTGGAGAGCCTTTTTCCTAGCGCTATCAGTTGG
This sequence comes from Gammaproteobacteria bacterium, assembly GCA_049591455.1. Lineage (GTDB taxonomy): Bacteria > Pseudomonadota > Gammaproteobacteria > Natronospirales > REEB76 > REEB76. Next base: position 287,548 of record JBAWFA010000014.1, read on the forward strand.
GCAGAACAGGCCTTGGGTGGGCTTCAAGTGAACCTCGGGTACAGGTCGGGATGGCCGGAAGGTCAGCGTCTGGCTGAGGCGCTGCAAAACGCTGTCAACAGAGACCGGCAAGCGGGCATGACTCAGTTGGGTCCCCACCGGGCTGAAATCTCCATCAAGGTGGAGGGGAAACCGGCTCAGGAGCGGATATCACGTGGTCAGGAAAAAGCCCTGGCGGGTGTCTTGCTACTGGCCCAGACAGCGGTGTATCGAGATCTGACAGGCCATCCTTGCACTCTGCTGTTGGACGATTTGGCAGCCGAACTGGATGCCGGTCATTTGGCCAGGTTCATGGAAAGGGTTGAGGAAACAGGCGCACAGGTCTACATCACGGCCATTGAACCATCAACTCTGATTCGGCAACAGACAGCCAGGGTGTTTCACGTGAAACAGGGGGAAATCCGCGAAATGGTATAATTCCCAATCACTCCGGAACCGGTTTTATGTCCGAGAATAAACGCTACGATTCCAGTAATATCAAGGTCTTAAAGGGGCTCGACGCCGTCCGCAAACGTCCCGGCATGTACATCGGTGACACCGATGACGGTACCGGTCTCCACCACATGGTTTTTGAGGTGGTGGACAACTCCATTGACGAAGCTCTGGCGGGCTATTGCACAGAAATTTCCGTTACAATTCATGAGGATGAGTCTGTTACGGTCATAGATAATGGCCGCGGCATCCCGGTGGATATCCACAGGGAGGAGGGCCGTTCGGCGGCCGAGGTCATCATGACCGTACTGCATGCCGGCGGAAAGTTTGATGACAACTCCTACAAGGTATCGGGCGGCCTGCATGGCGTGGGGGTGTCAGTAGTCAATGCTCTCTCTGAGCACTTGCATCTGCTGATCAAACGGGACGGCAAGCTCTATGAACAGGAATTCCGGAACGGCGATCCGGTTTATCCCCTGAAAGCCGTGGGAGCCGCCCAGGGCACCGGCACGGAAATCCGCTTCAAGCCGAGCGCCCAGGTGTTCACCCACATCCAGTTCAATTACGACATTCTGATGCGGCGTCTGCAGGAACTGTCATTTTTGAATTCCGGCGTGCGCATCCTGCTCAACGACCAGCGCGTCGACAAACACGACGTATTCCAGTACGAGGGCGGCATCAAGGCCTTCGTGCAATATCTGAACCGCAACAAGACCGCGATCCATGAAACCGAGTTTCATTTCCTCGCGGAACGCGAGCGTGTGACGGTGGAGATCGCGCTGCAGTGGAACGACTCTTACCAGGAAACGGTGTATTGCTTTACCAATAACATCCCACAGCGTGACGGCGGTACGCACCTCGCCGGGTTCCGTGCAGCGCTGACGCGCACTGTCAACAATTACATCGAAACGGAAGGCCGGCTGAAAAAAGAAAAAATTCCCATGACCGGCGATGATGCGCGTGAAGGTTTGACGGCCATCCTATCGGTGAAATTGCCGGATCCCAAATTCTCGTCGCAGACAAAAGACAAGCTCGTGTCTTCGGAAGTGAAAGCCGTGGTGGAATCTCTTATGGCGGAAAAGTTCGAGGAATTCCTGCTGGAGAAACCCGGCGAAGCCAAGATCATCATCGGCAAGGTGATTGACGCGGCGCGCGCGCGTGAAGCCGCGCGCAAGGCCCGCGAGATGACGCGCCGCAAGGGCGCACTGGATGTCGCTGGCCTCCCCGGCAAGCTGGCCGATTGCCAGGAACGCGATCCAGCGCTTTCGGAATTGTTCCTGGTAGAGGGCGATTCCGCCGGTGGTTCCGCCAAACAGGGCCGCGACCGCAAATACCAGGCGATCCTGCCGCTCAAGGGCAAGATCTTGAACGTCGAGAAAGCGCGATTCGACAAGATGCTGTCATCCGCGGAAGTGGGCACGCTCATTACCGCGCTCGGTTGCGGCATCGGCAAGGAAGAATTCAACATAGACAAGCTGCGCTATCACCGCATCATCATCATGACCGATGCGGACGTGGACGGTTCCCACATTCGCACCCTGCTGCTTACATTCTTTTACCGGCAGATGCCGGAACTCATTGCCCGCGGGCATGTGTTCATCGCGCAGCCGCCGCTCTACAAGGTGAAACGCGGCAAGCAGGAACAATACGTCAAGGACGACGTTGAGCTTACCGCCTTGCTGTTGCATTCCGCCACCGAAGACGCGCAGCTGCATGTGAACACGGCGGCACCCGCCATGAGCACTGAGGCGCTGGAAACACTCGCGGCAAAATACATGGAAGTGCTGGCCATGACCCGCCGCTGGACCCGCCGCTACGATGAGCGCGTGCTGGAAAAGCTTCTATACGTGCCGGCAGTGACCACCGATAGATTCAGTGACTCGGCGTGGCTCGGTAACTGGGCCAAAACCCTGGAAGAACGCTTGAACGCCGACGATGGCAGCGGTACGCGTTACCGCGTCGCGCTCCACAAAGATGCCAGCCGCGAAGTGCCTAGCCTGAAGATCACCCGCACCCACCACGGGCTTTCGACCGACAAGCTCATCCATCGCGAGTTCTTTGCTTCGGGTGAATACAAGAGCATCGCGCTACTGGCACAACAACTGGATGGTCTTATCGGCGAAGGCGCCTACGTCATTCGTGGTGAACGCCGCCAGGAAATCGGCAGCTTCAAGCAGGCCATGAACTGGCTGATTGACGAAGCCAAGCGCGGCCAGGCCATCCAGCGCTACAAGGGGTTGGGTGAGATGAATCCGGAACAATTGTGGGAAACCACCATGAATACGGAAACGCGCCGTTTGCTCAAGGTGCGCGTCGAAGACGCGCGTAGCGCCGACGACGTGTTTACCACACTCATGGGCGATGCCGTGGAACCACGCCGGGAATTCATCGAGAAAAACGCGCTGGAAGTGGCGAATCTGGACGTTTAGGTATTAGCGTCCAGACGTACTGGCGATCTTGAAGGAAGCGACCATCAAATTAAATGCTGGCAGATCTTTGTCAAAGTAGTAAATTTCTGGCGCCCGGTAAAGCAGCGCGTAAAACCCGCCGTTGGAGCATGCACCATAGGCCTCAAAGCGATACCGCACACCGTCTCTCGTGCTGAATACCATATTCAGATGAAAACCTTCTTTACCGCTAATCGCAGCAGGTTCGTTTTTAAGCACCTGCAGGGTATCAGTATGTTGTACGTCTTTGGCTTCCGCAATGAAATCCGCTGCTAGGTCTGCCGGCAACATATCTGAGGAGAGACAGGCGCTTTTCTTGGTGGCTGGGAACGCCTTCGCGCCATCACTGCGATAAATCACGATCACATTCAACGGCACACCGTTACGCGAAAGCTCAAGGTGAGATCCATCTTTGTTGGCGATCTTGATCCAGCCTTTGGGCAAATTAACCGTATAACCCTGATCGTTGTTCATATAAGCCGGTTCCGAAACGGTTTGCCATCGCGGTAAGCTGGCACACCCCGTCAATATTGCCAGACCCGTTGCGATAACTATTGCCTTTGCTGTCTGTTTCATGGCGTGTCCTTGGCTATGTGGCTCGGAATCAGGCGCTTGATGTACAGTTGCACATACCCGGCATCCGGCGCATCGGGAGAAAGTTGCAGGTACTGTTGAAATAATTTCAGGGCGTAAGCATTCTTGTGTTGTTGCATCATAAGTTTGCCGAGTGCTTCGTAAGGGGGGGCGAAATCTGGAATTTGCTGAATACACTGGCGCAACTGGACTTCGGCATTTTTCTGATCATTTGTTCCACCGCGTAACAAATAGGCTCTTCCTAGGTAATAACGTGCCTGTGGTAGATATTTCGCCAGGCGCCATGGGTCCTCCAGAAAAAAAATCAAAGACTTGTAATCTTGTCGGCTGAGATCTTCCTGCAATACCCACATGCGCGCTTTTTGAGTTGCCGCAAGATATTCCTTGGCACCAACGTAGCCGCCCGTTTGCTTTATTAGCGCGGCTTGACTTGAAAAGTATCTGATACGTTCCTGAAGTTTGGGGTGGTCAGCGAAGAAATAGGGTTCCTTGATAGCGAGTGCATTCGAATAGGCGTCCAGTCGTTTGAATGCCATCGTTGACTGGTTTACGGCGTAGCCGGCGGTTTGTAACCGTTGGAATCCTAGGGTATCCGCTTGCGCCTCCATTTCGCGCGAATAACCGTAGATTGAAGAAACCGCGAGAAAGGGGCCAATAAGGGTTATGCCCAGCGCCATGCCGAGAGCCGAAGTATTCTCGGCGTATTCATGCTCCTGTACAGCGTGCTGTAGTACGAAGTGGCCGCCTTCGTGGCCCAGCACGGTCGCAAGTTCCGCTTCGTTATCCAAAAGCGCCAATAGTCCGAGCTGCACGTAGCAACTGCCGTTCGCCATCATGAAGGCGTCGGGCACTGGGCTCATGAGTGCATGGATTTTGATCGTACCGCGGAACTGCGGGTACAGCCGGTAAATTACGCTTTGGAGGTAAGTTTGCAGGGCGGCGTCATTGTAAATTACCCCCATATTTTTGAAGGCCGTATCCTGTTCGTCGGATTCTTGCCAAACGACGCGTTGGGCGTGGTTGAGATGAGAGGTATCAGCAGTCATTTCGAACGGTTTTACCGGAGCACCGGCGCAACCTACCAGACTTAGAATCGCCAATACCGTCAGAGGCTTGCGTAACGCGAAGCTCCCTGTAGACCGATGGACAATCGACATGATCAGTGACCGTTGTCGGAATGAATCGAGCCTTGCGGGTACTTTTGCAGCATTTCGTCCACGATTTCGTCAAGGACCGCTGGATTGGTGAAATCTCTGCCGGCATGTTTGGCGTCGTAATCCAACCAGCGTATCTGCCCCGTATCCAGATCAATGAGACCGGCGGTCATGAAGTTGCGTCCGGAAGGAGTAATCACACCGAGCAGAGACATAAACATGCCCATGGCAATGTGACCGCCAGTGCTTTCAGCGTCGTCGCCAATCAGAATCAAAGCTACATCAGCTCCCGTTTTTTGTTTCAGGAACTGTAGGCCGGGCCCGACCGTGTAATCGAATTCCGCGAACGGCACATCCCACGGGCCACCCATCTGTTTAGCTGTCTGCGCGGTGCTCGCGGCTACCTTGTACAGCGCAAGATGCTCGTTGAGCATGGCCTGTTCCTGTGGATTGAGTGCAGGCATGCTTACGGGAACCATTTCTTGTTTGCCCCGCATGAATGTCTGCGCGTCCTGAACGACCTGAGTACTGGCCGTGGTTGACGCCAGCGGTTGTTCGTCGAGATTGTTCGCGGCGGTCAACTGATAAATTTTGATATCAGCGGGCAAAATTAGTACTTTGATCGGAGAAATGCTCTGAGGTGGGGAAGTAGCTAACGCAGTTGATACGGACCCCATCGCCAGCATCACGCCAATTACTGCTCGCCACATAATCTTCCCCCTATCTTAAACAGACCAGCAAGGAGATGGTGAGAAAAGAGTCTTTACCTATCGCCGGCCGGATGTCAATAAGGTGCTTGCATAACCCGGGCTGATTTCCTTCATCTGCGACTCGATCCAGTCCTGGATTTGTGCATTCACTTCTTCAGGAGGGCGGCCATTCGCATACACGGGTTTGCCGATACGCACCTGCACCGTGCCAGGAGATTTCAGGAACGCATTGCGTTTCCAGAAGTCACCGGCGTTGTGGGCCACCGGAATGATGGGGCGACCGGTCTGTTGCGCGAGGAGCGCACCCGACAAACCGTAGCGTCGCGTGGTGCCGGGCGGCATGCGTGTGCCTTCCGGAAAAATCGCCATCCACAACCCGCTTTTCAGGCGCTGTTGTCCCTTCTCCAATACCTGTTTCACGGCGGAGTGGCCGGCTTTGCGATTGATGGCGATGGGTTCCAGTGCATAAATCGCCTGACCCACCAGCGGCAGCCACAACAATTCCCGTTTCAGCACCCAGCTCTGGGCCGGAAAGATCAGTAACTGTGCCATGGTTTCCCAGGTGGATTGATGCTTCCAGTAGGTGATGGCGTTTTCATTCGGAATATTTTCAAGACCCTCTATCTTGTAATTTAATCGGCACATATGTTTGAGCGAAAAGAATTGGCAGCGTACCCATTGACGCGCAATCCAGTGACCGAAACGCTTGCCAGCGGGAAACGGTGCAGCCAAGGCCACGGGAATGCTGAATAACCCGGCCGTCAGTACCATGAAAATGTTGTAGAACAGCGAGCGCAGCCAGATCACGGCCGTGTTTCTTCTAACAAATGCGCAGCGGCTGCCGCTAAATCGGCGAATACTTCCACGCGGCTTTTGTCAGCCAGACTCTGCCAGGTTTTTTCACCATAACCGGTACGCACGAGAATTGGACGTGCACTGATATTTTCTGCCACCTCGATATCCTTGAGCGAATCACCGATCACCGGAACTCCTTGCAGGTCCGTGTGAAACCGGCCGGCGATCTGCTTGAACAGACCCGTTTTAGGTTTGCGGCAGTCGCAGTGCTCATCAGGATGATGCGGACAGGCGAAGATGCCGTCCAGCCGGCCTCCGGCCGCATTAACAGCCCCCGTCATTTTGCGATGGATCGTCTCCAACAGCGTGAGATTGAACAGGCCACGTCCGACGCCTGCCTGGTTGGTGGCGACCACAATAGTGAAACCGCCGCGATTCAGGCGCGCAATGGCTTCGAGACTGCCGGGAATCGGCACCCATTCCTCCGGCGACTTAATGTAGACGTCGGATTCGTAATTTATGACGCCGTCACGGTCCAGGATGACCAGATTCATTAAACTTGCAGCTGGCCGATATCGGCTATGCGAAGGAACGATTCATGCACACGTTGTAGCAATGCCAAGCGATTATTCCTCAAGCGCTCATCATCCGCCATCACCATGACTTGTTCGAAAAATTGGTCCACAGGCGCACGCAAACCTGCCAGTCTGCACAATGCCTCTGAGTAGCGATGTTGTTCATAGAATGGCGCAATATCGCGTTCGACGCTTTCCAGTGCCGCGTGTAGTGCATGCTCAGCATCATTTTCAAACAGCGCCTCGTCGAGAGAAAGGAAATCTTGCTTGTGGGGATATTGGGTGAGTCCTGCCTGGGCAAGAATGTTTTGGATGCGTTTGTTGGCGGCGGCGAGATTACGCGCTTCAGGCAGGGCGAGAAAGTCCTGAACGGCGAGTAGATGCCGATGGAATTCCACGGGTGTAGCAGGATTCTCTAGATCCACGGCTTCGAAAACGTCATTGCGGACACCGATCTCCTGATAATACGCGCGCAGGCGGTCCGTGAGAAAATTGTAAACCGCGACTTCGAATTTGTGCTCATCCGGTAGGAGCGGCAGTTGCTCTTGGGCCAGGGCAATCAGCCGACGCAGATCGATTTCCAGCGAGCATTCAATGGCAATGCGCATTAGACCCAAGCCAGCGCGCCTCAGGCCGAATGGATCCTTATCACCAGTTGGTTTCTGGCCGATTGCAAAGATGCCGACGATGGTGTCCAGCTTGTCAGCGATGGCAAGTGCCTGACCCGTCCGGGTTCGCGGGAGCTGATCGCCGGCGAAGCGCGGCCGGTACTGTTCCCCGATAGCTGCACATACCTCGTCCGGCTCTCCATCGTGCCGGGCGTAATAACCGCCCATGCTGCCCTGCAGTTCCGGGAATTCGTTCACCATAGCTGTGACCAGGTCACATTTGGCGAGTTGTGCTGCACGTTCCATCAACTGCGTATTACTAACGATCTGGTTAGCGATCTCCACCGCGAGTTTGGCTATACGCCGGGACTTGTCCCCATAGGTGCCCAGTTCCTTCTGGAACACTACGCGATCCAATTCCGGGATACGGGATGCGAGCATAGTTTTGCGATCGGAATCCCAGAAGAATTTGGCATCCGTAAGCCGCGGCACGATGACGCGCTCGTTTCCACGGCGGATTTCCCCGGGCATTTTGCTCTTGATATTGGCGAGTGTGACGAAGTATGGCATCAGCTTGCCGTTCCTGTGGCGCAGCGGGAAATAGCGCTGCTGGGTTTCCAGCACCGCTACGATGACTTCGTCCGGGAGTGCCAGGAATTTATCATCAAAACCGCCGGTGATCGGCACCGGCCATTCCACCAGCGAGGTCACTTCTTCCAGCAAGGCTTCATCCAGTTGTGCGTGTCCGTAGACTTTCGCCGCAGCCTGGGTTACCAGAGCTTTGATTTTTGCTTTGAGGCTGCCGTGTCGATCTTCGACCATTACCTTGCCGATGGTGGCAAGAGTCTTGCGGTAATCCTCCGGACGTTTGATGACAATTGCAGCCGGGTGATGAAAGCGATGGCCGTAAGTTTTGTTGCCGGCAGTGACACCGAGGATTTCACTTTTGAGCGGACGTTCGCCGAGCAGCATTACAACCCAATGTACCGGTCGAATAAATTCCACCTGGCTCGTTCCCCAGCGCATACGGTTATCAATAGGGAGTTTTTCGAGAGAGGCTTTTACGGCAGATGGAAGATATAAATCTGCATTCATTCGTTGAGGTTTTGGTTTGAAAAAAAGTTTCCCATCTTTCTGAATAAGGGCACTGACGGACGCATTAAATTTGCGTGCAAAACCCTTCGCAGCTGCGGTAGGCCTATTATTTTTATCAAACGCTATATTTAATGATGGCCCAGCAACAAGCTGAACATCCATTACAGGTTGTTTTGTTAGTACATGGGGAATGTAGACAGTCAATCTTCTTGGGGAGAAGAAAAACTCTCCTCTCTCTTGAGGGTATGTATTAGGTATAAACCTGTGCATGCTCAAAGCTTTCCAAACACCTTCATAAAAATGCTGCGCTAAGTGTCTGAGTACTTTGGGGGGCAATTCCTCGGTGCCGATTTCCACTAGAAATGGTTTGGTATCAGCCATGGGCACGACGCTTTGCCGGTTGTTTCAACAGAGGGAAACTCAGGGCTTCACGGCTCTGGTAATAGGTTTCAGCCACGCCACGGGCGAGCGTACGCACCCGCAGGATAAAACGTTGGCGTTCGGTCACGGAAATGGCGTGGCGTGCATCCAGCAGATTGAACGTATGCGAAGCCCTGAGAACTTGTTCATAAGCGGGCAGTGGTAGATTTTTTTCCAGCAGCCGTACACATTCCTGTTCGCAAGTGTCGAACCAGGCAAACAGGCTTTGGGTATTCGCCTCCTCAAAATTGTATTTCGATTGTTCCACCTCATTCTGGTGAAATACATCGCCGTACTTGACCCGGCCCAGCGGTCCGTCGGTCCACACCAGATCGAATACATTTTCAACTGCTTGCAGATACATGGCGATGCGTTCGAGACCATAGGTGATCTCGCCGGACACCGGTCGGCATTCGAGACCGCCGACTTGCTGGAAATAGGTGAACTGACTCACTTCCATTCCGTTCAGCCACACTTCCCAACCTAGGCCCCAGGCACCGAGTGTCGGTGATTCCCAGTTGTCTTCCACAAAGCGGATGTCGTGTACCAGTGGATCGATGCCCAGCGCTTTCAGGGATTCCAGATACAGATCCTGAAAGTTATCCGGAGAGGGTTTGATAATGACCTGGAACTGGTAGTAGTGCTGCAGGCGGTTCGGGTTCTCGCCGTAGCGGCCGTCCGTAGGTCTGCGGCTGGGTTGCACATAGGCTGCGCTCCAAGGCTCGGGACCGATGGCCCGCAGGAAGGTAGCTGGATGGAAGGTGCCCGCACCCACTTCCATATCAAGGGGCATGAGCAGGACACAGCCCTGGCGGGCCCAGTAATGCTGCATTGTGAGGATCAGGTCTTGGAAGGTCGGGGGGGGGTTGGTGCTCATTTTTGTAGGATAACGGCTGAGATCCCGCCCGGCTCAAAGGCCGCAGAGTATAGCCTCTTCATGCACAAGCTTGCGCAAATCTTAGCGGGCCGACTTGGTGCACATCTGCACCAATATGGCTCAGATGTGCCGAATTTGAGCACGAAATAGCATATAAAGTGCTTGGCGAATGAGGCCCCAATTTGGCATGCGTTTTGCAATGTATTAATCAGCTTTTTCCCACACCGGAGTTTTCCCATGGCTACCAAGACCGCCAAAGATGTATTGGATTTGATTTCCAAGGAAAGCGTGAAGTTCGTGGATTTCCGATTTACCGACAGCCGTGGTAAGGAGCAGCACGTGAGCGCGCCTTCTCACAGTGTGGACGAGGAGTTGTTCGAGGAGGGCAAGATGTTTGACGGCTCCTCCATCGCCGGTTGGAAGGGTATCAACGAGTCGGACATGATCCTCATGCCGGATCCCACCACGGCGGTTGTAGACCCATTTTTTGAGGAACCCACGGTCAATCTGCGCTGCGATGTAATCGAGCCTACCACCATGCAAGGATATGGCCGCGACCCCCGTTCGCTCGCCAAACGAGCCGAAGCCTATCTCAAATCCACCGGAATCGCCGACAGCGCCTACTTCGGCCCCGAGAATGAATTCTTCATCTTCGACGATATCCGTTGGGGTTCTGACATCAGCGGCTCGTTCTACAAAATTGATTCCAAAGAAGCCGGCTGGAATTCCGAGCGGGTGTATGAGGGCGGCAATATTGGCCACCGTCCCGGCATCAAGGGGGGCTATTTTCCAGTGCCACCGGTGGATGCCTTGCAGGACATCCGTTCCACCATGTGCCTGACCCTGGAAGAATTGGGCATGAAGACCGAAGTACATCACCACGAAGTTGCCACCGCTGGCCAGTGCGAAATCGGCGTGGCTTTCGGCACGCTCATCAAGAAAGCCGACGAGGTACAAATCCTCAAGTATGTGGTCATGAACGTGGCCCAAGCCTATGGCAAAACCGCTACCTTCATGCCAAAACCCCTGGTAGGCGACAACGGCAGCGGTATGCATGTGCACCAGTCGTTGGCTAAGGACGGCAAGAACCTGTTTAGTGGCACTCTTTACGCTGGCTTGTCGGAACTGGCGCTGTATTACATCGGCGGGATTATCAAGCACGCCCGCGCATTGAATGCATTTACCAACGCCAGCACCAACAGCTACAAACGCCTGGTGCCGCATTTCGAGGCACCGGTCATGCTGGCTTACTCTGCGCGAAATCGTTCTGCATCCATTCGGATTCCGTATGTCTCGAGCCCCAAGAAAAGGCGCATTGAAGTGCGTTTTCCGGATGCCACTGCCAACCCTTATTTTGCGTTCAGTGCCATGATGCTGGCGGGGCTCGATGGCATCCAGAACAAAGTTCATCCGGGCGAAGCCATGGACAAGGACCTCTACGATCTGCCGCCGGAAGAAGAGAAGAACATCCCACAGGTGTGTTATTCCCTGGATATGGCCTTGGAACACCTGGATAAGGATCGTGGATTTCTGAAAGCGGGTGGTGTATTCACCGACGACGTGATTGATGCGTATATCGGCCTCAAGATGCAGGAAGTCACGCGTCTGCGCATGACCACGCATCCGGTGGAGTTCGATATGTATTTCAGTCTTTGAAACGCAAATAAAGCGCGCATCGGTTTCAGGCTTGCAAGCGCATTTGAATCAAGATAAAAAAGCCGGCGTACCGGGGGATGGGGGAAAACGGTACGCCGGCAAGCTTCCGGGCGCTTGGGGAGACGCCCGGCCGGCCCCGAAAGGGAGGGACGGGGCCGATGCAGCGCACTGGGGAGGTGCGCTGTTGAGACCGGTTTGCCAACCTTGGTGCTAAAAATGACCCAAGCTTTCCAGAGCCTTTAATTTGGGGGCAGCTTGGACTCAATCCAAGTGACTAGACTAGACCGTCCAGTCCACATTTGCAAATCGCCTTGCTGACAAAGGCTGTTCGACCCAACAAAGGGTAGTGACTACAGGTCAGTAAATTGTCAACAGTGTCAATGCGAGTGCGCTATTGGTTTTGTGGGAGTAACCACTTGCCCGTTTCCGTCAATCTGACTAGGCTGCACGCATGAACAAACTCATACCGTTGGTTTTGCTGGCCTTGGTGGCGGGCGTGGGATTTGCTCAGGCGCAAACCGTTTACAAATGGGTGGATGCCCAGGGCAACGTGCATTACACGGATCATCCGCAACCGGGTGCCGAGAAGGTGCAGTTGCCCAAGTCTCAGACCTACGCGCCACCTTCCATGGCAGACATGCCAGCGGCCCAGCCGCTGCCACCCACCGCGCCCACGGCTGGGTATACAGCGTTCGCCATTGCCTCTCCAAGCAACCAGGCCAATCTCTGGTATACGCACGAGGTTACGGTATCCGTGAGTGTGTCTCCCGAGCTGCGTTCCGGTGATAGCTTCACTTATCACCTGGATGGGACAACAATTGGCCCTACGGCAGACACTTCGGTGACATTCAAGGATGTTTCGCGTGGCCAGCACACGGCTTCCGCGACTCTGAATGCAGGCAATGGTGCGAGCATGTCCGCAGGTCCGGTTACGTTTTACATTCATCAAAAGTCGACTTTAGCCCCTAAACCGCCCCTCTAAAGTGCCTTTGCACTATAATGGTGCAAATGCCAGGTTCAGATCCGCCTAGTCGATTTGATCTTTTACTGGAAAACCAGACCACTGGATTGTTGTGGCTGGATGACGCATTTCATCTCCGCTATCTGAACCCGGCTGCAGAAACCCTGCTCGAACTGGATGGACAACACTGTCTGGGGCTGTCGCTACCGAACACGCTGCCTCGCGCCAGCGAACTCACCGCCATTCTGGACCGCGCCCGTGCCAGCGGTGAAACTATCACCCTCCGCGAGCTCGGTGTGGAAGTCGGCGCTTTCGGCAACCGGCACACAGTCACGGTGGATTGCACGGTCTCGCCGCTAACGGCCGCCGAAGGTGCGCTGGAATTGCTGGTGGAATTGATGCCGCTGGATCGGTATCTGCGCATCAGCCGCGAAGCCGCACTTACCGCTCAGGGCGCGCTCAACCGTTCTCTCGCGCGTAATCTCGCACATGAAATCAAGAATCCTCTCGGCGGTCTGCGCGGTGCGGCCCAACTGCTGGCGCGTCGCCTGGAAGACCCCAAGCTTTTGGAATACACGCGCGTCATCGTGAGCGAAGCGGACAGACTCGCGGCACTGGTGGATAACCTGCTAGGTCCGTCTCAATCGTCACGGCATGCGGCGGTGAACATCCACGAACTGCTGGAGCATGTGGTGCAACTCACCCGGGCGGCGGCGGCGAAACTCAAAATCATCCGCGACTACGACCCTAGCCTGCCCGATTTGATGTTGGACCGGGATCAGATCGTCCAAGTGCTGCTCAATCTGGTCAAGAACGCTTGCGAGGCGGTGGGCGAACACGGCGTTATCACGTTTCGCAGCCGCGCTCTAAGGCAATTCACCCTCAACGGTACCCGTCATCGACTGGTGGCCTGCGTGCAGATCGAGGATGACGGCCCCGGCATTGCGCCAGAAATTCTACCGCGACTGTTTACTCCCCTGGTGAGCAGCAAGCCCGGCGGTTCCGGTCTTGGTCTCAACATCGCCCAGGAACTGGTCAGCCGTCACGACGGCCTCATCGAATGCACAAGCGTATCGAATCACACGGTATTTTCCATTCTGCTTCCCATCGGAACCGGGCATGAACGCAAAACTGCATAAAATCTGGGTGGTAGACGACGATCCGTCGCTGCGCTGGGTCATGCGCGAAGCGCTGCGGCAGGCGGGCCATGCATTACAGGATTTCAGCAGCATGGAAGAGGTCGTGGGTGCGCTCAGGGAAATGACGCCGGATGTTCTGATCACCGACATTCGCCTGCCCGGCGAAGACGGCCTGGAATTGTTGCGCGGGTTGCGCATTTCCCATCCGGAGTTACCTGTGGTGGTGGTCACTGCGCATAGCGATCTGCAAAGTGCGGTGGCTGCATATCAGGGTGGGGCTTTCGAGTATCTTCCCAAGCCCTTCGACGTGGATGAGCTGATCGAGGTGGTGGCGCGCGCGCTGCAAAGTGCGTCTCCACGAAACTCCGTGGCAGGGAATGTGGCTGATGCCGATGCGCTGATCGGCGAAGCGCCACCCATGCAGGGGGTATTCCGTGCCATAGGCCGGCTGGCGGGCACGCAGTTCACCGTGCTCATCACCGGCGAATCCGGCACTGGCAAGGAGCTGGTGGCGCGTGCGCTGCACCGTCACAGTTCACGCAGTAAGCGCCCGTTCATCGCACTCAATACCGCAGCCATTCCCGCTGAATTGCTGGAATCGGAGTTTTTTGGTCACGAACGCGGCGCGTTCACTGGCGCGAACGCGCGCCGGGTCGGCCGCTTCGAACAGGCCCATGGCGGCACGCTATTCCTGGATGAGATCGGCGACATGCCCGCCATGTTGCAGACACGCCTATTGCGGGTGCTAGCGGAAGGCGAGTTCTACCGGGTGGGCGGCCACGAGCCGGTGAGGGTGGATGTGCGCATCCTGGCCGCCACCCATCAGAATCTGGAAAAACAGGTCCGGGAAGGCCGTTTCCGGGAAGATCTGTTTCACCGCCTAAACGTCGTGCAAATTCATATGCCGGCGCTCAGCGAACGGCGCGACGACATTCCGCTGCTACTGGAGCAATTCATGCGGTCCGCGGCACGGGAACTCAAGCTCGAACCCAAACGCCTTACGGCCGATGCCATGCAAGCACTGCATGATCGCCCCTGGCCCGGCAACGTGCGTGAACTCAGAAATGCCTGCCGCCGGATTACACTCATGGCCGCCGGCCGCATTGTGCACCGCAGCGATCTGACAGATTTGTTGCCGGAAAACGGTTCAGCGGATGGATCTGGCGGTGACTGGCGAGAAGGATTGCGGGAGTGGGCACGACAGCAACTCGCGAATGGTGCAACCGGCATTTTCGCTGCTGCGTCCGATGATATGGACAGAATCCTGATCGAAGCGGCGCTGGAACAAACCGGGGGTGGCCGTCAGGAAGCCGCCAGGCTGCTCGGTATCGGCCGTAACACGCTCACCCGCAAGCTGAAATAGATGAAGTGCGCCTCGATACGATTTATCAGAACGTGACCGTTGCGGTAATGCTATCGGTATAGCTTCCAGGAACGGCATTCTGCTGAGCCGGTATAAGACCGTACACGTACACGGTAACAACTGCTGGAGCTTGGGTTTTGGCGTACGTGCTCGAATATTCCGCAGTACCGGCCGTACCATCGCCCCATACCGACGTGTAAGTGGTGTCCGTGTAAAGGTTGTAGTCAAGACTATAAGCACCGTTATTCATGATGCGCGTCCCGTAACTCCCGCTGCCGGTACTTAACGCAATGACGAAAGTCACAGTCTTGTCCACACCCGTCAGGCTCGCTTTGGTGCAACTGAAACCCAGCGTTCCAGTGCCAGTAAGAGATGTTGAACTCAGTGGATCATAATTGCCAAAGCTGATCGCGGTAGAGGTGATAGTGCATTCTGGAGTGGGAGCCGCACAGGCGAGGCCGGATGTCAGCAGTAGAGTGAAGCTTCCCACGACAGTGACCCAGAACCTCATTCGTTGGGGCCGTTGCCATCGATACCACAGAAAATAAGTCCGTAAACGGGCAGTTAGAATGTTCATGGCGATACCAGTTTGCAAGTGAAGGTTCCCAGATCAGGCAATGGGTTTTTGCTTTCGGGCATTTTGACGCTAAGCCGGCAACTCTGATGATCCCAGCTTGCTACCACCTCGTTGTGGGTTGCAAGACCAGTGAGATACACCTCGCCGTCCAGGCCCGTGGGGAAGGTTTGGGTCTGGCCGACGATGTGCACCATGGCGCCCGCCGGCAATGGCTGCCCGTTTGGCAGTTTGACGGTAAACGTGGCACCGCGGCTGGAAGTGATGGGGAATTTCACCACTACACCGCTGCGGTAGCGGGGCACAGCGTTCGCGTTGAGTGTATTGACCTGAGCACTCAGCGGCAGACTTTGAGCGTCTAGGCTGATGGGGTTGTTTTCATAAGGCCGCAGGAGCGGCAATAGTGCGTCGCCGTTCTTGTCAGTGACGGCTACCGGCTGGTTATCCGCATACACGGTAACATTAGAAATGCCCGGCACCTGCACCAAGCCGAAGGAGCTGGTGATCTGGCGGGTGGGGAACACGCCGCCGCCGATAAACGCCAGCGCGCCGGTTGCTTCGGCTTGGTAACTTGTTTGTCCGGCGGCGTTCATCGCACCCACGCGGTAGGTGCCCACGCTGTTCTGGTAATCGTATTCCGCCTGGTTCACGGCATCGGGTCCGGCTTCGGCGCTTACACGGTAGCCGCTGCCGGTGCCGGCGGGCAGACTCTCCTGCACCTGTGCGAATGCCTGGTCAACGTTATTCTGTTGTTGCACGCCTACGCTGACATTGCTGCGCTCGCCGAAGGGCAGGGTGAACATCACGACTACACCGTTATTACTGGAACCGCTGAGCGTGTGGAAAGCGTTGATGGCGAAGAACCCGTTGTGCAATGCAGCTACGCTGTAATTTGCGGTCACCAGGCGTACGTGACCGAATAGCGGGCTGTCCTGATCAAGATAGGCGAGTGAGACCGATCCATTGCGGCCAAAGAACGCGCCCACGTTGGCGGCGATTTGCTTATGGGGGGCTGGCAGACCGCTATATCCGAGTTCCGTGAAACGCGGGCTGGCGAATTGCACGTTGGCGCCGGCGCTGAAGGTCTGCCACTGTTGCTGCAGGCCGATCAGACCGAGTACGCCACTCCCGAGTGTGCTATGGCTGGCGGCCACCGCGCCGTTGAGGGCGCCGAGTGCGGGCGTGGCGTAAGTGCCGCCGAGGCTTGCATCCTCCAAACCGGGAGAGGTCTCGCCGTGCAGTTCACCGGTGAAATCGTCGCTGAAGCCGTGGCGAAACACGCCGGTGGCGGCAAACGGGCCATAGTCGTTACTCTCCAGGCCGTAATTGTCGCGCAGTTCGCCGGCAGAGAAGGAGTAATCATCCAAGCCAGCCTTCAGCAGGGTGGAGGTGGCATAGAAGGACGCGTTGATTACCTGCTGGTTCCCGAGCATGTCTTGTACCACCATCATCGCCTGGCCTGCGCCCGTGACCACCGGCACCGCCGGCACGGTGAACGGGCCGGGCGGCACCTGCTGGGTGCTTTTGAGCACGCCGTTCACGTACAGCTGCACAGTCGAAGGCAGCGCGGCCTGACCGTTCAGAGCCGGCAGCGGAAAGGTGACGAAGTAGGGTTGGGTGGAAAAGTTGGTGCCGTACTGGATACCGCCCATGCGCACCGCGAGTCCGGTCATGCCGCCGTCGGTGATGCTGTCGCCCAGTTGCAGCGTGGTCATGTTGTCGGGATTGTCGTGGGTCCAGACAGTGTCGAGACGGATGAACTGCCGGCCGGTCTGGTTGAGATTCTGGCCGAGGAAACTGCTGGTACCCACGCCCCAGTCATTGAAGAGGCCCGCTTCGAATAGGCCGTTCACGCTGTTGGAACCCGTGACGCGGGTGCCGAGGAAGTCGTAGTTCAGAAAACCGCCCAGAGGCGTGTGCTGCGGCTGGGGATTCTGGGTAAACAGTCCATCCACAACCGTGCCGGTGAAATCCGCCGGTGGTGCGCTGATCCATAAAGTCTGAGTGGCGCTGTCCACCCGATAGCTGAGTCCCGGGATTGCATCCAGCGAATAATATTTTTTACCCTGATATTCATAGGCCGATGCAGCCGGCAGGCGCAGGCGCCAGTTTTGAAGATCGGCGCCTCTGGCGTACAGGCCTGTGTTGGGCGTGGTACCGAATCCCAGCATTACTGTGGTTTCGTGCCAGGGTTGCTGGTTGATGTGTACGTCCAGCAGCAGTTCGACAGGCGATGTGCCGGTCGCCGGCTGAGGTGTGATTTGCGGCGCTGCGACGTAAGCAGTTCCGGGTGCTTTTACAGCCGGCCCTGTCTGCGGCGATATCATGGCCGTGGCGCTGTGGTTCTGTCCGACCCCGATTCCACGATGCTGGGGCGAGGTTTGCACGGACTGGGCCGGGGTCATTAACGGCGCAGCAGCAGGCATGGTTGCTGCTTGCTGCGTTGCAGGTGCAGAGGAATTAAAGTCGGAGGATTCCGAAGGTTGCGATTGCCAGCGGGTGAGTCCCAGGAGCATCAGGATAGCGAAGGCCACCAGCCCGGCCGCCAGCCAGAGTTTCAGTCCTCCCCCTTGCCGGCGGAACCGGTTGTGGATGGGCCGGCTCATAACTCAAGCCGTGACGACCGTGGACCGGACGTTGTATCGCGTGGATTGAAAGCCTGTCGCGAAAACGAAGCCCGACGCCGGGATGATTCGCTTACTTTCCCGGGACCAGTTGCGCATGGAGCGTGCCCCGGTCAGTTTCGGCGGTGATTATCAGCGATGTGCCTGCGGTCAGGGGTTTCGCCAGTTTGAAATTCCAGGTATGCCGTGCGCCGGGGAGCACATAGCCGCCGGACTGCTCGGCCAACGCCTTGCCATTTGAGCCTTTAGTCAGTGTCAATTCGCCAATATGAGCATGGGCGCTGCCGTCATTCAGGGCTTCCACGCTTAGTTCCGTGGCCGACACCCGCCGCAAACTCCAGTGCAGATCAGGCGCCGTTGCTGTTGCCGGTTCCACGAATACCGGAATACCGATGCGCAAGAGCACCTGCAGTCCCTGGAGACCCGGCTGGGGCGGCGGCGGAACTTCCTGCAGGAACAGCCGGTAAGCGATTTCCTGCCGGGGATCCGGCTGGGTCATGAGTCCCAGCCGCACGGTCTGTTGCCCACCTGCCGGTATCGTGAAAATCGGCGGCGTGGCCAGGAGATTGCGGCTTGCCGTATAAACGTCCTCGCCGTTCTCCTGAGACCACGCCACGATCTGCAGTTGCACCACAGTAGGGCTGTCGCTGCTATTGGTAACCGTCACCACGCCGGTGGTATGAGCGGCGGACAAATTCATGCCAATGGGATTCACCTGGAAAGAGCCTGCCTGTGCCCACAGGGGCGCCAGAGTCAGGAGCAGGAGAATTCCGCGCAGCTTCATGGCATCTATCCGCAAGGTCAGCCAGTGTTAGAACGTCACCGTCACGGTGATGGTGTCCTGGTAGGTGTTGGACGTGCTCGGTGTCACGTTCTGGCCCGAGGGAATCGTACCGTACACCGTGAAAGGCTGCACCGTGGCATTGCTGGTGCTGGTATAGCTCTGAGTCACAGTGCTACCCGTACCATCACCCCACACTGAGGTGTTGCCTGACGTGGTGTAAAGCTGGTAATTCAGGGTGTTGCTGGAGACCGAGTCCTTCATCGAGCGCTGCGCCAAGGTGCCATTTACACCGCCGTTCAAGGCGATGGTGGCGACCGTGGTTTTGGTGCACTGCACGTTGACCGTAGAAGTCCCGGTAGTGTTGGTGCCAAGCAGCGGATCATAGCTGCCGAATGCCAGGGCGGTGGCCGTGACATTGCAGGACTTGATCACCTGGGCGGATACCAGGAAGGTGGTGGTCTGCGGCGAGGCGCCGGCAAAGGCATTGCCGGCCACGAGCAAACCAGCGGCGCCGGTGAGGGCGAGAGTACGAACAAACTTCAACATGACATTATCTCCAGTGAGTGATGAGTAAAAACGGTTAGCAAACAGTCAGTGATCCTTACCTTGCTTCCTGCAGTGCCTCGTCCTGAGGCTTTCCGGGGGCTTTCCCTTAAGAGCTAGGGGTTATCCCTACATCTCAATCCAAGCAAGTCCTATGCCAATCCCTAGGGCATCGCAATTCCGCGCTTTGTATTTAAGTATTCCTGTGATTTTGCGCAAGCCTGACTTACAAAAACGTCAGCTTTCACGCCAAAGTGTTAGCCACAAAACGACCAACCACGGCGGCTTTTTACGCGACCGTCGTAAGAGCGTCAAGCCGTATTTCGAGTTCGAAGTAAATGTTTTTTGTGAGCCGATTTAGCGGCTTGCGGTAAAAACCTAGCCTGCGGCGCACGATTGCAAGCGTTCGCCCCCGGTCGCGAGGCTGCCCACCAATTCCGTTATCCGATGGACGCGGTGTTTTACCAGATAGGCGGCGAAACCATCGTTGATCTTCCGGCAAACCAGAGGATCGTAGAACAGCGCCGTGCCGATACCCACGGCCGTGGCGCCCGCGATCAGGAATTCGAGGGCATCCCGGGTGGTGGTGATACCTCCCTGGCCGATGATAGGCACCTTGTGGGTTTTGGCCACCTGATAGACCTGTTGCACCTTGAGCAGCGCGATGGGTTTGATGGCCGGCCCTGACAGGCCGCCTTGAACGTTGCCGATGACGGGCTGGCGGGTTTCGGGATCAATGGCCATGCCCATCAAGGTGTTGATCACGGCGAAGCCGTCGGTGCCCGCCTCGATGCAACGGCGCGCGTTCTCGGCGATGTCGGTCTGGTTGGGGGAAAGCTTGGCAATGAGCGGCTTGCTGGTGACTTGGCGGCAGGCGGCCACCACCCGCGCCGACATGACCGGATCGTTGCCGAACTGCGCGCCGCCTTGCTTGACGTTGGGACAGGAAATATTGATCTCCAAGGCGTCAATCGGCGAATCTTCAAAACGCCGCGCGACTTCCGCGTATTCTTCCACGGTGGAGCCGCACACATTCGCGATGAAGCGGGTTTCGGAGAAATCCAGCGTCGGCAGGATTTTGCTCACCACGTAGTCCACGCCCGGGTTTTGCAGGCCGATGGCGTTTAACATCCCGGAGGGCGTTTCATAAATCCGGTGCGGCGGATTGCCTAAGCGCGGCTTGAGCGTGGTGCCCTTGAGGCAGACGGCGCCCGCGTCGCGGTTGGAGAAACCCGCCACCCGCGTGTATTCTTCGCCGAAACCCACGCAGCCCGACAGCAACACCAGCGGCGAGTTGAATACCATGCCGCAGAAAGTGGTTTTGAGTGACTCGGGAAGCGGGGGGTGATCGTCCATAAACATCTCTATTTTAATGATTGCCCATGTTTCATGTGGTGTTGTACCAGCCGGAAATCCCGCCCAACACCGGCAATATCATACGCTTGTGTGCCAACGCGGGCGCCGTATTGCATCTGATTCATCCGCTGGGATTCGAGATGACGGAAGCACGTGTGAAGCGCGCCGGACTCGATTACCGCGAGATGGCTCGTGTGCATGAACATGCCGGCCTGGACATCTTTATAAAAGACGTGGCGCCGGCGCGGCTATTTGCCATTTCAACCCGTGGCCGGCGAAATTATGCGGATGCGCAATTTGCAGTCGGCGATGCATTCCTGTTCGGCCCAGAAACCCGGGGACTGTCGCAGGCACTACTCGATTCGCTGTCGCCGGAACAGGTGCTGCGTATTCCCATGCAACCAGATAACCGTTGTCTGAATTTGTCCAACGCCGCCGCGGTCATCGTTTACGAAGCGTGGCGACAGATGGGATTTGAAAGCGGTATTTGATTTTCTGTCTTGGGGGGCGTCCCGGCCGCGATAATCGTGACAGAGACCGTTGCTCCCGCGAGAGAATCGCGTGAAGCCAGCCGCGGTATTAGCGTATCAGCCTGATTCGGAACTAGATTTCAAACATTCATGCTTCCGGTTTCAGGGCACGCGCCATGAGCGTTTCCACAGCGGTGCGCGGCGGCAGGTGCTCGTGAAGAATGCGGAAAACCTGTTCTGTTATGGGCATGTCCACGCCCAGACGCTTGGCGAGACGGTGCGCCGCCTCCGCCGCGTACACGCCTTCCACCACCTGGCCAATGTCCTGCTCGATGGTTTTCAGCTCCTTGCCTGCGGCGAGTGCCAGCCCCATGCGCCGATTGCGCGATTGATCGTCGGTGCAGGTGAGTACCAGATCGCCCAGGCCCGCGAGGCCCTGAAAAGTTTCGGTGCGGGCGCCGAGTTTGAGACCCAGGCGGGTGATTTCCGCGAGACCGCGGGTGATAAGCGCGGCGCGCGCGTTGGCGCCGAATTTCAAACCATCGCTGATGCCACAGCCGATGGCGATGACGTTCTTCACCGCGCCGCCGGTTTCCACGCCGACGAGGTCGTCAGAGGTGTAGGCGCGAAAGCTTGCGCTGTGCATTATTTGGGCGAGATCCTGGGCGAAGTGCGCGTCGTGGGAGGCTACGGTCACGGCTGTGGGCAGGCCCGCCGCCACCTCGCGGGCAAAACTCGGGCCGGAGATCACTGCGAGCGGCGTGTCCTTGCCGAATACTTCGGCCGCCACGTGATGCAGTAATTTGCCGCTGTCCTGCTCGAAACCCTTAGTGGCCCAGGCGAGCCGCAGGTGCTTCGGTTTATGCGCCGCCAGGTGTTTGAGCGTGGCGCGGAAGCCGTGGCTCGGCACCGCCACCAGCACGTCATGCACGCCGACTACCAGCTCAGCGAACTCCGGCACGACGTGCAGTGAATCGGGGAAATGGTAGCCGGGCAGATAGCGCTTGTTCTCGCGCTCGCGCTGCAGGGGGGGCATTTCCTCGGGCAGCGCCGACCACAGTCGCACCGCGCGGCCGTTGTGCGCCGCGAGGATCGCGAGCGCCGTGCCCCAGGCGCCGGTGCCGAGAATCGCGAGCGGGGTGGCGTCGGCCACGGTGGGCCGGCTCAGGCCTGAACCGCCGAATCGCCCGCAGGCGAGGTAGCCTGGCCGATGCTCTGCAGGTAGACGGCGTCGAAGTTCACCGGCTGCAACAAAAGTGTCGGCATGCTGCCCTTCTGCACCAGATCCGATACCGCTTCGCGGGCGTAGGGAAACAGGATGTTGGGGCAGTAACTGCCGAGCACCGCACCCAGTTCTTGTTCGTTGAAACCACGGATGCTGAACAATCCGGCCTGATGTACTTCCACCAAAAAGATGCTGCGGCTTTCAGCCTGGGCCTCAATAGTGATGGTAAGTACCACTTCAAAAGCGTTATCGCCCAGTTTGTTGGTATCGGAACGCATGTTCACTTTCACGTCCGGATTGATCTGTGCGGCGAACACCGCCGGTGCGTGAGGCGACTCGAAGGAGCAGTCCTTCATGTAGATACGTTGCAGCGCCACCTGTTTGCCGGCGTCCTGGCCGTTGCCGGGAGTGGTGGGTTGGGATTCGAGATTCTCAGCCATGATGGTTCCTTAGAAATTACCTTGTGTTGGATTATTCGGCGAGCAATCTGTCCAGCTCGCCCTTGCGGTCGAGAGCATAGAGTTCGTCGTAGCCGCCCACGTGGTGTTCGCCCACGAAGATCTGCGGCACGGTGCGGCGCTGGCTTTTTTTTTCCATTTCCTCCCGCCGGGCCGGATCCGTGTCCACCAGGAACTCGGTGTAGGGAACCTGCTTGGATTGCAGCAGCGTCTTGGCGCGCATGCAATAAGGGCAGACACGTGTGCTGTAGATAGTGACCGGTTTCATATTGTCTCTGTTTACGCTAGCCGCGCTCCAGCGGGAAATGCTCGTTCTGCCAGGCCTTGATGCCACCCTTGATGGTGTGCACCACCTTGAAGCCATGCTTGATCAAGGTGCCTGCCGCTTTCTGGCTGGCCTGCCCGACGTCGCAGCAGACAATCAGCGGCTGCTCCTTGAACTTGTCGAGTTCCGCCACCCGCGCATCCAGTTCGACTGCGGGGATGTTGCGCGCGCCGATTACATGACCGGCGTCGAAATCCTTTGACGGACGGATGTCCACCACAGCCGCGCCCCGGTTGATAAGGAGCACGCCTTCCGCCGCCGTCACTTCACGGTACTTGCGCATTCTTCGCAGCAACTCATCGCCGGCGAACAGCAGGATGATGATAACGGCGGCGGCAATGAGATAGGGATGATGACCGGCGAATTCAAGCAGACGCTGCATGGATTGGGCACGGGGTCGCGGGTGGGCGCGTAGTATAACAGTATGATTCGCAAGCCTTTGAGGTGCCGGGGAAATCACCTAGAATCAGGCGGACCCGTGCCAGGAACCCACCATGTCAACCCGCCTCAAGCAGGTCCTCCACCGTGCCCATCAGACTACGCGACGCGTGTCCCGCAGTCATTCATGACGCGCACCGCGTTTCTCGTTGGGCTCTGCGTGCTGCTGCTGGGCGGTAGCGTCCAGGCCGCTGTCTCCACCGCCGCCAAACAAGCGCAACTCAAGACGCTGCGCACGCGCATCGCCAAAGTCCAGGCCAATTTGGATCGTGACATCCAGACGCGCGGTAATGTGCAACAGCAGTTGCGCGACAGCGAACAGCAGATTGCGCAACTGGCCGGCAGCCTGCACGGACTTGATCGCTCCGTCGCCCAGGCTCAATTGCATCTGGATGCCTTGCAACGTGAGCAGACGCAAAAACAGGCGGCGCTGGACGCCCAGAAAGACGCGCTCGCAAAACAAATCCGCGCGGCCTACATGGAAGGCCGGGATTCGCAGCTGCAATTGCTGCTGAATGCCCAGGACCCCGCCACTATCGGCCGCCTGCTGGCCTACTATGATTATTTCAACAAGGCACGGGCGATGCGCATCCGGGCGGTACGCGTCGAGCTCGAGGCTCTCGCGAAAATCAACGCCCAGGTGCAGCAGCAGGTACTCACACTTTCAGGCTTGCGCGATCAACGTGCTCAGGCGCTCGCGAAACTTGAGCAAAGTCGCAAGGCTCGCAAGCAGGCGCTCGCCCAGCTTAGTGCCAGCATCCATACCCACGGCGAACAACTTGCACGCATGAAGCGTGATGAGCGTTCCATTGAGGATTTGCTGGCAAACCTGCAACAGACCCTGGCCGATATCCCCGCTGACCTGGAAGGCCATCACCGCTTTGCGGGCCTGCGCGGCCGATTGCCTTGGCCGGTGGCGGGCCGGATTATCCAGCGTTTCGGTGAAGCGTTGGCCGGCGGCCGACTGCGCGCCCAAGGCGACCTTATCGCCGCGCCGCTCGGCACACCGGTTCGTGCAGTGTCCTACGGCCGTGTGGTATTCGCCGACTGGCTGCCACACTTCGGTCTGCTGGTGATCATTGACCATGGCGATGGCTACATGAGCATCTATGCCCACAACCAGAGCGTTTACGCGCATGTGGGCGATTGGGTGCAGATGGGGGAAACCATCGCCACGCTCGGCGACAGCGGTGGCCAGAATGAACCGGCACTGTATTTTGAGATCCGCCATCGCAGCGTGGCCCTGAGTCCGCGGGACTGGTGCCGCGGATATCCCCGCGGCTGAACCGGACAATACCTCATCATGCTATCTTGAATGTGCACTTCAGCAGGCTGTTCGCAGTCGGAGAATATTTGCATGTCCGCCATGTTTTCCAGGTTTGTCACAATGGCCGCCGGTCTGGCCTCGATCATCGCGCTCGGCATCATGGCGCCCGTGTTTGCCGTTCCACCGGCTGCTCCCGCGCAGAAACAAACGCAATCACAAGCGGCGTTGCCATGGCAGCAAGTACGGCTGCTGGCGGATGTGATGCAACTGGTGAAACAGGATTACGTGCAGCCAGTGGACGACACCACGCTCATCAATAGCGCCATCCGCGGCATGCTCGCGGGCCTCGATCCGCATTCCGCGTTTCTGGACAAGAGCGATTTCCAGCAGATGCAGATCATTACCACCGGCCAGTTCGGCGGCCTGGGCCTCGAAGTCACCCAGCAGGATGGTGCCGTAGTGGTGGTTTCGCCCATTGACGGCACACCCGCCGCGCAGGCCGGTATCCATACCGACGACATCATCCTGAAAGTGAACGGCACGGCACTCGATGGCATGACCCTGGATCAGGCGGTGGCGCTCATGCGCGGCGCACCGGGAAGCAAAGTGACGCTTACCATTCTGCGCAGCAGCGCGGCCAAACCGCTGGATTTCACGCTTACGCGCGCCGAAGTGCATGTGACGAGCGTGCGCAGCCGGCTGCTGGAGGCGGGCTACGGCTACGTGCGCATCAGCCAGTTCAGCGAAGATACCGGCGACGGTGTGGTGAAAGCGGTGAAGACGCTTGCCAAACAGAACAAAGGTCCCTTGAAGGGCCTGGTTCTGGATCTGCGCAACAATCCGGGCGGCCTGCTGGATGCGGCGGTGGACGTGTCAGATGCGTTTTTGAACAGCGGCGTCATCGTCTCGGCCAAAGGCCGCGCGCCGGATTCCAATTTCGTGCGCCACGCCACGCCCGGCGACATATTAGCGGCCGCACCGATTGTGGTATTGGTGAACGGTGGCACCGCCTCGGCGGCGGAGATTACTGCTGGCGCGCTACAGGACAATCATCGCGCGCTGATCCTCGGTACCCAGACTTTCGGCAAAGGTTCAGTGCAGACAGTGATTCCGTTGCCGGAAGGCGCTGCCATCAAACTTACCACCTCGCTGTATTACACGCCCTCGGGCCATTCCATCCAGGCGGAAGGCATCAAGCCGGATATCGTGGTACCGGCGTTTAAATTGAGTGCGCCGGCGGACGATAATGAAAATGTTACTGAAGCCAATCTGGAGGGCCATCTCGCCAATAACGCGCCCACGCCGGAAACACCATCCAATACCAAAGCCGGGGACCAATTGGCTTTGCAGGATTTCCAGCTTTATGAAGCGCTCAACGTTCTCAAGGGACTGAACATTGCCGGCGGTCCAGGATGATATTCCGCAGGGCACGGCAGGGATGCGCGCCTCGAAGCGCAAGCTTGCTGTTGGTGCTGGGCATACTGATGGCGAGCGCGCCGGCTCGCGCGGCCACTTCGCCAGTCGTCTATCCGGTCATCGCCATCATCATTGATGATCTCGGCAACACCCTGGCAGAAGGTCGCCACGTCGTGGATCTGCCCGGTCCGGTAGCCTGCGCCATTCTACCGCGTACGCGGTATTCCGTGGCGCTTGCCGATCTCGCACACGCACGTGGCAAAGAAGTGCTGTTGCACTTGCCCATGCAGGCCCTTGATGACGCGCGGTTGGGTCCGGGCGGGATAACCCTGGACATGACCGAACAGGAAATAAAAAACACCGTCCGCGACGACGTGGCAGCGATTCCACATCTTGAAGGTGTCAACAATCACGAAGGCAGCCTCATCAGCATGCACCCGGGCGATCTCGCCTGGATCATGCAAACGCTGCACGCCATTGGGCGTCTTTTCTTCGTGGACAGCTACACCACCGCGGACAGTATTGCGTATCAGATTGCTTTGGAAAACGGTATTCCCGCCGCGCGCCGCGACGTGTTTCTGGATGACGTGAACACACCGGAAGCGGTGCGGTTCCAGTTCAACCGGCTGCTGCGGATCGCGCGCAGGAAAGGCTTTGCACTCGCCATCGGTCATCCGCGACCAGCGACGCTCGCGGTGCTGAACGCGGAATTGCCCAAACTTCCCGCACAAGGCATCGTACTGGTACCGGTGTCAGCCATCGTGAGATTGCAGCAACAGCATCCTATTCCCTGGCCCGAATCCCTGTATCCTTTGCCGCCCGGATCCCGCGGCCACTGAATCCGGGCGCATTTATTTACCATTGTCTTTTGTGGCAGTGACGGTTTCTGTCGAGATAAAAGAATCGTGATCCAGGGATCATTGCTACGGAAAAATATGTAGTGGAACCTTACATTACTTCGTCAATCGGCGAATCTGGCCCATTGCGCCAGCGCCTGACGCCGCGCCCAGAGGTAAAAACCCGCGTATAACTGCACGTGGGATTTCAAAAGTGCACCGCTTTCACCCCAGAGCAGACAGCGGGACAGGAAGGCGATAACCGGTGCCAGCATTTTCTGAAAGCGTGGATTCAGGTCAAGGGGTTTGAGCGCCATCTTCACACTCATCTCGTGGGGGAAGTGCGGTCCCAACAGATAACGCCCCTGTTTCTGGATAGTCCGGTACACACGGTCATTAAAAGGTGCACCGGGATGGCGGACGCCGTAGGCATGCTTCAGGGCGATACTGCTGTCCTCGCCGTCAATCATCCGCAGGCGGTGCAGGACCGCCTTGAATATTTTCCAGCGCCCCACGTGTTCGTGTTCGCGATAGCGCAGAAAATAACGGTAGAAATATTTGTAATGGCGCACTTCATCTTCGCGAATCAAGCGCGTGAGCAAGCTCAGCACCGGATCAGGGCTCAGGTTGCTCAGGCTGGTGTAGTAACTTGAGGTGCCCATCTCCACGATGCAGCGCGAAACCATTTCCAGGCAGCGACTTGGCTCCAACGCCTCGGCCACGCAGTTGGCGGAGAATTCCGCGAAGAACGCCCGGTACACTGCATCCCAATCGAAATCCGGCCATGCGGTTTGCACGTAACGCTTCAGCGCGCGGCCATGCTGCAATTCCTCATGCTGCCAGTGCTGTTCCAGCCACGCAGTCGCTTCCACGTCGCCGGCGTAGTACTCGATGAGATTGTGTGCGTAAGTATCCGTGGCGGTTTCGATGAACGAGGCAGTGGTTGCCAAATAGAAGAGCAGTTCCCAATCAGCCACCGCGGACCGGTCAATGCTTTGCCAAGGGATATCGTCGAGAGTCCAGCGTTGGTGAGCGGGCGAAAGGCGGGTAACCGATGCAGTAGGAGCCATATTGAACATCCGGATGCGTGGCTGGAGTGTACGCCCATCTTCGGCAATTATCAGGATGGCAAATTCACACCCCACCGCCGCGCGTTGCAGAGAAACCATGACACGGCCAAGTTCATGATTGCGCTCTGTTAAAATGTGATGATGGATGTCACATCCCTCCTTGAACCCTTGAATCCCGCTCAACGCGAGGCGGTAACGGCGGAGGCGAAACCGGTGCTGGTGCTAGCGGGTGCAGGCAGCGGCAAGACCCGCGTGCTGGTGCACCGCATTGCCTGGTTGATCCAAGTGGAGCATGTGTCGCCCTACGGCATTCTCGCCGTGACCTTCACCAACAAGGCCGCAGGTGAAATGCGCGGGCGCATCGAGCAGATTCTGGCTCAACCCCCGCGTGCCATGTGGATGGGTACGTTTCACGGCCTCGCCCATCGCCTGCTACGCCAGCATTGGCGCGAGGCGAAACTGCCACAGACTTTCCAGATTCTCGATTCCGAGGACCAGTACCGGCTTATCCGGCGTGTGCTCAAGACGCTGGATCTGGACGAAGCCCGCTATCCGCCACGACAGTTGCAATGGTTCATAAATTCCCGCAAGGACGAGGGCCTGCGTGCCAGGCACATCTCAGAAAGCGATGATCCCTTTGAACGCGAGATGCGGCGTGCCTATGCCGCCTACGAAGAAGCCTGCGAGCGTGGGGGCCTGGTGGATTTCGCGGAGCTGCTGCTGCGGGCACTGGAATTGTGGCGCAATGATGTTGCACTGCTGTCTCATTATCAGCAACGTTTCCGTCATATTTTGGTGGATGAATTTCAGGATACGAACGCTATCCAATACGCCTGGATCAGGTTACTGGCGGGAAAGCAGAGTATGCCCTTTGTTGTGGGCGACGATGACCAGTCCATCTACGGCTGGCGTGGCGCCAAAATCGAGAACATTCTGAAATTCGAAAAGGATTTTCTCGATACCCGCGTGGTACGTCTGGAACAGAACTACCGTTCCACCGGCAACATCCTTAAGGCCGCCAACGCGCTCATCACCAACAACAGCACGCGCCTGGGCAAGAACCTCTGGACCAGCGGCGGCGACGGTGTGCCGATCCGCGTGTATGCGGCCTACAACGAGCAGGACGAGGCGCAGTTCGTTTTGCAGCATATTAAACGCTGGCAGGAACAGGGCGGCGCGCGTCACGATATCGCCGTGCTGTATCGCTCCAACGCCCAGTCGCGGGTGTTCGAGGAGCGCCTGCTGGCGGATGCGATTCCCTACCGGGTGTATGGCGGCCCGCGCTTTTTCGAGCGCCAGGAAATCAAGGATGCGCTCGCTTATCTGCGTCTTATCGAGAATCGCGATGACGATGCATCGTTCGAGCGCATCATAAATCTGCCCACCCGTGGCATCGGCACGCGCACGCTCGATACGCTACGCGAAACGGCGCGTCGCGACAGACTCCCGCTGTGGCACGTGATGCGCGCGGTTCTCGACAAGCAGGACGGCGCGCCGCGTGTACTGGGCGCACTGAGTGTGTTTGCCAAGCTGATACATGACATGGACCTGGCGGTGCGCGGACTGGATTTGTTTGAACAAGTGGATCACGTGATCCATACCAGCGGCCTCGTCGAACATTACAAGATGGAAAAAGGCGAGCGCGGCGAAGCGCGCGTCGAGAACCTGCAGGAACTGGTAAGCGCGGCGCGCGGTTTCGAGCCGGAGAATCTGGAAGGCATGACGCCCCTGTCCGCGTTTCTGTCTCACGCCGCGCTGGAAGCCGGCGAAGGCCAAGCGGAAGCTTGGGAGGATTGCGTGCAGCTTATGACGCTGCATTCCGCCAAGGGTTTGGAATTTCCGCTGGTGTTCATCTGCGGCCTGGAAGACGGCCTGTTTCCCCACGAGCGCTCCAGCGATGATCTGGAGGACATCGAGGAGGAACGGCGGCTGTGTTACGTGGGCATGACCCGCGCCATGAAGGAACTGTATCTCAGTTATGCGGAGACTCGGCGGCTGCACGGCGCGGACACCTACGGTGTGCCTTCGCGTTTCCTGCGGGAAATCCCGCCGCAGCTCGTTGAGGAAATCCGCCCGCGAGTTCAGGTGTCGAGGCCCTTCGCCGCTTCTGCCGGGCACTTGGATAGGGCGCCAACGGGTTTGAGTCTCGGCCAGCGGGTGCAGCATCCGAGTTTCGGCGAGGGCGTAGTGCTGGACTATGAAGGCAGCGGACCGCACGCACGGGTGCAGATAAATTTCAGAACCACCGGCGCCAAATGGCTGGTGGTGGCCTACGCCAACCTGACGCCTGTGTGATGCGTCTGTGACGCGAGGGGAAACGCATGGCTGATATAAAGGCGCTCGAACAATTGCTGGCGGCGGGACGGGATTCCGCCATGCTGCGCTTTGGTCTCGGCAAGGCGTATCTGGACACAGGCGATGCTGCAAGCGCAGTGAAGCATTTGCAGCGTGCGCTGATCTTCGATCCCGAGTACACGGCCGCGTGGAAATTGTGCGGTCGGGCGCTGGCAGAGTCCGGCAACACACTGGAAGCCATATCGGCCTACGAGCAGGGTATCCGTGTGGCGGAGAAGTGCGGCGACCGTCAGGCGCAAAAGGAGATGCAGGTTTTTTTGCAGCGTCTGCGCAAGACGCAAGGACAGCAGGTTAATTAACGGAGAAACAAAATGAATCGTCAAGGCAAACACCATATACACCCGCAGCGCAACGCGACCGACGGTGATCTGAGCCGTGAAGCCTGGAAGATTTTCCGGATGATGGCGGAGTTCGTGGAAGGCTTCGAGCGGCTGGCTTCCATCCGGCCGTCCGTGAGCATCTTCGGTTCCGCGCGCATCGCGCCGGGCCATCCCTACTATGAGCTCACGGAGCAAATCGGCCGCGCATTATCCGATGCGGGTTTCTCGGTGGTGACCGGCGGCGGCCCCGGCCTTATGGAAGCCGCCAACAAGGGCGCGTACGCGGGCAAAGCGCAGAGCATCGGCCTCAACATCCAGTTACCCAACGAACAGGCCGCGAATGCCTACCAGGATATTTCGCTCAGCTTCCGGCATTTCTTCATCCGCAAGGTGATGTTCGTGAAGTACGCTTCGGCCTATGTGGTACTGCCGGGCGGTTTCGGCACGCTGGATGAATTGAGCGAAATCCTCACGCTTATTCAGACCGGTAAAACGCGGCCGATTCCGATCCTGCTGGTGAGCAGCGCCTACTGGGAAGGGCTGGTGGAATGGCTGAATGTACGCATGGCGGCCGAACACATGATTGACGCGAAAGACCTGAAGTCCTTCAGGCTGGTGGACCGGGCTGAGGACGTGGTTAAGGCCATTTTCGAGCATTACGGTCCGCGCGGCTTCGAGCCGTCGGCGCAGGAAAAGGCAACGATGCTGGAGCTTTGAGAGGGCCTCAGTTCAAGTTTCGGGTTTGCCTACATCCACATCGTCAAGATCATGGGAATAATCCGTTGCCAGCACGCGCCGCGCCGAAGTCTCGTCCGCGCGCGTGACGCGCAACTTGATGCCGCCCAAGGCGATTGAATACAGCCAATCCATCTGCACCATGTTGTCGTCGAACAGCAGCGCCCGGATGCCCTCCGCCGCGAGCCGCCCCATGGCGATATGTGCGTCGATAGTCTTGTCGTAAGTGGCGATGGTGATGTATTCGTCCATGTCGGACATGAAGTTGGTATTGCACTCCGCCTCATCCGGTGTAGACCGCGATGACAGTACCCTCCAGCCGCCACCTTCAGTGAAAGCGGCGTAGAGGCGCAGCAACGACGCCGAAAACCGCCGGAATGCGGGAAATGCCAGCAAGCTGCCTCCGAAGGATGGGACGCGTGACGGCCCAAGATTTGATTAAAGCACAAATCGGTACGGGCAGCAGGGAAATAAAAAACCCGGCGGTAGGGTTACCGCCGGGTCAAAGCCTTCATGGCTAGAGGTGATTGAGTATTCAACTCATAAAGGGCGCGAGCATCCTTGCTGATCCATACCCCGCCCCGGGTCCGTAGTACGTCCTTGTTCCGCCATTCCTTGGCAGCGTAGGCGAGCGTTACTTTGCCACCGTCTTGGAACCGGCACAGTCGGAAGACGGCAGTACAGCATGTAGGAAATGGCTTACACGCGAAGCTGCGCCCCGACCGTTTTTGAGGTACAAAGCACTCGAGAACCCCAAGAATCAACTGTCATGCGCGAACTTTTCCCCCCACTTGAGCCCTATGCCACCCGTGTGCTGCGGGTGCAGGTGCCCCACGAAATGTATGTCGAGGAATGCGGCAATCCCGATGGCCTGCCGGTGGTATTCGTGCACGGCGGACCGGGTGGCGGTTGCACCACCGACAACCGGCGTTTCTTTGACCCGGCCCGCTACCGCATCGTGTTGTTCGATCAACGCGGCTGCGGCCGTTCGCGCCCGCATGCGGAATTGGAACACAACACCACCCAGGCGCTGGTGGAGGACATGGAGAATATCCGCGAAACGCTGGGCATCGAACGTTGGGTGGTGTTCGGCGGCTCCTGGGGTTCGACGCTTGCGCTGGTGTACGCCGAAACCCACCCGCAACGGGTGCTGGCGCTGATTCTGCGGGGCATTTTCCTGGTCACGCCGGCGGAACTGCGCTGGTTTTACCAGGACGGCATCCAGCATCTGTTTCCCGATCATTTCGAGGAATTCACGGCACCGATTCCACCCGCGGAACGCGGTGACCTCATGCGCGCCTATTACACACGCCTCACTAGTCCCGACATGGCGGTGCGCCGGCGCGCGGCGGAAGCCTGGTCGCTGTTCGAGGCGCGTTGTTCGACGCTGTTGCCGAGCGAAGCCGTGGTAGATCATTTCTGCGAGCCGGACGTGGCCATGGCCATCGCGCGCATCGAGTGTCATTACTTCGTGAACGACTGCTTCCTGGCGCCGGACCAGATCATCCGCGACACGCCGCGCATCCGCTCCATTCCAGGCGTCATCGTGCAGGGCCGTTACGATGTGGTGTGCCCCGCGGTGGCTGCCTGGCGGCTGCACAAGGCGTGGCCGGAAGCCGGCTTCCGGCTGATTCCCGGCGTCGGCCATGCCTCCAGCGAACCGGGCATCTGCTCGGCGCTGGTGGAAGCGACGGACGCCTTCGCCGCGCGTTTCACCTGTCCATGATCGGTCTGTTGCAGCGGGTCAGTCGTGCTTCGGTGGACGTGGATGGCAGGCAGGTGGCCGCCATCAGCCGCGGTCTGCTGGTGTTTATCGGCGTCGAGCGGCGTGATCGCGAGGCCCAAGCGAATCGTTTGCTGGAACGGTTGCTGGCGTACCGCGTGTTTCCCGACGAGGCCGGTCGTATGAACCGGGATCTATGCGAAATCGGTGGTGGCCTGTTGCTGGTGCCGCAATTCACCCTGCCGGCTGACACCCGCAGAGGCAACCGTCCAAGTTTTACGCCGGCAGCGCCGCCAGAAGAAGGTCAGCGACTGTTTGCGCATCTGTGCCGGCAAGCGGAGAAAATTTGTGCTGAAACCCGCTGGGGCATATTCGGCGCGGAGATGCAGGTGGCGTTGGTTAACGATGGCCCCGTGACGTTCTGGCTGCGGGTATCACCTGACCCGTAGATCTGAGTATGTGGATTGTCCGGACTCCCGGTCTGGGCTAGGATGGATTCGGGGTAAGACTTAAAACATCACTGACTTTCTCAATACAGACAGCTCACCTAACCCCGTATCCCTCATCAACACGTCCATGATTTCCATGACTTGCAAAATACCGTATCCCGGACGCACCGGGGGCGCTGCGTTATGCAACGGACAGGGAACAATGCAGGCGGAATAAGAGAAGATTTTCATGCTGCTGATACCGGCCATCGAGATCAAGGATGGAAAGTGCGTACCTGCAGCGGGGAAACCCGCGCGTGGCAAAACGACACAGCCGGATGACCCCGTAGAGGCGGCGAAGCGCTGGATAGCGGCTGGTGCACGGCGCCTGAACGTTGTGGATTTGGATGGCCTGGCTTCCGGCAACGCAGACAACGCCGGCGTAATCCGCAACATGGCGGACGCCTGCCCCGGTGTGCCCATTCAGGTGAGCGGCGGCTTACGCAGCGATGAAATCGTGGAAAATTATTTCGCCGCGGGCGCGGAGTACATGATTCTCGACACTAAATCCGCCAGCGCGCCGCATTTCGTCAACAATCTGTGTCTGGAATATCCGGGCCACATTATGGTGGCTCTGGAAGCGAAGGACGGCAAAGTCGCGGCCGAGGGCTGGTCGAAGCTGGCCCAGCATTCGGTGCTGGACGTTGCGGGACATTTTCAGCGGGAAGGCGTGGCCGCCATTCTCTATAGCGGTCGGAACGGCAACCAAACCGGGCTCGACATTCCTGCTGCCCTGTCGCTGGCCCAGGCCATGACTGTCCCGGTACTGGTCGTCGGCGGTCTGGCGTCATTTGAGGATATCCGCAAGCTCTGTAAGGCTGGCGCCGGCCTGAGCGGCGCGGTGCTGGATACCGGGTTTGCCGACGACGCACTGGATTTCGTCAAGGCGCAAAAGCTGGCGGATTCTCTGGTTCGTATCTGAATCACCGTTTTCATGCATGCCAAATCCCGGCAGAACACCTGCGGCAGGGGTAAAATAACCGTCCACCGGCCCGCTTGGCTGTGTTTTCTTTAGCGGACTCGGAATTCCTCCCTATAATTTCCGGAGTCGCGGGAGCATTTTATGGAACTCAGTATTGGCAAGATTATCCTGATTCTGATCATCGTGGTGCTGGTCTTCGGCACAGCCAAACTGCCCAAACTCGGCGAGGACATTGGCAAGGCCGTACGCGGTTTCAAGAAAGGCATGCACGACAGCGAACACGAACCCCCCGCCGCAGCGAAAACCGCCGACGACAAATCCAAGCCCGGCTCCGAGAACACCTCTCACTAACTCCCATGCTCGAGGGTAGCTTTTGGGAGCTGGCACTGATCTTTGTGCTGGCGCTTGTGGTGTTCGGTCCAGAACGCCTGCCCGGTCTCGCGCGCACCGTGGGGCTGTGGATGGGCCGTGCGCGAGCCGTGGTGCGAAATCTTACCGAACAGATCGAACGCGAACTGGCCGCCGAGGAAATGCGCAAGGCGGCAAATAGCGTGCGCCAGGCTGTGTACGATCCGACGAACTTGGCTGAGGTAAAATCCGATGCACCGGGCACACCGCAAGGAACGGTGAAGCATGACCCTCCAGCCGGATAATTCCGCCGGTGAACCGCTCCTGAGCAGTTCGCTCATCGGCCATTTGCTGGAACTGCGTCGCCGGTTGCTCATGTGGATAGGCACCCTTCTGGCACTGTTTTTCTGCCTATTCCCGTTTCAGAACAAAGTATTCGACTTTGTGGCCATGCCCATGATCCGGCGCTTGCCGGCGGGTTCCAGTATGATCGCCACCAGCGTCACCTCGCCGTTCATGACGCCCATGAAACTCACGCTTATGGCGGCCTTGTTTCTCTCCATGCCGGTATTCCTGTGGCACCTGTGGCGTTTCATCTCGCCGGCCTTGTACAAGAGCGAACGGCGAATGTTCGTTCCGCTGCTGGTGTCCAGCGTGATTCTTTTCTATTGCGGCGTGGCCTTCGCCTACTTCGTGTTGTTTCCGGTGGCCTTCGCCTTCCTGACCTCGGTGGCGCCGGCGGGCGTCAAGGTGATGACCGACATCAACGCCTATCTGGATTTCGTCCTTACTATCTTTTTCGCATTTGGTTTAGCGTTCGAAGTTCCAATCGCCATTGTGCTGGTGGTGTGGGCCGGTTTCACTACACCTGGAAAGCTGAAAAAATTCCGGCCCTATGCACTGATAGGCTCCTTCATCGCCGGTATGATCCTGTCGCCGCCCGATG
>JBAWFA010000015.1:0-184626 GCA_049591455.1 Gammaproteobacteria bacterium
GCGTTTCGCGCTACCATTTCCCCATGTACCTCAAAGAAATCGAATACCGCTTTAACCACCGCCGCGAGAACCTCTTCAAACGGTTCCTGAAACTCTATTTTGGTTACGTTTCGCCCTAATTACCTAAACCTAAAACGGGTGAAAAAAAGTGTTTGATTTTTGCTCAACCTACAAGTTTATGGATACAGGAACCTCATAGTTCTGTGGTTGATCACTCGGTGCAAGTCTGGCAGAAACTGACGTGTAAACCAACGTTATCTTTTCAACCACAGTGTAATTATTTGGAATTCATATTTGAAGACGATATAGTTAAGGATATTAAATGCTTTCAGGTAACAAATATCCCAGGTTTTTCGTGCAAAGCCATGGGTTATGCAAATAGCGCACAAGATAAAGATAAATCAGATTGACAAAATATACGAAAATGAAACTTTATGGTGCCGGCGGAGAGAGTCGAACTCCCGACCCACGCATTACGAATGCGTTGCTCTACCAACTGAGCTACGCCGGCTTTGATAAAGTTTGATTCAGAAGGCGCGGAAGTATAGCCAAAGGTCTGGGAACCGTAAACCAGATAATCAGGTCTTATTTGCACCATGTCGCACTCGCACGATGACTTCGATGCCGTCCTGATGGGTTTCAGGAGGCAATGCGGGCAGGTGCGCGAAACTCACCTGATCCGGCGAGATGTCCGCAAGTTCACCTGTGTCGACATTGTAAAAGTGGTGATGAGAGCCGGTGGTGGGGTCGTAGAACACCCGTGCCGGGTCCACGATCACTTCCCGCACCAGGCCCTTTTCTGAAAACAGTCTGAGGGTGTTATACACCGTGGCCTTGGAAACCCGCGGCCCGTTATGGTTGACCGTCGCCAGAATCTGTTCCGCCGATAGATGTTGTGGTTTGCAGAACAACGCTTCGGCGATTTCCAGCCGCTGCGGCGTAGGCGTCACGCCGTGAGCCGCCAGATGGACCGCCAAGGCCTCACCTGTAAGGGATGTGGTAACAAAATCAGTCATTTGGGTTACACGTGGACCGGGACCAAACCCAGTATATGCGCATAAATTAGCCACTGTCCACGCCTGCTATCCGCTCTGCCGGGTGGTTGCTCGCCGGTCAGTGCAAACAGTATGTCGAAGATCCCGGCCCCGGCGGTACTGACATATCCCTGCGTGTTCGCGGCCTCTTGATTCTCATGACAAATTGTTCTTAACTGGCGCTGTCAAAAGACCATACAAAATGATGAAGGCCCGCCAGAAAAGTCCTCCGGACTTCAGGCGAACAGAACGTTTGTCAAGGAGAATCACGTGCGCAAGGAACGCGGCTTCACTTTGCTGGAATTATTGGTGACTCTCGCGATAGCGGCCACTTTGGCAACGATCGCTGTTCCCAGCTTTACGGCCACCGTGCGGCACAACCGCTCTGTGGCGGCGGTGAATGAACTGTACACGGCGCTCAACTATGCACGCCATACAGCCATTATCCGCAACAGTCACGTGGCTCTGTGCAAGAGCGCCGATGGCAAGCGCTGCAATCATGCGCTCAGCGACTGGAACAGCGGCTGGCTGATATTCGATAATCTCAACAACGACAGCAAAGTCCAGGTTGATGCCGGCGAACCCATCCTGCGGGTACACGGGCCAAGCCAGCCCAAGGCCCGTATCATCAGCAACCGCGACTCATTCACCTACAGACCTATGGGCACGCGCAGTGTCAATGGCACCTTTCTGTATTGTTCCGAAGACGGCAAACATAATCGCGCGCTGATCATAAACGTCATGGGCCGGGTACGGATTTCCGATAACCCAAATAAAGACACCACGCTGCGCTGCCCCTGACTTAACCTGTCAAGACCGCCTTGTCGTCCTTGCGCAACTCTTTTGGCAGCGCAAACAGCACTTTTTCGGGAGTGCCTTCTGATTCAGTCACGGTTTTTCCGCCCCATTCCCGGAGACGCGCCACCACTTGCTGCACGACAACTTCCGGTGCCGAAGCGCCCGCGGTCACCCCCACCCGCTGGCTGTCATTGATCCATTCGCGTTTCACGTCATCCGGGCCATCAACCAGATAGGCCGTCGCGCCTTCGCTTTCGGCGATTTCCCGCAGGCGGTTGGAATTGGAACTGTTGCGCGAACCCACCACCAGCAATACTTGGCAGCGTCGCGCCAAGTGTTTCACCGCGTCTTGGCGATTCTGGGTGGCGTAGCAGATATCATCCTTGCGCGGTCCCTGGATCTTCGGAAAACGCCGCCGCAGAGCCTCAATGATGCGGGCAGAGTCGTCCATGGACAGCGTCGTCTGGGTGACGAAGCCCATGCGTCGCGGGTCACGCACGTTGAGTCGTTCCACGTCTTCGAGTGTCTGCACCAGATGTATGGCGCCGCCGAAACTTGAATCAAACTGGCCCATGGTGCCTTCCACTTCCGGATGGCCCTTATGGCCGATGAGCACCACGTCGAGGCCGTCTCGTGCAAAACGACTCACTTTCAAATGCACCCTGGTTACCAGCGGACAGGTAGCGTCGAACACCTGCAAGCGCCGTTGTTCGGCCTCCTTGCGCACTGCCAAGGACACACCATGGGCGCTGAAGATAACCACGGAACCGGCCGGCACTCCGTCGAGTTCGTTCACAAAAACCGCGCCCATATCACGCAGGCGCTCCACCACATGCCGGTTGTGCACCACTTCGTGGCGCACATAGATGGGCGCGCCATGGATTTCCAGGGCGCGTTCCACAATCTCGATGGCGCGGTCCACACCCGCGCAAAACCCGCGGGGATTGGCAAGCAGAATGTCCATTGAATAGTCTGCGATTGATTCCGATTATTTTACTGCATTCAGGTCATCGCGAGGTTCATGGCGAAAGAATAAACCCTCGAGAATGAGCATGATGGCGCCGATGGTAATGGCGGAATCCGCCACATTAAAAGCCGGGTAATACCAGCCGTGATAATGGAACTGGATGAAATCAATCACGTAGCCGTGCCAGAGACGGTCAATGACATTACCCAGCGCTCCGCCCAACACCAGCGCCAGTGCCGCCGCCCGCCAGCGGAATTGCCGGCGCGGCATATAGCGCAGCCAGATGACGATTGCCAAGCTTACCGTCAGCGCCAGCAGGATAAAAAACCAGCGCTGCCAGCCGGAAGCGCCGCTGAGAAAACTCCAGGCCGCGCCGGCGTTGTGCAGCAGCATAAGATTGAATACCGACAGCACGCGGATGGACCCGTAAACGGCGAGATGGCTGGAAATGAGATATTTGCTCGCCTGATCAAGCAGGATGACTGCCGCGCTTAACCACAGCCAGATCCAAGCGCCATAGTTCACTTTGTGCATGGTGTTTTCCCTCGTATTCATGCGAACTGCCGGGTCTCGCCCCGTCCCGCCACATTCTCGACGCAGCGACCACAGAGTTCCGGGTGTTCCTTGTTTGCGCCCACATCCTCCCGATGCTGCCAGCAGCGCACACACTTGGTGTAGGTGGAGGGCCTCGCCACAATCCATAATCCTGTTTGCTCCGCGGATGGTGCCGCATCGGTGGGGCGTTTACCGGCGGCATGGATGCGCGCATAGGACGTGATAAACAGGAAGCGTAATTCGTCGGCGACTGGCCGCAATCTGGCCGCCAGTTCCGCGTCACAATATAAATCTGCCTCAGCATCCAATGGCGAACCGATGCCGCCAGCCATGCGCAGTCGTTCCAGCTCTTTCTTCACAGATTCGCGTACTTTAAGCAGCGTTTCCCACAGCGGGCCGTCCACCGCCAATTCCTGCGGAAACTCATGCCAAGTGGCGAGAAATGCAGAAGGTTCGCGCCCACCTGGCAGGAAGCGCCAGACTTCCTCGGCGGTGAAACTCAGGATTGGCGCGAGCCAGCGCAGCATGGCTTCGGCCACGTGGTGCATGGCGGTCTGACAGGAGCGCCGCGCCGGACTGTTTGCCTGAGTGGTGTATTCCCGGTCCTTGATGACATCGAGATAAAAACCCGACAGCTCCACCACGCAGAAGTTGTATATCTTCTGGTAAATCAGGTGGAATTGGTAATTCTGATAAGCCGCGCGTACTTCATCTTGCAGCCGGGCGGCACGTTCCAGCAGCCATTGATCCAGTGACAGCATTTTCCCGACAGGCACCCTGTTCACGACCGGATCGAAATCGTAAAGATTGGCCAGCAGATAGCGCAGGGTATTGCGCATCTTGCGGTAGGCCTCCGCCGTGTGTTCCAGAATCTTCGCAGACACTGACAGTTCGCCGCTGTAATCCGTGGCCGCCACCCATAGACGCAACACGTCCGCGCCCAGGTGCTTGATGACTTCCTGGGGCGATACGACGTTGCCGAGCGACTTGGACATCTTGCGGCCCTGTTCGTCCACGGTGAAGCCGTGGGTGAGCACGCCTCGATAGGGTGCCTTGCCGCGGATCGCCACGGACGTGAGCAATGAAGACTGGAACCAGCCACGGTGCTGATCGGAGCCTTCGAGATACAGATCGGCCTTGTCATGCTCGCTTAGCCCTAAACGTTTCTCACCCACACAGTAATGCACCACGCCGGAATCAAACCAGACGTCGAGAATATCCGTGACTTTCTCGTACTGCGCAGCCTCGGCGCCCAGCAGTTCGGCCGCATCCAGTTCGAACCAAGCATCAATACCGCTCTTGTCCACGCGCCGGGCGACGGCTTCCAGCAGTTCGGCCGTGCGCGGATGCAGCTCGCCGGTATGCCTGTGCACGAACAGGGCAATGGGCACGCCCCAAGTGCGCTGCCGCGAGATGCACCAGTCGGGACGGTTGGCCACCATGCCCTCGATGCGCTGTTCGCCCCATTCCGGCGTCCAGCGCACGCGCTTGATTTCTGCCAGCGCCTGTTCGCGCAGACCATTCTGGTCCATGCCGATGAACCATTGGGGTGTGGCGCGGAAAATCACTGGTGTCTTGTGCCGCCAACAATGCGGATAACTGTGCCGGATAGTTTCCTGATACAGCAGCTTGCCGTGCTCCCGCAGCACCTCGGTGATGTGAGCATTGGCCTTGAATACGTGCTCGCCAGCAAACAATTCGGTGCCCGGCACAAACACACCGTGGCTGTCCACGGGATTTTCGATAGGCAGGTTATATTCAAGCCCCAGGACGAAGTCTTCCTGACCATGACCGGGCGCCGTGTGCACCGCGCCGGTGCCGCCCTCGAGTGTGACATGTTCGCCCAATACGATGGGAACCTCGCGTGCATAGAACGGATGCTGCAGCTTGAGTCCCACGAGATCAGCACCCTTGGCGCGCGCGACGATGCCGATATAGGCATCTTTGAGACCGCAGTTCTCGAGCACGGCTTCCCGCAAACCGTCGGCCACCAGGATACGTTGCGGCGCGCCGTTGAATGTCACGTCCATGAGGACATAGTTAAATTTGCTGTTAAGCGCCACCGCCTGGTCGGCCGGCAAGGTCCAGGGCGTGGTGGTCCAGATGAGCACCGATACCGGACCTTGGCCCGAGAATTTTTCGGGCCGCATCTTCGCCAGGAAGGCCTTTTCATCCGCCACCGGGAACATCACATATATGGATGGCGAGGTCTTCTCCTCGTATTCCACTTCGGCTTCGGCGAGCGCCGACGCACAATCCATGCACCAGTGCACCGGTTTCAGACCCTTATATAGATGTCCGCGTCGGATGACCTCCGCAAACGCCCGTAACTGGTTGCCTTCGTAGCTGGCGTTCATGGTGAGATAGGGATGTTCCCAATCCCCCAGCACGCCGAGGCGTTTGAAATCCTCGCGCTGTTTGCCCACCTGCTCATGAGCGTAGGCGCGGCAGGCCGCACGGAAGACTTTGGCATCCACTTTATCGCCGGCCTTGCCGATCTTCTTCTCCACCTGCTGTTCGATGGGCAGGCCGTGACAGTCCCAGCCCGGCACATAGGGCGCATCCTTGCCGTCCAGGCTCCTGGATTTGACCACCATGTCCTTAAGAATCTTGTTGACCGCGTGACCGATGTGGATGTTGCCGTTGGCATAGGGTGGTCCGTCCTGCAGAATGAACTTCGGCTTGCCTTGGCGCGCCTTGCGGATCAGGCCGTACACATCCCGTTCTTGCCAGAATTTCAGCATTTCCGGTTCGCGCGCCGGCAGATTCGCCTTCATCGGAAAATCGGTGCGCGGCAGATTCAGGGTACTTTTGTAATCGTTCACTCGATGGCGCCTTCAGTTCATGTCACTTCGTTTCAGCCACGCCCGTGCCGCTGCCACGTCGCGCGCCATTTGCGCCTTGAGCGCTTCGAGACTCTCGAATGTAGAATCGGCGCGTAACTGATGCAACAGTTCAACGTGCAGGCGTTT
Organism: Gammaproteobacteria bacterium; assembly: GCA_049591455.1. Lineage (GTDB taxonomy): Bacteria > Pseudomonadota > Gammaproteobacteria > Natronospirales > REEB76 > REEB76. The sequence continues at coordinate 6,327 of JBAWFA010000015.1, forward strand.
TCCATACAATTCGCCGGTAAAATCGAACACAAACACCTCCAGCATCAGACGTTGGCCACTCACTGCCGGTCGGCTGCCTACGTAGGCGGCGCCGTAATGAGATGCGCTGCCGATACCGTGCACAACTGCCACGAAAATACCATGCACCGGGGAAACCCGTCGCTTGATCGAAATATTCGCCGTGGGAAATCCCAGGGTGCGTCCCAGCTGGTCGCCGTAGATTACCCGGCCGCTCAGTGAAAACGGTACGCCCAGCAGTCGCGCGGCCAGTTCCAGCCTGCCGGCGGCCAGACATTCGCGTACACGGGTACTGCTTACCCTTTCACCCGCTATTGTCAGACTGGGCGTGGCGGCCACGTCGAAGCCATAGGCCGCACCCGCGGCCTTGAGCATGGCAAAATCACCGGTCCGCTCGTGACCGAAACGGAAATCATCTCCCACCACCAGATATCGCACGCCCAAGCCGTGAATCAAGATGCGCTCGATGAAAGTTTCAGCTGGCATCCCGGCCAGGTTCCGGTTGAAACCCAGGCACAGTATCCGGTCCACGCCACATTCAGCCAGCGCCTGCCATTTCTCGCGGAAATTCATCAGCCGCGCGGGCGGGGCCGCTGGCATGAAATATTCCTGAGGCGTCGGCTCAAACACCACCGTGGTCGCCGGTAGCCCGCGTACACGCGCACCGGCAACCAGCTCCTTCAACACCCGCTGATGGCCGAGATGCACGCCGTCGTAATTGCCGATGGTGGCGACACAGCCCCGCTGGCGCGGTCTCAGATTCTCCAGACCGCGAATCAACTCCATGGGAAGCTCGTACAATTATATATAAGGAGTGAGGCCATCTCAGGCAGCCTGCACCCGGCGCAGATGCCGCAGGCGGAACCCGCCCAGGAACAGCGCCAGAAAATACACTAGGATCGCCACTACAATCCAGAACGCCAGCCACAGACCCCGGTGCAAGGCATTGCGTCCCAGCCACACGCTGAGATCACCCACCAGCCACCACAGCAGGCCAGCCATCACCGCGTTAGCAATCAACACCTGCCTGAGCAGCACGCGCCAGCCAGCTGCCGGATTGTAAACTCCGGCGCGGCGCAGACCACGGTACAACAGCCAGGAATTAATGAATGCCGCCAGCGACGTGGACAGGGCAAGTCCCGCGTGCGGCGCACTCAAACCGCTCATGGCCCAGGGAATGGTGATGACAATATTGAGCACGACGTTGGTAATCACCGCGATGACGCCGATCTTGACCGGCGTGCGCGTGTCCTGGCGTGCATAAAACCCCGGCGCAAACACTTTGGCCAACGTGAAACCCACCAGGCCCACGGCATAGGCCATGAGGCTTGCCTCAGCCATGCGCGAGTCGTAGGCATTGAAACGGCCGTAATGGAACAAGGTCACCAGCAATGGCCCGGCCAGAAAGAACAGCCCCACTGCCGCCGGGATAACCACCACTACTGCAAGGCGCAAGGCCCAGTCCATGGTCGCGGAAAATCCCGCCGTGGATTTCGCAGCAAAATGCTGGGCCAGGTTGGGCAAAATCACGGTACCGAGCGCAATGGAAAACACGCCCAGTGGGAACTCCATCAGCCGGTCGGAGTAGTACAGCCAGCTCACGCTGCCGGTGGCCAGGAACGAAGCGATGATCGTATCCACCACTAGGTTCACTTGGGTTACCGACGAACCGAATAACGCCGGCAGCATCAGTTTCATGATGCGTGTCACCGCTTCGTGGCCATCCGAGAGTCGGGGTTTCGGCATGAGTTTGAGGCGCATCAGGAACGGTATCTGAAAGGCGAGCTGCACCGCGCCGGCCATGAACACGCCCCAGGCGAGCGCCATGCCGGGGTTGGCAAGATGGGGCGCCAGCCAGACGGCGGCGGCAATCAGGATGATGTTCAAGAACACCGGTGTGAAAGCCGGTACACCGAACTTGCCGTAGGTGTTAAGAATGCCGCCGGCGAAGGCCGTGAGCGAGATGAACAGCAGGTACGGGAAGGTAATCCTCACCATGGCGACGGTGAGGTCATACTTGCTCTCGTGGATACTGAAACCCGGCGCGAAAATCCACACCAGCACCGGCGCGGCGATCACGCCGATGACCGTAACGACGATCAGTATCAGACCCAGACTGCCCGCCACCCGGTCCGCCAGTTCCTTGACCTCGTCGTGCTGGCGAGTGGTCTTGTATTCCGAGATCACCGGCACGAAGGCGAGCGAGAACGCTCCTTCGCCGAAGGTGCGGCGCATGAAATTGGGAATCTTGAAAGCCACGAAGAAGGCATCCATGACCATGCCGGCGCCGAAATAGCGCGCCAGCACCATGTCCCGGGCAAAACCCAGGACGCGCGAGATGAGAGTCATGCCTCCCACCAGGGAGGTGGCCTTGAACAGGGCGCGGGACATGGAGCTAAGGTCCTGAATCTCGGGGTGTTCAAAGGCCCGCATGATACCGGCGTTGCCTGCCTGCCGCCATGTGCAGGTCGCGGAAAGCAAGCTTGCCGATGCGGGCTTTCGTTGCGAAAGCACGGCCAAATCCGTATAGTACGCAACCTTTCAGACCGCCCGGGGGCGGTACACTAACCGGATTTTTCAGGAGTTTTACCTTGGCTAACACCAAGCAATCAAAGAAGCGCGCCCGTCAGTCCGTGGCCCATCGCGAACACAACGCGGCCCTGCGTTCCATGGTGCGCAGCTACATCAAGAAAGTTGCGAAGCTGGCTGCCGAAGGCAAGAAGTCGGAAGCCGAAACGGCTTACAAGGAAGCCGTACCAGTCATAGACCGGATTGCCGATAAGGGTCTGATCCATCGCAACAAGGCGGCACGCCACAAGAGTCGCCTGAACGAGCGCATCCGCGCCATCAAGGCCTGAGCAAAGCGCTCCACGTCAATAAATAAAGCTGGCTCAATGCCGGCTTTTTTATTGCGGACGGTCGTGCCATAGTGGATGCATTATTTCCAAATACACCGGGGACATTGCCATGAAAACCGGCTTTCTGCTGGCCCTCCTGCTGAATATCCTGCCGCTGGCGGCCTTGGCCGCCGATACCAATACCGTACAGACGCCGCTGCGCACGGATATCCTCCAGCTCATCAACATGACAGGAGGGGCCCAAATGGGACTGTTATTCGGTAATGCGCTGTCGCAGCAGTTGGTCAATAATCTCCAGGCTTCCCATCCTGATATTTCGCCAAAGGCCTTCACCATCATCAAGGAAGAAACCAACAAAATGCTGGCGGATCCTCACACCACCGACCAGCTTGTGGAAATGCTGGTGCCGATCTACGCGAAGCATTACACCGATGAAGATATTCGCCAGATGATCGCTTTTTACAAAACGCCCTTGGGACAAAAGATTATCCGCAACAATCCCGAGATTGCCCAGGCCAGCCTGCAGGACGGCGAACAATGGGGCAAGAACGTGCTGGCGCCGCAGCTGATCAAGCGCATCCAGACCCGCTTCCAGCAGGAAGGCATCAAACTCAATCAACCCGGCGAATCGCCGAAGTAGAGTGCGGTTATGCGCTGCGGCTGCTTACGTCAGATCGCCTGGCTGCGGCGGGTTTTGAAGAAGTAGGTCGGGATAAGCCCGTATGCAGCATGGGCGTTCCCGACGTGGATTTCGTTGGCAACGACGCTGCGCACCTTATGCCGACCTACATCTTCAAGAGTTGAGCGAGCGTCACATGTTCAGCCGCGGTCAGGCTTTCGTTATTGGCTTGCGCGGATTGGTAATGGATCATGGCCTGTTTGTGTTCACCAAGTTTGTCGAGCGCCTGACCCCAGGAGAGTTCGAGTACGCCCCAGCCGGGCGTGTATTTCGCTGCTTCGGCGTATTTTTGAATCGCTGCTTTATAGTTGCCTTGCGCGGCCAAGGCATCGCCCCAGTATTTCAGCGGATCGCACCAGTGTGGACCGCGTTGATTGGCCTGCTGGAATTTCTCGATGGCACCCTTGTAATCCCCACGACGCAGCAGCGCCAAGCCCCAACTTTGATAGGCCATGGGCAGTGAGGGCGCCAGATTCACAGCCGCCTGATAATCCTGTTGCGCTTGTGCCCAATCACCGCGGTGATCGGCTATGTTGGCCTTGAAGCGGTAGCAATCCACGACGTGGCCACCTTTTGCCATGGCCGTATCAGCTTGGACGGATTGCCCGGCAAATTCCAGCGCCAGACCGAGATAGCAGGCGGGTAATGTCAAGAAGTTGGCTTGTTGTGTGGGATTCTGGATGAGCAGCGCGTCGGTCGTCTCGAAAGCACTTGTCGCGTGTACATAGTTTTGCTGATCGAGCGCCATGAGTCCCTGCACGAAGGCAGTCTCGGCTAAGACATAGGAATCGCTGCCCGAGCCGGGTGAGGTCTGTAAGGTCAAGAGCGCTTGCTGGTCCGCGTGCATGCGCGCCAAAAACTCGGCATCCAGTGGCGCGTCTAGGGCGAGTTGTGAACCCTGGCCGCCGTGGGCAGCTTCATCGGCTAGCAATTCCAGATGCTGTGCCGGCAGGTCCATGCGCAGATAATCTGTCACCTGATAATAAAGTGCCGGCATACGTGCTGCGAACCAGGAGCCGCGATGCGCCGCATTTTCCAAGTGCAGGCCGGTCCGGTAAGCGGCTTCTTCCTGACCAAGTATTATTTGTGTACTTTGCAGGTTGCCGTAAGCGATCCAGAAGTGCGGGTCGAGGAGCAAGGCCTGCGTATATTTATTCGCGGCTGCCGCGTTCTGATTGAGTACGGCGAGCGCGTTTCCCCAGCCGTTCAGCAGCCACGGCTGGTCTTTGCCTGAGGCTTTGGGGTACGCGCTCTTGATAATCTCAATCGCCTCCGGCACCCGTCCGTGCGTTATAAGATAAACCGAAAATAGATACGGTTCAGCCTGACCATAGACATATTCGGCCGCGGCGGTAAGGAGTTTTGGCAGATCCGCCGGACCGCCGCTGAAAGTCTTGGCTACAAAACCAGTGCCGCGCACCGTGAGTGTGATGGTTGCGCCCGGACTACCCGGCGTTGTGGGCTGGGCTTGTTCCACAATCTCACCGGTGATTTGGATCTCGTGGCCGAGCCAATGGTGCAGTGTGCGCCGGATGTCGCCCAGCGACACATGCACATCCGGCACCTGCAACTGGATGTTGTTGCTCCAGGCGTCTTGCAATACCTTTGCTGCCTGCGAACTTTGCGAGGCGGCCTGCAAGGTCTGCAACTGATCGAGGAACTGGCCTGCCACCACCGTGCCATTATTGCCCTGAGCGGCAAACGACGGCGGCACCTGGAACTGGTTCACCACCACCGATTGATCGGTAGCAGCGGAAATCACCGCGTAAATGATAACGCCCAAGATACCCAAGAAAACCAAACTCAATACGCCCTGATACACGGAACGCAAGCGATCATGCAGACGCTGGGAGCGTAACTGCTTGTGCTGTGCTCGCAGTGCCTGGCTCTGAAGTTTCAGGTTCTCTTCCTGGAGCGCCTGGGTACGTTCCAGGTGTTCACGCTGGACTCGGGACAAGGCAATCTGTTCGTCGAGATACCTGGCCGCGCGTTCTGACATTTCCGGACTCTTGCCTGCGGCATCCATCGCGAGCGAGGCTGCAAAACCCTTGTCCTTGCCCGGCATATCGTCATTCATGGTTAACCCCCAATCGGCTGTACAGCCCCGGTTGCTAGGATACTCCCGGGCAGCTTTACCTCGTCAGTTTTGCATTGCTTCCAGACGCTGCATGATCTTTTGGCACAACTCACGGGTGCCGTCGCCCGCCAAACCGGAAATCGGGAATACCGGGCCTTTCCAGTTCAGGCCTGCCACGATCGCCTTGCAGCGCGACTCGCGTTCCTCGGCTGGCAGCAAGTCAATTTTGTTGAACACCAGCCAGCGTTCCCGCTGTACCAGCTCCGGACTAAATTTTTCCAGTTCCCGGATGATGTCCTGTGCATCCTTGACGGGATCGCCGCTGCCTCCATAAGGTGCCACGTCCACCAAGTGCAGCAGCAGACGCGTGCGCTGCAAATGTTTCAGAAACCGGATGCCGAGGCCGGCGCCCTCGGCGGCGCCTTCAATGAGACCGGGAATGTCCGCCATAACGAAACTACGGTGCTCACCCACCGACACCACACCAAGGTTCGGATAGAGCGTGGTAAAGGGATAATCCGCCACTTTGGGGCGCGCCGCCGATACCGCTCGAATGAGTGTGGACTTGCCGGCATTCGGGAGGCCCAGCAGGCCGACATCCGCCAGCACTTTGAGTTCCAGCCGCAATGTGCGGCGCTCGCCCGGTGAACCGGGCGTGGATTGACGTGGCGCGCGATTGACGCTGCTCTTGAAACGCGCATTGCCCAGACCATGAAAACCGCCTTGGGCCACGCGCAGGCGCTCGCCGGCATTCACGAGATCGCCCAGAAGTTCCTGGGTGTCAACGTCGTACACCAGCGTGCCCGCCGGTACCGGCACGACCAGGTGTTCGCCGCCTCTGCCGGTCATGTCACTGCCCATGCCCTTGTCACCACCCTGCGCTTCAAAGGTGCGTGTGGCGCGGAAATCCGCCAGGGTATTGAGTCCACTGCGCGCTTCCAGATACACGCTGCCGCCGTCACCGCCGTCGCCGCCGTCCGGACCGCCGAAGGGAATGAATTTCTCACGACGAAAGCTCACGGCGCCGTTACCGCCGTCGCCGGCAATGACTTTGATGGTGGCTTCATCAATGAACTTCATGGCTACGCCATGAAGGGTGAGGAGTTAAAGAGCGAAGAGTAAGGCGCAAGACCTTGACTCAGCGACTTTCTCTTAACACCTCACCCCTCACTCCTCACTCCTCACCAAAGAATTCAAAAGGCTGGAAACAAAAAACCCCGGACACGCCGGGGTTTGCCGTTCGACCCGGACAAAACCGGATTATTCCGTCACCACGCTCACATAACGGCGCTGCGGGCGGCCCTTGAGACCGAACTTGATCTTGCCCGGCGCCTTGGCGAATAGAGTGTGGTCGCGACCCATGCCCACATTCACACCTGCATGATACTGGGTGCCGCGCTGACGGATGATGATGTTGCCCGCCTCCACCTGCTGGCCGCCGTAGAGCTTGACGCCCAGGCGTTTCGATTCGGAATCGCGGCCATTACGGGTGCTGCCGCCTGCTTTTTTATGCGCCATGTTGCCTGACCTCTAAAACTTAACCGGCCTGGATGCCGGTAATCTGGACTTCGGTGTAATGCTGCCGGTGGCCGGCACGACGGCGATAATTCTTGCGCCGGCGCATTTTGAAAATGAAAATCTTGTCATTGCGGCCCAGTCCCTTGACGGTACCCGTGACCTTGCCACCTGGCACGAAAGGCATGCCCAATACCGGTGCAGCATCGTCCTTGCCCACCAGCAGCACACGGTCAAATTCTACCGCTGCACCCGCCTCCGCCTCGAGTTTCTCGATGCGGATCAGGTCGCCTTCCCTCACCCGGTACTGCTTGCCACCGGATTCAATCACCGCGTACATCTGGGGATCTCCAAAATCTGGGAATGTGGTCAAAGGGCGCGAATTCTAAGGCCTTCGGGCCTGCGGGTCAAACCGGCCGCCCGCGCCTTGACACCCTCTCAGGGCGCCCATAGCATCGCCTTCCCGCGGGACTTCCCGACCGCATTTCGGCGTAGCCATGATCCGAGCCTCCGTTTCCCTCAAACCCGCCGGCGCCTTTCCGGACCTGGGCGCCCTGCGCGCCCTGATTGACGAAGATTTCCGCGCCACCGACCGGTTGATCCGCGAACAATTGCGCTCGGACGTTGTGCTCATCAATCAGCTCGGCGAATACATCATCAACGGCGGCGGCAAGCGCCTGCGGCCCATGCTGGTGCTGCTTGCGGCGCGCGCCTGTAGCGTCAGCGACGGCCGTCATATCAACCTCGCCGCCATTATCGAGTTCATCCACACTGCCACGCTGCTGCACGACGACGTGGTGGATGCCTCCGGTCTGCGCCGCGGCCGGGAAACCGCCAACGCCATCTGGGGTGATGAAGCCAGTGTACTGGTGGGCGATTTCCTATATTCGCGCGCTTTTCAGATGATGGTAGCGGTAAACGACATGCGCATCATGCGCATCATGGCGAATGCCACCAACCTGATCGCCGAAGGCGAAGTTCTGCAGCTCCTAAACGGCCACGATCCGGATACCACTGAAGCGCGTTATCTGGAAGTCATCTGCCGCAAGACCGCAACCCTGTTCCAGGCAGGCGCGCAACTGGGCGCGGTGATTGCCCGACGATCAGAATCCGAAGAGATGGCGCTGGCCGCGTACGGACTGCACGTGGGCAATGCCTTTCAGCTGGTGGACGACATGCTGGATTACAGCGCCTCCACCGTGGAACTTGGCAAGAACATGGGCGACGACCTTGCCGAAGGCAAACCCACGCTGCCGTTGATCCATGCCATGCAGAAGGGCACACCTGCGGAATGCCAGTTGATTCGCGCAGCCATCGAGAACGGCGGCCGCGAACATATGCAAGACATCCTGTCCATCATCCGGAATACCGGCGCACTGGATTACACCTTCGCCTGCGCACAGCGGGAACGCGAACGGGCGGTCGATGCACTCAAAGAACTTCCGGATTCTGTTTACAAACAAGCTTTGAAGGAGCTGGCCGATTTTTCCGTGGAGCGCCGGTCTTAACCCATCCCTCGTTTTCTATTTTCCAAAGAGGGATACATGCTTGTCAGTGATGCCGTTTCGGCTGAATCATGCCAGCACGCAACAATGCCGTGCAACTGTCGGCGGACACCGGCCGGCTGAAATAAAAACCCTGAACCACATTGCAGCCGGCGGATCGCAGATTTTCCACCTGAGTCAGTTCCTCCACCCCTTCCGCCACCACCGCAATCCCAAGCGCGCGACTCATGGCCACCACTGCGCCGACGATGGCCACATGTTTTGAATCCAGCGACATGCCAATAACGAAGCTGCGGTCTATTTTTAGCACGCTGATTGGAAAGCGGCTAAGGTAACTCAAGGATGAATAGCCGGTGCCGAAGTCATCCAATGAGAAACGGATGCCCATGGCAGCCAGCTCTTGCATGTGCTGCAACACACCCGGGTTGTCCGTCATCAGCGCGGTCTCCGTCAGTTCAAGATGCAGTTCGCAAGGATCGAAGCCGGTACGCTCCAGCACCTGGCTGACCGTTTGCACCAGGTCGTCCTGTAGAAACTGCCGTGCCGAAAAATTCACCGTCATGGGCAACGGCGGAATCCCCAGGTTCTTCCAAACCACACCTTGGCGGCAAGCGGTTTCCAGAACCCAGCCGCCCAGTGCGATGATGTCGCCGCTCTGCTCGGCGATGGGCATGAATTTACCGGGCGGGATCAATACACCATCCTCGGTGCGCCAGCGCAGCAAGGCTTCCAGGCCGGTAATCTTCCCGGTTTCCAGTTCCACTTGTGGCTGGTATTCCAGATAAAACTCACCCTGCAGGGCCGCGCTGCGCAGACGTCCGCGCAGCATCAGGAATTCCTCCACGAGTGCCTTCATCTCAGCACTGTAGAAACGCACCGCGCCCGGATGATCGCGTTTCGCGTCCAGCAATGCACTGTCGGCGTTGCCGAGTAGTTCCTCCACGTCGTTGCTGTCATGCGGCGCCAGGGATACACCCGCGCTCAAGCGTATATCCAGACGGGTGCCGGAAAGCTGCAATGGTGCTTCAAGGATGCTTTTGATTTCCTGAACCTGGGTACGCAGTTCCTCGCGCCCGAATTCTCCCGCCAATACCACAGCGAACTCGTCCGCGGCGAGACGTGCCACGCCATCCTGGTTGCCGAACCGCGCCGCCAGACGTGCGCCGAATTCGCGCAGCACCGCATCCCCCACGCCATGACCCAGGACGTCATTTATCATTTTGAAACTGTCTATATTGAACAGCACCACTGCCACGCGCGTGCTTTCAGGTCGGTTGGCAAGCTGATCCCTGAGATGATCCTGGAGCAGCGCGCGGTTGCCAAGCCCGGTCAACGGGTCATAGAACGCCAGATAACGCAGCCGCTGTTCGCTTTGCACCCGTTCGGTGGTGTCCGTGACCACGGTTATCACGCCGTTGACCTTGCCGTCCTCATTGCGACTGATGACCGCATCCACCTGCACGTCAATAGCATGGCCATCAGCCGTCAGATACCGGCTGGTGAAGGTCTGTGTAAATGCCTCAGCCTTCATCATCATCTCGAAACGCCGCCTGGCATCGGCTTGCCGCACGGAGTCGGCAATAAGATCGAACATGGATTTACCGATGAGTTCACCACGCTGGTAACCGAGCATCTTGTGGTGGGACTGGTTGGCATAGGTGATGGTGCCGTCCATTGCGACTTCCGTGATTCCGTGGGGCACCGCCTCCATGAGACGCCGGTAGCGACGCTCGCTGCGGCGCAGCGCGGCTTCCTGCTGTCTCTGGCTGGTGTTGTCCTGGAAAATGCCAAACACCGCTTCACTCGATTCGGGAGTCGCCGGACTGTATTGGCCGATGATGCGCACGTGCCGGATTTCGCCGTCGGGCCGCAGAACCCGGGCTTCGAATTCCGTGCCCTGATGGTTCACCGCCACGCTGCTGATGGCGCTGCTTACCATGGCACGATCATCGGGATGGAAGGTGTTAAGCGTGCCGCGGAAGTCACCGGGTGCGTCTTTCGGAGTCATGCCGCGGATGCGATAGACCTCCTCGGAACGCCACAACTTGTCGGCTTTTATGTCCCAGCGCCAATGGCCAAGGTGCGCGAGGTGCTCAGCCTCACCGAGCATCTGGGTACGTTCCTCCAGCATGTCGCGGATTCGCACCCGGTCACTGATATCGGTAACCACGCCCACATAGAACCGCAAAGCCGCGCGTTCATCAAACACCGGACTGATGGCAAGGGAATTCCAGAATTTCTCGCCATTCTTCCGCTGGTTGACAGAATCAATCTGCGTGGATTCATGCGCCTGGAAAGCAGCGCGTATCTTCTGGCGGACCTCGTCCTGAGTGGCAGCCATCTGTGCAAATATCCGCCAATCCCTCCCGCGAACATCCGCGGCGCTGAACCCGGTGATGCGCTCGAATGCGGGATTCACATAGACGATGGGATAGGCATCCGTCGAGTGCACGTCCACCACCACTACACCGGCCGAGGACTGCTGCGTGGCGGCCGCCAGCATGATGTGTTCGGACAGCAGTCTTTCCAGATCCAGTTCACGTTGCTTGAGCGCGGTAATATCGGTATAGATGTCGATATAGCCGCCGTCATGGCTGCGCCGTTCCTTGATGAGCACCCAGCGGCCGTTGCTAAGTTGCTGTTCGATGCTACCGGTGGCACGCTGGTGTGCCAAAAGCCGTTCACGCAACCACTCTTCGCGCCCGGCTCCCGATAGACTGAATTGCTCCCGCTCAAGGCTGGCTTCCAGTATTTCCTGGAACTTCCGACCCGGCACGAGAACAGCGGCGATTTCGGGGTACATGCGGCGCATCTGCTGATTGCACAGGATCAACCGGTCTTCCGCGTCAAACAGGATGAAGCCATCCTCGATGTACTGAAGCGCGTCTGTGAGCAGTGCTTCCGCGTGCTGACGGGCGCGTGCCTCTCCGGCGCGGGTGACCGCGGTATGCACCGCGCGCCGCAGCCGAGCCATGTGACGGGGCGACTTGACAACGTAGTCAGAAAGACCAAGCCGCATGGCCTCCACCGCCAATTCTTCGGTCCCGGTGCCGGTGAACATGATGACCGGCACTTCCGGCCAGCGGGCTTTGACCAGTTTGAGAATATCCAGGCCGGTAATCCAGCGCATATGAAAATCGGTGATTATCAGATCAAAAGCGCCTGTTTTGAGGGCTTTGTCCAACCCGGGCCGGTCCCGTACCTCGGTGATTTCCAGCACCGGCATGTCCTTACGCAACTCGCGGGCCACCAGTGCCCGGTCATCCGGGTTGTCATCCACCAGCAGCAACCGGGTATTCACCGGCATACTCGCTGTGTTGTTGTTGGATTTTTTGTTCACATCCTTAATCGTCAGTACACCGGATGGCACGATCCAGGATCACACAATCTCCGGATGCTCGCTCAGCATCAGCCAGTACACCCGCAACTGTTGCATCAGTGCGGAAAACTCCTCGAATACGACTGGCTTCACCAGATACGAATTGGCGCCCAGCTCATATGCCAGGTTGATATCCGCCGGCTGCCGTGAAGACGTAAGTACCACCACTGGCAGGCGTTTCAACAACGGCTGGCCGCGCAGCCACTGCAATACTTCATGCCCCGACAGTCGAGGCAGCTTGAGATCCAGCAGCAGCATGAATGGCAGCGGATGCTGTTGGCGGTCGGCGTACTTGCCATCACCTCTGAGATAGGCCACCGCTTCCTCACCATTTCCGACACAGGCAATAGGGTTAATGATGCGGGATTTGCTGAACGCCCGCTTGACGAGCATCACATCGTTCTGGTCATCCTCAGCCAGCAGGATGGTGGTTGTGTTTTTGTTATTCAGGCCGGAACTCCTTCAGGTTTACCCTGAATGTGCTGCCAGTTGACCCGGACTCGACGCTGACTTCCCCCTGCATGCGCGCCAAACCTTTCTTGACAATGGACAGACCGATGCCTGTACCTTGATAACTCTCTGTCCCATGCAAGCGTTCGAACACATTGAAGATGCGCTCCCGGTGTTCGGGTGGGATTCCGATACCGTTGTCAGAGACCGACAGGATAACCCGCCCATCATATCCTTCCGCTGTGATAACGACTTCCGGTTGCTTGCCCGGTGCCACGAATTTGATCGCGTTGCTGACCAGATTCAGGATCACCTGCTTGAGCATACCGGGATGGGCCTGCACCGTCATGGCGGGAACCTCCGTCCGGATGACAGCCTGTCGCAATTCGATTTCCCTGGCCAATTCCTCCAGCACTTCCAGCATCACCTTATCCAGCCGTACGCCCTCCAGGACCATGTGACTGCGGCTGATATGGCTATAGGCCAGTAGATCCTGAATAAGCGCGTCCATATTCTGCGAAGCTGTTACGATCCGTGCCAGATAATCACGTCCCGCTTCATCCAGCCCGGGTCCATAGTCCTCCAGCACCGCTTCCGCGAAACCGTGCATCGCCCGCAGTGGCGCCCGGAGATCATGAGCCACGGAATAGGCAAACGCATCAAGTTCTGCGGTTCGCTCGGCCACCCGCTGTTCCAGCTCGTGCATATGCTGCCGCAACGCACTGTTGAGACGCAGATTTTCAAGGCCCACGGAGGCGATCCGGGCCAGTTGTGTAAGCAACGCTTCATCCTGGGCGTCGAATTCACCTTCCATCCTGTCGGACACCATCAGTGCGCCGGTAGCCGATCCTTCATGCATCAGCGGCACAACCAGTAATCCATTGAGCGGCGGATGCTCCATCTTGTGGACGCCGAAATTACGAAATTGTGGATGCCGCTGCAGTTCATCCCGGGTCAGACGCAGGGGTTGTGGATGCTGCTGCACTAATTTGTAAATGCCGCTGCCATCAGGCGGCTCCCTGAACTCCGCCCACTGCGCAAACCGGGGTGCCAGCGAAACCCGCCAGCCAATCCCGTCCTGGTTGGACTGTTTCCAACTGTGCATCACCGCGAGATTTGACCGGAGGAGTTCCCTGGTCCGATCCACGCCGATCTGCAGCACCTGCCCCGCCGTCTGAGCTCCCGCGATCTCCAATGATGCCGCCGCCAGAATGCGCAGCTCCCGTGCGCGTTGCTCCATGGTTGCCTGCATCAGTTTGCGTGGGGAAATATCATGGACCAATGCCAAATTCACGATGCGGCCATCCATAATCATGGAACTGACATGCATCTCCACATCCATAAAACCGCCATCCTTTCGCCGATGCAGCCACTCTCCCCGGTGATGCAGGGATTCAGTGAAATCCGTTGACCGCATTTGCTCCTTGAGGCGCCCGGCTTCCTCCGGCGGTCGTATATCGAAAATCGTCATGCTCAGAAATTCTTCGCGCGAATAGCCGTAGCAGCGCGTGGCCGCCTGATTGGTCTCCAGAAACTGCCCGCCAGCCGGATCGTAAACCCACATGGGTGCAGGGTTGTTCTCGAAGAAATTCCGGAAGCGCGTTTCGCTATGCTGAAGAGCCTCCTTGGCCGCATGGGTCTGGGAGTCTGCTGCTATACGCAATCTCCGTATCCAGAGATTTGCCGCAATCACGCCGCCCAGAGACACCGCAGCCAGGACCAGCGCGAGCACCCAGATAACAAATTGCTGGAGATTGAATTGCGCCTGAACCTGCATACGCAAGTTATCCGGAAGCGGTGCCGCAATGATGGCCGAAGTATGCACATTCTGCCAATGGCTATCAGCCAGAACGAGAAGCACAAGCGTGAGCACGAACATGCTGGCAAGCTGCAAAAGCTTCTGCTGGGTAAACTGCTCCAAATGTGCGTTGGGGAAATACCGTCGTTTTATACCTTCTACAACCGGGGACAGAAAAAATATCAATGGTGCGACGCTAATAAGCGACTGGATAAAATTGGACGTCCACCACTCGAACCACGTGGTAAGCAATTCGGCGTTGTTTGCGGAGATATAGAATTGTGAAATAAAAGCACCGATGGAACTTACGATTGCGGCAATGAATGAGGCAGCAATAAATACTCCCCATGAGCGCCGTGTGCGCAGTTCATGACTGTCTGAAATGGCGCAAAAGAAAAGGAAAAAAACCGTGAGGGCGAGCGGATAATGCAGCGCATTTACCACTGCGATGGCAACCGGCACACCTGAGTGCAGTGTATTGAATAAGGTAGCCAGATAAGCCGGTATCACCGCCCATTCAAGGCCCAGCCACATCATCAGGAGCAGACAGATTGTCCAGGGCAGATAGAACCCCAGTACCACCTGGGTGCCAAACAGACTGAACCTCCAAATGTCCCATCCCAAGCTGGCGCCGACGATTCCCCACCACACGCACACTGCGATAATGGCAAACCAGATAACGGCTATCACGAAACCGGCGTAGTTTGTCTGACCGAGGACACCCACCAACGACAGGGGTTGCCAGCGCAGTCGACCCAGGCTCGTTTGTGGGCCAGGCATGATCACAGATTTGGTTGCCGCCGAGCGCATGCTGTTGTTGCCCCGCAGTGAGGGATCGGAACTCCAGATCCTGGGCCACCCGATGCAAAGATGGCGAAGTTCCCTCTTCCCCGAGTGGAGGCTGCAATTGCGCCTCCCGTGACCTTGCTTTATAGTACGCGACCTTTCGGGGTGTAGCTCAGCCTGGTAGAGCACTACGTTCGGGACGTAGGGGTCGCAGGTTCAAATCCTGTCACCCCGACCAACCGATAGCGCTTCACGCTCACGAAATCATCCCTGATGGGCAATCCGGCCCACACGTCCTGTACGGGCGCTCGCTGTGCGACGGGCCCTGTCCCCCGACCAATCGTTACCTCTTCATCCCCGCAAGCATGGCACTCGGTGACAGTCCACCGTGACACTTGCCTTGCGTCTCACGCATCACTGCTCACCTTCTTAGCGGGTCAGTTCCGTCAGCAGGCGGGTGATTTCGCCACCGACACGCCGGAGTTCGACGCGATGGGTCTGGGTAAGCCTGTCGAGCATAGCCAAACCACTCGTGGTCAGCACGACGTACACTTGACGATGGTCCAGCTGCGAATCCCGGCGCTTGACCAGCCGCTGAAGCGCCAGGCGATTCACCAGCCCCACCGCGCTGTTATGGCGGATATGGAGACGCGCCGCCAACTGGCTGATGGTCGGATGCGCGCCGCCCGGAAACCCCTTGATGGCCAGCAAGGCCTGATGCTGCTGGGGAGTGAGTCCCAGACCCAAGGCGATCTCTTCGCTGGTGCGCAGGAACTTGCGCAGCGCCGAACGGAAATCCGCCAACGTGGCATAGTCGGCATCGCTCACGGCTGGCGTGCCCGGCCTGGCGTTTATGCGTTTGGGTGCAACCCGCGGAGCACCTGTTGATTTATATCGCATTGCGATATATCATACCGCGCTTTTTCGCATCCCCGCAATTCATTTTCAACAACTGGAGAATCCGTGTCGCAAGGCGCGCATATTGCTGCCCGCTCGCGGCCGCTTGCAGCCGGTCCGGACGGCGTACGTTTGCTGCTCATGTCGGTACTGGCTGCACTCATCGGCCTGGCGGCGGGCATCACCGCGTATATTTTGTATGGCCTGATCGCGGTCATCACCAACCTGGTGTATTTCCAGCATCTGTCGTTCAAGCTGCCGAATATCACCATCAACACGCTCGGCTGGTGGGTGCTCATCGTTCCGGCCATCGGCGGGTTGATTGTCGGCGTCATGGCCAAGTACGGCAGCAACAAGATCCGCGGCCACGGCATTCCCGAGGCCATGGAAGCCATCGTCATCAACAAGAGCCGCATTGCGCCGCGAGTAGCGATTCTCAAACCCCTCTCCGCCGCCATCGCCATTGGCACCGGCGGACCATTCGGCGCGGAAGGCCCCATTATCCAGACTGGCGGTGCGCTCGGCTCCATCGTTGGCCAGATCCTGCACATGACAGCGGCAGAGCGCAAAGTACTGCTCGCCTGCGGCGCCGGCGCGGGCATGGCGGCCACATTTTCCACGCCCATCGCAGGCGTGATTTTCGCCATCGAACTGTTGCTGTTCGAATTTCGCGCACGCTCTTTCATTCCGCTGGTGATCGCCACCACCATCGCGACCACAATCCATGTATTGCTCATCAGTCCAGGTCCTATGTTCACGGTTGGCCAAGTGAATTTCGACATCGTCCACGGCCTGCCGTTCTATGTAGTATTGGGTGTGATCTGCGGTTACATGGCGGTGGCCATGAGCCGGGGCTTGTACTGGATCGAGGATTTGTTCGAGAAACTGCCGGTGGATGAGGTGTGGTGGCCGGCCATCGGCGCCTTGGGTCTCGGTGTTATCGGTTTCTTCATACCGCGGGTGCTGGGCGTAGGTTACGGCACCATTTCCGACATTCTCAACAATCATCTGGCACTGGGGCTCCTGCTGATGATTCTCGTGTTCAAGAGCCTGGCGCTGCTGATCTCGCTTGGTTCCGGCACCTCCGGTGGTCTGCTCGCGCCCATGTTCATGGGCGGCGCGGCGCTGGGTGCAGCCTTCGCCATCATCGTAAATCACATCATTCCGGGCATGCATCTGGATCCTGCTGCGTATGCAGTGGTGGGCATGGCGGCGGTTTTCGCAGCGGCAGCACGCGCCACTTTCGCGCTTATCATTTTCGCTTTCGAAATCACCCGCAATTACGAATCAGTGCTGCCGCTGATGCTGGTGTGCGTGATCGCGAGCGGCATCGCCCAGCTCCATATGAAAGAATCCATCATGACGGAGAAACTGGCTCGCCGCGGCCTGAGAATCCATCTGGAATACGAGGTGGACGTGTTGCGCCAGGTGGCGGTGGCTGAGGTTATGGACCACAAACCCGTGGCGCTCCAGGCAGATGTGCTGCTGTCGGAACTGGCAAACCGCATCGGCCGCCACGATCCCGCGGTGGCGCGCCACAACAGCTATCCGCTGCTGGATGCCGAGAACAAGCTCGTCGGCATCATCACCCGTGGCGACATTTTCCGCGCGCTTGAAACCAAGCTGGACGAGACCACTACGCTGTTACAGGCCGGCAGCCGTCACCTTGAAGTGGCCTATCCCGACGAAAGCCTGCATACCGCCGCAGAAAAAATGCTGCGCCGTAATATCGGCCGCCTACCGGTGGTGGATCCGAAGGATCCTGACAAACTGGTGGGCTATCTGGGACGCGCACCCATTCTTGACGCCCGCCAGCGACGTTTGTCGGAGGAATCCGAGGTGGAAGCCGGCTGGCTCGGCCGCACGCTGCGTAAACAGCAAAAGCCACGATCGGTCCGCTGATTACCACCTTTCATGGATACAATTGCACGACTGCGATTCCTGAACATCGCGGCGAATATCGCCATTCTCGCCACGCCGGCTATTTCAGGGGCGCGATGATCTGATCCAGATAATCCGGGTTGGATTTCAGCCGTTCCAGGTGCGGGTATTTCAAACCGCCGTGATAATCTACGGCATAGGTCTTGTAGTATTCCAGATTCTTCACCAATAGCTGGATCGGTGCGGCTGAACCTTTCGTCTCACGTATGGCTTCCTGAAACACCTCCGGTGTGAAGGCGCGGCCGTTCACCGCGATAATATTCATGCCGGGAGCCAGACCCGCATTGAAAGCTGGCCCGTTCCAGAGCACGTCCCGAATCTCCCCGCTCTCATTACCCACGAGCAAACCGATGGAATACATCTGGTCGGAGTTCTTGGAGCGTTTTGCGGCCGTCTTGTAGAGTTCCGATGGCTTGTCGGTGTACACCAGTTGATAACCGCCCTGGATAAGGCCATCCATTGGCGCATGATATTGTTTGGTGTCCAGGATGTTTCTCAGGAACTTTGTCCAGTCGTATGGCTGTACTTGGTTTAGTGCATTCACCACGTCACCGAATGTATAGGTCTTGGTCACGTAGCTGCCGTTATCCATGCCGAAGAACAGGTGCGCGAAATCATTGAGCGAACGCCGGTTGTGGCTGAGTTTGCGGATCTTGGTGTCCACGTCGAGCCACAGCAGCACGCCTTCGGAATAAAAATCCCCGGCACTGCGGCGCCAGTTGTGCCAGGCGCCCGGCACGTAATACAGGATCGAGGCTTCATCGGCGGTGTCCTGCAATGGCCGCCAGGTACGTCCCGGCATATGATCCAGGCCGGCGGCGGTCAGCGCCAGCGATTGGCGGAAATCATCCGCACTCCACAGGCCGCTGCGCGCTGTCATGACCTCGCCCCAGTACTGGGTCAGTCCTTCGTACACCCACAGCAAATCGTCCTTCTCCGGCACAGAATTGAAATCCGGCGCCCACAGATCGTACGGACGGCGAAATTTTCCGTTCCAGGAATGCGTATATTCATGCGGCAACAGGCCGGCAGCCATCAGAAATGCATCCGGATCAATCAAGGCGTCGGCTGCGGTGCGATCGTCGCTGGATTGATGATGTTCGAGACCGAAATGGCCGGTGTTGTCCGACAAGGTCAGCAACGCATGATAGGACGCGTAGTGGTGCGCGCCGAACATCCGGTATTCCTGCTGCACCAGATTGCGAAAATGTCGGACCTGCTCCGGCGTAATGGCCAGGTCCTCGGGACCGTCCGCCACCATGTCCAGATATACCGGCACCGTCGCGCCCGGGTCCAGATCCACCTGCTTAAAATACTGGCCGGCAATCAAGGGTGAATCCACCAGATTGTTGAGCATGACGGATTTGAAATGAATCTCGCCGCTGTTGCCAGTATGCGGTTCCAGGGCGGTCGCGTATTGCCAGCCTTCCGGCAGCTCCACACTGGGATCGAAACTGATGGCTCTCGAGGCATAGCCAGCCGGATACAACAACACCTGATTCCATTCCAGGTCCACGATCCGGGGTGTGGCCGAGACGCTGGCGCCGAATGCGCCGCCACTGGTGGGCGAGAGGAAGTCAAACGCCACGTCCAGCTCGCGCACGCCCTGGGGGATGTCCAGATGGATGGCGTACATGTCCACCAGATCGCGGCGCCAGGCGAGCGTCTGACCATTGGTGGTGAATACCATACCCGCGACGTTTTCCAGCGGTCCACTGGGCGAATGTTCACCGGGAATCCATTTGGGGTAATACAGCGTGAGCGGACCCGCTTGGACCGGGATCACCTCGTGGACGCGGAAAATCTTGCGCGGCGCATCGCTCAGGTCCACATTCAGGCTGACCGTGCCGGGATGAGTGCGGGTCATGTCCGCGGCCAACACCGGGGCGCCCCAGCCGATCGTGAAAATGGATACCAACAACAGAGCAGCATAGAAAATGGGGAGGTTCATCGGTCCACTCCTTAAAGTTGTGTGGACAGGGCATCCCAGCGGTTTGAAACCCACGTAAAACCGCTGGAAACATGCCTGTATCCGGGGCATCGAGTTTTGACGAGCTATGTTAGTATCAGCTCCCTTGTAATAGCATAGTTCAGGCCACCGTGACCCCAAAATGGGGTTGCGCGCCAGACTTCCTCTAAGGTTCAACCGCAGCGCCTTTCACGGGGCTGAATTGTACTGCTCAACTCAGAATGGAGGCTATATGCGACTGACTGGTTATTTACTGATGGGCGTACTATGCGCCGCGCCTCTGGGCGCATTCGCCAGCGGTGAGCCCGCCACAGCCGGTGCCACCGCGGACGCGGACGGCCTGCATCTCAACTGGCTCGACCAGAGCGTCAGCCCCGCCCAGAACTTCTATGAATTCGCCAACGGCACCTGGCAGAAAGACAATCCGATTCCGCCGGCCTATTCCCGCTGGGGTCAGTTCAACATACTGCAAAAACAGAATCAGGAAGCTATCCACCAGATACTGGAAGACGCCGCCAAGAATGCCCAAGCGAAACCCGGCAGCGATGCCCAGAAGATCGGTGATTTCTACGCGAGCGGCATGGATGAAGCCGCCATCAACCAGGCCGGTATCAAACCCCTGGAACCGGAACTCCAGCGCATCGCCGATATCAAGAACCAGAAAGAGTTGCAGGCGGAAATTGCACACTTGCAAATGATCGGTGTGAACGCCTTGTTCAACTTCGGCCAGATGCAGGATCTCAAAAACAGCACAAAGGTCATCGGCGTCGCCAGTCAGGGCGGCCTGGGTTTGCCGGACCGGGATTATTACCTCAAGACAGATCCCAAGTTCGCCAAGATCCGCGATGCGTACGTGCAGCACATTGCCAATACCTTCCTGCTGCTGGGCGACCCGATGTACGAAGCGGCACGGAAAGCTGGCATTGTCATGGACATTGAAACCAGCCTGGCCACAGCATCCATGTCACAGGTGCAGCAGCGCAATCCACGGGCTGTCTATCACGTAATGACGCTGGCAAAACTGCACAAGACCATGCCGAATTTCTCCTGGCAGAGCTACTTCACAAACGTGGATCATCCGGAGATCAAAAGCATCAACTTGGCCATGCCCATCTTCTTCCGGTCCGTGAGCACGAGCTTGAAAAGTGTGCCCCTGAGCAACTGGAAAATCTATTTGCGCTGGCAGCTGGTGGACGCTTTTGCACCCTATCTGTCCCAGGCATTCGTGGATGAAGATTTCAAGATGCAGTCAACCCTGACAGGCGCCAAGGAACTGTTGCCACGCTGGCAGCGCGTGGTCAACGCCGAGGATGATGCCCTGGGTTTTGCCGTTGGCAAGTTTTACGTTGAAAAGAAATTTCCACCGTCGTCCAAAGCCGCAGTACTGGAAATCCTGCATGGCATCCGCGCGGCGCTCAGGAGCGATCTGGAAACCATCTCCTGGATGGGGGCCAAGACCCGCCGGGCCGCCATTGCGAAGCTCGACATGATGGGTGAACGCATTGGTTATCCGGACAAGTGGCGTGATTATTCCGCTCTCGATATCAGCCGTGGCCCATATGTGTTGAATGTGATACACGCCAATGAGTTCGAGAATCAGCGCGAACTCAACAAAATCGGCAAGCCGGTGGATAAAAATGAGTGGTATATGACACCCCAGACGGTGAATGCCTACTACGACCCGTCCATGAACAACATCAACTTCCCGGCCGGTATCCTGCAACCGCCATTCTTCGATCCCAATGCACCCATGGCGGTGAACTATGGTGCGATCGGCGCGGTAATGGGCCACGAGATGACCCATGGCTTCGACGATCAGGGCAGCCAATTCGATGGCCACGGCAACCTCAAGAACTGGTGGACTATCCTGGATCGCCGACACTTCGAGAAAAATGTGAAGTGCATCGCTAACCAGTTTTCCAGCTACGCCGTGGATGATGATCTGCATGTGCAGGGGAAACTGGTCACCGGAGAGGCCATCGCGGATCTTGGCGGGCTGAAGCTCGCTTGGCGCGCTTTCCATGCCTCACCTTTCTACAAGGATGCGAAGACCATTAACGGCCTCACGCCGGACCAGCAGTTCTTCCTTGGATTTGCCCATTTCTGGTCAACCAATATCCGCCCTGAGGAAGCACGCCGGTTGATAACTACTGATCCGCATCCGCCCGCGAATTATCGCGTGAACGGCACCGTGGCTAATCTGCCCCAGTTCCAGCAGGCGTTCGGCATCCCGACGAACAGCCCCATGGTCAACAAGGATATCTGCGTGATCTGGTAAGCAGCGTCTTTAGTGCGTCAGGATCAAACGGCGGGCCACAAGCCCGCCGTTTTTTTGGTTCATCATATCTGAATCATTTATGAGACAAACAGCGATACACAAGCAAGTTCACGGATGAGTGCTATAAATAACTCGTCTAATGTTTCTGAATCGTCACACCATGCCGAAAGACAAACAGAAAAAATGCCCGTATCTCATCGGCCTCATCGTAGCCTTATTGCTGGCAAGTTGTGGCGGTGGAGGTTCCGGTTCTTCCTCGGGATCCACACCTCCGCCTACGTCATTGCTGCCGCCACCGGGCGCGCCGCTGGTACGCGTCTCTGGTTCTTCGCCGTATAGCGCCAACTGCGGCGGTGCCATGAGCGGCAGCGTCAGCTATGAGGATGCCGAAGTGGAACCGTATGTGGCTGTCAACCCGACCAACCCCTCCAATCTCATCGGCATCTGGCAGCAGGACCGCTGGTCCGACGGCGGCGCCCACGGGTTGGTGGTCGCGCGCAGCCTGGACAACGGCAAGACCTGGAGTGAACAAACTCTCAATCTCTCCGACTGCGGCGGCGGCACCAGTGGTAACGGCGGCGACTACGCACGCGCCTCCGATCCTTGGGTATCGTTCTCACCCAACGGCGTGGCCTACGTGATCTCGATTTCATTCAGCGGTGATTCCCTCGCACCTGGCTCCTTGAGCAGCGTGCTCGTAAGCCAATCCACCGACGCAGGTGCCAGCTGGAGCAATCCGGCGACGCTCATCCTGGATGGCGCCAATGCCTTCAACGACAAAGAAACCATTACCGCCGACCCCAACAATCCGAACTATGCATATGCAGTTTGGGACCGGCTCGACACCAGCAACCGCGGTCCCGCATATTTCGCGCGCACCACTAATGGCGGCCAGAGCTGGCAGCCCGCTGTATCCATTTACGATCCAGGTGTGAACAACCAGACCATCGGCAATGAAATCGTCGGACTCCCGGACGGCACCATCGTGGATGTGTTCGAGGAGATCGACAACACCTCTAATAACAATACCACCGGAGTCATCAAGTTGATCAGCTCTACCGATCAAGGCGCCACCTGGTCGGCACCCGTATCTGTGGCGCAGGACTTGTCCGTGGGAACCCACGACCCCAATACCGGCGCCCTGGTTCGCGATGGAGGCTTTTTGCCACAGGCGGCTGCCGGGCCTGGCGGCAAGTTGGTGGTGGTGTGGCAAGACGGGCGCTTCTCCGGCGGTCAGCACGATGGCATCGCACTGACCCAATCGTCAGACGACGGCCAGACCTGGAGCACACCGGTGGAGATCAATTCTGTTCCATCGGTGCCCTCGTTCACGCCCAGTGTTGCCATGTTGGCGGATGGCACCATCGGCGTCAGCTATTTCGATTTCAGGAACAATACCAGCAACCCGGATATGTTGATCACCGATTACTGGTTTACGTCTTCCACGGATGGCGTGCATTGGAGCGAACAACATATATCAGGCCCTTTCGATCTGGACCTTGCGCCCAACGCCGAGGGCTTGTTCGTGGGGGACTACCAATCGCTGGCCGTCATCGGCCAGACCTTCGTGCCATTCTTCGTACAAACTAACAACCAGGGCACGGCCAACCGTACTGATGACTATGCGCTGCCACCGCAGACTGTGCCGCTGACTGTGACCCGAAACGTTACCAACATCGCTGTGGCCTCACCGCTTGCGGTAAACCCCAACGCTGCTTTCCGCCAGCGCGTGCATGAGCATGTGATGCAGTTCCTGCGTGCCGAGATTCCAG
Source organism: Gammaproteobacteria bacterium (assembly GCA_049591455.1). Taxonomy (GTDB): domain Bacteria; phylum Pseudomonadota; class Gammaproteobacteria; order Natronospirales; family REEB76; genus REEB76. Next base: position 30,249 of record JBAWFA010000015.1, read on the forward strand.
GATGGGAACATATCGAGCAGCAGCAGAAAACGAATCCGCCTTGAATTATTCAGTTGCGGTTTACGCAGGTAAAACCCTCAACAATCACATTGTGCCGGATTGCTGCTAATCGGCTTAGTTGTTTTCAAATGCCCGAATAGTCCAAAAATCGTCCGCCAGATTGGTGTTGGAAGCATAGTCATAAGGCATGGTGAAGTAGCCTTTCATGCCCCAGTCGGAGCCCCAGGAATTCCGGATCAGCAATCGCTTGCTTGCATCGTCGTAACCAACGGCGCAGATCGCATGGCCGCCAAGGTTCTTTTCACCACGTTTGGGCAGGTTCAACTGGCCGGTCTTGGCCACCGATGCTGACTCGAAAGCGGTATACACCGTGAAGCCGAAGACAAACGGGTAACCTTCTGCCAGACATTCGCGCATCTGCAGCAATCCGATAATGCGATGGTAGGAAGTCACCTGGTGGTTCTTGGCCTGCTTGTAACAGGCCAGGGACGGTTTATCGGTGAAATCGGCTATCTTGTAGGGCCATAATTTCTCCGTGCACACGCCCTGCTTCACCAGCGATTTGACCCCGTCGCGGATCGCGGCGCCCGCATCCTCATTGACCGTGCCTTCCATGGCGCGTTCGTTGTAATAAATGAACAGGCGGCTCAGATTAGAAACAGTCCGTCCGGTTTTCTTTTCGAGGAATTCCAGATTGCCGACCAGTGCGTTGGCCGTACAGCTGCCGAGCTGCCCCTGGTTTTCTACAGCCGAACAGCCCTTCCGCAAGCCCACTTTTGGCGGCAGCTTTTTCGGCGGTGCGGCGATGGCGGCGTAAAGTTTGTCCCGATAATCTGGCCGGTCTGGCACCCATCCGTACCAGGCATTCAGTTTGGATTTAGACATACGAACCTCCTATTGTCATAGGTGTGATTTAAAAAAACGTCATGTTGAACAGATACAGGCACACGGCTGACGATAGACGTCATACCGAATGAAATGTGCTGGGATAACGGAGATACAAAAAGGTGTTGGACTCGATACAAACATTTGTACACTTCCTTATGTATGAGCTACGCGGCTATTCTACCTAAAATCATGAAAACCTTTTCAGGCAGCATGTGCCTATCTGGGTGTCCGTAAAACCGGGGTTGATTCAGTTCAGCCCGTCCCCTATCATTCTCTCTATTCCTTCCGACATGCCTTACGCAGGATTTTCAATGTATTTAACAAGTCACTGTGGATCGCCGGATAGACAAAGTTTGTGAATACCAAATTACCATTCCCGTGCGCTACTTCAGCAACAACATCAGGCTTCTCATTTCTCTTGCCTGAGCACACGCCGAAAATATCAATCCGATAACTGCTCTTTTGAGATGCGATCTTCCCGACTTCGTAACGTCTACAAGGTTCTTGTGTATTGAGGAAGGGATCGAAATCTAGACCAACAATCACACCGCTTGTCTTCGCTTGAGCCTCTGCGTCCTCATTGAGTGCATGATAAAGTTCACGGCTGAACGCGCCGGACTTATATTTCAGAGCGACGTTCCATGCCGGCTCCTCCTGGGCCTTTAGGGCCTCAGGAACATACCAGCCATAAAAGGCCTGCACAAAATCCCTTACCTCCTCCGCAGCTGTTTCAACGTTACCGCCGTGCGCGCACGGTACTCCTAGGAGTGCCACAAGTAACAATGAATATGTAAAGATTTCGAATATTTTCATTTGTTCGCTACCTTTCTAAATGCTGTCACTTCGACCACGCAATCGCTAGGAAAATAATGAAGCGTCAATAGGGTAGGTCTATTATTCATGCGCTCTGCAGACTTACGGTCGTCGCCTCTGGATTTATGTTCGACCCGACGTTTAAGCTGGGCTTCAATAGAGCTTCCATTGAGTTTTCCGCTGTTACTTTCGTTTTATATTGGTGACACCGTGGGGCACGTGACCGGTGGCTACGTAACCGGCGGCGGCTTCTACGTGACCGCGCTGGTCGTCGAAGAATATGTCCGCGCCGAAGGTTTTCAGGAACGCTCCTTTAGGCAAGCCACCGAGAAACAGGGCTTCATCAATACGGATATTCCAGGCGCGCAGAGTGCGGATCACGCGCTCGTGGGCGGGCGCCGAACGTGCCGTCACCAGCGCGGTGCGGATTGGGGATTGTTCGGGCGGATAGTCCGACTGGATGCGCTGCAGGGCCGCGAGGAAATTTTTGAAGGGTCCGCCGCTGAGCGGCGCGCGTGCCTGGGCTTTCTCACTCTTGGCGAAGGCTGCCAGACCCTGTTCCTGATAGATGCGCTCGGCTTCGTCGGAAAACAGCACCGCATCTCCATCGAAGGCAATGTGCAATTGTTTGGAAGTCGCGACTTCGGCACGCGACGGCACGATGGCCGCGGCCGCCCGCCCCGCATCCAGCGCCGCCACCACATCTTTCGGTTCTGCCGACAGAAATAGGTCGGCACTGAAGGGCTCCACGTAACGCCAAGGCGCAGCACCATTGGTGAAAGCCGCGCGCGTAATGTCCAGTTGATAGTGTTGGATTGAATTGAAGATGCGCAAGCCTGTGTCTGCACTGTTGTGGGACAGCAGGATCACTTCCACGCGCTTGTCCTCACTGGAGCTGTTAAGACGCAGGAGTTTCTTCACCAGAGTGAATGCCAGCCCCGGTTCCAGCAGATCGTCCTCGTGTTCGATCTGATAGCGGGAATAGGCTTCCAGACCCCGAGTCGTGAAAATGTGATGGCTCTGCTCAAGATCGAACAAAGCCCGCGAGGAGATCGCCACCACCAGACAATGAGTAAGGGTTTCAACCATCAGCAGGTTCCCATTCCACGAAGCGCCGCAACAACGGGAAATACAAACCCACTCTAACACGCCGCTGTTCCAAGCCACGCATCAAACGCGCGTAGTTCTCCAACTGCTGGCGATAGCGTGACTGCTCACGAGCCAGAAATGTCTCCACGTCGCCGCCACGATGGCGGCTGGTCTTGTAATCCACGATCCAGCGGACGCCATCCACATCCACGAAGGTGCGGTCAATGACGCTGGTCGCGAGACGCAGTCCGTCGAAGTGACTCAGGGCATATTCGGAACGCGCTTCGGCATGACTCGAGTCCAGTATCCACTGACCACGTGTATCGGTAAGGGTCGTAGACAATGCCTGGGATACATCACCCTCCGCCGCTTGCAATTCCGCATCCGGCACACCCAGTTGGCGCAACCAATGGGTAATCAGCGGCCGCAACGCCGTTATGCGCGCTACATCCCATTGGGCGGAATCCTCATCTGCGATCTGTTGCAACAACCTATGCACCACCGTGCCAACATGACGTAAGGTGTCGCCGGCCCATTCGAATTCCAGTGCGGCCGGGTCTTCGGCTGCCAGTGTCTGAGAATCACCAGACCAATTGATCGAACTTTCCGGTACCGGTGTGTGCCAATCGGAACGCAGGCGCCGCAGCATTGCGGGAAGCGTGTGTGGTTCCGTAACACTCGGGTTCACAGTACTTTGCTGCTGCAATGCCGCCTGGAATTCACCCTTCACCACCGGCCACAGCAATCCCAGCAGCGAATCCGCCCGGGGCTGCGCCAGACTACGCTCACCATCCTTGTCTTTGACCGTAGCATGGCCAAATAGATGCAACTGTTTGCGCGCACGTGTAGCAGCTACATATAATAGACGCGTCATCTCCAGGCGCTCCTGCTCACGCCTCAGAGACTGCACGAACTGATAGATGGGATCGTGCTCGTTGCCTGCGGATTCCGGCGGCGACAGCAACAGATCATCGCGGCCATTTGCACGCGGACGTTCCAGCCAGGCGAGCAGCGGTTTATCAGTCGTGCGCGTGGTCAGGCCGAGGCCGGGAATGATCACGCTATCGAACTCTAGCCCCTTGGCCTTGTGGATGGTCATAAGCTGCAGCGATTCATCCGCGCGCGGGTCCGGTCGCGCGAACAATCGCGTAAGTGCGTCCTCCAATTCCTTGGTACCCTGAAGCTCTCCGCCATCATCCAGGGTTTCCAGCAATTCCAGATAGGCTTCGGCGTCCGCCAGGTCTTCCACTGATCTCAAGGTGGCGGGCGCTGTCAATTGCAGCCATACCCGCTCCACCTGCTCGCGCAGGTTACCGCGACGCCGCCCGTTCAGAGCCTCCAGCAGAATCGCGCGTACCGATTCAAAACGTGTGCCCGCAATGTGCGACTCAAGACTGGCAAGGAGGTTTTCATCCTGTAATTGCTCAGGTATCGTCACAGCGCCAGCACCACCAACCAACATATGCAGTGCCGCAAGACTGAGTCCGCACCAGGGCGCACGCAGCACTGCCAGCCCGGCGGTGCGATCTGCCGGATGCAATAATGCACGAGTCAGCGCCAACAGGTCCTGCACTACGGGACGCTCACCCAGGTTCTCCAATTCCACCGCCCGGAACGGCACATCCTGCGCGCGCAAATTCCTCACGATGAATGCTAGATGTGTACGCGCGCGCGTCAGCACCGCGATGCGTTTTACAGAATGTTGAGCGCGTAGCGCCGTGATGAGATCGGTTACCTGTGAAGCTTCCGCGACTGTATCGCGTTGCAGCGACGCATGCACCTTTACAGCGACACCCGGTATGGGTTGGTACTGCGCACTGGCATCCGCATAAGGCACAGCGCCGCTGGCCACATCTTCCTGCGATGGAAACAGTTGCCGGAAGGTCTCGTTGCACCATTGCACCAGTCCCGGCTGGGAACGAAAATTGGCGCTCAGCAGCAGAGGTGTGAGCGGCAACTGCCCGAGCCCTGTCTGACGCACCCGCAGGTACAGACCCACTTCTGCTTCGCGGAAACGATAGATGGACTGCATGGGATCGCCCACAAGGAACAGCGTGCGGCCGTCGCCCGCTTGCCAGCCGGCGGTGAGCCGCTCCAGCAGCTGCGTCTGGTTCACGGAAGTGTCCTGGAATTCATCCACCAGAATGTGCTGCAGGCGGTAATCCAGTGCCAGATTCAGATCCGTGGGATCATCCGCCGTGCCCAGGGCTTGCAAAGCGCGTAACGATACCTCGGCGTAGTCGACGGCGCCGTGCTCCATAAACACCACTTGTAACTGTGCCACCGCCAGCGGCAACAGGTTCAGCAAGGCATCCAGTACCTGCCATTGATTGTCGGGGTAGTGGGGCTGTGGCAATTCACGCACACGTACCAAGCGCGTATGCAAGAGTTCCAGTTCAGTGAATCGCCGCAACAATTCGTGCACGCGGGTCTTGTCCGCGGCATGCTGTGGCGGGAATCCCTGCTTGGCATTGACCTGCTTGCGCCAATCACCAGTCTTGGTGAGGAATAACTCGGCGAGGCCGCGCCAAGCCGCCAGACCTTCCGGTGTAGTTTCCGGCAAGCCGGTGAGTTCGGCGCAGACGGCGATCTCGGATTCGGAATTCTGCCCACGCAATCGGGCGCCCGCGTCGCTTGCCATTTCCACCAGATCATTCCGGCAGTCAGCCGGTATTACTTCCAGTGTTTGCGCCAAGGCCACATGCAGTTCTTCTTGCAGTGCACGCTCCAAGTCTGCACGCCGTATGACGCTGCTACTCGCGCCCGTGTGCCGTAGCCACTGGTCGCGGCGCGGCAGCAGGTCGGCCACCAGTTGCATGACATGCGGTACATGGTTATCCAGATGCGCCAACAGCGCGCTCACCGCCTGAACCTGATGCGGGTCGCCGTCTTCCAGCAACGCGAGCGTACGGCGCGCGGCTTCCGTGTATAACGGCTGCGGGCGCTCGGCGATCGCCGGCTGCGCACCGAACTGAGATAACAGCGGCATGCGCCGGGTGAGTTCCGCACTCAGGGAATCGATGGTTTGGATGCGCAGCCGCGCTGGATGGCGTGCGATATTCCAGCCGTGCACTTGGTCGCGTGCGCGCGCACGCTGCGCCAGCTCCCAGGTTTGCCGCTGGTGCCCCGCCGCAGGTGCCGGCGCTTCACCCTGCTCCAGAGCGTGCGCCACGCGCATGCGCATCTCACCGGCCGCCTTCTTGGTGAAGGTGATGGCGAGGATTTGTTCCGGCTCATCCACCACCGCCAGTAGCGTGAGGTAGCGCTGGGTCAGGAGTTCGGTCTTGCCGGAGCCGGCCGGCGCCTGCACGATGAACGACTGGCGCGGGTCGAGGGCACGCGCGCGCTCTGTTGCATCCGCCGGTGCCTGATCAATCTTGCGCATCATCATCCTCCATGCCCGCAGCCTTGCGTTCATGAATGCGGCACAGCGTGCTGAGATGGCAATAGCGGCAGGTCTCGTCACCGTGTTTCGGTGCCACGCGCGCTACGCCGTTCATGAATTCATCTGCCAGCGCGGATACTGCCGTGCGCCAGTTGTCCAGCAGCGCGTTCCAATCCGCTGGATCATCAGCCTGCTTGCGTGCAGTGTCGTAGCTCCCCACACCTGGCGCCACGCCATCCTGTACGGCAAAGCCGCGAAAAGCCAGATCGCCGGTACGCAACTGCGCGAACAATACCGCCGCCGGCGCCGGCTCGCCTGACACGGCATAGATGGGCAGCTGCGGTTCGTCGGGCCGTTCTCCCAGCCAGTCTCGCGGATTGGCCATGCCACTCTTGTAGTCGATAACCACTCGGCCGCCATCCGGCAACTTGTCCACGCGGTCCACCCGCGTTTTGAGCGAGAGTCGTCCGAGTTTCACGCGGCGCTCCTGCTCGGGCTTCTCGACACTGAAGGGCGAACGCGCCAACTCGATCTCAAGCCACGTGGCGATCAGGTTTGTGAGGCGCTCTTGTTCCAAGCGTCTGAAATTCGTCGTGAAGACATCAGGATTGCGCGCAGCAAACGGGTTCAAGGCATCGGTGATGGCTGTATCGATATGTTGCCTGCGCGCATCGGGCTGTAAACTCGCGAGACTGGCGTGATCCTTGAGCGCTACCCACAATCGTTCCATCACAGCATGCAGCAACAGGCCGCGATCGCGTGGGCTAAGTCCGAGCGCTGGCGACTCCAACTCCTCGGCGCCTAACCTATATATAGCGAAAGCTTGGAACGGACAGATGGACTGTGACTTGATAACTTTGGTGCCACCTTCAACCGATGCCCCATCCAGCACGGGCGGCGCCTGCTCATCCGTAAACTCGGTCAGCGCGATGGCGGCTTCTTGCTGCAGTTGTTCACGCCAGTTGCGTACCTGACTTTGGGGTAGGTCCGCTGACGTAGCTTCCTTAATATCAGCCAGCAATGGACTGGGTCGCAGTTCTGTGTCCGCATTGCGCTGCGGCGTACTCACCACCACCTCGGATGCGCTATTCAATAAACGAGCTGTGATGCGGTTAGCGTAGTCCAGTTCACGCGCGGCATTGGCGTGCGGCAACGCGTGTCGCCGCTGCAAGGTCCAGGGAATGAACGCATCCGGGCGTGGGCTCGCAGGCCACACATCATCTGTCAGCCCCATGATCCACACATGATCGAATTGCAGACCGGCAGTCTCCGGCATGCCCAGCACTTGTATCGGCACTTCCGCGCTGGCGGTCTGGAATTCGTTCTGCGTCACCAACCGCGTGAAGCGTGTGAGTGCTTCCGATGCGTCCATGGGTGGTAACACCGCATCCAGTTGTGCGAACTCGCCAAGCAACGCACGTAATTTACTTACTGCCTGGTATTCACTGCTGTCCGGGATCCGTTCTCCATACCAGCCAAAGGTATGCAGTACGCTGCTGAAGGTCTTGGACCAGCCACTGCTTAGCTGCCGTTTCGGCATACCGCGCAGATATTGCACCATGGATGCCAGCGCTGACTGGAATGCCTGCGCTTCCCCGCCCTGCTGTGCCAAGGTCAGCAAGCGTTGTAATCCAACCTGTTCCAGATTAGCATCGCGCAACCGGACTTCGAGACGCGCGCGCGCCGGCAACTCATGTTCACCGGCCACGATGAATGGCGAGCGCAGCAGGCGGCTGACGGTTTCGAACGGCAATCGCCAATGCAGGCAATGCAGCAGGATCAGTGCATCGCTTACGATCGGGCAAGCCGAGAGTGCCTGGCCAATGGACAAATTGTAGGGTCGTGGAGTGAGAGCACCCGGAAGCAAGCTAGGGCACAGGATCTGGTTCAGTGTGCGAGCCAAAGTTTGTTGCTGTTCGCTGAGATCCTGCACGATGATGCCAATGCGGAGTGTAGGCGAAGCTTCCAGCAAGGCTCTCGCCCAGCGCGCAGCGGACTGCATCTCCGCCTGTGCATCGGCACACACGATGCGCCGACACCGGTTGTCTCGTTGTCCAGATACCAACAGCTCCTGTACTTGGCTGCCTGCAGTACGCATGCAGGCCAACAAGCGCTGTTGTTGCGGCGTAAATTCTTCGAAACCGATGAACAGACAATGCTTCGGTGGAACAGTTTTTTCTGCTTGGAATACCTGTGTCAGATAATCCGGCAGCCGCGCGACATCCAGCAGCGTGCGCGTTTTACATTGTTCGGCATAAGCATGTGCCCACAGCGAGAACTGGCGCGCATCATCGCTGCTCACTTCATGTGCCAATTCCGAAAGGGAGATGTCATAAGCCTGGCACAGTTCCCACGCGGCATAGGCAGCACGTGCCGTGACCGCGGGTGGCAGCAAGGGAGAATTGGCTGTCTCCCCAGTAATTACGGTTTCCCACAAGACTTCGGCCTGGTGCGGTGCCAGCAAGCGCGGGCCGGCTACCAAATCAAGTTGTTCATGGCGAGAAAATAGCAGCTGGAGGAATGCGCCCCAGCCAAGCACCTCGGGGCGCTCCCAGACCCGGACGCCGCGCGCCCGCGCCGCATCGGCATGGGCCAGACGCGCGGCCCGAGCCAACCGCTCGCTGGCAGTCACCAGGATCGCGCCTGCCTCCAGCGCCGCCAGGATTTCTTCTTCGTGCCAGAGGCGTCGGCCTGCCATGCTGCGGTCGCTCCGGTATCTCCTATATAATGATGCACAGTGTAACCCGCTCCCGCAGCGGCACGTGTCACGCCCAAGGAAGGATAGTGATTCTTTAACCCCACGTTTTATACAGGAACCCAAGCATGCCACTTCCTTTGAAAACCGGTAATCCGGCCCTGAGAACCGAGGCTTTCCAGAAACCCGGCGTCATCACCGGCGAACGCATGACGCTCAACGGCACCATCGGCAAGTGCCTCATCATGCTGGTGCTGGTAATCCTCACCGCCGCCTGGTGCTGGTCGCGAGCGCTCGCCAACTATATTCCCGCCACCGCCACAACTCCCGCTTCATTCGACATGGCGGCAATCATGCCGTACGTGATCGGCGGCGTTATCGGCGGCCTGGTATTCGGTCTGGCGACCGCCTTCAAGCCCACCTGGGCCAGAATCACCGCGCCGCTGTATGCCATCGCCGAAGGTTTCGTGGTCGGCGGCGTTTCAGCCATCTTCAATATGCAGTATCCCGGCATCGTCATTCAGGCGGTGGGCCTCACACTGGGGGTGGCCCTGGGCATGTTGATCCTGTACCGCACCGGTATCATCAAAGCCACGCCGTGGCTCTACAAGATGGTGGGTGCCGCTACGCTCGGCATCGTGATCTTCTACGCGCTCACCTGGATCGTGAGCATGTTCCATGTGGACATGAGCATGGTGTATGGGCACACGCCCCTGAGCATCGGCATCAGCCTGTTTATCGTCGCCATCGCCGCCTTCAATCTCGTGCTGGATTTCGACATGATCTCCAAGCAGACGGCGGCGGGCGCACCGCGTTATATGGAATGGTACGGCGCCTTCGCGCTCATGGTGACACTCATCTGGCTGTACCTGGAAATCCTGCGGCTGCTGGGCAACACCCGACGCTGACGCCTTTTTCAACCTGAGACAAAAACGGCCCCATTTTGGGGCCGTTTTCTTTCGTGCGTACCGCGTTGGTGAAAAGCCAACGCCATACTTTCTTGCGCCAATCCCTGGCCAAACTGCACACTCTGCACTGGCAATCTCTCAAAAATCATTAGGGCGCACTTACATGAGATGAGCGTGACCCCGAAACGACAAAACGCAAAGCAAGACAACCGTGGCGACCAAGACCGCATGGAAGCCCATATGCAATGTATCTGGCCTGATACCGTTGCGAACCGGAAGGAATGAGTGAGTGTTTGCAAACCTCACTTGATAGCGGGCAACCCGGGCGGGATTTCTTACGAAAAGGTAGGGCACCCACCAAGTTTGGAGCATTCCATACAGCGCAGCGCCGTAGGTGCACCAGAGCAACCACATTAGCCACATTGGAAAATTGGACTTGGCGTAGTAGAGGCTTGCGACAAACGCAATAGCGAAGGGGAGCGTGCTGAGCACCGTGACAAGAACGAGCTTCGCGGTTGTGTCGGCCGCTCGGATGCCGTCCAGGTTGTTTAGCCTGCCGAGTGGCAACCAGTCGTGCGCCGCAATAAAAAGCACGACGAGAAACTGACAAATTACGAATGTGTAGATCATGCGCACCTAACGCCTGAATTAAGCCGCGCCGCGAAGCGATGTCGGCTTGAACGAATTGTTAGACTGGCCCTGGCGCATTGAGCCCACGTGTACCTAGGCAACTTTATCATGCCGCTGGACAAGCGTGATGTGCTTGCCGGGTAACGTACTTGTGCACAGCAATGCGCTGGGGGCTGCTCTCGGCTGGAAGGAAACTGGACCGTTCATTGGTGCGATCGATCGGAAGCCGTGTCGGAGACCAAGTATAGGACGGCGTCTCCGTATTTGCCGTGCAGCATCCCATTGAGGATGTAATCGCGCATCATGTCGAAGTAGTCGGCTGCATTGCGGGTGTCCACGCGGGTACCGTCCTTTTTTGTCTCGAATTCGTAAATGCCGTGCTCGGCGTGCGGATACACCGCCAGCGCGATCGGTCGGCCCGACTGCCGGAGGCCGCGCAGGCGCTTGATGGTTTCGGCGCTCGGGGCGTCGGCATCCTCTTCGCCAAGAATCCAGAGTTGCGGCGTATCGAGATGCCGCAGTACAGGCATCGGATCGTACTGAAGTGGAACGCCGGCAAAGAGCACCGGCCCCATTTGCTTCAATTTCTCGGTCGGCCAGGCGAGCAGTGCCCACGTGACGTCTCCGCGCACGTACTTGAACCACGGTTGCTTACCGTACTTCTGCTTGAGCGCATCCAACTTGTCGTAGCCGCTGCGGAAATCGCTGAGCAGGATCGCCGCCGACGCGTCGGCGATCTGCATCGCCTTAGCCATTACGGCCGACCCGTAGCCGTGGCTGTTCATATCGTAGGCGATTGCTTCGCGATCCTCGTCGAGCGGGGAGACTGCAAGCCCGAAGCCGACAATCACGAAGTCTACCGGCGCGATTCTGGCAGCGAGCGGCGCGACCCAGCCCCCCTCGCTGCCGGCCTGGTAACCGATGCGTCCGGCGCGAAAACCGGCCAAGCGTTTGGCTTCCCGCACGGCTGCAATCGCGTCGTCGGCCAACAGCAGAAAACTCTGCGTGTATCTCCCGCTCGAAGCGCCGGTACCGCGCTTGTCGTATACGAACACGCCGATACCCATAGCCGGAAACATCCGCTGCATGTCATAGAAGTCGAGCGCTGAAAAGTGTTCGGAACCGTGCACGAGCACCACGATCGGCACGCGCTCTTTGCCTTTCGGCAGCACGAGCCGGCCGGCGAGCGTAACGCCCGCGCCTTTGAAACGCGCGTTGGTGATGTCGAAGGCGAGGCGTTGGCCGCCGATGCCGTTGAAATCGATGCGGCCATCCTTGCAATCAGAGAACGTGATCTTGACGCCGTCCGGCCTGTCGGCCCAGCCGAGCGTACTGGTCCAAGTCCCATCGGGATGGCGCGTGAGCAAGCCCGTCGTACCGTCTACGCGGCGCCAGCGCAGATGGGCGCCATCGCTGGCGCCGATATCCACAAGGCTATCATCGGCAAGCCGATAGGCTCCGATGTGACAGTTCTCAACGGAAGCATCGGACGCACGGGCAACACCGTCTGGCGCCACGACGATGGCGAGTGCCACAAGCGAGAGCAACACCACTGCTCTCTGCACCGATGATCTGCTTGGGCAAACGTGTGTATTCATCGACTGCACTACTGGGCCTAACGCTGGAATTGAGCGGCGGCGTAGCCGTCCGCCTCGAATGAGATGTTAGACCAGATCATCACGCTGGCCTCGATTGCAGTCAAAACAAAGCGTCTCTAGATTGTCGAGTGCATCGGTACCGCCCTTTGCAAAAGGAACATGATGATTGACTTCAAGGCGCACGCCGTGGCCGCAAGCTCCGCAACGAACACAGCAAAAGCCATCGCGCTTCATAACGAAAAAGCGCTTACGAAGCGAAAAGGTTTGGCGAGTACGGACCGGCTTGGCACTGTTTGATACTTGCTCCGTTTGCTCCGCCGACTCGATAGTGACCGAATCACGCGCGCGGAGCAGGGCAGCTCGCCAAGAACCAAAACGACGTAGCACCGTGTCTCCTGAAAAGAGGTAACCGAAGGCTGAAAGGTCCTTTCGCTGCGGGGTGCGACCCTCAGTTTCTAGAACACGTTGCCAGAGCTCCACCAGTGATGCCAGCAGCTCGGTATCCGTGGCTTTGGTGAAACGCGATGTGGAAAGGCCCGCAAGCTCCAATGCTTTGCGCAAAGATCCGAAGCGTTTGACGATAGTTGAATAGCTGACGCGCCCCGCAGACTCAATGGCGCGCTTGGAGACAGCACCATCGGAGGTCAGTTTTGACAGACGGCACAATTCTGCGAGGACAGACTCGTTGTCGTACGACTCCAAAAAATCTACTGGAAGATCGGTCATTGCGTATTGTGGTCTAACGCTTGAGTTAAGCGGCGGCGAAGCCGTCCGCCTTGAACGAGATATTAGGTTGCAGTTGCTTTATGTAAGGAAAACACCACAGCTGCCCATACATGTGCTCGCGAGTGCCTGACGCTTGATAGCCTACGGCCTCATAAAATGGCCTCGCTGCATCGGTGCTGCTGAGATGTAAGTTTTTCATGTTTAGCAGCGATGCGTGTTCTTCAAGAGCGGCGTGAATTGCTTTGCCAATGCCTTTCCTCTGAGCGTCAGGCGCTACGTAAAAGAGTCGAATTTCCCCGCTATTGTGTAGCAAACCCACTGCTGAAAGAACGCCACCGATCTCTCCGATGACGCAAAAATTCTCTTGGTTGTTGATCCAGGTCTCGAAGCTGGCGGGTGTCTTATTACTTAACCAACGCTGCAACGTTGCCGGGTCGTTGTGATGGTCAGCAACGCACAGCTCTTGAATAGACGCGATCACAGTTTGGATTGCGATTTCTGAGTCCGATGTTCTTGCTGGACGCACGCTGAGCTTCATCTGCGACCTAACTTAAATTCGACCGTCTAAATGCGGTGTGTGAACACCGCATTTAGACGGTAATAAAAACCTGATATGAATGAAATCATGAAGTTAGTGTATTTTATCCCCACAATACGCGCAAGCACATGGAATCAGATTTTATATTGATAATATCGTTCGACTTCGGCCAAGGTTTTAACCAAAATGCGATGTTTCGGGGTTGCCGGTCGTCGTAATGCTGGGTGCAGATTCAACCGGCTTTACGATTTTTTCTTTTGCCGTCGCTACATACGTGTAGATGACCGGTACCACGTACAGGGAGAACAACGCGCCGATGGCGAGACCGGTGGCGATCACCAGGCCCATGTCGAAGCGGCTGACGGCGCCGGGTCCACTGGCCAGCAGCAGCGGCACCACGCCGAACACCATGGCGCCGGTGGTCATGAGGATCGGCCGCAGGCGGATGCTGGAGGCTTTTTCAACCGCTGCACGCCGGTCGAGTCCCTCTTCCTCCTGGATCACGTTGGCGAATTGCACGATCAGGATGCTCTGCTTGGTGATCAATCCGATTAGGGTAATCAATCCCACTTCCGTGTAGATGTTGAGTGTGGCCGCGCCCAGAAACAGGAAAATCAGCGCGCCGAACACCGACATGGGCACGGCGATGAGCACGATGAGCGGATCGCGAAAGCTCTCGAACTGCCCCGCCAACAGCAGGAACACCAACAGGATGGACAATGCGAAGGTGAAGATCACCGTATTACCCTGCTGGATGAACTGGCGCGACTGGCTGGCGTAATCGTAGCTGAAGGTGGTAGGCAGCATCGTAGTTGCCAGATTCTTGAGGTAATTGAGCGCCTGGCCCAAGGTCACCCCCGGCGCCATGGTGCCCTGGATGGTGGCGGAATTGAGCTGCTGGAACTGCGGCAGGTATTCGGGCTCCACGCTGTTCTTGATGCTCACCACCGTGGATAAAGGCACCAGCGTGCCGCTGCCGGTTCTCACATAATAGCTGCCGAGTGCGTTGGCATTGGCGCGCATGGCGTCCGGCACCTGCGGAATGATTTCGTAACTATGGCCTGACATGTCGAAACGGCCGACGTAGTTTTCGCTCAAAAGTGGGCTCAGGTCATTGCCAATGTCGCTCATACTGATGCTGAGGTTCGCGGCGACGTTGCGGTTCACGTCCAATACGATCTCTGGATTGTCGTAGCGCAAATCCTTGGTGAGGAATGCGAACTGGCCACTCTGCATGGCGGCGCCGATAAGCCGGTCCGCCGCTGCATTGATCTGCTGATAATCCTCGGTGGAGGTCAGGACGAACTGGACCGGCAGGCCGCCGGCCGAACCCGGCAGATCGGGTTTGGCAAAGGCCACGGTCTGCAAGCCTGCTACCGCGTTCAGTTTCTGTTGTACCAGCGGCATGATCTGCATTTGGGTACGCGAGCGTTGGCTCCAGTCCTTCATCTTCAAGCCACCGATGAGGGCGTTCGTACCAGCGCCGCCGGGCGGCGCGATGCCGTTGATCTGGAATATGTTGCCGGTTTCGGGAAAGCTGGCGAAGATCTGGCGTATCTGGCCAGCATAGCTGTCGAGATAGTGGAGCGTGGCGGTGGCCGGTCCGATGCCCTCCACCAGGACCAAACCCTGATCTTCGGTGGGTGCCAGCTCGCTCTTGGTGCCGAGGAACAGGAACGGGATGCTCACCAGCACGCAGGCGGCCACCAGCAACACCAGCGGGCGGAAATTCAACACTCCGTGCAAGGACCGGTCGTAGAAGCCCCGCAGGCGATTGAAGTTCTGATCCAGGAAGTGGCTCAGGCCTTTGGGCGGCGTGTGACGCAGCACCTTGGAACTCAGCATGGGAGTGAGCGTCAGGGCCACGATCATGGACACCACCACCGTAGCCACCAACGTGAAGGCAAACTCGGTGAACAGGCTGCCGGTCAGGCCGCCCATGAAACCGATGGGCACGAATACCGCCACCAGGGTGGTGGCCATCACAATCAGCGGACTCGCGAGCTCGCGCGCTCCCTGCAATGCCGCCGGAACCGGCTGCATGCCGTCATCAATGTGTCGATGGATGTTTTCCACTACGATGATGGCGTCGTCCACCACCAGGCCGATGGCGAGTACCACCGCCAGCAAGGTCAATAAGTTGATAGTGAAGCCCAGCGCCAGCATGATGATGCCCGCGCCGACGATGGACAGTGGGATAGCCACCGTCGGAAGCAGCAGCGAACGTAGTGAACCAAGAAACAGGAAAATCACGATCACCACCACGATGAGCGTGATGACAATGGTTGTAAGAACTTCACGGATGGAGGCAGTAATGTAAGTGCTGGCATCATAGGGAATGGCGACCTGCATGCCAGGCGGGAGCGACGTCTGTAGCTCATTGAACACCTTGTGGACACCGGCTGCCACATCCAAAGCGTTGGCATCGGGCGTGGGCTGCACGCCGATGAACACCGCCGGCACGCCATTGAAATACACCGCCTGGTTGTAGTTTTCAGCCCCAAGGGTTACGTCCGCCACATCCTTGAGCCGGATCACGGTGGTGCCGACGTTCTTGACCACGAGATTCTGGAACTGTGCCAGGTTGTTGAGCGAGGTGGTGGCAGTGATCGTCACCTGCTTCTGCTGGTTGCGGGTGCTGCCCACGGCGGAAATGTAGTTGTTGGCTTGCAGCGCATTGGACACGTCCGCCGGCGTTATGCCGCGTGCGGCCATGCTCGCGGGATTAAGCCACGCGCGCAATGCAAAAGCATTGCCGCTGGGGTCGGTGCCCGCCGGCACAATCTGCGCCTGACTCACACCGTTCACGCCCTGAATCTTGGGCTGCGCCACGCGCAGCACGTAGTCGTTGATCTGCTGCTGGCTCACGCCCTTGCCAGAAAATGACAGGTATATGAGCGCGGTGGCATCACCCACGGTTTCGTTGATGACTGGCTGCTGGCTCTGGGGCGGCAACTGGTTCTTGACCTGATCCACCTTGGACATGATCTGGGAAATGGCCGCGTTCGGATCATAGTTGAGCTGCATGTACACGGTGATGGTGGACACGCCCTCGGCGCTGGTGCCGGTCATGTAATCAATGCCGGGGGCGCTGGCGATGACCTGCTGCAGCGGCGAGGTGATGAAAGCTGTGACAGCTTCCGGGTCGGCGCCGGGATACGCGGTGGTGACCGTGACCACGGTGGTTGTGACCGTGGGATATTCACGCACCGTCATGCCCAGCCACGCGCGCAACCCTAGCAGCAGGATTACGAGACTGACGGCACTCGCCAGCACCGGACGGCGGATGAAGATATCGGTGAATTTCATGTCGGATCCGGCTTACGGTTGCACGCTGTTGTTGACGGTCACCGTGGCGCCGTCGCGCAGCTTCTCCTGGCCGGCGGTGACTACCGTCTCGCCCGCGTTCACACCTGAAGCGAGAAGCGCCGAACCGTCGCGCTGGTCCTGCACCTGCACCACTTGCTCGTGAACTGTCAGCGGTTTGCCAGGCGCGGACTCGACCACATATATATAGTCACCAAAGGTGTTGTAGCTGATGGCGGTATTGGGCACTACGACGCCGTGCAAGGCATGGCCGACCGACAACTGCACGCCACCGTACATGCCAGGGCGCAGCAGGTTACGGGGATTGGCGAGTGTCGCCTGCATGGCGATGTTGCGCGTGGCCGGGTCCACCTGTGAGCCGATGGCGGTGACGCGGCCCGCGAATGACCTGCCCGGATAGGTATTGACGGTGAACGCCACTTTCTGGCCTACAGCGATTTCGCTCACGCTGCTCTGGGGCAGGGAGAAATCCAGCAATAGGGGATCATAGCTTTGCAGGTTCACGATGCCGGTGCCCGGTGATACATATTGACCGAGGCTCACCTCGCGGATGCCTGCCACGCCGCTGAAAGGTGCGCCGATGTCGAGTTTCCTCAAGGTTGCCTGATCACCATCCACCATCGCCTGGGCGGCGGCGGCATTCGCCTGCGCCGTTTGCAGGTCCGACTGACTGGCGGCGCGGGCCTGGTAGAGTTTCTGGGTGCGCGTCAGTGTCGTCTGCGCCAATTGCAGCTTGGCTTGATCGGCGTGCAATAGTGCAAGCTGGCTGGAATCATCCAGGCGCACCAGCAATTGGCCTTTGTGTACGCGACCACCGGAGCGGAATGCAACTTCCGTCACGTTGCCGGCGATCTGTGCGGTGATCTCCGTACCCTCCACCGCTTCCAGACTACCCACCACATTGACCTCGGGACTCCAGGGTTCATCGCGGGCCACGCCTGTAGACACGGTGGTGGGCGGAAAACCCCGATGCGCGGCCGCTACAGCGGCGCGGTGCTTGGCGTACATTTTGCCGCCAAAAATGCCGCCGAACAGGACGACCAAGGCCACGATTACTATTATCAATTGCTTTCGCATTACTACTCTCCGCGCTGATGGTTTCATTCAATCCATCAGCGTTTCAGAAAATATAAAGCCGTCTCAATCACTTCACATTGCAACTTTTTGTATCAGCGCGGGCCGGAAGCTGTATTCAGATTCTGCGCCGGTAGATTTGCCCATTCACCACCGCCGAGAGCCACGTACAGCGCAGCGGTGTCAGCGTAGCGTTGGGCTTGCGCCTGCACGAAGGCAATGCGCGCATTCTGGTACTGAATCTCACTGGTAAGCAGGCTTTGATAATCCACCGCGCCGGTCTGATACTGGGTACGCACCAGCGCGAAAGCCTGTTGCGCATCCTCCAGGGCGCGCGCTTCGGCATCCAGCAGCACGGAGTCGTGTTGCAAGGCACGCAGCACGTCGGCGACGTTGCGAAAGGCACCCAACACCGTGCTCTGGTAATTGGCGAATACCGCCACATAGGCCGATTCGGCTGCATGTTTCTGAGCCTCGAGCGTACCGCCCTCGAACAGCGGCAACACCAGGCTCGCGGCCAGGTCCCATATGCGGCTCGCGGGATTGAACAGCTGACCGCCGTTGTTGCTCTGGTCGCCAAAGTCGCCGGTGAGTTGCAGGTTGGGATACATGCGCGCCACCGCTTCACCCACTTGGGCATTGGCGGCACGCAGTTGCGCCTCCGCTGCCAGGATGTCGGGGCGCTCCTGCACCAGCGTCGAAGGCAAACTCAGGGGCAAGGTCGCGGGCAAATGCAGATCCGCGAGCGCGGGCACGCTCAAACCATCCGCTTCCGAGGGAAATCTGCCCAGATACGTCGCGAGCAAATGCCGCGCCTCATCCCGCGCTTGCGCAAACTGCGGCAGCTGCGCCTCGCTGCTGGCGAGCTGGCTTTTCTGGGTAAGCACATCGAATTGGGAAGCGGAACCGAAGCGGTACTGGGTGCGGGTCAAATCCAGAATCTGCTGCTGGTCGCGAATGGTCTGCTCGGTGGCGCTCACTTCATCTTCAAGCGCCGCCAGATCCAGAGCCGTATTCACCACATTACCCTCGATGGTGAGGCGCGCGGCCACCATTTGATCGCGGACAACATCCACCTGGGCCTGCTCGCCTCGCGCAACCAGCCGGTTCAGGCCGAATACATCCGGGTAATAACTGACGGACACCGCACCGGTATAGAGATTATAAAGTTGCGGGCCGGTTAACCCGCCGCTGCTCGCACCAGATGTACGAGTGCGTTCGCCTCCCAGACCCAGCGATACCTGCGGATAGAACGCGCCATTGGCCGCCTTCAAATTGTACTGGGCTTCTTGCAGTGTTGCCTGGGCGGCGGCGAGGTCGGGATTGTGCGCCAGCGCCTGCGCCACCAGTTGATCTAGCACGGGCGAACCGAACTTTTTCCACCATTCAGGATTAACACTGGCGCCGTATTCAAGCCTCTGGGCTCCCGCCACCGGGCTGGAAACTGATTGTGCTGCGGGAATGGTGGCGGCAAACGGCACGGCCGTATATCCCCGCACCGCCGGCGCTGCCGGTTTGTGGTAGCTGGGTCCGACGGCACAGGACACAAGCGTACCCAGCAGGCCAACCGCCAGCACGCCGCAGCCGACTCGCGTGGACGCGAAACTATGCCAACGCGTGAAAGGTGTTGTCATTCTTATGCGTCTGGCCGGATTGTGGATACTGAGATAATGTCTGTGCGCTCAGGTTCAGGGCTTACAGGCCCGTGTGATCAGGGAGACGGCGTTGTTTATGTACTGCTCTCGAATCTCACCGGTGGGCACCGGCTCCACGCCCAACTCCGAACGCAGGCGGCAACTGGTAACCATGCTGATGAACTGTTCGGCCGTAACCTTGGGATTCTCCACTTTGAGCGTGCCGCGCTGGTTTTGTTCCTTGAAGTAATCGGTCAGAAACTGGCGAATAACAGCCGGACCCGACTCATAGAAAATCCGGCCCAGCTCGGGGAAGCGTGGCACCTCCGCCATGATGATGCGATGCAGCGCAAATTTTTCTTCGGAGAACACCAGGTTCATAAAATGGCGTGCAATGATGCGCAGGGTTTTTTCTGGATCGCCGCCCTTGGCAGCTTCGGTAAACGCCAAGGTCACATCATCGCATGAGGCACGCACCATAGCCGCAAACAGTTCTTCCTTGGAGCCGAAATGGTTATATACCGTCTGCTTGGAGACTTGGGCCTCGTTGGCGATGGCATCCATGCTGGCGGCGCCAAAACCCGTTTCCAGGAAAATCCTGTTTGCGGCCTTGAGGATCGCCTCGCGTTTGCCGCTGGCAGTTTCATTGTCTGCTGCTGCATTCATCTTGTTGGTGCTCCTACCACCATACCCGTTCAATTCCCTTGTGCCATGTGGTGGTTGTTCATCGGCAAACGCAGTGCGTCCGCGGTAAGCTGGCCGGTGGCGGCTTTGAGCGCATATGCAGCCACCAGTTGATCCCGCTGCGCCCGGATCAAGTTCACGCGCGCATTCAGCAATTCCTGGTCGGCATTCAGCACGTCCAGGGTGGTGCGCTCGCCAACGGACGCCTCGTCACGCACCCCCTGCGCGGCCACCTGCTCGGCCTGGATCTGACTTTGAATCGCGGCGAGCTGAGCGTTGGCCGTCTGGTAGGCCTGCCAGGCATTGACTGCATCCAGCTTGGCTTGACGTTGGGCATCCAGCAGATCGTCGTGGCTCGCGGCGGCATGTTGCTCAGCGGCGTCCTTTTCCGCATCCAGCGCCCCGCCTGCATACAGCGGCATGGAAAAAGTCAGCATGATGGAACGGGTGTCAATGCGGCCGAAGCCAATTTCCGGATCAAGCGCTTCCAGCAACTGGCCGGTAAGCGCCACCGTGGGTTTCTGCTTGCCGCCGACTGCTTCGGCCTGTTGCTGTGCGGCGTTTTCTGCGTAGCGCGCCGCCAGCACTGAATAATTCTCTTGCGCGAGCTGCACTACTTCAATTTGTGTGGCGGGCAAGGATTCCGGCAGCACGGGTTGCTCCAGCACATCCGGCTCCACATCCACTACTCGCGCATAGGCTGCTTGCGACGCCGCCAACGCGCCCTGAGCCTGGATAAGCGCGGCGTCAGCGCCGGCCACACGCGCCTCGGCCTGGGCCACATCGGTGTGGGTCACTTCGCCGTTCTCGAATTGTGCCTGGGTAGCGTTGAGCTGTTTATTGAGCACATCCACGTTGCCCTGCTCCAGTTTCAACACTGCCTGGTCGCGCACCACGTCCGTGTACACAGTGGCCACGTTCAGGAATACCCGTTCTTCCGCGGCGTTCAGATTGGCGAGCTGCGCCGCTTGTGCGCTTTGGGCCGCATCGACGCTGGACGACACTTGACCGCCGGTATAGAGCGGCTGGGTGATGGTCAACGCCGCGGATTTGATGTTTTGCGGATAGGTGGTGATGGGAAATAACGGCGAGGCTAGGTCGTTGTGTGCCGTACCGATTCCCGCATCCAAACTGACCTGTGGCTTGTAACCAGCCTGTGCTTGTTCGACTTGATAACCGCTGGCCTTGAGCTCGGCCTGCTGAGCCTGGATTGCCGCATTACTGTTGTAGGCCTGGACGAAAGCCTGCTCCAATGTGTCGGCTCGCGAAGCGGGCGGTACTGCCAGCAGCGCCACCGTCAAAACCAGTGATAGGCCACCAGTCGTAAAATGCCGCCCGCGTGACTTGCAGTGGCGCTGTAACGCTTCAGTTGACATGAATTACTCGCCAAATTAGACTAGACCGTCTAGTCCATTCTGCCACCTCCCAAAAGGGATGTCAAAACCATGAACGCCTTTAAGCGTCTGTTCGAAAATCCCCGCATCCGCCGTCTGTTGCTGATGGTGGTACTGCCTCTGGTGCTAATCCTCCTGGGCCTGTGGTACTGGGCGCATACCACGCGCTATCAGAGCACTGACAACGCCTATATCTACGCCAATCAGGTAAGTGTGACGCCACAGGTGACCGGCCGTGTCATCGCCGTGCCCGTAGTGCAAAACCAGGCTGTCACCCCCGGCCAGGTGCTGCTGGAGATTGACCCCACACCCTTCCAACTGGCGCTTGATCAGGCCAATGCGAACCTGAAAACCGTGAGCGATCAGGTGAACGCCCAAAAAGAATCGCTGCGCGCCGCACAAGCACAATTACATGGCGCAGATGCCAATGTGGCATACCTGAAACGCAATTTGCAGCGCAAGAGCAATCTGGAGAAACGTGATGTGGTGCCTGCGGCACAGTTGGATGAAATCAGGACGAATCTGACCATGATGGAGCAAAAGACTGTCGCGCTCAAAGCACAAATTGCCCAGATCGAAGCGAATCTTGGTGGCAATGCCGGTCAGCCCATCACCCAGCAGGCGGCTTATCAACAGGCACTGGCCGCCCGCGACAAGGCAGTGCTGCAACTGTCCTACACCACTATCAAGGCACCTGCCGCGGGTGTGGTGACGGAAGTGGATATCAAACCCGGTGATGTCGTGACTTCGGGCCGGCCGGTATTCGCGCTGGTCATGAGCGGAGAGCGCTGGGTGGACACGAACTTCAAGGAAACCCAACTCACACACGTGCACGTGGGCCAGAAAGCCGAAATCACTGTGGATACCTATCCGCATTACAAATGGGAAGGCACCATAGTCAGCATTTCGCCCGGCACCGGCTCAGTGTTCTCGGTGCTGCCGGCCCAGAACGCCACCGGCAATTGGGTGAAGGTGGTACAGCGCATTCCAGTGCGCATCCTGATTGACACGAAACCGGATGGTCCGGATCTGCGTGCCGGCATGAGCGCGGAGGTCACCATTGATACCCATTACAGCCTGTTCTTCGGTTCGCGCGAAGCCAAGGCCGCGACTCACCCCTAGACCGGTATGATCGAGCGGCTGACGAAGTCTGCGGGCGGTAAGCCGCACACCGCGATGATCACAATTGCTGTGATGCTCGGCACCTTCATGCAGGTGTTGGACACGACCATTGCCAATGTGGCGCTGCCCAACATGCAAGGCAGCCTGAGCGCCACTCAAGATCAGATTTCCTGGGTGCTTACGTCTTATATAGTCGGTTCGGCCATCATGACGCCGCCTACCGGTTGGCTGGCCGGCCGCTTCGGCCGCAAGCGCGTGTACATCCTGAGCATGCTGGGGTTCGTGGGTGCATCGTTTCTATGTGGCACCGCTACCTCACTTACTGAAATCGTGCTACTGCGCACTCTCCAGGGCCTGTTCGGCGCGGCCATGGTGCCAATCTCGCAGGCGATTCTGCTCGACACCTACCCGCGTGAAAAACATACGATGGCCATGGCGATCTTCGGCGTCGGCGTGGTATTGGGTCCGGTCATCGGCCCGGTGCTGGGCGCGTACCTGACCGAGTACTACTCTTGGCGCTGGGTGTTCTTCATCAACATTCCCGTGGGCATCGTGACGGTGCTCATGACGCTTGCCTACGTGCATGAGACGGCGATCAACAAGATCCGCACCTTCGACGCCTGGGGTTTTCTGTTCATGAGTGTGGCCATCGGCGCATTGCAGATGATGCTGGACCGCGGCGAGCGCCAGGACTGGTTCAATTCTGCGGAAATCATTATAGAATTCGGCTTGGTGCTCATGGGCCTGTGGCTATTCTTCGTGCATACCTGGAAGCGCAAGAATTCCTACATCGACCTGACGCTGTTTCGCGACCGCAACTACGTGCTCAACAACATCCTGGGCTTCATCCTGTTCCTGTGCATGTACGCCATCATGGCGTTGATCCCGCCGTTCGTGCAGAACCTGCTGGATTACCCGGTGATTGTTGCTGGTATGGTGCTTATGCCGCGCGGCGTCGGCACCATGATTTCCTTCATGATGCTTGGCCGCTTCTCAAGTAAATTCAATCCGCGCCTGGTCATGATTACCGGCTTGGTGATTTTGGCGTTTTCACTCTACGAAATGTATCACTTCGATACTCAGGTGGACACCTGGTTCATTACCTGGACAAGCTTTGTGCAGGGCATCGGCATCGGCTTGGTGATGGTACCGATGTTCACCGCCGCCTTCGCCACGCTACCACCCGAACAGCGTACCGAGGGCACCGGCGTGTTCAACCTGATCCGCAATATCGGCGGCAGTTTCGGTATTTCCATTGCCTTCACGTTGCTGTCGCGCAGCACCCAGATTAACCACCAAGTGCTGGGCGGACACATCACCCCCTACAGCCGTGCCATGCAGCTTTCGCCTCTGGCCCCGCAAATGAGCCTGCATAATACTCATGATCTGGCCATGCTCAACGGCGTGGTCACCCAGCAGGCCGCCATGATCGGATTCAATAACGATTTCAAGCTGATGATGATCGTGAGCCTGGCCGCGATTCCGCTGGTGCTGCTGATGCGCCCGCCCAAGGCTGCCCAAGGCGAGCAGCAACACCGCCCGGTAGTTGCCGACTGAGTATTGCCATTTGATTTTCCGCAAACCAGCCAATCAGAATCAACACACCGCGCTCATTACCATTGCGGTGATGCTGGGCACACTGTTGCAGGTGCTCGATACCACCATCGTCAACGTGTCCCTGCCCAATATGCAGGGCTCCTTGTCTGCCAGTCAGGATCAGATTTCCTGGGTGCTGACTTCCTATATCGTCGGCGCCGCTATCATGACGCCGCCCACTGGCTGGTTGGCTGGCCGTTTCGGCCGCAAACACATCTACATCATCAGCATGCTGGGCTTCCTGGCGGCTTCTTTCCTGTGCGGCACCGCCACATCGCTGGTGGAAATCGTACTCTTGCGTGTGGTGCAGGGCCTATTCGGGGCCGCCATGGTGCCGATCTCGCAGGCCATCCTGTTGGACAGCTACCCGCGCGAGAAACATGGCATGGCCATGGCGATTTTCGGCATGGGAATCATGCTGGGCCCGATCCTCGGCCCTGTGTTGGGCGCGTACCTGACCGAATACTACTCCTGGCGTTGGGTGTTCTTCATCAACATTCCAGTAGGCATACTGGCGATACTCATGACTTTGGCGTACGTGCATGAGACGTCCATCAACCGCGAACGCCGCTTCGATGGCTGGGGCTTCCTGTTCCTGAGCATCGCCATCGGCGCTCTACAGATGATGCTGGACCGCGGCGAGCGCAAGGACTGGTTCAATTCCGCGGAAGTGCTCATCGAATTCGGCCTGGTGATCACCGGCTTGTGGCTGTTTTTCATCCATACCTTCAAAAGGAAAAATTCCTACATAGATCTGTCGCTGTTCAAGGACCGCAACTTTATGGTCGGCAACATCATTGGTTTCGTGGTGCTGATCAGCCTGTACTCCATCATGGCGCTGATTCCGCAATTCGTGCAGAACCTGTTGGATTACCCCGTGGTGATAACCGGATTGGTGCTGATGCCGCGCGGCATCGGCACCATGATTTCCATGTTGATCGTCGGCCGGCTGTCCAACAAGATAGACCCGCGTTTCAACATGGCCGTGGGCCTGTTCATCATGGGCATTTCCATGTACTTCATGACCGGGTTCGATACCAACATCAGCACCTGGCCTATCGTCTGGACCGGTTTCCTCCAGGGCATCGGCATGGGCCAAGTGATGGTACCGCTGTTAACTGTCGCGTTTTCGACCTTGCCGACTCAGCAACGCACCGAGGGCACCGGTGTCTATAACCTGATCCGCAACGTCGGCGGTAGCGTTGGAATCTCCATCGCCTTCACGCTGCTTTCCCGTAATACCCAGATTAACCATGAGGTGCTGGGCGGGCACATTACGCCCTATAACCAGATCATGCCGCTTTCACCCATGGCCTCGATGAACCCGCACAATATCCACGACCTGACTACGATCAACGGCCTGGTCACCCAGCAGGCCGCCATGATCAGTTACAACAACGACTTCAAACTCATGATGATCCTCAGCCTGGCTGCCATCCCCCTGGTGTTCCTCATGCGCCAGCCGAAATACGGCAAACAAACCGACGGTGTGCAGCCACAACACGCCGCGATTGCCGAGTAACCACGGCTAAACTCTCCAACTTGAATAATCTGCGGCAAAGCCGCACATTGACTATGTGCCAAAACTGCCCAGCCTGTTCATTTCCCACGGTTCGCCCATGTTGGCGGTGGACGCCGCGCAGCCGGCGTATGCTTTCCTACGCAATTTAGGCAGCGCACTGCCGCGACCCGAAGCGATCCTGGTCATTTCAGCTCATTGGGACACCGCTGCGCCGCGGATCACCGGCGCTGTACATCTGGATACCATCCATGATTTCTACGGCTTTCCGGAACCGCTCTACGAACTGCGTTATCCAGCTCCGGGCAGCCATGAGCTGGCAAAGAATATGGCGCGGCTGCTCAGCCCGCCGGCCAGCATGGACCTGATCCGCGGCCTGGATCACGGCGCCTGGGTCCCGCTCCTGCTCATGTATCCGCAACATGACATTCCGGTATTGCAGCTCTCACTGCAAACACCGCTCGGCCCCGCCCATCATTTGAAAATCGGCGAAGCCTTGAAATCGCTGCGCGAACAAGGCGTGCTCATCATCGGCAGTGGTGGCGCCACCCACAATTTGCGCGAATATTTCCATCCCGGCCGTGATAATCACAAGCCTTATGAAGACTTCGCTGCTTGGCTTTACGATGCGCTGATGCGAGGCGACCACGAGGCTTTGCTGGATTACCGTCAGCGCGCGCCCCAGGCAGCACGTTGCCATCCGACCGAAGAACATTTTCTACCGCTGTTTGCGGCGCTGGGCGCTGGCGGGTCAAAAGCGCGGCGCCTGCACGCGAGTTTTGACCGCACGCTGGCGATGGACGCCTATGCCTTCGAAGACTGATGAACCGGCTATACTTCAAGGCAGAGCACAATCGGGGGAAATATATGAAAGCTAAAATTCTTATAGCACTGGGTACCACATTTCTTGTGGCTGCATGCGCCAGCGCTCCTCCAAAGCCGTATTGGGAAAATAATTTATGGATTTTTGAACTAAGTGCCGTCGTCCAATCCTCCATTCCTTACCCATACCGGGAAAAAGCATCTGACGGATTCCCTTCTTACATAGCCACTGTGCAATTTACATATCAATCTGGACAGCTTAAAGATATTGAGATCATACAATCTACTGGCTCAAATAAAATAGATCAATACATCATAAATCGTCTCGCGACAGTAAAAACCCCTCCGAAAACATTCGGTCCAGGTGCTCTTCTTGCACATCGCTTTCAATTGCCGATTAAATTGATGCCACCAACAAAAATGATCTTTTACAATTCCATATATACCAGTATAAATCAGCAAATCCATTATCCAGAAGATGCGCGTAAAAACAAATCCGAAGGATGGATTCTAATAAAATTTCAATACCAAGATGGCCATATTTTAGATAGCGAGATCTTAAGATCCACAGCACCCAAAACACTCAACTCTGAGCTTCTGAAGGAGTTTGATGCAATCAAGCTACCGGCATCACCTCCATCATTAAACAACGCAAATAAGATTCTGAATTTCCAAGTATCCTTTTGCTTCATTTTGACGCGAACTGCTTACCTCGACACATTCCGAGCAGAACGCTGTATATTCGCCCCCCCCCGATGATCACTGGCGTTATATGCCGTACTAACCCGACACATTTCCGCGAACAAGTAACTTGCTGACTAAGATAATGGTAACGATATCGTTGCGGCCCTCATGACGGCTAATACAATCCCTGTATCTCGGCCACTCGGGGCAGCGACGACTATTCTTCTCTCCGCGGCCGTTCTGCGTTCATCGGCCTATCTGTGAATGCTTCGCGTCTCCCTTCTATACCTCCTCCACACCGGCTCTATGCCGCTAAACGATCTCCGCACGGCCCCGCAGACTCTTCGCCTCGGGCTTCACCCTCCTCTGGCTCGTCATATAGACTCAGGAATAGATAGACTGAATCTTCGTGTATGCTGGTCCATAGGATCACGAATTAATGCAGCAGACTGTGTCTCAGCGCTATAACCTAACGGCTTAAGTCTATAAAAGTTTCCCAGTTTACGCAGCACGCCGTAATGATCCACGTATTGACCGTTGCGGTCCGGCTTTACACCGGCGCCGACAATAATCAAGGGAATCTGATTGGTCGGACTTCTGGCGTCGCTTTCGTCCCAAGTGATGACTAGCAGGCTGTTATGGGTTTTGGCCCATTCCGCGTACCTGCTCAGATGCGTTTTTAGCCAGACATCGCCTTCGGCGATGGTGCCGTCGTGCATGTCGTTCATCATGTTGGGCACCACGAAAGCGACAGTCGGCAATCTGGAATAATCCTCCGGAAAATCACTAAAGGAGCGATTGAGTGAAGCCGGAACATTGGTGGCCTGGAAATCCACCACCGGATTGTGTTTGCGCCGGTATAAACCGCCGCTGCCGCTGCAACCCGTGAATCCTGTTTGCGGCAAGTCCTCGGAATAGATGGCAAAAGTCAGCTTCCTGGCCAGCAGCTCGCTCGCTAGGTTCGGGCCGGTATAGTCGTGCGGACAGGAATCGTCGGTAAGCCCTTCCGTGGTTCCGGCGAACAGCGCCAGATAATTCGGCTCGCTGGGATGGCGCACCGCGTGGGCATCCGTGAACAATGCACCTTCCTTCGCCAGTTGGTTAAGATAGGGCGCGTCCGGATTGCCGATGATAGTGGAAAAAGACTTGTTTTCCTCGATGACAATCACCACATGCGCCGGCCGCCACGGTAGTTGTGCCTGAACAGATTTCCCTGCTGCGGATACGCTACCTGGAAACACAGCCATTCCAAGCAGACCAAGGATTCCAATTACATATACTCGTAAGGATTTCATGGGAAACTCCAAGTCATTTCTGTTTGGTGGACTTATAAACGCCGTCGTTGCGTATTTCCGCTCCCCGCTCCGGCCCAGACGAGCAGTTTGGAGCCGGAGCGGCGACACAGCGAATGGTACATCAGATCACATGATGTAAAGCGCTGGATCACGCAGCACAACTTTAGCCGCCCTCTCCGCCGCGCGCAATTGCTGGTGAAAAACTGGTGCGCTTGCCACCGGCGGCGTAGAATGCCGCCCTTTCTTTATCCTACGGGAAGCCCGCTCATGCGCTTTGCCAAAGACACGGTGGTCTCCATTGACTACACCCTCACGGACAAGGATGGGGCCGTTCTCGACAGCTCCCGGGGTCAGACGCCCCTCGCGTATTTGCACGGCTCCGGCAATATCATCCCCGGTCTCGAAGAAGCACTGGAAGGCAAGAGCGCCGGTGACTCCCTCAAAGTAACCGTGCCGCCGGAGAAGGGTTACGGCCAACGCGATGAATCCATAGCCCAGAAAGTGCCGCGCAAACTGTTCGATACCGAGCAGGAGATCACGCCAGGCATGCGTTTTCATGCACAAGGCGAACATGACCACCACACGGTAACGGTCACGGCAGTGGATTCCGAGCACGTGACGGTGGATGCCAATCATCCGCTCGCGGGCAAGACGCTGAATTTTGATGTGAATGTGGTCGAAGTACGCACTGCCACCGGCGAAGAGTTATCACACGGCCATATGCACGGTGCTCACGACCACCATCATTAAATGCAGGGTGCGCTTGCGCGGCATTCCATGATCTTTGACAAGAGATCGTCATATCTCTCTCGCGTCACGCCTCACTTTCTCGGATTTTTATTCCTGGATATACGCCGCTGACGGCGCGCCACCATGGCTTTCTTGGGCGTGAGCTTCTTGCGCCGTTCCGAATAGGGGTTTTTACCGGTGCGAAACTCGATGCGTACCGGTGTGCCGTAGAGATCAAAAGCCTTGCGGAACGTGGCTTCGAGGTAACGGCGGTAGGTATCGGGCACTTCCTCGGTCTGGTTGCCGTGGATCACGATTACCGGCGGATTGCGGCCGCCCTGGTGGGCGTAGCGCAGGCGGATGCGCCGGCCCCGCGCCAGCGGTGGCTGGTGCTGCACCACCGCGGCCTCCAGCACCCGCGTCAGTTCCGGCGTGGCCATCTCGCGATTCGCGGCGGCGTGGGCACGATTCACCGAGGTCATCACATCGCCGACACCGGTGCCGTGCAGCGCCGAAATGAAATGCAGTTGTGCGAAATCCAGGAACGGCAGCTTCAGATCAATGAGGCGGCGGACATTGCTGCGTTGATCGTGTTCCAGGCCATCCCATTTGTTGACCGCAATCACCAGCGCCCGGCCACGATCCAGGGCGAGGCCCAGCAATGCGGCGTCCTGATCCGCCACGCCCTCGTGCGCATCCAGCAGCACGACGACCACCTGAGCGCCGTCAATGGCCTGCAGAGTTTTGATGATGCTGAACTTCTCCACCATGTCGCTGACGCGCCCTCGGCGGCGAACGCCGGCGGTGTCTATCAGCATGTAGGCACGGCCGTCGCGCTCGAAGGGCACGAAGATACTGTCGCGGGTGGTGCCGGGTTGATCGAACGTGACCAGCCGGTCTTCGCCCAGCAGACGATTGATGAGCGTGGACTTGCCCACATTGGGTCGGCCGATAACGGCCACGTGGATGCGCCGGTCATCCACGAGTGGCGCATCGGTATCGGGCGGCAATGTTTCCAAAACCGTCTCTATCAAGGCTTCGACACCGCTGCCGTGGGCGGCGGCGATAGCGTGGGGTACACCCAAACCCAGCGCATGGAATTCACCGATGATCACATCGCTTGTCATACCCTCGGTCTTGTTGACCGCGATATGCAGTGGTTTGCCGGCGCGGCGTAATTGTTGCGCGATGGTTTGGTCGGCAGCGGTCAACCCGGTGCGGCCATCCACCAGAAAAATTGCCGCGTCGCATTCCTCGAACGCCTTGAGGGTTTGCTTCGCCATGAGCCCCATCAGGCCATCGGCGCTGCCGTCCAAACCACCAGTATCCACCACCACGTACGGACGCGGACCGAGTTTGCCGAAGCCGTACTGACGGTCGCGCGTCAATCCCGGTACGTCCGCCACCAGCGCATCACGTGAACGGGTCAACAGATTGAAGAGTGTGGATTTGCCGACATTGGGTCGGCCGACAATGGCGATGACAGGCAACATGAGGTTTCTATCTATGAACCTGAATAATAACGTTCGTGTTGCCATTCCCGCGAAAACGGGAATCCAGGGGAATCCACAAGACGGACGCCCGCTCCCCGGTCAGGTCGGGGACAAGCTCCCAGGGTGTGGCGATTAATGTTTATTTATTGAGTGGTGCGAGCTTGTAGGCCGCCAGACTACCGCCCGTGGTCAACACCACCAGGATGCCATTCACTACGAGGGGCGGCGCCAGAATCGGATCGCTGCCCAGACTCGCACGTGCCATGAAATTGCCGTCGCTCTTGGACAGAAACTGCAGATAGCCGTCCAGATCACCCACCACTACAGTATTCATATACGGCACCGGCACGGTGAGATCGCGCGCGCGCATGGCGGGCTGCGTCCACGCCGGTACGCCGGTGGTCTTGTCCAGCGCCCAGACTGCGCTATGGATATCGGTGGCATACACATGAGTGTCGTCCTCACTGACACCGGTGTAGCTTGACATCTCCCGCGACCATAGAATTTGGCCGGTGTCGCGTGCCACGTCAACGATGCGTCCCTGATAGGTCACCGCGTACACATTGTCGTTATCCACGGCCAGCACGCCGTCCAGATCCGCCAGCCGCGCCAGTTCATCGCTGCCGGTGGGCGCTGAAACGGTAGCGACCCAGCGCTGACTGCCATCGGTCAGGTTGAGCGCCAACAATTGGCCGTTATCCAGGCCTTGCAGCAGCATGTTGCTGACAATGACGGGCGGACTTGCGCCGCGTAGTGTGAGATTCGGCACGTCGCGCGAAACACTCCAGAGTTTTTGCCCAGTCGCGGTGGACAGTGCGGTAATAAGGCCATCGGTGGTGTGCACAATCACCTCTGCCTGCCCCACGGCGGGGCTGGCAAGAATTCCGCCGCTGACGCTGGTCTGCCACAGCTTGCCGCCGTCAGCGGCGTTGAGCGCCAGCACCGTGCCATCGCCGGCAGCCACTATTACCATGCCGTTCCCCACCCCGGGTCCCGCTGAAATGCCCAGTTTGGTGCTCACTTTCCAGCGCTTCCTGCCGTCCTTCAGGTCAAACGCATAGACGTCACCGTTATGAGCGGCAGTGTAAACGTCAGTACCGTCGCTCGCGGCCACGATGCCGAGCCGCAGTATGGCTTTTGAACTGCCCACGGAATCGTGCCAAAGCTTTTCCACTTTCACTTTCGGCGTGAATTTCACCAACGGCGCTGGTGGTTCCACATTGGTGCTGGCACAGGCGGCAACCAGCAACAGCGCCACGACGGTAATTATGTTCTTCACGGTTTTTTGGCTCCGGCTGGGGCAGGCGCAGAGACCGCCTTGCTGACAGTTGCGGCCGGCGCCCGGCCCAGATCGTCGAGTTTCATCTGCACTTGGGATTTGTCCCCCATATCCTGCGTCCACTCATTCAACGCCTGCTGGTAGGCATCGCGAGCCTGATCAATCTTGCCAAGCTTCATATATGCGTCACCGCTCACTTCGCTATACAGCGCGGCGAAACCGCCCGGTTGTACGCCGGAAAGTGCAGTCAACGCCGCCTGCGGATCGCCTACCGACAGTTTGACGCGCGCCAGACGCAGCCGCGCCAGCAATCTGAGACCCCCGTCTTTGCTGTTTTTGATGACCCAGTCGAGCATCTGCATGCCGTCATCCGGTTTGCCGGTGCTCACATCGTACTGGGCCATAGCCAGTGCTGCCTGCGCCGCATAAGGCGTATCGCTGTAATTATTGACCAGTTCGTTGGCGACTTTTAGCGCCACAGGACCGTTGTTGCCGGCCAGCATCGAACCCATCTGGCTGTACATGGCCGAAGCGGTGAGGTCGCGCGTTTGTACCCGCTGCTGCCACCAGCGCCAGCCAAAAATGATGACGAGAGCGATGATGATGCCCGCCAAAATGGATTTGTAGTTGTCCAGCCACCATTTTTTAAGGCGTTCCGCCTGCTCTTTATCGGAAAGAAACTCGTCCACACTTCACCTCTGAAAAATGCAACACGCCTGCGCGTATTGGTATGAAAATCACTCCAGCCACGGCACCAGCCGCGCGGAAACCTGGTCCCAGGCAATAGTTAGCTGTTCGGCATTGTTGCGCAGTGGCTTGAAACCCACCTGTTTCGCACGGGCTTCATTCTCACCCAACACCAGCACGATACGCGCACCGCTTTTATCAGCGCGTTTCAGTTGCCTGCCGAAATCCCCGCCGCTGCAATCCATAATCAGCCGGAGCTGCGGCAGAACTTCACGCAGTTGTTCCGCCAACACCAGACCGGCACCTTGCGCCTGTTCGCCAACTCTTACCAGGTAGGCATGAGGCGCCGCATCTGGCATGGGCAGGCCCTCTTCTTCCATGAGTGCGACCAATCGCTCCATGCCCATGGCGAAGCCGATGGCCGGCGTGGGTTTGCCGCCCAGGTGTTCCACCAGATCATCGTAACGGCCGCCGGAGCATACCGCATCCTGGGCACCCAGCCGTGTGGTTATCCATTCGAACACGGTGCGCGTGTAGTAATCCAGTCCGCGCACCAAGCGCGGGTTCACCACATACGCGACTCCCGCATCTTTTAACAGCGTCTTGAGGGCGGCAAAATGGGCCCGTGATTCATCGTCCAGGTAATCCAGCAGGTTCGGTGCCTGTTCCACCAGCTTGCAAGTGCCGGGGTCCTTGCTGTCCAGCACCCGCAGCGGATTGGTATCAAGCCGGCGGCGGCTGTCTTCATCAAGTGCGTTCATGTGGTGCTTGAAATATTCCACCAGCTTCTCACGGTACAAAGCCCGCGCTTGCGGCGTGCCCAGGGAATTGATCTGCAACTCAACATGGGTAATGCCGAGACGCTTCCACAGCCGCGCCTGCATGACAATAATCTCGGCGTCAATATCCGGCCCGGGCAGTCCGTAGGCTTCCACATCAATCTGGTGAAACTGGCGGTAACGGCCTTTCTGGGGACGCTCGTGCCTGAACATGGGTCCGGCGCACCACAGACGCTGCACTTGATTGTGCAACAGCCCGTTGCTCAGGCCCGCGCGCACCATGCCGGCAGTAGCTTCGGGACGCAGTGTCAGGCTGTCACCATTGCGGTCCTCGAATGTATACATCTCCTTCTCGACGATATCGGTGACTTCGCCGATGGAGCGCGCGAACAGTTCGGTTTTCTCCAGGACAGGCACGCGGATTTCACGGTAACCGTAAGACGCGAACACCGCGCGCGCCACTGCTTCCAGATACTGCCAGCGTGGCGTGGCGTCCGGCAGTATGTCGTTCATGCCGCGGATGGGCTGGATCAGATTCGCCAAACTGTTACCCCGAAATAGTCAGTGATGGCCGGCGTTTCAACCGGCTGCGCCCGCATTGTCAATGGCCGGACCCAATTTAAAACGTGCCGTATTGTCAGGCCGCGTGAACGGCGCCTTGTTGAAGGGTGCACCGTTCAACTCGATGCTCACACCCGGCGCATAGCCGAGAAATACCTGAAGCGGGCCGGTTCCCGAGACATTCAAATTATCGCCTGCCGGCGCCAGATCGTAAAACAGCCGTTTACCCGCCGCATCGTACACCTCGATCCACGAGGGTTGAGTCACGGTGAATTTCACCTGCATCAACTGGGATGACGGCACAGCTTCCGCCGGAGCGGTTGCCTGCGGAGAAACCACATGCGCTGCCGCCAATACAGAAGGCCGCGTGTTCGGCACGGGTTTAGCAGCCGCTTTGGGCACCGGTACTCCTCTATGTGCCACGGTCAATTCCGGTTTGGGAAGCGTCGGCGTTTCGTCCCCGGGTTCATTAGTGCCCGTGGAGACTGCGGGTGCAAGTAGTGTCGTCGCAGCCGGCAGAGGCTTCTCCACTGCCGTACTGTTAGCCTGTGTGAGCGCGACCGCGGGTTGCCCTGCGGGGCGGTACCCCCGCCACCAGGCCACTGCCAACACAACCAGTACCGCGATCACCGCCACGGAAACCACCGGCATGGCGAAACGGCGCCCAAGTGCACTGCCGCCACTGGGTCGCAGCGTGATGAGCGGTGGCGGCGCCGGTTTGCTGGTGGCGTGTTCGTAGGCTGCCAGCACTTCATCCTCTGACAAGCCCAACACGCGCGCATAATTGCGCAGATGTCCGCGCACGAAAATGGGCGCGCCCAGAGCACGGTAATCATCGCGCTCCAGCGCCGTGAGGATCTCATCGCCCACATGCATGTCCTGGGCGGCTTTGTGCAGGGGCAACTTGCGGGCCTCGCGGGCGGCACCCAAGGCCGCACCGAGACTGTCAGCGGCGCCGTTCAAACCCTTGTCAGCCGGCACTTCCTGCATTGTTATAACTCTGATCCAACTGTAGGG
This sequence comes from Gammaproteobacteria bacterium, assembly GCA_049591455.1. GTDB lineage: Bacteria > Pseudomonadota > Gammaproteobacteria > Natronospirales > REEB76 > REEB76. Next base: position 65,215 of record JBAWFA010000015.1, read on the forward strand.
TTTCAGGCGAATTGGGGAACAGTATGCGCAGTTTCTTCGCGTAATTCGCTGCGCCCTGCGAGTTGCCTAGAGCCTGTTCGGTACGTACTCCCAGCAACAGCACCTCTGGGCGCGGTTGCGGCGACGCCGAATCGAAACGTTCGATGAAGGCCCGCGCTTCAAGATATTGCTTCTGTTGGTAACTCAGCCGCGCCATCTGGTAAAGGGCCTCGGCGAAAACCGGGTTGATGTCCAGCGCCCGGCGGAAATACTGTGCGGCGGCGGCCTCGTCAGGAATCTTGTTTGCGCACACGCCGGCATTCGTATAGGCCGCTTCCGGGGTCGGATATAGCGGATTTTGCGCCGCCTCAATGAAGTATTTGTCCGCCTCTGCGGGTTTTCCCTGCTGACAAAGGAATACGGCATAATTGTTCTGGATCTGTGGATCATCCGGGGCCTTGCGCAGAGCCTTGCGATAGTTGTCATCAGCGCGCTGAGTATCGCCGGTGCTGTTGTAGAGCAGGCCAAGCGCGGAATAGGCACTCGCGTTGCCTGAATCCTGCTGTAACGCCAATTGCAGTTTCTGCATGGCTAGATCCCGCCGTCCCTGCTGCATGTAGGCGACGCCCAACTCCACGTTGTACTGGGACGCCTGTTTCAGGGACACTTTGTCACCCGGTGCTGTGGAAGTGCTTACACAACCCGCCAGCATCAACGCAGTTATGACGGCTGCAAGCAGGCCTGCATTCGGTTTCTTCATGCCGGTGCCTCCATTGGAGTGACTTGACGCTGCTGACGGTGAATCCGGTCCTGCACCTTGCCCGCCAGTTGACCGCAAGCGGCATCAATGTCGTCACCACGGGTGCGGCGCGTGATGGTAACTATTCCTCTGCGCCACAAGTATTCGGCGAAGCGGTCAATTACCTCTTGGGATGAACGCCGGTACTGAGTGCCTGGAAAGGGATTGAAAGGAATCAGGTTCACCTTGCAGGGGATATCTTTCACCAGTTCCACCAGTTCGCGCGCCTGCTCCAGGCTGTCGTTCACGCCCTCGAGCATCACGTACTCGAAAGTGATGTGCCCATGGCTATGATCCTGATTCGCCACATAATGGCGGCAGGCATCCATCAGTTCGGCGATTGGATGTACCTTGTTGATGGGTACCAGTACGTCGCGCAGCGTGTCGTTGGGTGCATGCAGCGATACCGCCAGCGCCGTGTCACATTCCCCGGCGAGCTTGTTCAAATTTGGCACCAGCCCAGAGGTGCTGATGGTCACGCGGCGCTTGGATAGGCCGTAACCGTAATCATCCAGAAAAATGTGTAATGCCGACAGCACATTTTTGTAATTGGCCAGCGGCTCGCCCATGCCCATGAACACTATATTGGTAATGGCGCGTTCCGCTCCGTGGACGGCGCCCAAGCGTTGGTTCGCCACCCACACCTGGGCCACGATCTCGGCCGTACCGAGATTGCGGTTGAAGCCCTGTTTACCGGTGGCACAAAAGCTGCAATCCATGGCGCAGCCCACCTGCGAAGATATACACAGGGTTCCGCGGTCCGGTTCCGGAATGAACACCGTCTCGATGCCGTTGGCCGCATCCATGCGCAACAGCCATTTGCGCGTACCATCTTCCGAGAGCTGTTCACCGATGACTTCAGGCACATGGATTTCCGCATACTCCTTGAGTTTGGCGCGCAGAGATTTGCCGAGATCGGTCATGGCATCGAAATCCGCGACGCTGCGGTGATACATCCACTGCATGACTTGGCGCGCGCGGAAAGGTTTCTCGCCGAACCCGGCAAAAAACGCTTCCAGTGCCGGGCGATCCAGCCCCAGCAGATTCGTTTTTTGCTCCGTGTCAGTCATACTTCATGTCAATATGGTTCATCGCGTCCGCGGACATATATCAAGGTCGGCGAAAAAGAAGCCGATCTCCTGCGTGGCTGTCTCGGCCGCATCTGAGCCATGCACCACGTTCTCATCCACGGTCTTGGCGAAATCAGCGCGGATGCTGCCGGGCTTGGCGTCCTTCGGATTGGTAGCGCCCATCACTTCGCGATGACGGGCGATGGCGTTGTCGCCTTCCAGCACCTGCACCATCACCGGCCCGGAAATCATGAACTCCACCAGCGGCTTGAAGAACGGCCGCTCGCAGTGCAGGGCGTAGAAAGCCTCCGCCTGAACGCGGGTCAGATGCAGCATTCGCGCCGCCACGATTCTCAGGTTCGCCTTCTCGAAGCGGGTATAAATCTCGCCGATGATGTTCTTCGTCACACCATCGGGCTTGACGATGGACAGGGTGCGTTCAATGGCCACAAAACGACTCCAGAAATTGTATACGTGGATGGGGATTCGGAACCCCTGCGCGATAGGGTCTCCTGAGGTCTTTGGGCCACAGGTTTCCAGCTAGTTCAAAGGGTTAAGTGTACCGGCAGCAGGCCGGTTCAGGCAATGAAATCAGCGTGTAGAACCCAGAAAAACGCGGATTTTCAGATGGTAAAGCTCTCACCGCAGCCGCACTCATCCTTCACGTTCGGATTATGGAACTGGAACGACTCGTTCAGTCCTTGGCGGACGAAGTCCACCCGGGTCCCGTCCAGGAACGTCAAGTTGTCACGGCTCACCAGCACCTTGACGCCATGCTGCTCGAAGATCACGTCTTCAGGCAGGGCTTCGTCCGCATAATCCACCACGTAGGCAAAACCGGAGCAGCCGGTTTTCTTTATGCCCAGGCGCAAACCCACGCCGCCGCCGCGCTTTTCCAGGTAACTCGTCACCCGCCGAGCGGCGGAATCCGTCAATGTGATTGCCATGAGATTTAAGCCTGCTTTGCCTCAAACCCGGCCGTTGCGGACGGCCGTTGCTGTCTATTGTACTCCGCGAGTGCGGCCCGGATGGCGTCTTCCACCGTGATGGCCGCGGCACGCTTCTCGGCAGGCAGGCCGAGCTGTTCCGCCAGCGCCACTATGCTAAAAACCGTTGCTTCCGCAAGGGATAGTTCTTTGAGCGCTTCGCTCGTCAAAGAACACAGAGCGATGGTGGCCGGGCAGCCATACACCCGGTAGCGGCATTCCGCGATTTGGCCATCGGTTGCGACCTGTAACTGGAATTCCACTACCCGGCCATACCGCCGCGCGCCGGCCTGGCCCTTGAACACTCCGGCCGTGCCGGCCGGAAACTCGCCCGCATTATGGGGAGTGCGAAAATGTGCCCAGACCGTGGGACTGTATTCAGTGGTTTCGTTCTGCATGCGGTTCACGCCGTTGGCGCCAGTTCCCTGAGCCGCCGGTATTCCTCGCTCACGATGCGCACCGCGGTTTTCACTTCGTCTTCAGTAGTGAAGCGTCCAACGCTGAAACGGATGCTGCTGCCGGCTAATTGATCGTCACGCCCGAGTGAACGCAATACGAACGAGGGTTGCTTGTCCGCCGAAGTGCAGGCGGATCCGCTGGATACCGCGAGCCCGCCGCAGGCGAACAGCAGACTTTCACCTTCGATGCCGGGAAAGCCCACGTTGAGAATACCCGCCACCCGCTGACTGGGATGACCGTTCAGCACCGCTTCGGGAACGGCGGCATGCAAGGACTTCCATAATTGCTGGCGTAATCCACTTGCGTGCGCCGCGTCTTCTTCCAGCTGCTCTTTGGCGATGCGATAGGCCTCACCCATGCCGACTATCTGATGCGTCGCCAGCGTGCCGGAACGCAAGCCATGCTCGTGACCACCGCCATGGATGAGCGGGTCCAGATTCACCCGCGGTTCGCGGCGAACGTACAAAGCGCCGATACCCTTGGGCCCGTACAGCTTGTGACCGGAAAAGGACATGAGGTCCACCGGCATCGTTTTCAGATCAATCGGCAGTTTACCCGCGCTCTGTGCGGCGTCCACGTGAAAAACCACACCATGTGCACGCGTGATCCTGGCGATGGTGGCGATGTCATTGACGGTGCCGATCTCGTTGTTCACATGCATGATGGACACCAGTACCGTATCGGGACGCAAGGCCTGTTCCACCATGTGTGGGTGAACCAGGCCGTCGCTATCGGGTTTCAGCCAGGTGACTTCAAAGCCTTCACGCTCCAATTGCTTGCAGGTATCCAGCACCGCCTTGTGCTCAATGCGCGAGGTAACCAGATGCCGGCCCCTGTCCTTGTTGAAGTGCGCCACGCCCTTGATGGCAAGGTTGTCGGACTCTGTGGCGCCGGACGTGAAAATGATCTCGCCGGGCTCGGCGTTCACCAGCGCCGCCACCTGCGAACGCGCCTGCTCGACCGCGCCGCGCGCCTTGCGGCCCGGACCGTGCGCCGAGGCGGGATTCGCAAACACCCCATCACAGGTGAGGCAACAGGCCATCTTCTCCGCCACCCGCGGATCCACCGGCGTGGTGGCGGCATAATCCAGATAAATGACTTTATCCCTCATGTTCTCCCCAGCGTTCTCATGCCAGCGCCACGGCGCCTATGCGTTTTGAAGTAATCGCGGTCAAGGCCGCCAGCAGCGCTTGCACATCGCTATTGGTATTGTCCATTCCCAGGCTGATGCGCACCGCCGTGCGCGCAGTCGCCGCGTCCACGCCCATGGCCAGCAGCACATGGCTGGGCTTGCCGCTGCCGCTGTGGCAGGCAGAGCCGCTGGAGACCGCGATGCCGCGCTTGTCCAGCTCCATCACGATCATCTCGCCGTCGAAACCGGCGACGCCGATCTGCACGGTATTCGGCAAACGCTCTGCCTGCTCCGCAAAAATCCAGATGCCCGGAATGCGTTTTAATCCGGTCACCAGTTGATCCCGCAACGCGCGCAGATGCGCAATACGCAGTTCCAGTTCACCGTAGGCCAGTTCCGCAGCTTTACCAAAACCGATGATGCCCGCGAGGTTTTCCGTGCCACCGCGCAAGCCCTGTTCCTGGCCACCGCCAGTAACCAGCGGCACGAGGTCTACGCGCCGATTTAAAATCAACGCGCCCACGCCGCGCGGACCATTGAACTTGTGGGCTGAGACGGTCATGAGATCAACGCTCAGTGCCGCAAAATCCACGGGTAATTTTCCTGCCGCCTGGATAGCATCAGTGTGCATGAGCGTGCCGTGTTCATGTGCACATTCAGCAATTGCCCTCACATCCTGGATCGTTCCGGTTTCATTGTTCGCCAGCATCACCGACACCAGTCGCACATCCTTGCCGAGCATTTTGTCCAGCGTATTCAGGTCAATCTTTCCCTGACTGTCAACGGGAATTTTCTCCACCTGCCAGCCCTGCAATGCGAGCGCGTCCGCCGGCCCCAGGACTGCTGCATGTTCAATGGCACTCACCAGCAAACGCCCATCGGGTTTGCCCTGGCACACACCCCTGAGCGCCAGATTGTCCGCTTCCGTGCCACCGCCGGTGAACACCACCTGCGTCGGCTGAACGTTCACCAAAGCCGCCACCTGCGCACGCGCTTTGTCCAATGCTGCGCGCGCTTCGCGCCCATAGCGGTGGATGCTGGAAGGATTGCCATGCACTCCCCGCAGCCACGGCAACATGACATCCAGCACCCGCGGGTCCAGCGGCGTGGTGGCGTTATGATCGAGAAAAATGCCCATGAGTGAGGAACGGCGTCGGGTTCAGGGCGCCATTATACCAATACGGGCAATCAGGTCTTTTTCCTGCCGCTTTGCAGCGCATTCAGCAGGCCGCGCAGGATGTTCACTTCGCTCTGATCGGGTCGGGCGCGGCCGAACAGGTGCCGCAGGCGCCGCATGAGATGTTTGGGATTAGCGGGATCGAGAAAACCGCTAGCGCGTGCGGCGGATTCCAGATGGGCATACAGCCCTTCCATTTCTTCCACCATGGCGGCGGGCGGTTCATTTTGAGAAATGGTATCTGCCATTCCACGTGCCAGCATGAACTCGTAGGCGATCACCTGCACGGCGGCCGCAAGGTTCAGCGAACCGTAGTCCGGATTCGCGGGAATGTGAATGAGAAACTGACAGCGATCCACTTCCTCATTGGTTAGGCCGGTGCGCTCGCGACCGAACATTACCGCCACATCCAGCGCCGGCGGCACTGCCATCAACTTCTGCACGCAGTCGTGCGGTGCCAATTCCGGTGGACCGAGACCCCGATGCCGCACGCTGGAACCCGCTACCAGAACGCAACCCCGTAATGCCTCCTCAAGACTGTTGACAACTCGCGCACGCTCCAGCACATCCACAGCAGCCGAGGCACGCGCGTTGGCATCGGCATGGGGAAATGCCACGGGGTTAACCAGCACGAGTGTATCCAGGCACATGGTTTTCATGGCGCGGGCGGCGGCGCCGATGTTACCGGGATGACTGGTTTCCACCAGCACGATGCGGATTTGACGCGGCATTATGATTGGAGCGTGGTTGAGCTTCTGTTATTCTACCCGCCCTGCTACGTACTCGTGGCCCGCTCTTTAACCAGAACTGCCCGTTTTCTTCGTCCGCGAAGAGGTTATCATGCATCCATTGTTAAACATTGCCGTGAGCGCCGCGCGGCATGCCGGTGACATCATCATCCGTCATGTGGGCCGCATTGACCGGCTCATCATCCAGACCAAGGAACACAACGACTTCGTGAGCCAGGTGGATCGCCTCGCCGAAGAGGAAATCATCTACACCATTCGCAAGGCCCATCCGGATCATGCGATCCTCGCCGAAGAAAGCGGCACCCAGGGCGGCAACGAAGAATTTCAGTGGATTATTGACCCGCTCGACGGCACCACCAACTTTCTGCACGGCTTCCCGGTTTTCTCCGTTTCCATCGCCCTCAAGCACCGCGGACGGCTCGAACATGCCGTGGTCTATGACCCCATGCGCCAGGAACTGTTCACCGCCAGCCGCGGCGGCAGCGCACAAGTGGACGGCAAGCGCATGCGTGTTACCGCGCTCAAAACCCTCGACGGCGCTCTCATTGGCACCGGCTTTCCGTTCCGCGAGAGCCAGAGCCTGGATACCTATTTGAAAATGTTCGAAGCCGTGACGCGCAAAGCCGCTGGCGTGCGCCGTGCCGGTTCCGCCGCATTGGATTTAGCTTATGTTGCCGCCGGTCGCATGGATGGCTTCTGGGAAATGGGACTGAAACCTTGGGACATGGCTGCGGGCGTGCTGCTCATCCAGGAAGCCGGCGGTCTCACTGGCCACTTCGACGGCACGCCCGGTATTCCGGAGAATGGCGATATTCTGGCCGGAGGGGAGAAAATCTACCAGGCGTTGGTGGAAGAATTTAAGCCTATGCTCAATTTTAAATAGAGATTGATACCGCAATGACAAAAGTCAATGATTCCAGAACAACTGCGATGGGGCTCTGGACTGACGCAAATCATATACTCGAGGCGACAAAATTACTGGCAGGCGAAAGCAAGCTTACGAATGTAAGGTACTACTTGCTGGGCCACGGTATAGAAGAAGGTCTAAAAGCATTTATCCGTGCCAAGAACGGCACTTTGCAATGCTTGAAATCAATAGGACATGATTTGGAACTCGTATGTGATTGGGCCAACGCCTGTGGACTCTCCAATCATTACATTCTAACCACTAAAGATAAGCAGGCTCTTGCAATGTTGAACTTATATTACAAATCAAAGGAACTTGAATACAGGGCGAATGGATTCAAACAATATCCGCCAGAAGATTTGCTTATTGAATTTCTAAAACAATTATTAGCTTCGATTAAGTACATTTGCTTTCAATCGCTTAAAGCAAAGAAATAGAAATTTCCACTTACACTACCCTCTCTCACAAGGTGAGAGGATAAGATCCAATCTTTTCATTTCCCTTGGATGCCACCGAGCACTGGACCGAGCGAGGATCAGACCGCGCAAAGCGCGGGCGAAGCTAGGATGGCGAGCCTTTGCAGCGGCACATGGATGTGCCGTCTGCGAAGCCCCGAGCGAGGGAAGCGCGCAGCGGCGGCATCCCGGGGACGATTTCCTTTGGGTACTTTCCTTGTTCGTACAAGGAAAGTACCACGCCCGCGAGTGCGGGAACCCGCAATAAATCACGCGGCCAAAGGCCGCACCAAGAATCCCCCTCATCCTTCCTTCTCCCACAAGGGGAGAAGGGGCAAAGTGTCACCGAAATAAAAACGGCGCTTGCAGCGCCGTTTTTGTTTCTCGTGACTAACCTTTTTAGGGCATGTCATCCACTTTCCTGTCTTCCTTGACACGCACCATCAAGTCTTTCTTGCTCACGCCCAGCATCAAGGCGATGGCACTGGCGATGTAGATGGACGAATAGGTACCGATAATAATACCGACGCACAGGGCGATGGAGAATCCGTGCAGCACCGGACCTCCCAAGATCAGCAGCGCGATCACCACCAGCATGGTGGTGCCGGAGGTGATGATGGTGCGCGACAGAGTCTGGTTGATGGCAAGGTTGATGATTTCCATGGACGTGCCCTTGCGCATGATGCGGAAGTCTTCGCGGATACGATCGAATACCACCACGGTATCGTTCACGGAATAACCCATAATGGCCAGCACCGCCGCCAGCACGTTGAGATCAAATTCCAGGTGGAAAATGGAAAAGAAACCCACCACGAATACCACATCGTGCAGGGTGGCGAGCACGCCGCCCACCGCCAGGCGCCATTCAAACCGGAAGATGATGTAAATCAGGATGCCGGCCAGGGTCAGGATGAAAGCCAGCGCGCCTTTGGTAGCCAGGTCCTTGCCCACTTCCGGGCCCACGAAGTTCACCTGCTCCAGCCGCACCTGCGGCGTGACTTTCTGCAGCGCTGTCACCACGGTATTGCCCGTGTCCTTACCGGACACGCCCTTCTTGGGCTGCAAGCGGATCAGCACTTCCTCCGGTGTGCCGAAATTCTGGACAATCGCGTCCTTGTAACCGGCCGCCCCGAGCGCGTCGCGGATCTGGCGCAGGTTCGCCGGTTCCGGATAGGAAACCTGCACGGTGACGCCGCCGGTGAAGTCCACTGCAAAATTGAGACCGTGGATAGAGAGCGACACGATGGCAACCACCAGCACCCCGATGGACCAGATGATGGCGAACTTGCGGGCGCCCAGAAAATTGATGTGCGGGACTTTGTGAAAAAATTCCATGACTGCGTCCTTACACCGGCAGCTTCTTGAGATTGCGGCCGCCGTACACCCAGTTGACGATGGAGCGCGTTCCCATGATGGCGGTGAACAGCGAGGTGAGAATGCCGAGCGACAGGGTCACGGCAAACCCCTTTACCGGACCAGCACCGAACAGGAACAGCATGACCGCGGCGGTGAGCGTGGTGACGTGTGAGTCAATGATGGTGGCAAAAGCCCGGCGATAGCCTGCATGGATGCTGGCTTGAGGCGAATTTCCGGCGCGCACTTCTTCACGAATGTGTTCGTTGATCAGCACGTTGGCGTCCACACCCATACCGAGTGTCAGTACAATTCCGGCGATGCCGGGCAGGGTGAGGGTGGCCTGAACCAGCGACAACAACGCGACTGTCAGTACCAGGTTCATGAACACCGCAAGATCCGCGATCACACCGAAGGTCTTGTAGTACATGCCAATGAATATCACCACCAGGAGGAAGCCTAGCACCGCTGCATCAAAACCCTGCTTGATATTCTCCTGGCCGAGGCTCGGACCGACAGTGCGCTCTTCCACAATGTCCATGGGCGCCGCAAGCGAGCCGGCACGCAGTAGCAGCGCCAGGTTCTGGGCTTCATCCTGGGCGAGGCCGGTGATCTGGAAACGCTTGCTGAAAATACCCTGGATGGTGGCCACGTTGATGACGGTATAAACCTTGGTATGTACCGGCACAGTCTGGCCGTTCACGGTGGTGTTCTCGGTCTTGGTTTCGATGTACAGCACCGCCATGGGTTTGCTGAGGTTCTCACGTGTCACTTCGCCCATCTTGTCGGCGCCGGCAGAATTCAGTGTCACATTCACATCAGGTGTACCAGTCTGCTGGTCGTAACCGGACACCGCGTCCACCAACTGGTCACCGCTCACGATTACGTCGCGCCTGAGCAGCACCGGGTTGCCGGATTTGTCCGGGAACAACTGGTCATCCAGCGGGATATGGCCGGTCTGCTTGGCCAGCACGGCATTAGCGTTGTAATCCACCAGTCGGAATTCGAGCGTAGCGGTGGCGCCGAGGATTTCCTTGGCACGCGCGGTATCCTGCACGCCCGGCAGCTCCACCACGATACTGTTGCCGCCCTGCTGTTGCACCACCGGTTCGGCCACGCCCAACTCGTTCACGCGGTTGCGCAGTGTGGTGATGTTCTGCTCCACGGCGAACTGCCGCAGTTGCTGAACGTCCTTGGGACCCATGCGCGCCGAGAGCGTATTGGGCTGGCTGCCCGTGGTCACGGTCAATTCCGGATAGTTGCTGCTGAGAAGTATCTTCGCCTTGGCAACGTCATCCGGCGTGCGCAGCGTCATATTGATGGTGTCGCCGGTCAGGGACACATCCTCGTAGCGGATGAGCTGGCTGCGCATGGTGCCGCGGATGTCGCCCAGGTCGCGTTGCAACTTGGTCTGCACCGCGGCGTTCATATCAATCAGCAACTGGAAGTGCACGCCACCCTGCAGATCGAGGCCCTTGGCCATGGGCTTCATGCCGATGTCGCGCATCCACTTGGGTGTGCGCGGCGCCAGATTCAGCGCCACGGAATAATCGTTGCCCAGTGCTTTCTTCACCGCATCCAGCGCGCGCAACTGGGTATCGGCGTCGCTGAAACGCACCAGCAGACGGTTGTCACTGAGGACCGCAGACTTGTAAGGCAGCTTGGCTGTATCCAGCGCCTGCTCCACCTGGGTGGTGGTGGAGCCGGTCAGCGTGGCATTGTTCTCGGAAACCTGCACCGCCGGATCGTCCCCATACAGGTTTGGCAGTGCCAGCAGGATACCCAGTACCGTCACCAGTATGACGATAATATTTTTCCAGGCCGGATAACGGTTCAGCATGCAAAAAACCCGGGAATACTGATTAGAAGTTCTTGAGCGTGCCCTTGGGCATAACCGCGCCGATGGCCTGGCGCTGCACGCGCACCTCGACATCCCTGGCCACTTCCAGCGTGATGAACTGGTCGCCCAATTCCTTGACGCGTCCCAGCACCCCACCACTGGTTACGACTTCGTCACCTTTATTGATCGCGGCTAACATTTTCTGGTGCTCCTTCTGGCGCTTCTGCTGCGGCCGGATGAGGAAAAACCAGAAGAAGGCGATAAGGACAACAAAGATAATGATGGTGATGAACTGGTCGCCACCTTGCGGAGCCGTGCCGCCGGCGGCATAAGCGTCTTGTATGAAAAAGCTCATGGGCAATCCTGGTCTGGTTTTTTGGACAAACGCCGAGGTTTGTAACCTCCGGCGCGAAAGCGCGGATTCTACAACGTCTAGCGGGGTTTTAGGCCGCGACGGCGGCGCATTATGGCAGGTTTTTCCGCCGCCTGGAGTAAAAATCAGCCCGGAACGCCTCGAACCGGTTCGCCTCCACCGCCGCCCGAATGCCGGCCATCAGGTATTGATAGTAATAAAGGTTGTGCAGGGTCATGAGCCGCGGCGCCAGGATTTCGCCGCATTTGTCCAAGTGCCTGAGATAGGCGCGGCTGTAATTCCGGCAGGTGTAGCAATCGCAGTCCACATCTATGGGCCCGGTATCCGACCGGTACTCGCTGTTGCGGATGCGCAGCACTCCCCAGGCGGTGAACAGATGGCCGTTACGGGCGTTGCGGGTCGGCAGCACGCAATCGAACATGTCTATGCCGCGATGCACTGCTTCCACGATATCTTCCGGCGTGCCCACACCCATGAGATAGCGTGGACGATCCGTGGGCAGCTGGGGTTCCAGCGTTTCGAGCACCGCCAAGCGTTCCGCTTCGCTTTCCCCCACCGATACGCCGCCGATAGCGTAGCCATCGAAACCGATGTCCTTGAGACCCGCGAGCGACGCCTGCCGCAGTTGCGGAAACATGCCGCCCTGCACAATGCCGAACAGCACGGACGGATGCGTGCCATGCGCCTCATGGCAACGCCGCGCCCAGCGCAGGGACAACTCCATGGATTCACGCGCCGTGGTTTCATCCGCCGGATAGGGCGTGCACTCATCGAACACCATGATGATGTCCGCACCCAGCTCGTGTTGTACCCGGATAGAATCCTCGGGGCTGAGAAATACGGGATCGCCGTTCACCGGCGACTGGAAACTCACCCCCTCCTCCGTAATTTTGCGCAACTCCGCCAGACTGAACACCTGGAACCCGCCAGAATCCGTGAGGATGGGGCCGTCCCAGTGCATGAAGCCGTGCAAATCTCCGTGAGCACGGATGATCTCCGTGCCCGGCCGCAGCATGAGATGAAAAGTATTGCCGAGAAGGATTTGCGTACCTAGTTCGTGCAGCTCTTCCGGCGTCATCGCTTTCACCGTGCCGTAGGTGCCACACGGCATGAAGGCTGGGGTTTCGACCGTGCCACGGTCGAACGTGAGACGTCCGCGGCGGGCGCCATCCGAGGTGCTGAGTAATTCGAACTTCATGGGTCCATTCTCGCATCCATCGCGGGCGTTACAAACATCGCATCGCCGTAACTGAAAAACCGGTAGCGCGCTGCCACCGCATATCGGTACGCCGCCAGAACATTTTCACGGCCGGCGAGGGCACACACCAGCATCAGCAAGGTGGATTCCGGCAGGTGGAAATTGGTAATCATGGCGTCCACCACCCGAAAGCGGTATCCGGGGTATATATAGAGGGCGGTCTCACCGGCAAGCGGTTTAAGCGTGCCATCGGCCGCCGCAGCTTCCAGACTGCGCACCGCCGTGGTGCCTACAGCTATTACCCGACCGCCGCTCCGGCGGGTTTCGGCCACCGCCTCGCACACCGCCCGCGATACCACCGCCTGCTCGCTGTGCATCTTGTGTTGCAGAATGTTGTCCTCGCGCACCGGTTGAAAGGTCCCCGCGCCTATGTGCAACGTCACAAATGCGCACCGCACGCCAAAGCGCTGCAATTCCCGCAACAGTGCAGCATCGAAGTGCAGGCCGGCAGTGGGGGCCGCCACCGCGCCGGGCACACGCGCATAAATCGTCTGATAGCGTTCCTGATCTTCCGCGTTGTCCGCGTGCTGCACGTAAGGCGGTAGCGGTACGTGGCCATGCTGGTAGAGAAATTCCGGCAAAGTCACATCAGAAAACTGGATTTTGAGGAATTCCCCTTGATGACCGAGCACCAGCACTTCAGCCACGCCCGCCAATTTGATACGCATGCCGATGCGCAACGGTTTGCTGGCTCGCGCCAGCACCATCGCTGTGTGGGCATCCAAAATGCGCTCCACCAGAAATTCCACCGCGCCACCGCTTTGTTTACGGCCTAACAGCCGCGCCGGAATCACGCGCGTGTCATTGAATACCAGCAAATCATCGGGTTTGAGCAGAGCTGGCAGATCGCGGAACTGCCGGTCCGTGTATTTACCCGTGACACCGTTCAGACACAGCAGCCGGCTGGCCGTGCGTTCCGGCAGCGGGTGCTGAGCGATCAACTCCGTGGGCAGATCGTAATGAAAGTCCTGGAGCCGCATAGGCCGCGTAGCGTAACAGCTCAAACCGCGGCCTGAACACGGGGGCAATGGTTCCCGACTGCAAAAAACTATTTCGGTATCGCGTGGTTTTGCCTATACTGTGCGCCCTCGCGGCGCGCGGCCGCATCATCCCTGCCCGGATGGCGGAACTGGTAGACGCGCGGGACTCAAAATCCCGTTCCCCTCAAAGGAGTGTCGGTTCGACTCCGACTCCGGGCACCACTTCGGCCTCCGGCCGGAACACGAAATGAAATACTGCGGACAGTGCGGGCACGAAGTGACGGTGAAAATCCCGCCCGGTGACCACCTGCCGCGTTATATCTGCGAACACTGCGGCACCATCCATTACCAGAATCCCAAGCTGGTGGTGGGCTGCGTAGCGGAATGGGAAGACAAGATACTCCTGTGCCGTCGCGCCATTGATCCGCGAAAGGGCCACTGGACGCTGCCGGCAGGCTTCATGGAAAACGGCGAGACCGTGGAACAGGCGGCGTGGCGTGAAGCGGCGGAAGAAGCACTGGCCAACGTGGAGATCATCGCGCCGTTCGCACTGGTGAGCGTACCGCATATCAGTCAGGTGCATTTCATGTTCCGCGGAAATTTGGGCCAGGGGCGGTTCGGCGTGGGTGCGGAAACCCTGGAGACCGCCCTGTTCGCCGAAAGCGCTATTCCCTGGGAGGAAATCGCCTTTCCCAGCGTCCGCTACACACTGGAATGCTTCTTTGAAGACCGGCGCTGCGGCAGGTTCGAATTTCATATCACTACCTGGCAAAAGCCCATCGTGCCTTAGCCACGGAACCTGCAAGCGGTTCCGGCTTGTGGCAGAATTAACGCACCGAATCGCTGTTCACGAGGGGATTGGATCATGGCCTTCGTCGTCACGGAAAACTGCATCAAGTGCAAGTACACCGACTGCGTGGAAGTCTGCCCCGTGGACTGCTTCCACGAAGGCCCCAACATGCTGGTGATTGATCCGGACGAGTGCATTGACTGTACCCTGTGCGAACCGGAATGTCCCATCAACGCCATTTACTCAGAAGATGATCTGCCGGAAGACCAGCAGCAGTTCCGGGAGCTGAACGCGGAACTGGCGAAATCCTGGCCGGTGCTCACCCAGCAGAAGCCCGGGCCTGATGACGCCAAGGAATGGGAAGGCAAGCCGGGGAAGATGAAACTCCTGGAACGCTGATTTTTTTGCATAGGCATATATAAAAACGTCCGTCAAAGACGGGCATTTTTATTTCCGCTGAATTAATGCTGCCGGCAATACACGGGCCGGTCGCGATTTGACAGGCAATTGCCCGCATGCGATGGCGGTATGATCCCGCGAAACTGGATTCAACCGACTCCATGCGCCAGTTACTGCGCGGGCGATGATGCAATATCCAAAACGCTTGCCAATTCCCGGGGCGGAAGATAACCGTCAATCAGTCGGCCGCGATCGGTGATGATGGCGGGCGTGCCGTCGAGTCCCAGCAACTGGCCGAACTGGTAGCCGGCCGTCACGGCGGCATCATTGCATTTGGCGCTTTTCACCGCCGTGCCGCTCATCGCCGCTTCGAATGCGGCCTTGCGGTCCTTGGCGCACCATACCTCGACCGCTTTCTGCCACGACGCGGAACCAGCGCCGTCGCGCGGGAAAAACAGGTATTGCACCGCGATGCCCATGGCATTCAGTTTGGGACGATCACGTTCGAGAACCCGGCAGTAGTCACAGTCAATATCGGTAAGCACGGTGATGGTGTGTTTGGGGTGCGGAGGCGCGAACACGATCATATCCACCGGATCGAGTTGCTTGAGATACGCCAGACGTGCCTCGGCGCGTTGCACCACGGTGAGATTGTCGCCGCTTTGAAGATTGATAATATCGCCGCGGATAAGGTAACGGCCATCGGCGCTCACATAGGCTACTTGCGGGCCGACGATGATGCGATATACACCGGGTATGGGTGCGGGAGTCACGTCGCTGAGCTTGAGACCGAGTTGTTTCGCCAGACGTGCTTCGACATCGTTGCTTTCAGCCGCTCTCGCGACCGAAGCAGTGCCCAGTAACATGAAGGCAAACAGCAGTGTCAGAAATATATTCATGTGGAGCAGCGCTTGGTCATGAACCGTAAGACAAGCGGCACGGGGCCAGGTTCCGGTTTCCGCATGTTCCGCGCTCCTCCGGCAAACGCCGGAGTCACCCCCTCGGATGGTGCTGGGCGTGCAGGTCTTTCAGGCGTTCACGGGCCACGTGAGTATAGATTTGGGTGGTGGATACGTCGCTATGGCCCAGCAGCATCTGCACCACCCGCAAATCCGCGCCGTGATTAAGCAGGTGAGTGGCAAACGCATGCCGCAAGGTGTGGGGCGACATGGCCGCGCGGATTCCGGCCTTCTGGGCATAACGCTTGATGATGTGCCAAAACGCCTGGCGCGTCATGTGCTCACTGCGGCGCGTGGGAAACAGATAATCGCTTTGCTGTGTCCCGATGATCTCGAGGCGCGTTTCGCGCAGATACTTCTCAACCCAGGTCTGGGCCTCCTCGCCCATGGGCACCAGCCGCTCGCGGTTGCCTTTGCCGAGCACGCGCACCACGCCCTGGCGCAGGTTCACCTGATCAAGACGCAGACTCACTAATTCCGATACGCGCAAACCTGTGGCATACAGCAGTTCCAGCATGGCGCGGTCACGCACACCGAGCGCTTTCTCGACATCCGGTGCCTTCAGCAGGGACAGCACTTCGGTTTCAGTTAGTGATTTCGGTAGCGGCCGGCCAAGTTTCGGCATGTCTATGCGCGTGCTCGGATCCTCACTGATGTGCCCCTCACGCTGCATGTAGCGATAAAAGCGCCGGATGCTGGACAACTGCCGGGCGGTGGAGCGTGGCCGCGCGCCATGTTGTACGCGCCAAGCGATGAAAGCCAGCAAGTGCTCGCGCCCTGCATTGAGCAGTCCCACGCCCTGCCCGTCAAGCCAGCGGCCCAAACTCAACAGATCTGCGCGATAGGCGGCAAGCGTGTTGTTCGCCAGCCCGCGTTCACTCCACATGGCGTCCAAAAAGCGTTCCACATCCCGTGCACTTGCCGTCGGAAGAGGGGGTGCCATTTCCCGGCTGTTAGGGGCTGGGGTGTTTACTTTGCTTACATATTCACTCATTGGGACCACCTCGCCATGTTGATAATATTATTTAGTACACAAACAACATGTCAGAGTAACCAACTACAGGGTTTGCGCTCCATAAGATTACAGTAAAATACAAACCCTTATGTAAAATATTAGCATATTTTGGCCAACTTGCGAGGGCCGGGCTGAATCCGGATACTGCCCGCGGCCATGAAATACCCCCCCTCCCGGCTTTATTCCCTGATTTTTGCCCTGCGGGCCTGGACCGCCTTCTTGCTGTACTTTTTGCCTGCAGCCCTCTTTGTCATTGCCCTGCCGGGCCGGGAACGCCGTCGCCGGGCAGCCCACCGGGCCGCCAGAGCGCTTTTTTACCTGGCCGGAATCCCCCTGCGGGTCGTTGGCCTGGAGCTCCTGCCTCCCGGCTCCTGTTTCCTGGCTTCCAACCACGCCACCTATCTGGACGGTCCCCTGCTGACCGCAGCCCTGCCGCCGCGATTCGGGTTCGTGATCAAGCGGGAAGCCATGAAAGCACCCTTGGTGGGATGGCTGCTGGTGCGTCTCGGTTCGGAATTCGTAGAGCGTTTTAATACCAGGGCAGCGCTCAGCGACGCTACCCGCCTGATCCAGTTGGCGCGGGACGGTGTATCGCTCGGCGTGTTTCCGGAAGGCACGTTCCGACCCGAACCGGGGCTGCGCTCCTTTCATCTGGGCGCGTTCCTGGCGGCCACCCGTGCCGGCATCCCCGTGGTGCCGGTAGTAATCCGCGGAGCACGCGACATTTTACCGGGTGAAACTCCCTGGCCGCACCCGGGACGGGTGGAAGTGGAATTGCTGGCGCCGATCATGGCCGCCGGTAAGCGCGGCGATGATGCGCGAACGCTGCGCGATAAAGTGCGCGCGAGCATCCTCGCCCATTGCAGCGAGGCCGAGCGACTCAACGCTCAGCCGCAACATCGGCAGTCAAAAGATTCACTCTGATTACACTACAGGCGTACCCCAGCAGCGTATTACTGCCGGCTACCGACCACAGTACAAATTGGTCCCGTCTGCATTCGGCAAACGGCGCTGTTAAACTGCGCGTCCCCATGTCCCCCGTTACTTCCGCGAACGCCGACGTATCTTTGCTGAGACACCGCCCGTTCCGGCAATACTGGTGCGCGCGCGTGGCCGCCGGTTTTGCCTACCAGATGCTATCGGTTGCGGTCGGCTGGCAGATCTACGCCCTCACCCACCGTACGCTGGATCTCGGTCTCATCGGTTTGGCGCAATTTCTGCCCTCGCTGCTCCTGATGCTGCCCGCCGGCCACTTGGCCGATCGCTACGAGCGGCGCCGCATCCTGCTCGCCGCAGAATGGCTGCAAGGCTTGGCGCTCGCGTTGCTCGCCGCTGGCAGTTTCCTGCACTGGCTCAACGAGAATGTCATTTTGGTGCTGGTACTGGTAATTGGCATCGGCAAGGCCTTTGAGTTTCCGGTGCGCCAAGCACTGCTGCCGGGTCTGGTATCGCCTGCACTACTGCCGCGCGCCATGGCCACGAGCGCCTCGGCAGGGCAAATGACCATCATGGTGGGGCCAGCACTCGGCGGCTTTCTGTATCTCGCCGGTCCCGGCACGGTATATGCAATCTCGGCGTGTTTGTATTTCAGTGCGGCATTCTTGTTCTGGCGCATGTCACCGTTGCCACCGCCGGCCACGCATGAACCGCGCACACTCAAGACCGTGTTCGCCGGCATCGGATACATTCGTCGCCAACCGGTAGTCCTCGGCGCGATTTCGCTGGATCTGTTTGCGGTTCTGTTGGGGGGTGCCACCGCGCTGCTGCCGGCATTTGCACACGATATTCTGCACACCGGCCCATGGGGACTCGGCCTGCTGCGGGCCGCACCCGCGGTCGGAGCGCTCTCAATGTCCGTATGGCTGGCACGCCGCCCTCTGCGTCACAGCGTGGGCAAAATCATGTTCACAAGCGTGGCTGGATTTGGTCTCGCTACGTTGGTGTTCGCATTGTCCACTTCGTTCCTGCTGTCGCTCGCCACGCTTTGTGCGCTGGGCGCATTCGACATGGTGAGCGTAGTGATCCGTGGCACGCTGGTGCAACTGGAGACGCCCGACGACATGCGCGGGCGCGTGAGCGCGGTCAACGCCATGTTCATCTCCACCTCGAACCAGCTCGGCGAATTCGAATCCGGCGTCACCGCCGCCTGGTTCGGCACGGTGCCGGCGGTGCTGATCGGCGGCCTCGGCACGCTCGCCGCAGTGGGGCTGTGGATGTGGTGGTTTCCGGAGTTGCTACAACGGGAACGCCTGGGATCTGAAACGCCCGTTTAGCAGCTTCGGGAAAACGAGTTGTTAAGCAGACACGACAAGCATACAGAATTTCACAATCAAACTGGCTTGCCGCAGATAAAGAGAAACCCGGAAATGCTATTTCCGGGTTTCGAATTGAACGAGTCTCAAGGCCAATCTGACGAGGGATCTTCAGTATCGGTGCAGCTCCCTAGCGCGGTGGTTTGCCATTATCCTTTGGCTTGCGATCATTCTTGGATTTCTGATGTTCCTGAGGACGCTGCATGCGCTCCTGGGGTTCTTGTGATGCACGTTCCTCAGGACGCGGCATGCGCTCCTGGGGCTGTGGTGCACGTTCCTGAGGGCGCGGTGCGGCTTCTTCGCGTCTTTCGGTATTGGAATTCTCAGGCCGCATGGTCGGAGGTTTCGCGGTACGCCGTGTATTCCGTGAAGCCGGCCGCTGCACCCTGGTGTTGTGCGCGGCAGGTTTGTAGTCATAAGAACCCTTCGTGCGGTTCATGCGTACCACGCCGGTGCCGGTAAATTTCCCGGGCCGGGCGGTAGCAGCGATATCCGGCCTGCCGTGATTCTCGGAGAACCGTTGCGCGGGATTACTCCTGGCGAGGTTCTCCTGACGCATTTGCGTGGCCGTGGCCGGAGTATGCCGTTCGTGGGCGTAGCTTTCCTGCGCACGAGTCGGCCGGACGTTGATCCCGCCAGGACCTCCGTTGTAACTAACACGGTCCTCTGACCGGTTGATTATCGTGCGGTTATAAGTGTTGTGAATCACTGTAACGTTCACATTGCTCACAGCGCGGTTGTAGTAAAAGTCGTGGCCTCTCCAATAGCCGCCCTCATACCCTGCACCTGCATAACCATAGCCATAGTTGACGCCGCCGTAGTAACCAACGTGCGGACCCCAGTACCCGGCGTTCCATCTATAGAACCCGCCGTACCAACCCCACCAACCCGGGGTCCAGAGTAAACCGACGGCGGGTGCCAGAACCCAAGTGCCGGGCACCCAGTAATAGCCATACGTGCCATAGGCCCAATACCCGGGCGTCCAGATATAGCCCGCGGCCGGGGCATAAGGCTGTGGGTAAACGGGCAACGGTGGCGGCCCAATATTGACTGAAATACCCATGCTCACCTGGGCTGAGGATATTGCCGGAACGGCCAACATCGGCCCGACGAGCAAAGCTGCGATGAAAATCGCCGGAGTGATCCGTTTGATATTCATGGTCTTTATCTCCACTTTAGTGACTCTCCAGGGTTGTTAACGCAAAGCCTGTGATGCAGTTGACTGACGCGTATGTCTCTCTATGGTGACATTTCAATTACATGAACCAAATTTAACCAATATTAGAGGCTGCGGCCGTCGAAGTGATTGACCTTGAGCGTCTCGATACCTACGCCTTCCAGGCAACGCACGTTCACCGCCACTGTCTCGTTTCCCGCTTTGTCCTTGCCCATACCGAAGGGCGCACACCCGCAGGTCGGACAAAAATAATGCTTGATGTGATGCTTGTTAAAGGTGTAATGCCTCATGTTTGATTCCGGCGTCTTGAGATGCAGCTTGTCGCGCGGTACAAACCACATCAAATATCCCCGGCGGCTGCAGATAGAGCAATTGCATTGTGTCACCTCGCCAATGTCGCCCTCCACTTCGTAGGCGATTTTTCTGCAATGACAACTGCCCTTGTAAAGCATGGCTGCTCTCTCCTGTCGTCCGTATCAGTGGACCGCGTGCCGGCATAAGTCAGCCCTGATTTTAACACTTTCAACCCTCCCCTTATTTCAACCCACGATCTTCCAGCATCGGCTCGATGATGGGGTCGCGGCCGCGCCAGTCGCGGTACACCTTCGCCAGGTCCTCGGTATTGCCACGCGACAACACCATCTCGCGGAAGCGGTCACCGTTGGCGCGCGTCAGGCCGCCGTGTTCCTGGAACCAGCCGTAGCCGTCATCCGCCAGCATCTGTGTCCATGAATAGGCATAGTAACCCGCCGCATAGCCGTTGGCCCAGATGTGCAGAAAGTAGCTGGAGCGATAGCGGGTAGGCACTTCCGGCATGTACAGATGGGTCCTTTTCAGTGCCGCGGTTTCGAACCGGTCCACATTCTGCAACGGTGCGCTGGCCGGCAGCAAGTGCCACTGCATGTCGAGATCTGCAGCGGCCAGTGCTTCGGTCATGTTGTAACCCATGTTAAAAACCCGGGCCTTGCGAACCTTGTCCACCAGTTCCTGTGGCATGGGCTGGCCGGTCTTGTAATTGACGGCATAATGCGCCAGCACTTTGGGATTGAGCGCCCAGTGCTCGTTAAACTGCGAAGGGAATTCCACGAAGTCGCGCGCGGTATTGGTACCCGACAGGCTCGGATATTCCTGATCCGCGAAAAAGCCGTTCAGGGCGTGGCCGAACTCGTGGAACATGGTGATCACGTCATCCATGCTGATCAATGCGGGCTGGCCGGGTGCCGGCTTGGTGAAGTTCGCAACGTTGTAGATCACCGGTAACTGGCCCAGCAGTTTGGATTGGGTGACCATGTTATCCATCCAGGCGCCACCCGACTTGTTGTCGCGCTTGAAGTAATCGCAATAGAACAAGCCCAATGGTTTATCGTCTGCGTCGTACACCTCGAACACGCGCACATCCGGTTGATACACCGGGATGTCGTGACGTTCCTTGAAGGTCAGGCCGTACAGCTGATTGGCCGCATAGAACAAGCCGTTCCCCAGCACGTTGTTCAGTTCCAGATACGGTTTGACTTCGGATTCATCCAGCGCATATTTCTGCCTGCGCAACTGCTCGGCATAAAACTCCCAGTCCCACGGTTCGAGCTTGAACTTGCCGCCATCCTTATAGATCAGCTTCTGGAGCTCAGCCGCCTCTTCCTGCGCCTTGCGGGTGGCGGCAGGAATCAGCTGATTGAGGAATTTATCAACATTCGCGGGCGTCTTGGCCATCTGATCCTGGAGTTTCCAGGCGGCGAAATCCGGATAGCCCAGGAGCTTGGCCTGCTCGGCACGAATCTTGGCAAGCCTCGCGACGATGTTACGCGTGTCGTTGGCGTCACCACGCTCAGTGCGCATCCACGAAGCCTCAAACAATTTCTCACGTGTGGCGCGATTCGTCAGGGATTGCAGATCAGGCTGTTGAGTGGTGTTCTGCAGCGGGATCACCCATTTACCGTCCAAGCCACGGGCCTTGGCGGCCTGAGCTGCTGCATCCAGCTCGCCCTGCGAGAGACCGGCGAGTTCGTCCTTGTTGCCAACCACCAGCGCGCCTGCCTTGGTACCGGCCAGCAGCTTGTTGACAAACTGTGCGCTGAGTATCGCTTTCTCCTCATTCAGTTTCTTGAGTTTGGCCTTGTCCGCTGGCGATAACTTGGCGCCCGCCAGCACGAACTCCTGATAGTAATACTCAATCAAGCGGTGAGATTCCGGATCCAGCTTGAGCGTGTTACGTTGCTTGTAAATCGTCTGGATGCGTTTGAACAGTTTGGCATTCAAATAAATCGCGTCCTGATTTGCGGCCAACATGGGCGCTTCCATCTCCTGCACTTTCTGCAACTCGGGATCGGTATTGGCGCCGGTGAGCACGTTGAACGCCTGGTTCACGCGGGTCAGCAACTGACCACTCTTTTCCAGCGCCACCAGCGTGTTCTGGAACGTCGGCGGGGCAGTATTGTTGGCAATCTTGTTCACCTCGGCGAGCTGCTGCTTCATGCCTGCTTCAAAAGCCGGCTGAAAATCGCTGTCCTTGATCTTGTCAAAAGGCGGCGCCTGGAACGGCAGCGTGCTGGGCGCAAAGAAGGGGTTGGTCTTGGCAGGATCAGTCGGGGGCATGGAGGTATTCTCGCTGGCAAAAGTCATGGTGGACGCGCCAAAGGCCAGCGCACCGATAAGAGTAAACGTCACAGTGCGTAACATCAGCTATTCCTCGTACTGGTTGGGCTGGCCGGTCGCCCGGCACGGGATGCGCACTTTACCCGCAGACGCGTTGCAGGCCAAGAGCTGCCTTAGTACCCAGGTCCATCAGACAAATAAGGAATGACACAACCGGTTATGGCGCGGATTGCAACGGCCAGCGTCCGAGGACGCGATGCTCGGTTCGGCCAAGCAGACTGTGGATCAGGACAAATTCGCTCACCGTCCAGCGGATGGGCTCGATGGATTGCGGTTTCAGCTCTTTATCATCGTAAAGCAAAGTGACGTGTGGCGTGTACGCATTTTCAACTAAACGCCCTAATCCGAAAACCGCCATGCATTCGCCTATTTCCCATCGGAGCGCGTGCAAGGGCTGAAGGTCCGCGCTGCTGAGTAACACAAAAGGACGGTTGCGGGGCTGACGGGAAAAGCTCGATACCTTGTCGAAGGCCACGTCGAACACGGAGCATTTGACCCGATTGCCCGCCGCTTTGGCCGAGACAACCACATCCTGCGGCAATCCTGCGTAATCGCCGAGGTGATGCAGTGTCACATGCAGGCGTTCCGGCCGCAACGGTTTGCCGCGTAAATATTTTTCACTGAGCAGTGCTCGCGCCAGTGCCGTGATACGCGCCGCCGTACCTGGGTCGGGAAAAATTGCGAAAAACAGCCGGTCGGTCGGCTGCGCTGGTTCGAGGCCACCCAGCGAGAGTTGGATATCGGATAATAATGGATTATCGGGTTTCACGACGTTATTGTTGCTCTGCTTGCCTTATACTCCAACATCAACAGGAAGGGGTGCCAGTGGCCAAGATTAACTATCAATTCGACAAGCGGCAGCGCGACTTGGCCAGGAAGAAGAAACAAGACGACAAACGCGCGAAGAAACTGGCCAAGAAAACCGCGGCCGCGTCCCCCGAAGACACCGCGACGATACCGCAAGACGAAACCGTTTAGTGAGTGCCGCAAAAATTGAACCGGATCCCTTCACCTCAGGTGTCGTCTTCCTGTGAGACTTCGACGCCCGGCGTCCCGACTTCGTCAACGACAACCGCGACATCCATGGGCCGGCAGCACACCTGGCAGTCTTCTATATAGCGCTGGTTCTCCACCGAACAATCTACGATGATCTCGATGGTTTCCCCGCAGTAGGGGCATTGGATGGTGACTGGTTCGGTGCCGCTCACTTTCGATTACCTTTTAATGACAACTATCTGGACTGGGCCTATCCCCTGCGCTGAGTGCGCTCAGCGCTTGGCGACAGCCGCCATCAAAACGGCCCGACGCTCAAGACTTGCCTTGGGCCAATAGACATCACGGTCGTAATACTCTGCAACTGCGGGTTTGCCGGCAGGCAACACGACCCAAGGCTGTTTGGAGGAAGTGAAGATGTGGATGTCCGGCGGCAGGCGATCCGGTTCATCGAGCGTGCCGACCCGCACAAAACGGATGGCATCACCCGCTCCGGCGTAATTGCTCCAAAGCGCAATATGGCACACCGGACAGCGGCTGATCTTCTGTCCCTTGCCGCTATTCGATGGCGTATTGACGACATCAATTTCACCCTTCGACAAGATTACTCGATCCGCTTCAATCATGGCGTTCAGTACAAACGCTGATCCTGTTTCGCGCTGACACCAGCGGCAATGGCAGCAATGCACGAACAGTGGTTTGCTGATCATGCGATAGCGCACCGCACGGCAGGTGCAGCCGCCTTCGAAGACTTGATTATTATACGTAGCCATCAACTAAGTTTTAATGTCCGGCATATGCCCGCTCAAACGTTTCGCCATTCGCAACCCTGGTAAGCAACCGTGTTACGGCGGAACTACCGCCTCGGCTTGCCATCCACTCTGCCACGCGGCATCCCGCTTGTGCGTAGATGAATGGATACTCGCTTGCTTCCTCAATCCATTTCGTCTTGTCGGCAGGTAAATCCTCGGTGAATTCATGTCGGCAACCGTTCTGGCCAGAGCTTGCCAACGCGGTAAACTCTGGCGCACCCGACACCACCACTGCGACACCCTCATCAAACCATGCCGGCACCGCACCCATAAGTGAATGATACAAGCCGATACGGCCTGAAACTTCCATAAGAGACAGCTCGTGCGAGATATCGATCACGTTGATGCCTTTTGGTCCCAACAGCAGCACATATGACCCGACTGAACCAGTAGCGGCATCATTTCCACCGAATCTGCCGATGCACTCCTGTGTTGCGCAAATCAGTATCCGTGGGTGATTTCCGATATTCCCATAGAACTCACGAATGTGATCATATGCAAGTGTCAGATTGCGCTTCACCAACGACTGCTCTTCATCAGTCATCCCGCGTTGCACATACACTTTTTCTGCACTTTTCTCAAAGCCATAACATTGCGGACACACGGCGGCAGCTACAGGCTTTACTCTCCAAGCAAGTACGCCGAAACACACTGCCGATAAGACCAGGGCCAAAATCAATAGCCTGATTACCCATGAGATCGCGTTGGCAATTATTGAATTCATTATTATTTGTCTGTCTTCGTAAACTGCAACTTGTCGCTCTTGCGATAGCGCACCGACTTGCAGGTGCAGGCTCCTCCGAAACTGTGATTGTTGTCGTTGGTAGTCATCATGCATTTCTGCCGGAGCCAAAGAGCATTAAAACAAAAATGATTTTTGTTTCCTACGCCCTCTGCCCTAGTGGAAGACTGTTAGGGTGAGGGGGTACCATATTTTTGCAAGCTCGGATTTTACCCCTTAGCATCCAATTGTCGTACGCTATACGCAGAACGCTTCTCCAGGATCACCAACGCGATGCCGCCCAGGATGGCGATGGATGCCAATACCAAGCGCAGGCTGATATGCTCGCCCAGCAGTAGCACGCCGCCCAGGGCCGCGATCACCGGGACGCTGAGTTGCACCGTGGCGGCGCTGGTGGCTTTCAATGCAGGCAATACCGTATACCAGATTGCGTATCCCAGTCCCGACGTCAACGCGCCCGACGCCACCGCATACCAGAATCCGTCGGCTTCCATGGATATTCCCTTGAACGTCGCGGCGCTCAACACAATCGCAATCGGCACCGTGCGCAGGAAATTGCCTGCGGTCACTGCGATGGGATTGCCCGCGCCCCGGCCGCGCAAGGAATAGACACCCCAGGCCACACCGGCACCCAGCATCAATACAGAACCCAACAGCGACGGTGCCGTGACACCTGGCAACAACAGACCGATCAGCCCCGCGAATGCCAGAATAAGACCGGCGAGTTGTATGTAGCGCAGGCGTTCGCCTGTCCAGATTCCATAGCCGATCATGGTGGCCTGGACAGCGCCGAACAGCAGCAAAGCGCCAGTGGATGCCGGCAAGGTGATATAGGCATACGAAAATCCGGCGGCGTAGATGAATAATGCTGCTGCGGATCGCCAACTGCCTTTGCCAACGCGGGAGCCGCGCCTGATTTGCACGATCAACCACAGCATCAGGGCTCCGGAAATCAAGCGGATGGTCGTGAAACTGGCGGCATCGATGTCGGAATGTCCAAGCGCGGCCCGGCAAAGCAGGGAATTGCCCGCGAAGGCGATCATGGTCAGCGCAGTGAGTAAAAGCACACGCGCGTAGGACATGTATTACTCTTTTACAGGGTGACGTGGAACCGCCCGCTGTTCCCGTAAGCCTCACAATTGCATGTAGATATAACCCTGCTGGCCGTAGATCACCGCATCGGTGAGAGCCGATAGAGTGATGGTGACATCCGGGTTTACCGCGCTGTCGGGTAAATTGCTCTCGGCCAAACCCTGGCCACAAATCAGCAGATTAACTCCGGCTTTCTTGAGCGCATGCACGATGGCCAGATTCGGATTATCACCATTGAAGCGGTGACGGTAAAAAGCATTGGTCAAAGCCGCATAACCCGACTTGCTGTCGAACAGCGCCACTATATGCACGTGCTCTGCTGGCACTTTGGCGTAGGCCATCAGGTTGACCAGCCGGGACAGGCGCACCAGCGCGTCGTAATGCCCTGCCGGATCTCGATCATCACTGATGATATCCACAAAAATTTTGTAATCCACTTTCGGGTCCGGGCGCACCGGCAGATCAGGGCGCGGATGCACACCGCCGACGCCAGGAATCACCGGATAAATCCATTCTGGTCCCGATGACGCCTTTGGTGCCGCCTGCGCCGGCATGGTCACCATCGCCAGCAGTAGACCGGCCGCCAGTGTACCGCCCAGGGAGACAGCAAAACGCCAATGACTGTCTACGACTCTCATGATTAAATCTCCTTAGTTGATTGTTAAAGCGGCCTTTCAGCCGCATGATCCCCTTTGAAACAGATTGCGTCCATACCAGCCGGCAGAGCGCCTGCGTGTTTGGCTAATCATTGACATAGACAAACTTCGGGTCCTTCAGATACATCTCGAGATTCGTGGGGTGGTAATTTGAGTCCTGCCTGTCGAAACGGGCTTTTACCGATTCGTGGATGCCCTGGTTGGTATTGGGAGCAGGTAGCGGCTGCTTAAGGACGATCTTGCGGACACCAGCGCCAAACCAGCTGAGTACCTTGAACACGCCCGTCACAGAATTGTGCAATACATCGAAAGGATTCGGTTTCGGACATTGTTGCTGGTCCAGTCTCAGTCCCGCTTGCTCCGCCCGCCGCCACATCCAGGCGAGTGTGTCGTTGGACAAGCCGTCTTCTTTGTAACCCCCGCCCACATCGCAATGCACGCCCGCGAACCAGGCTTGTTCCAGCACTTGCGTCGCCGGTGCATCCACCTGCTGGGTCCATATACACGGCACGAAGGTACTGCGGCGTTCGTCCACTGCCAGCGCCTGATAGGCGTAATGCGTGAAGGTACTCAGGTCCGTGTCGTGGAAACGTTCCACCAGCGCTTCCACGCGCGTGTCGGGGATACCTAAAGAACCTACCGTGTCCCAAACGCCGATGAAATGGATAATGAAATCGTGTGGCTCCGCGAATTCCGGCCATGAATAGGCCTGGCGGTAATTGCGCGAATGCACCGCGCGCGGATGAGTCTCCAGTCCACGACTGATATATAAAGCGTAAGCTTCCTTGATACGGCTGTAATTTTCCGGCCGCAGAATGCCAGCACTGCGTATCAGCCCCGAGAGGCTGCGCACCGTGTAGGCGCCGCGGCTGAAACCGAACAGATATAGCTTGTCACCCGGCTGGTAATTCAGTACCAAGTAGCCGTAGAGATCCTGGACGTTTTCGCTCAGACCCGCGCCGGTGGCACCACTCAGCACACGCCACGCTTGCATACCTTCCGAACCCAGTCCGATCTGGTAGCAGGAGAGTTGTGGATTACCAGACGCATCCTGCGGCAACAGCGCCGCCTGAAGTTTGACTACATTGGTGGGATTGGCGGCTTCATTGCTCTCCCAGGTACCGTCCGCAAAAATCGCGATATTTCTGGCCATCTGCTACTCCTGCCCGTGGCCTAGCCCCGATGATTAAAGATAGCACTGTACAGCGAAATCTCCATATGCAAACGGAACGCCAAATAAGCGGCGCAGTGTAGGTAGCAAAGCCTGATACAAGTACTGTTCAGGAACCGAGGTACTTGACCACCCACTCGTTGATGGCTTGGTAGTACAGCTCGCGGTGCACCGGGTCCTGCGGCGAGTGGTGCGCGCCGGGGATGCCGATGAACTTCACCGGCACGTTGCGGCTAGCAAGTGCATGATAGAGCGCGAACGATTCGGTGATCGGCACGGTGGTGTCGTCGGTGCCCGAAAGGATCAGCGTCGGCGTCGTGATGTCGCCGGCGTAGGTAATGGGCGAGCCGTTGCGGTACAACGCGGCGCTGTCCTTGTCCCACGGGCCGCCGCCCAGTGAGTCGCGCGTCCAGGCCAGGTTACCGGCGGCAGAGAGTTCGTATTCCTCGGTCCAGTCCACCGCACCGTCGGCCACCACCGCGCAGCGCCAGAAGTGCTGATGCGAGATCAGCCAGGCCGTCATGTACCCGCCGTAGGAGTGGCCGACCGCGGCGATGCGGGATTCATCCACGAGGCCATCCTTTTCCAGCTTCTTGATGCCCGAGATCACGTCGCTGTCCGGACCGTTGCCGGGATCGCGGAAGATCGCATGCACGTGCGCGTTGCCGAGATTGTCGCTGCCGCGGTAGTTGGGTTCGAATACCAAGTACCCGTCCGCCGCAAACAGGTCGCGCAGCGGGCCAATCTCATTGGTGTCAAAGCCTTTGCTCGAAGAGGCTTGCGGGCCGCCGTGGCTATACACCACCAGCGGGTAGCGTTTGCCCGACGTGTAACCGTTGGGATAGGTCAGGATGCCGTCGTTGAACTGCCCATCCGGTGCGCGCCACTGCACCTCGATGCTGCGCGGCCATGTATAGGAAGCAAACCGGCTGTTGAAATCAGTCAGGCGTGCCGGACGGCCGTCCACTGTGCGCAGCAGATACAGCTCCGGTGCCTGCGTGGCACTGTCGGCGACGAAGGCCAGTGCGCCCTGAGACGAGATGGCCATGCTCAGTGCATTCATTCCTTCCAGATTCAGCACATGGCCTTTGCCATGCAGCGGCTGAACATAGGCATTCACACCGACGTAATCATCCGCCATCACCACCACGCCGCTGCCGTCGGGCAGCCAGGCGAAATCGGCGAGCAGGTTGCGGTCCAGATCGGCGCTGATGTCGCGTGCTGCGCCGCCGTTAGGCGAGCCGATGAACAGGTCCATGTCGCTGACCGCGCCCGGTCCATGTATATATAGATAAGCGATGGCATCGCCCCGCGGTGCGAAGCGCGGCGTGTACTCATAACTGAGTTTGTCTGTGATCGGATGCTCGTCGCCACTCGCCACATTCACCGCGACGATGCGCGTACGGTCAGAATCGCTGTCGTTGGCGTTGGCCTGCTGGGTGTACACAATCCAATGGCTATCCGCCGACCACGCGGGTGCCGAGACGCCTCCGCCGAACGGCGGTGCCGCCTCCAGCACGCTGGTATCGCCATGCGTCAACTGACGCGCCTTGCCGCTCTTCACCTCAAGCAGCCAGATGTGCGAGGGCACGGCCGGCTTGCTGATCAGATAGTCGTCGTCATGGATGATGAAGAGATCATGGTGGGTGCGCCGATCCTTCTTGCTCAGCGGCGAATCATCCGGGGTGACATACGCGATCGCGCTCCCGTCCGGGCTCCAGGCGAACTGCTGGACGCCATTGTCCGCATCGCTGAGTTCCTCCGGCGTGCCACCCGCCGCCGACACTGTATATATCTGAGCTTTGCGCTTGCCCACCTTGGCCGTAAACGCGAGGGTCTTTCCATCCGGCGACCAGCGCGGCATCTTCATATCCTTCATACCCCGTGCCAGCACTTGTGATTTACCGTCGGCGATATTCATCACGCGCAATGCCGCATCGTAGCGGTCGTGAACGAAGTCCGAGCGTACCGTCATGAACGCGATCTGCTTGCCGTCGGGCGAAAACCGCGGCGAGTCAATCCGCACCAGCGACCGGTAATCCCGCAACTGGATCGTCATAGAAGCTGCCGAGGCAGCCAAAGGCGCGAGCGCAAGCAGCAGGCAGGCATAAGCGAAACGTTTCATGGAAATCTCCTATGAAATGGCTTTGAAGGCAGACTGTGCATTATCATTGCCAGAAACCCTATTCTCCCGAATTCCGACTTGCACGGACTCGCGGAAGTTCCCGGAAACGGAGCCGGTTCAGTTTGACAACTGTTCTTCGCCCCCCCTGCTTCCTAGTTCTGTGACGCGGCAACTGCCGGATTCTCCACTCGCTGGTAATGAAGCGGCATGAGCGCGAAGCTCAGTTTGTCGGGTTTGCCATAAGCATCCAGGTCGAACGTCACGTAGTTCTTGTCGTAATAGTGGTCACGCCAGGTCACCCGGAACGTGTTGTCATGCCAGGGTTCGAGATTACCCGTGAAACGCGGGTTGCCGAGTCGCAACACCAGATGCCCCTGCTCCACGCTCACGTGAGCCGTGCCGTAAAAATCATCCTGATAAGCACCTGCATAGGCGGATAACGGCCGCGGCGCCCGCGCGCCTTTTTGGCGCGTGTCCGCCAACTTCTCCTGGGCCATCTTGTCTTTGGCGTTTTCCTTCTGCCTGGCATCGTACATCGCCTGGCTCACATCAAAGTGCGGCAGCCCCAGGTAGGACTGCAGCACATGGAATACCACGCCTTCCGGTGCGCGATTCTGATCCATGTTCGAAAGCGCGATTACGCCCAAATGCTCGGACGGCACCAGCGCCATGGCCGTAGCCATGCCGTTGATATCGCCCGCGTGCCAGACCACTTTGTATTTGCCGTAATCCTGCAGCATGAAACCGAAACCGTAGGCGTAGAAGTGGCTGTCCGGTGTCTGCGTGCGCAGCCAATCCCCGATCCAGGTGTGTGCCGGGATTGGTATCTGTGGTGTTTCCATGGTGTGGATCACGTCGGGGTCCAGCACTGTCTTGCCGTCGTATTTCCCATCGGCCAGCAGCATCTCCAGCCAGTGGCTCATATCGTCCACACTCGAGTTGATGCCACCCACAGGCGCGAATACGTCCATGTTGTTCGCCCAGTAGCGCTGGATGACCTCGACCTTGCCGTCTACTTTCGCGTGCGGAATCGCGGCGTTGGTCGCGGCCTCAACGGCCGCTTCCGTGGTGTCGGTGCGCGTCATGTTGAGCGGCGCGAACAGATGCTGCGCCACATAATCGTTCCAGCTCTCGCCCGTGATCGCGGGAATGAACAGACTGGCCGCGAGATACATGGTGTTGTTGTAGCAGAAATGCGCCCGGAAACCGTAGTCGGGCGTCTGGTAACGCAACCGCTGGATCACGTTGGCTGCAGTGTCGTCGGCGGTGTACCACATCCCCTGCGGATCGCAGTATCCGCTGCGGTGACTGAGCAGATCGCTCAGCATAATGTTCTGCGTGACATACGGGCTGCTGAGCTGGAAATTCTTCAGGTATTGGGTCACCGGCGCATCCCATTGGAGCTTGCCGGCCGAAACCAGCGTGCCCAGAGCCGCCACCGTAAATTGCTTGGACACAGAACCGATGGTGAAAAGCGTATCCGCGCCCACCTTGCCGGGCTTACCCAGTTCGCGCACGCCATAGCCGCGCGCAAACACCACTTTACCGTCCTTGACGATGGCCACTGCCAGGCCCGGTACCCGCCACTGGGCCATGGCTTTGTGCACATAGGCATCCAGGTCAGCGGGCTGCGTGATTGTTTGTGCGAGCGCGCCGACATTCAGGAACAGGGCAACGAGCAGGACGCAAAGACGGGCTTTCATGACGAAGTTCTCCTGGAGGCCGGATTCTGAGGCTGCACTCTATTAACTAACGCGTACCAGCACAAGCACCAGACCCCATTCAGCCTCACGTTGAACCTACCCTATGGACATACGGAAAGTTGCCGATGGTCTATCCTTATGTAAGATTTACATCGCCCATCGAGAGAAGCGCGGGAGCGAACATGCCAAAGCATCTTGAAGCAAATCGTAGCCTGAACTACCCCCTATTATTCCGGATGCTGGCAGGAGTATTTAGCTGTATGCACGGATACCAATTTCAGGCCGTCTTTATACTGACTTGCGCGTTAAGCGCCTGCGGCTCCAGGCCGCCTCGCGGCACACCACCGCCAAACTTGTACGCCACGACGTCCTACTGGATGAATCCGTATTGGCAAGCGGAGATGTTAACTGCCATGCAGTCCGTGGTGCGCCTCCCTGCCAATGCGTCTAGTTCGGCCACACCCCGAATTTATGGAACGCTGAAGTTCCTGTTCGATAACGGGGCCATCAAAGATCCGGTGATCGTCACCAGCACGGGCGACCCCGCGCTGGATAAGCTGCTGCTTCAGCAGGTGGTTACGGCGAAGGTACCCAAACCCTTCGGAGCTCATACCGACCAAGCCCATGAATTCGAGTTACGGCTCGAGATGTTTACACCGTATGAGACGTTCGAGTACGACTTGAATGCAGCTATAGACAGCAAGAAAGGCTATACCAGGGATGCAATCTTGAAAGGAAACATGGGAATCACGACCGTGGATTTCGACTATCTGGATGGCAAAGCGCTCAATATTGCAGTCGCCAAATCCAGCGGGCATAAGGATTTGGATCAAATTTCCATCGACACCATATCCGGCGCTATCCTGCCGCCACCGCCTCCAGGTTATGCGGGTAAAACTGTACATATGCAGTTGATCTTCTGTTACGACATCGTTACTTCCTTCAACCAGCCCGGTAAATGTCCGGTGGGGGGAAATATCATCAGCGTGGAAGGCGCCCGGATTAAGCGTACTAGCGTAGTTCGTTATTAACGTCGCACTGACGTGCGGTGATATCTATCGAAAGATTCGCTGGAGCGGCGATACGAAAGCTTCATGCGATAAACCGTGGTCTGCCTGTATTGCTATTATCGATTTTGATATCTATTCCGGAATCATTCCGATTGTTTTCAACCACTGCGCCGCCAACCGGGGCCAGCGTGTAATCGGAAGTTTTGTGCGCCGCAGCCCAAACGCATGCCCGCCGTGCGCATACAAATGCATTTCAACGGGAACCCCAGCGTTCTTCAGCGCGGTGTAGTAAACCAGTGATTGTTTCACGCCGTCCACGTCGTCGTCCTCGGCCTGCACTAAAAACGTGAGTGGCGTCTCACGGGTGACCGGAACATTGGGATTCAACTTGCCATCATCAGTCGCGAGGTGGCCCGGATAAATCGCCATGGCAAAATCTGGGCGGGCACTCTTCTTGTCGGCAGCATCTACAGGCGTGTACAGGCGGTGTGCAAAGTCCGTGCTGATTTCCGCCACCAGATACCCGCCTGCCGAAAAACCGATTACTCCAATCTTGTGGGGATTGATGTGCCATTGCGCAGCATGAAAGCGCACCAGCCTCACGGTTCTCTGTGCGTCCTCCAGCGATGGTACCGATATCGAAAGATTGCGCGGACGACAATCGCATTTCCAGACATAAGGCTCACTCGGGACACGATATTTCAGCAGCACACAGGTGACCCCGATGGACGTCAACCAGTCACACACTTCCGTGCCTTCCAAATCGATGGCCAGTATCTGAAAGCCCCCGCCCGGAAACACGACTACAGCAGCACCGGTATTCTTTCCCGTTGGTGAATACACCGTCATCGTAGGCCGTGAGACATTGCCCACGTAAAGCCAAGATTTACCCGCCACCAGGTCATTTTTCTCCACCTTCATATACTCCAGCCCCGGCACAGGCTGCGCATCCGGCACTGTTTCCGGCCATATCGGCATCTGCGTGTGCCCTGGCGATGGCTGCCAGGTCGCCGCGCGAGCGTACAAACTGCTGATTGCCAGTACCAAACAGACAGCGAACATGGATCGTTTCATTGTGGGTTCCCAATGAGCTTAATTATGTTGGGCTTTCTTCGTCAGCCCAACCTACTGGCTGAAGGAAGTGGATGCACCAATGCTGAAATATGAATTGCAGGTACTGCAAAATTCTGAATTGGTTTTCCTTTTCGGGCTACGGATCGGCCATCAAAAGAATTCCCCTCATTCTCGCAGCCAAAAAAACCCCGCGGGATTTCGTCCGCGGGGCTGTGCAGATGCCGCTGATCAATGCTTATTGAGTGTCGGTTGCCAGTCCGGCAGTCCGGCGCGCCACAAGGTAAAGGCGATCCAGTCGGCCGCCAATTCGTCACTTTGCGTGCGGGTCGAGCCGATGCCATGACCGGCCTGCGCATCGATGCGCAACAGCACCGGATTGGGCGAGCCAGAGGCCATCATCGCCGCGGCGAATTTCGCCGGTACCCAAGTAGCCACGCGCGGATCATTCAAACCCGTCGAGATCATGATCGCCGGATAAGTGGTGCCCTTCTTCACGTGCACCAGCGAATCCATGGCGTAGAGATCCTCGAAGCCCTGCTTGGTCTTGATGCTTCCGAATTCGGGAATGTTAGGCGGCCCGTTGGGCGTGAACTCCATGCGCAACGTATTGGCAGCAGGTACCACGTCCATCACGCCGGCGAACAGATCGGGCGCCTCTTCCATCGCGCGACCCATGGTGATGCCACCCGCCGAGCCACCGAGGATGAAAAGTTTCTTCGGGGTAGTGATGCCCTGGGCCACGAGATATCTGCCGCAGGCGATCAGGTCTTGCCAAGTGTTGTGCTTGTTGGGCCCCTTGCCAGCCATGTACCAGGCCTGGCCCTTGATGGCGCTGCCGCGCACGTGACAGATACCGTAGCCGATGCCTTCCTTCATGAACACCGCGCGGCGCGAGCTGAAGTCGGCCATATTGGTGATGCCATAGGAGCCATAGGCCTCGAGCACTACGATGCCGGGCCGCTTGGCGCCTTTGGGCTCGACCAGCGACAGCGGCACCATGACGCCGTCATGCGACTTGGCCTGAAGATCGCTGACCACGTAATTCGCCGCGTTGATGGGTCCGTGAACGCCCAGATGCAGATCGGCAAACTCGCCGCCCTTGGGATCATAGCGATATTCAGTGGGCGGAATGACCCAGCTCGAAATCTCGAACGTGATGCCGGCCACGCGTGGATCGCTGAACACCTCACCGACATGGCCCTTGATGGGCAGTGCGATGTGCTCGATCTTGTCGGTGCCGGTCGGTACACGCAGCAGATCAGAATAAGCGCCGTTTCGCGCCAGCACATACAGTCCGTCGGCGGCGGCGTGGATGTTTTCGATCACCCGGCCAGACGCTTCCGGCACCAGCACCTTGGCCGAGGCCAGCGGCTTGCCCGCCTTCACCTCCAGCACTTTGAAATTGGACGCATCCTTGTGCGAAAGCAGGAAGATCCGGTCGCCGCGAATATCCAATCCAGTCACGTCGTTGTCGCGATCAACGAACAGCTTCCACGGCGCGTTCGGGTTCGATGCGTCAGCCACCGGAGCGGTCCACAACTTGACCTCGTTCTGCACACCGTTGATGGACGCCAGAACCGCGATTGGAGAGTTGGGCGTGAGCTGGATCGCGGGGGTCTCGTCAGGCGCGAACGTCGCGTGCTTGCTAACGCCATTACCGGCGACGGGCACCGGTGCCGAGGCGAGATTCCAGGCGACTGCGGTCGGGTCCTTGTATTTGTCGAGCGGACTCTCGCCGGGCGCGAGCTTCTTCAGGCGGATCCAGTAGAGCGTTTTCGAATCCGGGCTCCAGCTGGTGGCGCCGAATTCGGCGCGGTCCAGCGGGCCGGCGATCAACTTGCCGCTGGCGGCATCGTAAACGCTGATCGAGGCCGCTTCCGAGCCGCCCTCGGAAACACCGACCGCGACCTTGGAGCCGTCGAATGAGGGCAGGAAATAGTTGACCGCGTAGGGCTTGCCACCATTGGCTTTCATGATCGCTTCGATATCGACGATTTTGCGCGTGCCGTGCGCGTCGCGCACCATCACGTCGAAATTGTTCGCGCCGGGCTGACGCTCTTCATAGAACTCACGCCCGCCATAGACCGAGTAATCCGAGATCGCGTCGAAGCTGCCGGTGAAAGCGGAAACCCGCTGGCCCAGCGCCGCGCGCCCGGGAATCGAATCCATCAGCGCGCGGGTATAGGCGCCCTCGGCTTTCATCCAGTCGATGGTCTTGGGCCCGAGCTTTTCCATGTAGCGGTAATCGTCGGTGACCTTCCGGCCCCAGAGCGTTTCCGTGACCGGCTGCGCGGACGGAGGCGGCGGCTGGGTCGTCGCTGCGACCGATGCCAGAGATACGGCAGCCAGCAGCGGCAAAAGCAGGCTCTTCAGAAGCAATGTAATAGACAGGCGTTGATGGAAAATCATGGTCGAGACCTCCGGGTTACGTCACGCCGGTATAGGCGTGATCGTGAGCTTGCACCATTAAAGCGCAAATCGTTGTTTACTGCATCACCAACATCAATACTTACCAATGGGAATACTGTCTTAGTCGTGGAAGCCAACAGGATCATTCGAGGTAATTCAAGGAGCCTCTGATTTATTCGTCGTACCCGCGAACGCGGGTACCCAGGTTCTTGATTATTCTGGATTCCCGCTTGTGCAGGAATGACGGAAACGGAATTGATCAGAGCTTCCTTAACAGATCCTGCATTCGGCGAAGCCGCTGGCGAAGGGTTTGCGGTCCTTTTCGGTCATGTGCGCCGAGCGAAGATATCAACGCTTCATGCAATAAACAGTCTGCTGCCTCATATCGTCATGTGTCAATACAAAACTCCCTCATTTACCGGGATGGTAAACGCGTTCTGTGTGGCCCTTGAGTTGATCGGGCCAGAAGTACACGGTGCGGAGATCGCCGCTGACGTAACGGGCAGCCTGGTCGGTGAAATGCGGGTATTTCGGATTGCCGCTGGCGCCGCCGACATGGATCGCGCGTGCGCTCACCTTTGGACCGAAATCAACTACCGCGACAAAGCTATTGCCGTCGTTACCGTAATACTTCTTGGTACCGGGCCACGTGTGCGCGCCGAACGAGGCCAACGAGCCCCAGCGTGAGGAAGTGAACGGCACCGCAATGCTGGGTTTGGCATCGTCGAAATGCGGTTGGATCGAATCATCGAGGCGCTGGTAGCGGTTGATCTCGCCCCACGGCACACCCCAGTAACCGAAATCCGTCTTGAGTTTATCGACCGCTTCGGCGAGTGCTGCAAGACGCACCTTCGGCGTGGCCTTTTCGGCGATGTAGTCGTACGTGCGCATGACATAAGTATGCGAGTCGAGGCCGCTGGCACGAGCGTCGGCGCCGACCTCATCCCACAATGTGTCGCCCCAGAACACCGCGACCGAAGTCGGGATCGAGGCAATGCCCCAGCGATAATCCCAATGGCGTAACACCCCGATCGGGCCGGCCAGTTTCGCTTTCAATGGGTCACTCGCGGGCAGGTCGTCGTAGTCCTTCACCAGAATCGGGATCAGTCGTGCGAACGCGGGCAGATACGAATCGAAGGCATCGGTGATCAGCTTGGCGCTGGTGAAATCGCGTGCGCCATTCAACATGAGCAGCGCATGCTTGCTGCGCGGATTCGGGCCGAACATATCCATGTACTGCGGATAGTCGGCAGCTTTCGGGCTGTACTTGCCGGCGGCCGTCCACGGCCAGTCGTTGGTATTGAACACCCAGCCATTGGGCGGGTTCATCACATTGGGCATGTCCTTGAGCGGCGTCAGGCCCTGCCATGCTGTGGCGGGATTGCTGCCGTCCACGGGCTTCATGTAATCGAACCGGTTATTACGTTTGGGGATGAACTGCGGCACCAGAAACGCGATTTCGCCCTTGTCGTCGGCAAAGATGGTGTTGTTGGACGAGTTGGCTTGGAGTTGTGCAATCTTCATGTAGCTCGCAAGGTCGGTGGCCTTGGTGCGCAGCCAGCTTTGTTCCAGTGCGGGGATCGGTTCGTTCATCAGCGCCTCGGCAATCCACTTGCCATTTTCCTCCGCGACGATTGGCCCGGGTTGGGCGAAATACGCAGTGAACCTGCGTGACATCATCGTGCCGTCCTTGCCGAGGTAGCGGATGGTGATCACGCGCGTTTTTAGCGGCAACAGTTGTTTGCCGAAACGATAGAAATATCGGTCGTCTTGCTTGACGCCGGTTTCGGCGAACTGATCCACCGCATCGACGCCGGTCGAGGTGTGCATCCAGCCGACGTGCTTGTTAAAACCCTGATAGATGAAAAACTGGCCCCAGGTCGAGGCGCCGTAGGCGTCGAGTCCCTGATCGCTCGACATCTGTGTCTCGTCGCGGAAATTGAAGGTGACGTGCGGGTTGATCAGCAGCAAGGCGTGGCCGTCGGCAGTCAGCTTGGGTGCGATCGCGATGCCATTCGAGCCGGTCGCCGCTTGCCATGTTGCGGGCTTGGTATCGGCCAATGCCAATGCAGTGGCGCGGTCAGCGCCGTAGAACGTCGCAAGTTTGGCCAGGTTCACACGGGTGATATCGCCGCCGATACTACCCTCGGTGAAGGCCAGCGCCATCCACGGCTGGTACTGCTTGATGACCTCGGGGTGGATGCCGGGGTGTGTGGCCAGGTACCAGTTCATGCCGTCGGCCCAGGCGTTCATGAGCTGTATCAGCCATGCGGGACTTTTGGCGTAGTCCTGCTTCAGCACCACCGGGTCGATGAAAAGTTGTTCGCGCAGGTCCTCCCAGATGGCCGCCTCGCCCTTTGCCTGCGCGGTCCAGCCAAGCGCCAGCAGGTAGTTGTTCTCGACGCGGCTGAAGTCATCTTCACACTGCGCGTAGATCATCCCGAATACCGCGTCGGCATCGGTCTTGCCGTGCACATGCGCGATGCCCCAGTTGTCGCGGGTGATCGTGACCTGCTGCGCTTCGCGTGCGAGGCGGGCGTATTCAGGAGTGTTCCGGGTGACCGGGATTCGCCACGTCGCAGGGGCGTCGCTATCGGTGCGTGCGGTTGCCGCAGCGGCCGTGCCCGGTGCCAGCAAGATGGCAACTCCCAGCGCACACGCAAATGCAAACAGACTGCAGCGAATATTGGATGGCATCGGTCTTCTCCCGAATCGCGTGGCGAATGATCTTGATCTTACGCCACAGGTGTAGATAGGAATAATGAATAATTGGGATCAGTCTGTCCCCATTTATTCGCAGTGTCACTCCACGGCAGCGAGAATTTGAGTCGTGCCGACAAACTCAGTGGATCCCGCATTCGGCGAAGCCGCCGGCGAAGGCCTCGCGCCCTTTCTGGTCCATGTGCGCGTAGAGATATTTCCTCGCTGCACAGACTTTCAGTGCGTGGGGGTCCTTGTGTTTCAGTGCTGCCACCATGTCGAGCTTGCCGACAGGTGCGACATTACCCGGGCAGGTATAGCGTCGGTACGAATCACCTTTGGTGGTCAGCTTGGCTTTGTCATTACCGCACCAGACCGTGATGTAAGGATCGTCGGCATTCAAATCCCAGGGCCGATCGTTGACCAAAGTCATGGAGTCGGTCAACACCGTGATGGGCTGATAGAAACCGTCCGCATCGGTCTCCGGAAACGAATCTCCGCTTTTCGTCGTGGTTGTCGGCACTGGCCGGTTAGCCTGGTGGCAGGCGCCGCATTGATTGAGCCGGCGAAACTCCGCCATTTCCTGCTTGGCCTTGGCCGGCGCACCCGGATAGTAGAGTTTGAGCAGACTGTCGGCAGCCAGATTGTCGCCCGCGGGCCCGGTGCGCAGCCATGCGAAACCACTCAGCCATTTGGATGATTGGCCGGGAACCGGCTCGTAGACATGCCACCATGTTTTGCCGTTGGCGGCGATCATCGCGCCGCGCACATCGGAGATGCCATTGACCGTAAACATCGCTTGTATCTGTTTTTCGCCGCCATCGATGCGGTCGGCCACGGTGCCCGGTGGGAATTTCAAGGTATAACGCTTCTGGTCAGCAAGCCACTGCACGCCGACGTTCTTGCCTGCCGGAACACGCAGCCAGACCATGACGTATTCATGAATGCTCTTGTCCGTCGGCAACCTCACGGGTGGTTCCATTTCCACGAAACCGGACTGCTGCCAGTGGCTAATGCTGTTGGGAATGCGAACCGCATGCAGTTGAATGTTCTGAGCGCAGACCGTGAGCGGACACAGCAACGCCAGCAAGCCGGCAACCCACAACCATCCCGGGAGCGCAGTCAGGGTGAGCCAGCAAATCGGCGGGTGCGAGAGCTGCTTCATGGGCTTCCTCTTTGGAATGGCTTCGAGTTCAGATTGAGCGGTATTGTTGCATGAAACATGTTTAAGGAAGTGGATGGACCGAGGAGCGGAGATATTAACGTTTCCTGCCATAAGCCGTGGTCTGTTCCCGATTATTCCCAGCATTTCATAATTCGCTATTCGCAAACTCCTCCGCCACGGCCCGAATTAATAAGATCATGTTAACAATGTCACCGTCTATTTGAAATTGCATCGGATACGTGTTTCCTATTTCATCAATAAATAACGGTTCGAACTTTCCTAATCCATCAATTTCATCATGAACCTTCATGGCCCCATCAAAGTCACCATTTTTAAACATCGTATTGGCCTTACTTTCTAACCCTCGATATAGCAATACTTCCTCCGGTGTTAGAACACTTGGTGCTACATAATTTGGAATCCTGTGCGCCGCCGGGTCGCGTATAGTTTTCATGCCCTCATGCCACTGCTGATAATTTTTGAGTACCTGGCTCAGTGCTACATACCGTTTTCCTATGCGGGAAATAAAGCCGCCATTAAATAATCCAATTTTTTGTGGTGTCTTCTGCAATAAATCTAACGGATAGATAACAAACTCGAACTCCAATGCCCATGCAAGATTGTCTAGCACCCCCCTTATATGCAAATAAAGTGAATTCAGATGTAAATCCAAATTAATCTGCTCACTATTATTTAGTGGCTCTTTTCTATCATTTTCTATCACTTCGTAGAGTGCTAAATAATTTTGCTGAATTACGCGTAACCTTCTTGCAATACCAAGAATCATATAACGTTTAGCGTATTCATTCTTGCGATTATGACCAATTCGAATGCAAGCGACTATTTCGCTACTAATCGCTGCATTAAGAAAAATAAATGCTAGATGTGTTCCTAGCTCGTGAGCTTCTGGAAGCCGAGAAAGATTATTAATAGCTGACATTTATAATGCTCCGAAGAACAAATATTTATGCTGACATCTTAAAAATTCAGCTATGCTAATAGCATGCCGGAACAAAAGTGGGATACCAAGGTCAGGCTGAGAGCCTTCCAGTGGCTGGACCACGTATCACCAGCACATGAGGATATTTTACCCAGAGCGGTACTACAGGATGGCTTTGAGCTGGGTGGGCAGCGAATCCATTTGATGTCGCCCCAAGGCATTTTTACCCCGCAAGGCTGCGATTACCCAATATCCATCACCACCGTCATGAACGGCCCGTACCCTGATCGATTCGAGGATGTCCATCGCCTCTCCTATCGGTATCGGGGCACAGACCCGAATCACCGCGACAATGTCGGACTACGCAACGCTATGCGTAATGACATACCGCTGGTGTATTTCTTTGCCGTGGCTCAAGGCCGCTATCAGGCTATCAAGCCGGTTTATGTAACCGGCGATGATCCAATGCGTTTAACATTCACGATCATGGCGGATGTAACAAGGACGTTTGAGAGCGCAATCGCACTAGAGTCAACAGTTGCCGATCCCGTACGCACAGAGCTGCGGCGCCAATACGCGACTGCGGCCGTGCAAGTCAGATTACATCAGGCTTCTTTCCGGGAACGGGTGCTGGATGCCTATCGGACCCACTGCGCCATGTGCCGACTCAAGCATCGGGAATTGTTGGATGCGGCGCATATCATCCCTGACGCTGACCCCGGCGGGCATCCAGAAGTCTTTAATGGTCTCTCCTTATGCAAGATTCATCATGCCGCCTTTGATCGTAGGATCATCGGCATCCGGCCAGACTACGTGATCGAAGTGCGAGAAGACGTACTTAAAGAAGTGGATGGACCTATGCTGAAATATGGATTGCAGGCGCTGCATAATTCAGAATTGCTTTTGCCTTCCAGATCTGCGGATTGACCATCGAAAGATGCGCTGGAGCGAAGATATCACAGCTTCGTGCGATAAATCGTAGCCTGTTCCCTATTACTCTATTTATTTCTTATCTCCGCATTGACCCCGACAAACAACCGAGAATATCTTTGCCAGACTCATAGCCGTTGCATGTCTCGAAATAACTAGCGTTTGCCGGAAGAACACCTTCATGCGCAAAACTGTTTCGCTAGACAATTACATTACCATAAGAAGATTTAACACTAATTTTTTTAGAAACTAGAGACTTCTTCTCACATTTTTCAAGTGACTCAGAAAGTCTTCTTACATATTTTTCACCAAATTTTTTAACATGAAGTTCCTTTAGATCATTTAAGGATATTCGGCCATTAATGCGATCAAACACGCTACCACAATATATGCCAAACGATTTGTGTTTTTTTTCAGCGAATGAAATGAATATATCCTTAATGCACAGTTCTAAAACGGTAACGACTGATACGCATAGAAACCCGACGTAGTGATTGCGCAAAAAAGGATCGGCGAGCCCAGGTATAACTGTATCAAGATGAATAATAAGCCGATCTAGTGGTTCGAAACGGTCGGTATACACAACCGTATTCACTCGATTAGATGACTTTTCGCCGCCTTGAATCTTTCCTTCACAACAGCAACGTCGCTGGTACTATATAAAGTAGCTTCGTTAAATTTTTCATCCTTTACAAGATCAGAGTATCTAGTACCAAGATTAGCAGGTATCTTGCGTCTATTCATAAGAATAGTTGCAAGTACCGAATCAAGTGCTGACACATTTAGACGACCGCCTCTCAAGTGAAATGGCTTTTCTGGTAAGTACTGAACCGTTTTAGCACATATCTCTGGAAATGCTTTAGAGAATTCAATCGCCTCTTTTGTGTCCCCAGATTGATGATTAAGCATCGCATTATTTAAAAACTCCTT
Source organism: Gammaproteobacteria bacterium (assembly GCA_049591455.1). GTDB lineage: Bacteria > Pseudomonadota > Gammaproteobacteria > Natronospirales > REEB76 > REEB76. The sequence continues at coordinate 108,488 of JBAWFA010000015.1, forward strand.
CATCGGCTTCTCATATTTTTCAAATCCATAAGTAAGAGCAAAAATACGGAGTACAAGCTCTACATCTTTCTGGTGCCGATCAAAAGTATTTTTACCAACTAACTTTCTCCAGTTCTTATCTTGATTAGCTTTTCGCAAAACATTGACGATTCCACCACGAAAGACACAATTTCGAATTTCCTGTGGCTTTAATGGAGTTCCGCCAGTATTTAATCTTTCGAAGATATGATAAATGCTTGTTTTTTCGCCTTTAGGATTCATCTGCCTAATATTGATAGCGCGTAATACAGCCCCCTTCAATTTGCGCTGGTCACTTTCACCAAGGTCAGCAAAAGATTTTTTCGAGAATGGGCTCTTGTCACTAAGTCCTAAAAGACGAAATACTTGCTTCTTTCCTTGTATTGACTCTTCTCCAAAATACCCATCCATGAAATATACAATGGACATCATTCTTTAAAGGCCATCAATTACCAAACTGCGATTTTCATCGTCAACGTATAGGAACATCTGCGGTACAGGTAATCCCATCAAGAAAGATTCAATTAACAAGGACGACTGATATATTGTCCATACAAAGTTTCTCTGAAAATCAGGGACGATCAAATCGCCTGAATGCCACATACTATGAATCCCACTCAATGTAAGATCTGACGGGTATGCGGTAATATCATATGGAACATATGGCTCATCGTCCTGCGCTTCTTCGACAACGCTTAGCTCATCTTCTTGGACTTGACTCATAACAAATCCTTATTAATTAATAAGTAGTCAGGCAAAAGGCAATTTCACACCCCGCAGTCATCGACAATCGATTCTACTTTATTCATTGCTCACCTGGTCCATCGAGTCGTACTTCACCGTTTCTATCAGTAAATAAAGATATTCATGCGATCGCGTGGGACCTTCTGATACGCTGCCCATTTAGGGTCAGGGATGTTGGATTGATCCGTAAACGATGGCAAACATTATTCCGCCGAAGATGCAAAGTATGTAGGCCGCGATCACGACGATGGCGAATATCCCCATGTACTTCCACGGGGATTTCTGATGCCGGAGCGCGTCTTCCATGTCCCAAGCTATATACTCATTTGCAACCTAGTTTACGCCACGTGGCCAGGTCATTCTTCTTCGCGGCAGCCAGGCATTCATCGCTGAGGTCAGTCTCCTCCTTCTTCGCTGCGTTTTGGCTCGCGGCTTCTTCAGCGCGCATTTTATCCATTAGCTGTTGCTTGGCTGACATCTGTTCCGCATACCAATCATCATCTCCGCAATATCTTACATCTTCTGCATCATCCACTGCCTGAAGATTCTGCTCGGCGACTGCGATATCGGCTTTCGTTCCGCCCTTCTTTGCAACCTTCAGGGCTGCTTTCATAGCATCTTCTTGCGCTGATAACGCAGCACACTTGGTTTGATGCACATGCAAGGCCGTGGTGAAATTAGCCGCGTCCTCGGGTACGTAAATGGCGAGCCCCGTGACGGAACCACGGATAATCGGCACAGAAGCACCAAAGGCGTAACCACCGTAATCATTGCTATTCCAAGTTGCTGTACTGATGGAGCCGGATGTGACGGTGCCAGCTGATTGCAAAAGGACACCGGTGGCGCCTGCATCCATGGCTTCTTCTTTAATACCCTCCAAGGCATTTTCCATCTTGCTTTCATCACTGAATCCACGGCCTTTTCCAGTGACCATGCCTATCACTTCATAGTGAGCTGGTGGCGAGAAATAGAGATATACGTTCTCCCAGTTATCTATGACAGGTTGTCTCTCCTGCCCCTGCTCGACGATAGTTCCAGAACTGCACCCAGCCAAGAGAATCAGGAAACCACAGAAGACCCAAGTCTTCATGCTCTTAGTATTCATCACTGCCTTCAAGGATGATGGCCCAATCCATAAATAACGGCAAAAGCTATTCCGCCGATGATGATAACGATATATGCCACGATCATAACAATCGCGAATATTCCCAAATACTTCCAAAAGGATTTCTGGTGCTTGAGGGCATCTTCAAGCGCGGCCTGCCCGGACGCCGGGATGCGTGTAATGGCATTGCCATAGCGCATCAGATACAGGCAGGGAATCAGATAAAAGAAAACCGCCATCAGGATATAAAGAATCCCAAAGACAGGGCCGAAAACCGGCGACAGTCCGGATCGCGCAGGCATGGCAGAGAAGCCCGCGAACATGACCAGTCCGGCGAGCACCATGAACGCCATCACTACGAACCCCAGGATCGCGAGAAATTTCACCCACGGACGCGTGGCATTCAAGGCGTCCAGCATGTCATCTGAAACTACGATTTGCTCGGCCATCTTCCTTCTCCCCGGTTAGTTATCGTTGGAATCCCGATTAAATCTAGTCCAGTTGATGGAGACTCGCAACAAACTTCTCACAGCATTTCCACGGTCCTAAATCCCTGGGGCTGGCCCTATTGCGCAGGGGATAGATGACTGAGGCCAGGCCACGTCAGACTTCTGCTGCTCCACAGCCTGACGGGCACTGGTTCCACCGGCACCGGAGAACACCCTTATGGAGGCGAACTTTTGCCATCGCTCTCGCCGGCACCTCCCACAAGCGGGAATATATTCTCGCGGACAAGCGTTTGATTGAATTGCGGCAGATCACTCTGCATCAGAGTTTGGTACTGCGCCCTGGCATCGCCCAGCCTCTGGTCGAGCAGCTGAAGGACCTGGATCGTCGCGTCGGTCGGGGGATAACCCGGATCGCCGTACACATCACCGGCACCGGTACCCAATTCGCCGTTCAGCCAGATCAGGTGGAGGTACAGGCCGTAGTGGGCAAGGTAGCTTTTTTCGTCGCTGTTGGCGAGCGCCGGCGATAGCAGTTTGTTTTCCAGATCCTGGATCTTCTTGTCCATGTCCTTGATCGCCTGCAACGTTTTGCTGTGTGCGGATTTTTTATCGGCTTTCAGCATCGCCTCCACCGTCTGGAGTTGCTTCCGCAGCCACTCTGCCTGGTTCACCATGGCGGTTACGCTGGAAATATCACCCTGGATATGCAGCAGCAGCTTGACTCTGGCTTCGGTCTGCGCGGGTGTTTCCGGCGAGCGCGGGCTGGCCAGCACTTTGAATGTCTGGTCGTAGGTTTTGCCAGCGACCGTCACGCGCGCGGTGTAGGTGCCGGGCGCGACCAGCGGACCGACTTCCGCTTCCTTGATGCCCCAGTGGGTGATCGGCCGCGAATCCTTGCCCATGAATCGCAACGCGTCCCAGACATGCGGATTCGTCGTGGGCGTGGTCCGCAGCATGATCAGTTTCGGTGGTGCATAACGGAGATCCCAGTACACGCGATTGATGCCCGTGTGTACCTGCGCATCGGGGTCATGCGCCCAGTGTCCCTCCTTATATGTGGGGTTGAGTCCCGGCTTCTTTTCGTCCGCGACGAGCTTGAGCTCGCGCACCACCTTCCCGTCCGCATCCAGTATGGCGACCTTGATGCCCGCCGTGGCCTTCTCCTCTTTTAGCTTTTTCTCATTTTCCTCATCGTCTTTGCTGTTCGTGGTTTCCTTCACCTTGGGTACGGAGTCAAGCCAGAAGGCAATGAAGGCATGCGCGCCATTGAAGAAGCGATACGCCGGCCGCGACTTGAAAACCCGGACCGGCGCAGTGGCGCCGCTGTTTGCCAAGCGTTCCAGCGGACTGATGTCTTCCAGCACGTAGATGCCGCGCCCGTACGTGGAAACCACCAGATCGTGGAACGGCTTCTGCACCGTTTCCCAGGAGACCGGCGCATGCGGCAGGCCCGCTTGTAACGGCATCCAGTTTCCACCCGCGTCAAACGAAACATACAACGCGTTGCCGGTCCCGGCGAAAAGCAGGTTCTTGTTGTACGGATCCTGCGCCACCGAGCTCACATTGCTTGTGGGGCTGACCGGAATGCCATGCACGATGAGCTTCCAGCTTTGTCCGAAGTTCGTGGTTTCGTAAATATACGGCTTGCTATCGCCCATCAGGGCAAGGTCCACCGCGATATAAGCGGTCCCGGCATCGAAGTGCGAGGGTTCTATGCGGCTGACCGTTCCCCATGGCGGTAAGTTGGGGATGTTCTTGGTAACGTTGGTCCAATGGCCACCGGCATCGCGCGTCAACCAGATTTGTCCATCGTTCGTACCCGCCCAGATCAGCCCTTTCTGCACCGATGAGGGCGCAATGGCGAATACAAGCTCACCGTAGAATTGCCCCAAGTTGTCCTGCCGGCGTATTTTGCCCTTGTCCGGGATGCCACCCGATGGCACGAGATATTTGGGATTGTGCGTTGAAAGGTCGGGGCTGATCACGCTCCAGCTCTGGCCGCCATTTGTCGTCTTGAAAATCACCTGACAACCGTAATACACGGTGTTGTGGTCGAACGGATCGATTGCCAAGGGTGGCGTCCAATGGCAACGGTATTTCAGATCCTCCGGGGGCGAATCAAGCGAATGCAGGGGCCACGGGCTTACCGCCCGTGGATAACCGACCTTGGTGTCGAGGCGGGTGATCTCATTCCCGTAGCACGTGCTCCAGATGATGTCGGCATCGGTCGGATCCGGATAAGTGAAGCCGGATTCACACCCGCCCAGCGGTTCCTGCCAGCCGGCATTGAGCTCCCCGATGCCGCCAAGCAGCGGCGTGGAGTCCGGATAAGCCGGCCCGCGTTCGGCGTCGTCATCCTGCATGTTGGTATACACCCAATAGGGCACCTGGTTGTCGACGGCCACGTGATACATCTGGCCGATAGGCAGCGTCACGTGATGCCAGTTTTCGCCGCCGGTGGTGCTGATTTCAACCCCGCCGTCATCGCTGATCATGATCCGATTGGAGTTGCTTGGATCGAACCAGATATCGTGGTTGTCACCGCCCCAGTGCTTTTCCTGGAATGTTTTGCCCCCGTCCCCGGACACATAGAAGCCGTTGCTGGCCACGAAGATTTTGTCTTCGTCTGTCGGAGAGACGGCGAGACGCACGCAATAGCCGGCGCGTTCCGTCAGCAGCCGGCTATAGTTCTCGACATTCCAATGCTTGCCGCCGTCGTCGGAACGCCACAGTGAACCCTGTTGCGCGGTCTCGATGAGGGCGTACACGCGGTCGGGATTGGACGGCGCGATGGCCACATCAATTTTGCCGAGGGGCGCGTCCGGCAGGCCGTGGTCCTTGATTTGCTTCCAGGTGTTACCACCATCATGCGAAACATAAACGCCACTTGACGGGCCGCCGCTGGTCATCGCCCAGGGGCGAATCATCCACTGCCACATGCCGGCAAACAGAATGTGCGGATCTTGCGGGTCCATTGCCAGGCCGGAACAGCCAGTGTTGCCGCTGACGAACAGTGTGTGCTTCCAGGTCTTGCCGGCGTCGTCGGTGCGCCACACACCGCGGGACTGCTCCGGACGCGTGCCCGTACCCATGGCGCAAACGAAAATGTTTTGCGAATCATGGGGGTTGACCACGATGCGGGCAATCAGCCCTGTGTCATCCAAACCCATATGCGTCCAGTTGCGGCCGCCGTCGCTCGACTTGTAAACACCGTCGCCTGGCGTAATGCCATTGCGGATCACCCAGGGTTCGCCGGTGCCGACCCAGATCACCGAATGCTGGTTCGGATCGACCGCCAGGGCGCCAATCGACTGCACTGGTTGCTTGTCGAAAATCGGTTTGAACTTATAGCCGCCATCGGTCGATTTCCAGACACCACCGGAGGCGGCACCGATGTAATAGACGTTCGGATCGCCGGGAACGCCGACCACAGCGCTCGCGCGGTTGCCGCGATCCGGACCGACGAAGCGGAATCGAAGCGACGTGAGATCCTTGGCAGTGACGTCGTGGGTCCCGGCAGCGCGCGGCGCACCGGCGATCGCCAACAGGAAAAGTAGGACCAACCACGTCATGGATACTCGGGCTTTCATCTGAGTCTCTCCTTCGAAGCGTTTAGCAGTTTGTTGAAATATACTTTTGATTTTCCACTGATCTTGGTTTGAGAGGTATCACGAATCAGTGGCGACACACTTGCGATTGCCCATATCGAGATCTCCGCTAGCAAACCCGCATCACTCAATCGAATCTGACCCTATTAATCTTGATCTAGTTCACATTGGAACCTGAGCAGTGCCTTTGACAGCCAATTGATGAAGCTGGCTGAACGCGTTGCTGTAATCACCAACCCGTTCAACCGACCATGAGCTACATGTTCCTTCGGTATTCCCCGCCCACTTCATACAGCGCATGACTGATCTGCCCTGGCGTGTTGTACTTCACCGCTTCCATCAACGAAGTGAGGATGTTCTTGGGGTCGCGGGCGACTACAATCTGAATACCCGGTATTTTTCCGGTGGCCGCGCTGGCCATTTCGGGCACAGGGCTTCGACAACCTCCATGAGGTCCACCCAGTCGGACAAATCCAATTTGGCTGGCAAGGATGTCTTCATGACAGCGTTCCCAACCAGCGGATGGCTATCCCGGTCAGTCATTGTCATTCGCGATTTCGGCAAGCCACTCATCTGTTGTCTACTGGTGGAACGGGTTCCCGTAACTGCTTGATAACACCCGAGCGCCATGCGAAATCCAGCATGTCCTCAAACGATCGAATCTTGTCGTCAGTGGTCATGCGGATACCATCCAACAAATGGTTATGCTCTGCATCTTCGAACGTACACTTCAGATCACTTTGGCTTTCAGATTTCACTATGCTCGACCTTCACTGTAGGACATCTGGCGCTGTATTTCCCGCAATTTCTCAATGTCGTCCTCGTCCCGTACACGATGTGTACCGCTCTTCATTTCTATCAAATGGGCAATACTGGCTACCCTGATTGGTACGCCATCATAGACCTTGACAATCGAGTCATGCCACAAGTCCGTGAATTTCACAGGTTCGTGCACGAAAACATCTATGGATCGCTGAGCATTCTTGGGATCCCAGAGCTGGAAAACCATCATATGCTTGTTTCGGTACCAATCCTCACGCTTCTTGGGATCGGCAAAATCCTGCATGACGACCGGCAGGCGCGGCTTGAGTCCGATGCTCTCCAGGGTTTCGAGTGCCTTCCTGCAATTCACCGGGTCCAGATCAATCACGAGATCCAAGTCCTGGGTCAAGCGAATGTGGCCATGCAATATGACCGCCAATCCGCCCACAACCACGTAACGCACCTGCGCCTTGTCCAAGGCGGTAAAAATTTCATGCACGTTAAAGGCCATACTTTTTGATCGCCCAGTTACTTTCGTGCTACATATTCCTTCTATATTCGCCACCAACTTCATACAGTGCATGGGATATCTGCCCCAGCGAGTTGTACTTCACTGCTTGCATCAACGAGGTGAAAATATTTTTGCGATCGCGGGCAGTTTGCTGCAGCAGTTTGAGGCTGTCTGTCCCGCGTGAATTACGCGCCTCACGATAGCTCTCCACGTTCTCGATTTGTTTGCGCTTCTCGCCCTCGGTGGAACGGATCAGCTCGATCTTGGTGACGATATCGCCGGCGTGTTCCTTGGGCAGGAAGGTGTTGACGCCCACCAGCGGCAACGAACCGTCGTGCTTCTTCTGTTCGTAGTACAGGCTTTCTTCCTGGATCTTGCCGCGCTGGTACATGGTGTCCATAGCGCCCAGCACGCCGCCGCGCTCGGAAATGGACTCGAACTCCTTATATACCGCCTCCTCCACCAGGTCCGTGAGCTGTTCGATGACGAAGCTACCCTGCCAGGGGTTCTCGTTGAAGTTCAGCCCCAGCTCGCGGTTGATGATGAGCTGGATGGCCACGGCGCGGCGCACGCTCTCTTCAGTGGGCGTGGTGATGGCTTCATCATAGGCGTTGGTGTGCAGGCTGTTGCAGTTATCAAACAGCGCATACAAAGCCTGCAAGGTGGTACGGATATCGTTGAACTGGATTTCCTGGGCATGCAGCGAACGGCCGGAAGTCTGGATGTGGTATTTCATCATCTGGCTGCGGGCCGAGGCGCCGTAGCGTTCACGCATGGCGCGCGCCCAGATACGCCGCGCCACCCGGCCGATGACGCTGTACTCCGGGTCCATGCCATTCGAAAAGAAGAACGAAAGGTTGGGCGCGAAGTCGTCGATCTTCATACCGCGTGCCAGGTAATACTCCACAATGGTGAAGCCGTTACTGAGCGTGAAGGCGAGCTGCGAAATGGGGTTCGCGCCGGCTTCGGCGATATGATAGCCGGAAATGGATACCGAATAGAAGTTGCGGACCTTGTGGTCCACGAAATATTGCTGGATGTCACCCATCATGCGCAGCGCGAACTCGGTAGAGAAGATGCAGGTGTTCTGAGCCTGATCCTCTTTCAGGATGTCTGCCTGCACGGTGCCGCGCACTTTGTGCAGCGTCTCGGCCTTGATGCGCGCGTAGGTTTCTGCGTCCACCACTTCGTCACTGGTGACGCCCAGCAATCCCAAGCCCAGACCATCGTTACCTTCCGGCAGTTCGCCGGCGTACTGCGGACGCGGTTTGTCTCTATATATAGAGGCAACTTTCTTTTCGGCCGCTTCCCAGCGCTTTGTGTCTTCCTTGAAATACTTCTCCACCTGCTGATCAATCGCCGTGTTCATGAACATGGCCAGGATCATGGGCGCGGGGCCGTTGATGGTCATGGACACGGAGGTCTTGGGGTCGCACAGATCAAAGCCCGAGTAGAGCTTCTTCATGTCGTTGAGGCTGGCGATACTGACACCCGAATTGCCCACCTTGCCGTAGATATCCGGACGCTCCGCCGGGTCTTCGCCGTAGAGTGTGACGGAATCAAAGGCGGTGGAAAGTCGTGCCGAATCCTGGCCGTGGGAGAGGTAATGGAAGCGGCGGTTGGTGCGCTCCGGCGTGCCTTCGCCCGCGAACATGCGCGTCGGGTCTTCGCCGATGCGGCGGTAAGGATACACGCCCGCAGTGTAGGGATAGGCGCCCGGCAGGTTCTCGCGCATCAGAAAGCGCAGCAGGTCCGCCCAACTTTTGTACACGGGCGGTGCAATCTTCGGCACCTTGGTGCGGCTCAGGGATTCAGTGTAGTTGCTGCCCTGGATGGCTTTGCCGCGCACTTCATAGGTGTAATGCTCGTCGGTAATGCTTTTCAGACGCTGCGGCCATTCACGCAACAGATGCAGGACTTCAGTGGAGAGTTCCTTGACGGCTTCGTTGTAGCGCTGGCGCAGCACAATCAAAGAAGAATCGGTTCCTGAATCTGATATGGGCTGGACCCCGGCTTTTGCCGGGATGGCGGCGTGCAAATCATTTGATTCATACAAGTCCAGCGGCTTTCGCAGGCCCGGATCGTTGAGATCACGCAGAACTTCATAGAAATGCTGGGCGCGACCGGCCGTCTCTGCCTGCCGGTCAATGTCCTGGTTAATGCCGCGGCCCTGTTCGGAAATCTCGGCGAGATAGCGCACGCGCGCGCCGGGGATCAGCACCGTGGCGCGTGGTTCCTTGATGGAAACATCCACCTGTGGCGTCCACTTGTCCGCCGGCAAATGTAATTTTTCTCGCAGCAGCCGGCACAGGTTCACGAACATCCAGGTGATACCGGGGTCATTGAACTGGCTGGCGATGGTGGGATATACAGGTACATCTTCGTCCTTGAGTTTGAAGGCGGTGCGATTGCGCTTCCATTGTTTTTTGACGTCGCGCAGCGCGTCATCGGCGCCGCGGCGGTCGAACTTGTTGAGCACCACCAGTTCCGCGTAATCCAGCATGTCAATTTTTTCGAGCTGACTGGCCGCGCCGTAGTCGCTGGTCATCACGTAGCTGGAAAAATCCACCATGTCCACGATCTCGGAATCGCTTTGACCGATGCCCGCGGTCTCAACGAGAATCAAGTCATAGCCCTGGCCACGCAAAAAATGGATGCAGTCCTTGAGCATTTCGTTGGTGGCAGCGTGCAGGCGGCGCGTAGCCATGGAGCGCATGAATACGTGCTTGTTACGCAGCGCGTTCATGCGAATGCGGTCACCCAGCAGTGCGCCGCCGGTGCGGCGGCGCGTGGGGTCCACCGCCAGCACCGCGACACGCATCTGCGGAAATGCATGCAGGAAGCGCAACAGCAGTTCGTCCACCACCGAGGACTTGCCCGCGCCGCCGGTGCCAGTGACGCCCACCACCGGCACTTTCTTGCCGGCGAGATCCCATTGCTTGCGCAACCGTGTCAGCTCGGTGTCGCCGATGATCCCCGCTTCGATGGCGGTGAGCATGCGCCCTACGGAGATTTCGTCGTCGGTTGAAACTTTCGCGGGCTTTTGTGGTTCCAGCCGGTGCTTCTGTACCCGCTCCACCACGTCCTCAATCATCTGGGACAGGCCCATGTGCATGCCGTCATTGGGGTGATAGATGCGCTCCACGCCGTACGCCTGGAGTTCAGCGATTTCTTCCGGGGTGATGGTGCCGCCGCCGCCGCCGAACACGCGGATGTGGGCCGCGCCGCGCTCGCGTAGCATGTCCACCATGTATTTGAAGTATTCGAGATGACCACCCTGGTAGGAGCTGATGGCGATGGCGTCCGCGTCTTCCTGCAGAGCCGCGCGCACCACGTCTTCCACCGAGCGGTTATGGCCAAGGTGCACCACTTCCGCGCCCTGGCTCTGAATGATGCGGCGCATGATGTTGATGGCCGCGTCGTGGCCGTCGAACAGCGAGGCTGCCGTCACGAAGCGCAACGGCAGTTTGACCGGATGTGGTACCTGAGCTTCGCGGGGATTGGGGACGACAGTGCTCATGCGGGCCTCGGATACAGGGCGGCTTTGGCATTATACCGGTGCGCCCCGTGCCCGACTGGCCGCAGGGCCAAAACTCAGTTGAAGCGCGTTCGGACCTCGCGCAGCGAGCGGATCATGGCATAGCCGCCGGCACCAATCGGCACCAGCACCGCCAGCAAAAACCCGGCGTCCAAGTGTGCGAGATTGTGTACCCGGATACCCGTATTCACGCCAATATCGCCCAGTCCCGGGAACGCTATGCCGGCAAGACCCAGGATAACGAACGCAATGCCACCCCAAAACAGTGTGCGCCCAGCCACAGTACGCGCCACCCAACTGCGCGCCGAATCAGCCATGCGACGGCGCGCCATCCACGCACCCACCAGCGCGCCGAACAATATCTGCATCGCCATGGTGCCAAGACCAAACAACAACCCCGGCAGGAAACCAACATACGCACTCGGCATGGCGGGCGCGAGCACGGTATAAACAATGAGCGCAAACGCGCCGGTGCCCCAACCGGCGATGAAACCGTGCACCAGCGGCATGTAACTCGGCAGCGCGCGTGGCTCTTCGGATTTGTCCAGGTTATGACTGTGGAAAAGATGCACCAGACGATGACGGTGTACCGCGTACCAGCCGGATACCAACATCACTGCGCCCACCACTATATAGATAACGTAATTCCAGCGCGCGCTGGGGATCAACCAACTGAGTGCAAAATAAGCGATCTCACTTGCAATCGCCCGCTGTACGGTGAAGGCGAGCGAGAACAGCAATCCAGTACGCATGCCGCCGCGTGAGCTGTAGCTGCCCACCGAATAACTGAACGTGATGGGCCAGGTGTGCTCGTCGGGCGTAATGCCATGGATAAGACCGAGGAAGAACGCGGTGACGAGCGCGATCCCCGGCCCGAGGCCGACTGCAGGGTTCCAGAGATTGAGGTTGAACAGGTCCATGAGCACCACAAGCTGAATCGAGTCGAATGCTGAAAAACGGGTTTTGGCGTTGCGGCCTATTATACTGACGCGCGTCAAGATGTTCGGCGGACGGCGCTGAACGGTTATAATCATGTGCTTCCCCCGGCAGCTAGGGGTTTTATATGGGTTACGTCGCGGCTGTGCATGCCCGATCGATACCCGCCAGGCCGCGGCCTGTGCACCCATTCGCATTTTCAGTCCTGTTTAATAATCCGAATTCCAATTAAGGAGGTCGTATGGAGCTTTTCAGCACGCTCGACACCATGGGGCACGAAGAAGTTGTGTTCTTCCACCATAAAGATTCCGGCCTCAAGGCCATCGTGGCCATCCACAACACGGTACTCGGGCCGGCCCTGGGTGGCATGCGCATGTGGCCTTACCGTAACGAGCAGGAAGCGATTACCGACGTGCTGCGTCTTTCCAAGGGCATGACGTACAAAGCCGCGGTCTCCGGACTGAATCTCGGCGGCGGCAAATCCGTGATCATCGGCGACCCCAGCCAGAAATCCGAGGCTTTATTCCGCGCCCTGGGTCGCTTTGTGCAGTCGCTCGGTGGCCGTTACATCACCGCCGAGGATGTGAACACCAACGTCCAAGACATGGATTACATTTTCCAGGAAACCGATTACGTGACTGGCGTACATCCCGTACACGGCGGCAGCGGCGATCCTTCACCGTTCACCGCGCTGGGTGTGATACAGGGCATCAAAGCCTGTCTCAACAAGAAGTACGGCCATACTGATCTCAAGAAAGCCAGCTATGCGGTGCAGGGTTTGGGTCATGTCGGTCATCATGTGGTTAAACACTTGCGTGACGCGGACGCCAAAGTATTCGTGACCGACATGCAGCAGGAACGCATAGACGCGTGCGTGGCACTGGGCGCTGAAGCGGTCAAGAATGATGACATCTACGGCGTGAATGCCAAGGTGTATGTACCGTGTGCACTCGGCGCCACCGTGAACGAGAAGACCATCCCGCAATTCAAGTTCGAGATCGTGGCCGGCGCAGCCAACAACCAGCTGGCCACTGACGCCTGCGGCGACGAACTGCACAAGAAAGGCATCGTGTATGCGCCGGATTACGCCATCAACGCCGGCGGTCTCATGAACGTATCCATCGAATTGCAGGGTTATGACCGCGAGCGTGCCAACCGCATGGTCAACAGCATCTACGACATCATCGGTAATATCTTCAAGCTGGCGGAACGCGAGAAGATACCTGCATACAAGGCTGCCGACCGCCTGGCCGAAGAACGCATCGCTTCCATCGGTCGAGTGAAACTGCCGACGGTACGCCAATCTTACGATCGCTACTTTGCAGGACGCAAGAACGGCCATTGAGTATTGATAGCCTCTCCCTCAGGGAAAGAAGCAACAAGGAAAGGAAATTATTTTGGTCATCAACACCGGCATAAACGAAGAACTCGATCTGTTGCGCGACACGGTACGTCGTTTCGCAGAAACGGAAATCGCGCCGCGGGCGCATGAGATTGACGAAAAGGCCGAGTTTCCTCACGATCTGTGGTGCAAGCTGGGCGAATTGGGACTGCTTGGTATTACGGTGCCGACCGAATTCGGCGGCGCCGGCTTGAATTATCTTGCTCACGTGGTCGCCATGGAAGAAATATCGCGTGCGTCTGCATCCGTGGGCTTGTCGTATGCGGCGCATTCCAACTTGTGTGTCAGCAACCTGTTTCTGAATGGCAACGAGGCGCAACGCAAAAAATATCTGCCGAAACTCTGCAGCGGTGAATGGATCGGTGCGCTCGCCATGTCCGAACCTGGTGCCGGTTCCGACGTGGTGGGCTCCATGAGCTGCCGCGCAAAGAAACACGGCAACAAGTGGATCGCCAACGGTTCCAAGATGTGGATCACCAACGGTCCGGAGGCCCAGGTGCTGCTGGTGTACATGCGCACTGCGGGCAAAGAAGCCAACTCCAAATCCATCACCGCCTTCATCGTCGAGAAAGGAATGCAGGGCTTCAAGACTGCGCAGAAACTGGACAAATTTGGTATGCGCGGCTCCCACACCTGCGAGCTGGTGTTCGAGGATTGTGAGATACTCGAAGCCAACGTGCTCGGACAGGTGAACGAAGGCGTGTATATATTGATGCGTGGCCTGGATTCCGAGCGACTGGTGCTATCCGCGGGTCCCATCGGCATCATGCAGGCGGCGCTCGATGTGGTGCTGCCCTATGTGCGAGAACGCAAGCAGTTCGGCAAGCCCATCGGTGAATTTGAAATCATGCAGGCGAAACTCGCTGACATGTTCGTAGCGCTGCAGACTTCGCGCGCATTCACCTACCGCACCTGCGAGCGTTTCGACCGCGGCGAGGATCCGCGCGAGGAAGCGGCCGCCTGTCTGCTGTTCGCCTCCGAGCACGCCGTCAAAGTAACACTGGAAGCCATCCAGAGTCTCGGCGGCAACGGCTACATCAATGAATACCCCACTGGCCGCCTGCTGCGGGACGCCAAGCTCTACGACATCGGTGCTGGCACGAATGAAATCCGGCGAATGTTGATTGGGCGGGAACTGTTTAATTCAAAGTAAGGCATGAAGAAAAAAATCGGATGATTAGAAGAGAGAGCTTGAATCTTCTTCTCGCGCCCTCATACCTTATCCGTTCTACGAGGAGTTACATCTGATGCCGCAGGACCCCATTGTCATCGTCTCCGCACGCCGCACCGCCATTGGTTCCTTCCAAGGCCAGTTCGCATCGGTAAGTTCTCCACAGCTGGGCGCTGCCGCCATCAAGGCGGCCGTCGCCGACGCCAAGATCAAACCGGAAGACATCAGCGAGGTGATCATGGGCTGTGTGCTTCCGGCGGGTCTCGGCCAGGCGCCGGCACGCCAGGCATCACTGGGTGCGGGCATACCCAAATCTGTCGGCTGCACCACGGTCAACAAGGTCTGCGGCTCCGGGATGAAGGCTGTGATGATGGCCCATGATCTCATCGCCGCCGGCTCGGCGGAAATCATGCTGGCGGGCGGTATGGAATCCATGACCAATGCGCCCTATTTAATTCCCGGCGCACGCGCCGGTTTGCGCATGGGTCATCAGCAGATTCTGGATCACATGTTCTTCGACGGCCTGCAGAATCCCTACGACGGCCAGATGATGGGGGTGTTCGGCGAGATGTGCGCCGAGAAATTCCATTTCAGCCGTGAACAGCAGGACGCCTTCGCCATCGAATCCGTGAAACGTGCGCAGCATTCCGTAAAGAACGGTATTTTCAAAACCGAGATTGCAGCGGTGACAGTGAAAGACCGCAAGGGTGAGCGCACGGTGGATACCGACGAGGAACCGGGCCGTTGCGACATCAGCAAGATTCCCACGCTCAAACCGGCATTCAAGAAGGACGGCGGCACTGTGACCGCCGCCAGCTCATCTTCGATTTCAGACGGCGCCGCTGCATTAGTACTGATGCGCGAATCGGAAGCAGGGAAGCGCGGTCTCAAGCCACTGGCGCGCATTCTGGGCCACGCTGGTTTTGCCCAGGAACCCGCCTGGTTCACCACCGCGCCCGTTGGCGCCATTGAAAAACTGCAGAAGAAACTCGGCTGGTCGGAAAGGGACGTGGAGCTGTACGAAATCAACGAAGCCTTTGCCGTGGTCGCCATGGCCGCCATGCACGAACTCAAGCTGCCCCACGAAAAGGTGAACGTGAACGGCGGCGCCTGCGCCCTCGGCCATCCCATCGGCGCGAGCGGCGCGCGCCTCATCGTCACGCTTCTCCACGCCCTCAGGGCACGTGGCCTCAAGCGCGGCATCGCCTCGCTCTGCATCGGCGGCGGCGAAGCGACGGCGATTGCGGTTGAGATGGTATAAGCGCAATCTAAGCCTTCCTGAAGGGTAAACCCGTTTGACGGAATTCAGGAGCCATCCGCATTTTGCAAGCCCAGGCCTCAAGTTAACAAGGGAGGATCTGCGCATGTCCCCTAAGCTGTTTTTTATCGGTTGCTGCTGCTTATTGCCCATGCTGGTTGCCTGTTCTGACGATACCTTTATCGAACACAACGAACCCGGCAACAGCATGCTGGTCATCGGCGCGCAACTTGACGCCATGAACCCCGTCGGTGACGTTTACAACAAGCGTTACATTGTAAGTGAAGTATCAGTCAAGAATCTGAGTACCGGCCAGGTTTACAGTATGGATCTGGACGCAGACCATGCGGTTGCTGAACTCCCGTCGGGTACTTATTGTTTCAATAGCATAAGTCCGGAAAACAGTTCGGCGCTTGTATATTGCGGCAAACCTTTCTTCACGCTTGCGCCTCAGAAGATCGTCGTTACCGGTTATTTCATTTTCGCAATCGATTATTCAGATAATAGCTATGCGCTGAAGAACTCGTTTATCGACAAGCAAGGCCTCTTCAACCGGCTTTCAAAGGCGGAAATCAAGTCGCTGGAGGACTTCGACGGACAAGGGAACTAGCATCCTCCGGTCTTTCAAAGAAAGACCCACATGGACAAGTGGTGATAAAGAGCCTTTGATCCCTCCGGTTGTCCCCTTCCATGCTTGAGGATCGCTGGCTCACGAATTGATTACCTCGGTCCGCGCGCTGCATCGGCATCCTGGAAGCGCACGCGTTCGCGGCGAAATCCATAGCCAAATATGCGCGCCGGGATATTGCGTACCACGCGGAAGCGCAATAACCAACGCAGCAGCACAGGGATCTCGGTAGATCGTCCGGATTGCGAAAGCGCTGGCGAGATCACTCGCCGCTGGATCTGCAACTGGACCGCCTGGGTCCACTTGGTCGGCCGCAGCCGACGCTGTTGCACGGCACGCAGCGGCATTTCGCCGACCGGGCCGCCTCCGAGCAAGACCGGCGTCAACGCGTTTGCCGCCGCGACTGCGTCCTGGATTGCCAGGTTGATGCCGACCCCACCCACCGGTGACATGGCGTGAGCGGCATCGCCGATCAGCAACAGCCCAGGGAGATACCAATGTTCGAGGCGATCCACGCGCACTTCCAGCGTCTTGACCTGATCCCACGACGCCAGCTTGGTGGTGCGGTCGGCAAGGAACGATGCCAACTGTGCGATCGAAGCCTGCAGCATGGCAATTGGTTGCGCACGCAGCGCGCCGTCGCCGCCTTTTGGCACCAGATAAGCGGCCTGCCAATAATCGTTACGGTTGAGCAGCACCATCATATGGCCGCCGCCGATGATGCCGAAGGTATCCTGAGGATCGCTATCCTGCCGAGACAACCGGAACCACAACACGTCCATTGGCGCGCCGTAGTCTTGTGCATGTAAACCGGCGGCAGCGCGTATTACGGAATGGCGGCCATCACAGGCGACAACCAGATCGGCACGGACCACGAGCGCTCCGCCCAGCGTTCGCACGCGCACGCCAACTATGCGTCCAGCTTCTTCGACAAGCCCCACGGCTTCGTGATGCATGCGCAGATCAAACTGCGGATAGCGGCGTCCCTCGTCCGCTAGCAGATCAAGCAAATCCCACTGGGGCACCAATGCCAGATACGGGTATGGCCTTAACCCGCGAAAATCCACCAGCTGCTGTTCACGCCCACTAACGATGCCGCTCAGGTGGTCAACCTTGTGTTGCGGCAGTTGCTCGAATTTCGCCAGCAGACCGATTTCGTCGAGAATCTGCAGCGTCGAAGGGTGCACGGTATCACCGCGGAAATCCCGCAGGAAGTCATCGTGCTTCTCCAGCACCATCACCGGCACACCGGCACGCGCCAGCAGCAGGCCCAGCATCATCCCGGCCGGGCCGCCACCGACGATGCAACAGCGTGTGGTAATTTCCCGAGTTTCCGATAGCTCCATGCGCATAGTATAAAAGCCGCGGGCAATACAATTGCCATCCCGGGAGCTAAAATACGCTATCCAGGTCTTGCCCTATCCGACATCATTACTGCAGCTATCCAAATAACAAGGTTTGCTCATGCCGATTCTCAAATCCACGATTGACAAAAACAGCAAGGAATTCGCTACCAACCGCGCTCATTTGGAAAAATTGGTGGCGGATTTGCGCGAGAAACTCGGTAACGCCGCGCTCGGCGGTGATGAAAGGGCGCGCAAAAAACACACCGACCGCGGCAAGCTGCTGCCGCGCGACCGCATCGAGGCGCTGCTGGATCGCGGTTCGCCGTTTCTGGAACTTTCGCCGCTTGCTGCATGCGGCATGTACGACGATGACGCACCCGCTGCCGGCCTCGTCACCGGCATCGGCCGCGTGCATGGACGCGAAATCATGGTGGTAGCGAACGACGCTACCGTGAAAGGCGGAACCTATTACCCGATCACCGTCAAGAAGCATCTGCGCGCTCAGGAAATCGCGCTGGAAAACCGCCTGCCTTGCATATATCTCGTGGATTCCGGCGGCGCGTTTCTGCCGCTGCAGGACGAGGTGTTTCCCGACAAGGAACACTTCGGCCGCATCTTCTACAACCAAGCGCGACTCTCGCGTGAGCGCATTCCGCAGATTGCAGTGGTCATGGGCTCCTGCACCGCGGGCGGCGCCTACGTGCCCGCCATGTGCGACGAAGCCATCATCGTCCGCAACCAGGGCACGATTTTCCTCGGTGGTCCGCCGCTCGTGAAGGCTGCAACCGGCGAGGTGGTGGACGCCGAGACGCTCGGTGGCGGCGAGGTGCACAGCAAGATTTCCGGCGTCACCGATCACTTGACAGACAACGACTCGCAAGCCCTGCAAATGGCGCGCGACATCGTCGCACATCTCAATTATCGCCGTCCGGAATGGCTGACGAAGCGTGAGCCGGTCGAACCGCGTTACGCGGCGGACGAGCTGTACGGCATCGTGCCGCAGGACACGCGCTACCCCTACGATGTGCACGAAGTCATCTCGCGACTCGTGGATGGCTCGGAGTTTCAGGAATTCAAGACGCTGTACGGCAAGACGCTGGTCACCGGCTTCGCGCATCTCTACGGCTATCCCGTTGGCATCATTGCCAACAACGGGATTCTCTTTTCCGAATCTGCGCTCAAAGGCACGCACTTCATCGAACTCTGCGAGCAGCGCCGCATCCCGCTGGTGTTTCTGCAGAACATTACCGGCTTCATGGTAGGCAAGAAATACGAACACGGCGGCATCGCCAAGGACGGCGCCAAAATGGTCACCGCCGTCGCTTGCGCCACGGTGCCGAAATTCACCATCATCATCGGCGGCAGCTTTGGCGCCGGCAATTACGCCATGTGCGGGCGCGCCTACGGCGCGCGTTTCCTGTGGATGTGGCCCAACGCCCGCATCTCCGTCATGGGCGGCGAGCAGGCCGCTTCGGTGCTCGCCACCGTGAAGCGCGACGGCATCGAAGCCAAGGGCGGCAAATGGAGCAAGGATGAGGAGGAAGCCTTCAAGGCGCCACTGCGTGAGCAGTACGAACGCCAGGGCCATCCTTACTATGCCAGCGCACGCCTCTGGGACGACGGCATCATTGATCCCGCCGATACCCGCCGCATTCTCGGTCTTGCGCTGGCCACCGCCGAAAACGCGCCGCTCGAAGCTGGCGGCCGCTTCGGCGTGTTCCGAATGTAATTACAGTGTGTGGGAACGGCGGTCCCCGCCGCGATTTCTGAAGTTAAGAATTGCGATCGGAACGACCGCTCCTACAACGCAAGGAATAGATCATGACAGAAAGCGTGCTTCTAAACACCGATTCTCGTGGCGTCGCGACGCTGACGCTCAACCGTCCCGAGAAGCACAACGCTTTTGACGACATCATTATTGCCGAGCTAACACATAAACTGGTCCAGCTTAACAATGACAAAAAAGTGCGCATCGTGGTGCTCACCGGCGCTGGCAAGTCGTTCTCCGCAGGCGCGGACCTGAACTGGATGCGTTCGGTGGCGAAGTTCAGCGAAGAGGAAAATATCGAGGATGCGTTGAAACTCGCGGTGTTGATGGATGTGCTGGATACGCTGCGCAAACCGACCATCGCACGGGTCAATGGCGCAGCGTATGGCGGCGGTGTGGGCCTGGTGGCCAGCTGCGACATCGCCATCGCTGCGGAAAACGCAAAATTCTGCCTGAGCGAAGTGCGGCTTGGATTGGTGCCCTCGATAATCTCACCTTACGTTATCGCTGCCATCGGCGCGCATCAGGCTCGGCGTTACTTCCTCACTGCCGATGCTATCAGCGCGCAGAAAGCTCATGAAATCGGATTGGTGCATGAGATCGTGGCCGCTGACAGGCTGGATGAAGCAGTAAACAGAGAGGTGGACTTGCTGCTCAAGGCCGGCCCCAAAGCGATTACTGCCTGCAAGGAAATCATTGCCGCCAATAGCGCCACTTCAGTTTCCACGCGCCGCGCGCTCAAACAGAAGACCGCGCAGCTGATTGCGCAGTTACGCGTATCCGAGGAAGGCCAGGAAGGGTTGAGTGCCTTCCTGGAAAAACGCGATCCCGAGTGGACTAAATGATGTAGGTTGGGTTGAGGCATTAGCCGAAACCCAACATTTTTTGTTCCTGAACGTTGGGCATCGCTGCGCTCAACCCAACCTACATAACTTGCAGATTCGCTTCATGAGCAGGACAGATAACACGCTGGATTACCGGGAAGTGAAATAAAACCGCACGTGTTCAATAAAATCCTAATCGCCAACCGTGGTGAAATCGTCTGCCGCGTGATCCGGACCTGCAAACGTCTCGGCATCGCCACGGTCGCGGTGTATTCGGATGCGGACCGCCATGCCCTGCACGTGCAGATGGCCGACGAAGCTGTGCACATCGGCCCAGCGAAATCGTCTGATTCCTATCTCAACATGGAGCGCATTCTGGCTGCGGCCAAGCAGACGGGTGCCGAAGCGATTCATCCCGGTTATGGATTTCTGTCCGAGAACAGCGGATTCGCGCGCCGCTGTCAACAGGCCGGCATCGTCTTTATCGGACCCTCTCCGGAGAGCATGGATGCCATGTCCTCGAAAAGTGCCGCGGTCACCTTGATGGAAAAGGCCGGTGTGCCGGTGACGCCTGGTTATCATGGCGATGATCAGAGCTTGAAGAAGCTCGAAGCGGAGGCCAAGCGCGCAGGGTTCCCGCTGCTGATCAAACCATCAGCCGGTGGTGGCGGCAAAGGCATGCATATCGTGCACTCAGCCGGTGAATTCAAGGATGCGCTCGAAACCGCTAAGCGTGAAGCCAAAAATGCATTCGGCGATGGTCATGTGCTGCTGGAAAAATACATCCGGGAGCCGCGCCACATTGAATTCCAGGTATTCGGCGATAGCCACGGCAACGTGGTGCACCTGTTTGAGCGCGAATGCTCGCTGCAAAGGCGTTTCCAGAAAGTCGTGGAAGAAACACCCTCGCCATTCCTGGATGAAGCCATGCGCACGCGGATGGGTACGGCGGCAGTGGCGGCGGCCAGGGCCGTGAATTACGTGAACGCCGGCACCATCGAATTCATCGTTAGCGCCGACAAATCCTTTCACTTCATGGAGATGAACACGCGCTTGCAGGTGGAACATCCCATCACCGAGGAAACTACCGGCCTGGACTTGGTGGAATGGCAGTTGCGTGTGGCATCCGGTGAAAAGTTGCCGCTCACCCAGAACGAAATCCAGCAACGTGGGCACGCTATCGAAGCGCGATTGTATGCAGAAAATGCTGACAAAGACTTTCTGCCAGTGACCGGCCGCATCGAGAGATTCGAAACGCCTGCCGAGGGTTTCGTACGCGTGGACACAGGCGTACGCAGCGGTGACGAGATCGGCATCTTCTACGACCCCATGATCGCCAAGATCAGTGTGTGCGGCAAAGATCGCGCTGAAGCCGTGAACCATCTGCGCGAGGCGCTGGCACACACCGCGGTATTCGGATTGGTGACCAACCTGCCCTTGTTGCGTGGTATTGCACGGCATCCCAAGTTTGCCGCCGGCCGTTACGATACCGGTTTCATCGAGCGCGAACTGAAAATGCTGCTCATTCGTCCAGCGCCGGCCCCGCCCGCAATTGCCGCGGCAATCGCCAGCGCTCTTGCAGACGACAACCGGAATACCGGCCCGTGGCGCTCCGACGGCTGGCGCGTGGGGGGTACTGGCGGACGGCATTTGTTGATTCGCTCAGTGAATGGCACGGAAAGATCAATCCGGGTCATGGGCGCTGCATCCGCTTTTAGTTTTACCTTTGGCGACACGCTCTGCGAAGTTCGGGACGCACGCACTCAGGAGAGCCACGTTGAATTCGGGCTGAACGGCCGGCCATATCGTGTTCAGGTGCGGCGGTGCGGAGACGAATTCCAGGTGGCGTTGGGCGATGAAACCTTCAATTTCACTCTCACTTCGCCATTTGCGCCCAAATCCACTCGTCACGCCGACACGGCCACCCGCCCCGTGAGCCCCATGCCGGGTCGCGTGGTCGCGGTGCACGTCAAGCCCGGCGATAATGTACAGGTGGGTCAGACCTTGCTGGTGCTGGAAGGCATGAAGATGGAATACACCGTCAAGGCCGGCGTCGCCGGCCGTATAGAAAAGATGCTCTGCAAGGAGGGCGACATGGTGGATGCGGAAGCGCCACTCGTGGACATCAAGGCGAGCACTGACCAATGATCGGACTGCCGAAATCCGTCAAGATCGTCGAAGTCGGCCCACGCGATGGTCTGCAGAACGAGAAAACTATCGTGCCGGCAGCGGTCAAGATCGAGTTCATCAACCGCCTGTCGCAGACAGGACTGAAAACCATCGAGGCCACCAGCTTTGTAAGTCCGGAATGGATTCCGCAGCTCGCGGACGCGGACGAAGTGTTCAGGGGCATCGAAAAGAGACCCGGCGTGTCCTATCCGGTGCTGGTGCCCAATGAAAAGGGTATGCAGCGGGCGCTGGACGCAGGCGTGAAGGAAGTTTCAATTTTTACAGCCGCATCTGAAACCTTCAATCAAAAGAACATTAACTGTTCCATCACCGAATCAATCGAGCGCTTCAAGCCGGTGATGGCGCTGGCCACGAAGCACGCTGTGCGCGTGCGTGGTTACATCTCCACCGTCATTGGCTGCCCCTACGAAGGATCCATCGCGCCGGAAGCCGTGGCCCGCGTGGCAAAGCAACTCGTTGCCATCGGTTGTTATGAAATCTCGTTGGGCGATACCATTGGCGTGGGCACGCCAGTGAAGGTGCAGCGCATGGTGACGGCAGCAGCCGCCGAAGTACCGATGGAAAGACTCGCTGTGCACTTCCACGACACCTACGGCCAGGCGCTCGCCAACATCCACGCTTGTCTCGAAATGGGCGTAGCCGTTGTGGATGCCTCCACTTCCGGTCTCGGCGGCTGTCCCTACGCAAAGGGCGCCACCGGCAACGTGGCAACTGAAGACGTGCTGTTCATGCTCACCGGGATGGGCATTGAAACCGGCGTGGACCTCGCTAAACTGCTCGCCGCCGGTGACTTCATCAGTTCCGCCGTGCAGCGCGTGCCAGCCAGTAAACTGGGGCGCGTGCCGTCAGACAGCCGGCGTGACGCCAAGACCCTGGAAGTATTCAAATGAAAAAAATCAGAGTTGGGATTCTCTTCGGCGGCAAATCCGCCGAGCACGAGATTTCACTGCTGTCCGCGAAAAACGTCATTGACGCGATTGATAAAACCAAATACGAAGCGGTGCTGATCGGCATCGACAAGAGCGGGCGCTGGCTCATGAATGAGCCGGCCCAATTCCTGCTTAACAGCACCGATCCAAAACTCATCGCACTCAACAAGGCCAACAGCAAAAACGTGGCGCTTCTGCCCCAAAGCAGGGGCCGGCTCATCAGCCTGGACGGTCGCTTGGACATGACGGTGGACGTGGTGTTTCCCATCCTGCACGGTCCATTCGGCGAGGACGGCACCATCCAGGGTCTGCTGAAACTCGCCAACGTGCCGTATGTGGGCGCAGGGGTGCTTGGCTCAGCGGTGGGCATGGACAAAGATGTGATGAAGCGGCTATTAAGGGATGTGGGTATAAAGGTGCCAAAATTCATGGTTTTCAGACACGGCGAAAAGCCTGACTTCAACAGCGTGACGCAAGCGCTCGGCCTGCCGGTATTCGTAAAACCGGCTAATCTGGGTTCGTCCGTGGGTATCAGCAAGGCCAAGGACGAGACAGTCTTCCGCAAGGTGGTACAAAACGCATTCCGCTACGACACCAAGATTCTGATTGAGGAAGCCATCCTGGGGCGTGAGATCGAATGCGCGGTATTGGGGAACGACCAGCCCATCGCCTCGGTACCGGGGGAGATCATTCCCAATCATGAATTCTACGATTACGACGCGAAATACGTGGACGAAAACGGCGCACGCCTCGAAGCACCGGCAAAACTGTCACCGGAAAATGTAAAACGGGTGCAGGACTTGGCAGTCTGGACTTTCAAGGCACTCAACTGCGAGGGCATGGGACGCGTGGATTTCTTTCTGAAACCCGACGGCACGCTGCTGGTGAACGAGATCAACACTATCCCGGGGTTCACGAAGATCAGCATGTACCCTCGGCTATGGGCGCTGTCAGGCATCTCCTACACGGAACTTATTGAACGGCTGATCCAGTTCGCCTTTGAGCGCTTCAAGCGCGAACAAGAACTCAAGACCGTATACGAAAGTTGATGATCAGGAAAACGGCATGACTAAACTTGTCCTCCTCCGTCACAGCCTCAGCCAGTGGAACAAGGAAAACCGCTTTACAGGTTGGGCCGACGTGGACTTGGCGCCGGAAGGCATGACCGAGGCTCATGAAGCTGCGCGTCTTTTGAAGGAAGCCGGCTTCACTTTTGACGCCGCCTACACCTCGCTACTGAAGCGCGCCGTGCGCACGCTCTGGACCGTGCTGGACGATATGGATTTGATGTGGATTCCGGTCGAAAAGGACTGGCGGTTGAACGAGCGCCATTACGGCGCCTTGCAGGGGCTGAATAAATCGGAAACGGCAAAGAAATACGGCGAAGACCAGGTAAAGATATGGCGCCGCAGTTACGCTATCCGGCCGCCAGCTCTGGACGAACACGATAAACGCCATCCGAATTACGATCCCCGCTATAGCGGACTGAAGCCCGGCGAACGCCCTGCCACGGAATCCCTGGCCGATACGGTGGCGCGCTTCGTACCCTATTACGAAACCGAAATCCTGCCGGCCATGCAGCACGGCCAGCGCCTGGTCATCGTGGCACACGGTAATTCATTGCGCGCGCTGGTGAAACATCTGGACAAGATGAGCGACGATGAAATCGTCGCGCTCAATATCCCTACCGGCATTCCGCTGGTGTACGAGCTCGACAAATATCTCAACCCGGTACGCCACTATTATCTTGGTGATGCCGCAAAAGTTACCGCCGCGGCCAATGCGGTTGCCAATCAGGCCGGCCAATAATATTCACAACTGGAGCCAACCAATGCAGTTTGCAGAAATCCATGCCATTGTCTCCGGCGGCGTTTCCGGTCTCGGCCTCGCCACCTGCGAGCGCATCGTCAAAACAGGTGGCAAGGTCACCATGCTGGATGTGAACGAACAGCACGGCGCGGATGCCGCGAAGAAGCTTGGCGCTAATGCGTTGTTCATCAAAACCGACGTATCCTCGGAAAAAGAAGTGAACACTGCAGTGCAAAAAGCCAAAGCCGCGTTCGGCAGCCTGCAACTGGTGGTGAACTGCGCCGGCATTCTCGGCGCCGGCCGCACGCTCGGCAAGGAAGGCCCCATGGCGACCGATTTCTTCGCCAGGACCATCCACGTGAATCTGATCGGAACATTCAATCTCATCAAAGCCGCGGCCAATGTCATGCAGCACAACGCACCCAACGCTGAAGGTGAACGCGGTGTGATTGTGAATACCGCCTCTGTCGCCGCTTATGAAGGCCAGATCGGCCAGGCCGCTTATTCCGCATCCAAGGGTGGTGTTGTCGGCATGACTCTGCCCATCGCACGCGAATTCGCGCGCTTCGGCATCCGTGTCATGACCATCGCGCCGGGTATCTTCTGGACGCCCATGATGGCCGGGATGTCCGAGGAAGTGCAGAAGTCACTCGGCGCCCAAGTACCCTTCCCTTCACGTCTCGGCAAACCGGAGGAATACGCACAACTGGTGCAGCAGATTTGTGAAAGCGTGATGCTGAACGGAGAGACCATCCGCTTGGACGGCGCCATCAGAATGCAGCCGAAATAAGAAGTGAGGGATGAGGCGGTAAAATGGACTTTTGATGGCGGAGCATAGTTTGGAAATTCAAAGAGAAATAATGCAATACGATGTGGTGGTGGTCGGTGCTGGACCCGCAGGCCTGGCCTGCGCCATTCGTCTGAAGCAAAAGAAGCCTGATACCCGCGTGTGCGTGCTGGAAAAAGGTTCACAAGTTGGCGCACATATTCTTTCCGGTTGCGTCATGGAACCGGCCGCACTGAACGAGCTGCTGCCCGACTGGCGCAAGACGCCACCCACGATCTGCGTGCCAGCTACTAAAGATGAATTCGTGCTGCTCACCAAAACCCGCCGCGTCCGTCTGCCGACGCCACCGCAGATGCACAACCGCGGTAATTTCATCATCTCTCTGGGCAGTCTGTGCGCCTGGCTTGCGCAACAAGCGGAAGCGCTGGGCGTGGAGGTCTTCCCCGGTTTTCCCGCCGCCGCGCCACTGATCGAGAAGGGCGGCGTTATCGGCGTACGCTGCGGCGACATGGGCCTGAACCGGGACGGCACGCCCGGACCCAACTTCGCCGCCGGCGTGGACATTCACGCAAGCGTCACCGCGCTCGCCGAAGGCTGCCGCGGCAGTGTCAGCAAGCAGCTTATCCGGAAATTCAAACTCGACGCCGGATGCTCGCCGCAAACCTACGGCATCGGTTTCAAGGAACTCTGGCAACTGCCGGCCGGCCGTGCAAAGCCCGGTTACGTTCAGCACAGCGTCGGCTGGCCTCTCGATTCCAGAACCTACGGTGGCAGTTTCCTGTATCACCTGGACCAGGACCGCGTGTACGTGGGCTTCGTGGCGGGCCTCGATTACGAAGACCCGGAATTCAAACCCTTTGAAGCCTTCCAGCAATTCAAGCATCATCCGAGTGTGAAACCGCTGCTGGAGGGCGGCGAGATTCTCTCCGCCGGCAGCCGTGCGCTCATCGAAGGCGGCTTGCAATCCCTGCCGAAGCTGGAGATGCCCGGTGCGATGCTGATAGGTGACGCTGCCGGCACTCTGAATGTCCCCAAGATCAAAGGCGTGCACATGGCGTTGCGCTCAGGCATGCTGGCGGCGGATCATCTTGCGGAACACAACACCAGCGA
The DNA here is from genome assembly GCA_049591455.1 of Gammaproteobacteria bacterium. Classification (GTDB taxonomy): domain Bacteria; phylum Pseudomonadota; class Gammaproteobacteria; order Natronospirales; family REEB76; genus REEB76. The sequence continues at coordinate 135,381 of JBAWFA010000015.1, forward strand.
AGGCTTCGATGCGCGCTGGCGCCAATCATCGTCGGCGAAAGAGTTGCACAAAGTCCGCAACATCCGCCCCGGATTCCACAAGGGCCTTTGGTTTGGATTGCTGAATGCCGCATTGGAAACCCTCACCTTCGGCAAACTGCCCTGGACGCTCAAGAACCGCGCGGACTGGAAGAGTCTGGACAAACTCGGCGCACACTTGCGCGCGGCGGAAGACTATGTGACCCGCACGCTGCCGCCAAAGGATCGCCTGTCTTCTGTGTATTTCGCTGCCACCCGCCATGACGAACATCAGCCTGCCCATCTCATCGTGCCAGATACTAATATATGTGTCGGCCGCTGTGTCACCGAATACGCCAACCCCTGCACCCGCTTCTGCCCCGCGCAGGTGTATGAAATGGTCGAGGAAAATGGCCAGAAACGCCTGCAGGTCAATGCCGCCAACTGCGTGCACTGCAAGACCTGTGACATCAAGGACCCGTATGAGAACATCACCTGGACCACGCCGGAAGGCGGCAGTGGACCGAATTATCAGAATCTGTAATGATTGTCCAATCTGAAAATGTGTCGTAACAAGTAATCTCGTCTCATGATCTTTAATATCACAACTTCTCCCAAAAGAAGGTTGAGATGCAAAATCAAGATAAACAAGCGATTATTGGTCTCACTACATGCTGCGGTATATTTATTGGTGGGCTAATTGGTTTCCTATTACGCCCAGCAGTATTCCTTGTTGGTCAATTGCCATTTTCTACGGTTATTACTCGTGGTACAAACTTGCAAGGTCTTAATTCACTACTGGTTCCAGCGGCTGAACAATCATTCAACTATTTGCTTATCGGCATTATTATTGGTGCAATAACAGGATTCATACTTGCAACTATGTACATCAAAAATGGACAAACCCCTAATAACCCGAATGAAGAAGAAAAGAAAAAGTAACACTTGACTATCTAATAGGATAATCTTCGAAGGCAATGCGCGCCTATCGAGTTGTGCCATGGCTAAAAGTGATTTCATCTGTAAGGTTTGCAAGAGCGTTAGAAGTAAGGGATTTTTGTCAAGTGGTGGCAAATATAAATGCCCTGTATATAAATTTATTTGCGGTGATCATGTCACTGGTTTCTTGATTCCGCGTTGCCGTATCTGTAGCAACCGTGTGCTCAAGTATGTATTCAATCCTTTCAAAGGAAGATGGATACAAACTTAACATGAGCCCCCTTACCATTTAATGTACTTCGCATAGATAGCTCTAAGGATAACAGAGTGAAAACACTGGTTGGCATCAAACGCGTCATTGACTTCAGTGTGCGCGTCCAAGTGAAGAAAGATGGCAGCGGCGTCAACACCGATGGCGTGAAGCTGAGCATCAACCCGTTCGACGAGATCGCGCTGGAAGAGGCGCTGCGCATCCGCGAACGTGGCATACCGGCGGAGATCGTCGTAGTCAGCATCGGCCCGGCTGACTGCCAACAGCAGTTGCGCACCGCACTCGCTATGGGCGCGGACCGTGCCGTTCTGGTGGAAACCGGCGAAAGTTTGCAACCGCTAATGATAGCGCGCGTGTTCCACGAGCTGGTGAAACGCGAGAACGCCGATCTGGTGATTCTCGGCAAACAGGCGATTGACGACGACTGCAACCAGACCGGCCAGATGCTGGCGGCGCTGTGGGATCGTCCGCAGGCTACGTTTGCGTCCAAGGTGGAACTCAAGGACAAGACGCTCGCCGTAACGCGCGAAGTGGACACAGGACTGGAAACCATCGCGGTGGATCTGCCTGCCGTGGTCACCACCGATCTGCGGCTCAACACGCCGCGCTTCGTGAAGATGCCGGACATCATGAAAGCCCGCAGCAAGCCGTTGCAGATTCTCAAGCTGGGCGATTTGGGCATGGCCGCGGCGCCGAAACTGGAAGCAACAAAATATGCTCCGCCGCCACAGCGCAGCAGTGGCAAGAAAGTGGCGGACGTACCCGCGCTGATTGTCGCACTGAAGGAACGCGGGGTGCTGTGATGAGTAAAATTCTGGTGATCGCCGAACACGATGGGAAAAAACTCAATGCTGCCACCGCGCGTGCCGTGAGCTGTGCGCTCGCCATCGGCGGCGAGATTCATGTTGCGGTATTTGCCACCAACGCTTCGGTGGTCGCGGATACCGCCGCCAGGCTCAAAAGCGTGAAGCGCGTGCTGAAAGTGGAGCGCGCGGAAAACGCCCAGCAACTGGCCGCCGTATTGGCACCACAGATTGTCCAGCTGGCGAAGGATTACAGCCACGTGCTCGCGCCCTCCACCACCTTCGGCAAGGACACACTGCCGCGCGCCGCGGCGCTGCTTGGTGTACAGCAGGTGAGCGACGTAATGAAGGTGATTGACGCCACCACCTTCGAGCGGCCCATATACGCCGGTAATGCCATCGTCACGGTGAAGGCGCCGGAAAAGCCGTGCATCTTCGCCACGGTGCGCACCGCGTCGTGGCAGGAGTGCGGCACCGGTGGTACGGCGGAAATTGCCGCCGTCAACACCGACGCGGTGATGCCGACGCATACCCGCTTTGTTGAACTTAAGGCCCAAAAGAGCGACCGGCCCGACCTGCAATCGGCGCCGCGCGTAGTCTCCGGCGGCCGCGGCGTGGGCAGCAAGGAAAACTTTGCCATCATCTACAAGCTCGCCGACAAACTCGGTGCGGCCGTGGGGGCTTCGCGCGCGGCGGTAGACGCAGGCTTCGTGCCCAATGATCTGCAGGTGGGTCAGACGGGCAAGATCATCGCGCCCGATCTGTACGTGGCGGTAGGCATCTCTGGCGCCATCCAACATCTCACCGGCATCAAGGATGCGCGCACCATCGTCGCCATCAACAAGGACCCGGACGCGCCGATCTTTCAGATCGCGGATATCGGGCTGGTAGGTGATTTGTTTCAGATTTTGCCGGAGCTGGAAAAAGCATTGGATCAATTGAAGTAGGATCGTGTGTTTTGCATCACCTCTCCCTCCGGGAGAGGGATTCAAGGCTTTGCAGGTTAGGGTGAATATAGCGAATCCCAGCGTCAATAATGTTGGTTGATTGTTGGGTTTCGGCTGTGTCTCAGCCAACCTACATCTTCTGGAATTTCGATATGACTCAACCGCTCTGGAAACCTGGCAAAGCCGTCATCGAACGCGCCAACATGACGCGCTTCTTGGAGCACGTGCAGCGCGAGTACGGTGAGGGCATCCGGAGTTATGCGGCGCTGTACCAATGGTCGGTGGAACATCCAGAGCGTTTCTGGCCGCAGGTTTGGGACTTCTGTGGCATCAAATCCTCAAAGACCTGGGGCCACGCGCTCACGGACGGCGACAAGATGCCGGGCGCAACGTGGTTCGCGGGTGCGCGGCTCAATTTTGCCGAGAACCTGCTAGGCCACCACGATGACCACACGGCACTGGTGTTTCGCTGCGAACACGACAGCCACCGCGTTGCGATTACCTACCGCGAGCTGTACCGTCAGGTGGCGGGACTTGCGGATGCGCTGAGGCAATCCGGTGTGAAGATCGGTGACCGGGTGGCGGGCTTCATGCCCAATCGCCCCGAGACCGTCATCGCCATGCTGGCAGCCACCAGTATCGGCGCCATCTGGTCCTCCTGCTCACCGGACTTCGGCATCAACGGCGTGCTGGACCGCTTCGGCCAGATTGAACCGAAGGTGCTGTTCACCTGCGACGGCTATTTCTACGCCGGCAAAACCGTGGACTCGCTGGAGCGCATCCGCGGCGTGCTGGAGAAATTGCCCTCGGTGCAACGCGTGGTGGTAATACCGTACACGGAACCACAGCCCGCCATCAGCGAGATTCCGCATGCGGTGCTTTGGCGCGATTACCTGACCGAAGCGAACACTATCGAATTCGCGCAACTGCCCTTCGATCATCCCGTGTACATCATGTACAGCTCCGGCACCACCGGCGTGCCCAAGTGCATCGTGCACGGCGCCGGCGGCACGCTCATCCAGCACCTGAAAGAGCTGGTGCTGCACACCGACCTGAAGCGCGAGGACGTGATCTTCTACTTCACCACCTGCGGCTGGATGATGTGGAACTGGCTGGTGTCGAGCCTGGCGGTGGGCGCGACGGTGCTGCTCTACGATGGCTCGCCATTCCACCCGCATCACGATATCCTGTGGCGCATCGCCGACGAGGAAGGCATCAGCATTTTCGGCACCAGCGCCAAGTACCTGTCAGCCGCCGACAAGTTCGGCGTCAAGCCGAAAGAGGAATACCGGCTCGAAAAGCTGCGCATTATCACCTCCACTGGCTCACCGCTGCTGCCGGAAAATTCCGAGTACGTGTACAGCGACATCAAACACGATGTATGCCTGTCCTCCATCTCCGGCGGCACCGATATCATTTCCTGTTTCGCGCTCGGCAATCCGTTGCTGCCGGTGTATCCGGGCGAGCTGCAATGCCGTGGTCTGGGGATGGCGGTGCAGATTTTCGACGATGATGGCAAACCGCTGCATGGCCGGCCCGGCGAGCTAGTGTGCGTCAAGCCCTTCCCGTCCATGCCGGTGTACTTCTGGAACGACCCGGACGGCTGCAAATATCACGATGCCTATTTCAATTATTTTCCCGAGGTCTGGCGCCACGGTGACTGGGCGGAACTCACGGAGCGCGACGGCCTCATCATCTACGGCCGCTCGGACACGACCCTCAATCCAGGCGGTGTGCGTATCGGCACGGCGGAAATCTATCGTCAGGTAGAGAAACTGCCCGAGATCGTGGAGAGCCTCGCCGTGGGCCAGGACTGGAAGGGTGACGTGCGCGTGATCCTGTTCGTGCGTCTGCGCGACGGCATCAGGCTCGACGATACGCTGGTCAGGAAAATCAGGACTACCATCCGCGACAATACATCGCCGCGGCATGTACCGGCCAAGATCATCGCGATAGCGGATATTCCGCGCACCATCAGCGGCAAGATCGTGGAGCTGGCGGTGCGCAACGTGCTCCACAACCGCCCGGTGAAAAATACCGATGCGCTTGCCAACCCGCAGTCGCTGGAGCAATTCAAGAACCTGCCGGAACTGCAGCAGGATTAATTACCCATGAACGATGAGCATAAGCCGCTCACACCGCGGCAACGTTACGAAGCGGACCTGGCCAAACCGGGTTTTGTGAAGGATGCCGCCCAGGCGCGTGCCGTGGCGGCGCTCGATTTGCTGTACGAACATCTGCTCAAGCGCCCGCCCCTGCCCTGGTGGCGGCGTGTATTGGGACAGACGCAGTTATCGCTGAAGGGACTGTATCTATGGGGTAATGTCGGGCGTGGCAAGACTTATTTGATGGATTGCTTTTATGAGTGCCTGCCCTTTGCGGAAAAGCGCCGGCTACATTTCCACCGCTTCATGCAAATGGTGCACGCACAGCTTAAAGCCTTGCCGGACCAGGAAGACCCGCTCAGGGTCGTGGCGCGTCATTTCAGCGCGCAGGCGCGTGTGCTGTGTTTTGATGAGTTCTTTGTCTCCGACATTGCCGATGCCATGCTGCTCGGCAGGCTGTTCGAATACCTGTTCGAGGATGGCGTGACGCTGGTGGCCACCTCCAACGTGGCGCCGGACAATCTCTACAAGGATGGCTTGCAGCGGGAACGCTTCCTGCCGGCCATCAAATCCCTGAAACAACACACCCACGTCATGAACGTGGACGGCGGTACCGATTACCGGCTGCGGCATCTCGAAAAGACCCGGTTGTTTTATGTGCCGGCGGGTCCCGAAGCAGATGCGCACCTGCAAGCCTTTTTCGAACATCTTGCCGGTGGTGTTCATGGAGACAGCGACGCCCTGGCGATCAACGGCCGCGAAATCTCGGCGAAACAGCATGCCGACGGCGTGGTCTGGTTCCGTTTCCAGGACATCTGCGGTGGCCCGCGCAGCCAGTTGGATTACATCGAAATTGCCCGCAGCTATCACACCGTGCTGATCTCGGACATTCCGTTACTCAACACGGATATGGAAGACGAAGCCCGGCGGTTCGTGGCACTGGTGGATGAGTTCTACGACCGGCGCGTCAAACTTGCGATTTCCGCAGCGGTGCCGATTGACCGTCTTTACGCCGGCAAGCGCCTGGTGCTTGAATTCGAGCGCACCTCGAGCCGCCTTACGGAAATGCAGAGCCGGGAGTATCTGGCTGAGCCGCATCTCCCTTAAAATTACCCGATTCGATACAACGAGGTTACTCATGTCTTCCCCGACCCCTTTTGACCAGCAGGCTTTCGATCAATGGCACAAGACCCAGCAGCAGGAATTGCAGAAATACCTGCAGAGCCGGGCGGTGTTTGACGGTCATATCTCCGGAGAATGGCTGTGGATCATCCCGCATCGCGCCATGCTCGGACGGATATGGCTGCAACATGACAAGAGCCGCAAGTTATGGGTGATCGCCGGAGTGGTGCCCACCGATCATGTGCCCAGCCGTGCCGCCAATACGCCACGGGAAGCAGCGCGCTATTTCGCCCTCAAATGGCAAATGGAAGCCGCGCGCCTCGGCAAGAGTGCCGCACCGCAAACCGATGATGGCAAAGTGGATTGGAAATCCATCAGTGACAATATCGCCAGCCGCGCGGAATGGCTGTATGGCCTCGTTGGAGACAACCGCCGCTGGAATGCCGATGGCATGCCGCTGTTCCGCATCGACCACGAAGCCGCGCAGGCGTGATGCAAACCCCCACACCTAACGCCTTGCCCCTCACTTTCTAGTTCGCGTCCGGTTGCTTCTCCGGCGCCGCGTCGACAAATGTCTTCAGCGCCAGGCAATGCTCGTCGATGCGCTTGAGAGTCGGAAACGGCGCCAGATCCACGGCGAAGCGCCTGGCATTGAAGACCTGCGGCACGAGACAAATGTCGGCGATGGTCGGCTGGTCGCCGTGACAGAATTTTCCGGTGGCCGGATTGCCGCTCAGCAATTTCTCCAGCGCGCTGAAACCCTCGATGATCCAGTGGCGATACCACTGGTTGCGTGCCATTTCGTCCGCACTGAATTCCTTTTCCAGATATTTCAGGATCCGCTGGTTGTTCACCGGATGAATATCACAGGCCACCACCTGCGCCAGCGCCCGTACCCGCGCGCGGCCCAAAGCATCCTTCGGCAGTAGCGGCGGTTGCGGATGAGTCTCTTCCAGGTATTCGATGATGGCGAGGGATTGGGTCAACACATGGCCGTTGTCAGCCAGCGCCGGCACCAGTCCCTGTGGGTTGACACGCAGGTATTCAGGTTTGTGCTGCTGGCCGCCGTCTTTCACCAGATGCACGTAGCGGTATTCCGCTTTGATGCCTTTCAGATTCAGCGCGATGCGCACCCGGTAGGCGGCAGAAGAACGAAAATAGGTGTAAAGCTCCATACATTCCCCTTACCGTAGGTTGGGTTGAGCAAAGCGAAACCCAACGGATTTTCATCTTGTTGGGTTTCGGCTAACATCTCAACCCAACCTACACTTGATATTTCTCGACCACCTGTTCAATAGCGCCGAAGATTGATGCGCCGCTCTTGTCAAACATCTCGATGCGCACTTGGTCGCCGAATTTCATGAATGGCGTCGTAGCCTTGCCGGTCTTGATGATTTCCAGGACACGCTTCTCGGCCAGACAGGAGGAACCCTTCGATTCATCCTGATTGGCGATGGTGCCGGAGCCGATGAGGGTACCCGCCGCCAGCGGCCGGGTTTTGGCGGCATGGGCGATAAGCTCCGGGAAGCTGAACTGCATGTCCACGCCTGCGTTGGGCTCACCAAAGAGTTTGCCGTTCAGATGTGTGACGAGCGGCAGATGGACCTTGCCATCTTTCCAAGCATCGCCCAGTTCATCTGGCGTCACCGCGATGGCTGACAGTGCCGAGCGCGGTTTGCTCTGCAGGAAGCCGAAACCTTTGCCCAATTCCGCCGGGATCAGATTGCGCAGCGACACATCGTTTATAAGCAAAACAAGTTTGATATGTTTCAGCGCGGCCTCAGCTGTCACGCCCATGGGCACATCGTCCACCACTACACCCACTTCCGATTCGAAATCTATACCGTAATCTTCGCTGGCGACGCGGATGGGATCGGTAGGTGCCAGGAATCCGTCGCTCACGGCCTGATACATGAGTGGATCGGTAAGAAAACTCGGCGGCATTTCCGCGCCGCGGGCCTTGCGCACCCTCTCCACGTGGGCAAGGTAGGCGCTGCCGTCCACAAACTGCGGCGCACGCGGCAGCGCCGCAGCCAAGTCATTCATGCTAAATTCGAAAGTATTTGTGACTTCTCCGTCTTTAAGTACCGCAGATAATTCTTTTAGAACCTCCTGAACGGCAGGGACATTTACGATAGGTAGTTGCACCTTCCTGTCTGCTGTCAATCCCTTCACGTACTTATCTGCCCGTTCTTTCGCGTTGAGAGAACCGGAGACCAGGGTCAGCTTTCGTTCCACGGTAAACCAGATCTCAATTGCCCGTAACAGGGTTGCAGCTATGCCAGGTACTTCGACTGCCGATTCAAGTTTCTTGTCGACGACGATCAGCGTGCCATCGCGGCTATTTTTCATAGAAGCGAGTTTCATTCTTTGTTCAGCTCCTGAAAATTTACAACAGTGCTATTTCTTCTGCGGGTCAAAGTGCTTTCTGATTCCCTGCCAGCACTGCCAATAATCTACTTGTAGTTCCTTGGCTTCCATGGCCTGCTTCGTGGGCCGAATCACCGTGCGCGTCTCGAACATGAAGGCCATGGTATCGGTGACATGCTGCGGCTCGGAAGTGTCCGCCGCCACGGCTTTCTCGTAGCTCGCTGCATCCGGGCCGTGGCCACTCATGCAGTTATGCAGGGATGCGCCACCGGGCACGAAGCCGCCGCTCTTGCCGCCTTCCTTGGCGTCGTACACACCGGTGATGAGGCCCATGAATTCCGACGCTACGTTGCGATGGAACCAGGGCGGGCGGAAGGTGTGCTCGGCCACCAGCCAGCGCGGCGGGAAGATCACGAAATCCATGTTGGCGGTGCCGGGCGTGTCGGAAAGCGAAGTCAGCACCGTGAAAATGGACGGGTCCGGATGATCATGGCTGATGGAGCCGATGGTGTTGAAGCGCGTGAGATCGTACTTGTACGGCGCGTGGTTGCCGTGCCAGGCCACCACATCGAGCGGCGAATGGTCAAGTTCTGCCGACCATGGGCGTCCCTGGAATTTCGCGATCAGCTCAAACTTGCCTTCCACGTCCTCATAAGCAGCTACCGGATAGAGAAAATCGCGCGCATTGGCAAGTGAGTTGGAACCGATGGGGCCGAGCTCCGGCAGGCGCAGCGGCGCGCCGAAATTCTCGGCGACATAGCCGCGCGCAGATTCATCCAATAATTCAATGCGAAAACGCGTGCCGCGAGGAATCACCGCAATCTCCAGCGGCGCTATTTCTAGCACGCCCAGTTCCGTGGCGAGGCGCAACCGCCCTTGCTGTGGCACGATCAACATCTCACCATCAGCGTTATAGAAATGCCGGCCTTGCATCGAGCGGTTGGCGGCGTAAATGTGGATGCCGCAACCGCTTTGCGTCGCAGCACTGCCGTTGCCGGCGAGCGTGAACAGGCCATCCACGAAATCCACGGGCTTTGTGGGTAGAGGAAACGGATTCCAGCGCAGCTGATTTGGGGTTGCAGCTATCTCGTCAAAACGATTATGAAAACGGGCGTCCGGCAGCAAGCTAAAGGGTTTGTGCACGGCCGCCGGGCGGATGCGGTAGAGCCAACTGCGGCGGTTGGCATGACGCGGCGCGGTAAAAGCCGTACCGGAAAACTGCTCCGTATACAGGCCATAAGGTACTTTCTGCGGTGAGTTCTGGCCAACGGGAAGCGCACCGGGTAGTGCCTCGCTAGTGTGCTCATTGCCGAAACCGGATTGGTAATGCACCGTTTTCACGGCACCCGGCGCGATCTTTGAATCTGGCTTGTCCCGTTTCTGGTCCATTGCCTGCTCCCGAATATTCTCCCTCCCGCGGAGGTGCGAGGGACAAGGAGTAGCGGCATACGCCGCTACTATCTTTACAGCACTCCGCGCTTCATCTGGTCACGTTCGATGGCCTCGAACAATGCGGTGAAATTGCCGTTGCCGAAGCCCTCGTTGCCCTTGCGCTGGATGATCTCGAAGAAAATCGGGCCAATGCAGTTCTGGGTGAAGATCTGCAGCAGCAATTTTTGTTTGGTTTCATCGTCGGCGTCAATCAGAAGCCGGTTCTTCTGCATGCGCGCCAGGTCCTCGCCGTGGTTCGGCACGCGCTCGTCAATGATCTCGTAATAGGCATCGGGCGTCTCCAGGAATTCGACCTTTCGCGCACGCATGGCTTCCACAGTTGCGTAGATGTCGTCGGTGAACAGCGCAATATGCTGGATACCCTCGCCCTTGTACTCGTCCAGGTATTCGTTGATCTGGCTCTTCTTGTCGGAGGATTCATTGAGCGGGATGCGCACCATGCCGTCCGGTGCGGTCATCGCTTTGGAAACCAGGCCGGTTTTCGCGCCCTTGATGTCGAAGTAGCGGATCTCACGGAAATTGAACAGCCGCTCATAGAACGTGGCGCATTTTTCCATGTTGCCAAAGTGGAGATTGTGGGTCAGATGGTCAATGAAGGTGAGACCGAAACCTTTGGGATGCCGGTCCACGCCGGGGATATATTCGAACTCGGAGTCATAAACTTCGCCTTTCGCACCATAACGATCCACCAGATACAGCATGCTGCCGCCGATGCCCTTGATGACGGGCACATTCACGGCCTTGCTGGTTTCCTTGTGGCTGATCGTTTCAGCGCCCCTGGTCAGCGCCTGATCACGCACCCAGGCGGCGGGTTTGCTGAAACGGATCGCGAAGCCGCAGGCGCAGGGACCGTGTTTCGCGGCAAAATCGGCGGCGAAGGAATCCGGTTCCTCGTTCACGAGAAAATTACACTCGCCCTGGCGGTACAGCGCGATCTTGCGGCGCTTGTGGCGCGCCACTGCCGTGAAACCGAGCCGGACGAACAGGTCATGCAGCAATTTGGCGTCCGGGGCGGCAAATTCCACAAACTCGAAACCGTTCACCCCCATAGGGTTCTCGAACTGCGTGGGCTTCATGCCGATGTTGGGCTGGGCATTCATGATCTGTCCTCCTGCTGCGATGAACTGGCGCGTATCAGGCCGCGCCCGATAAGAAATGCTGGTTATTATACCGCCCGGCCGGAAGCCGACCCAAGACGCTCAGCCGGCGGCCTATTTGACGATGCCGATTTCGGTGCGCACGTCTATGAGTTCAGGGAAGAACGTCAGGTCGAGTGCTTTGCGCAAAAAGGCAACGCCCGACGAGCCGCCGGTGCCTTGCTTGTGGCCGATGATGCGCTCCACGGTTTTCATGTGGCGGAAACGCCAGAGCTGGAAGTATTCCTCTACGTCCACGAGTTTCTCGCACATTTCGTAGGCGTCCCACCAGCGGGCTGTGTCTTCATAAATGCTTTTGAATATAGCCGTGACACCCGCATGGCGCTCGTAGGCTTGAGACCAGTCACGATCCACGCGCTCTTTCGGCACCGGCAGACCTCGGCGCGCGAGATAGCGCAGGAATTCGTCGTAAAGGCTGGGGCGCTTGAGCAAGCCTTCCAGATACGCGTGCGCTCGGGGATCGTATTCGTACACGCGCAACAATTCGGCGGACTTGTTGCCCAGCGTGAATTCCAGCGCGCGGTATTGCACCGACTGGAAACCCGAAGCCGTGCCGAGCACGCTTCTGAATTCCGCGTACTCCGTGGGCGTCAGGGTTTCCAGCACCGCCCACTGGTTGAAGAGCTGCATCTGGATCTGCTTCACGCGCGAGAGAATCTTGAAGCAGGACTCCAGCTCGTCCTGCTGCACGTGGCCGATGGCGGCATTGAGTTCATGCAGCAGCAGCTTGATCCATAGTTCCGAAGTCTGATGCTGAATGATGAACAGCATCTCGTCATGGTGCGGTGGATGGCTCAGGGGTTTCTGGGCCGTGAGCACTTGGTCAAGGCACAGGTAACCGGAATAGGTCATGCGGTTGCGCAGATCGGTGTGGATGCCCTGTTCCAGTTCGCGTTTGTTGACGGTCATGCGGCGGCCCTGTCTGGTGAGTGCCGCCATTCTAGCCGAGCGGGCGGCTCCGGCCCGCCGCCGGGACGGAAGCTGCGGGGGCTCATGTATAATTGCGGCCCCGCCGCGCGGGTTTCCGGTGATTTCCAGCCAATACGGCCCGCTTCCCGCTTCGAGGAGGACGCATTTTGAAGACTGTCGCCAGCTTCGAGATCAAGTACAGCCAGTACCTGGACCCCGAAGGCAAGCTCACTCAGAAGAAACTGCCCAGGTTCGCCGAAAGCCGCGACGAACTTCTCAAAATGTACCGCATGATGTCCTTCGTGCGGGTGTTCGATACCAAATCCATCGCGCTGCAACGTACCGGCCAGTTGGGTACCTATGCCTCCTGTCTCGGCCACGAAGCCACTCACGTGGGCATCGGTGCGGCCATGAAACCCGAAGATGCGTTCTTCCCCATGTACCGCGAATACGGCGCGCAGTTCTGGCGCGGTGTGAAACCCCATGAAGTGCTGTTGTTCTGGGGCGGCGACGAGCGCGGCAACAATTTCTCCGGACCGAAACACGACTTCGCCTGGGCCGTGCCCATCGCCACCCAATTCCATCACGCCGCCGGCGCGGCGCTCGCGTTCAAGCTGCGCAGGGAAAAGCGCGTAGCCGTGTCCGTCATCGGCGATGGTGGCACGTCGCAGGGCGATTTCTACGAATCCCTGAACGCTGCGGGTGCGTATCAACTGCCGGTGGTGTTTGTGGTGACCAACAACAAGTGGGCCATTTCAGTGCCACTCTCGGCGCAAACCGCCTGCGAGACGCTGGCGCAGAAAGCCATCGCCGGCGGCTTCGAGGGTCTCCAGGTGGATGGCAACGACATCATCGCGGTGCGCGACATCATGGATTACTCCCTGGACAAGGCGCGCAGCGGCAAAGGCCCAACGCTTGTCGAGGCGCTCACTTATCGCATCAGCGACCATACCACCGCCGATGACGCCACTCGCTACCGTGGCAAGGATGAAGTGGAAGACGCGAAAAAGAAGGAACCGCTGATCCGTATCCGCAGATACCTTATGGATATCGGTGCCTGGGATCAAAAGAAAGAAGATAAACTGCTTTCGGAATGCGCCGAGCAGGTGGACGCGGAAGTGCAGCTATACAAGGACGCCGGAAAACCGCCGCTGGAATCCATGTTCGATAACATGTTCGGCAATCTGCCGGAAAGCCTCGTGGCCCAGCGCGAGGCCGCCACCGCGGAAGGCCAGCAGCATGGCTAAGCTCGCGATGGTCGAAGCCATCACGCAGGCGATGGCCTATGAACTTGAGCACGACCCGAGCGTGGTAGTGTTGGGTGAGGACGTGGGTGTGAACGGCGGCGTATTCCGCGCCACCAACGGCCTGCAACAGCGCTTTGGCAAGGAGCGTGTCATGGACACACCGCTCGCGGAAGCGCTCATCGCCGGGCTGTCCATCGGCATGGCAGCCATGGGCATGAAACCCGTGGCGGAAATCCAGTTCTCCGGCTTCATTTATCCCACGGTAGATCAGATGATCAATCACGCAGGCCGCTTGCGCACCCGCACCCGCGGCCGGCTGCACGTGCCGATGGTGTTGCGCGCGCCCTCAGGTGGTGGCATTCACGCACCGGAGCATCATTCCGAATCCAACGAAGCGCTGTTCGCGCACATGCCCGGTATTCGTACCGTGATGCCCTCTTCCCCGGCGCGCGCCTACGGTTTGCTTCTGGCCGCCATACGGGATCCCGATCCTGTGGTGTTTCTGGAACCCACGCGGCTGTACCGCATGAACAAGCAGGAAGTGGAAGACAACGGCGAAGCACTGCCGCTCGACACCTGTTTCGTGCTGCGCGAGGGTGGGGACGTGACGCTGGTGTCCTGGGGCGCGATGATTCACGAGACGCTGCAGGCGGCGGCGAAACTCGCCGAGGAAGGCGTGGGTTGCGAGGTGATTGATCTCGCAACCGTGAGTCCGATTGATTTCGAGACGATACTGGAATCGGTGGAGAAAACCGGGCGTCTCGTCATCATTCACGAAGCACCGAAGAACTGCGGTGTGGGCGCGGAAGTCGCGGCCACGGTCGCGGAAAAGGCGATCTATTCGCTGAAAGCGCCCATCGAGCGCGTTACCGGCTACGACATCCCCATGCCGCTGTTCAAGCTGGAGCACGATTACATGCCGAGTGTGGACAGAGTGATCAATGGTATACGGAACGTTCTGGAGGCCTGAGCATGAAAACCTTCAATCTCCCGGATCTGGGTGAGGGTCTGCAGGAAGCCGAAATCGTCAACTGGCACGTGAAGGAAGGCGACGTGGTCAAGGTGGACCAGCCTCTGATATCGGTGGAAACCGCAAAAGCGGTGGTGGAGGTGCCTTCGCCTTGGGCGGGCAAGATTCTGAAACTCCACGGCAAGGCCGGCGACATTATTCCGACGCATGCACCGCTGGTAGAGTTTGATATTGATGGTGGAGCGAGTGGCGCCCCCGCTGCCAAACCCGCCGCGGCTGCAAAGCCCGCCGAAACCAGGAGAGAACCCATTGCCGAAGACAGCGGTACGGTGGTAGGCAACATGCCCACCGGCAATGAGGTGGTGTCGGAAACCGCCATCATCCGCAAGAAACACAACAAAGGCCCGGTGCATATAAAGGCGCTGCCCTCGGTGCGCGTCCTCGCCAAGCAACTGGGCGTGGAGCTGGCGGATTGCGAAGCCACCGGCAAGAACGCCACGGTGACCGCCGATGACGTACGCACTGCACAGGGACGCGCGAGTGCCGCGGGAGACAGGATGCCGGGAGCCGCGCGCGCTGCGAAATGGGATGTGCCACCACCGCGAACCGACATTAAGTACGGCGTGGCGGAACCATTGCGCGGTCCGCGCCGCGCCATGCACGCCAGCATGAGCCAGTCTCGTTCACAGGTCGCTGCCTGCACACTGTTCGACGATGCCGACATTCACAACTGGCTGCCAGGGCAGGACATCACGGTGCGCATCATCCGCGCCATCGCGGCCGGCTGCCGCGCCGAACCGGAACTGAACGCCTGGTACGATGGCGAGAAACTGGAACGCACCCTGCACGAGCGCGTGGACCTCGCCATGGCGGTGGACACGCCCGATGGACTCATCGTGCCGGTGCTGCGCGATGCAGGCCGCAAGAACGCCCAGCAGTTGCGCGACGATCTCAACCGCATCAAGCAGGCGACCCGCAACCGCACAGTGGCACCGGCTGACATGAAGAACCCCACCATCACACTGTCCAACTTCGGCATGATGG
The DNA here is from genome assembly GCA_049591455.1 of Gammaproteobacteria bacterium. Taxonomy (GTDB): domain Bacteria; phylum Pseudomonadota; class Gammaproteobacteria; order Natronospirales; family REEB76; genus REEB76. The sequence goes on from JBAWFA010000015.1 coordinate 150,714, forward strand.
CCGGCCGTTACGCCACACCGGTGGTGGTGCCGCCGCAGGTGGCGATTCTCGGCACCGGCGGCCTGCGTTACGACGTGGTACCGGTCATGGGCGGCATCGAAGTTCACAAGCGCATTCCGTTATCCATAACCTTCGATCACCGCTGCATCACCGGTGGTACCGCCTGCCGCTGGCTGGCGGCGGTCATCGCGGATGTTCAGAAGTCCCAGTAAACTGCGTTGAGCTCCCGGCTTGGAAAACGGCGGCTTCAAACCGCCGTTTCTGTTTCATCGCCCGCGGAATACGGCAAACCCGCGGGGAAAAGCGTTAAAATATGCAGACTTAATTCACACTCCGCAAGGCCCTCGCCGCCATGCCGCAACGCATCACCAATCCCAAAAACAAGCATCTCGAAAAAGTCATCGCCCTCGGCAAGAAACTCGACTCCACCACCGCCTTTGAAAACTTCCTGCGGCAGTATTATGACGACATCGCCGAGGAAGATCTGCTGCAGCACACGCCGCAATATCTGGTTGGCGCTGCCCACAGCCATTGGGAATTCGGATCCAAGCGGCCCGCCGGCGAAACCCGGGTGCGAGTGTACAACCCGGATGTGAAAAGAGACGGCTGGAAGAGCCCACATACCATCGTCGAGATGGTGAACGGCGACATGCCGTTCCTGGTGGACACCACCACCATGACACTTACCCGTAACGGCATTGGCGTACATCTCACGGTGCACCCCATCCTGTATCTGGACCGCGACAAACAGGGCGCCATCATGCGTCTGGATGCCGCTGGCGGAGAACATCCGAGCGGTCTGGTGGAATCCTGGATCCATCTCGAGGTGGATCATCAAAGCGATACCGCCACGCTCAAAAAACTCGAAGACGAACTGCAGTCGGCCATGCGCGACGTACGCGCCACCGTTGACGACTGGCACACCATACGCGACAAGGTGGGTGAAGTCTGCACCGCCGTAGATCAATACCGTGCTTTCCTCGGTGACACCGAAGTGGACGAGGGTCAGCACTTCCTAGAATGGCTGGCCAACAACCACTTCAGCTTCCTTGGTTTCCGCGAATACGACCTGGTCGAGGAAAAAGACGAGGATCTGCTCAGGATCGTGCCGGATTCCGGTCTAGGCATCCTGCGCGATAGCGGCGCAAAGGTTTCCTCCAGTTTCCTGGTGCTGCCCAAGGACGTGCGCAAACGCGCCCGTACGCGGGAATTCATGATCGTCACCAAGGCGAATTCCATGGCCACGGTACACCGGCCAGGCTACCTGGATTACGTCGGCGTGAAGCGCTACGACAAAGAAGGTAACGTCAACGGCGAATGGCGCTTTCTCGGCCTGTTCACCTCCACCGCCTACAGTCGCAGCCCGCGCGAGATTCCGGTACTGCGGCAGAAGGTCGCGGAAGTCATGCGGCGATCGGAACTGCCCGCCGGCAGCCACGACCTCAAGGCCCTGATGCACATCCTCGAAACCTTCCCGCGGGACGAGCTGTTCCAGAGCACCACCGATGAGCTGTTCGCCGCTGCCATGGGCGTGGTGCAGTTGCAGGAACGCCAGCGAGTAAAACTTTTCATCCGCCGCGACAGTTTCGGCCGGTTTTTCTCCTGCATCGTGTACCTGCCGCGCGATCGCTATAACAGCCAGGTGCGCACCAAAGTCCAGAACATCCTGTTCGGCGCGCTCAACGGCAAAAGCACGGAACATGACGTGTTTCTGTCGGAATCGGCCCTGGCGCGCGTTCATATCATCGTGCGGACCACGCCGTGGAAACTGCCTAAATACGACCACGGCGCGCTGGAACAGGAAATCGCCTTGGCAGTGCGCTCCTGGCAGGACGAACTGCGGGATGCGCTTATTGCCAAGCTCGGTGAAGAAACCGGACTCAAACTTTTCAGCCGCTACGGCAACCAGTTCCCCGGGGCCTATCAGGAAGATATCAAGGCCAAGGCGGCGATATTCGACATCGAGCAGATGGACGCACTCAGTGATGGGCGAGGCATGCGCATGAGCCTGTACCGTCCCAAACATACATCTGGTGGCTATCTGCGTTTCAAGATCTTCCACCGTGAACAGGAAATCTCGATATCCGATGCACTGCCGATGCTGGAGAACATGGGCGTGCGCATCATGGGCGAACGCCCCTACAAAATCGCGCTGCAGGATCACACCATCATCTGGATCCAGGATTTCGAACTTATTTATCCGGGCGAACAGGACGTAGACGCCATCAAGGAAAACTTTCATGAACAATTCGCACGCGTGTGGCGCGGTGAGGCCGAGAACGATGGCTTTAACCGTCTGATTCTGGGTGCGGGACTCAACTGGCGACAGGCTATGCTGCTGCGCGCCTATTGCAAATACCTGCTGCAGACCAACGTATCATTCAGCCCCGCTTACATGGAGCGCACACTGGCCGGCAATCCGCAGATCGCGGCGTTGCTCGTGAAATACTTCGAGGCACGCCACGATCCCAAAGCCGGCAAAGAACGCGACATACTGATCGCGCGCTACACGCTGGAGATGGACAAGGCGCTGGAATCGGTCTCGAGCCTGGACGACGACCGCATACTGCGGAGTTTCTTCAACGTGGTGCGCGCCACCATCCGCACGAATTACTTCCAGACCGTCAAACCCGGCGAATACAAGCCGTATGTCTCGTTCAAGTTCGATCCCTCGCAACTGCCGGAACTGCCGTTGCCCAAGCCCATGTACGAGATCTGGGTGTATTCGCCGCGCGTCGAGGCGGTGCATCTGCGCGGTGGCAAAGTGGCCCGCGGCGGCATCCGCTGGTCGGACCGGCGTGAGGACTTCCGCACCGAAGTGCTGGGTTTGATGAAGGCGCAGATGGTGAAAAACACCGTAATTGTGCCGGTGGGTTCCAAGGGCGGGTTTTACGTGAAAAAGCCGCAACATCCGGAGGTTCGCGAGGAGCTCATGAAGGAGGTGGTGTATTGCTACCTGACCTTCATGCGCGGGATGCTGGATCTCACCGACAACATCGTGGACGGCAAGATCGTGCCGCCCGCGCAGGTGGTGCGCCACGACGAAGACGATCCTTATCTGGTGGTGGCTGCGGACAAAGGCACCGCAAGCTTTTCCGACATCGCCAACGGCATATCCGCCGAGTACGACTTTTGGCTGGGTGACGCCTTCGCTTCCGGCGGTTCCGCCGGCTACGACCACAAGAAAATGGGCATCACCGCCAAGGGCGCCTGGGAATCCGTCAAACGCCATTTCCGCGAGATGGGCATTGATACCCAGACCACGGACTTCACAGTGGCAGGCATCGGTGACATGTCCGGCGACGTATTCGGCAACGGCATGTTGCTGTCGCCCCACATCAAACTCATCGCCGCCTTCGATCACCGCCATATCTTTCTTGACCCCAACCCCGACACGGAAACCAGCTTCAGGGAACGCGAGCGCATGTTCAACCTGCCGCGTTCCTCTTGGTCCGATTACAACAGCGCACTGATCTCGGCTGGCGGCGGCGTGTTTCCACGCTCAGCGAAAATCATCAAGCTGTCCGCCGAGGCACGCGCCGCACTGGGTACCGATGTTCACCAGCTGACGCCCCAGGAGCTCATGCGCACCATTCTCAAGGCACCGGTGGATCTGTTGTGGAATGGCGGCATCGGCACGTATGTGAAATCCAGCCACGAGAACAACAACGAGGTAGGCGACCGCAACAACGACGCGGTGCGCGTTAACGGCCGTGACTTGCGCTGCAAGGTGACAGGTGAAGGCGGAAATCTCGGCTTCACCCAGTTGGGTCGGGTGGAATACGCGCTCAACGGCGGCCGGCTCAACACGGATTTCATAGACAATTCCGCCGGTGTCGACACCTCCGACCATGAAGTAAATATCAAAATTCTGCTCAATGTGGTGGCGGCGGAAAAGCGTCTCAGCGAAAACCAGCGCAACACGTTGCTGGCCAGCATGACCGACGAAGTGGGTGCGTTGGTACTGCGCGACAATTATATGCAGGCCCAGGCATTGTCCATAGCCGAATCCCAGGCGGTGGCGCGCATCAGCGAACATGCCTACCTGATGCACAGTCTGGAGCGCAGCGGTCTGCTCAACCGTGCTATCGAATTCCTGCCCACCGACGAGGAGCTTAAGGATCGGCGCACCATGAAGCGCGGCCTCACCCGGCCGGAACTGGCGGTGCTACTGGCCTACAGCAAGATTGCCATCTACAACGCGCTGTTGAGTTCAGACGTGGCCGAGGATCCGTATCTCGCCAACGAACTGGAGAATTACTTTCCCACACCGCTGCGCAAGAAATATCACGACGTCATGCCCAAGCACCGGCTGCGACGCGAAATCGTCTGCACCGCCATTACCAACAGTCTGGTGAACCGCATGGGTCCGACCTTCGTACAGCGCATGCAGGAAGAGTCCGGCGTGGGCGTGGCCTCGGTAGCGCGCGCCTACACTATCGCCCGCGAGAGCTTCGACATGGTCTCCACCTGGTCGGCCATCGAGGCGCTGGATAACCTGGTGCCGGCGAATGTGCAGGTCTCCATGGCAGTGCAGAGCGGACGGCTGCTACGACACGCCACCCGCTGGCTGTTGGATCACCTGCACGGCCAGCTTGACATCGCCGCCGTGGTACCCGTGTATCGCCCCGGTATCGAGACGCTCAACAGCCACATGGCCGCCGTGCTCGGCGACAGCCAGTTGGAAATTTATCACCGCATGCAGCAGCAATACCTCGACGTGGGTGTACCGGAAACCCTCGCGCACCGTATTGCTGCTCTGTCACCGCTGTATGCGGCACTTGACATGGTGGACGTCGCCCGGGAAACCATCCTGCCGGTGGATGTGGTGGCGCGCATCTATTTCCATATCGGCCGCGAACTGGGTTTGGAATGGCTACGCGGCCAAATCGAAACCCTGACGGTAGAAGGCCACTGGCAGGCGGAGGCACGCGCCACCCTGCGCGAGGATCTTTACGCCCAGCAGCGCGCACTAACGGCCCAAGCACTGGTCAAGGCCAAGGATCCACGCACCGCCATGGATCATCTGGACGCCTGGTTCACGGAGCACTCGAACCGCGTGCAACACGCCCAACGGGTGCTGACAGACATGAAAACCGCCAACATCGCCGATTTCCCGAGTCTGTCGGTGGCCATGCAGGAAGTGCGCAAGCTGGCGCGTGGTTAGTACCGCGATGGCCGTCAACGATAACACCGGCGATTACAAACAGATGCTGCGGGCGCTCTCGGTGCGCATCGTGGCCGCGCAAAAACCCATTCGCATCCTGGATCACATCAAGTGGGACAACGGCATCCAGGAGGATTTCTTCAGGAACGGCGCGAGGGAATTGCCCGGGATTGATCGCGCGTATTACGAAAGAATCCCCTTGGGATTCGACCCCGCCAAGAAACGCCAGGAATTCCACGAAATCGAGCTGGATATCAGCCGCGAGCTGGGCCAATACAATCCGCTCGGCAGCATCATGCGACGCATGTGCCGCGAATACATCCAGGTGGTGCGTATGCTGGAAGCGCGCGGCACACCGGAGTTCGCCGTGCTCTCCCAGGAGCTGTACGGCTCCGCCAGTGACGCCTTCCACGAAGGCGGCCCCACCCTCGCCGATCTCGGCAAACTCCTGAGCGACGCCATTTCCAATATTGACCAGAGCGAGTTGCTGAAGCCGCCGCCAAAAACCATCTCTGGCGAGGATGCGGTCAATATCCTGCAAAAACGCATCAATCAGTCCTTCAAGGAATCGGAAGGCACCATGCGGGTCAGGCTGTCGGACGGCATCCTGGCGGACGCCGCTGCCGGTGCCGATTACATCAAGATCCGCAAGGACGCGAAATTCAACGACCGCGATCTGCGCGTGCTGGAAGTCCACGAAGGCTGGGTACATCTCGGTACCACTTTCAACGGCAGCAACCAGCCGGTGTGCACGTTTCTCTCCAAAGGTCCACCCTCCTCTACCATTACCCAGGAGGGGCTCGCCGTTTTCATGGAGATCGTCACGCTCGCATCCTATCCGAGCCGCCTCAAACGTCTCGCGAACCGCATCCGCGCAGTGCACATCGCCGAACAGGGCGGCAACTTCCTGGACGTGTACAAGTTCTATCTGGAACAGAACATCGGCGAGAAGGAAAGTTTCGACAACGCCTCACGCATCTTCCGCGGCAGCATGCCCGACGGCCAGCCCTTCACCAAGGATCTGTCCTACAATAAGGGCTTCATCATGATCTACAACTACATCCGGCTCGCGGTCAAGAAAGGCATGCTGCACCGCATCCCCATGCTGTTCTGCGGCAAGACCACGCTCGAAGACGTGCGCACGCTCGCACAGTTCGTGGACGAAGGCATCATCACACCGCCGCGTTTCCTGCCGCCGCAAATCGCGGACCTGAACGGCATAACGGCATGGATGTGTTATTCGAACTTTCTCAATAAACTGAATTTGGCGCGGATTCAGGACGATTACGCGGCAATTCTCTGATTATCCCTTCCGCACAAAAATCCCCCTCACCACAGCCCTTCCCGCGGGGAAGAAATAGTCAAATATTTGATTGCTGCGAGGCATATCCCCACACATTCGAGGACGGGAATGACAGAAATGTGCTGTCGCACATAAACGTCTGCCCCGGTACAATCCATCTCAAATGACCCACAAAATTGCTATTGTCGGCGCCGGGTTCAGTGGCGCCGCCACCGCCATTCAATTACTCACACGCCACGGCGACAAGCCGCTGAAGATCGTACTCATCAACCGCCACGCCAATATAGCGCGCGGCGTGGCCTACGGAACGCACTCGTCATCGCATCTGCTCAACGTGCCGGCGGGGCGCATGAGCCTGTTTCCGGACCGGGAAGACGATTTCCTCGAATTCGCGCGCGGCGCGGATGGCAACATCACGGCTTCGAGTTTTGTGCCGCGCAGCCTGTACGGGCATTATCTCAGTGCGCGTCTCAAGCAAGCCGTTGACAACGCCCCGCGGGCACGGCTCGAACCGCTCACTGGTGAAGTGCTGGATCTGAAACTCACATCTGACGCGCAACAGGCAATATTGCACCTCGCGGATAGCAATGCGCTGACCGTTGAACGCGCGGTGCTGGCGGTGGGCAATTACCCGCCCGCCGATCCGCCGGTGCCGGACGCGGCATTCTTCAAAAGTCCGCGGTATGTCCGCGATCCCTGGGCACCGGGCGCGCTGGACGGCCTGCTCCTGGGACAGCCGCTGCTGCTCCTGGGCACCGGCCTCACCACCATGGACGTGGCCCTGGAACTCTCGCGCCGCGGGTTCTCCAATACACTGTTCGCTGTGTCGCGTCGCGGGTTATTGCCGCAACCCCATCGGGAATTGCCGGCCATGCCGGCGGAAAATTCTCTGCCGGCCGACTTGATGCAGGGGCTGGCAAGCACGCGCCGCTATATGCACGTGGTGCGGCGCCACATCCGCGAGTTGGCGGCCCAAGGCATGGACTGGCGCGACGTGATCGGTTCGCTGCGGCAGCATACTCCGGCACTGTGGCAGAGCTTGAACCTCACGGAGCAGCGCCGCTTTCTGCGCCACGTACAGCCATATTGGGACACACACCGCCACCGCACCGCACCGGCGGCCGCGATCCAACTCGATGCGCTGTTGCACACAGGAAGATTGGTGGCACGGGCGGGCCGGCTGCAACACATGCAGGTTGTTCAAAATCAGGTAACTGTCCGCTGGCAGCCGCGCCATGAAACGGCCAGCCAATTGCTGCAGGTAGCGACTGTCATCAACTGCACTGGTCCCTTGAGTGACCTTCGGAAACTCCCGGATCCCCTGATCCGCTCATTGCTGAATCAGGGCCTGCTGATCCCCGATCCGCTGGGGCTCGGTCTCAAGGCCGATGCCGAAGGCGCTCTGCTTGACAACGCCGGCCGGGCCTCTCGCGTTATGTACTACACTGGGCCTCTGCTCAAGGCCAGGGACTGGGAGTGCACCGCCGTGCCGGAGCTGCGGCTGGCGGCCCTGAGACTGGCGGACCGCCTGGCCGGTGCTTGGTGACGGCGGGCGTTGCCCCTACAATTAGCGCTTAGGTCCATCCAAACCAGACCCATTTAAAGAGGTTCTCATGAAGACCATAGTACGTATCGTCACACTCTCGCTCGCACTCGGCCTCGCCGGCGCGTTGGCAACCGCCTGGGGTGCCGAATCTCTCGTCAATCTCATCACCAAGGGCGAAGCCGTTGCCGCCACGGTGAAATCCAGCAAAGCCGAACTCGATGCCGCCACCCAGAAAAATAACGCCCTCGCTGCCGAAGGCAAGGATATCGAAGCTCAGCAGCAGCAGTTGCAGGCCGACATTGCCGCCTATAAACAGAAGGTGGCCAACGTAAATACCGAAACCGCAAACTACAAGGCCACCTGTAACGGCAAGCAGCTCACCCAGGATCAGTACAAGTCCTGCAAGGCGCAGAATGCCCAGATCAACGCCGACATTCAAGCGGTCAACACACAACCGGCGAAACTCAAAAAACGGCAAGATGATTTCATCAGCCGCGCTACAAATTACAATCAGCAAGTAAAAAGTGCACCGAACCAAGTGCGTGCTGCCGACACCAAGTACCGCAATGCCCTGGCATCACAGGTGTCCTGGCTGGATGATGCCCGCGATATGGTGGCTACAGCGGCGTTCCAGCCTTATGCCAAGAAGGCCGGCTGCCCGGATGTGATGAAACCGCCCAAGTCCTTGGATCAGGTCACGGGCATGAGCGACGGTATTCTCAGCTGCCTCAAGAAAGTGGCAAGCATGAACTGAGATTGTCCAGTTTCATTCCGTTCACATGTAAACGCCCGGCCAGAAGCCGGGCGTTTGTTTCTGTAGTACTTACTGCCGTACGGATAAACCTACAACGTGAGCGCTGTCAGTCCCTGTTGCTTGAGCCGGCCATTCAGCGCCGGAATCTCGCCGGTTTGCAACCGTTGCCAGTGAGCCATAGCCTCACGGGCATAGCCGGCATAGAGCTGGAAGGCCTGGTAATAGGATGCCGGTGGCACACGGTCGCCATCGCTCACCTGTGTGGCGAGATCCGTCAGTCTGCCATTAATGGCGGCGAGATTGCGGTCCTGTTTGGCCCTGGCCTGTAGCAGCTGCACTTCCCGATCCAGTTTGTTGATTGCTGACAGCAAAGATTGCTGCGGCGGTTTGTCCGCCAAATGTTGCTTGAGCGAGCTCAACTGTGTGTGCACGTGATCCAGTTCCTGATAGACATCAGCCGTGGCCGTCATGACCTTGCCGATCTGCAAGGAAAACTCCAGTTGCTTTTGCAGCGCGCCGTTTTCCGGTTGTACCCGCGGATCGAGAGTGACCGTGAGCGGCTCACTGTAAATCCGGCCGTTTGCCGTTAACTTGACGGTGTAATGGCCCGGCAGCACCAGCGGGCCACGCGGTTCAACGGACGTGCCCTTGCCGTAAATGGCGCTCATGCCATAGCTATACATGAGGCTGTGGGGGCGCGCATAACGCAGATCCCAGACAAAACGGTGCGCGCCCGGTTCCGCTGAAAACATCCTGGGTAGCGTGAGCCAGCCATTTTCGAAATACTGCGGTTCCATCTTGAGCGCGGGCGGCATGACATCACTCGCGTATTCGCGCACCAGTGCGCCCTTGCCGTCATAGATGACGAGTGTCACCGGGCCGCGGATATTTGGGCCGAGCCAGTAGTCAATCACCGCACCCGTGGGCGGGTTTTGGCCGGCGGGGATTTCCGGAGGCAGCGGCGTGTCCTTGTTATTGTTGTTGCGCACGCGGATGGCATCGGCAGGTTTGAACAGATACGCCGCCTGGTCCATGACCGCTGTACCGGCTTGGCGCAGCGGCGTCACGTCATCCAGTATCCACAGGGCACGACCCTGGGTTGCAATGACGAGATCGTCGCCATGCACGATCAGGTCCCGTACCCGCACCGTGGGCAAGTTCAGTTGCAGCGGCTGCCATTGATCGCCGTCATTCAAAGACACGTACACTCCGGCGTTGGTGCCGGCATACAGCAACTTCGGATTTTTCAAATCCTGACGCACGACATAGACATATTGTCCGGCAGGAATACCATTCACGATTTTCGTCCACGTGTGGCCGTAATCGTGGCTGCGGTAAATGTAAGTGCCACGATCATCCTTGCGATGCGTGTCCACGGCGGCATAGGCAGTCGCGGGATCCGTGGGCGAGGCATCAATCTGGTTGACGCGCCCCCAGAGCGGCAACCCGGCGGGCGTGACATTCTGCCAGTGTTGGCCGCTATCGCGAGTGAGCTGAATCAAACCGTCGTCCGTGCCCGCCCAGATTTCGTCGTGATTCACCGGCGAAGGCGCAATCGTAAAAATCACGCCATAACCGCAAGCACGCGCTTGCGCAAGCGTGATGTCGTTGCTGTTGCAGTTCCTGGCGGTCTTGGGGTCGGCGCCGCTCAAATCCGGACTGATAATCTGCCAGTGCATCCCGCCATCGCCTGTCTTGAACAGCACTTGGGAACCGAGATACAGCGTGTGGGCCGCGTGCGGGTCCGCCACCACCGGATAAAACCAGTTATAGTGGTATTTCACCAGGGTCGGGCGCTCGCCATAGTGGGAAATGGGCGACGCGGAAATGTTCTGCACCAACCCGGTGCGCGCGTCGAAGCGCGACACGTGACCGCCCAGACCGCCCACGTACACGATGTCGGGATCACCGGTATCGGGCACCGCGTAACTGCGTTCGTCGCCGCCCACCGGATGCCAGTCGCGTTCGGTGATTTCGCCGAAATCGCTGCGGCTTTTGATTTCTACCGTGCCGCTGTCCTGCTGGCCGCTGTAGAGGCGATATGGAAAGCGATTATCCGTGGCTACGTGATAAAACTGTCCGGTGGGTTGGTTATACCAGCTTGACCAGTGCCGGCCACCGTCCACGCTCAGGGTGGTGCCCTGGTCGCTCGCAAGGATCATGTACTGGTCGTTGTCTGGATTGATCCACATGAAATGATAATCGTCGCCGCCGGGCGCGCCCTTGAACCAGGTGAAAGTCTTACCGCCGTCGGTGCTCCGTGCCACCGAGCGGTTCATCACGTACAGCACATCGGGATTTTTCGGGTCCACGGCAATGCGGGCGAAATAGGAGTTGGCGAGTCCCTTGCCGCCTACCCGTTGCCAGTCGGCGCCGCCATCATCGGAACGGTACAGGCCGCTGTCGGTTTCCCTGGATGATTCGATGATGGCGTACACGCGCCGGTCATCGGTACCCGGTGCCACGGCGAGGCCGATGCGCCCCAGGGACTCTGCCGGCAGGCCGTGGCCGGACAGTCTGGTCCAGGTTTTGCCTTCGTCGATGGATTTCCAGATGCCGCTGCCTGGCCCCGCTTGCGGCTTGAAATACGCCAGCCACGGATACTGGCGCGCTTGCCACGTGGCGGCGAAAATCACCCCGGGATGGGCATCATCGGCGGCCAGGTCCACCGTGCCGGTGTCGGCGTTCACGAACAGGACCTTGTGCCAGTGCTGGCCGCCGTCGGTGCTGCGGAACACGCCACGCTCGGCATTCGGCCCGAAGTAATGGCCGAGGGCCGCCACCAGCAGCACGTCGGGATTTTTCGGGTCAACCCAGATGCGGCCAATGTGGCGCGTGTCGTCGAGGCCGATGTGGGTCCAGGTCTTGCCGCCGTCGCCGGAACGGTACATACCGTCGCCGTCCACCACGTCGTAGCGCATCGCCACCTGGCCTGTGCCAGCATAAATGATGTCCGGATTGGAAGGCGCGATAGCCAACGCGCCTATGGAAATGGAACCCGCCTGCTGGAACAGCGGCTGCCAGGTAAGCCCGGCGTCGGTAGTTTTCCACACACCGCCGTCGGCGCCGCCGAAATAAAACACATTGGGCTTATCCGGAATGCCAACCGCCATGGTGGACCAGCCGCCGCGGAACGGTCCCACCTCACGCCATTGGAGCTGGGAATACAGCGGAGCAAGCGATGCCGCTCCAGACGCGGAATTTCCCAGCAACAACATCGCCAGCATCCCTGCCGCAAACAATCGTGACATCGCGGAATATGGACTACGCAGCATGAGGCTCTCCTGTTAAAAAATCTTGGCCGGCTTTTGAAAGGGTGGATGGTTGAGGTTTTCACTTGACGGATGGTTTAGACAAGAAAAACACGGCCGGGTTGCCGGCCGGTTAGGGTTTTGGTGCATTGGGCAGATGTGTCGGCCCCTGAGACACGCCGCTCAACTGTTCTGCCGTCCATTGAACGATCTGTCTGAGCAACTGATCCGTGGCGCGTGCCGATCCCTGTACAGCACCTTGCACGTCCGGGGACGTGGTCAGTGTAACGGCAAACCTATGTTTCGCCAGCATCGCTCCGCTGGAAATGTTCAGCAAGGCCGCCTCGGCGCGCGCACTTACCCGTGAGGATTGGGGCGTGTCGAAGAGCTGCTCGAAGTCCAAAAGTTCGACCTGCAAGCGGTAATGTGCCACACCGGACGACGGCGCAGCATTCGCGTCGACATTGCCGAGGGCCAACTGCAAACGCATTTGCATCAATTCTGCCGGCGACGCGATCCAGCGATTGTCCGCATAGGCATGCAGGCGCGTTGGATCGTCGTACAGCAGGCGGTACCGAATCGAGGTATCGGCCAGCCAAGGCGCCGAGGTGATCGTGTCACCAGTTATCAATACCGCAGGCACCGGCATGACATCCGCTAACGAAGGCGGACCAAAATCGTGCAATACAGGCGGTAAAGATTGCCGGGGTAGTACACTGCATCCGACCAGTAACATGACTATCGTAAACGCATACAGACATCTCAGCACAGTTTTCATGGCGAAGGTCCTTTATAACCTGGTTCGCCCGGACCGGGCGCGGTTCGTTGGGGTCCCAGCAGCAATTGCTGTGGATTCTTCTGAAGGCTGCCGGCCAAACGGCGAATTTGCGCCGAAGCCGCGGTAATCTGCGCCAGCGCGGCGTTAAGCCGTGGTAGCGTTTCGCTGTTGATTTTCTGACCCGCCACCTGCCCGCTTACGACCAGGGTCTCCGCTTGCTGTGTCAGTTGATTGAGGCTTTTGGTCAAGTCATCCACTCGCGACAGCGTGGTTTGCATCTGCCCGGCCAGCGCCGGCATGCGGCGTGCGCCGGCATCCAGATCGGTTTCGAGTTTCACCAAGTTAGCGCTCGCGACATCGGCCTGTGCCAGGAGGCGCCGGATGTGCTCGCGGTTATCCGCATTGAGCAACTGGTTCAACGAAATGGTGAGCGTATCCAGTTGCGCCACGACCTTGGTACCCGTATCGCTTAGCTGATCCAGGAGCGATGGCCGCAACGGGATGCGTGCCGGCGCCTGCGCCGAGGTGGCGAGCGGTTCCGAGCTTCTGCCGCTGGTTTGAAGTCCCAGTTGCGATAAGCCGGTCACCCCCTGGAGCTTGGATACGGCATAGGTATCGCGAGTGACGGGTATGTCCGTGTTCACTTCAATGTGAATCAGTATCCGGCGTGGATCGGCGGGATCAAAACCTATGCTATCCACCTGCCCGGCCGCGATGCCGCGGAAATATACCGTGGAGCGCGGCGCCAACCCGTACACATTGCCGGTGGTCACCACGATGTAAGGTTTGGTTTGCTGATGGGAACCACCCAAAAACACCGCAGCGACAACGATGGCGGCAACCATAACCAGAACGAACAGGCCGGTCACAAGAGCATACGCGCGGTTATTCATGAGCTGATGGTCTCTGTCGCGGTAAACACGCGCTGGCCACGCACACCGTGCAAGAAACTGTGCACGAAAGGATCTTCGGATTGCAACACGCGGCCGAGCGGTCCCCAAGCCACCAAATGCTGGTCGGCCAGCACCGCCAGATGGTCGCAGAGATCGCGCATCTCGTTGAGATCGTGGCTGACCATCACCACGGTAAAACCGAGCTCCTGGTGAAGCTCAGACAAGAGGTTGACGAAATCCTGGCCGGTGATGGGATCCAGCCCAGATGACGGTTCGTCCAGAAACAATAGCTCCGGCTCCAGCGCCAGGGCGCGTGCCAGTGCCACGCGTTTGACCATGCCACCGGACAGTTCCGCAGGCAGGTGTTCTGCCGTATCCGCTTCCAGATCCACCATCGCGAGCTTCATGCGTACCAGCTGCTGGACCAGCTCCTCATCAACGAGATGCGATTCTCGCAGCGGAAACGCGATGTTGTCGAACACATTGAGAGCGCTGAACAAGGCACCGTTCTGGAACAGAATGCCGCAACGCCGGTGCAGCCTGGCCAGTTCGCGGGCACTGAGCCTGTCGAGTCGCTCCCCGAACAGCCAGATATGGCCCTCCGTTGGGGATTGCAATCCGATCATCTCGCGCAACAGGGTGGTCTTGCCGCTGCCGGAAGCGCCCACCAGGCCGAGGATTTCGCCGCGGCGCACACATAAATTGATATCCCGATGCACGACTTCGTTGGCGAAGCGCGTACCCAGATTTTCCACCCGCACGATGCAGTCTGTGTTCATAACAGCCCGGTGTTCTTGAAGATCACCGCGAAAATACCGTCCAGCACGATCACCATTGTAATGCCGGTTACCACCGCGTTAGTGGTCTCCAGGCTCAGGCTTTTCGTATCGGGTTTAACGCGCAGGCCATAATGGCAGGCGATCAGGGCGATGACGGCACCGAACACCGCGCTCTTGCCGATGCCAAGCCAGAAATTTACCACCGGCACTGCCTTAGGCAGCGTCTCAAGAAAGCGCATATAGCTGATGTCGAAGGTCGCGTGCGCCGCGAACATCCCTCCCAGAATCGCGACAGCATCGGTCCATACCACCAGCAGCGGTACGGTGACGGTGAGTGCGATGATCTTTGGCAGCACTAGGCGCAAGGTCTGCGACGTGCCCATGCCGGCCAACGCGTCCAATTCCTGGGTCACGCGCATCACGCCCAATTCCGCTGTCATGGACGAACCGGAACGGCCGGCCACCAGAATGGACGCCAGCACCGGGCCCAACTCCCGGATAACAGTGAGACCGAGGAGATTTATAATGAAGGTCTCAGCTCCATAGCTCTGCAAAGCCAGCGCGCCGAGATAACTCACGACAACGCCGATCAGCAATCCGATCACCGCCATGACACCGAGAGCGCGGGCCCCGGCGTAATAGATAGTGGCCGAAATTTCCCGCCAGGGCGTGCGCGCCGGATGCGCGACCAAAAAACCCAGGTCCAGCACGAATTGTCCAACGACGCTGATGAAACCGGCGAGATGGTCCGTGATCACGAACCCCGTCTGTGCCAAGCTGTCCATAAGCACAAACCGCCGATGACTTTCCACTGGTGCCTGGGAAATACGCCGGTCCGCCCAGCGGCGGAACAGGGCTACATGCTCAGGCTGCACCTCCAGATGCGTCGGTGCCCGCCGCTCGTTGATCTGCCAGAGAACAAATGCCCCCACGCTGTCCAACGCTTCAATATGGGTGAGATCCCAGTGCACGTCGGGATCCCGTGCGTAGGGCTTCAAATCATGTGTGAGAATCTGTGCGCGCCGCGCGAGCCCCCGCAGCGTCCACCGGCCCGAAAGCACCACCTTCGGTGGACTACCGGCCTCTCGCGAGACGCGGAACGCAGGAATACCGGATTCGCTTGTCTGCGCCAGCACAGTCCCTCTTTCACGCCATGGGTGGATGATTACCGTTTCGATTGCGGATGCGCGGCTTCCGCGACATCAAAACCGCTCCAAATTTACTGCGCGCCGTGGAGAGCCAGTTCGAGAAACGCATTCAACTGCTTCCAGGCATCCTGCGCGTCAACCTGATTGTAGGCGGTGGAATCGGGATCATCGAATGCAGGCCCGGCGTCCGGATAAATATGAATGTCCACCCGCGCGCTGGCGAGCCCCGCCGCCCATTGAAATTTCTCTACAACCGCTGGCGGCACAAACGGGTCGTGCCCACCAAAGAACGCGAGCATGGGCATGCGCAGCTGCGCAAACTGCGACGGCTCCGTGTAAGGCGTCGCATAGAACACCACCAGTGCATCAAAGGCCTGCGGCAAGTCACTGGCGATGCGGAATGCCCACTCGCCGCCGACAGACCAGCCAATTACGCCCAGATGCTGCACGTGCTGATGGACGTTCATATAAGACACGGCCTGCTCCAGATTGGACAAAATCGTATTGGAATTTGCGTTGGCTATATCCGTGAGCTGCGCAGCCATGCGGGGGTCGCGGGTGGTGCGGCCGTTGTAGAGATCCACCGCCAGCACCACGTATCCTTGGCGCGCCAACCGATCGGCCAGATCACGCATGTGCTGGTTCAGCCCCCACCACATATGGATGAGGATAAGACCCGGCTGCACACCGCGAGCATGGGCCGGCTCACTCAAATAACCGTATACAGGCTCGCCCCTGACAAGCGCGTACCGTACCCGTTCGCCGTGGATGGCGGTCACTGGCAGCGTCGTGGCTGAGTTGGCCGCCCAGACTGCTGCCGGCGCCAGTCCCGGCAACGCGCACAGCATCAGAATCTGGACAAATCTGTACAGGCCTTTCATGCAATGTTCCCTGAGTTCTTGAGATGAAATCCGGCAACCGTGATCATGGTCATGGACGCCCGGCTGCATTATCATCTAAATCTTCCCTAGGATGGGTCCCGTCCCGTCATTCCGGCGAGCGAAGCCGACCATACCAAACGATGATCAGGAGCTGCGCCATGTTCAGATACCTTTTGTTATCGGCTGTTTTTATTGGTATTTTTCTCTCCCCCGCTGCTTTTGCTGCTCAGCCAGCCGGATTCTGGCAGAACCCCGTCATCAAAGACGCAGGTGAGATGCACCCATTGCCACAAGCCGCGTTTCAGCCGCAGAAGGATGCCACGTACAAGGCCGTGTTTAGCATGACTCGCGGCGAGAAGAATTCGAAAGACCTGAATGACGATCTGGCTCACGTGGCACGGGCGGTGAACGTGTTCGTATCGGCCGGAGTGCCCCTGGACCATCTCAAATTCGTGGTAATCATCCACGGCGGGGCAGTGCCCGCAGTGTTGGACAATGCCCACTATAAGAAGGAATTCGGCGTGGATAATCCCAACCTGAAAGTCATTCAGGAGCTGAAAGCCGCCGGTGTGCAGATGGCGGTCTGCGGCCAGGCGGTGGCGGGTTATAACTACGAATATAGCTGGGTGAACTCTAATGTGAAAATCGCGCTGTCGGCGCTGTCCACCATCATTATTCTGCAACACGACGGCTACGCACTGATGCCTATGTAAACAGGACAGGTTTAAAGTGGGATTGGACATGCGTGTGAAGCTCCAGCTCTTTGCAAGCTGCCTACTTTCGTGTGTGACGTCGATGATGGGAAATACTCCCGTCATGGCAGCCGGTCAAACTGATTATCTGCCGCCGTGGAATCCGCCACCGCAAAATGGCCAGCATTTCACCGTTCCCCAAATAGATATCGTTTCCGATCTGCACGGCGACGTGGTGGCTCCACAGCTCACGGTATTCTTCGCCGGCAACCAGTTTATGGTGGTGCACGTTCTGGTGCGGGCGTTCCAGAAAGAACATCCACATTACCAGCGCATTTTCGTCGAAACTTTACCGCCCGGCATTCTGGCAGACCAGATCCGTGCAGGTGCGCTGGTCATGGGCAATCTGCGCATCGCACTCAAGCCAGACATCTACACCGCCAGCCGCAAGCGCATCCTGGAATTGCAACAGAACGAACATTGGTTCAACGCCATGGAGGATTACGCGCGCAACCGGTTGGCGCTCATGGTGTATCACGGCAATCCGAAACATATTGCCGGCCTGAAGGATCTAGGACGTGCTGATGTGCGCGTGAGCATGCCCAATCCAGAATCGGAAGGCATCGCGCGCGCCATCGAAGCGTTGTATCTGAAAGCGGGTGGCGAGCCGCTAGTGCATGAAATCATGGAGGTGAAAGTAAAAAACGGCAGTACATATCTGACGCAGATACATCATCGCCAGACACCGCTGCGCATCCTGCGGCGCGAATCCGACGTAGGCCCGGTGTGGTATACCGAAGCGTATTTCCAAGAACACATCTTGCACAATCCCGTCGGCACGGTGGAAATTCCGGCGCAGGACAATATGGAAGTGACCTATACGGCCGGGCTGATGAAAGATGCGCCACATCCACAAGCTGCCCGCGAATTTCTGCAATTTCTGACCGGCCCCGCCGCTCAGGCCATCTATCGCCATTACGGTTTCTTGCCACCCGGTTCGCAGCATCTGGCTCACTGAAAGAAACTATGTCGCGCCAAACACGTACCTTACCTGCCGCGTTACTTGCGGCTGTCACCGTATTGAGCGTGCCCGCACTTTACGCCACCAACACCCATAACCCACCCGTTATTTCGCAGACATGTGCGGCCTGCCACGGCTCCGAAGGCCAGGGTGGCGGAATTTTCCCCCGTATAGCGGGCCAGTCGGTGGAATTCCTGCAACAGCAATTGCGCTTCTTCCGCAGCGGTGAGCGCCCGAATGGCATGATGCAAGCGGTTACGAGAAATTTGAGCGACGCGGATATCACGAAGCTCGCCGATTACTTCAGTATGCTTAAGCCGCCGTTTGAGAAGCCTGATGGTGCATTGCCGGTCGAGGAGAAGGTGCGCGGACAGCAGCTCGTGACGGCAGGCGACTGGCAGCATGGCGTGCCGGCGTGTATCCGCTGTCACGGTCCGGATCTGGGCGGCGTCGCGCCTTCAATTCCCGCGCTGACAGGCCAATCGCGTCCGTATATGGTTGCCGCACTGCGGCTCTTTCAACACGCGAACGGGCAGGCAGGATACTTCCCACGGGTACTCATGAGTCACGTGAGCGCGGGCTTGAGCGATGCTGATATACAGACGGTCACAACATACATTGCGTCACTCAAGCGGGGTGAAAAACCGCAGGCGGCGCGTCCGCTCCATGATGCGGCGTATAAATTTGCCGCTCAGTCACCGGACAATTTCACGCCGCCGCCGGAATCCGCAATCCCCACCGGGCCCGATGGCGATGGGATCTGGCGCGGCTTGCTGATATTCGAGAACACCCAGCATTATGCTGATCAATACGTTGGCAATGCACTGAATTGCTCCAGTTGTCACCTGGATCGCGGACGCCTGGCGGAATCTACACCCATGTGGGCAGCGTATGTGACCTATCCGAAATACCGCAGCAAAAACCATCAGGTAAATACCCTTCAGGAACGCATCCAGGATTGTTTCCGCTTCAGCATGAACGGCAGGCCGCCGTCGGCCGACAGCCCGGAGTTAAAGTCACTCGTAAGTTATTTCCATTGGCTGGCCACGGGCTTGCCGGTAGGCCTCACGCCCAAAGGCGCGGGTTATCCGGAATTACTCGCATCCCCGCAGCCGCCGGACATCCAGCGTGGCGCCGCAGTGTACGAGGCGAGTTGTGCCATGTGCCATGGCGATACGGGCAAAGGACGCGAAGCGCGCCGTGAGCAGCTATTTCCGCCGCTGTGGGGACCAAAATCATTCAACTGGGGCGCTGGCATGGAGCGCATCAGCACCGCGGCCGCATTCATCAAGGCCAACATGCCCTATGGCGCCGGCAACACCTTGTCCGATCAACAAGCCTGGGATGTAGCGGCATTCGTGGTCAGTCACCCGCGTCCGCAGGATCCGCGCTTCGACGGCAGTGTGGAGACAACGCGCAACAAATTCCACAATCATGATAGTTATTACGGGCGCATGATTAACGGTCATCTGCTGGGTGCGCCGGAAGAACAACATAATAGTAAACGGCGGGGACTGAAATAGCTCACTGTTTTATGAGTTCTTAATATTTGGCGCGCCCGGAGAGATTCGAACTCCCGACCACCTGGTTCGAAGCCAGGTACTCTATCCAACTGAGCTACAGGCGCATCATTTTTTCAAACCTTCGGTAGCAACAATCAACAACGCGGGTACTAATTCGCCGTCGCTTGTTGATCAATAGCCGATTACTTCGCCATCCTTGCGCATCTCGCTGGCGCCCCAGTACACATGCTGTATTGGGTCGTACATGATTGCCTCGTAGCCACCGAATGCGCCAGTGCCGGGCACGATCTTGTAGCCGCGCTTGGCCAGTTCTGCCTTCACAGCCGGATCAAAACCAGATTCCATCTCCACTGTGCCGATGCCTTGCGACGGCAGCCCAGTAGGAGTCGCGTCGCCATAGTGTCGCCAGCGGGCTGCATCGCCGGCTTCCTGCACGTTCATGCCGAAGTCGATCATGTTGACCAGCACCTGCACGTGGCCTTGCGGCTGCATGTCGCCGCCCATCACGCCGAACGCCAGCCATGGCTGGCCGTCCTTCATTACGAAGGCGGGAATGATGGTGTGGAACGGCCGCTTGCGCGGCGCATACACGTTGGCGTCGCCCTCATGCAGCGAATACAGCGCGCCCCGATCCTGGAACATGAAGCCGAGCCCATCGGCCACCAGGCCTGAACCCATGCCGGCGTAGTTCGACTGGATCATGGACACCATCATGCCGCTGCTATCGGCGGTCTCGAAGTCGGTGGTATCGCCGTTGAATAGGCGCGGGTCACCGGGCCCGATATTTGGATTGGCGTGGTTCAGATTGATCAGCTTGCGGCGCTGATCGGCGTACTTGTCCGACAACAGACCCTTTATCGGTGCTTTGTAGAAGCGCGGATCGGCGTAGTATTTTGCGAGATCCTCATAGGCCAGACGTTTGGCCTCGATCTCTGCGGTCAGCGTATCGGGGGTGCCCACGCCCATCTTCCTCAGATCGAATCCCTTCAGGATGTTGAGCATCTCCAGTGTGGCGAAGCCCTGGCCGTTCGGCGGCAGCTCATACACATCGTAGCCGCGGTAGTCGATCGATTCAGGTTGCACCCATGCGCCGTGAAAGTCGGCAAAATCGGAGTAGGTCAAATCGCCGCCGATGCGCTTGAAGTAATCGGCCATGGTGTGGGCTATCTTGCCCTTGTAGAACACATCGCGCCCGCCGTTCGCGATCATAGCCAGCGTATTCGCGAGGTCGGGGTTACGGAATACCTCGCCCTGGCTCGGTGTGTGGCCGTCAATCAGATAAGTTTTCCTGGCATTGGCGAACTCCTCGATCAGCCCACGGTTTTTCTCGAACGCCTTGAAATTACCCCTCCAGTATTTGGCGACAATCTCGGTGACCGGGAAGCCGTTCTTCGCATATTTGATTGCCGGTGCCAGATCTTCACTGATCGGCAGCTTGCCGAAGCGCTTGTGTAGCGCAAACCAGGTATCGACCGTGCCCGGTACCGTGATCGGGAGCGAACCGAACAGAGGAATCTGATCCGAGGGTTTCATGCCCGCCTTCGTGTAGGCGGCCGCTACCTCAGCCCGCATCCTGGCGAGGTCGCGACCCTTTGGCGACCAACCGGAACCGTTATAGCCGTAGAGCTTGTGTGTCTTGGGGTCGTAGACGATAACGAAGCAGTCGCCGCCGACACCATTGAGCACCGGTTCCATCACGCCGAGCACCGCGTTGGCTGCTATCGCGGCATCCACCGCACTACCGCCTTTTTTCAGTATTTCGACGGCAGCGAGCGACGCCAGCGGCTGTTCGGTGGCCGCCATGCCGTGCTGGGCGAGCATCGGGGAACGCGTAGCCCAAGGCGCTCCAGCGTAGCGGTCGCCGCGACTGATGCCGGCATTAGCCGTGGAAATCCAGATTACACTCATCGAAAACATCAACGCTGTGGCGGCTGACCGCCATTTGAAAGCGGATGAAAGACGGGAAGACCACAAATGCAATTGTTCCAGCGAATCCATATTCGTTACCCCTACAGAGACCAGGAATTAGCAGCAATAGTAGCACCGGCGCTGGGCGGTAGCTTGCCGGACCCTGCCATTGGCCAAGTGCTTGGTGAGATTACAGCGTGCTATCCCCGCCCGCTGCCCCTTAGAGGCCGCTTCCAGTGATTCGAAATTTTTCTAAGTTTGGCGTTCCCTGCCATACATAGAACTCACGAGGTTGCCTTCCCTGGCAAGCTGTCCGGCCAAGGCGCTTCATCCATACATTTTTATAACTCGACCTAATTACTATGCCGGGTGTTCGAATATCTTTTTGAGTTGGCCAAAAAAATGCCCTACGAAGGGGCATTTTATATGGCGCGCCTGGAGAGATTCGAACTCCCGACCCCCTGGTTCGTAGCCAGGTACTCTATCCAACTGAGCTACAGGCGCATTAATTTGGCGGAGAGAGTGGGATTCGAACCCACGATACACGTTTTGCGCGTATACGCCCTTAGCAGGGGCGCGCCTTCGACCAGCTCGGCCATCTCTCCAAGAACAATAATCGCTGCGGGGAATGATACCGGCCCCGGCCTGATGGGTCAAAAATAAATGCTTCGGTGTTGCTTCAGGTTTCCGGCGCGGCGGCATTGCCACCTTCCTGCTCGTGCTTGATGCGCTCGTAGATTTCCTCACGGTGGACGGCGATATCCTTGGGGGCATTGACACCGATGCGGACCTGATTGCCCTTGACGCCCAACACCGTGATGGTGACATTGTCACCGATCATAATCGTCTCGCCCACCCGTCTTGTAAGAATAAGCATGGGTTTACTCCTGGTTACACTCAATCACCTTGGTTATTAAAATTCCGTTTTTGATCTTGTTTTTCACTGAAAATCATCCCGATATACAAACGGGACGGTGCATTCTGAGGGTTTTCAACGCGGTTCTCAACCGGCAGCGCTCCCCTTGCGCACGGCCGGCTGGGGCAGGTAATCCTGCTGCGGCGGCTCGTGCAGGCGAAAGGCCTCATGCAAAGCCCGCACACCGGCTTCCAGGTATTTTTCATCCACCACCACGGAAATCTTGATTTCCGAGGTGGCCACCAGCCGGATGCTGATGCCTTCCCGGGATAGCGCCTGGAACATGCTGGCGGCTACGCCCGAATGGGAGCGCATACCCACTCCGACCAGGGAAATTTTCACCACCCGGTCGTTGCCCACCACCCGTTCGGCACCCATGCGCTTCAGGTTGGTTTCCAGAATTTCCATGGCCTCGGCGTAGTCGTTGCGGTGGATAGTGAAGGTGAAATCCAGCCGGCCGTCGCGCGCCACGTTCTGCACGATCATGTCCACCACGATGTTGGCATCGGAAATTGGACCGACTATGCGATAGGCCGCACCCGGTTCGTCCTGGATGCCGATAAGCGTAATTTCAGCCTCATCGCGGTTGAAGGCGATACCCGATACGATAGCGGCTTCCATAGTGACATCCTCATAGGTGATGAGCGTGCCTTCGCTTTCCTTGAAGGTAGACAGGACGCGCAAGGGAACATTGTATTTCCCGGCAAATTCCACGGCACGGATCTGCAATACCTTTGAACCGAGGCTCGCCAGCTCCAGCATTTCTTCGAAGGTAATCCGCGCCAAACGCCGCGCTTCCGGCACCATGCGCGGGTCGGTGGTATAGACGCCATCCACGTCGGTGTAAATCTGGCATTCGTCGGCCTTGAGCGCAGCGGCCAGCGCCACCGCGGTGGTGTCGGAACCGCCACGACCCAGGGTAGTGATGTCGCCCACATCATTCATTCCCTGGAACCCGGCCACCACCGGAATGCAATTGCTCGCTAACGCTTCGCGCAGTTTGCCGTCGTCAATGGATTCGATGCGCGCCTTGTTGTGCGCCTGATCGGTGCGGATACATACCTGTGAGCCGGTGAACGAACGCGCCTTGAAGCCGCGTTTTTCCAGCGCGATAGCCAGCAGTGCGATCGTGACCTGCTCGCCGGTGGACAGCAGCACGTCCATCTCGCGTGGGTTCGGCCGCGCGGATATGAGCTTGCCAAGGCTCAGCAATCGATCGGTTTCCCCCGCCATGGCGGAAACCACTATCACGAGGTCGGCTCCTGCACGGCGCGCGGTACAGACCTTGTCGGCCACATGTTCAATACGCGCGCAATCGGCCATCGAAGTGCCGCCGTATTTCTGTACGATCAGCGCCACAACGATTCGCCGTTAGAATTCATGGAGGGTATGGACACGTTAGCTCAGTTCAGCTGTGCCCGCACCCACTCTGGCACGGACTTGAGCGCCGCGTCGAGTTTCGACGCATCGGTGCCACCCGCCTGGGCCATGTCGGGCCGGCCTCCACCTTTGCCGCCTACCTGCTGGGCCACCAGATTCGCCAGCTCACCTGCTTTGATTTTTGCCATGCGGTCCGCGGTTACGCCCGCCACCAAACGTACCTTGCCATCTTCCACTGCCGCCAGCACTACAGCTGCGGAACCAAGTTTATTTTTCAGTTGATCCACGGTGTCACGCAGGGTCTTGGCATCGGCGCCATCGAGACGCGAAGCCAGCACTTTTACGCCGTTCACGTCCACCGCCTGGGCCGCCAGATCGCCACCCTGGCGGCTCGCCATCTGGCCCTTCAACTGTTCCAGTTCCCTTTCCAGCTTGCGGCTGCGTTCCGCAAGTTGAGCAACTTTTTCTTCCACGTTATCGAGACTGCCTTTGGTAATCTCAGCAATGCTGCGCAGAGTGTGCTCGGCCTTGTGCAGCCAGGCGAGCGCACCCTCACCGGTGAGTGCCTCGATGCGCCGTACGCCAGCGGCCACGCCCGATTCACCGATGATCTTGAACAGACCGATATCACCAACATGGCGCACGTGGGTGCCACCACACAACTCAGTGGAAAAATCTCCGAACTTCATCACGCGCACCGTATCGCCGTATTTCTCACCGAACAGCGCCATGGCACCCGATTTGATGGCGTCGTCGTAGCCCATCTGGCGCACGCCGGCTTCCACGTTCTTGCGAATCTCGGCGTTTACCAAATCCTCGATATGTTGCAATTCTTCCGGCGTCAGCGGCTGGTTGTGGGAAAAATCGAAGCGCAGCCGATCCGGCGCCACCAGCGAGCCTTTTTGCAATACATGAGTACCCAGCACTTTGCGCAATGCCGCGTGCAGGAGATGGGTAGCGGAGTGATTCAGCACTGTAGCGGCGCGTAGTTTCTCGTCCACCTGCGCTTCCACCGTTTCGCCGACCTTCAATTCACCTTTAAGAACAGTGCCCAAGTGCGTATGGGCGCCGCCGCCGCGCTTCTGGGTGTCTTCCACCTTGAATTCTGCCTTGTCCGTGTGCAACACACCCTTGTCGCCTACCTGACCGCCGGACTCTGCATAGAACGGCGTCTGATCCAGAATCACGATGCCCTGCTCGCCGATTTTGAGAGCTTTGACAGATTCTTTGCCGCGGAAAAGCGCGACAATCTTGCCTTTGTCTTTCAGGATTTCATAACCGGTAAATTTGGTTTCGCCACTGATTTCCACGTCCTGACCGTACTCGGCGCCAAACTGACTGGCCGCACGGCCGCGCTCACGCTGCTTTTCCATCTCGCGCTCGAAACCGGCCATATCCAACGTCAAGCCGCGTTCGCGAGCGATGTCGTTGGTGAGATCCACGGGGAAACCGTAGGTGTCATAGAGCTTGAAAATGACATCTCCATCTAAAATCCCATCACGAGCATTCCCTACGGCATTCTCAAGCAGGTGCAATCCTTTGGTCAGAGTTTCTGCAAACCCCTCTTCCTCTTTAAGAATTATGCTCTGTATATATTCCCGCTTTTTATTTAAGTCCGGATAGTCCTCACCCATCATCAGGGCAAGCGGCCCAACAAGTTTATTAAAAAATGGTTCCTTGAATCCAACTTTATAACCATGCCGAATCGCACGCCGCATGATGCGACGCAATACGTAACCACGACCTTCATTGGAAGGCACCACTCCATCCAAAATCAGAAATGATGTTGCACGAATATGGTCTGCAATCGCTTTCAGCGAAGCAGGGTTCACAGTACGGCGCATTGTTTCTGACATGCCCATGTTCATCTTCAACACCTTAATCAGGTGCTGAAAAATGTCTATTTCATAGTTGTCATGCACGCCCTGCAAGACTGCGGCGATGCGCTCCAGGCCCATGCCGGTATCCACGCAGGGTTTCGGTAGCGGTGTCATGCTGCCATCGGCGCTGCGGCCGAACTGCATGAACACCAAGTTCCAGATTTCCACATAGCGGTCGCCTTCGTCGTGGCTTCCGGGGGGCCCACCGAGGATACTTGGACCATGGTCGTAGAAAATTTCGCTGCACGGACCACAGGGACCCGTGTCCGCCATC
This sequence comes from Gammaproteobacteria bacterium, assembly GCA_049591455.1. GTDB lineage: Bacteria > Pseudomonadota > Gammaproteobacteria > Natronospirales > REEB76 > REEB76. The sequence continues at coordinate 176,808 of JBAWFA010000015.1, forward strand.
TGCCAGAAATTATCGCTCTCGAATTTTTTGCCCCCCGGTTTGTCGCCGATGCGCGTGACCCGTGACTTGGGCACGCCGATCTCTTTGGTCCAGATGTCATAAGCCTCGTCGTCGGTGTGATACACCGTCACCCAGAGGCGCTCGGGCGGCAGTTTCCAGCCTTTGGTCAGCAGTTCCCAGGCCCAGACGATAGCGTCACGCTTGAAGTAGTCGCCGAAGGACCAGTTGCCCAGCATCTCGAAGAAGGTGTGATGCCGCGCGGTATAGCCGACGTTCTCCAAATCGTTGTGCTTGCCACCGGCGCGCAGACAAGGCTGCACGTCCGCCACGCGCAGATGCTTGGGCTTCTCGCGGCCGAGAAAAATATCCTTGAACTGCACCATGCCCGCGTTGGTGAACAAAAGCGTGGGATCGTTGGCCGGCACCAGCGAACTGGGGGGCACTATGGTGTGCTTTCTGGAGGCGAAAAAATCCAGGAAGGATTTGCGGATTTCGTTGCTGGTCATCATCGAATAAGTACTGCGTGCTGCGTTCCGGGTGCTGCGTTAAAAAATTTTGCCATACCTTTCTCGCAGTACGCAGCACTAATTTTCAAGTTCAACATCGCCTTTCAACACTTGTCGAATCTGTTCGGCGGTAAACCCGCGCTGCTGTAAAAAACGCGCCTGCCGGGCGCGTTCTGCGTAATCCCGCGGAGGCGCTGCGCTGAAGCGTTTGCGGTGTACCGCGGCGGCGTTCACCAGCCACTGGTCGTGATACTCCGCCAGTGCGGTTTCCACCAATATCGCGTCCACGCCGCGGCCGCGCAACTCGTCACGGATTTTCACCGGGCCGCTGCCTCGCCGCGCGCGGCTCGCCACGAATTCCTCCACGAAGCGCGCGTCGCTCAGCAGATTTTTGACCGCCAGCGCTTCAATCACTGCCGCGACCGCGCCGGATTCGTAGCCACGCGTCGTCAATTTCGCCGTCAACTCCCTGGCGGAGTGCTCACGCCGCGCCAGCAGCTTGATGGCGAGCGCACGGATGCGCACGGGATCGCGCGCATCCTCGCCCTCAGGCTTCTTCGACTTCGACGGGCTCACTGGCCGGCGCCTTCACCTTCTTGGGCAGGAGCTTGTCGCGGATGGCCTGTTCGATTTCGGCGGCGACCTCGGGATTCTGCTGCATGTATTCGCGCGCGCCTTCCTTGCCCTGGGCAATTTTCTTGCCCTTGTAGCTGTACCAAGCGCCGGATTTCTCTACTAGGTTCTGCAGCACACCCAGTTCGATGATTTCGCCGGCGCGGGAAATGCCCTCACCGTAGAGGATCTCGAATTCCGCCTGGCGGAACGGCGGCGCCACCTTGTTCTTCACCACCTTGACGCGGGTCTCGTTGCCGATGACTTCCTCGCCCTTCTTGATGGAACCGATGCGGCGTATGTCGAGACGCACGGAAGCGTAGAACTTGAGCGCATTGCCGCCAGTGGTGGTTTCGGGGTTGCCGAACATGACGCCGATCTTCATGCGAATCTGGTTGATGAAGATCACCAGCGTGTTGGAACGCTTGATGTTGGCGGTGAGCTTACGCAGCGCCTGAGACATGAGGCGCGCCTGCAGACCCATGTGGGAATCGCCCATTTCGCCTTCGATCTCGGCTTTGGGCGTGAGCGCCGCCACCGAATCCACCACCACCACATCCACGGCCGCGGAACGCACCAGCATGTCGGTGATTTCCAGCGCCTGCTCGCCGGTATCCGGTTGGGAAATCAGCAGATCATCCACGTGCACGCCTAGTTTGCCGGCGTAGGCGGGATCGAGCGCGTGTTCCGCGTCCACGAAGGCGGCCGTGCCGCCCTTGCGCTGGATTTCCGCGATCACCTGCAATGTCAGCGTAGTCTTGCCGGAGGATTCCGGGCCATAGACTTCCACCACACGGCCGCGCGGCAAGCCGCCGACACCGAGCGCGATATCGAGGCCGAGGGAACCGGTGGATACCACGTCCACATCACGGGAGGCAATATGGTCACCGAGACGCATGACCGATCCCTTGCCAAACTGCTTTTCGATTTGACTCAGCGCCGCCGCCAGCGCTTTCTTTCTGTTGTCATCCATGGTTGCACCCGTAGTTTCTGGTTGAAAAAATAGCGTGTCGATTATTTCACAGAATGCCTCAGCCCGCAGCTCGCGCCACGAGCGGCCACGCAGCCAGCGGTTGATATTCGCTGCCTTCGGGATGCGTGATAGAACGCACCAGCACAAATTCCCGCACTGGCCAGTGGATCGGGCGAAGGCTTCCAAATCCGACCGGTTTGCCGACTTTGCGGACAAGCGTGACATGCGGCATAAACGGCTTCGGATCGGGCTTGAGTCCGCGGGCGCGCAACGCGCCTGCCAGTTCAATAGCCAGCCGCCGGCCCGGATCGGAGATCTCGCTGGTGCCCAGCCAGACCACCTGCGGTTCTTTCCAAAATCCCAAGCGGTCGAGGCTGAGACTGAAAAGCTGGCCGCGAATACCGGCCGCCGCTTCCCGTACCGCCAGCACCGCTGCGGCATCCACGCTGCCCAGGAAAACCAGGTGATATGGAAGTGCTCCGCCGGCACCGGCCTGCCGCCACTGGCGCGCACCACACGGCGGGTCTCCTTATAGATAGTGTGACGGGTGATTTCCTCGGGCCAGAGGGCGAAGAACAGCCGTTCGGTTTCAGGCGCCGATGCCATCAATCAAGTCTTGCAGAGCTTCCGCCACGGCTGCCCGGCGTATTTCTTCCCGCCCGCCGCTGAACTGGAAATTCCTGGCGGTGGATTCGCCATCCGGCCAGGTCCAGGCGATCCAGACCAGGCCTACGGGCTTGTCCGGCGTCCCGCCCGTGGGCCCGGCAATGCCGCTCACCGCCACGGCCACCGTCGCTTCGCTGTGAGACACGGCGCCCATGGCCATTTCCCTAACTGTTGCCTTGGAAACTGCGCCCTGCTCGGTCAGGGTTTTCTCCTTCACACCCAGCATGGCCTGTTTGGCGGCATTGCTGTAGGTGACGAATCCCCGGTCGAACCAATCGGAACTGCCGGCGATGTCGGTAAGGCATTTGGAGATCCAGCCGCCGGTGCAGGACTCCGCCGTGGCCAGTTTGAGGTTATGCAATACCAGCCGCCGCCCCAGTTCGGCGGCCAGTTCCATCAGCGTGGCATCGCTGGCTTTGTTCAAATCAATTTCCTTATTTATTCAGCTGGCTGGATTCAAGAGTAACACCGCCCGCTTGCGGGAAGCTGAAACGGCCTCTAGCATCGCCCATCCAGTACAGGCCCAATCATCCATGAACGAAACCAGCCAGGACGCCTTCTCCGACCACACGCCGGTCATGCGCCAGTACCTGCGCGTCAAGGCGGAGCACCCGGACATCCTTGTGTTCTACCGCATGGGCGATTTTTATGAGCTGTTCTACGACGACGCCCGCAAAGCGGCACGGCTGCTGGATATCACACTCACACAGCGCGGCCAGTCCGCCGGCGGACCTATTCCCATGGCGGGCGTGCCCTATCACGCAGTGGAAAGCTATCTTGCCAGACTGGTTAAGCTCGGCGAATCGGTGGCCCTCTGCGAACAGATCGGCGATCCCGCGACAGCCAAGGGACCAGTGGACCGCAAGGTGGTGCGCATCATCACACCCGGCACGGTCACGGATGAAGCGCTGCTGGAAGAACGCCGCGACAATCTGCTGGCGGCGCTGCACGGCAGCCATGCGCTGTATGGCATCGCGGTGCTGGATCTCGCCAGCGGGCGTTTTACGGTACTGGAAGTGGACGGCGACGAGGCTTTGGGTGCAGAACTGGAACGGCTTAAACCGGCGGAATTGCTTTTCAGCGAGGACACGGTGTTGCCGCGTACGTTCACGGAGCGGCCCGGCGCGCGCCGCCGCCCGCCCTGGCATTTCGATGCGCCCACCGCCACGCGATTATTAACTGCGCAATTCAAAACCCGCGATCTCGCCGGTTTTGGTTGCGAGGATATGGATGCCGCCATTACTGCCGCCGGCGCGCTGCTGCAATATGTCCAGGAAACCCAGCGTACGGCGCTGCCGCACATCACCGGCTTGAGCGTCGAACGCCGTGACGAAGCGCTGATTCTCGACGCCGCCACGCGCCGCAATCTGGAAATTGAAACCAGCCTCGCGGCGCGTTCCGAACATACGCTCGCCGGCGTCATGGACCGCACCGTCACTGCGATGGGGGCGCGCCTGTTGCGCCGCTGGCTCAATCGGCCGCTGCGCGATCACACACTGCTGCGCGAGCGTTATCACGCCGTCGCCACGCTGCAGGAAGATCGGCGTTATGAATCCTTGCGGGAAATGTTGAACGGCATCGGCGACCTGGAGCGTATCCTGGCGCGGGTGGCGCTCAAATCCGCGCGTCCGCGGGATCTCGCCCAGTTGCGTTATGCCCTTGGCGAATTGCCTGCTTTACATACACAACTAAAAGCCCTGGATTCACCACTCGTTCATCAGCTTGCGTCGGGCAGCGGCGAACATCCCGAAACTCATGCGTTGCTCAGCAAAGCAATCATTGAAAACCCGCCGGCACTCATCCGCGATGGCGGCGTGATCGCGGAAGGCTATGACCCGGAACTGGACGAACTGCGGCGCATCAGCAAGCACGCGGACCAGTATCTGCTGGACCTGGAGACACGCGAACGCGCACGTTCGGGCATTGCCACACTGCGCGTCAATTACAACCGCGTGCACGGCTACTACATCGAAGTCACCCGCGCTCAGGCTGAAAACGTGCCCGCCGATTACATGCGCCGCCAGACTTTGAAGGGCGTGGAGCGCTACATCACGCCGGAGTTGAAAAGTTTCGAGGATAAGGTCTTGTCTGCACACGAACGGGCACTCGTGCGGGAGAAAGCGCTATACGAGGCATTACTGGATTTGCTCATCGAACAACTGGCCGGTCTGCAGAAAACCGCGGCGGCACTCGCCACGCTGGACGTGCTTGCGAATCTGGCCGAGCGCGCCGATGCGCTCAGACTCACGGCGCCGGAACTCACCGATGCGTCCGTGCTGCATATCGAAGCCGGCCGGCACCTTGTGGTGGAACAGGTGATTGACGCGCCTTTTGTGCCCAACGATCTGGAACTCAACGACCAGCGCCGCATGCTGGTCATCACCGGCCCCAACATGGGTGGCAAATCCACCTACATGCGCCAGACCGCGCTCATGGTGATCCTCGTCCACATCGGCAGTTTCGTGCCGGCGGCACGTGCCGTCATCGGTCCCATAGATCGCATCTTCACCCGCATCGGCGCCTCAGATGATCTCGCCGGCGGCCGCTCCACGTTCATGGTGGAAATGGTTGAAACCGCCAATATCCTCAACAACGCCACCGACAAAAGCCTGGTGCTCATGGACGAAATCGGCCGCGGCACTTCCACCTACGATGGCATGTCGCTCGCCTGGGCAGCCGCCAGCTATATCGCGCGCAAGCTGAAAGCTTTCACGCTCTTCGCGACTCATTATTTCGAACTTACCGCGCTGCCAGAACTCGTGGATGGCTGCGCCAACGTGCATCTAGATGCCACCGAGCACGAACATACACTGGTGTTCCTGCATAGCGTCAAAGAAGGTCCCGCCGACCGCAGTTACGGCCTGCAAGTGGCGGCGCTCGCCGGCATCCCGCCCGCCGTCATTGCTCAGGCGCGAGAATACCTGTCACGCCTGGAACAGGCACCGCGGCGTTTGAAGGAAAAGCCGAAAGACGAACAACAACTGGGACTGTTTGTGCCACCGCCCTCAATCATCGAGGAGAGATTACGGGCAGTTAATCCAGACGCGCTTACACCACGCGAAGCACTTGAGCTGTTATATGCGCTGAAACACGAGGCCATAAAGAGTACTAAACGATGATAAGCACTCAGCCTATGATTGCTTGATCTGCATGGAGCGAGATTACCTCTGTATCCTCTTGCCGACCTCAGCATTATGAGCTTGGACTAGAATTTCACGTATCTAACAAATTCAGTCACTTACGGCGCTTGCCTTTTTCCAGACCGCATCTCAGTAGTCAGTAAACACATCTCAGCGCATCCTGTGCGTGGCACGATCTAGGCACACTTCACTGTGTCCGCTTCCGCCAACTCCGGCCATTTAAACACAACTCTTACCTCCGAGAGCGACCACTCGATGCCCGGGTAAGTGGGGTCAGTCACCCAGCAGACAGGCGGTTTGACGGGTGTGGGCGTGACGTTGCCATATCCTCGCTTGAGCTCTTTACGGTTCTTGCAATTTTATTATTTAGTGATATAGTTAACTATATATCTAATACTCAATCGTCCCTAACCGAACCACCACATCCAGCGAGAAGGGCTCCATGAACAGCAAACTTAGAACGCCGGATATCTCTAATGGCCATCTGCATGAAACTGACCGTGTCCAGCCTGGTAGCCAGTGCGTAGCTCTTGGCCGGTTCAGGGCTTAAGGATACGGGCCGCCGGTGCGGCCGGCTTCGCGCAGATCACACAGCTTCGAGACGCATCCAACCAACTAGATTCCGCTGACGGAGATAGAACATGACCGCCATCCGAAAACTTTTGTTATCTTTGTTTAAATACTTTGTCCTGATAGGGGTGGTTTTTGCCGTCTGCGGATTCACGGTGATGACGCCAGATCCAGATCAGGCGGAGATCGTCACCTCCGACGTGGGCCATTTCTGGCGCGCCTTCGACGATGCCGCCAAGGTACCCATGGCGGAACGTGCCGGAGTGTACGCCAAGGAGTATTTCGACCTAGGCAGCCAGGGACTCAAGGATTTCACCACGGGTAGGATTGGTAGCCCTGAGGTCTTTACTCAGCACGTGGAGGAAAACCGGGCTTATTACATCAAGGTCCGATCGCAGATCAGGGAGGTAGTGGATCAGAAACCGGTGATTCAGGCCGCCTTTAGGCGGCTCAAGGTCCTGTACCCGGATATCAAGTTCCCGAAGCACGTGTATTTCGTGGTGGGTCGACAACACGCCGCCGGTATTAGCACCGACGACGGCATAATTTTGGCAGCTGAGATGTTCGCCACGCCTCCTGGCACACCGTACAGCTATAATAAAACGTATCCCAGTTTTGTGCCGTTTGCAGTAATACACGAGACCATCCACTTCAACCAGACGTTCCACCCGGCGGACAACGCCACCTTATTGCAGAATGTGATCACCGAAGGCACTGCTGATTTCATCGCATCCTTGGCCCTGTCGGAACCCCCCATCCGCCAGTACACGGATCGCTGGCAGTATGGCTGTCGGCATGAGGGCGCACTTTATGCACGCTTCGAACACGAGGAGGACGTGACGGTGTTGCCCCCCTGGATGTATGACCACCACCCGGATACCGGCTGGCCGCCGGATATGGGCTATTGGCTCGGTTACCGCATCGACCAGACCTTCTATGACCACGCCGCGAACAAGACGGACGCGCTCCGCAGCTTGCTGCAGGTGACGGACTTCAAGGCGTTACTCAAAGTAAGCAGTTACCCGCAAGCGAAACAGCCCTGCGTACCAGAGAAGCCAGTGCAGGCAAGCTCCAGCGTCAAAGTAAAATAATTAGAATTCATTTATCATTTTTACTTGATCTCGCGCCAGATGATATAGGCACGTATTGCTTTGAATTTTATTAATGGTAATTTTCGCTCAACGACGGTCAAATTGTTTTGGCTCGTTTTTGCTGAGTATTAAAGAAGGTAATTAGGGCGTTTCGTAACCATCGGCATAGGATAAGTGCTTATGGTTACAGGGAAAACCAGTCATTTTGCCTGTGCGGCCAACTTTTTGAGGGGTCGCAAGTGCGTTTTCTGCGGTTCGTTT
>JBAWFA010000016.1:0-116062 GCA_049591455.1 Gammaproteobacteria bacterium
GGCGTTTCGCGCTACCATTTCCCCATGTACCTCAAAGAAATCGAATACCGCTTTAACCACCGCCGCGAGAACCTCTTCAAACGGTTCCTGAAACTCTATTTTGGTTACGTTTCGCCCTAATTACCTATTATTTATAGCGATATATTTTTTGGACCTTGATAAAAGCAAATACCCTAAAACATATACTTGGCAATTAAAGGTAACTGCAGCGGTACTATTTGTTTTTATAATTACATTTATATCAGCTATTATGAACTTAGCTCTACGAAGATGATGGGTCAATAGATGATCAGAAGGAGTAATCTGGGACAGACCACAGTTTTGATTTTTGGTGAATCAATGGGGTCAGACTCGATTGATTGTTGAGGGTTTGCTAGGGTAGGGCGTGAATGTTGGCCAGGGAGCGGCTGTAAAGGCGCGATTACCGCGATTCAAGTGTAATCAGGGACGGACACTATTTTGAATTGAGTCGCTGATTAGTGCTTACTTACCGCGATACGTGATGCGACCCTTGGTCAAATCGTACGGGGTGAGTTCGACGGTGACTCGGTCACCAGTGAGGATGCGGATGTAATGCTTGCGCATGCGGCCGGAGATGTGGGCAAGCACCACATGACCGTTGTCCAGTTCCACCCGGAAGGTGGTATTGGGCAGCGTCTCGATAACCTTGCCTTCCATTTCGATGTTTTCTTCTTTCGGCATACATCCTCAAGTTTTGCTGACGAATCCTGATACAAGCCGAGGGCCGTTCAGGGCGCGCAGATTCTGCCGGATTTAATGATGGGGTTCAACTAATCGGCGTTTCCGGACACGCATTTCCAGCCTTTGGCTGTCAATTGTTCGAACGGCCGGAAGCGGTTCTTGTAGGCCATTTTGCGGCTGGCAGCGACCCAGTAACCGAGATACAGCCAGTCCAGGCCGCGGCGCCGGGCTTCGCTGATTTCCCAGAGGATCGTAAAGGTGCCGAGACTCCGGTGCGGAAATTCCGGTGTATAAAAGGTATACACCGCGGACAGGGCGTCATCCAGCGCATCCACCACCGCCAGGGCGGCGAGTGTGTTTTGCATGCGTATTTCGGCGAGAAAAGTATTGCTGTTGCGTCCCATGAGAAAACCCGCATAGTCCGCCGGCGAGGAGTGATCCATGCCGCCACCGGTATGTTTCCAGGCCATGTATCGTTGATAGAGCGCAAAATGTTCAGGGACGAATTCCGCGGAGTGGAGCTGAATGCTTACATCCCGGTTGCGTTGCCAGATACGCCGCTGACTGCGGTCTGGCTGGAAGTCCCGCACCGGAATTCTCACCGGCACGCAGGCGTGGCAGTGTTCGCAACCCGGGCGGTACAGATAAGGCCCGCTGCGGCGGAAGCCCTGTTGGATCAACCGGCTGTAAACATGATTCCGGGACGTAATCCGGGGGTCCAGAAAAATCGTGCGTGCCGTTTGACCGGGCAGGTAGGCGCAAGCGTGTTCCGGCGACAGGAGCAGCGAGGAATCCCTATGGACCGCGTCCTGCATCAGAATTCTAACGGGACATCAAACTGCCACGGGGTTTTTCGACCGGGCAGCGCAACGTGGCGATCAAGAAGCTCCAGAAATTTCACTCGCGGAATGGAAACGCTGCCAAGACGTGCAAGGTGCCCGGAATGCACCTGGCAATCAATCAATCCGAAACCCCAGGACTGAAGCTGCCGTGCCAAACAGGCGAGGGCGATCTTAGAGGCGTTGGCGTCGTGGCTGAACATGGATTCGCCAAAGAATACGCTTCCCAGTGCCACGCCATAAACTCCGCCCGCCAGCTCGCCGTCCATGCGGATTTCAAGCGAGTGGGCGTGGCCCAGGCGGTGCAATTCTGCGTAGGCCGATTGCATGGCGGGCGTGATCCAGGTGCCGCCATCCGGTTGTTCGCGGCGGGATTCCGCACAGGCGGCCACGACTTCGCGGAAGGCAGAATCAAAACCGGCTTTGAATCCACCGCGGCGCAAGCGCTTGCGCAATGAATGGCTGATATGAAAGTCAGCCGGGAAAAGCACCGTACGCGGATCCGGCGACCACCACAGGATGGGTTGGATGTCGCTGTACCACGGGAAAATGCCGTGACGGTAGGCATACAACAGGCGCTGCGGCGAGAGATCGCCGCCCACCGCCAGCAAGCCATCGGGGTCGCGCAGCGCACGGCGCACATCCGGAAAGGTTTCCGGAGCGCTTTCGGGTCGTATCCAGAAAAGCTCAAGGTCTGGCTGACGCACGGTTTGCGATTCACTTCTCTAAAGCTGGCATGGGCGAAGATCAATCATGCAACCCCGGTTCGAGTACCGCAAGACCGGCATCGCTGGCCTCATCGGTGTTCTTTTTTTGCCAAGCTGAAATAAGAAGTTTCCTTGTGAAACGGCAGATGATGACTTGCCTCCAGCATGTAGCCATCTATCAGATGGGTTTCCTGCTTCAGGAAATCAGCAATAGCGTTTCTGAAGGTCGGTTCGGCAATCCAGTGAATTGACCAGGTGGCCGTGGGCTCGAAGCCGCGGCTCAGTTTGTGTGCGCCCTGGGTGCCGGGATTAAAGTGCAATAACCCTTCGCGGATGCAGTAGTCAATCCACTGGTAATAACAGGTTTCAAAATGCAGGCTGTGAAATTCCTGTTCGCACCCCCAATGACGACCGTAGAGCGTATCCGCATCACGGAAACAGATGGAGCAAGCCACTGGCTCGGACCCTCGAGAAGCGAAATTTACCAGGAAAGAATCCGGCATCGCGGCCGCGATTTCCGCAAAGAATGCGCGGTTGAGATAGGCAGTTCGGCCCCGTTTTGCATAGGTGGCGGCGTAGAAGCGATAAAGCGCGTCAAGCAGGGTACCATCCAGCTCATGGCCTTTGCATATCCGGTGGCGAATGCCGGCCTCGTTGACCCGGCGGCGTTCACGCCTAATTTTCTTGCGTTTTTCCGCGGACAGCGTGTTCAGGTAATCATCGAAGTCCCGGTAATCGCGGTTATGCCAGTGGAACTGGCAATCCTTGCGCAACAGAAAGCCTTGATCTGTCCAATCGCGGATTTCATTCCCAGCCGGGAACAGGCAATGAACGGACGAAGCACGATGCTCCGTTGCCAGCTCCAGAGTTTCATGGATCAACGCGGATGCCGTGTAGCGATAATCGGCATGCGGTGAAATCAACAGGCGCGGTCCGGTAACGGGCGAAAACGGCACGGCGGAGACCAGTTTCGGATAGTAGGGAAGACCGGCGCGTTGCCAGGCTTCCGCCCAGGCCCAGTCGAATACATATTCACCATAGGAATGGGATTTGAGATACAAGGGCAGGGCACCGACTATGTTTCCAGCAGCGTCGGTGCAGATTAGATGCTGTGGTTTCCAGCCAGTTTCAGTACTGACACAGCCACTGTGTTCCAGTGTGGCCAAAAATTTGTGCTGCAGGAAGGGGTTCTTACCCGCCAACCGGTCCCACTCATCTGGGGCGATGGAATCCAGTGCGGTGTGTAACTGGACTGGGATGACATGCACTCCAGGATAAACTATGAATTATGAATAGCATTCTTATCGTAGCTTTAGCTCTTGCAACAAAATGCTGCGCACATCGATTCCAACAGTCAGTGGATCAACAATTTCCTGTACGCTCCATTCATCTCCAAGTCCTGCTTGTTCAACTGCTTCAAGATTCAAGGTCTTACGCGGGAGGATTGCTTTCCCATCGGGACCTTTTACCAATAGTACAACCGGGCGCAGTCTTTTGGCGGCATCCGAGGATACAACGATGGCAAGTGATGTATTCCGCAGCCGCACCAGGCTTCCAAGCGGATAAATGCCTATCCAGCGTATGAACTTTTCGACAAGAGTTTTATCGAAATGCTGTGCGCTCCGGCGTGTGAGCCGCGAGAGTGCCGCAGATGACATGAGCTTCGGACGATATGCCTGATCGGTGGTGTACGAGTCATATATGTCGCAAATGGAAACCAGTTGGACGTAGTCTGGAATTGAGTCGCCGGACAGGCCATCCGGATAGCCTGAGCCATCAAGACGTTCATGGTGATGCCGGACGACCTCAATAATACGGCTATCGATATCCGCGTTGCCCTCGAGACGCGTTGCAGCATAGCCTGGGTGTAGTTTAATCAGCTGGAATTCGATTTGGCTCAGCGCAGCCGGTTTATCCCTGATCCTGGCCGGCACTTTCGCCATGCCAACGTCATGAAACATCGCACCCTGACCTACCGCTTCCTGTAGATGTACGTCCCAGCCGAGTTCAGCCGCAAAGCCCACCGCCAATACACTCGTATTGACTGCGTGCCGGCTGATTTCCTCGTCCTGTTCAGACAGGATGCGCATCCAAAAGCCGGTTTTTGGATCGGCAGTAACATCATCTATCAATTGGGCAACTGCATGGCGAGTATCACGGAGTTGCTCGCTTTTCTGCGTGGCATCACCGTCAACGAAGGTCTTGAGCCTTACCGCGATAGTATTGCTTTTCTGCTCCAGTGATTGGATGGTTCTGCGGAGTTTATCGAGACCTTTCCATTCCTCGAATATAACCGTGATGGTGCTTCCACGGACCGCAGCATGCAATTTGTTTTGAAGAAGATTATCGGTTGATGATTTCAGATCATCCACAAACACGTGTTTGCAGAGCTGCCTCAGCTGATCCAACTGTTCATCGTTCTCGATTAAAAAGCCCTGGAACAAAAAAGGCGTACCAATCCACGGCCGATCCAATTCGGCGACATACATGCCTAGTTCTAGCTGGTCAACGGAATATTGGATCTTCATAACAACACCCTTGCCGTCACGAAATTCGGACAGCAGGAGCAAGCTCCCTGATCCTGGCTTCTTTCCCCCTATCGGGGCGAGCTACCAATCTAATGCTTGCGGCTGAGCGCGTCCAGATATTTCTCGGCATCCAGCGCCGCCATGCAGCCGGTGCCGGCGGAGGTGACCGCCTGACGGTAAATCTGGTCCATCACGTCGCCGGCGGCGAACACGCCCGGGATGCTGGTGGCGGTGGCATTGCCGATGTTGCCGCTTTTCACGCTGATGTACCCGTTGTTCATTTCCAGCTGGCCTTCAAACAATTGAGTATTGGGCGTATGGCCGATGGCGATGAAGACGCCTTTGGAATGCACTTTTTGGACTTTGCCGGTATGTTTGGTGCTGCGTACCTGGATGCCGGTTACGCCGGAATCGTCTCCCAGTACTTCGTCCAGAGTGTGATCCCAGAGAATTTCCACGTTGCCACTTTTCGATTTTTCAATCAGCTCGTTGGCGAGAATTTTCTCGGCACGGAACGCATCACGCCGGTGCACCACCGTGACTTTCGAAGCGATATTGGCGAGATACAGGGCTTCCTCCACGGCGGTATTGCCGCCGCCCACCACCGCCACATGCTGGCCTTTGTAAAAAAAGCCGTCGCAGGTCGCGCAGGCGGATACACCGCGGCCCTTGTAAGCCTCTTCGGAAGGCAGGCCGAGATATTTTGCCGTGGCACCGGTGGCGATAATGAGCGCATCGCAGGTGTAGGCACCCTGGTCACCGGTGAGATGCAGGGGCCGCGCAGCCAGATCGACTTTGTTGATGTGGTCAAAAACCACTTCGGTCTTGAAACGCAGCGCGTGCTTGAGCATGCGTTCCATGAGTGCCGGACCCAGGAGACCTTCCACATCGCCGGGCCAGTTGTCCACTTCCGTGGTCGTCATGAGCTGCCCGCCTTGCTCGATGCCGGTGATGAGCATCGGCTTCAAATTGGCGCGGGCGGCATAAACTGCAGCGGTATAACCCGCCGGACCCGAACCAAGGATGATCAGACGGCGGTGTTTGGGTGTGCTCATGTATAATCAGCCTCCGGGCCGGTAAGGTGGAGACCGCGACGGTATTTTCAAGTCCGCGGCGGCATTTCCGACGCTGTTTGTGGTTAAAAATGGGGCGCAGCGTGCGCCCTGCTTCGCGTCAAGCACCTATTTTAAGGAGAGTTTCCGAACATTCGCATTACCCCTGTCAAAGCGCGGGGTGTGCTGACATGGGTTCCATCGGATTTTCCAACCGGCTGTGGGTCAAGAGAACCGCGCAGGTTTGTTTCATGGTAACGAAATTTCCTTGTGAGCTAAAGGAGCCATCATGCGTATCGGTATTCCCCGCGAGCTGAAACCACTTGAAGGGCGCGTCGGTCTGATCCCGGCCGCCGCCGCGGAACTGGTCCGTCACGGCCATCAGGTGTTCATCGAGAAGGGCGCCGGCATCAAGAGTGGCTACAGCGACGAACATTTCCGCGCCGTGGGCGTGGAAGTGCTGCCATCCGCCGCGGAGGTCTATGGCAAATCCGAGATGATTGTGAAGGTCAAGGAACCCATCGAGGCAGACCTGAAACTGCTGCGCAAGGAGCACCTGCTGTTCTGCTATTTGCACTTGGCAGCCTTGCCGCAACTCACCGAGGTTTTGAAGAAAATCGGCCTGACTGCCGTGGCCTTTGAGACCGTGGAAGTGGATGGCCGCACCCCGCTACTGGCGCCCATGAGCGACATCGCCGGGCGGCTTTCAATCCAGGTTGGCACGACGCTCCTGCACCAGCCCAACGGCGGCAAAGGCATCCTGCTGGGTGGTGTGCCGGCGGCCAAGCGTGGCCGGGTGGTGATCGTGGGCGCCGGCGTTGCCGGCGGGGCGTCCGCCGCGGTGGCGGCGGGTATCGGCGCACAAGTCACCGTGTTCGATATTTCCCGTGACCGTATGGAGCGCATGCGCGAACTGGGTCCGAACGTCACCTCTCTGTATCCCCACAAAGCCGACATCGCCGAGGCGGTGAAGTACGCGGATATCGTGGTGGGCGCAGTGCTGGTGACTGGCGAAAAAGCGCCGCATGTGGTGTCGGCGGACATGGTCAGGGCTATGCAGCCGGGCAGCGTGGTGGCAGACATTTCCGTGGACCAGGGCGGTTGTGTGGAAACTACCAAGCCGACTACCTGGGACAAGCCCACCTACGTCTGGGAAGGTGTGACCCATTTCACCGTCACCAACATGCCGGGAGCCGTGCCGCGTACTTCGTCCCAAGCCCTGTCAGCGGCAATTACGCCTTATGCGCTGCGGCTGGCGGCGGGCGGTTGGCGGGACTACGAGCCCTTGCGCAAAGGCATCAATGTGGAGGCCGGGAAAGTAGTACATCCGGCATTGCTAAAATAACAAAAAACGTATATAAACTAGGAAGTTATATAAACTTCTTAAAGTCAGGTTGAAACGTGGCGCAGGCGACGCGCAAGGAAACAACCCGTTCACCCATGGCCATCCATCTGGCCCAGGGCCTCAAGGAGGCGGCCCTGTGGGTGTTCGTCGCCATCGCCATTTTGATGTTCGCTTGCCTGGCCAGTTACAGTCCCCATGACCCCGGCTTTTCCTTCAGCGGTACAACCGGGCATGTACACAATGCCATCGGTCCGGTGGGAGCCTGGCTGTCCGATTTCCTCTTGTTCGTTATCGGTTATCCGGCGTATCTGTTTCCCGTCCTTTTGGCTTGGGGTGGATGGATGATCTTTCGCACCCGCAAATCCATCGGACCTGTCAACAAATTGCACCTGACCATGCGCATCGGTGGCCTGATTCTGGCGCTGCTCACCGCCAGCGGCCTGGCTTCGATCAACTGGCATGCTCAAGCAGGCAGCTTGCCGGTGGATGCGGGCGGCGTGTTCGGCGTTTTCATCGGCAAGGGACTGGCCCGCGGTTTGAGCAACCTTGGCGCCACGTTGTTGTTGTTGGCGCTGTTTTTAAGCGCGGTAACGGTGTTCACGGGTTTGTCCTGGATTGCGGTAATGGACCGCATCGGCCGTTTCAGCGTGACGTTCGCAGAGCGGGTGAGGAACCGCTGGGGCTGGTTGCGGGAAACCATCCAGGCGCGCCGTGCGCGCGACCAGCAGGTGGAAATCATCCGGGTGCACCAGGAAGAAGTGCAGAAACGCCCCAGGCCGCGCATCGAGCCGGTGATGAAAGCGCTGCCGCCCAGCCCGCGGGTGGAGCGCGAACGGCAGGTGCCGTTGTTCGAGCCGCCGCCGAACTCGGAACTGCCGCCTTTGGCCTTGCTGGACAGCCCACCGCCCAAGCCGGATGGCTATTCGGAAGCCGCGCTGGAAGCGCTGTCACGGCAGGTTGAACTGAAGCTCAGGGATTTCGGCATCGAAGTGCAAGTGGTTGCGGTGAATCCCGGGCCAGTGGTGACGCGCTTCGAGTTGCAACCAGCGCCGGGCGTCAAGGTGAGCCAGATTACCAACCTGTCCAAGGACCTGGCGCGCGGTCTGTCTGCCATCAGTGTGCGCGTGGTGGAAGTGATCCCCGGGAAATCCGTGGTGGGTCTGGAAATCCCCAACGAATCCCGCGAACTGGTGACACTGGGTGAAATTCTCAAATCCAGGGAATACGACGAATCCCGCTCGCCGCTGACCCTGGCGTTGGGCAAGGACATTGGCGGCAATCCGGTGGTGGCGGACCTGGAGCGTATGCCGCATCTGCTCATCGCCGGCACCACCGGTTCGGGCAAATCCGTCGCCTTGAACGCCATGATCCTGAGCCTGCTGTACAAGGCCACCACCGAACATACGCGGCTCATCATGATTGATCCGAAGATGCTGGAACTATCTGTCTATGAGGGTATTCCGCATCTGCTGACGCCGGTGGTTACGGACATGAAAGAAGCCGCCAACGCGCTACGCTGGTGTGTGGCGGAAATGGAACGGCGTTACCGCCTGATGGCAGCGGTGAGTGTGCGCAACCTCGCCGGATACAACCGCAAGGTGAAGGATGCCCTGGATGCCGGCAAGCCCATCCCGGATCCATTGCTCAAAGCGGAGCAGCAGAATGCACTGAGCGATTCCGAGATTCCGCATCTCGCGCCTTTGCCGAGCATCGTGGTGGTAGTGGATGAGCTGGCCGACCTCATGATCGTGGTGGGCAAGAAAGTGGAAGAGCTGATTACGCGGCTGGCGCAGAAAGCGCGTGCATCCGGTATCCATCTGGTGCTGGCCACGCAGCGTCCTTCTGTGGATGTGATTACCGGTTTGATCAAAGCCAATATCCCCGCGCGCATTGCGTTCCAGGTGTCGGCGCGGGTGGACTCCCGCACCATTCTCGATCAACAGGGCGCCGAATCGCTGCTGGGTCACGGCGACATGCTGTTCCTGCCGCCCGGCACGGCGGTGCCCATGCGGGTGCATGGCGCGTTCGTGAGCGACCAGGAAGTGCACACCATCGTGGCACATCTGAAACGCAAGGGCGCGCCACGGTATATGGACGAGATTTTGCATGGACCACTGGAATCACTGCCAGGAATCCCGGGATTCGACGAGCCGGGCGAGGGCGGCACGGATGCCGAATCGGACCCACTCTATGACCAGGCGGTGCGCATCGTCACGGAATCGCGCCGCGCTTCGATTTCCGGCGTGCAGCGTCGGCTCAAGATCGGCTACAACCGTGCCGCGCGCATGATCGAGGAAATGGAAGCCGCAGGCATTGTCGGGTCCTTGCAAACCAACGGCATGCGTGAAGTGCTGGTCGCACCGCCGCCGGGGCTGGAAAGTGAGGAGTGAGACATGAGATGGGAAAATTCAGGAGATGTATGTGCGTGTTCGTAAACTGATTATTACCCTGGCTGCCGCAGTGGCATTTTTGCCTGTGGCCGGACAAGCAGCGCAATCCGGTATCGCTGTTCAGGAAATGCAATCTTTCCTCAAGAACGTGCACAGCCTTAAGGCGGATTTTACCCAGGTCGTGCTCGACACTAATCTGAAACAGGTCAAACAATCCAGGGGCACGTTGGTCATCAAGCGTCCTGACCGGTTCCGCTGGGATTACGCCACGCCCAACCCGGAAATCATTGTCGCCGATGGCAAACGTGTCTGGATATACGACGTGGAATTGCAACAGGTGACAGTCAAGCCACTGAATGGCACGCTGGCCGCCAGTCCGGCGGTATTGTTGTCCGGTTCCAATGATGTAGCCAAAAGTTTCACAGTAAAGGACATGGGCGAAGAAAACGGTCTGAACTGGGTCGGACTCACGCCCAAAGTTGCGGACACCGATTTCGAGAACGTGCGGCTGGGGTTCAAAGGCAACAATGTTTCCGTAATGGAACTCAAGGACGCTCTCGGCAATCTCACCCGCATAACCTTCAGCCATCTGGTGCTGAATCCGGCGCTGCCGGACAGCCTGTTCCAGTTCACACCGCCGCCCGGCGCGGATGTTATCGGTGACACCGGCGAGAAACCTAGCTACTGATATGCCTGTAGCGGCCGCCGTACAGGAAAACCGGCCTCTGGCGGATCGCATGCGGCCACGCAGTGCCGCGGAATTCATCGGCCAGACCTATCTGCTCGGTCCCGGCAAACCGCTGAGCCGCGCGCTCGAAAGCGGTCATCTGCATTCCATGATCTTCTGGGGACCGCCCGGCACCGGCAAGACCACGTTGGCGCGGATGCTGGCGGACAGTTGCCGCGCAGATTTCATCGCGCTGTCGGCGGTGATGGCGGGTGTCAAGGACGTACGCGCGGCAGTGGATCAGGCCCATGCGCGCCGTAACGAGGCGGACGTCGGCACCGTGCTGTTTCTGGATGAAGTGCACCGCTTCAACAAGAACCAGCAGGATGCGTTTCTGCCCTTTGTGGAAGACGGCACGCTTACCTTTATAGGTGCTACTACCGAGAATCCATCCTTTGAGCTGAACAACGCACTCCTGTCCCGCGCCCGCATTTATATATTGAAACCGCTGGAAGCCGGCGACATCCGTCGCATCGTTGATGCCGCATTGGTGGACAAGGATCGCGGTCTGGGCTTGCGACCTATCGAACTGGCGGATGCAATGCGCGATGAACTGGCGGCGGCGGCAGATGGCGACGCCCGCCGCGCACTCAATTTCCTGGAGCTGGCGGAGGACCTGGCGGAATCGGTGAATGGCCGTGAAGTCATCAGTGAAGCCACAATCCGCGAGGTGATTTCCGGCGGCCTGCGCCGTTTCGATAAGCACGGCGAACTGTTCTACGACCAGATTTCCGCGCTACACAAATCTGTGCGCGGCTCCTCGCCCGACGGCGCGCTGTACTGGCTGGCGCGGATGCTGGACGGCGGTTGCGATCCTCTATATATAGCGCGGCGTCTGGTGCGCATGGCCTCCGAGGACATCGGCAATGCCGACCCGCGAGCCTTGGCCCTGGCCCTGGATGCCTGGGATGTGCAGGAGCGGTTGGGTTCACCGGAAGGCGAACTGGCCATCGCCCAGGCGGTGGTGTATCTGGCCTGCGCCGCCAAAAGCAACGCCGTCTATACCGCCTTCAGTGAGGCCACGGCGGACGCCAGACAATACGGCACCCTGGAAGTACCGCTGGCTTTGCGCAATGCGCCGACGAAGCTCATGAAGGGGCTGGGTTACGGACGTGACTATCGCTATGCCCACGATGAAACGGATGGCTACGCGGCGGGAGAGAACTACTTCCCGGAGGCAATGCCGCCAAAAACCTATTATCATCCCGTGCCGCGCGGCCTTGAAATCAAAATAGCGGAGAAACTTGCCGAGCTGCGCAGCCGCGACGAGATGGCTCGCAAAAAATCCACCAAACCAAAATGAACCTATCTCAAAACTGCTGCGCTTGGCATAACTTTGTTGCGTGTCGGCTCGAAATGCTCATGTACTACCGTGTACACTCCGCTTTCTCGCCGCCACGCGCCTCGTTCTGCCAGCGCTCGCGACGTTTTGAGATGGGTTCATAAAAACATGCTTGATCCGAAACTGCTGAGAACCGACCTGGAAGGTGTAGCCCGCGCGCTTACGCGCCGCGGCTTC
Organism: Gammaproteobacteria bacterium; assembly: GCA_049591455.1. Taxonomy (GTDB): domain Bacteria; phylum Pseudomonadota; class Gammaproteobacteria; order Natronospirales; family REEB76; genus REEB76. Next base: position 11,810 of record JBAWFA010000016.1, read on the forward strand.
ATGCTGGATGTCAAAACCTATGCGGCTCTGGAAAATCGGCGCAAGGATATCCAGACGCGCTTGGAACAGTTGCGCAACGAGCGCAACGTCCGTTCCAAGGAGATCGGCCGCGTCAAATCTTCCGGCCAGGACGCAGCCCCCTTGCTTAAGCAGGTGGCCACGCTTGGCGATGATCTGAAGGCGGCTGAAGCGGAATTCAGCCGCATGGAAACCGAGCTGGAAGCTATCCAGCTTGGTTTGCCGAATATCCTGCACGAGAGTGTGCCGGAGGGCAGGGACGAGGGCGCCAATCGGGAAATTCGCCAGTGGGGTAAGCCGCCGAAATTCGGTTTTCAGCCGAAGGACCACGTAGATCTGGGTGCGCAGGATGATCTCATGGATTTTGGGCGTGCAGCAAAATTATCCGGCGCTCGTTTCGTGGTGCTCAAGGGACCGCTCGCGAGATTACACCGGGCACTGATCCAGTTCATGCTGGATGTGCATACCCGCGAGCACGGTTATGAAGAGGTGTATGTGCCTTATCTCGTGAACGGCGCCACACTCACCGGCACCGGCCAGTTGCCGAAATTTGCGGAAGACCTGTTTGCCCTGCAAGGCGAGCACAGGTATTTTCTAATCCCGACTGCGGAAGTCCCGGTCACCAATCTGGCACGGGATGAAATTCTGGAAGCTGATACGCTGCCGCGCCGCTATGTAGCGCATACACCGTGTTTCCGCGCCGAAGCGGGTGCCGCCGGAAAGGACACCCGCGGCATGATCCGCCAGCATCAGTTCGAGAAAGTGGAGCTTGTACAAATGACACTACCGGAAGATTCATACAAAGCTCTGGAAGATCTCACCGGTCACGCAGAAAAAGTCCTGCAAAAACTGGAATTGCCGTATCGCGTGGTGGCATTGTGTGCAGGCGACATCGGCTTCGCCGCCGCCAAAACCTATGATCTTGAAGTCTGGCTGCCTAGCCAGAATCGTTACCGGGAGATCTCCTCGTGCAGCAATTGCACGGATTTCCAGGCGCGGCGCATGCAGGCGCGTTGGCGCAATCCAGCCACAGGCAAACCGGAATTGCTGCACACGCTCAACGGCTCGGGCGTGGCCGTGGGCAGGGCACTCATCGCCATCATGGAGAATTGCCAGGACAAGGAAGGCCGTATTCACATCCCAGCCGCTATGCACGCCTATATGGGTGGAGTCACCGTTATATAATGCCGCCCGCTTTAGCGCCGGAGGGGTGACCGAGTGGTTGAAGGTACCGGTCTTGAAAACCGGCAAGGGCGCAAGCTCTTCGTGGGTTCGAATCCCACCCCCTCCGCCAAATTCAAAAACAGCATAATGTGTTTTAATTGCGGCGGCTGACAACTGAGCTGACAATCGAACCCATGAAGAAATGAATCGGCTGGGTTTGACAAAATTGCCGGGAGCAGTTTTGAACACGCGAAGCGGGGCCTGAAGGGTGAGCCCCGAGGACAGGGCGAGTAATCCCACCCCCTTCGCCAAACTGTATGACTTAGTAATAAACGGAGAATTCATCTCTCGTGACTGACGAGTCTTTAAGCCTACTCGCACGGCTAAAGCAGCACCACGTGTATCGCATGGTAGTGGGTTACGCCGTGGGTGCCTGGATCGTGATCCAAGTAACCAGCCGAGTGTTTCCATACTTTGGCTGGAACCATCTCGTCCCGATCATCATCATCATCTTGCTGCTGGGTTTTCCCGTAGTACTGGTCTTGGCTTGGCTGTTGATCAAGCCCAAAGACCCGACCGCATCCAATTCTTGGCTACGCCGACACGGGGCGTTCGGCGCCACCCTGTCCGTCGTAGTTGTAGTGTTGGTAGTGATTTCCGGGTTCTACGCCTTGCGGTTCTCGGAACACTATGAACAACTCGTGACGGAAATGGTAACGACCCAGACCGTCTCAAAGACAGCTGTGGCTGTGAGCTCGTCTGCACCGTCTGCCGCGACGGTCATTTCGGCCAAATCCATCGCGGTGTTGCCATTCGAGAATCTCTCAGCAGACAAGAACAACGCCTACTTCGCCGACGGCATGCAGGACCTGATCCTGACCAAGCTGGCCGACATCGGCCAGCTGAAGGTGGTCTCGCGTACCTCGACCGAAAGCTACGGTAGCCATCCGGGCAACCTGAAGCAGATCGCGCAGCAACTCGGGGTTGCGACGATCCTGGAGGGCAGCGTGCAGAAAGCCGGCAACCAGGTGTTGATCAACGTGCAATTGATTGACGCCAATACCGACAGCCACATCTGGGCGCAGAGCTATCAGCGCACGCTGGACAACATCTTCGGCGTGGAAGGGGATGTAGCCACCAAGATCGCAAACACCTTGAGCGCCAAACTTACACCGGCGGAGTCTGTTGCAGTGGCCAAGACAGGCACACGCAATCCAGCCGCGCTGCAAGCCTATCTCAGAGCCGTTTATTACCTTGACGACTCCAACCGCACGGGCGATAGGGCAGAGCTGGCGCGTTCAGTGCCCCTGGCCCAAAAGGCCATCCAGGAGGATCCGAACTATGCTGACGCCTACGCGTTATTGGCGCTCGCATACGGCAAGCTCGGTGGCCACGAACAGGAATCCGAGAATGCCACGCGCCGCGCGCTGGCGCTTGATCCCGGCAATGCCCACGCACACACCGAATATGCGTTCGCGCTGGCGAACAAGGGCGAGTTCGATGCCGCGATCGCGGAAGCCACGAAAGCCGCGGCATTGCCCTCGCATGATGCCGCTGACATTGACGGACTAGGATTCATATTGCAAGACGCCGGCCGCAGCGACGAAGCGGCAAAGACGTTCGAACGCGCCGTAAGAGCCGACCCGACTGCCAATTTCTCCCGCACATCGCTTGCGAGCGTCTTGGGATATCTTCGCCGCTATGCTGAAGCGCGCAACAGCTTGCTGTATGTCACGGCGCGCGATCCGGATGACGTACGCTCGGTGAGCATGTTGGCTTCGGTGGAACGTTTTGGTTGGGGCGACCTCGCGGTCGCGCGCAAAGCGCTGCAAGCCACCGCAACACCGGTGACATCTTCCCGCGTGCTCTCCGAGGCGTGGTTCGCTCTGGATTTTGCTGCGCGCGACTACACGGCGGCGGCCGCCGTGGTCGCGGCGGCGCCAGCAGCGATGTTTGACAATACGCCGCGAGCCTTGTACGAGGCGCAAATCGAGCGTGCCCAAGGCGATACCAGCAAGGCGCAGATTGCATTCGCCGCCGCACGCGATCAGCTCGAAACGAAACTCAAGGTCACACCTGACGATCCCTACCTGCACGCGGACCTCGCGCAAGCCTTGGCCGGGTTGGGAGACGGCGACGCCGCCGTAGCCGAGGCAAAACGCGCCATCGCACTGCTGCCGATTGCTTCTCGCCCGTGGGACGGGCCCGGCGCGCTGGTGAATCTGGCAAGCGTGTACGTGCATACCGGCCACACCGACGACGCCGTCAAGGTGTTGGCACGCCTGCTGGCCATGCCCGCGGGGATGGATATGTCCGTCGAAGATCTGCGCATCAATCCCGAGTGGGATCCGCTGCGCAAGGACCCGCGCTTCCAGGCGCTGCTGAAGGAATATGGAAACATTAACCATAATCCTGAGTCAGCTAATAATGGTGGATGAGGGGCTACTCTGGTTTGACAGCCGGTTGCCCGGTCCTTGAAGGTAGGCTATTCGTGATTCGACCCCACCAGCGCGTCCTCGTCATCAATGGATAAGGACACCCACCATGCCGCGCCACGCACGAATCGCTATCTCAGGAATCCATTGGCACATCATCCAGCGCGGGAATAACCGCAACGCCTGTTTCTATGCGGATGAGGATTATCGGCGTTATGTGGACACCATGCAGGCACTGGCTGACCGTTACGGCTGCTCAATCCATGCTTACGTGTTGACGACCAATCACGTTCATCTGTTGCTGACCCCAAAGCGCGGAGTTGGGTATGCCATGGATTCGAACCCACGAAGGAATATATTGATCTGGTTCGACAAATTCGCCGGGGTGAGGAACATAGTTCCGAACGGGTCTGGCATGGATGTCAGACCCTGGGTTCTTAGCGAGGCAGGGAGAGCCGAGCTTAGAACGATTTTGAACCCGCGGGGCGGGGCCCGACGGGCGAGCCCCCGGGATGGGGCAAGTAATCCCACCCTCTCCGCCAAACTTAAAACTGCGCTACTATTATCGATACACCTTGTCGGCCATAGATAGTGGCTTGGGCTTGCATTACACAGCGATCAGCAAGGTTATCAATCAGAAATACTGATATTTCAAGGCCTAACACAAACTGTAATCCCACTGTTTGAGCAAGGCGAACTCTGCATGCCACAGTACACATTCGTGGGGACCGTATTACCAGATACAGCACGCATCAACTCCCCAGTTGTACATGTGCATATGGATCCAGTGCCGGACTGTCCAGAAATCAACTGCGACGTTCAAATCTTTGATAACCGCCTCATTGCAGCAGTTATCGCAAACAGCGAATTAACAAATACAGGCTTTGCAACGCTGCGAAATATCTGTGAAGACATTGCGGCGTCTATTTGTGATTCAGCGTCACTACTAGAAGGAGCGTGGACCGCACCAATAATTGACACATGCTTGGGGGCAGACGGACGCATCATGCGACGTTTTAATGCTATTAGTGCTCCAGAACTCAAAGAATATCTGGCTCGCAGTGGGGTCACCATGCCCAGAATAGAGGCCGTGTATAAGCATCAGGATGGGTTTTATCTTCGGCATACGATTACTGATCTAGTGTCAGGACTGCAAAGGCCACAATTCATGCGCACGCTTTATTACCGTGCTTTGGAATCGCTTCGTAATTCCATTGGTGAACACCTAAGCATTCCTGCTAACGAAAGTGCAGATCGGTGGGACGCATTTCACAGCCTAATGGGCACGAATAGGCACGACTTGCAAATTCTTGAAAGACACGATGAACGTCACGGCAACTACGGCAGTTTGCAACCGTTGAGTTCAGCAGAGAAAGCGCAGATTTTTCAACTAATCGCGCGGGTACTCGCAAACTATCTGTCTTGGTTTGAGACCCAAAAGTTGACAGCATGAATCGTCATTCATGTTCGTTTCGCAGCACACACGAGAAGAGGAGCAGGTTGAATCGACCTCGTTTCCGCGGGCACATAGTTAAGATAAAGCAGTTTGCGACTCATCGGAAAAGGGGCGGTCAAACTTTTGTAAGTTTCCGGTTCCTCGTGACACGGTTAGGCTCATACTCGATTGATTGTTGAGAGTCTGCTAGTGTAGTTCGCTCTATACACAAGCCAAGGAGAGGCTGCGATGGTCCGGTTGCCGTGATTTATATGACCCGGACGCACGCAGTATCCTGTGAAGTCAAAACAAAAAACCCTTGTCATCCGCAACGACAAGCTCGGCGATTTCATGCTCGCATGGCCGGCATTGGCGTTGTTGCGAGCGAGTTTGCCGGATGCACATATTGCCGTGCTGGTGCCCGCCTATACGGCTCCGTTGGCGAAAATATGCCCTTTCGTGGACGAGGTCTTGATTGATCCGAAGCTGCAAGGTGACTGGCACAGCGGCTGGGCTTTAGCAAACATTCTGCGTCCGAAGGGCTTCGATGCTGTTATCACGCTGTTTTCGCGCTTCAATACCGGGCTGGCGGTGTGGCTGGCAGGCATCCAATATCGGCTGGCGCCGGCGACCAAGCTGGCGCAGCTGTTCTATAACCACCGCCTGAAACAGCGGCGCTCGGAATCGGCAAAACCAGAGTATGAATACAATCTGGATCTGGTCAGGCGCTTTTTGCAAGACAACGGTCATAGCGAAGCACCGCTGCCAACGCCGCCATATCTGCATTTTGACAAAGCTGAAGTTCGCGAGCTGGAACAAAAATTCAGGCAGGCATATAAAATCAGCGATTCACAACGCTTGGTATTTGTGCATGCCGGTCATGGCGGTTCCGCAAATAATCTCTCTCTGGCACAATATGCGGAACTGATTCACGGTTTACAGTCGCGCGGCAGCCATCGTGTGATTCTGACGGCCGGTCCGGATGAGGAGCTGCAGATTCAGGCGCTTTCCGGATTGCTTACAGATATTCCTCACGGCGTGTATATTTCACGGAACGGACTGGTGACATTCGCCATGCATCTGCAATTTTGCGATGTATTCATCAGCGGTTCCACCGGCCCGCTGCATGTGGCGGCGGCACTCAACCGTCCAACCGCGGCGTTCTATCCGCGGCGGCGTTCATCCACGGCTTTACGCTGGCAGACGATCAACGAAGCGGATAGGCGCCTGGCGTTCACACCGCCGGAGGATGCTGCCGAAAGCGATATGACGGCGATAGACGTGGCAGCGGCTGGAGCGGAAATCAGCCGGGAATTCCTGTGATGTGAGGCGAGTAAATCAAATGTATCGTGTTAAGAGCATGCAGCCACACAACAAGAAGGGGCTCGTGGCGCGGATATTGATCACTCTGCTGCTGGTTCTGGCCGGCGCCGTGGCACTGATCTTCGGCGTGGTTATCGTTGCGGTTCTGCTTGGTGCCGCAGTCATATTGTTTATTTTTCTGTATCTGCGAAATTGGTGGGTACGTCACAAGCTCGGACTCAATGTGCGTCCGAAGCATCATGCGCACACGCATGAGGATGGCGCCACCATCGAGGGCGAATACACGGTCGCTGAGCCCGATGACGACAAATCTGACCGGCGGCCCTGAATACGGGAAGTCGCTGGCCGGCAGGGCAGATAGGCTGTGGCTTCAAGCGGCGCGATTGAGGCTGCGCCGTGGTCTCAGGTTGGGCAGGAATATGGCCAGCATGCCGAGCAGTGGCAGGAACGCACACAGTTCGTACACAAACACGATGCCGTACAGGTCAGCGAGCCAACCCAGTATGGCTGCGCCGATACCGCCCATGCCGAATGCGAGGCCGTAGAAGAGCCCGGAAACCGCGCCGACGCGCCGCGGCATCAGGTCCTGCGCATACACGATGATGGCGGGAAAGGCCGATGCCAGGATCACGCCGATGACGACGCTCAACACGCTGGTCCAGGGGAGATTCGCGTGCGGCAGCAGCAGGGTGAACGGCGCGACGCCGAGAATTGACACCCAAATTACGGTCTTGCGGCCGATGCGGTCACCGATCGGTCCGCCGATCAGGGTTCCGGTTGCAACCGCTGCAAGGAATATGAATAGGTGGTACTGCGCAGTGCGCACCGATACGCCGAAGTGATGGATCAGATAGAATTCGAAATAACTGCTGATGCTGGCAAGATAAAAGTATTTCGAGAAAATCAGCGCCATCAGCACCGCCAGCGTGCGCGCCACCAGCCGGCGCGATTGAATGGGTGCAGCCGCCGGCACGGTTTTGCGTCGTGCGCGTTCGGCCACATGCTGGCGGTACCAGCCACCTACCTGTATCAGCACTACGATGGCGAGCAATGAGGCAAGCGCGAACCATGCCACGCTGCCGCGACCATGGCGCAGCACGACCCACGCCGCCAACAGCGGCCCGAACGAGGAACCGATATTGCCGCCGATCTGGAATACTGATTGCGCAAAACCATAGCGCCCGCCAGAGGCCATGCGCGCCACGCGCGAGGATTCGGGATGAAATACCGAAGAACCGCTCCCGACCAGCGCCACCGCGATCAGCAAAATTGGGAACGTGGGTGCAACTGCAAGCAGCAACAACCCGCTGAGGGTGAAGCCCATGCCAACCGGAAGTGAGTAGGGCATCGGCCGTTTGTCGGTGACTATTCCTACCAGCGGCTGCAGCAGCGAAGCGGTCAGCTGGAAGGTCAGGGTAATCAGGCCAACCTGCAGGAAGCTCAGGTCAAAGCCGGACTTAAGCAGCGGATAGATCGCAAGAATCAACGACTGAATCATGTCGTTGAGCAAGTGAGAGAAGCTGATTGCGCCTAGTATGCCGTAATGCGTGGCGCTCTCGGTTGCAGGTTTGCCGGAACCCGCGAGTGGTGCTGCACCTGCTTCCGGGATCGGGTGCTGTATGGCGGGGGCGATTTCGTTCATGGTGATTATTGGATGGTGTTTATTTATTTTAATCCCAGCGCTCATCTTTGACCTGCACCATGCCATCCTGGATACGTACCGGAAAAGTGGCAGTGGGTTCGTAAGCGGGTGGCGCCAGGACTTCGCCGCTGCGCACGTCGAATTGGGCGCCGTGGCGCGGGCAGGTGATGACGCAACCCTTGAGTTCACCGCCGGTGAGGATGCCGCCGTCGTGGGTACAGACATCCTCGATGGCGTAGAACGCCCCTTCGATGTTGAAGACGGCGATCAGTACGTCGTTGATGTCTATGGTTTTGTACTGGCCGGGCGTGATTTCATCCACGGAACCGACGTTCACCCAATCTGCCATTGGCGCTCCCCGACTCAGTAGTACATTCCGGTCTGCAATTTGGCTTCATCCGACATCATGTCGCGGCTCCAGGGTGGATCGAACACGATCTCCACGCGGGCCTCTCTGACCAGCGGCACGGATTCGATTTTCTGCTGCACGTCCGCGGCCAGGATGGTGCCCATGCCGCAACCCGGCGCGGTCAGGGTCATTTTCACGTCCACGCGTTTTCTGCCGTCTTCCGCGTCGCTGAGCTTGCATTCGTAGACCAGACCCAGGTCCACGATGTTGATCGGGATCTCCGGGTCGTAACAGGTTTTCATCTGTTCCCACACCAGTTTTTCCACGTCGGCATCGGTGTGGTGCTCCGGCAGCGCAGGTTCCGCCGGCGGTTCCAGTCCAAGGGCGTCCGCATCCTTGCCGGCGATACGCAGCAGATTGCCGTCCACGTACACCGTGAAACTGCCGCCCAGGGATTGGGCCACGTTGACTTCGGTGCCTTCCGGAACGATGACCTGGGTGCCGGCGGGGATCATAGCCGCGGCGCAGGCGCGTTTGAGAGTAACGGGTTCGCGGTCGTACATACGCTATTCGGTGGACACAGTGTGATTCTCGAGATGTTCCAGGGCGTTCTTCAGGGTATGCCAGCAGAGAATGGCGCACTTCACCCGCGAAGGATAGGCGCGTACGCCGGACAGAGCCGCGAGTTTACCCAAGGATTCCGGATCGAGATCTGCGTTCTCGCGGGTGAGCAAGTCGTGTATGCGGTCAAACAATTGTTCAGTTTCAACGATAGTCTTGCCCTTTACTTGTTGACTCATGAGCGAAGCGGAAGCTACGGAGATCGCACAGCCGGAGCCTTCAAAGCTGATGTCACTGATGCGGTTACCATCCAGTTTGAGATACAGCATGAGCTTGTCGCCACACAGAGGATTGAAACCTTCCCGAGTGCAGGTGGCATCTGTTATCTTGCGGAAATTACGCGGACTGCGGTTGTGATCCACGATCACGTCTTTATAAAGTTCCTTGAGGTCCATCAGCGGAATACCTCGCGGGCTTTCCCCAGAGCCTCCACCAGCGCGTCAATGTCCCCACGAGTGTTGTAGAGAGCGAGGGAGGCGCGCGCGGTGGCAGGAATCCTGAAGCGTTCCATCACAGGCATGGCGCAATGATGGCCGGTACGGATGGCGACGCCTTCCTGGTCAACGATGGTGCCGATGTCGTGGGGATGGATGCCGTCCATCACGAAGGACAGTACACCGGCTTTGTGGCGCGCCGTGCCGACGAGTTTCAGCCCCTTCACGGTCTGCAATTGCCGAGTGCCATAGTCCAGAAGTTCGTGTTCATATTGTTCGATGGCGCTCATGCCGACATGTTCAAGATAATCCACCGCGGCGCCAAGCCCGATTACTCCGGCGATGTTTGGTGTGCCAGCTTCGAATTTGTGCGGTAGATCATTCCAGGTGCTGCCGGAAAAACGCACCGTGCGTATCATGTCGCCGCCGCCTTGCCAGGGCGGCATGTCACGCAGCAGGGTTTCTTTGCCGTACAACACACCGACGCCGGTGGGCCCGAACATTTTGTGACCGGAGAAGGCATAGAAATCGCAATCCAGCGCGCGTACGTCCACTGGCAGATGCGGTACGGCCTGGGCGCCATCCAGCAATACCGGCACGTTACGCTGACGCGCATACGCGATCATGCTTTGCACGGGGTTGATGGTACCGAGTGCATTGGAGACATGGGCGAGTGCCACGAATTTCGTACGCGGGCTGAACAGGTTTTCATAAGTGCCGGGCACAAGCTCGCCGGAGTCGGTGATGGGAATGACTTTCAGTACTGCACCGGTTTGTTCAGCCAGCAATTGCCAGGGTACGATGTTGGAGTGGTGTTCCATTTCCGAAAGGATGATCTCGTCGCCGGTCAGCAGACGACTGCGGCCATAACTCTGGGCCACCAGATTGATGGCCTCGGTGGCGCCGCGGGTGAAGATAATCTCGTGCACCGATGCGGCGTTGATGAAGCTGCGGACTTTCTCGCGCGTACCTTCATAGGCGGCGGTGGCCTGCTCGCTCAACTGATGCACGCCACGGTGTACGTTGGAATTGACCCGGCGGTAATAATCCGCGACGGCATCAATGACCACTTGTGGTTTCTGGGAGGTGGCGGCGTTATCCAGATAGACCAGCGGCCGGCCATGCACCTGCCGCTGCAGGATGGGGAAATCCCCCCGCCAGTGGCGCGCATCGAAGCCGTCCGCCGTGACGGGTTTGTGCAAGGCGTCGTACCGGACCCTCATGCAGCCTCCAGAGCGGCGGATTGCGGCAGCGCCGCCGCCAACTGCCGGCGCGCGAAGGCGCACAGTTCCGGAGACGCGATGCGATCCAGGGCCGTGTGGGCGAACGCATGGATTAGCAGGCCGCGGGCGGTTTCCGGGTCGAGGCCGCGGGAACGCAGATAGAAAAGCGCCTGTTCGTCCAACTGGCCGATGGTGGCGCCGTGACTGCACTTTACGTCGTCGGCGTAAATCTCCAGTTCCGGCTTGGTGTCTATCTCGCCCTGGCGCGACAACAGCAAGTTGTTGTTGGTCTGGGCAGCATCGGCTTTTACCGCGTGCTTCGCCACCACCACCTTGCCGTTGAACACCGCGCGGCCGCGGTCGTTGATGATGCCGCAATACAACTCGTCACTGGTGGTATTGGGCGCCAGGTGGTCGATGCGGGTGTGATTGTCCACATGCCGGCGTCCGTCAGCCAGGTACAAACCATTGAACGCCGCGGTTGCTCCCGGCGCCTTGAGTCGCGTGCGCAGGTCGGTGCGCACCCACAGGCCGCCGAAATTGAGCGTGTGCGAGCGATAGCGGCTGTTGCCTTGTTGGTCCGCATACACGCGGCTCACGCGGAAGTCTTCCGGGCTTTCCCGTTGCAGGCGCAGATGTTCCAGTTGTGAGCCTTCGCTCAGGGCAATCTGCGCATAACTGTTGGTGAAATTGGCCGCACCTTCGAGGCCGATATAAGTTTCTACCAGCACCGCTTGGGCGTGGCAGCCGAGCTTTACCAGAATACGCGGATGGCAGGCGAGGGCCGGCGATTGCTGCGTGGATACGAACACAAGTTGGAGAGGCGATTTGAGTTGCACGCCATCGGCCACCTCAATGAGGGCGCCGTTTGACAGGAACGCAGTGTTCAGGGCAGTAAACGGGTCGTCACTCCATATTGATTCAGGAACCAGATCGGTTTCCAGTTGCGCAGCGTCTTGTGCCAGCGACCGGTTGAGCGGAGTGATATGCAAACCGGCGGTTTCAGCCGGAGCACGGCTGAGTTCAGGCGCGTGTTCGCCATTCACGAATACCAGGGTATGGGTGGACGCTTCGGGCATGAGCACAGGCGCGATGGCTCGTGCATCCATCGCAACCGGTGAGGGCATCGCCGGGTTAAAGGCGCGCTTTTCCAAAGGGCGGGTGCTGGTGTATTTCCAGTCTTCATGGCGCTCGGCGGGAAAGCCCCGGGCAGCAAAATGGGTGAAAGCCTCACGGCGCAGGTTGGTGAGCCAAGCCGGGGCATCACACGCGCGCCCGGATTCAAACGCTTCGAAAGCCTCGGCATAAGGCTGGATGGCCGCGTTTATCGCGTTCATGCCGCCGCCTCGGCCAGCACCCAGTCGTAACCGCGCTTTTCCAGCTCCAGCGCCAGACGTTTGTCGCCGGATTTGATGATGCGGCCGTCAGCCAATACATGCACGAAATCCGGCTCCACATAATCCAGCAGCCTCTGATAATGGGTGACAAGCACCATGGACCGTTCAGGACTGCGCAGCTTGTTGATGCCGCTGGCGACCACTTTCAGGGCGTCTATGTCCAGGCCGGAATCGGTTTCATCCAGCAGGACGAGCTGCGGCTCCAGCACCAGCATTTGCAGAATTTCGTTGCGCTTCTTTTCCCCGCCGGAGAAGCCTTCGTTCACGGCGCGGTTGAGGAAAGTCGGATCGATTTCCATCAGTTTCATCTTGTCTTTGACCAGCGTCAGGAAATCCATAGCGTCCAGTTCCTCCTCGCCGCGGTGCTTGCGGATGGAGTTGTAAGCGGCTTTCAGCAGGTATACGTTGTTGACGCCGGGAATTTCCACGGGATATTGAAAGGCCAGGAACACGCCCTCCCGGGCGCGATCCTCGGGCGCCAGGGCGAGCAGGTCCTTGCCGCGATAGACGACGCTGCCGGCGGTGACTTCATAGCCTTCGCGGCCGGCGAGGATATGGGCGAGCGTGCTCTTGCCCGAACCGTTGGGGCCCATGACCGCATGGATTTCCCCAGCTTTCAATTCCAAGTTTAGGCCTTTGAGAATTTCGCGGCCTTCAACTCGAGCGTGTAAATTCTTGATTTTCAGCATGGCGTTATCTCAAATCGGAATCTTCTGTTTTCACGCAGCACGCAGCGCTTCCTAGCCTACGGCTCCCTCTAAGGTCACCGCCAGAAGCCGCTGTGCCTCCACAGCGAATTCCATGGGCAGTTCCTTGAACACGTCCTTGCAGAATCCGCTCACGATCATGTTGACGGCGTCTTCCGTGCCCACACCGCGGCTGCGGCAATAGAACAACTGGTCATCACTGATTTTGGAGGTAGTGGCTTCATGTTCCACTTTCGCAGTAGGGTTTTTCACCTCCATGTAGGGAAATGTATGGGCGCCGCAGCGCTCGCTCATAAGCAGCGAATCGCATTGCGTATAGTTGCGCGCGTTGTCGGCGCCTGCCAGCACTTTCACCAGACCGCGATAGCTGTTCTGGCCGTGTCCGGCGGAAATGCCCTTGGAGACAATCGTGCTTTTGGTGTTCTTGCCGATATGCACCATCTTGGTGCCGGTATCCGCCTGCTGGTAATGGTTGGCCACTGCTACGGAATAGAACTCGCCGATAGAGTTATCGCCTTTCAACAATACACTCGGGTATTTCCAGGTGATGGCCGAGCCGGTCTCCACCTGGGTCCAGGAAATCCGCGAATTCGCACCGCGGCAGTCGCCGCGTTTGGTAACAAAGTTGTAGATGCCACCCACGCCGTTTTCGTCACCGGGGTACCAGTTCTGCACCGTGGAGTATTTGATCTGCGCGCCTTCGAGTGCAATGAGTTCCACCACGGCGGCATGCAACTGGTTTTCGTCGCGCATCGGCGCGGTACAGCCTTCGAGATAGCTCACGTAAGCGCCTTGCTCGGCGATGATCAGGGTGCGTTCAAACTGGCCGGTATTGGCGCTGTTGATGCGGAAATAGGTGGACAGCTCCATGGGGCAGCGCACGCCTTTCGGCACGAAAACGAAAGAGCCGTCACTGAACACGGCAGAGTTGAGCGTAGCGAAGAAGTTGTCGGAATAGGGCACCACCGAACCCAGATATTGTGCTATCAGCGCAGGATGACTCTGCACGGCTTCCGAAAACGAGCAGAAGATGATGCCGGCTTCCGCGAGTTTCTTGCGGAAAGTAGTGGCCACGGACACGGAATCGAATACCGCGTCCACCGCGACGCCCGCCAGCTTGGCACGCTCGTGCAGCGGCACGCCGAGTTTCTCGTAAGTCTCAAGGAGCTTCGGATCCACCTCGTCGAGACTCTTGGGTGCGACCTTTTTGGATTTCGGTGCGGAGTAATAGGAAATCGCCTGGTAATTAATGGGCGGATGCTTGACGTGCGCCCAATGCGGTTCCTGCATGGTGAGCCAGTGGCGGTATGCCTTGAGCCGCCAGTCCAGCATGAACGGCGGCTCGTTCTTTTTGGCCGATATCAGTCGGATTACGTCTTCGTTCAGGCCCGGCGCGACCGTATCGGCTTCGATGTCGGTGACGAAGCCGTGGCGGTATTCGCCGCGTACCAGTTTTTCAACGTCGTTGGTTTGTGTGACCATGCGTGCTGTCTCGCTCAAGTGCGGCGGCGCTGGCCGGGAAGCATGACGCCGAAATCCATGTGTGGCATCAGTGGCACCGCGGGCCGGGCAAGTTGGGCGAGGGTCACGCTGCGCAGCGCGTCGCGGATGGCGAGGCTGATGCGCTGCCAGTTGTGGCCCACGCCGCAGACCGATTCGATGCCGCAATGTGTGTGGTCGAGGCTGCACTGGGTGATCGCCACCGGACCTTCCACAGCGTCAATGATCTGCACAGCGGTAATCAGTTCCGGCGGGCGGGCGAGGCTGTAGCCGCCGCTGGCGCCCCGGTAAGAAGTCACCAGGCCCGCCCGGGCAAAGCACTTGAGCAACTTGCTGACGGTGGGGGGGGCCACATGAGTGGCGGCGGCCACGTCGGCAGCGGTATAAACGGTCGCAGGCTGGAGGGCCATGTGGGCCAGCACCACGGTGCCGTAATCGGTCAATTTACTGAGTCGCAGCATGGACTTGGGGTGGTTGACAATACTGGACTATTCTAGTCCTATTAGCGACCAGAGACAAAGAAGTCCTTCACAGCCATCCGGATCGCCCATGTACGCAGAAGTAAAGTTCGCCCACGTCGTCTTTGCCGGACTCAGCATTGGCCTGTTCGGCCTGCGTGGCGCCTTTTCCGTGCTGGCGGCGGAGCCGCTGAGGCAGCGAATCTGGAAAGTACTCCCTCATGTGGTGGATACCCTGCTGCTAGCCATGGGCGTGTGGCTCGCAGTCATGCTGCAACTCAACCCCTTGCAGGTAAGCTGGCTCGGGGTGAAGCTTTTGTGCGTGCTCGGCTACATCGTGCTCGGTGTACTGGCGTTTCGACTCAAACGCCCACGCTGGCTGCGGCTGGGATTGTTTGCCGCCGCCGTCCTGTTGTTTGCTTTTATCGTCAGTATTGCCATATCACATGATCCCCGCGGCATATTTTCACTGATAGGATGACTGACAGGCAACCATGACCAACCGTTTCACACATTTCAAAGAGTTCTATCCCTTTTATCTCGGCGAGCATCGCAACCGTACCTGCCGGCGGCTGCATTTCATCGGCAGTTGCCTGGTTATTCTGACAATCCTTAGCGTACTCATCAGCAACTGGTGGTGGGGATTCATTCTGGTGCCGATATTTGGTTATGGTTTTGCCTGGACCGGACATTATTTTTTCGAGAAGAACCATCCTGCGACTTTTACGCACCCATTTTACAGTTTGATGGGTGATTGGGTGATGTTCCGTGACATCATTATGGGCCGCATGCGCTTCTGATTGCGTTTAATAATCCCTTGTTTAAGTTAAAATAATCTCCGCCGTGGATCTCGGACCGCGGTACTGAAAATCCTGGTACTCGATGGAAAGTGCTTTTCATGCAAATGTGGTATGACAACTGGTTGCTCTGGATGCTGACATCTGTGGTGGCTTGTTTGCTGGCGGTAGCGATCGCGTTTTATGTTTGGTTGCGCATAACGGCAACGCACCGCCGCACGTTGACTACCTTGCGCAATATATCCGATCGGTTGTTGCGCGACGTGGTGCTGCCCGATGGAGTTGGCGGGCATATCGGGGTGGATGCACTGCTGCTGCGGGACGACCGGCTCTATGTACTTGTCATTCGGCAGGCGCATGGCGCGATATTCAGTGGAGTAAAGATGAATCAATGGACCATCATGGGA
Source organism: Gammaproteobacteria bacterium (assembly GCA_049591455.1). Taxonomy (GTDB): domain Bacteria; phylum Pseudomonadota; class Gammaproteobacteria; order Natronospirales; family REEB76; genus REEB76. The sequence continues at coordinate 27,720 of JBAWFA010000016.1, forward strand.
CGCCATCAGCGTTTCAGCTTTCGCAATCCTTTGCATCTAATGCAGGATCAGATATTGGCGCTGCGCACGCTGGTGCCTGAAATCCCGCTCGTGCCCCGAATTCTGTTTACAGGGCACGGCCATTTTCCCAAGGGACGGCCCGAAGATGTGGAACTTCTGGAAGAATTCGCGGCGCCGTTACGGCGTCCGAAGAAGTTCAAACTGCAGTCTTTGAATCCGAAAATTGAAGAGATATGGACGCGCTTGTGTGTAACAACTGGAGTGCCACCCGGAAAAGAAGTGCCGGAGCTCAGTGCCGAAGCATCAAGTACGGCAGGAACGTGACGGCGGCATAGGTCAGTAGCGACGCAAGATATAATCCCACAAACCACAGCCAGGGCCGCAAACGCTCATGCGGGTTTTTATCCGTGACCCGCATCAGTGATAACCCTCGCCGGCGTGCACTTTGCCGCTGAATATCCGATAACCAAAAATAGTGTAACCCAGTAGAAACGGCGCCACGATAATAAATCCTACCAACAGAAATAGCTGGCTGGAAGCCGGCGACGCGGCTTCTTCATAGGTGAGCGCACGCGGCACGATATACGGCCAGATGCTGATAATGAAGCCGATATAGGACAGCAGAAACAAGCCAATGCTGAACAGAAACGGCGCGTGCGGGTGACGCGCGCGCTTCAGTGTGTACCAGCAACCCACCGCCACCAGGAAGGTGATGAACGGTATCTGCGACAGATAATAAAAATTCGGAATGGAAAACCAGCGCTCGCGGATGGCGGGTTGCAGGAAAGGCGTCCACAGGCTCACGATGATAATGGCCAGCAGCATCAGGGGCAGGATGCGCTTCGCCGCGCGGTAACTGCGGGCCTGCAACTCACCTTCGGTTTTCATGATGAGCCAGGTGGCACCCAGGAGCGCATAACCAACCACCACACAGAGGCCGGTCACCACCGTGAAGGGCGATAGCCAATCATAGTTGCCACCGGCATACTCGCCATGCGCGACAAGAATGCCTTGAATCACCGCTCCCAGTGTCATGCCCTGACAAAATGCCGCCAGGATTGAACCAGCGCTAAAGGCGATGTCCCACAGGAAACGGCTTCTGTGCGCCTTGAAGCGGAACTCGAAGGAAATGCCACGGAAAATCAGCGCCGTGAGCATGAACATCAAAGGCACATACAAGGCCGAGAGCAGGATGGCATAGGCTCTGGGAAACGCCGCCAGCAGTCCGGCGCCGCCCAGCACCAACCAGGTCTCGTTGCCGTCCCATACCGGTGCCACACTGTTCATCATCAGATCACGGTGTTCATGGCTGTGTGCGAATGGAAACAGGATGCCGATGCCCAGATCGAAGCCGTCCAGCAAAACATAGATCACAACGCCCATAGCAATGATGATGACCCAGATGAGCGGCAGCACGTCCATCATTCATCCTCCACGCCGCTGAAGGCATGCCGCGCCGGCGCGTGTTCGCTGGCGATGGGGTGCGGCGTTTCCTGCGCTGGTCCCTTGCGGATCACTTTCACCACGTAATAGATATAGGCCCACATCACCACGATGTAGATGCCAATGAACGCCAGGAATGAATACAACACTCGCTGCGGTTCCAGCGGCGAAAAGGCGTCGGTGGTGCGCATCAATCCTTGCACCACCCAGGGCTGACGGCCGGTTTCCGCCGTCCACCAACCGGCAACGGTAGCAATGAATCCGACCGGCGTCATCCAAAGTGTCCAGCACAGGAACCAGCGAGGCGGCGCTTGACGGCGCCATAACAGTACTGCGCCGATCCAGCCCAGAGCCAACATCAACACACCCAATCCCACCATGATGCGAAACGCCCAGAACACGATGGGCACCACCGGCCAGTCATTCGGCGGCACCGATTCCAGTCCCGTGACGACACCGTGGATACTGTGCTTGACGATCAGGCTCGAAGCGTACGGGATCTCCAGTGCGAAATCGTTGTCGCGCGTCTTTTCATTGGGCCAGGCGAACAACACCAGTGGCGCACCCGCCATGCTCTTCCAGCGACCCTCCATAGCCGCCACCTTGATGGGCTGATATTTGTCCGCTTCCAGACCGCTCTGATCGCCAGCGAAGATCTGGATCGGCGCCAGGATTGCAACTGCCACGAGCGCGAACATGAAACTGTGCTTGGCAAAGTCCTGATCGCGCTGCTTCGACAGGAACCAGGCGGATACGCCCGCAATGAATACGCTGCTACTCAGGAAGGCCGCGAGCAGCATGTGTATCAAGCGGTAGAGAAAAGAGGGATTGAATACGATGTGCCACCAGTCCACCGGATAGAACACGCCGTCACGCAGTATCGAACCAGCCGGCGTCTGCATCCAGGAATTGGCAGAAATGATCCAAAATGCTGACACTATGGTGCCGGCGGCAACCAGCACAGTGGCGGTGTAATGCAGCTTGGGAGTGACGCGGCTCCAGCCAAATAACATAATGCCCAGGAAACCCGCTTCCATGAAGAACGCCGTGAGCACCTCGTAACTCATGAGCGGGCCGATGACGTTGCCGGCTGCCGCGGAAAAGCGGCTGAAGTTGGTGCCGAATTCATAGGACAGCACGATGCCGGAGACCACGCCCACGCCAAAGGTGAGCGCGAAAATCTTCACCCAGAACATGTAGTGGCGTTTGTATCCGGGATTTCCGGTTTTGAGCCACATGCCTTCGAGAATGGCAAGAAACACCGCCAGGCCGATAGTGAGCGTCGGGAACAGAATGTGGAAACTGAGCGTAAAGCCGAACTGAAGACGTGAGAGCAGCAGGGTGTCCATACCGACGCTCCTAGAAAATGCAGTTTGTAATCATGGTAGCGATACCTTTCAAAATCCCTTTCCACCCGGGGCCCTCTCCCTTCGGAAGAGGGCGGCGCGTAGCGCCGGGTGGGGGTGTGACAGTATTTGGGCGTTTGAGTATTACCGAACCCTCATCTCCCGCGCCCCTTCCGAATGCAGAGGGGAAGTGGATCCTGTTGCATCCTCAGCCGCGCGCATGATGATCCGCGAGCACCTGCGCCACGCAGGCGGTGAGTTTTTTGGCCGTGGGAATGTGCAGGAATTCGTTGGGACCGTGAGCGTTGGAGTGCGGGCCCAGCAAACCCGTGACCAGGAATTGCGCTTTCGGGAATTTCTTGCCGAGCATGCCCATGAATGGGATGCTGCCGCCGGTGCCCATGTACATCGCGGGTGCACCAAAAAATGCCTTGGACGCCTGTTTCATGGAAGTTTCCAGCCACGGTGCCACGGCCGGCGCGTTCCAGCCGCCCATGGCGGATTCCGACTCGAATTTCACCCGCGCCTTGTACGGCGGATTCGTTTCCAGCAAGCGCTTGATCTCGGCGTTCACTTTCCTGGCATCCGCAGTGGGCGGCAGACGGAAAGACAGTTTCAAACGGGTACGTGGCCTAAGCACGTTGCCAGCGCTCTCAAGCGTGGGCAAACCCTCGGCGCCAGTGATAGAGAGCGTTGCACCCCAGGTGTTGTCGGTGATGAGTTTTACCGGGTCTTTTGACAAGGGCTGCATGCCTTTGACGAAAGGGAACTTCGCATACACGCTTTTGCCCAGTACTTTTGCTGCGCGGCGGATCTGGATACGTCGTGCTGCGGGAATATTCGGCTGGAGGCTCTTTAGCTTACTGGCGCCGGTGATGCAGTTCTCAACCCGATCCAGAAGCGTACGCGATACACGAAAACTCGATGCGACGATGCCGCTGGCAGCGCCGGAATGCACGCCCTCTGTGAGTACGTCCACGCTCAGCGTGCCAACAAGATTCCCGCGCAGCGAAGTGGTGCACCAGAGCTGATCGTAGTTGCCGCATTCCGCATCCAGGCACACCACCAGACTCACATCGCCCAGGCGCTTGCCCAGGGTTGCGATATGGTGCGGCAGGTCGAAACTGCCGGATTCCTCGCAGCATTCGATCACCAGCACGCAGCGTGCGTGTGGAATGCCCTGGTCCCGTAAGGCACGGATGGCAGTGAGGGAGGAAAACACCGCGTAACCGTCGTCAGCGCCGCCGCGACCGTAGAGCTTTTCGCCGCGCCTCACCGGCGTCCAAGGGTCCAGCCCCTCTTTCCAGCCGGTGAATTCCGGCTGCTTGTCGAGATGGCCGTAGAGCAGCACGGTATCGTCACTCGCGCCGGGAATCTCGATGAACAGCAGGGGCGTGCGGCCTTCCAGCCGCAGAATTTCCAGTTGCATGCCGGAGACGGCATTGCGGCGGCACCAGTCGGCTGCCAGTTGCACGGCCTTCTCCATGTGGCCGTTCTTCTGCCAGTCCTTGTCAAAGTTCACAGATTTGTTGGGAATGCGGATGTAGTCGTGGAGGGTGGAAAGGATGGACTCATCCCAGCTTTGGCTCACAAAATTCTGGATTTGCTGTTTGTCCACGGACATCTCCGGAAAAACGGGCGGTGAAGTTTATTATTTTACCTGAACAGACGGGTCTTCTGGCAGCTTGAAGAAGCCTAATGCGTTGGCGGTGGTTTCGGCGGCAATCTGCGCGCTGGCTTTGCCGGTGCACCCCGCCACCACTTCGCAGATATGGGCGAGATACATAGGCTCGTTGCGGTGTGTCTTGGGTTTTGGCTTGAGATCCCGTGGCAAAAGATACGGCGCATCGGTTTCCAGCATCAGCCGGTCGGCGGGAATGAGTTTTACCAGTTCGCGTAATTGCACGCCGCGGCGCTCGTCGCAGATCCAACCGGTGACGCCGATATGACAATCCAGTTCCAGATAATCCCGTAATTCGGCTTCTGTACCGGTAAAGCAGTGCACCACCGCATCCGCCAGTCGTTTCCGCCAACGGCGCAGTATCGCGACGAAATCGTCGTGCGCGTCGCGCTGGTGCAGGAACACCGGCTTCCCGGTTTCCGCTGCGAGATTCAATTGCGCTTCAAGTGCGGTCGTCTGCGCTGCATGCGGAGAGAAGTTGCGGAAATAATCCAGGCCGCATTCGCCCACGGCCACCACCTCCGGTTCCACAAGTAGCTTGCGCAGCGCAATTGGTGTCATGGCGTTGAAATCTTTCGCCTGGTGTGGATGCGTGCCAGCGGTGCAATACAGCAGGCCCGGCCAGACGCGGCACAGCTCGAGGGCTTTGCGGCTGTGCACGGCATCACTACCGGTAACGATGAATTGCTCTACGCCTGCTGCCTGTGCGCGGCATATGACTTCGTCGCGGTCGGCGTCGAAGCTATCGTGAGTAAGATTGGCGCCGATATCAATGAGAATGGCTGGCATGGGCTTGTTGTTGGTTCGACCTGCAGGGGATTTATATTAACGCGTAACCGGCGCAAAACAGAGCCGTGCGTAAGCGCAGCCTGCCCATAATATGCATCTACGTGTTATTTCCTGACGGCCATGCCGTTTCAGCTGCTACGGGAATCTGCCATAGTCGCGATTTATGGCCATGTGGATTGAGCCGTTTATGTAGGAGCGGCATGCCTGGCGCGATTCTTGGCACAGGTTGGCGGTGCGTTACCGGTTGTGTCCTGAGCAGGCACAGCGAGCCCAACATCGTGATGAGTGCCTTAAATCAAAATGCACAGGCTGTTCAGAAACTGCGCGGGTCTTGCCGATAAAACAGACACAGTTGCTGATAAACCTCCGGTAATGCAGCCTGGAGTATCGAGGGTGTTTCAAAGAATACTTCGCTGGCCACAGCAAAAAATTCCGCCGGGTTCTCGAGCGAGTATCCGTCAATGGGCAGCGCTTGGCCGGATGCGCGAAGCTGTTGCATTGAGGCATAAGCCGCATGAAATGCCCGGGTCCATTGAGCCATGGACATTTCCGAGTGCAGAGAGGGAAAACCGTTGGCTTCGCCGTTCAGCATGTCCAGCTTGTGGGCGAACTCGTGGATGACCACGTTATGCCCGGGGGGCGAACCCGTCTGCATGACTGCTTCCCATGACAATATCACCGGGCCACGCTGCCAGGATTCTCCGGCCATGACGCTGCGGCTGTGATGCACCACCCCGGCCGCGTCCACGATCTGCCGTTCCGGCACGAACGCGCCGGGATACAGCACCACGCTGTGCCAGCCTGTGTACCATTTCAACCCCAGGTTGAAGATGGGCAGGCAGGCATGGGTGGCCAGGAGCGCACGCATTTCATCGGTGAGTTCCAGACCTTGTACCGGTTCGAGGGATTTTTGCCGCACGAAAAGCGTCGCGAGCGTGCGCAGCCGCGCCTGGCCGCTCACACTCAGGCGTCGCGCCGGTCCGCAATGAGCAAGCGCGTACCGCCAAGCCGGCTCCAAAACCGGATAGCGCTTGAGAGCGCGCCGTTCGCGCCATTTTCTGAGATTTCCAATCATGATCCGGTCATCAAGTGTCGTCTGCATCACTGGGGATTGTGATTCGTAAAAACAAGCCGGTTCGCGGCATTCTTTCATCCAGGGGCAATGGAGTGCGGAACTGCCTGCCGCTGTTTGATAATGTTGTGGTCCCGGCCAACATCAGACTTCATCTGGCGGATGGATGCACCCCGTAGGTTATTATTCATGTGGTATTGATATGCCCGAATGATTCCATTGATTACGGAATATTGATGGCAGGAGGTGAAATATGTCCTATGAGATGACGATCCTGGCTCTGGTCACGCTTTTCTACGCGTTTTCCTGGCTACCGGCATGGCTTGCGAAATATCAGGCGTACGGTGGCCCCCGGCTTGTGTCCAATCGCTCCACGGAGGGCTTGCCGCCACTTTCGCAATCAGGTCAGCGGGCTGTGCGTGCTCACGAGAACTTCAAGGAGAACTACCCGGGATTTGCCATCGCCATCCTGCTGCTGGCTTTCAGCGGCGGTTTTACGCAGTACACTGCCCTGGCCGCTCTGGTGTTCCTGATTGCCCGGCTGGTGTATATGCCGGCCGAGATAATCGGCGTTCCGTGGCTGCGCATTTTCAGCTGGCTGTCGGGTTTCGTGGCCACGCTGTACCTGCTGATCATGGCCTTGGTGGCGCTGGTCTAGCAGAGGCGGGGCCACACCAATAAACTACGGTGCATCGCAAAGAGAAAGTGACCCAGGGGAGCACAGTGTACAGGCAAATTCCGGTTAGGAGTGTGATGGTCAGCGTGCTGGCATTGCTACTGTGCGCTGTCAGCGTGTCAGTCCGGGCGAGCCAGGACGTAGTTGTGCTGCTCAACACGTCTACCGGTATGAGTGCCGAGAAAGTCAGACAGTTGAGCGCACAGATGGTGACGGATTTTGTGGACAGCCGCGGGCCCAACACTCGAATTGCACTCATCGCCTTTGCATCAACGCCGTCGGTGCTCATACCGCTGACATCCGTGAGCACCTCCAGCCGCAAGCAGATACACGATGCACTGCAACATCGTGAGTATCGCAGCCAATGGACGGATACCTCCGGCGGATTGGAACGGGCGCTCTCCGAGATTATTGATCATGGAAACGCGAATTCACAGAAGGGCATCATTTTTATAAGCGATGAGGGCATGAATACAGGCAGCAGGACCGCTGACAAGGACCAGACCCGCTGGATCATGCAGTCGCTGGTTCCCGCCGCGGTTTACAACCGTATCCGTCTGTTCGGTGTCGCTTTCACGAAGCCTGGCAATGGTGGATTGCTGCAAGAACTGGCGGAAAGAACCGGGGGCGACTTTTTTCATATCGCACAACCATCTGATCTCGCCGGGGTTTTAAAAATAATTGACGCCAGGTTGACGAGTACCGCGCTGCCGATAGTGCTACCCGAAGAAATCGGGTCACCGGCTAGATTATTACCGCTGCCTACCGAATCAATGGTGCCGGCAAAGTTCAATACACCGTTGACACATCCGGACAATCAGCCGACGCATATGCGCTGGCTATGGTTGGTAGCCCTTTTGGTGCTAATAGCCGCGTGTGTCGGTATTTATACCGCGTGGAATATGCGTTTCGTCAAAACACCACGCACACTTTTCAAGCCGGCAATACAGCATGCGGAAGGACCCCGGGCAGTGCTGTACGACATCAGCAATCCCAACGACATCAAACGCTTTGAACTGGCGGAGCGCGCGACCCTGCTTGGACGGGTGGCAGGCTATGACCCGGAGGTTCAATACGTCATGGTCAAGGAGAAAACCGTGGGGCGCTGTCACGCGGTAATCGAACGGCGCGGACATTCTTTCTGGATCATGGATCAGGGCAGCATCAATGGCACCTTTGTGAACGGTGAACGCATAACCGCTGACCGTGCCTTGAAGCATGGAGACATTGTCGCTATCCACCGTCATGAATTCGAATTCATGATTCCCGAGTATTTTGAATCCGACGCCACCGTCGTTGGTGCGCGTGAGCAACTGGCAACATGAGAGAACTGCGATGTCTGATCTGATGGCCTATCACTGGCGGCGCAGTTCACGCGCAAAACAATTGCAGGTGCGCATCACGCCCTGGCAGGGAATCGAGGTCGTCATACCTACGCGCACCAGCAAGCAGAGGGTGAGGGCATTTCTTTCCCGGCAGCGCCATTGGATACGGGATACCTGGTTGCGCATGCAGTCCCAGATTGCGGATGCGGATCGCAGTCTGCCGGCAGAAATGGATTTGCGCTCCATCGGCCAGCATTGGCAGGTACATTACCGGAAACGTTCCCACGCACAGGTGCGGATTACCGCCAGTGGGCGCACGCTGACGGTGTATCACGCCGGTGACGATGAATCCGTCTGCCGAGAGGCGCTGCGCCGCTGGTTATCGCGTTGCGCACGCGAGCACCTGGGAGCAAAGGCGCAACAGCTGAGTATCGTTACCGGATTCGGCTATCGCCGGTTGCAAATCCGCGGTCAGAAAAGCCGCTGGGGCAGTTGCTCATCCAATGGCACCCTGAGCCTTAATTACAAGCTGCTGTTTCTGGAAGCAGAGCTGGTGCATTATCTGCTGGTGCACGAACTGGCCCACACCCGTATACTGAACCATTCGGCGCGTTTTTGGAAACTGGTTGGGGAATACGAACCGCGCTGGCAAGAGCTTGACAAGGAACTGGGCGAAGCCTGGCGCGACGTGCCCGCGTGGGTGGAATTGAAATAGCAGACCTCAGTCCGAGTCAGTTATGCGATCTTTCATGCCGATGAGTACGCTGCACGCCAACTTGTCCATCAGCGACATGCTCACGGGCGTGCGCCACCAGCGAGTCAGCGGTCCGTGTTCCCGGTGACCCACCACCACCAGGTCGGCATGGACACTGGCGGCAAGTTTCACGATTTCTTCTACCGGATCTCCCTGGGTCAGATAGCCGGTGGCTTCCAGCCCAAACCCCTTCAGGATACCGACGCCTTCATCCAGGGTTTTCTGAAAATGTGAGACCTCAGCCGCTGCAAGGCCGCGCGCCTCAAAACCCTGACCGATGGCCGTGCCCGCACTGTGCTTGATGACCGCTAGCAGGTGGGTGCGGGCCTTGAATTGCGCGGCCAGCTCGGCGCCTTCGCGCAGCGCACGCCGGCCTTCAAGGCTGCCGTCATAAGCCAGGACGATATTTTTATACAGCATGAATGTGCTTTGTTGCATCCATTCCTGAAAGATAGCACCTGATATGACCGCTGGCGAGAAGAATCAGTCCAGAAACAGATCCGGTTCGAGTGGCGCACCGGGCTTGACCGCATACGCTGCAAAATCTGTTGCACCTTCCTCGCGCAACACTTCCTCGTCAATGTAGAAATTTCCGCTGCATGTACGACCGTCACGAGTGAGAATAGCGTGAGCTGCATCCGCCACGAACGCCGGCGTGCGGCAATTATCCGCGCTGACACGGTCACCCAGCATGGCAATGGCAGCGGTAGCGATCACGGTGCGCGGCCATAGGGCATTGACGGCTACACGTCCTACAAATTCTGCCGCCATGCCGAGCGTGCAAAAGCTCATGCCGTATTTTGAGATTGTATAAGCAGTGTGCGCACGGAACCATTTGGATGCGAGGTTCGGCGGCGGTGCCATATTCAGAATGTGTGGATTCTGCGATTTCAGCAAATAAGGCAGGGTGGTCTGGGAACACAGAAAGGTTCCACGCAGGTTCACTGTCATCATCAGATCAAAGCGCTTCATTGGAGTATCGAGTGTCTGCGCAAGCCAGATGGCGCTGGCATTGTTCACCAGGATGTCAATACCGCCGAAGTGCGTGACCGCCTGCTTCACTGCAGAGTGCACCGAATCTTCCTCGCGCACATCCATTTGTACCGCCAGCGCGCGACCGCCGGCTTTCTCCACTGCTTCCGCAACACTGTGGATGGTGCCTGGCAGTTTCGGATTGGGTTGAGCAGATTTGGCGGCGATGACCAGATTCGCGCCATCCGCCGCGGCGCGCAGCGCAATGGCTGCGCCGATGCCACGGCTGCCGCCGGTAATGAACAGAGTTTTGCCGTGTAGAGTGCGCGCCATGATCTGCCTCTTTGCGGGGTTTGGCGCATTATACGTTCACGGGCTGTAACCACAGGCCAAGCCACATGGTTTATGCGACTCTGGTTGATACAGAAACACTGGCGCGGAACCTGCATTCCGGCTGGCGCCTGTTCGATTGCCGTTTTGTGCTCGCCGATCCGGACGCTGGGGAACGCGCGTACCGCGAAGGCCATATTCCTGGCGCCGCATATCTGCACCTGGATCGTGACCTTGCCGCCCCGGTGACTCCTGTGACCGGACGTCACCCGTTGCCGGAACCGGAAATTTTAGCGACGAAACTTGCCCGGGCCGGCGTGAGCAACGGCAGCCAAGTTGTCGTTTATGACGACACCGCCGGCACCTTTGCCGCGCGGTTGTGGTGGTTGCTGCGCTGGCTGGGCCATCCGCAGGTGGCGGTGCTGGATGGTGGTTGGACCCAATGGTTCAAGGAAAGCCGGACAATTACCCGGGAACCGTCCGCCGCCGTGAACGAAGGTGATTTCCAGGCGCGACCGAATGACCGCCAGTGGCTGAGTTCGGCAGCCCTGTTTCAGCGGGTCCGAACCAGTGCAGGCCGGTTATTGGATGCCCGAGCACCAAGTCGTTTCCGGGGCGAAGAGGAACCCATTGATCCCGTAGCGGGTCACGTGCCGGGGGCTGTCAACCTGCCATATATGGGGAACGTTTCCGGAAATGGACGCTTCAAAACACCTGAGGCCTTGCGAAAACGGATAGAAGCTGCTTTGGCGGATGTTCCGTCTGCCGAAACCGTGTGCATGTGCGGTTCCGGCGTGACTGCCTGCCATAACCTCCTGGCCATGGAAGTGGCGGGCCTCAAAGGCGCCCGGCTGTATGCCGGTTCCTGGAGTGAATGGATCCGTGATTCCTCCTGGCCGGTAGTGCAGGGCGATTGATCAACATTGACTGGACAACGGAATCCTTCGTATTTTTGGTCTATACTTAAACCATATTCCGGGCCGAACCCGGTGGAGGCAGTCCATGAAAACTGTGACGCAAAAATCTCTTCGATGGTTTACGGGCATGGCGCTGGCTGTGGTGTGCGCCGCAGCCATGGCTTCACCCTTTGTAGGTTCCCGCAGCGAGCCCCACGCGGTGCTATACCTGAACGTGAATCAACGCGCCAAGCAGATCTGGCCCGTGAAAATCTGGGCAGTGAACGGTCAGCTCAGCAACCGTTCCGACCAGGGCGTGCTCTGGATCAAGCCGGGCGATTACAGCTTCAAGGTCAAGCTGGGCGCGGTGAATATGGCGGATGTGCCGGGCTTGGAACGCAGCACCCGCTACGGTCAGAATGTGCACGATTTGAAGCTCAGCGTGGAAGCCGGCAAGGCGTATTACATCGGCGCCAAATTTACGGCATCCGGCAAGTGGCAGCCGCAAGTGTGGAAGACCGCTGACGCCAAGTATTGAAAACCAGCGATTACAGTGAGCCGCCTTTATCCCAGGCGATAAGGGCGAGGAGGAGGCAGTACATGACAAACATGATGCAAAATCCGGTTCGATGGTTGGTGGTTCTGCTGCTGGCGGTGTTCTGCGTCGCCGCTGTCGCCGCTCCTTCGCCGTTTGTGAATTCCCGCAGAGAGCCCCATGCAGTGCTATACCTGAACTATAAAATGATTCCAAGCAGAATCTATCCGGTGCGAATATGGATGGTGAACGGAAAACTCACCAACCGTTCCAATCAGGGCGTGATCTGGATGAAACCCGACGAATACACCTTCAATTTCAAGCTCACCAAGGTGGTGAATCTCGACTACGTGCCGGGTGTTACGCAGAAAATTCCGGATGCGCGGCAGACGCACGAAATGAAACTCAGCGTCGAAGCCGGCAAAGCGTATTACATCGGCGCCAAGTTCGATCCCTCCGGGAAATGGCAGCCGGAAGTCTGGAAGACCACCGATATCAAATAGAAGCGGCATTTTTCTAAATGTTGGAGCGACGCCATCGTCGCGATAACTTGAAGAATCGCGGCCAGGGGGCCGCTCCTACGGGAATAACTACGCAGCCAGTTGGCGCAGCACGTATTGCAGGATGCCACCGTTGCGGAAGTAATCCCGTTCCTTGGGCGTATCGAGGCGCACGCGCGCCTTGAAGCTGATGGTTTTGCCGTTGTCGGCTTTCGCCTTGACCGTGACTTCCTTCGCCTTGCCGCCGTCTAGACCTTCGATTGAAAATTCTTCCTTGCCGGTAAGTCCCAGGGATTTACCGTCTTCGCCTTGCTTGAATTGTAGCGGCAGCACGCCCATGCCAATGAGATTGGAGCGGTGAATGCGCTCAAAACTCTTGACGATGACCGCCTGTACGCCCAACAGCAGAGTGCCTTTTGCGGCCCAATCCCGCGATGAGCCGCTGCCGTATTCCGTGCCGGCTATCACCAGCAGCGGGGTTTTGTCCTGCTGGTATTTCACTGCGGCATCGTAAATGGGCATGACTTCGCCGCTTGGGATATATGTTGTGACACCACCTTCGGTTCCGGGAGCCAGCAGATTGCGCAGACGGATGTTGGCGAAAGTGCCACGCATCATCACTTCATGGTTGCCGCGGCGCGAGCCGTAGGAATTGAAATCCTTCGGTTGCACGCCGTTTTCCATGAGATATTTGCCCGCTGGGCCGTCCTTCTTGATACTGCCCGCCGGCGAGATGTGATCGGTGGTGACGGAATCACCGAGCAAAGCGAGCACGCGCGCACCCTTGATATCATTCACAGCATTCGGCTGCATGCGCATGCCATCGAAGTAGGGCGGATTGCGTACGTAAGTGGACTCTTCGTCCCACCGATAAATCTCGCCTTCCGGTACTTTGAGGCCATTCCAGTGTTTGTCGCCGTCATACACCTGTCCATAGACTTTCTTGAACATGCCGGAATCAATGTTGCCTGCGATGAGATCTGAGACTTCCTTCTCGCCGGGCCAGATGTCCTTGAGGTACACCGGCTTACCGTCTTTGCCAGTGCCCAGTGGCTCGTTCAAGAGATCAATCGTCATGCTGCCGGCCAGCGCGTAGGCCACCACCAATGGCGGCGAAGCCAGGAAATTCATTTTCACTTCAGGATGGATGCGGCCTTCGAAATTGCGGTTGCCGGACAAAACGGCGCTAACAGCTAGATCATTTTTGCGTATGGCTTCGCTGATCTCGGGGCGCAGCGGGCCGGAATTGCCGATACAGGTAGTGCAACCATAGCCCACCAGATCGAAACCAAGCGCCGCCAGATCCTCCAGCAAACCGGTTTTTTTCAGATAGTCGGTCACTACTTTGGAACCGGGCGCGAGACTGGTCTTGACCCAGGGTTTGGGTTTCAGACCTTTCGTGCGCGCGCGCCGCGCCAGCAAGCCGGCACCAATCATAACTTCCGGATTGGAGGTGTTGGTGCAACTGGTAATGGCGGCGATTACCGCGGCGCCATCTTGCAGCCTGAAGGCCTGTCCGTCCATTGAAACTGTGGCGATACCGCTGGTGCCGTTGTTGGTTTGGGTATTCGCGACAATCGGCCCGCCTTCATCCTCGAGGCGGGCAAGATCCCTGACTTTTTGCGCGCGTTCAGCCGCCAAACCGAGAACATGCTTTTCAATAACACTCTTGGAGGATTTCAGCGGAATACGGTCCTGCGGGCGTTTCGGGCCCGCCAGACTTGATTCGACCTTGGACAAATCAAGTTCCAGCACATCACTATATTCAGCCGCTGCATGACCGGCTGCGTGCCACAGACCCTGGGCCTTGGCGTAGGTTTCCACCAGTTGGATGTGTTCCGCACTGCGGCCGGTAAGACGCAGGTAATTCAGGGTTTCCGCATCTATGGGGAAAATCGCGCAGGTGGAACCGAACTCCGGTGACATATTACCGAGCGTCGCGCGGTTCGCGAGCGGCAGGTTCGGCACACCGGGGCCGAAATATTCTACGAACTTGCCCACGACGCCTTTCTTGCGCAGCAATTCGGTAACTGTCAACACCAGATCGGTGGCGGTGGCGCCTTCCGGCAGCGCGCCGCTCAAACGCACGCCAACCACCTGCGGAATCAGCATGGTGGAAGGCTGGCCGAGCATAGCGGCTTCAGCCTCGATGCCGCCCACGCCCCAGCCGAGCACGCCCAGGCCGTTGACCATGGTGGTGTGGGAATCGGTACCCACCAATGTATCGGGATAGGCCTGCAACTTGCCATTCACCTCGCGCTCAAACACCACGCGCGACAGGTATTCCAGATTCACCTGATGGCAGATGCCGGTGTCCGGAGGCACAACTTTGAAATCTTCAAAGGATTTCTGACCCCATTTCAGGAATGAGTAACGCTCCTTGTTGCGCTCGAATTCCATCTCGCCGTTCTTGGCGAGCGAATCGGGACGGCCGTAGAAATCCACCTGTACTGAGTGGTCAATCACCAATTCCGCAGGTGCCAAGGGATTGATCTTTTCGGGATCGCCACCGAGCTTCTTCATGGCATCGCGCATGGCAGCCAGATCCACCACCGCGGGCACGCCGGTGAAATCCTGCATCAGCACCCGCGCCGGTGTGAAGGCGATTTCCTTGTCCGATTCGGTTTTGGGATCCCATTTGGCGAGCGCTTCAATGTCCGCCGCCGTGACCGTAACGCCGTCTTCGAGACGCAGCAGATTTTCCAGCAGCACCTTGAGGGAGTAGGGCAGGCGCGAGACCTTGTATTTCTGCTCCAGCGCGCTGAGTTTGAAGATTTCATAGGTTTTGCCGCCGGCAGCGAGCGTGGCGCGGGATTTGAAACTGTCTTTCATGTCGGCTCCGGAAGGATGGCAGGGCTCCACTATCTGAAAGCCAGCAAGCATTGGGCTTGAGCGCGGAGCAGGGGACGGACGTCCATTATAAAGGAAGACGGCTGTTCAGGCGTAACGACCACTCTCATGCAACAGGCGTTTGGCTTCCTTGTGCAGACCGGCGCGCATGAACAGCAGCATCCAGCGGGATCCGCCACACTGGCGCCACAATACTGCTGAGCGCAGGCCGCCCAGAAGCAGGCTGCGCACCATGTTGATGATGCGCTGGTTTTGCAGATGCAGCGCGTTGCCCGTGACCATGATACGTGGCTGGATAGTACCGGCGCTATGCAGATAGGTATCCGCGAGATTGGCCAACACGTTGACGTGGGTCGGTCCGAAATGCCGGATCTGATCCCGTGCCCGTGTGATGCCACCTTCCAGCACCTGCTTGAGCGCGCGGCGGCGCATGACCTTGCCCTGCAACTGCAACAGGCTGAGGGTGTAGCGCAAAACCGCCACGTCGGTGGATTGATGTTCGTCTCCCAGCAGAGCGGTGAGCCGTCGCAGGCCGCAGCTAAGACCGCTCAAGCCGCCAAAAACTTCCGGGACATCCGCAGTTTCCGTTTTGACGATGCTGCCGAGAGTCGCTTGCACAGCCAGTTCATCGGCATGCGTGCCCGTGGCGACCTCATTGACCAGTGTCGCAGCCTGCACCACGCCCGCTAGCGCCAGTACCCGATCCGCCAGTGTGTGGCTCATGCCGCACTCCGCACGGCAGGTTTGATCGCCGCCACGCCAGCGCCTTCCACTTCGCTGATCACACCACCTCCGAGGCATATATCGCCGTCGTAAAAGACCGCGTATTGGCCGGGTGTCAGCGCCCGTTGCGGGTGTTTGAATACCACATGACAGCACTGCACATTCTCAATTGTCACCCGACAGGCTTGGTCCGCCTGACGGTAACGGCTTTTAGCAGTGCAAGCGAACTGCAGCGCCGGCGGCGCTCCGGAAATCCAATGCAGTTGCTCGGCGATCAGCGTTTGCTGCTGCAACAATGGATGGTCATGACCCTGGACTGTTAACAACACATTGCGCTTCGAGTCCTTGGCGGCTACATACCAGGGTGTTTCCGCCGCGGTGCGCTGACCACCAACACCCAATCCCTGGCGCTGACCCAGGGTGTAATACATAAGCCCGCGATGCGTACCGATTACTTCACCTGTAAGTGTTTCGATATTGCCCGGCTGTGCCGGCAGGTATTTGGCAAGGAATTCGCTGAACCTGCGCTCGCCGATGAAGCAGATACCGGTGCTGTCCTTCTTGGCGTGGTTTGCAAAACCCGCCTGGCGTGCGCGCTGACGTACTTCTTGTTTCAACATGTTCCCGATCGGGAAAAGTGTTTGTGCCAGCGCCGCTTGCGATACCGCATGCAGAAAATAGCTCTGGTCCTTGGCGGGATCCAAACCACGCAGCAGTTTCACGCCGGAATCCATGTGCAGGGTCCGGGCATAATGTCCGGTGGCGATGCCGTCCGCACCAAGGCGCAAGGCGTAATCCAGGAATGTCTTGAACTTGATTTCCCTGTTGCACGCCACATCGGGGTTAGGGGTATGGCCCGCGGCATATTCGTCCAGAAAGTGGCGAAACACGCGCTCGCGATATTCGGTAGCGAAATTTACCTTGTGCAACGGAATGGCCAGTTGTTCGCAGACTTGGCGCGCGTCCTGGAAATCCTCAGCTGCCGTGCAATAATCGTCATCATCATCCCAGTTGTCCATGAACAGGCCTTCCACGGCGTAGCCCTGTTCCTTGAGCAACAGCGCGGCCACGGCGGAATCCACGCCGCCGGACAGGCCGACGATAATACGGTTCGAGGTGCGTATGTTCATGCTGATATTTTACCTGGCTGCAGGTGAAATCAGGAGCAGTCGTTCAAATTCAATGGTGACCGCGGTGACGTGCGGTGTCAAAATCATGGCACCTGATTAAGGCTCACGGATCCCGGGTATCAAGGATGGTTTTTGCGAACGGTTAACCCTGTCACAAACCCAAGCGGCGGAATTCGGGTTCCGGTTCCGCTTGCTCCCAGATATCATCGAAAGATCGCAGGCGAGTGCGCGCCTCGAAGGGGTTATCGGGATCAGCGAAGCCTTCGTAACGGCTGGCTAGCGGGCGGTACAGCACGCCGGTTTCATCGGCGATCAGGAAGGATTCCGACAGTTTGGCGTGATCCGCCGAGGGCCGGCGGAACTGGATGTAGCTCGTCAGCCGGCGACCCAGTTCAACAAGCCGGTGGCCACCCTTGATGGCAGCCGTGGGGTCAATGACTACGATTCGTATGCGCGAGAAACGGCTGTGCAGTGCAAGTTGCTGTACAGCCGCAACGAATTCCGCGGTATCGTAAATCGATGGCTCCAGGTCCCGGGTAAAAAGAGCTAGATTCGTGCGTGCGGCGGAAACCAGTTCCAGAGCCGCGTTGCGATTGTCCTCGGACGTGGCCAGTTCGCGGTATCGTGGTGATTGCGTATTCATGTCCCGGTGTCTCCTGGCGCAATGTGTTTTATGGTCATGATGCGTATAACACTCCTGCATTGTATAGCGCTGTCAGCAATCGGGCGGTATCCCTGTTCAGCAGCCAGGGTTCCAGTTGCGCGGCGGGATAGCTGCGCACACGACAGAGCCACCGTGCCAGATTTGACAGGTGCGCAGGCAGCACGTGGCAGCGCCCGTTCGCAAACAGCTTCACTTTGCCCGAGCCTGCGCCGTACCAGGCAAGTATCGCGGCGGGGTCACGCTGCAGTTTTCCGCATGCCGCCAGCCGCTTGCGCAGCCGCGCCGGCGTGAGCTTGCGGCGCGACGGCACCGGTTCGAGCCGGGGTTTGGATTCAGTGATGAAACGTCCGAACCATTCATCTGTTTCCTCTGCGCTCAGGTTTTGCGCGCGCTGTATGCGGCGGCGGATAGCGGCACGCGTCATGTTTGTGATTAGTCCGGGATCAGCGTTCGCTGGCGACAAACCTGGATCAGCATAACGGACGTCTTTATTCAGGCGCTCAATCAACGCACCGCTCAAATCTGCAATCATTTCCGCATCAGACGGGGCGCGGAAACCGATGGAAAAAGTCATGCATTCGCCCAGCGCCACACCATGATGCGCTACACCCGGCGGCAGGTACAGCATGTCGCCCGGTTTCAGCACCCAGCTTTGCTGTGCTTTGAAAGCCCGCACCTGTTTCAATTCGAGTCCGGGAATACGCGCGGGCTTATGCGTTTTGCGGCTGATGTGCCATCGCCGCCGGCCTTGGGCCTGCAACAGGAATACATCATAGGCATCCACGTGTGGTCCCACGGAGCCGCCATCTGCCGCGTAACTGATCATGAGATCATCAATTCGCCAGTTTGGAATGAAGCTGAAATACGCCAGGAATTCCGCCAGCACCGGTAGATGCTTGTCCGTATCCTGCACCAGCAATGTCCAGTTCTTCTCAGGCAGTGAGTGGAAGTCCCTCTTGGTAAACGGTCCGTGGTGAACGCTCCAACCCGGCCTCTGGTGAGTGCGGATGACGAGACGGGACTCTACCTCCGTTTCACAGGCCAAGCCGGCCAGTTCGTCGGGAGAAATGGGTGGAGTGAATTCAGGAAAAGCGCGACGGATCAGACAGGGTGATTTCTGCCAGTATCGTTTTAGAAATGCGCGTGCCGTGAGACCACCGAGAGGCGACTTGCCGCTCATGAATCAGATGTCGCGGGCGAGCCGAGCTGCGAGGCCGATGTAATCCGAGGGAGTCAAGCCCAGCAGCCGCTGTTTCGCCTGATTGGGGATTTCCAGATTCTTGATGAATTTTCGCAAGGCTTCCCTGTCCACACGCTTGCCCCGGGTCAGGACCTTGAGCTGTTCATAAGGTGTTTCCATGCCGTAGCGCCGCATCACCGTCTGGATGGCTTCCGTCAGGACTTCCCAGTTGCTGTCCAGATCAGTTTTCATTCTGTCCGCATCGGCCTCAAGTTTGCTCATGCCCTTGAGGAAGGATTCGTAGGCCAGCACGCTGTGACCGATGGCGACGCCGACATTGCGCAACACAGTGGAATCCGTGAGATCCCGCTGCCAGCGCGAGAGGGGAAGTTTTTCGGCAAAATGCCTCAGCAAGGCATTGGCGATGCCGAGATTGCCTTCGGCGTTTTCGAAATCAATGGGATTTACTTTGTGGGGCATGGTGGACGAACCCACCTCACCGGCGACGGTTTTCTGGCGGAAGTAGCCCAGGGAAATGTAACCCCAGATATCCCGGCAGGCATCAATCATTATGGTATTGAAACGCGCCAGGGCGTCGAAGTACTCCGCCATCCAGTCATGCGGTTCGATTTGAATGGTGTACGCGGACCAGTCCAGCCCCAGGGATTCCACCATCTGTTTGCAGAGAGCGGGCCAGTCCAGGTCCGGGTATGCGATCAGGTGGGCGTTGTAATTGCCCACGGCACCATTGTATTTGCCGCTGATGGTCACCCCGACCAGTTGCGCACGTTGGCGCTGCATGCGTGCCACGATGTTGGCCAGTTCCTTTCCCATGGTGGTGGGCGACGCCGGTTGACCGTGCGTGCGCGCCAGCATGGGAAGTTCCGCGTAACGGTGTGCCAGCCCGCGCATGCGCTCGCTCACCCTGTCCATCATGGGTAGCAAATGTTTTTCGCGGGCTTGCCGCAGCAGCAGGGCGTAAGCCAGGTTATTGATGTCCTCCGAAGTGCAGGCGAAGTGCAGGAATTCGCTGACCTGCTCCAGTTCGGCGTCGCCGCGAACCATTTCCTTGAGGTAATACTCGATGGCCTTCACGTCATGGTTGGTGGCGGCTTCGATGCCCTTGATGCGGGCGGCGGCAGCCAGATCAAATTCCTCCGCGAGCTTGTGCAAGTGCGCCTGGGCATCGTTACTGAGCGGCTTGATCTCTGGTATTTCGGGCGTGCTGGCCAGCGTCAGCAGCCAAGCCACTTCCACCCGCATGCGCTGACGCATGAGCCCGTACTCGCTGAAAAGATCGCGGAGCATGTCGGTGCGGGTGGCATAACGTCCATCCAGCGGCGAAATGGCTGTCAGCGAAGACACTTGCATGTGTGTTCCGTGCAAATGGTGGTGGTATTGCGGATAATAACCGACTATTCCGGGGCGCTGTACGCCACGCAGTTGTTTCAGAAAATTAAAGGTAATTACATCTTTGAATCAAGGTGTTACATAGCATATCTTAACTCATTTCTCGTGGAGAAATGTATGTCCGAAAAAGCTTTCCGGCTGGAACACGACAGTATGGGCGAACTCAAGGTGCCTGCCGACGCTCTCTGGGGTGCCCAAACCCAGCGCGCCGTGCAGAATTTTTCCATCAGCGGTCTGACTATGCCGCGGGCCTTTATCCGTGCGCTCGGCTTGATCAAGGCTTCCGCTTCTGCGGTTAATCAGGGATTGGGCATGCTGGATTCAGGCCGCGCCCGCGCCATCGAAACGGCGGCGCTGGAGGTGGCGGAGGGCAAGTGCGACCAGCAATTCCCCATTGACGTATTCCAGACCGGCTCCGGCACCAGCACCAACATGAATGCAAACGAGGTGATCGCCCATCTGGCATCGGCGAAAGCCGGCCAGTCGGTGCATCCCAACGATGATGTGAATATGGGCCAAAGCAGCAACGACACGATTCCCACGGCCATCCATGTGAGCGCCGCGCTCGAGCTGAACGAAAGACTGTTGCCGGCGCTCGTGCATTTGGCAGAGGTCATCGAAGCCAGGGCCAACGACACTGCCAAGATAGTCAAAACCGGTCGCACGCATTTAATGGATGCCATGCCGGTAACCTTGGGCCAGGAATTGTCCGGATGGGCCACCCAGATACGCCACGGCCTGGCGCGACTGGAAGCTGTATTGCCCAGACTGCAAACCCTGGCCCAGGGCGGCACCGCCGTCGGCACCGGTATCAATGCTCATCCGGAATTCGGCACGCGTATGGCGGCGGAACTGGCCAGACGCAGCGGCATTCCGTTCAAGACCAGCGACAACTATTTTGAAGCCTTGGGTTGCCAGGACACGGCAGTGGAGTTATCCGGTCAGTTGAAAACCCTGGCGGTGAGTCTTATGAAGATTTCCAACGATCTGCGTTGGATGAACAGTGGTCCATTGGCGGGCCTTGGAGAAATCGCACTGCCGGCGCTGCAACCCGGCTCCAGCATCATGCCAGGCAAGGTCAATCCGGTGATTCCGGAAGCGATGGCCATGGTCTGTGCACAAGTCATTGGCAACGACGTCACCATCACCGTGGCGGGCCAAGCGGGTAATTTCCAATTGAACGTGATGTTGCCGCTGATTGCCTACAACCTGTTGCAAAGCATCGCATTATTGGCGAACTCGGCGCGGCTACTGGCGGACAACGCCATCAAGGGGTTCGTGGTAAATGAGGCGCGTCTCAAGGAAGCCCTGGACAAGAACCCCATCCTGGTCACCGCGCTGAATCCGGTGATCGGCTACGAGAAGGGCGCTGCCATCGCCAAGCAAGCTTACAAGCAACAGCGTCCCATCCTGGATGTGGCAAAACAGATGACGGATTTGTCGGAAGCACGCTTGAAGGAGCTGCTGGATCCGGCTGAACTTACCCGGGGCGGTATCAAGCATAAGTGAAGTTTATTATTAGATATAATGTTTAAGCACATGATTTAAAAGTATTTTACATGGAATTCGAATCATTGATCCGGCGCAGCTTGACTGGCACACAGATACCCCGCGATTTCAGCTCCCGCCGGGCACTCGCGGATTTACCGCCGGATATGCATCCCAAACAACCCTGGAAATCCGCCGCCGTGCTGGTGCCGGTGGTCCTGCGTCAACCTGTGCCCACTATCCTTCTGACTCAGCGCACGGAGGGCCTGCTGGACCATGCGGGTCAGGTGAGTTTTCCCGGCGGCAGCCGGGAAGGTGCGGACGCGGACCCGGTGCAGACGGCTCTGCGGGAGACCGAAGAAGAAACCGGCTTGGAGCGGCGCTTTGTGGAAACGGTGGGCTTCCTGGATGGCTATCTGACCATCACCGGCTTTGCCGTGACGCCGGTTGTGGGCCTGGTAAACCCGGGTTTCCGTCTCCGTCCCGATCCTCTGGAAGTCGCAGAAGTATTTGAAGTGCCCCTGGCATTTTTGCGGGATCCAGCCAACCGCCAAGTGCGTCAGCGCCAGCTGGCCGGCCGCGATCTGGGTTATTACCTGTTTGAATACAACCATCACAACATCTGGGGCGCTACCGCCGCCATGCTGGTGAATTTCCTGAACAAGCTGGAACAGACTGAGGCGGCATGAAAAATTTAAGGCAAAGCGTACTGGACGGCGTACCGTCGAATCTGCCGGCATTGATACGTGCGGTAAAACTCCAGCAGCGGGCCGCTGGCGTGGGTTTCGACTGGGCCGAACTGCCGCCGGTGCTGGCCAAAATCCGCGAGGAACTGGCGGAACTGGAAATGGAAATCACAGCCCGCGCGCCGGCCGAACGCACCCTGGATGAATTGGGTGATGTGCTGTTCGCCGTGGCCAACCTGGCGCGCAAGCTTGAATTGGACCCGGAGCAGGCTCTGCACGGTACCAACCGGAAATTTCAACGCCGTTTTGGCGCAGTGGAGCAACAACTGGCGAAGCAGGGCAAGCGCCCCCAAGACACAACGCTCAAGGAGATGGATGTTATCTGGGAACAGGCGAAACACGATGAATCCTGAAGCAAGTAGCAGCGCGCGAGCCTGGTGGGGCGAATTCATCCTGAAAGCTAACACTATGGGTTGCTGGCATCTAGGCCCGTTAGTGCTGTGGGTGCAGCGGCTCACGGGTGAATGGCGTATAGCCTGGCGTGCGGGTGAGGAACTCATGCAACAGGTGGCGGAAGTTAAATTGGCGCTGCCGCCAGAGGAACCCGCGGAGGGCATGGCGGTATCGCGTTTCAGCTTCCGGGATACCGGTAAACCCATGCGGCTGGTTCCGGCGTTGGCAGACCGGCCAGTGGTTGTCAAACCGGATATGCCGCTCTACATTCCCAGTGGCGAAGAAATCACGCTATACGTCAGCACCACGCTGTGGGTGCGCATATTCATTGGGCATGACTCCGGGCCATTGATGGAAATACCAACGCTGAGGCCATCGGATACCTGGTTCGGACCCAACACCCGATCAGGCGAAATATGCTATGCCAGTCGAACTTTTGCGCACACGCGTGCAGAAGACATCGTGCTGCGCCCGCACCGCGCCATCACCCCAGTACATATCCGCAATCATGCGCCCGACGCCCTGGCGGTGGAACGCCTGAGCGTGCCGGTGCCATTACTGTCCCTGAGCGTGAATGAGCGCGGTCAGTTCTGGACACAGTCCGTAACGTTGGAGCGACGTGCGCACGCCGACAATACCATGCTGCAGTTGGGTGACATGAACCTGTCTGGTGCGGTTGCCATTGAGCGTGTGTGCGGCCCTCGCCAGGTGCCGGATGATAGAACCGTCCTGCGTGCCCTGAGTAAATTCTTTGGGTGACCGCCATGTATCATGATCTGGCTCGTACGTTTGATTTCATAGACAGCGCCGCCACCCTGGCGTGGGTGCGCGCCATCATCACTATCATTGTCGGTTTTCTGACCGCGCAAGTATGCGCACGGCTGGTGGGACGTGTGGCCGTGCGGCGCATGGACAGGCATCGCGGCGTGCTTGCACGCCGCCTGGTTTTCTACTCACTGTTGGTACTAGCCATACTGCTAGGCTTGCGTCAGGTCAGCCACGACATCAGCAATATTTTTCTGGGCGCCGCCGGCATCCTCACGGTGGCCGTGGGTTTTGCCTCCCAGACCTCCGCATCCAACCTGATCAGCGGTTTGTTCCTGATTGGCGAGAAATCCTTCACTATCGGAGAGACTATCCGAGTGGGAGAGACCACCGGCGAAGTGCTGTCCATTGACCTGCTATCAGTGAAACTGCGCACGTTCGACAACCTTCTGGTGAGGATGCCCAATGAGACCCTGGTGAAATCGGAAATCACCAATCTGAGCCGGTTTCCAATCCGGCGGATTGATTTACAGATAAGCGTCGGAGAAAAGGAAGACATTGCCCGGGTGCGGGATGTGCTGATGGAGGTGGCCGACAGCAATCCCACGGCGCTCATAGAGCCGCGTCCCGAGGTGAGGTTCAGCGCATTTGGTGACAGTTCCTTTAACCTGCAATTCTGCGTCTGGACCAAGCGGGAAAATTATCTGATTACCCGTAATAGCATGGCTGAGGAAATCATCCGCGCCTTCCGTCGCCATGACATCGAGCTGCCATATCCTTACCGGGCGCTTACTACTGGCAGCCTCACAGAGCCGTTTCCCGTGCGCGTGGTACACACACCCGTTGAAAAGGACTACGATTCGCGTCCTTAAGCTCCTGTTTCAGCTCAATAACAGAGGCCAAGCCACGGAAAAACAGGGAAAATTTCCGCAGGCTGTGCTATGTTAAGACCTTCGTTTCTGGAAGGGTTCAGCAGGGGACGCGCCGGGCCAGTCGTTGGGAGCCTCCATGCCACAAAAAATCGGTATCGTTATTGATTCCGCCTGCGATTTGCCGCGCTCGTTTATCGAACAGCACGGTCTGGAAATCATGCCGGTGGTCATGCGTTTCGGCCACATGACCTTCAAGGACCTGCGTGATCCGGAACAGACCATGGATTTCTACCGTCGTTTCGTGGCGGACAAGAATCTGGAGATTGCGACCACGCCGTTGTCCACCAAGGCTATCCGCGACCTGTTTCTGGACCAGCTGGTGCTCAAGTACGACCGGGTGCTGGTCATCACCGCCTCCAGCAACCGCAGCCCGGTTTTCGAGAATGCTACCCAAGCATCTTTCATGGTCTTGTCAGGTTACAAGGAACGTCGCCGTGCTGCGGGGCTGGATGAGCAGTTCGGCCTGCGGGTGATAGACAGCAAAACACTATTCACGGGCCAGGCGGTGGTGGTATACGAAGCCCTGCGCATCATCCGTGGTCAGGAGGAAATCATGTTCGACAAACTGCGCCAGCACGTGGAGAGCTTTTCGCAACATGTTTATGCCTACGTGATTCCCCAGGACCTGTTCTATGTCCGTAGTCGCGCCCACCAGAAAGGCGACAAAGGTATGGGCTGGTTCAAATTTCAAGTGGGCACCATGTTCGATATCAAACCTATCCTCAGGGCCTATCGCGGCGAGACTGACTCCGTGGCCAACGTGCGCGGCTATGAGAATGCCGTATACAAACTGTTCGAAATGGCCATCGGGGCCATCGAGAGCGGCCTGCTCACCAAGGTGGTATGCATGAGCTACGCCGGTAACCCCGAAACCGTCAAATCATTCCCGGGCTACAACGAATTTATCCAGTGCGCCATGAGCAACAAGGTTGAGACCCTGTTGTCGGTCATGAGTACCACTGCGGGAATTCACGTGGGGCCGGGCGCTTTCAGCTTGGCCTACGCTGCCAGGTAGCTATTCCGTCTACATTACATAGAGTAAGAGGACCGCGATGCGGTCCTCCCGGGTTTTGCGTATTCGATTATTTTTTCAGTTTGGTTAGCAAAGGTTCGATCAGGTCCATGGGCAGCGGGAACAGGATAGTGTTGCTCTTGTCGCCCGCGATTTCCACCAGCGTCTGCAGATAGCGCAGCTGAATAGCCTGGGGTTGCTGCATCAACGTTTGGGCTGCTTCCATCAGCTTCTGTGATGCCTGCAATTCACCTTCCGCATTGATGACCTTGGCGCGACGCTGGCGTTCTGCTTCCGCCTGTTTGGCGATGGCGCGTACCATATTCTCACCAAGGTCCACCTGTTTGATTTCGACATTGATCACTTTCATGCCCCAGGCATCAGTGTGCTTGTCGAGAATGTTCTGAATGTCAACATTCAGCTTGTCGCGTGCCGACAGCATGTCATCCAGTTCATGCTGGCCAAGCACGGATCGCAGTGTAGTCTGGGCTAACTGGCTGCTGGCCTCGAACACGTCCGCCACCTGGATGATTGCTTTTTCCGGGTCAATGATGCGGACGTAGATGACCGCGTTGACCTTCACGGAGACGTTGTCGCGTGAAATCACGTCCTGGGGTGGGACTTCCATCACCACTACACGCAGATCTACCTTGGTCATCTGCTGGATCATGGGCCAGATTATTACGATGCCGGGACCACAAACCCGGTCAAAACGCCCGATAGTGAAAATCACGCCACGCTGGTATTCCTTTAATACCTTGAGGGAGCTGAAGATGATGACTGCCAGGATGATAATAATTACAAGGATTGCGATGGCCATTCAGGTCTCCTTTCCATCGGGTTTTCCAACGGGTTTCACGAAAAGTTTCAAACCTTCACGCCGGACGACTTTCACGAGGTCGCCCGCACGTACCGGGTTTTCACTCTGGGCATTCCAGCTTTCGCTATGGATGCGCACCGTGCCGGTGCCGTCAGCGGCAAAATCCTCCAAAGCACGCCCGGTATCTTCCAGAAGTTCTTCCGCGCCGCTCACCACCGGTCGCCGGTGTGCCCGCACGGCCAGCCACAGGGTAACCACGATAACCAAAGCAGCGGCCACGCTGATGCCACCGATGAGCCCGCGCGACACGCCAAAACCCGGCACGCTCGTATCCATGAGAATGATGGAGCCGATGACAAAAGCCACAAGACCACCGATGCTGAGCGTACCGTAGGCAGGCACAAAAGTTTCAGTCACGAACATGATAATGCCCAGCACGATGAGCGCCAACCCGGCGAAATTCACCGGCAGCACATGGAAAGCGTACAAGGCCAGCAGCAGGGCAATGGCGCCCGCCACGCCGGGCAAGACGCCGCCGGGATTGTAACCCTCAAACACCAGGCCATAAATGCCGATGAGCAGCAGGATATAGGCCATGGTGGGATCCGTGAGCACCGCCAGAAATGTCACCCGGAAACTGCGCCGGTAATCTTGCACGCTGACACCGGCGGTGTGCAACGTAATCTGGCCACTTTCAGTGGTGATGCTGCGGCCGTTGAGCTTGTTGAGTAGATCGGGCACGTTATCGGCCATGAGATCAATTACATGTTGTTTCAGGGCTTCCACTGCGGTGAGACTGGCGGCATTGCGCACCGCTTGTTCGGCCCAGTCCGCGTTGCGGCCGCGCTCAAGCGCAAGCCCGCGAATGTAGGCCACCGCGTCGTTGAGGATCTTGCGGTCCTCGGCGGTCTTGGGTTCGGCGGGAGTGGAAGAACTGCCGCCCACGAGCTGCACCGGCGTGGCTGCGCCAAGATTGGTGGCCGGTGCCATCGCGGCAATGTGGCTGGCATACAGGATATATGTTCCGGCGCTGGCAGCGCGCGAACCGCTGGGCGCAACGTAGGTTGCCACTGGCACGGGTGAAGCCAGGATTGCCTTGATAATGTCGCGCATGGCGCTGTCGAGACCACCGGGGGTATCCATTTCCAGGATCACAAGTTCCGCGTGCCGTTCCGCGGCCGCGTCCAAACCCTGCACAACATAATCTGCCATGGCGGGGCTGATGGCGCCGTCCACGTTCAGCAGCAATACGCTGTGGCCGCTGTCT
The DNA here is from genome assembly GCA_049591455.1 of Gammaproteobacteria bacterium. Taxonomy (GTDB): domain Bacteria; phylum Pseudomonadota; class Gammaproteobacteria; order Natronospirales; family REEB76; genus REEB76. Next base: position 55,419 of record JBAWFA010000016.1, read on the forward strand.
GCTCCCAGCACAGGTAATGACAGGCCCAGGACAAACAGCAGCAGGGCGGAAACAAGGTGTTGAACGGAGCGCAACATCGCATCATGTAATCAGAGGTGCGTGACAAAGGCAACTGGCGCCCGCCTGTTCCGCGCAGGGCGCATCCGGTACCATGATGTGGCCTGGCGTGCATTGCTGTTACGTCCTTGTACGGCGGGATGCTGAGAGGAGTGTTTCAGCAGCCTGCATATTTTTAACGCATGCTGAAAACAATGCCAAGAACTGTTCCAAAGTGGGTCGCGTGCGCAATTTTCGCAATCTGGCTGTGCGGCGCCGCCGCGCAAGCGGGTGTTTCCCCTGCAAACACGACGCTGCCCGCGCACCGGCCGCGCATTTGCCTGGTGCTGGGCGGCGGTGGTGCACGTGGCGCGGCTCATGTGGGCGTGCTGGAGGCATTGGAGCAACTGCACATTCCCGTGGATTGCATCGCTGGCACCAGCATGGGCGCGATTGTCGGTGGCCTGTATGCCTCGGGATTCACCACGCCGGAACTCAAGGCCACATTATTGAACCCGGATATGCAGGCCAGTATGGCTGGCATGCAGCCTCGCAGCCTGCTGTATTATCCGGACAAACAGTACCAGCTCGAATACCTGTTGCAGGTGGAATTCGGCTATGCGGACCACCACTTCTTTTTTCCCCAGGGCATCATCGCAGGTAATGATCCGGGGCGGATTCTCAATGTCCTGACGCTTGCCACGCAACCCTCCACCGACTTCAGCAAGCTGCCGATCCCATTTCGTGCCATAGCCACCGACATTGATACGGGCAGCGAAGTGGTGCTGAGCCACGGCGATCTGGCTGAAGCCATGCGTGCCAGCATGTCGGTACCCGGCGTGTATGCGCCGGTGGAATTCGACAACCACCTGCTGGTGGACGGCGGCTTGGTAGACAACCTGCCAGTGGCCGTGGCGCGCAAGATGGGTGCGGACGTGGTCATCGCCGTCAATGTAAGCACGCCGCTCTCGAGTCCCGAGAGTCTCAACAACGTAGTCGGCGTTTCGCTGCAGGTTATCATCCTCATGGGTAACCAGAACGTTGTCCGGTCCATTGCCAGCCTGACTCCCGGAGATGTCCTGATACAGCCTGACCTTGGCGATATCGGCGCCACCGATTTCGATCGTGCCAGCGATGCCATCAAAATCGGCAAACAGGCCGCGCTCAAGGTTCTGGCCCCGCTGCATGACCTGCAGCTCTCACCACAGGCCTACGCGCAGTACCAGGACCAGCACCGGTATGTGCCGCAGATATTGAAAACGATTGATTTCATCGAGATCCGCGGCAATCGTCGCATTCCCACGGCAATGATCCGCAACAACCTGGTCACCAAGGTCGGTGACGCCTGGGATTTCAAGCGGATTGACCGCGATCTGGCGCAGATCTATTACCTGGATTATTTCCGCCGGGTCAGCGCCACGATTGCCCACGAGGGCAGCCGTACCGGCCTCGTCATCACGGTAGAAGAGAAGCCCTGGAAACCCAATTACCTGTACTTCGGATTGCGCATCGCGGATGACTTTGAGGGCGACAGCCAGTACGGGCTCCTGTTCGCGTGGACACGCACACAGATGAATCAGTTGGGCGGCGAGTGGCGCAATCAGTTCCAGATCGGCACCACCCGGCGCGCTTATACCGAGCTTTATCAGCCGATAAATTATTCCGGCTCACTGTTTGTCGCGCCCCAGGCGGAATACCTGAGCACCCTTTCCAATATCTATAACGGCGAGGATCTGGTCGCCCAATACGGCACCCGTGTGATACGCGGCGGTTTCGACCTGGGCGCTGAATTCGGCAATGTGGCGGAGTTGCGGATCGGACCTTCTTACGGTCACGTGGTGTCGCAACCGCATATCGGCTCACCCGAATTGCCGAATTATCACGATACCCTGGGAGGCATGCGCCTGCGTTTCGGCCTGGATACACTCGAGGGCGACACGGGTTTCCCCATGTCGGGTTCCTATTTAACACTGAACAGTTTCTTCGCCCGCGGCAGCCTGGGCAGTGACATAAACTATGACAAGGCGGAACTGACGGGTGCACAGGCTTTCGGCAATAACTCCCAAAGCCTGGTGCTGACCGCGGATGTCGGCACATCGTTTCGTACCAACATTCCGTTCTATGATGAATTCACCTTGGGGGGATTCCTGTCCCTGTCCGGATTGCGCCAGCAGCAGCTACGCGGCGAACAGGTATTTTCCGCGCACCTTATTTATCTTGACCGGGTCGGCAACCTGCCGAGCGTGCTGGGCGACGGCTTTTATGTCGGCGCCAGCCTTGAAGGCGGCAACGTCTGGGACAACAGCCAGCACATCAGCGTGCGCGGATTGCAATACGGCAGCTCACTTTTCGTGGGCGCGGATACGGTTCTGGGGCCGATGTATCTCGGCACAGGCTTCTCCCAGTCGGGCAATCAATCCTTTTACTTTTATATCGGGCTGCCCTTTGCCCTCAACTGAGGAATCTTCCGCATTTATGGCTACAGTCAGGATATTCACCACCGGTGGAACTATTGACAAAATCTACTTCGACGCTAAAAGCGAATACGAGATAGGCGAACCGCAGATCGGCGATATCCTGCGCGAAACCGGTGTAGGCTTTCCTTTTGAGCTTACCGCGCTTATGCGCAAAGACAGCCTGGACATGAGCGAGGCCGACCGGCTGGTAATCCGGGAAGCTGTGCGCAATTGCCGCGAGAAGCACGTGCTGATTACCCATGGCACGGACACCATGACCGACACTGCCAAAATGCTGACGGATATCCCCGGCAAGACCATCGTGCTCACCGGCGCGCTCAACCCCGCGCGCTTTCGCGGCAGCGACGCCATTTTCAATATCGGCGGCGCGGTGGTAGCTGCGCAATCACTGCTGCCAGGCACCTATATAGTGATGAATGGCCGTGTGTTTGACGCGTTCAAGGCGCACAAGAATCGTGAAAAGAACCGATTTGAGGATCTGTAAAAATCAAGGCGTTTTAGCAAGCGTTCTAATGTTTCAGCCCATATTTGGCTACTAGAGTCTGGAATTGCGTGTCGGAATGCAAAGGCAAATAGTGGGTATCAACGGCGATGTCATTACAGGTATCCGGTGCATTACCACAAAAATCCTGGATCAGCTGTATCGCCTTACTATTCTCTCCGAGCACAATATAGGCTGTAGCTACGTAATATTGATTGAATCCACCGTTCTTATCGGCCGCAAGCTTATCCAACGTACCGATTGCCTGGTCCCGCAATTTCGGATCCAACAAAGCAGCGTAGCTCAAACGTGTCGCTTCCAACAACTTGGTATCTTCTTTATTTGCAGCATTCACATCAGCAAGCGTGTGCACAGATTCTTGATCGTTTGACTCCAGATGGTTCAGGAAGGCGATTTCCAGTGATGCGTCGATATTATCTGGGGACAGCCGTTGCGCGATTTTATACGTTCTGATCGCCTGTGGAATTTCTCCGAGTTCAGCGTAAGTAAGACCCAAATTCATTTGCACCGCCCAATAATCCGGATTCAGCATGGCGGCCTGCTGAAATTGCTCCAGCGCATCCTTAAGCGGTAGCAGAAATGCGTAGCTGCTATGTGCTGATGCATCGTTTGGATCCAAGGCTAAGGCTTTCAGCAGCTCAGCCTTGGCAGCATCAATTTTGTGTTCCGATATATAGATGTTAGCCAATACCGCATGTGCTTTAGGCTGGTTTGGATTGATGGCGAATGCTTGCTGAAGCACGGTCATGGCTTTGGAGTTGGCTTCCTTATACGACATGGAGGTGATTTCCGGAAGTATCGTATAGGCATTGGCAAGTTGTGCATAGGCTTCAGAGTAATTTGGATCCAATTTTACAGCCCGCTTGAAATACTTGATGGCATTATTGAGGCTGGCCGCGGTACGCAGGTTGAAAGCCGCCATGCCTTTAAGGTAGGCATCGTGGGCTTTGGGATTGTTTGTGGCAGTCGCCACAAAATGCCCGTTGCCAATCAGTTTTAGCTGCAGGGCGTTGACAATACCCCTGGAGATGTCGTCTTGCATCGCAAACACGTCCTTGAATGCGCGATCAAAGCTGGACGACCAGAGTTGCTCGCTATTCACCGCGTTCACCAGCGCGGCGGAGACGCGCAACCTATCGCCTTGCCGCATCACACTGCCCACGAGCAGGTACGTCACATTCAGATCCTTGCCGATGCTGTTGGCTGGCAGGATCGAGTTGCGATAGCCCTCTGTAGACTGCCAGGCAATGACCTGCATCCCGGGTATCTGGCTCAGGGCGTCGGTGAGTTCCTGAGTGATGCCATCGCTGAAATACTGTTGCTTGGAGTCGTTACTGAGATTCCGGAAGGGCAGCACAGCAATGGAATTCAGAGGCGGATTGAAGACTGCTGAAGGCACGGATATATTGGTCGCCAAGGCTGGTGTTTGTGTTTTTGCGGTTATTTTCCAGATATAGGTTCCTGAAACGCCGACGAAGGCAATAACGACGGCGGAGAACAATGCTCCGAGACGCCAACGCCGCCGCTGCCAGTGGAAAAGTTTTCCGGGGTCAACTGGCCGGATGAACAACCATGCCAACAGCAGAACGACCGGAAAACCCAGCGCAAGAATCGTGATGACAATCCGGACGCTGCTGCGAGGTATGCCGAAGTCCGGAAATATGTTATTTGCGACTTGGATGAGGACGTAACCTGCAATTGCATAGACAGTCGCGACGCGATAAATGTGATGCCGCTTGAGGCGCGCTAGAAAATTGACAGGTTCTTCGTTCATCTACGCGTTGTCCTGGGCAAGAAATCGAGCTTCCGGGTGGGCTCCACCTTATACTTGCTCAACCCAAAAAGACAACTGGCCTGATAGTGAGGGTTACGCTCAGGACTTCTCGTTCAATCCGGATGACGCTATCGGACAGACAGGGCAGGTCCGTCCTGCGAGTATTCAAATGAAGCGAAGCACCAGCGCCACCGCACCTGCAAGCAGGCAATAAATACCGAACGGCCGCAGAGCCGTAACTTCATGCCTGTTGAAATACTTCATCAGGAACCGGGTGCTGAGCCAGGCGAAGATGCCGGCGAGAATGCCGCCGGCGACGATGGTGAGCATCAGGCCTTCCGGCATCAACGCGCGATGCCTGATGAGCTTGGGCACCTCCAGCAAACCGGCCGCGCCGATGATGGGCGTGGCGAGAAGAAAGGAAAAGCGTGCGGAGGCGGCATAATCCAGGCCCGACCAGACACCCGCTACCAGCGTGGCCCCCGAACGCGAGATGCCGGGAATCAGTGCCAGCGCCTGGGCACAGCCAATGCCGAAGGCTCGCCACCAACCCATCCCGGTGAGTTCGTGGCGCGCGGCGCGTTGTTTGAGCGCGTCGCCGATAAACAGGATCACGCCGTTCACCATCAGGAATATGGCGGCAACGGTGAAACTGCCGAACAGCTCGCGGATCCTGCGTTCCAGCAGCAGGCCGATGATACCGGCCGGAATCGTGCCCAACACCAGCAGCCAGAACAATCGCGCCTGTGGACCGCTCACATTGCCGCGTGCCTTCCAGGCGCCGCCCAGCAGCGCAAACCAGTCACGCCGGAAATATATAAAGAGTGCCGCCGCCGTGCCGAGGTGCAACACCACTATATATGGCAAGAACCAGGCCGCTTCCCGGTCAATCGGCCAGTGCAGCACCGCCGGCACCAGAATGCTGTGACCGAGGCTGCTGATGGGAAACAGTTCGGTGACGCCCTGGATAATGGCGAGGATCAGCAAATGCAAAGCGAGCAGCACAGGGGCTCCTGGTTACGAAAACGCCGCGCGGAGCGCGGCGTAAGCTTTTTAGCAGTTAACCATTCAGGCTTCAACCCAGGTCGAACTTGATTCCCTGCGCCAGCGGCAACTGATCCGACCAGTTGATGGTGTTGGTCTGGCGGCGCATGTAGGCTTTCCAGGCGTCGGAGCCGGATTCGCGCCCGCCGCCGGTTTCCTTTTCGCCGCCAAACGCGCCGCCGATCTCGGCGCCGGAGGTACCGATGTTCACATTGGCGATACCGCAGTCGCTACCGAGATGCGACAGGAAATACTCGGCGTTTTTCAGGCTGATGGTGAAGATGGAGGACGACAGACCCTGAGGCACGTCATTGTGCAGACGCACGGCTTCATCCAGCGACTGGTAACTCATTACGTACAGGATTGGCGCGAAGGTTTCCGTCTTCACGATATCCCAGTCGTTCCGGGCGCGCACCAGGGTCGGCTCCACGAAGAAACCGGGGCGATCCAGCAGCTTGCCGCCGCAGAGGACCTTGCCGCCAGCTTTCTGGATGGCGGCAAGCGCTGACTGATAGCGTTTCACCGCGTCCGCGCTGCACAGCGGACCCATGAGCGTACCGGGTTCCAGCGGGTCGCCGATCTTCACCTGCTTGTAGGCGTTGACGAGTTTATTGCCGAGTTCGTCCACGATGCTTTCATGCACGATCAGACGCCGGGTGGTGGTGCAGCGCTGGCCGGCAGTGCCCGCGGAGCCGAACACAATGGCCGGCACCGCCAGCTTCAGGTCGGCGGTTTCGTCCACGATGATGGCGTTGTTGCCGCCCAGTTCCAGCAGCGATTTGCCCAGGCGCGCCGCGGTCATTTCGCCGACCTTGCGGCCGACGGCGGTGGAGCCGGTGAAGGAGATCAGCGCCATGCGCTCGTCTTTCACCAAGCGTTCCGCAAGTTGCTGGCCGCCGTCCACGAATAGCGAAAAGATCGCCGGATAACCGTGTGCCTGCAAAACACGGTTCACGATCCGTTGCACCGCGATGGCGCAGAGCGGCGTGCGCGGCGAGGGCTTCCACACGGTGATGTTGCCGCAGATGGCCGACAGGAAGGCGTTCCAGGACCACACTGCCACCGGGAAATTGAAGGCGGAAATCACGCCCACGATGCCGAGCGGATGCCACTGTTCATACATGCGGTGCTGCGGCCGTTCCGAATGCATGGTGCGGCCGTAGAGCATGCGCGACTGGCCTACGGCAAAATCCGCGATGTCTATCATCTCCTGCACTTCGCCGTCGCCTTCCGGTTTGATCTTGCCCATCTCCAGCGACACCAGACTGCCGAGCGCATCTTTGTGTTCGCGCAGGGCCGCGCCGATGAGCCGCACGGCTTCGCCGCGCTTTGGCGCCGGCACGTCGCGCCAAACCTTGAATGCCTCTTGTGCGTCCCGGATAAGCTGCTCGTAATCTGCTTGCGTGGCGCAATGCACGCGCGCGATGACTTTGCCAGTAGCGGGATTGATGGATTCCAGCACCTGGCCGCCGGTGCTCTTGCGCCAGCCGCCACTCGGAGTCCAGGTACCAACGTTGTCCTGTTCCAGATCGAGGCTGGCGAGCAACTTGTTCACATCCGTCATCGTCGCACTCCCGCTCAGGCCACGAATTGTTTGACGGCTTCTCCGGTGCGCACCAACCGCGCCGACAGTTCTGCGGTTTCCGCCTGGGCATAGGCTTTGCCAAAGCGGTTGGCGAGCACGTCGCCAAGCTTGAACTGTTCCTGTTTCACCAAGCCCTTGTAGGCGCCCGGTTTCTTCAGTACCAGGTCCACCACAGCGCACACACCGGCGCTGGTGGTGACCTGGATCGCGGACCAGAGCTTGCCGGCGATTTCCTGCGGATAGGTGGCGTTCATGTAGTTTTCCTCCATGAACTTGCCGTGCTGCATACCGGTCACCGATACATAAACCAGCACCACATCCTGCACGGTGCGCGGCACGGCGCGCTCCAGGATGGCCTTGAATTCATCGCGGTGCTCGTTCAGGCGCATATCGTTCATGAGCACACGCATGATTTCGCAATGGCCGGGATAGCGCATGGTCTTGTAGCTGAGATTGCGCAGCTTGCCTCCCCAGGTTTCGGCCAGCGATCCCAGGCCGCCGGAAGTGTTGAAGGCTTCGTACAGCCTGCCTTCCAACTGAATAGTTTCCAAACCTTCCAGCGGCAGGAGTGTGGCGGGTTTGCCGTTGACGATGCCGTAGCACAGGTTGCCGTATTCGTTGATGACGCCGTCCGACGACCAGGTGAGCGCGTACTTGCTCATGCTGCTGGAATTCTGGGGCAGGGCGCCGACCCGCAGTTTCACGTCCTGCACTTCATCGAAATGGCTCATGAGTTCATTGCCGGCGATGCTGATAAAACCCGGTGCGAGACCGCATTGCGGCGCGAACACGCTGCTGGCGCCGGCAGCGGTTTTGGTCACGGCACGGGTCACTTCCACGTCTTCCGTGAGGTCGAAATAGTGCAGGTTGAACTTGCGCGCCGCTTCCGCCACCGACGGATTGCAGAAGTAGGGCAGGCTGGAGATCACCGCATCCACGCCATGCGCCTTCAACTGCTTTTCCAGCGCCTCAGCATTGCGGGCGTCCACCTGATGCGTCTTGATGTTGGCGAGCTTGTGCCCGGCCGCCACCGCTTGTGCGGCATGCCCGTTCACGTCAGCCAGATCAACCTGGTAATCCCCCGAAGCGGCCAGCAGGCCGGAAAGCAGGGAACCGATCTTGCCGGCCCCGAGTACCAGAACACGATGCATTACGAAACTCCTGTCGGTTCAACCCGCGCTGGATTCGGATTACCGGATGGCGCGATGCGCGGCCCGTCAATCAAAAAAGTGAAATGAGCGCGCTGGGAAAAAGGCGGGCGTTGGCCCGTGAAAACGCTAATTTTGCCACAAACCGCAGACTCGCCGCATCCCGTGCTTTCCCCTGTCATGCGCGCCGTGTAGCATGGTGCGCCTCATGGACAACAAATTCACGCAAAAATGGCAACCGGAAAGCTGGCAGTCACGCAATGCCGGCCAGCAACCACTGTACGCCGATAGCGCGGCGGTTGCGCGCGCGCTGGCGGAAATCCATCAACTGCCGCCGTTGGTGACCTGGGGCGAGGTGGACAAGCTGCGGCGTCAACTGGCGGAAGCCGGGCGCGGCGAGCGTTTCGTGCTACAGGGCGGCGATTGCGCCGAAAGTTTCGACGATTGCACCGCCGAACCCATCGCCAACAAACTCAAGATTCTCCTGCAGATGAGCCTGGTGCTGGTGCACGGTTTGAAGAAGCGCGTCATCCGTGTCGGCCGTATCGCGGGCCAGTACGCCAAACCGCGTTCCGCCGGACACGAAACCCGCGACGGCCTGACCTTGCCGAGTTACCGCGGCGACATCATTAACCGAGCCGGCTTTTCTACCGCCGAACGGGCCGCCGATCCCACGCTCATGCTGCGCGGTTACGAACACGCCGCGCTCACGCTGAATTATGTCCGCGCGCTGGTGGATGGCGGCTTCGCCGACCTGCATCATCCGGAATACTGGGATTTGGATTTCGTGCGCAATTCGCCGCTGGAAGCGGAATACCGGCGCATCGTGCAATCCATCGTGGACTCGCTGAATTTCATGGAGACCATCTCCGGCCAGCCGCTGTCCGAAAGCGGCAGCATAGACTTCTTCACCAGCCACGAGGGTCTGCACCTTTTATATGAGCAGGCCCAGACCCAGTTCGTGACCGAAGCCGGCCGCTGGTACAACCTGGCGACCCATTTCCCCTGGATCGGCATGCGCACCGCCGACCTGCACGGCGCCCACGTGGAATACTTCCGCGGCATCGCCAATCCCATTGCCGTGAAAGTCGGCCCCGGCTTGAGCGCGGAGCATTTGCTGGCACTCTGCGAAGTGCTGAACCCTGACAACGAACTGGGCCGGCTCACGCTGATCCATCGTTTCGGCGCGAAACACATCAATGCCAAACTGCCGGCGCTGGTCGAAGCGGTGCAGCAGAAAAACCGGCAGGTGTTGTGGATCTGTGATCCCATGCACGGCAACACCGAAACCACCGCCAGCGGCCTCAAGACCCGGCGCTTCGAAAACATTCTGGAAGAACTGGAAGCGGCCTTCACTCTGCACGGACAACTGGGCAGTGTGCTGGCCGGTGTGCACTTCGAACTCACCGGCGACGACGTGACCGAATGCACCGGCGGCGCCCGCGGCCTGACCGACACCGATCTGGAGCGCGCCTACAAATCCCAGGTGGACCCGCGTCTCAACTACGAACAGGCGCTGGAAATGGCCATGCGGATTGTGGCGAGAAAAGCGAAGAAATAACAATTTCCCGATTTCGTCAGGCACTAAGCCAAGGGGTCTTGCAGTTCATGACACCGCCTGCACCGGAAAAGAAAGCCAGGGAGCAAATAGACGCGCATCTTGCCGCGTGCGGCTGGATGGTGCAGGACTATGCGGCCATGGATTTCGGCGCCGTTCCGGTGCAGATCTTGCGCAACCCATGAATGCTGTAGAAATCGAAACCGCCGTATCGGAACTGGCTGCGCAGTCCTTTGATGCCGGCGAATTTCCGTTCGCGTTCCTGGCGGCCTTCGGCAACAAGCCGGCGACTATCGACCGTCTACGCAAAGGCAACACCAACAAGTCCGATGTGCCGGGTGGCGTCCTTCAGCGTAACAATATCCATATTGCGGTCTGCGAACCCGGCGCGGTACGGAGAGCGACCTGTTGCTGCGGTCATTACAACGTGCGTTATACAAGGATGAAGCAGGGCGCCGGCTGACTGATCGCCAGTTGACCGACTCGGATGCCGGTCCGCTATTCAGTGGGGTCATGGACGAGGGGGATATCGAGAGCGGCACGATCTATGTGCTGCGCAGCTTATCGGACCAACCGTATGTTGCCGAGCACCGTGAGCTGATCCACAAAATCGGCGTGACTGGCGGCAAAGTCGAAACACGTATCGCTCACGCGGCTCACGATGCAACGTACCTGCTTGCGGAAGTGGAAGTCGTCGCGACCTACAAGCTGTCGGGTATCAACCGCACGAAGCTGGAAAACCTGTTGCACCGCATCTTCGCTCCTGCGCAGCTCGACTTGACCATCCAGGATCGCTTCGGAAATCCAGTCCGGCCACGCGAGTGGTTCCTGGTGCCGTTGTCCGCGATCGATGAAGCGGTGAAGCGGGTTCGGGATGGCTCGATTACCGGTGTGACCTACGATCCAAAAACCGCTCGCTTGGTCGGCGAGGCTTGAGCCCGACGCGGACAAAGCATGCGCCGAAGCACAAGCTATATTTAGTATCCTGTTTCAAATTACATGGGGACGACAGGTGAATTATGGGTCTATGGAGTCGCAGTTTTAATTTATATCGTCTGAAGAAGAAATACAGGCTTCAGATAGTTGGCTTTCAGTTTGCAGGAATGTTCCTGGCCTTCTATTTGATCACTGTTGGCGTGATCAAATATCAGGAATTGGCACGCTTCAAGCCGGGCACGCCGCTACAGCTCAATGCACATACTTTGCTTATGGTGGCGATATTCATGATTGTATTCTTGAGTCTGCTCGCGGTGTGTATGTTGCTAGGCTCGCTGGTCCAGACTGTCGATTTGGCCTTGACTGGCCAGATGACATTCACGCAGGCTGTTGGTGCATGCTTCGCCGCAAAATACCCACCTGAATGGTTCAAACCCGGTAAACAACACCTGTCTTAGTTGGCGGGATGGCATGTTCATTTTGAATGGAAAGCGGGAATCAAAAAGCCGCATGTTATGATTATGCCTGCGCCGAGTCCGCCGCGCCGCAATTTCCGCATTCGGTTTTCATCAAAGGCCCCGCCCATGAAATTTGAAAAAATCACGACGCCGAAAGATGGCGAGCGCATCACCATCAACAGCGATTCCACTTTAAGCGTCCCGGAAAAGGCCATTATCCCTTTTATCGAAGGCGACGGCATCGGCATGGATGTAACACCGGTCATGCGCAAGGTCACGGATGCGGCGGTGCAAAAGGCGTATGCCGGCAAACACAAGATCGGCTGGATGGAAGTTTACGCCGGCGAAAAGGCGGTGCAGAAATACGGCAAGGATATGTATTTGCCGGAAGAAACCCTGCACGCGTTGCGCGAATACGTGGTTTCCATCAAGGGCCCACTGGGCACGCCGATAGGCGGGGGCATCCGCTCACTCAACGTGGCCATGCGCCAGGCCATGGACCTGTATGCCTGCGTGCGGCCGATCCGCTATTTTCCGGGCGTTTCCACGCCCATGAAGGATTCGGAACTCACCGACATGGTGGTGTTCCGCGAAAATACCGAGGACATCTACGCCGGCATCGAGTGGGCCGCCGGTACGCCGGAGGTTCACAAGGTCATCACCTTCCTGCAGCAGCAGATGGGCGTGACGGGTATCCGCTTTCCGAACAGCTCCGGCATCGGCATCAAGCCGGTGTCCAAGGAAGGTTCGCAGCGGCTGGTGCGCAAGGCCATTCGCTATTGCATAGACCACGACCGCGTGTCGGTGACCCTGGTGCACAAGGGCAACATCATGAAGTACACCGAGGGCGCGTTCCGCAACTGGGGTTATCAGGTGGCAAAGGAAGAATTCGGCGCCCTGGACATTGACGGCGGCCCGTGGTGCAAATTCAAAAATCCCAAGACCGGTCACGATATCGTGGTGAAGGACGTTATCGCCGACAATTTCCTGCAACAGATCCTCATGCGGCCGGAAGATTTCGACGTAATCGCCACGCTGAATCTGAACGGCGATTATATTTCCGACGCGCTCGCCGCGCAGGTGGGTGGCATCGGCATCGCGCCGGGCGGCAACATCGGCGACGGTTATGCGGTATTCGAAGCCACCCACGGCACCGCGCCGGGTTTCGCCGGTAAGGACCGCGTGAATCCCGGTTCCATCATCCTGTCGGCGGAGATGATGCTGCGTTATCTCGGCTGGAGCGAAGCCGCAGACAAGATCATGCACGGCATGGCGCGCACCATCGCCGCCAAGATCATGACCTACGATCTCGCGCGGCTGCGGCAGGCGATCCGGGTTTCCAAACGCGATATCGCCGGCCGCAGGAACGTGGAAGAAAAAATGCAGAGCCTGATACCCGGCGCCACGCTGGTGGGCTGCTCGGGGTTTGGTGATGCGGTAATCAAGCATATGGAGTAGGTCGGCAATTTTTTGCCGACCCAAGAACTCATCTCCCCCCTCATTCCTTATCAGACTGCGCAATCTTGCTCGCCTGAAAGTCCAGGGCGCCCATACCGGTGCGCCCGCTCATCGCTTCGCGATAAGCCCTCTCCCACAAGGGGCGAGAGGACTGTTGCAGGTCAGTGACGGTTTGCCGACCCGCATAATTTACCGTAACCTTCAACCCGGCCCTGCCAGGTTCGGCGAAGCAACGGGGGTAGCCATGATCCGTGTCTTGCTGGTGGATGACCACAAGCTCGTCCGGACAGGGATCCGTCTGATACTTGAAGATACGCCGGACGTGCGCATCGCCGGGGAAGCCGAATCCGGCGAGGCGGCGATTCCCTTGTGCCGCGAACTCAAACCCGACGTGGTGCTGATGGACGTAAGCATGCCGGGCATCGGTGGCCTGGAAGCGACGCGCAAACTGTTGACGCGGAATCCTGCCGTGAAAGTCATCGTGGTGTCGGTGCATGCCACCGAACCGTATCCCCTGCGCCTGATGGAAGCCGGCGCGCACGGCTATCTCACCAAGGACTGCGCCGCCGAGGAAATCGTCAACGCCATCCGCCAGGTGCACGCGGGCAAGCGCTACATCACCGCTGCCATCGCCCAGCAACTGGCGCTCGCCAAGGTGGGCGGCAACACCAACTCGCCGTTCGAGCAACTGTCGCAACGCGAAACCCAGGTCATGCTGATGATTACCGGCGGGCAGTCGCCACAGGCCATCGCCGCAAAACTGCATGTGAGTCCCAAGACCGTCAGCACCTATCGCGCGCGCCTGTTCCAGAAACTTGGCGTCAGCAATGCGGTGGAGCTGACCCGACTGGCCCTGCGCTACGGCATCATTGAAGAGAAATCGGAACGCGCCGGCATTCGCGATTGACGCGCAGGTATGCGCGGCAGTCGGGTACACTCTTCTTGCCATGCAAGATGCCTGTTTCAATCCCCGCTGCACCCGCTGTCCCCGGCTGGCGAAATTTCTCGCTGGCGTACGGCGCATGCATCCTGATTACCATGGTCGGCCGGTGGCGCCTTTTGGCGATCCAAACGCCCGTCTTTTGATCGTGGGACTGGCGCCGGGCCTGCATGGCGCCAATGCCACGGGCCGGCCGTTCACCGGCGATTATGCCGGGGTCCTGTTGTATCGTACTTTGCACAAATTCGGTTTTGCCAGTGCTCCAGAATCCGTTGACGTGGATGATGAATTGAGCCTGCGCGATTGCCGCATTACCAATGCGGTGAAATGCGTACCGCCGCAAAACAAACCCAGCACAACCGAAGTCAGCACCTGTAATCGTTACCTGCGTGCGGAACTGGCGGAGTTGCCGATAAACGCGGTGATCCTGGCTCTGGGCCGCATCGCCCACGACGCCGTGCTGAGGGCGCTGGACTTGAAGCCGCGAATGCTTACCTTCAAACACGGAATGGAACACAGACTGGATGGGGCACGCATGCTGCTGGATTCCTATCACTGCAGCCGTTACAACACCCAGACCCGGCGCCTGACCACTGTTATGTTTGAATTGGTGATCGCGCAGGCCCGCAAGAGGCTGGATGCCACGGAACCACCGACATGACAGAAACGATTCAGGTTTTCGACAGTGAGCGTTTTTTGAAGAACGTCACCAGCGCGCCGGGCGTGTACCGCATGCTGGATGCGCACGGTGAAATTCTGTATGTGGGCAAAGCGGGTAATCTGAAAAAACGCCTCGGCAGCTATTTTCGCAAGAGCGGCGTGTCGCCCAAGAACCAGGCCATGATGACGCACATGGCGTCCGTTGACGTGACCGTAACGCATACTGAAACTGAGGCCTTGCTGCTGGAAAACAATCTCATCAAGAAGCATCGGCCACGCTACAACGTGGTGTTGCGGGATGATAAAAGTTACCCCTATATACGCTTCTATACGGAACAAACATTTCCACGGCTTACCATCTATCGCGGCAGGCGGCATGAAGCGGGGCAATACTTTGGTCCTTATCCAAACGCGCATGCGGCGCGCGAGACGGTAAATCTTCTGCAGAAACTGTTTTTACTGCGCCAGTGCAATGACATATTTTTCAGGAACCGCAGCCGCCCCTGTCTGCAATACCAGATTAAACATTGCTCGGCGCCCTGCGTAAAACTGATCAGCCAGGAGGAATATGCCCGCGATGTACGGCACGCCATTCTGTTTCTGGAAGGGCGCACCCGCGAGGTGATTGACGCCATGGTGCGGCGTATGGAAGAAGCGTCCGCGCGCCGGGAATTCGAGCTGGCAGCGCGCTACCGTGACCAGATCAGCAGCCTGCGCCGTACCAGCGCGCGCCAGCACATCAGCGCGGAACACGGCGATTACGACGTGATTGCCGCGAATTCGCGCAGCGGCATTCATTGCATCGCCGTCATGCTGGTGCGCGGCGGACACAATCTTGGCATCCGCAGTTTCTATCCGAAAGTAACCGGCGAAACCTCCACCCGGGAAGTGCTGTCGGCATTTCTGCCGCAGTATTATCTTGGCCGGGACATTCCCAAAGAAATCCTGGTTTCCGAGAAGATCGAGGATGAAATGCTGCTGCAGGAAACCCTTTCCGGACAATGCGGCAAGCATGTAACCATCCGGCATCCGGTGCGTGGCGAAGGCAAGAGGCTTCTGGTCTTGACCGAGGCCAATGCCGTCCAGTCACTGAGCCTGCGGCTCGCCATGGATGCAGACCTGCGCCAGCGCTTTGAAGCGCTGCAGGAAGTCCTGGAACTGGATCAACTGCCCGCGCGGCTCGAATGTTTCGATATCAGCCACACCATGGGCGAGGGCACAGTGGCGTCCTGTGTGGTATTCGATGCCAACGGCCCGCTCAAGGGACATTACCGCCGCTTCAACATC
This sequence comes from Gammaproteobacteria bacterium, assembly GCA_049591455.1. Taxonomy (GTDB): domain Bacteria; phylum Pseudomonadota; class Gammaproteobacteria; order Natronospirales; family REEB76; genus REEB76. The sequence goes on from JBAWFA010000016.1 coordinate 71,282, forward strand.
GAAGGCATTGCGCCGGGCGACGATTACGGCGCGATGCGCCAAGCGCTCATGCGTCGCTACACGCGGCTGAAGAAAGGCGAGGGCATAGTGCCGGATGTGCTGTTCATTGACGGCGGTAAGGGCCAGTTGCACGCAGCGGAAAAGGTGCTGGAAGAATTGCAGGTGGAAGGCGTGACGCTGGCAGGCGTGGCCAAGGGCCCGGCGCGCCGGCCGGGGCTCGAACAGCTTTTCTTGTCGGGCTGGGACGCGCCACTTATACTGCCGCCGGACTCACCGGCCCTGCACCTGATCCAGCAGATCCGCGACGAGGCGCACCGTTTCGCCATTACCGGCCATCGGCAACGGCGCGCGCGGGCGCGCACTGCGTCTGTGCTGGAAAGCGTTCCGGGCCTGGGGCCAAAACGCCGCCAGCAACTGCTCAAGCAGTTCGGCGGCTTGCAGGGAGTGGCGCGTGCCGGGGTCGAGGATCTGGCGAGCGTGCACGGCATCAGCCACGAACTTGCGGAACGCATCTATGACCTGTTCCATACGGATAACTGAGAATCGCGCGTGAAACTCAACTCGCCAAACGTTTTGACGCTGCTGCGCATCGCGCTCATCCCGGTGTTTGTGGTGGTTTACTATTTGCCGTTTGTCTGGGCGCCGCCGTTGAGCGCCGCGATCTTCGCGCTGGCGGGCATCACCGACTGGTTCGACGGCTGGCTGGCACGCCGCTGGAACGAGACCTCGCGGTTCGGTGAATTCCTGGATCCGGTGGCGGACAAACTCATGGTGGTGGTGGCGTTGGTGCTGATCCTGCAAGCGGACCCGCGCGTGGCCATGGCGATTCCAGTCATGATCATCATCGGCAGGGAGATCACCATCTCCGCCTTGCGCGAATGGATGGCGGAATTGGGCGCGCGCAAGCGCGTAGCGGTGACCTGGCTCGGCAAGAGCAAAACCGCTGCGCAGATGCTGGCCATCGTGCTGCTGTTGTACCGCTATCCGATTGGCGTGGTTCCGGTGTACAACGTCGGCATCGGATTGCTGGTGATCGCCGCGGCTTTGACGCTCTGGTCCATGTGCCTTTATCTGCTCGCCGCCTGGCCGGAACTCAGCCGCGAACGTTGAAGCCGGTTCTGTTGCCTTGACAGGGCGCGGCATGACCCTACAATATCGGCCCCTGCAGGCGGGAATAGCTCAGTTGGTAGAGCGCAACCTTGCCAAGGTTGAGGTCGCGAGTTCGAGCCTCGTTTCCCGCTCCAGCATTGAAACCTCGGTTAACAGCCGGGGTTTTTTGTTTTCCCTGCCTACTTTCAATGGCTTGCGGCCTGAAGGAGACCGGCTATTTATGGTAAATTTCGCAGGCTTTTTTTACTTTCCAAGGTAGGGCTAGGTGGCAGAGTGGTCATGCAGCGGCCTGCAAAGCCGTGTACGCCGGTTCAATTCCGACCCTAGCCTCCAATGAACGTGGCTTTTCCGGCCCGGGTGGCGGAACAGGTAGACGCAACGGACTTAAAATCCGTTAGCTGGCAACGGCTGTGCCGGTTCGAGTCCGGCCTCGGGCACCATTCGCGCGTTTTAGGGGGTCCCAAGACGCCACAAGACCGGCGATATACGCGCGCCTTATTTTTGGGAATTTCACAACCTATACATCAGAAATGGAGTCCGCCAATATGAGGTCCGCAGTGCTAATACTCGTGGTAGCGTTATTCAGCTACGGCGCAGGATTTTTATGCAATGAAGAGGCTAGAGGCCAACAGACGCCCACGCCTCAAGATCACACAACTGCTACGCAATACAACCACTTTGTTAAGATCAACATGCCGAAAAGTTATATGAATGGTATTGTCATACCTTGTATGACGGATGATTCTACATACGCGAAGTTGAATAAAAAACTACTTCAAATCGAATTGCCTAAGTAATTAAGCTACCGGTCAAGCGCAAGGAAAACCCCTCTAGCGCAGCCAATCCAGAGGCTTTCTCGGACGACCCGCTACACCACCCCCGGGAGAGCATCACAATATGGCACCCGAACGAACGACGCTCAAGTGCCGGCATTGGCGCACTGACTAATACCGAGCGTCCTTCGGGGTGCTTTTTTTGATCTCACGCTGGGAATGTCGCGAATTCTTCTAACTCGAAGCTGCCACCTAGCTTTGTAGTTTTCAATACCCGCCATTTTGGAAGTTGCGTGGTGAGTTTCCCAACATGCGGGCCTCCAACAGTTTTCCATGTTTCCATTGAGATAAATTGCGTACTCTGTGCATGAGAGCAACAAATCACCGGCATGGATGGTATATCGTGTGTGTAAAGTATGCGTCCCGCTTTCAGGTTCTCAGAGTAAATAATTTCAGCCGGCGGTGTCGTTGACTGGATGTGGAATTCGGTTCCGAAGCTGCAGCAGAGTTGGTTCCCGGTCTCTATGGCCATGATGTATGGAAATACCTTATCGGCTCCTGCGGGCAGGGATTTCAACACCAGCAACCCGTTGGGATGTGGGCCGGCAAAAAACCTGATACTGATTCCCACCAGTTTTGCATCGCCATTTGATGCGTAATAGGTGAGCAGCTCACCCGGCACAGTTGCAGCAAATTGTTTGGTTTCTGGTCCGTGGAATGTGGCCATACAAGAACCTCTGATCGCACCGGCTATCCATAATAAACTGAACGGTGCCCAGGCTTATTAGCGACACGATACAATGTGGCTTGCTTCGTAATGCGACATTGAACCCGTGGGCACGAGTAACACCACGGTAACAGGCAGTGGATACGTGGGATATATCCAGAACAATCAACAGCTTACCGGCTCTTTTCGAGTCCGGCCCCGGCAACATTGATCGTCATGGCGGTGGTTCCGCAGGCGCTTTCTTTACACAATCTGGGCATTTGGCGCGGCGAGCGCTGCTTGTGCCGGGACATCGGCTTCCAGTTGATGAGCGGCGAAGCGCTGCATGTGCAGGGGCCGAACGGTTCCGGTAAAACTTCCCTGATTCGCGTACTCACCGGGCTCGGCCGGGCTGACGAGGGCGAGCTGCGCTGGTGCGGCCAGACTTTGCGCCAGAATGGATTGGAATACCGCTCTGCACTGGCCTATCTCGGTCACAGCAACGGCGTGAAGCTGGGATTGAGTCCGCGGGAAAATCTGGCGGTGTTCAGCGCGCTGCTGGCAATGCCCAGGATCGGTGATATCGAAGCGGCTTTGGAGCGGATGGGTTTGAGCGCCAGCGCTGATTTATCCTGCGGAATGCTGTCTATGGGGCAGCGGCGGCGCACCGCGCTGGCGCGCTTGCTGTTGGCTCGCGTGTCCCTGTGGTTTCTGGACGAACCACTTGCGGGCCTGGATGCGGCAGGAGTGGATTTGCTGGCGGAGATGCTGAAGACGCATCTGGCCGGCGGTGGACTCGCGGTATTCGCTACGCATCAGCCTTTGGACTTGAGACCCTTCCCGGTCAAAACCCTGTTACTGGGAGGCGTGGCATGAAAGCCGCTGCGCTAATTCAACGGGATCTGCGCCTGGCGTATCGTCGCCGCGGCGAACTGGCGACACCGGTCATTTTTTTCGTGATTGTCACGGCCCTGTTTCCACTGGCGCTGGGTCCGGAACCGGAGTTGTTGCGGCGCCTGGCGCCGGGCGTTATCTGGGTGGCGGCATTACTTGCGAGTTTGATCGGCCAGGACAGTCTGTTCAAGAGCGATTATGAAGACGGCAGCCTGGAACAGATGTTATTGAGTCCCGCGTCACTGGAATGGCTGGTGTCTTTGCGGGTATTCACCCACTGGCTGGTGACCGAGTTGCCGCTGGTGATTCTGTCTTCGCTTATGGCAATGATGCTGGATTACCCGGGCAGCGCCATGGATGTGCTGCTGATAAGTTTGCTGCTGGGCACGCCTGTGCTGAGTTTTCTGGGCGCGGTGGGCGCTTCGCTTACGGTGGGCCTGCGGCGCAGCAGCATGCTGCTGCCCATTCTGGTACTGCCGTTGACGATACCGGTGTTGATCTTCGGCACTGCCGCAACGGAACGCGCGGCCCTCGGCGAACCGATCGCAGCGCCGTTGTATTTTCTCGGTGCCATGCTGGCGTTGGCAGTGACACTCGCGCCGTTTGCGGTCGCGGGCGGACTGCGCGTGAGCTTGGAAACTTGACAGGCAGGAAATTCCAAATGTTCATCTGGTTTCACAAACTTGCTTCACCACCATACTTTTACAAGTTTGCGGGTAAGCTCGCTCCCTGGCTGGGCTGGCTGAGCCTGCTGGTAATTGTGGCGGGACTCTACGGCGGCTTGTGGCTGGCGCCGCCGGATTACCAGCAGGGTGACGGTTTCCGCATCATGTACGTGCATGTGCCGAGCGCCTGGATGTCGCTGTTCGTGTACGTGGTCATGGCGGTGGCCGCCGCCATCGGCCTTATCTGGCGCATGAAACTTGCCCACGCGGTTTCGGCCGCGGCCGCGCCGCTGGGTGCATCGTTCACGTTCCTGGCGCTGGTAACCGGTTCCCTGTGGGGGAAACCCATGTGGGGCACGTACTGGGTATGGGACGCACGACTGACTTCCGAGCTGGTTTTGCTGTTTCTGTATTTCGGCTACATCGCGCTCAATCGCGCCTTTGAGGACCGGCGCACCGGCGACCGGGCGAGTGCCATTCTGGCGCTGGTGGGCATCGTGAATGTCCCAATCATTCATTATTCGGTAAAATGGTGGAACACCCTGCATCAGGGCCCCACGGTATTCTTCGGCGCGCGCGCGGACATTCCACCCAGCATGTATATCCCGTTATTCATCATGATTGCCGGCTTCATGTTGTATTTCGCTGCGTTCATTCTCAAGCGCCTGCAGGTAGAAGTGCTGCAACGGGAACGTAATGCATCCTGGGTGCGGGAACTGGTGCAGAAGTCGTGAGTTCCTGGCATGAATTCCTCAGCATGGGCGGCTACGCTGCCTACGTCTGGCCTGCCTACGGTGTTGCGCTGGTGGTATTGATTGCCAATGCGGTATTGCCGGGACGCCAGCAACGTGCATTGTTGAAACAACTGCGCCGCCGTGCCGGCAATGGGAACAATCAGCCATGACACCTGTTCGCCGCAAACGCATGCTGGTTGTTGCCGTTATCGTGGCGGGTGTGGCGGTCGCTACCGGCTTGGCTTTGCAGGCGTTCCGGAAAAACCTGTTGTATTACTTCACGCCCGCACAGGTAGCCGCGGGTGACGCACACGTCGGTCAACAGTTTCGCATGGGAGGACTGGTGGCGCTCGGCAGCGTCACGCGCACACCAGGCAGCATGACTGTGCATTTCACACTTACCGACATGCAGCGTTCGATACCAGTGGTGTATACCGGAATTTTGCCAGACCTGTTCCGTCAGGGGCAGGGCATCGTGGTGTACGGCAAGCTCGATAAGAATAACTTGTTCGTGGCCGATCAGGTGCTGGCCAAGCATGATGCCAAGTACATGCCGCCGGAAGTGACGGCCTCCATAAAGAAAGCCGAGGCCCAACAAGCCGCCTCGGTGGCACAGGGGCGCTCATGATTCCAGAACTCGGTCATCTGGCGCTCATCATCGCGCTGTGTCTTGCGCTGGCTCAGAGTATTTTCGGCCTCGTAGGCGCGCAGCGCGGCAATCTCATCTGGATGAACGTCACACGGCCGGCGGCGGTGGCACAGTCACTGTTCGTGGCGCTGGCGTTCGCGGCGCTGGTGTATGCGTTCCTAAGCAATGATTTTTCCGTGGCCTATGTCGCCGAGAATTCCAATACGGCATTGCCCTGGCCTTACAAAATCACGGCGGTGTGGGGTGCCCACGAAGGCTCGCTGCTGCTGTGGATTTTCGTGCTGGCCATCTGGACACTGGCTGTGACGCGGTTTAGCCGTCATTTGCCGCAGGAATTTGCAAGCCGCGTGCTGGGCGTGCTGGGCATCATCAGCATCGGTTTCCTGTTGTTCATGCTTGCAACTTCCGATCCGTTCACGCGTCTGCTGCCGCCTGCGACTCAGGGCCAGGACCTGAATCCCATACTTCAAGATCCGGCCATGGCTATTCATCCACCCATGTTGTACATGGGATATGTGGGCATGTCCGTGGCTTTCGCTTTTTCCGCCGCCGCATTGCTGGGCGGCCGCATGGACGGCGTTTGGGCGCGCTGGTCGCGGCCTTGGACCACGGTCGCGTGGCTGTTTCTGACCTTCGGTATCACCCTGGGCAGTTGGTGGGCCTATTACGAACTTGGCTGGGGCGGCTGGTGGTTCTGGGATCCGGTGGAGAACGCATCCTTCATGCCCTGGCTCGTAGGCACGGCGCTGATGCATTCGCTGGCGGTGACGGAAAAACGCGGCGCTTTTAAAAGCTGGACGGCATTGCTGGCCATCATGGCTTTTTCCCTGAGTCTGCTCGGCACTTTCCTGGTGCGCTCCGGTGTACTGATTTCCGTACATGCTTTTGCGGTTGATCCCAAGCGCGGCGTGTTCATTCTCGGCATGATCGGTGTATTCGTGGGCGCGGCCCTGGCGCTGTACGCCTGGCGTTCGCCCACATTGGCGCGCGGCGGCGGTTTCAAGATGTTTTCCCGGGAAACCTTGCTGCTAATCAACAACATATTCCTGGTGGTGGCGGCCGCGGCGGTGTTACTTGGTACGCTGTATCCGCTGCTGCTCGACGCGCTCAATTTGGGGCGCCTGTCGGTGGGGCCGCCATACTTCGATGCAGTGTTCATTCCGCTCATGATTCCGTTCTTCATCGCCATCGGCATCGGCCCTTACGTGCGCTGGAAACACGGCAGCGCCGCGGATACCGGGCGCAAACTGCGGCTGCTTATTATTCTGGCAGTGGTGATCGGTGTGCTGGCGATCCTCATCATGCATGCAGAAACCGATATGGTTGCCGCCGCCGGCATTATTCTCGCCGCCTGGACACTTTTCACGGCGCTCCAGGAACCGGTTACCCGCCTGTGGCAACGCTGGAAGGGGCAGCACCTGACCCTGCCGCGTTCGGTATTGGGCATGAGCGTGGCGCATTTCGGCGCTGGCCTGTTGATCCTGGGCGTTACCGTCACCAGTACCCTGAGCGTGGCCCAGGATCATGTGGTGCGGCCCGGCTCGGTGGTGGCGTTGCATGGCTATGAGTTCACCTTTGAGGGCGTCAAGAATGTGCAAGGTCCGAATTATCAAGCCGTGCAGGGCACATTCTTAGTCAGCCACAACGGCGATCAGCTGGACACGATGTACACGGAAAAACGTCAATTCACCAGTACCGTGACCACGGAAGCTGCAATCAATCCGGGCCTGTTCCGCGATCTCTACGTGGCGCTGGGCAATCCCGTCGGCAACAACAGCTGGAGCGTGCGCTTCCAGTACAAGCCGCTGGTGCGATTCATCTGGCTGGGTGGGCTAGTGATGATGTTGGGCGGCTTTTTGGCAGTATCCGATCGCCGCTACCGCCGGCCGTTAAACGAAAAAAACCGGCTTGTTGATCCCGGCGCGGTGCCGGTGGAAGCGGGCGGCAAGTTGGAATCGGAGAACCCTTGATGAAGCGCACGCTCCTGTTTTCGTCCCCCATTATCGTGCTGCTGGCCCTGGTGGCAGTCTTCTGGCGTGGCCTGTATCTCGATCCGCGCATTTTGCCCTCGCCCTTGATCGGCAAATCCGTGCCCGCGTTCAGTCTGCCGCGCCTGGATGATCCACGGCAGTCTTTCACGCAGCAGGAATTTCTCGGGAAGATCTCGATCCTGAATGTCTGGGCCACCTGGTGTGTGGCCTGCCGCGACGAGCAGCAGACCCTGGTGCAATTCGCGAAACAGAATGTCATTCCTGTTTACGGACTGGATTACAAGGACGATCATCAGGACGCGCTCGACTGGCTGGCGCAGAAAGGCAATCCGTATGCGGCGGTGGCATTTGACGCTACCGGCAACGTGGCCATCAACTGGGGGGTGTACGGCGCGCCGGAGACTTTTCTGATAGATCAGCACGGCATCATCCGCTACAAGTACATCGGTCCGCTCACGCCTGACGTGATTCAGAACAACCTGCTGCCGCGCATCGAGGCCTTGCGCCGCGTAGGCACATGAAGCATTCAGTACTCCTGCTTTTCATTGTCATGAGCGTGGCATGTTTGTGGCTGCCGCGGGCGCACGCTGTGGACAGTGAACCGGCTTTCAGCAACCCGCAGCTGCAGCAGCGTTATGAAAATCTGATTCACGATTTTCGCTGTCTGCAGTGCTTTGACGAGAGCATCGCCAATTCGGATGCGCCTCTGGCCGCGGATTTCCGCCGCCAGGTGCACCGTATGGTCACCGAAGGCAAAAACGATGAGGAAATCAAGAATTTCATGGTGAAGCGTTACGGCGATTTCGTGCTTTACAAGCCACCCGTACAGCCGAACACCTGGCTGCTGTGGGCAGGTCCGTTCGTGCTGTTGCTGATCGCGTTGGTCGCGCTGGTCTTCATCCTGCGCCAGCGCGCGCGCATGGACAGGGCAGGGGAGAGCGGTCCGTGAGTTTCATCCTGGTGGCGGCATTGATGATCCTCGTGGCAGCAGCCTGTGTCGCGGTGCCGCTTTGGCGCGCGCACCCCAGACCGCGCCTATCGCCCGACGCCGCCAACCGCGCTGTGCACGCGGCACGTGTGGAGGAACTGGACCGGGACCTTGAGGCAGGACGTCTGGCGCCGGAGGATTATGCCGCCGCGCATCGTGATCTCGATAGCGAGTTGGACACGAGTTTGCGCGAGGCCCAAACCAACCGCGAGCATGCCGCACAAGCACGCGGCAATCGTCTTGCGGCCGGCATCGTTGCGCTGCTCATGGTTGCAGTTGCCGGAGGTCTTTACTGGCAACTGGGAAGTTGGCGTGTGGGCGTGGAAGGGATCAGACAGGCGAGCGTGTACTCGGTGGAGCAGATGGTGGCGCAACTGGCCCATCGGCTCGGTACCACGGATCAGGGTGATTTACAGGGTTGGGAGATGCTCGGCCATGCCTATCTCATCATGGGCCGGTTTGCAGATGCCGCAAATGCCTATGCCCATGCACGTACGTTGTCTGCTGACAGCAATGCCGACGTGCTGGCGAGTTACGGCGAAGCTGTCACGCTGTCGAGTCCAGACGATTTCATGAGTAAAGCCATGCCGGCCTTTGAAAAGGCCCTGCAATTGGATCCTGATAACCCCCAGGCTCTGTGGTACGGCGGTCTGGGCGCGTTGGAGCGCGGCGACAAGAACCTGGCAGTGGCACGCTGGCAAGCATTGCTGGCGCAGGATCCACCACCCGAATACCGCATGATTATTGAAAAATCCATCGTCGCAGCAGGAGGTACGATTGCACCAGCAACAAAACCGGATGTCGCCCGCACGGCGGCTAAAATCCGTGTGCGCGTAACGCTGGATTCAAGCTTGCGCAACATGGTGTCGCCGGATGAAACCCTGTTCGTTTTTGCCGAGCCGGTGGGGCAGGATGACGGTCCTCCACTGGCAGTGCGGCGATTCCAGGTGCGCGATCTGCCGCTGGATGTGACGCTCACTGATACGGATTCCATGCTGGCAGGCCGCAAGCTGTCGGACTACTTCAGTGTGAACGTCATTGCGCGCATCTCCAAAGGCGGCACGCCCATGCCACACGCTGGAGATTTGACGGGCAAGGCTGACTGGCATGCGGGAGATACGGCTGGGATCATTATCCGTATCGGTAACCGGATACCTTAAAAAATTTATTGTTTTGCGTCCCGTCACCACGACAATTCGAGAGCGGCCGCAAGCTACCGCCCTTTTTACGGGCGGTGTGTTGTTGCCGGCGGCGGACCGGATCGGGGTGGCGTGGCAACAGGCGTGGCCGGAGTCTCCGCGGTCTGTTTGGTTTGTTGTTCCAGAGCCTGATACTGCTTTGCTGTCATGTTCGGCAGTGTTTGTATAAATGCCACGATGGCCCAGATGGTCTGATCGTCCTGGGTGAGTCCCCAGGCGGGCATACCCGTCATTTTGATACCGTTCTTAATAACCCAAAATGCTTTCGCCGGTTTAATGTACTGAGCTACGCGTGGCAAGGACGGCGGCCGCGGGTTGAGGCCCGCACGCATGTCTGAATTTTCCTCGCCAGGCTTGAGATGACAACCGGTGCAGAGTTTGTCGTACTGCACGAAGCCGGTCTCGATCATTTTGGGATCGGTCAACAGGGGCACCGGAATATTGGGCACGCGTGTGTCAATGGAGCGTTCCCGTACGGTGCCCAGCACCCAGCGGGTGAAATGGCCTTCAGGTGCGGTAGCGGCGACATCGTCGACACCCGAATAGATATATGCCAGGAAAGCGCCACACGTCAGAATAAGAATTACGACGATCACTTTGATGCATTTCATTGCGGTCACGACCTCGATTAAGAGGAGCCTAATCCGGGCTCCAGGGAGATAGCCGGCTTATAGATGACTGTCGATGTAAACCTCAAGGATATTGTAGGTACCGGGTTCGAAATCGGTGAATTGAACGCCCAGACGATATTCGTCCTTGCCGGTTTGACGCACCGCTACGACCCGTCCGAACAAACCCAGCCGGTTGCGGCTGCCTGGCATATCCGGCAAGGCGACACGGACATGGATGCGCACCCCGTGGCCCGCATTGGTTTTCACACCATGGGGACTGATCCGAGCCATGGTGGGCCCATCGCACAATATCTGCATGCCGGTGAGAGAAATATCTACGGCAATAGCCGGCAGGGTACTGCCATCCGCTTCCACGATATGTACGGAATGCTCGATCTCGATGCGCCGGAAAGTGCGTTTTTCGATTTGCATGCTGGCTGCGGTGGCCCCCAATAGCTTGGCATTCTAAATTACGCGCAAAGTATTTAGCGACTGTGTGCGGATACCACAAGAATAAAGCCCTTCATAACAGACTGCTAGAGCATGTTTTTAATGAAACCATAAGCAGTGTGGAACCTGTTTGAAGGGAAGGCGAAGGGAGCCGCTCCCTATGCATCTTGGCCAAGAGGGAATATTCAATAATTCACATAATATACATTATGCGCAAGAAAGCCCGACGGTTCAGCCTGACCCGTACGCTAGGCCTGGCTTAAAACACTACCTCATCGGGAGACGCCCATGACCTTCGAGACCCTGCCGGTCCGCCGGCTGACTCAGCTTTTACCCATTCACTCCGAGACCGCGCGACGCTGGCGTCGCCGGCGACGAATTCCCCCGGTTCCCCTGCTCGCTTTGCAGCTCAAAATTGAGGGGGATCTCAGCCTGATTTCGCCCACCTGGTCCGGCTGGACCCTCAAGGGGGATAAGTTGACAACGCCGGAAGGTATCACCTGGACCGCGCCCCAGCTCAATGCCTGGCACTGGGAACGGCAGCTTCTGGCAGAATTGAGCCGCCAGGCAAAAACCCCTCGACAATTCACCCTGGTATAAAGGAGATCCCCATGAGAATTTTATTGCTGAGCGCCCTGCTCTTAACACTCACCGGCTGCATGACCACCGGCTTCACCTACGTCAAAGATCCGAGCGTACAAAAAGCCTGGCCGGCGACCGTGGTATCGGTGGAAAACCAGAAGATCTACAACAGCACCGGCGTCGCCCTGGTCGGGCCGTTGGCTAGCGTGGAAGCGGTAGGCTGGAAGGTGGCGATTGTGACGAGCGATGGGCAGCACTCGACGTTCGTGCAGCCGAAGGATCCGCGTTACACGCTTTCCGCGGGCGAGGCGGTGTACCTGGTGGAAGATGCAGGACGGATCTATGCCCAACCGCAGTCACTGGCTCTACCCGCCGGCATTCAACTGCAACCCTAACACCGCACCAACCGACCGCCGCGCGTCAGCTTGTAACCCTTGCGAATTCTGCCGCCGGCGGTCCGGCCTTTGCCTTTGTGCCTATGCTTTTTAGCCATGTCGCTTACCTCCAAACGAGAGACCGGGGATCGTCCGCTCCAGATCTTTGATCCGTTCGCCGTGTTCCTGCTGAGTACGCTTCAACCACGAAATATCATTGCGCAGCACCTGCACTGAAACGTACACACCTCCAAAGCCCGACAGTCCACCGACCACCGCCTGTAGCCCCAGCGTGAGCCCAAACTCCAGCAGCGTCACTGCGGCACCCCGATCGCTTTATCGGCAACATGCCAGGTGGCGACGCCGAGCATCGCCGATAGCAAGGTAATCATCGCCGCGGTGTCGAATTCCACCACCGGCGCGTTGACGTGGAATAGTCCGCAGACAAATTGAATGATCGGCAGGATGACCCATTGCCAGGTGAGCGCGAGCGCGCAGTCATAGCCCACCCAGGCGCGCCAGCCGATTAAAAACGGACTGTACGCCATCGCGGTATTAGTGTTCGCCTGTGCAGTGGCATTCGCGGCGATCGCCTGGTTAAGCTGATCGGCGCTGCGGATCTCGGCAAGTTTGATCTGAGCCAGTGTCTGCGGATCCTGGAGCGCGAGCGCAATGCTCTGCGGATCCGATTTGCCGGTGACCGCGGAAAGGATCCCGCCGGCGACCATGCCCGCCGGTCCCGTCATCGAGAGCGCGGCCGACAACAACGGCGCCGCCGGCGTGAGAATCTTTTTAACGTCGCTCCAAATATCAACCACTGTTCTTCGCCATGTTCGCGACGATGCTTGGCGCTAACGCCGGCGCCGGACCGAAGGCGTGCAGCGGGAATCCCGTGAGGCCCCCGGATCCGATATTGTCGCTGAGCGAATCCACCGCCCCACCGCCACTCAAACTCGCCGGCGAAACGGACGACGAGGCCGCATCGGGATTCGGATAGGGGTTGCCACTGGATCCCGGTGGGCTGCTGGAAGTTTCCGGGCCGGAGCCATCGGGACTTTGGACCAGGTTGCCATTGGCGTCATACACGAAATAGCTGGACGACGTGCCGCTGCCATTCGCCGCATTCGGGTTGAGCAGATCGTAGAGATCGGAGCCGAGTGTGCCGCTGCTGCCCGTGAGAGATTGGTATGCCGAATTAAAGCCGTTGTTGATGATATTGCCGTTGTTGAACGGGTTCAGCGCTTCCAGGCCGTTCGTGATTGCCTCATACAGCACCCACAAGCCGATCGCGGCACCGACAACGACCAAGATGTCTTTCGTCTGAGTTTTCACGCGAACTGCTCCCCGGTCGCCACATCTACACCACTATTCTGCGTGATCGTATAAACGTAATTCTGTGTTTCCTGCGGCCACTGATCGTAGGGCGTGCCCTGGCTGAGCGCATTCAACACATTACCGATGCCCCAGTCATACGCGGCGAGGGTGAGCGCCCAGGAATTGCCATACCCGGCCGCGGAGATCTGTGCATACAACGAGGCCAGGTACTGCGCCATGCCGGGGATCGCCGAATTCGGATCCATCGCATTCACACCGAGGCTTTGCGCCGTCGCCGGCAAAAACTGGGCGATGCCTTCCGCGCCGCTCGGGTTGGTGGCATTCGGATCGAAGCCGCTTTCTGTCGCAAGCTCTTCACACATAAGCGGCCACGGCACATCATTCGACGATGCCGAGGATTTAATCAGCGCGAGATACGGTTCCGCGGCGAGCGGCGGTTCGTAGCCTTCCAGTTCACTTTCCAAATCCGAAACCTCCGCCTGATTCAGCCATAAATAGATCCCGCCGGCGATTAGCGCAACCAGCACCACCACTTCGATGATCGTTTTGCGCTCCACATCAACCGGCCCACGCGAGCGGCAGCTCTGACCACTCAAAATCGCACGTCCAGGCGAGATCCACCGTTTGGCACACCACGATGACCGTGTTGTCCGTCATAACGTTACCGGCGTACATATACAACGGCGTGTCCGTGAGATCGAGCTCGACAATATTATTAGGTGGCGCTTGCAGGGTCGCGAGCGGGCCAACCGCATATACCGGCAGCGTCGCGCTCTGACCGGATCCGAGCAAAAGCGTTGAACGGTTTATCGGCGAAAACTTGGCATAGCCCTGGGCCGTGCCCGCTGAGGACGAGAACGTGCCGATCACGAAATTGGCTACGGTTGCGGACGAGATCCGCACGCGCTCCAACTTCAAGATGCAAGCGGCGGCTGTGTGCGTATTGCCGAGCGTCGCGTAGTTATAATCCCCCCCGACTGCCGCGACGGATTGACTGCCCCAAAAGCCATAGCCGTTGTAGTTGATATGCCGGCCCGAATTGATCTCACCGAAAAGCGCCGGCTGCAACGGTGTGGGCTCCTGACCATTAACCACGCCACCATAACCCAACTGGCCGCCGGCGATATCGTAATCCATTTCCTGATCGGAGATCGCGACCATCGCGGTGCCGACCGCGCCGCTCTGCGTGACGATCTGCCAACTGGTAAAACCGAGTTTGAACGGGCCGAGGCGCACGCCCTGGATGACACCATACAACTGCGCGATGGCATTCTGACTCTTATCAAAGAGCGTGATATTGAGCGGTTCCGAGCCGCCGAGCAAAAAGAAATAATTACCCCCGGACTGCGATTGCAGCCCGGGGCTCCCCGCCGGCACGGGATAATTTTGCGTGAGGATCATGGGCTAGATCTTGCCGACCGGACCGCTGCGATTGCCGCCGCCTGGCCGCGCGGATCCGCTTGTCGGTAAACCCGACTTCAATCCCGCCGGCGTGGGCGGCAGCGCCGCAAAAACCGTGTCCACGGATGACGTGGAATGCGACGGCACGATCAGCGGCGTATTGCCCTGACCGACTCCGCCGCTCGGTGCCGGCGTCGGAGCGGCCGGACCAAAAGCCTTAATCGGCGCGCCCATTTTCGGCGGCTGGCGATTGATGGTAGAACGTGGAACGACACCCAAACCCATACGTCACCTCACTTGATAACCATAACCAGGACGATCGCCGCCGCGCCAAACAGCAACAGCATCGGCAACGAACTCAAACTCGACCGCGCGACCGTGATCGGCGTCGCCGTCCCCGTAGTCCCGAGTGCTTTGTTAATGACCGCGGGATTAGTGAGCAGCGATGCGCCTACCGATTCGAGCAGCCCCGGCGCGGTTTGCGTTGCCGCACTCGCCGCGGTCGCGGCTGCCGACGCGCCCGATGCCACCGTCGTCGCACCCGAAAATCCAGTCAGCGGCGCCAATGCCGGCAGCGCACCGCCGATCACGCCCCCGCTCGCACCGACGCTCGCATCTACTGGAGCCAGGGCGGCGACACTCGCATCGGCCCCCGACGTATCCGCGATAACACCCGTGGTCGCCGGAATGCTCGCACCCGATGTCGCGCCGGCTGTACCACTTGCCGCCGCACTTGTCCCTGCCGCCGCGCCTTCAATCAACGCCGCACCTGCTACCGTCGCCGCGATCACCGTTAACGGTTTACCGACGGCTTCCCAAAAGGACGGCGGAATAACACCCGTGGCCGCATCATTCGATTGGATCTGCGCTGCACCCACGGCACTGATAACGAGATAGCCCTTACTCAACGCCCAGGCCAGGCCCGTGAGCGATGCGATCGGGTTATAGCCGCCGGCGATCGCCGGGCCGGTATAGCTGATGACGTTGCCGTACTTGATGCAAATGTTGTTCAGCGTGATACCGACCGACTGCGTGCTCTGCGTGCCGATCAGTGACTGACTATTCCACGAAATGCTCGCCGCATTGGTGAAATTTTTATAGAGCTTGAGGTAATTTGCCTGCGAGATCGTGATCGTCGCACCGACATTCGCCCAGGGCGCGGGATTCGCCATCGCCGCGGCGACCGCAGCATTTTGCGCTGCTGTTTTTACCGAGAGTTTGATAACGGTCGGGCCACCCGCGCCGTTATTCTGTAGAAGGGGCTGCATGGTCGCTTACTTCTTGAGCACCACGATCAACACCACCACACCGAGGCCGAGCAACAACAATAAGCCGGTGTTCGAGCTCGACGTGGTAACAGGCGGGGGAGCCAGGCCATCACTGATCGCGGTGCTCTCTTCCGAGAGCGTCGCCTGATCGGCGACGTAACCCAGCAACACATCTCCGAGCGAGGATGCGATGCCGGTGGACACCGCATCCGAACTCGCCGACGTGTCACTTGTGGCGGAGGTTCCACCTATAAAAAGCGAATCGTCGTCCATTGGACACCTCCGCTTTTACAGGTAGGCCATCTGCGTCGCGATCTCCGCAAACACGCTAATCACATCGCTCGCGCTGGTGGTGAGCAAATGCTGGAACGGATACGGCGTCACGCCGTCCGGCATGAGCGTCGGTTCTAACTGGCCGATCCAGCGATTGTTCGTCGGACTCCAGACGTACATGCCGGCGGTCAGGTTGTGATCCTGTTCCAACTGCCAGTCATTCATCTGCGTGATCGCGATGTTATCCCAGATCACCACGCCGTTTTTCTTGATCTGCAACGCTGTCAGGTTCGCATGGAACCAAAACTCGTTGATGATGCCAGCGCCGGCGTGCGAGCCGTAGCCCACATCCTGCGCGTACAACGTGACCGCGGCCGCCGGCGTCAACAGCGTGCGTGGCAGCGCCTTGACGATGCCGTATTCGTTCGGCTGGAAGATGCCCATGAGCGCCTTCGGCTGATACACCTCGGCGTACACCACGAGCGTTGGTGACGTGGCCGCGCCGATGTCCACCTGGATCTCGACCGTGGCCGCACCCCCGCCCGCGGCCTTGATGACGGAAAAATCCACATCCGTCACGAACATGCCGTGGAAGGTCTGCGATTCGGGACAGCCGAAATACAGCGACAGATCCGTCGCGCCGGCGACGCCGATATTTTTCCAGGTGTTGATCGCCTGAACCTGGGTGCCGGTGATTTGATTACACAGATCCTTGCCGTTGATCTTCACCTCGATGCGCGTCATCTGCGCCTTCGTGAAGGTGCCGCCGAGCTGGAAACGCAGCGAGTGCAACGAATAGCCGTCCAGCTCCGTAGTGGACAGCGAGGCCGTGCCGTTGGCGACGACGTTCTGGAAGGCTTTTAACTTGATAAACATGACGGGACTCCCGGGGTGAAAATTACGGGGCGATCTTCGTGCCGATGGAGGCGAGCGTGGCATTGGTCGAGGATTTCATGAAGCCCACAATCAACAGCACCACCACCACCACACCACCGATGACCAGAAATTGCTTGCCTGACTTTTTGATGTCCATGACTCACTCCAAAATAGTTAACGAACGTGCGTACCGCCAGGGGACGGCTTTAAGCAGTACCCGGAACCGTGACACGAAAATCGCGGGAAAGGATGAAAATCAGCCGGTACACCTTTAAGGTGTACCAACACCTCAAAACGGGGCGGCGCGGGCTTCGCGTGCGCTAGGGATGCGCGCGTTTTTGAGTGAGTACCCCGGTCAGCATGTCGCGTTCCAGGTATTCCAGGGGCTTCAACCGCGCCAGGCGTTCCGGGGCACAGTCCAACTGGCGCGCCATGTAGTCCCGGTCCTGAGCGCGCGTGAGCGCGAAGCAGCGGATCCGCGTGGCATTACCGAGGCACGTCTTGTCGGATTCCGCCGGGCGCTGCGTGAGCGCATAGATGCTGATGTTCCACTTCAAGCCCTGAGCCAGGAGCTGATGCCAGCCTGGCGGGGCTTTACCGGGCGAGGTGGTGAAGGCGATCTCTTCGGCGATCACGATGCCGCCGCCCCCTCCCCGCCCCCACCAGTACGCGAGCTTCGCCCACATCGGAAAATCATCGCGCTCGCCGGAACTGTAGGCCCAGCGTGCGGGACCGCGCGGATCCCGCCGTATCGCCGACAGCAGCGATTTGAGCGACGTGAAGCTGCGGAACCCCTGCCACACCCCCTCGATATCCCACACCAGGACACGGGGCGCGTCTTTGACTTCGAGCCTAGTGCTTAATGTCTTGCCGCTGCGTGTCCGGCCCACCACCACCGTCAACTGACCGTCCCGGTGTCGCATCGTGTGTCACCTGCAAAGGTTTGAGGCGTTTTGTTTTTGCATCGAAATTAACCATACCCACCAACCCGATGCCGGCGAGCAGCTTGGCATACGGCCCCCAATTTTCCATGTTCGCGAAACCGCCCGGCCAGATCTGATCCAAGCACTCCGCGGTGCCCTCTTCGAGCAACTGGCGCGCGAGCGGTGAGAACGTCCAGTTACTCGCAAACTCAGCCGCGAATTTAACGACATACACTGTAACCTCGCGCCACTCTTTCGCTTTAACCTCCGGCGCGGTTTCAACGGTGCCCGATAGCGACGCCGGCGGATCCTCCACGATCTGAGCCGCGAGATCATCGAGCGCGGCACTCACCGCCGGATCCGGTTTTTTAATTTCGTCATTCATCGAACAAGCCTCCATCGAAGAGTCCTGGTTTTTTCTTCACCGGATCCACGCGCCCCGCTTCTTCCTGCGTAACCACTTTCGGCGCGGGCGCCGGTTTTTTTTCTTCCTGTATTACCGCAGGAGCCGACATCTCACCCCCACCCGCACCCTTGCTATCCCCCATTTTTGGATCCGGCGCTTCGTCATCGCGTCCCCGCGGCGGATGCGACCAGGCGCGATTCTCACGGATCCACGCCGGCAATTCCGCCGGCGGGTTCGCGCGGTCTTTCCAGATCACCGCGTTATTTAAGATCCAGTCCTGGCCCTTCGGCATTGTGAGATTCAACCAGCCGCACTCCCCGCACCACACATACAACAAGTTGCTCGGTGATGCTTTCTTGCGCACCACCGCGAGATCTCCGCACGTCGGGCACTTCACATGCCCGACCGCGGGTGCACAACCTTTCGTGCGCGGCATGTTAGAGCTTGGCCGCGAGACGCGCTTCGAGACTCTTCACGCGCGCCTCCAAGTAATCCACGAACGAGATCACATCGAATAGCAAACCGTGCACGCCGGCGGCGATCTCTTTGTGCGTGCCGAGACCGACGGGAACGGCGGCCAGGGCGGTGAGTTTTGTCGCCATTGTTTCGGGCGTGGGTGTTTCAGTGACAACAGGATCTGCGGCGGTGTTCATATTTATGCACTCCGGTAGTAGTTTTCAAAAGCACGGTTTGCTGTAGCTTGAAATTCGGCGACCTCTTGGTCGCTGAACTCCTCCGGTGGACCCGTGTTACGTCCCCGAATTCTGTTTTGCGATGCGAAGTTATCCCCCACTCTTATCGAGCCAAGCCAGGGGATTGAAAAATCGTACGTTCCCTTGCTGGTGAAGGTTACGGAGCCGATCCATTCGACGGCTTCGAGATCTGTGTGCTCTGATTCAGGTTCCCCAAGACGATACAGGCAGCCATAAGACCGAGTGCGCCTAAACCCGGTATGTGCCTTGTACCACTCGCACCAGGCCTCGGGCGGCCACTCGACCATCGCCGGCGCGCGCGTGAGTAGGTGTGATTCGCTCGCATCGCCGTCACCGGATGCGGGATTCTTTTCGGGGATAGTCTGGATCGGGTATTTAACGATTTCGGAGAAAGCGGACTCGAAGATGCGGGCGGCGCTGAGATCGGCCACGTTGACACCCTTCGCTTGAAGCCGGGCCACCGTGAGAGCGCGCATTTTACTTTCGTCAATGATCTCCAGATTCCAATACCAAAACCGCCGGAGCTTTTCATAATCGAGCCACCCGTTGACGACGAAGATCACATTTAAGTGCACGTTCCAATCACGCAGCCGTGAGAGCGGCGATTCTTCGATCGCGAGGATCCCGCGGATCTCCGGGAACAGCGCCGCACCATGCCGGCGTGCGCGTTGCAAGGCGCGCAGCCGACGAAACATGGTGCGCATGCCATAGCGCAGCTTGCCGCGCTCGAAATTCGGGAACGTCAATACAGCCTTGTAGATCCGAAACCCCTGCTCTTTCAGCTTGAGCAGCTCCGGGACGTAGCGCGCGACCATGCGTTGCTGCTCGACCCTGGCTTCATCGGGACAGAGCAGTGCGCTCTCACATTTTTTATCCCACATGATGACGGGCTTGCCTGCCGGCGTCATGCCATAGACACCGTGGCAGCGACAGGTGCGCAGACTTTCAATTAGTGAGGGGAGCTTGCGAAACGCCAGGCCTTCCGGCGTCGGTAACACTTTCGACTCCAAATAATCAGCCAGGCGAGACTCCGCCAGGCGGCGCGAAGCGTATCCCTCACCAGTAGCGCCGAGCCGGCGATGAAGATGAAGCAGAGCGCGAGCAGAATCAGCAGTGCTCCGGCGAGGCCGTTCAATAGTAAGTTGTCTGTCCCACTGTCCCATCGCGGAACGGACAAACGCCGGGGTGTTTTCAAGATCGGGGAGCCGAGGCGGATTGACATGACGGGCCTCTTGTCTGCGGAAGAACCCTTGCACGATGCGTTGTGCATCGAAAGCCACTTAGAGCACGCACCCCGCATCCAGGCGATATATAAAACGCGGATGCTGGCAGAGATAGACTTTGACGGCTTGCACGCCCTGCGGGAGCGTTTGAAAGGGCTGCTCTAGCTGATCGGGCAACAGGACGAACTCACCGGACATATCATCGCCGCAGAATTCGCGCCGCTGTAGCTCACAGCGCCAACCGCGCTCGGCTTTCCAAAATCGCACATAGAAATCACCGAGGATCCGGGTGTACTTCCCGTCGGTGCGTTGTTTCAAACCGGCGCAACTCACGCCGCGCCTTCGGCATCGAATTGTTTTTTGCGTAGCTGCGCGGCGGCTTCAAACTTCACCGCATCATCGAACGCACCCTCGATAGTGGCATCCTTTTTTGCATAGAAAAGCATGGCATTGGTATAGAGCCGGTTCCATTTGGTAGCCCGCTCCATTTCCTTTTGCTGCTGCTCCAGTTGCTGTTGTGGCGTCAGCCGTTGCGAATTCTCACTTAACCGCCGGCGACGCTCCGGGCACACCTCCTTGTGTGCATTAAAGTCCGCGACCTCTTCCAAACAAAAATGGCAGGTTGTTTGCATCGGCTCATTCCTTGAAAATCCAGCCGATGAATTTCAACAGAACGATCGCCAGGATGATGACAATGACGAAGCCGACGGCGCTGTTACCGTGTGCACCAAAATGGAAGAAGCCCCTCATGGTTGCACCTCCGCGAAGTCCTGCTCGAAGCGATCACGCGAACAACTGAAACCCCAGGTATCGAGGTACTTGTGATCGGATTTGAAAAACACCCGCTCTTTTTCAATGCCCACCACTTCGACCGTGGCGCCGCTGATCGGCGCAAGGTGCTGGTGACAGACAAAGAACTTGCCAGGGTAAATTTGCATAGCCATCTCCCGTAGTTGATAGGAACGGGAAACGGTGGCTATCGAGCGTCAACAATCGGGAGACGGCTGGCAGACCCGGGGGAGCCACCGCTCCCGCCGGCGTAGTAAACAGCCACCTGACGCCTGATGTCAAGAGGCGCGTGACGATTGCGGTCAACCGTCAGCCGCCTATAATCGTTTAAGGCCTACAACAACCGGGAGACTGCCATGACCACACGCCTGCCCCGTACGCGGGACTTCCTGGACCGCCTGGCGCGCCAGGTGGCCCAAAACGACCACCACCGCGAGCCGGCCAGCGACTACCGCTTGGCTCACATCCTGAACGTCACCCGCGCCACCACCTCGGCCTGGCGGACCGGCAAGACTCAACTGGGGGACGAATCGGCCCTGAAAATGGCCGAGCTATTGGGGGAGGATCCGCAGTTCGTGCTCGCGTGCATTCACGCCGAGCGCGCACACAATGCGGGGGTGCGGCAGGCTTGGGAGAAGATCGCCGCCGGCGCGGCCTGTGCCCTGCTGATCTTGGGCTTCACGCTCTTCTCGCCGCCGTCGGGGGCGGTCAACCGTCACGAGACAGAAATATACATTATGCGCAATTAACCGCGCACCAAGCCCAGCCACAGGGGCCCGTCCGTGAGCACCTCTCTCCGACGTCCGGTATTTCAGCTGGTTGGTGGCTTGCCAGTGAACACCGCCAGTTGAGCGGCGAAAGCCCGCTTGAACGCAGGCCGCGCTTCACCGCGGGCGACATAGGCAAAGAGGTTTGGGTATTCGTCCAGCATGCCTGACGCTTTCAACCTGAGCAGCACCCCCACCATAAGGAGATCGCCCGCGCTGAACGCGTCATCGAGCCAGTCGGCTTCGCCAAGGCGGTTGGAAAGTTCGACCAGCCGGTTACGGATGCGATACTTGACGAGAGGCAGGCGTTGCTCGGACCAAGGCTTATCGCCTTCCAGGAACCTGGCGGTTTGGAGATCAAGGATTGGCGGCTCCACCGTGTTGAGCGCGGCAAACATCCATGCGATGGCGCGCGCCCGAGCATTCGCATCGTCTGGCAGCAGGCCCGCATGGCTCTCAGCGATGTGGAACACGATGGCTCCCGACTCGAACAGGACAAGATCGCTTTCTTCATAGGTGGGAATCTGCCCGAAAGGGTGAAGCGCACGATGCGTTGGTTCCTTCATCTCACTGAATGAAACAAGTCGAACCTCGTAAGGCTGACCCACTTCTTCAAGCGCCCAGCGAACGCGCATGTCGCGCGACAGACCCCTACCGTGATCCGGCGACTGTTTAAAGGCGGTTATGGTGGGGGTCATTGGAAGGCTTTAGGTGATTACATGACGCCATTGTGCGTCACGTTCACCCGTGCGCAAAATATACAGACTTACTTCTTCTTGGCGGTCCGTTGAGTGCGCGCGGCAGAGCTGGCGGCTACGGCGGCGCGGATGAGTTGTTTGAAGGCAGTTGCGTTGATCTTCTCCCCTTCACGGAGGTCGATCGCACGGCGTGTGTTGCCTTCCAGGCTGGAATTGAAGAGCTTCTTCGGGTCTTTGATGGAAGCTCCGCGAGCGAACGTGAGCTTCACTACCTGCTTGTAGGATTCTCCTGTGCAGACGATACCATCATGGGACCAGACCGGGACTCCTCTCCATTTCCATTCCTCCTGGATATCGGGGTCGGCTGTATGGATGAGCTGACGTAGATGAGCGAGGGTCTCCCCTCTCCAGTCCCCCAGCTCTTTAATCCGCCTGGTGATGTTCGTTGAAGCGGCCTTGCTATCCGGACGACTTGTCGGGTTCATGTTCTCTCCGATCTTTCGTTTCGCCAGCCGGCTCTCTGCCGGCAGCCCGGTGGCATCTCTATTCCAAGCCAACAAAGGTCGCAGCAACCAAACGCAGCAAGGATGAACCTCTTTATTAGAGATCTCCTGCTTTCATCTCAATGAGCAATTGATGCAGCTGTGCATCGAATTGCTGCCGCTCTGCATTGGAAATTGCCCCAAGCTTGGCGTATGCGTCTATCTGACCACTGCAGAACCAAATTTCTTCACGCAAGTTCCCCCGCAATATCGTGGTGGTATCGCTTCCATCAAATAGCTTATCGAGCTTGTCATTGAGGTGACTAATTTCCTCCTTGATCTCAGCCAAGATAGCTGGATTTAATCCCATGAAATATCTCCCACGAGGCTGGCCAGCAATATGGCGCTGCCTCAACTGTTCAGATTTGGTATCGCAAGCACTATTGACTCATGATATTTCTGCCCTGTTTCTTGTCTTTCTTAGCGGCCCGTTTTTCCATCAAGGTCTTGGCCGGCTTTTTCTTGCTGTCTTTCTTCCTTTCCATACCTTTGCTCATATCTGGTTCCTCCGGTTTAAAACATCACGACATGTACACGCATAAGTTAAGACCGTGCTACCGTCCCAACTCGTTTTCAAAGAGCTTCGGTATATCAATGGTATTCTTTTTGGGGTCAATAACGCTACTGATGGAAAGCTTGTCGGTCGGTAACCCTGCAAGATTGATAAGACGGTGTGGCCGGATTTCTTTACCCTGTCCATCGCGAACGACCAGTATCAACGGCCGTAATCGCTTGTTCGGGTCCGATGCCAGCACGACCGCGATATCACCGGAGCTGAGCGTGACAAGACTGCCAACAGGATACAGGCCAAGGAACCTAATGAACCCTTGCACCAAATCCTGGCCATACTCTTGCATGCCGGTGGTACGCAGCCGATGCAAGGCCTCAACCGGTGTAAGAGCGGGCTGATATGGGGTATCGGCTGTCAGAGTTTCGTAGGCATCCACGATCGCGATGATACTGGCCGATAGTGGTATATCGTCGCCCTGCAGGCCTTGAGGATAACCGCTCCCATTGGCGCGCTCATGGTGGTACCGCACCATATCCCGCACTTCATCCGGTACGTCGTCCAGACCTTTGAGCAGCTCATAGCCTTCGGCTGGATGGCGTTTCATGACTTCAAACTCGGCGTCTGTCAACCGGCCCGGTTTGTTGAGAAGCTCCGCCGGTACCCGGGTTTTACCGATATCGTGGAGGATGGCCCCCAGGCCAAGCAGCCGCAGCCGTTCCTCGGCATGACCGAGATGGTGCCCAAAGGCAATGGCTAAGATAGCCGTATTCAGGGAATGGCTAACATTCCGATCCTGATTCTGACGCAGATTTGCCATCTGCAACATCAGGTTTGGGTTTGCAGATTGGCGCACAAGCCGCTCAACAATTAATTGTGACTCCCGTATCTCTATTCCCGCTCCCTGCTTAGCACTGACAAACAATTCGCCGATATTGGTTTGTACGGCAGTGCGCACAATAACCGGTTGATCAGCATGACGATCCGGGATTTTTGGGAGAACGGCATCCTGTGCGGGTGGCGCTGTTTTGCCGTCGTCAGGTGGTTTGCCTACCGGCGCCACTGCGACTGTGGATTGTGCTTCGTCCACGATGACAAAGCTGCAAGTGGTTTTCAGTTGCTCCAGTTCTACATCGGATTCAATCAGGAACCCCTGAAACAGAAACGGTGTGCCTACCCATGACCGGTCCAGTTCAGCGACGTACATTCCGGTCCGCAGGTCGCTTACATTGACTTTATATCGCATGGCATCCTCGTCCCCAATTCCAGTACTATATTATGGTACCTAAATCCTGTACTTACCCCGATCATGGCGCAATCAGTTGATGAAGCGGCTGTAATTGCAACCGCTCAAATCAATTTCCGGTTGCCGTCCCGCCATCAGATCCGCTACGGCACGCGCCGAGCCAGCGCACAAAGTCCATCCCAGGGGGCCGTGGCCAGTGTTGAAGAACAGGTTGGCATAGGGCGACGTACCCAGGATCGGCGGGCCGTCGCAGGTCATGGGCCGCAAACCGGTCCAGTGGGTCACACTGCCCTCTTCTACCGCATCCTCAAATCCCGGAAGCAGGCCGATGGCCTGCCGCAAGGTGCTCCCGCTACGGGCAGGATTGGCCAAGGTGTCATAGCCATTGAATTCTGCAGTGCCGGCGATACGCAGGCGCTTGCCCAGAGGTGTAATAACGATTTTCTGTTCAAAATCCACAATGGGTATTCGCAAAGACCGGCCGTTTGCAGGAGTCAGTGTGACTGAATACCCCTTTACCGGATAGATGAAAAGCCGCAATTTCAATGGCTGCACCAGTTGCGGGCTGTAACTGCCTGCAGACAGCACATAGGCGTCGGCGCTGAACTCACCCTTGGATGTGGAAAGCGACCGGATGCGAGCACCGCCGCTCCGGATTTCCTTGACAGCAGTATCAAAGCGGAACTTCACGCCGGCCGCGGCTGCATGCCGTTGCAACTCGCGGGTGAACAGATACGCATCGCCACTGGCATCGTCAGGATAGTGAATGGCGCCCACTAACCGCTTGGAGATATTTTCTAACAACGGCTCCAGTGCGACGGCATCGGACGGTTGCAACAGGCGCGATTCCAAGCCGAGCGGCCGCAACCGATCAGCTATGAGCAAAGTTCTTTGTAAAGCCGAGCGTTCGCGGAAAATTTTCAACGTGCCTGTGCTGAGGCGCTCATACTCCAGAGATACCTGCTGACCCAGTTCGTTCAGCGCGCGCAGGCTGTACAGTGCCAGGTTCAGGATGGTTTCGGTGGCACGAAGATGCGGTACCGGCCGCGAAGCGCGCAAAAACTCAATTCCCCAGCGCAACATCCCTGGTAGCGCGCGCGGGCGCAGCAGCAAGGGCGAATCTTCGCGTCCCAACCAGCGCAACAGCCGCAGAAAAGTTCCGGGCGCGTTCCAGGGATCGGCTTCACTCGGCGTCAGCAGGCCGCCGTTGGCAAAACTGGTTTCGAGCCCCGGACCTTCGCGCCGCTCCACTACCGTGACATCAAAGTCGCGTTCGGCGAGATACCAGGCAGTGGTGGTGCCGATCAACCCGGCGCCGATGACAACGGCGGTGCGTTTCATCAGTTCCCGTTGACTGAAAACTGCCGTGCAAGGAAATCCGCCGTGGCCTGATCTGTTTCCAGCCAGGTTTGATAGCGTAGGAAACCGTGGATCTCATTGGGGATCACGATCTCTTCGTATGGCACATGCTGGATTTGCAGACGCCGCACCAGATCCACCATTTGATGAAAATGCACATTGCGGTCATCGTCGCCCTGGATAAGCAGCACCGGTGATTTCCACTTGGCAATGGCAGAGTCCGGTGATGAATCCCAGAACACCTTCATCAGCAGCTTCATATCAGGCATCTGGTAACGCTGGAGGGGTTTGCCGAACCAGTCGTCGAGAAACATGGACCAATCGTGCACCCCGTGGAAATCCACGCCGGCCTTGAAGATGTCGGAATTGCGCGCCAGCGCCAGCGCCGTAAGATAACCGCCGTAGGAACCACCCCATATACCGATGCGTTTGGCATCCACATGCGAATCGTGTTGCAGAAAGCGCGCAGCCGCGAGCACATCTTTGTATTCCGCGGCGCCGGTCGGCCCCCAGTGGGCCGGATAATGGAAATCATGGCCATAGCCTATACCGAGGCGGTAATTTACCGACAGCACGATGAAGCCGTGATTTGCCAGATACTGGTTCACGGCATATGCATTGCTGTAGTAATCCATGTTGTGCCAGGTAAGCAGCATCTGCCGCGGCGGGCCGCCGTGCACGAAAATGATGGCCGGTTTCTTCGCCGCATCGGTATCCTGCTCAAACAACTGGCCTTGTATCTGCCAGCCATCGCTGGCGCGAAAATTTACCAGCTTCGGCACCACCAGAGCGGCGGTGGGGAAATCCGTGGGCAACTGATCGCTGTCCAGCGCCTGCCAACTGCTACCCGGCAAGCCTCCCAGCATCACTAGCGGCGGCCGCTTGGCGCCGGCTTCGACAAATGCGAGCGTCTTGCCAGCGTCCGTGACTACGGGGCTCCACTGACTGTTATCACCCCGGGTAACGGTTTGTGGCGCGCCGCCTGTGACGGAAACCCGATACAGGTGCCGGCGGTCATCATCACCGGGCGTGTTGCCGGTGTTGGCGGAATACACCAGATAATTCAGATCGGGCGTGACCGTCACATCCTCGATCATGAACTGACCGGGTGTGAGCAATTTCGCCGTGCCGCCCGTGTCAGACACCACGTACAGATGCGGCCAATTGTCCATTTCGGACATGAATGCAATCTGGTTGCCCGCCACCCAATGCAGGTCCACATCTCCGCCTTCCTGCGGGAACGAGCCGCGCAAGGTATTCGGGCTTTGCCATACGCGGGTGCCTTTACCAGTCTTCGAATCCGCCACCCAGATGGACCAGGGCATGGGATGCCATTCCAGAATGGACTGCGGCGGACCACCGTTGCCAGGCGTACGCGCAAACACAATGCGCGTGCCGTCCGGCGACCAGCGCGGCTCCAGATCATTGGCGGTGGACGGCGCCAGATATTCGACGGGCGTGCTGCCGTCGCGATATATGCCGATGAAACTGTGGTCATCGCGGCCGGAAACGAAAGCCAGCGCCTTGCTGTCCGGGGACCACTCCAGATCTGAATCCTGACCGCGGTCAAAAAACAGTCGCTGGGATTTCTGGCTGCCGTCAATGGGCGCCCACCACACGCTGTTCTCGGGCAGATGGATGAATGCGACGCGCTGGCCGTCCGGCGAAATGGCAGGAGTGTCGCCGTCGCCCAATACCCTGGGCTCACCTGTGGTCAGAGATACTGCCCACACCTGCATCTGCGGTTGTGCCGGACTGGAGGCGGGATCCGGTTGCAGCGCTTCGGGCCAGTTGGCATCGTGATCGCCGCCGCGTACGTACACCAGATATTTGCTGTCGCGGGAAAAACTCAAGTTGGTGAGTTCCTGGCCGCTGTCATTCGTATATTGCGTCACCAGGCGTGCCTGATAGCCGGGACCTTGCGCCACCCAGATGTTGCGCACGCCGCGTTCGTTCAGAACCCAGGCAACCGCACTGCCGTCGGGCGAAGACACCATCCCGGACGGATAGGGATAACCGAGTACCTGTGTCAGGGTGAAACTCGGAAGTGGCTGCTGTGCGTAAACGGTAGAGTTGCATACCACAAGAGCCACGAATAAAGCTGGCAGCCATAGAATTTTTGGCAGGTGACGCAACATGGAATTCTCCAAAGAGTGCAAATGACGACCATTCATACTGAAAGCCTCAACGACACAATGTTATCGTGTGATCCTCTGCAAAGCCATCGGTATCTGGCTGAAGACATCAGCGCGCCGCCTGCCGCTCCATCTGTGCTGCCATTTCCAGACTTTGCCGATCGCGCCAGATGGTTGCCATGGCCAGCGGCCGGCCCGCCTGCTTATAGGTAAATGCGCAATCGAATTTTGATGGTTCTCCGTCCGCCTCGATACTGTCCCATTTTTCTGCGTGGCCCACGTAGTTGATGCTCACGTCATAGTGCTGGCTCCAGAAGAACGGCACCGCAGTGTAACGTTCCGCATAACCCAGCATGTTGCGCGCCGCCACCTGGCCCTGATGCTGCGCCACTTCCCAATGCTCCACGCGGATACGTTGACCGCTGTGCACATCGGGCCAGCGTGCGATGTCGCCGACGGCATATACATCCGGCGCACAGGTTTCCAGATATTCATTCACCAGCACGCCGCGTTCGGTTTTGAGTCCCGCCTGTTCTGCTATGGCCGTCACCGGCCGTACGCCGATACCCGCGACTATCAAATCAGTGTCCAGGCTTTCGCCGTTATCCAGCGTCACGTTTTCCGCACCAATGGCGGAAACGGTACGACCGAGATGAAACACTACGCCCTTGGATTCGTGTAGTGTGCGCACGAAATCACCGAGCCGCGCGCCGAAGATGCGCTCCATGGGACGCGCTTCCGGTGCTACTACATGCACTTCAAGCTTGCGCGCGCGCAGCGACGCCGCCGCTTCAAGGCCGATAAAACTCGCGCCGATCACCAGCGCGCGGCGCGCGCCCTGTTCCACCGCCCGGATAATGGCGCGGCTGTCGGCCACGCTGCGTAAATAGTGCAGGCGCGGGGAATCGCTGCCGGGGATGTTCAAACGGATGGGCTCGGCACCGGTGGCCAGCAGCAGCGCGCCGTAGCGGAATTCGTGTCCTGCAGATGTGTGCAACGTCTTGCGAGTGGTGTCCAGGGCCACGACGCGTGTGCCGCGCAACAAGTTGATATCGCGCTCGCGATAATATTTTTCCGAACGCACCGGCACCCATTCTTCCGGAGCGGTGCCTGCCAGGTAATCCTTGGACAGATTGGGCCGGTCGGGCGGCAGGCTGTCCTCGGCGCTCAACACCGTCACCGGCCCCCCATAGCCACAGAAACGCAGGCTAGTGGCCGCCGCCTCACCCGCCGCACCGCCACCCACAACCACTACGGATGGGGGCGATACCGGCTTTCGCGGTTGGGCGCGTCGACTGAGGACTGGGGCCGGTAGCTTTTCACGCACATAGACCTTCCCGTCCCGCTGTTCTACCCGCCAACAGGGGATGGAATTGAGAGCCGGCGGCCCCAAAACTTCGCCGTTGCGCAGGCTGAAACAGGCGTGGTGCCAAGGACAGCGGATGGTATCCCCTACCACCAGCCCCTTCGCGAGCGGGCCGTGATAATGGGTACAGACGGTGCCGGTTGCAAAAATTTCGCCATTTGCCCGCGCCAACAGCACGCTATCCTCGCCGACACGACCCGTCAGTAAGCCGCCTTCGGGAACGTCGGCGACGGGCACACCAGCCGCCAAGTCGGGGCCGGCTGGCATAGGGCTCTTGACCACGGTGGCTCCTTGAAAAATGGATCCGCAAGCGTTAACAGGATAGCGGGCGGGACGTTGTCGTTCACTCTACCACGCACACACAGTTCACGGTCACAGGGAGATAATTTCTGTCCTTAAAAATATCTTTATTTCAAAGTGAGTTAGAATGGAAACTTGAAGTATTATCTTGATCGCAAGTCAGATTGTGGTCTCCACCAGCCTTGCTCAGGCTCAACCGTCTATGGTCCCCGCGCCGGCAACACACAAGCCATGCACCGCGAGCGACATTCGTAAATGATACAGGCCTTGCGGGCGCCACCGGACCGCGAAGCACGAGTTGGAAGATGCAGCCCTCGCCGAGCAGCGTACCCGCCTCCACAGAATGGCCGCAGACCGCCTCGTTCTGGAGTACCCCGGAGCCTGTCGCCAGCCCCCCCTTCCGTTCATACCCCGGGAGTTCTTTTGTTTCCGCTATCATCAGGGACCATTGCACCCTGATATTTGGCGCCGAACCATGGCCATGCCGACTTTTAAAATCGCGCTGGGCGTTTCGCCGCCGTTCAAACATGCCAACGCCCGCCGCCCGGGCTTTACGGTGTGCCCGCCATTCGGGTGGGGCTGAATCGTGCGACGCACGCCTTGTACCGTGGCTCTGCAGTGCAAAGCACCTATTCCGGGCTTTGCCAAAACCCGGCTGATTCCCCATCTGGGTGAAATGGAAACCGTGCGCCTGCAGGAAGAGCTGATTCTGCAAGCGGTGTGCACCGCGCTGGATTCCAGCGTCGGACCGGTGGAACTATGGTGCGATCCGGATGAAGGCCATCCGTTTTTCGGGAAGCTCATGAAGAAATACCCGGTACGGCTGGCTGCGCAACCTCCGGGGGACGATCCCGGCACGCGCCTGCACACCAGCGCCTCGGGCGCGCTGACGGATGCGGACGCGGTCCTGCTCGTGGGCACCGACTGTCCGGTCATGCCGGGATACTATCTTGAAGAAGCGGCCGCGGCGCTGGCGCGCGGCTGCGATGCCGTTCTCGGACCGGTCGAGAATGGCGGTTATGTGTTGCTGGGATTGCGGCATGCCAATGAAACACTGTTCAGCGATATTTCCTGGGGTACTCCACTGGTGCTGAGTGAAACCCGGGCCCGCATAGTCCAACTGGGTTGGCAGTGCCATACGCTCGCCACACTCTGGGACGTGGATACACCAGCGGACTATAACCGCTGGCGTCTTGCGCTGGAGGCCATCCCACGACGACCCGATATGCAGAGTCTCTGAAACTGAGTTTTGCCAAACATGGGTTTCCTTTTTCTCAGCCGCTCACTTCAATCAGCTCCTTCACGAATCACAGCATCCGCTTCGGCCCATGTGTCCTTCAACACTGCCCGCGGCATATTCCTGGGGTATGTGCCATTTGGATATTTGGTCCCAAAAGCCTTTGCACGCATGTAGAGATATTCAAAATTCTCGTAGACAGCAGGTCCAAAACGGCGGCGAAGAATGGCAATGACTTCTTCCACGGCTTCCCATGACTGCATGACATTCAGTGCGTATACGTCGAGATAAGGCATTCCAGGTATCAGCCCCTGCTTCACCAAGCAGCCATTCATTTCAAACATATTAACCAACCTTCGCCAGGATGCTGTAGCCCTGTCAAAGGTAGCTATTTCAAGTTTGTGCCGGTATTCAGGGTCAGTCATTTTTTCTTTTATTTCCTTGCGAACATCATCCAGCAGCGTGTTGAATCGTTCCGATTCAATGTTGTCAAAAACCCTGAGCAAGCCCTGCAAGCGGTTGCTGTTGCTCAGATGTTTCAACTGGAAAATGGCCGCGATGATGGTGGCCATGATCACGATGAACCGGCCGCTGGAGGAAATAAATTCCCATAGGTAATGATTCATGCAATCTCTCCTTTGTTTGGAATGCTTTAATCGTAAAACTATGTCGCGTTAACGGTCACGCTCACAACCAGCGCCGGCCCAGCCAGCCGATGAACTCCAGCACGCGCGTCAGCCAGCCGCGTTGCGCCCAGCGCGCCGGAAAAATCTGTTCCGATTGCTCGAGATCAGTCAGAAACTGTGTCTCCAAGACCGCGACGAACCCGCTGTCACGGCTCGTCAGGGTCAATTCATAGTTCAGAAAAAAACTCCGGTAATCAATGTTGGCGGTGCCCACGCTGCACCAGGCGCCGTCAATTGTCACGGTTTTGGCGTGCAGCATGCGCGGTCGGTATTTGTATATGCGGACGCCGGCTGCCAGCAATGCGGCATACGCCGCGCGCGCCGCCCACTGGGCGATGCGCACGTCGCTTTTATGCGGCACCAGTACCCGCACATCCACATCGCGCCTCGCGGCCGCCATGAGACTGCGCTGGGTGCGACGATCCGGCACGAAGTACGGCGTGGTGAGCCAGATGCGCTGTCTGGAAATTGCAAAACGGGCGGCGTAGAGATTGCGTAATAACAACCGGCCGCGGTGTGAATGGTTGGTGATAAGATTGCCGTCAGCCGAACGCGTCACCGGATAGCGGCGCCGCTGCCCGCGCCAGAACGCATCGAACAAGGCTTGCAGGTTGCGCGCCAACTGGCCTCGCACTTCCACGTGGGTGTCGCGCCAGCGCGTCTCGCCATAGACCTTGCGGGAATTCTCCCGGTGGATATTGAATCCCCCCAAAAATCCCACACGGCCGTCCACCACCAGCAGCTTGCGGTGATTGCGGCGGTTGTAGCGCCAGGGATCGCGCCAGCTCCAGCGGTGGAACCAGTGTACCTCAACGCCGTCGCGCTTCAGCGCCTTTTCAAGCCGGCGCGACGCCCAGAACAGGGAACCAGCCGCGTCTATATTCACCAGCACCTGGACACCGGCCCGGGCTCGCTCGCCCAGCGCCGCGGCGAATTGCCGCCCGATCTCGTCGTCGGCGAAGATGTAGCTCTCCAGTTTTATGGAATGCCGGGCGCCCCGGATGGCATCCAGCATGGCGGCATACAGTTCATCGCCTTCGATGAACAGCCGTCGGGGTTTTGCGGGCGCCTTGGCCGGCACGGCGCTGCTCAAACTGGCTTCTTTCATGACCGTCACTAGCTGGTATAGTGTTGTGCGTCCACCAGCATACCTCCCACCGGCCTCTGTGAAATCACCGCCGCATGCGACTGCTGCTTTACAATATCCGCTATGCCACCGGCCATGGTCCGGCTTTCAACTTTCCCCTACCCGGCGTGGGCGGATACCTGCGCGGTACGGCGCGCAACCTGGAACGCATCACCGAATTTATCCGCTCCACCAACCCCGATATCGCCGGCCTGATCGAAGTGGACATGGGCTCGGTGCGCGCCTCCACCGTCAATCAGGCGGAAGCCATCGCACGCGCCACCGGACTGGCGCCGTCTTATCAGAACAAATACGGGCGCGATTCCATCAACCAGCACCTGCCCATCATCCGAAAACAAGGAAACGCATTCCTCACCCGGCAGGCAGACGCCATACAGCGCTTCCATTATTTTGACCTCGGCATCAAGCGCCTGATTATTGAATTGGAAACGGATGAGCTGTGCCTGTTTCTCGTGCATCTGTCGCTGAAATACCGGCACCGGCAACATCAGATGCACCACCTGGTATCGTTGATACGCAGTGCGCGGAAACCGGTGATCGTGGCCGGAGATTTCAACACCCTGTGGGGCAGTGAAGAAATAGACATGTTCGCGGCGGCCGCCAGCCTGCACAGTGCCAACGTGCAAAACCTGCCGTCCTGGCCGAGTTCGCGGCCCTCGCGGCAACTTGATTTCGTTCTGTACAGTCAAGGCATACACATGCAGCATTTCGAGATTCCAGACGTGCAACTCTCCGACCACTTGCCGTTGCTGTTCGATTTCGAGCTGAAGGCCCAGCAGTGATTTGGGCCGCTCTGTTCCGCAGGAGCCTCGGGCGCCAGCGGCAGATCAGCATGGAGCAGATATGGAACGACCGGCCCCATGGCGGGTTTACGACGGAGCTGGATGAATCAGCGCGGCAGGCGGTACGCCGCGATCTGCTGGAATTTGAAACCAGGCTCGCCGCCGAGGTGCAACCTCTGCAAGCCTTGCGGCGAGAACTCATGGACAGTCTGGATCGGCGCGTACTGAATACCGAGATATTGAAGCTGCCTGATGACTTGCGCACACGCCTGCGCCGGCAGAACAGCGAGATACTGCAAAATGACTCCGAGGCACGCCTATATCTCGCAGCCAATGAACTGCGCATGACGATACTGCGGGAATACGGCGATCTGCGGTTTGACGACCGCGCCGACGGCGACTGGTTTGATGTCTATGAAAAAGCCGCGCGCCTGCGCCAGCGCAGCATGCGCAATTTCATTGAACGCAGCCTGGAGGGCACCCAGAACGCCAGCGATGAAGCGCGCTTCCAGAGCATGGCGCTCGTGGACAAGGAAATCCGTGCCCGTCTTTTGCTGGTGCCCGCGGGCACCCGGTTCCCGGGGTTGGAGAAAGCCGGTGACGGAACCGTCTGAAGCGTGTTGCGGCGACTCCTGTACCTTCCTATTATTGATGCTTATTAGCGGGCCTGACGAACGCGGACTCGCATTCCGAACCTAAGAATTCAAAACGGAGCCAATCATGTCCACCCCCTCTTCTTCAGCTAACTGGCGTCTGGAACGTAATGCCGACGATATTGCCTGGTTATGTTTCGACAAGGCCGGCGCCGGTACCAACGTGCTATCGGGCGAAGTGATGGTGGAACTGGGCGCATGTTTGAAAGAATTGGCTGCCAAACCGCCCAAGGGCCTGATCATTTATTCCGCCAAAACCAGCGGCTTCATCGCCGGCGCCGACATCAAGGAATTCACCACACTCAAGACACCCGACGACGCCTTCCAGATGATTCGCCGCGGTCAACTGGTGCTGGAGCAACTCGAAAAACTGCCCTGCCCGAGCGTGGCGCTCATCAATGGCTTCGCCCTGGGTGGCGGCCTGGAATTGTCCATGGCTTGCCGTTACCGAGTGGGCATAGACGACGACCGCCTGAGTCTCGGCCTGCCTGAAGTAAAGCTCGGCATCCATCCGGGCTTCGGCGGTACAGTGCGTTCCACCCGACTGGTGGGCGTGCTGCCTGCCATGAGTTTTATGCTCACCGGCCGCAACGTTCATGGACGCGAAGCGCTCAAGATCGGTCTGATTGACCGGCTGGTGAAACCTGATGCCGCCAAACAGGCCGCGCGCGATCTGGTGCTCAAATCGCCGACACCCAGGACAGCACCTTTCGCGCAGAAACTCTTGGCGATGGCTGTGCTCCGCCCGTTCGTGGCCAGGATGCTCACCAAGCAGGTCGCTGCCAAGGTACGCCGTGATCACTATCCTGCGCCTTACGCCATCATTGATCTGTGGAAACGCTACGCCGGCAGCGACGCGATGTACGTGCAGGAGGCCCATTCCATCGCACGTCTCATGGTCAACGACACCGCACGCAACCTGGTGCGGGTATTTCTGTTACAGGACCGCCTGAAATCCCTGGGCAAGAAATCCGACCTGGTTCTCAAGCATGTGCACGTGGTGGGCGCCGGCACCATGGGTGGCGACATTGCCGCATGGTGCGCGCTGCGCGGATTCAACGTCACACTGCAAGACCGGGAAGAGAAATACGTACAGCCGGCGCTGGCACGCGCCCAAAAGTTGTTCGAGAAACGGCTCAAGGGTGTTGAAGTCCAGAATGCATCAAATCGCCTCAAGATGGATGTCGCCGGCGACGGTGCCCAAGATGCGGATGTACTTATCGAGGCGATCTTTGAGAACGTGGAAGCCAAACAGGCGTTATACAAGTCGTTGGACTCGAAGATGAAACCGGGCGCGATCCTCGCTACCAATACCTCCAGCATCCGGCTGGAAACTCTGCGCACAGTACTCAAGAATCCGCTGCGCCTGGTCGGTCTGCATTTCTTCAATCCGGTGGCCAAGATGCCGCTGGTGGAAGTGATCCACGCAACCGATACGCCAGAGGATGAAATCAAAAAATCGCTGTCTTTCACGCGTCAGATAGACAAACTGGCGGTGCCGGTAAAAAGCTCGCCCGGTTTCCTCGTGAACCGCATTCTCATGCCCTACCTCATGGAAGCCATGTTGGCCGCCGACGAGCATATTCCGCTGGAAGCCATTGACCAGGCCGCACTGGATTACGGCATGCCCATGGGTCCGGTGGAACTCACCGACACCGTGGGCCTGGACGTGTCCCTCTCGGTCGCCCAGGTATTCGCCAAGGAATTCAACAAAAAGATCCCCGAGAGTCTCGTCAAGCTGGTAGCGGAGAAGAAACTGGGCCGCAAAACCGGCGAAGGTTTCTACAAATATAAGGACGGCAAGCCGGTAAAGGACAAGAGCCGCGCACGGCAGATGCCGGCGGATCTGCAGGACCGGCTTATTCTGCCCATGATCAATGAAGCCGTGGCGGTGCTGCGCGAACAGCTTGTGGACGACGCGGACCTGCTGGATGCCGGTGTAATCTTCGGCACCGGCTTCGCACCCTTCCGCGGCGGCCCCATCAACTACATTCGCGCCACCGGCGTCGCTAGCCTCAAGGCGCATCTGGAAAAATTGATTCCGCAGCACGGTGATCGTTTCACACCCGACAAAGGCTGGGACGCACCGGCCCTCA
Source organism: Gammaproteobacteria bacterium (assembly GCA_049591455.1). Lineage (GTDB taxonomy): Bacteria > Pseudomonadota > Gammaproteobacteria > Natronospirales > REEB76 > REEB76. The sequence goes on from JBAWFA010000016.1 coordinate 107,737, forward strand.
AGGAACCCAAAGCATGAAATACGATTCCATGCCCAAGGACCACGAAGCCGCGGTCCGCACGCTCGCCATGCCCAAGGACACCAACGGTCTGGGCGACATCTTCGGCGGCTGGATCATGGCACACGCGGACATGGCCGGCGCCATCATCGCCTTCCGCCGCGCCGGCGGCCGCGTGGTTACGGTTGCGGTGAATGAATTCGTGTTCGTTAGTCCGGTGTATGTGGGTGACGTGGTCAGCTTCTATACCGACGTGGCGCGTGTCGGAAACACCTCCCTTGCCATTGACGTGACGGTGTTCTCGCAGCGCAGCGACGGCGAACACGAAACCTGTGTCAAAGTAGCCACGGCGCAGATGACCTACGTGCGCGTGGGCGCGAACCGCCGCCCGGTGCCGATTGCGAAATGATCACTACTCGGAACGTTGCAGTCTTTTCACGATGCTGTGATATTCACCGTGTAACACACGTCATGTTTTGGGGCTGTGCGGAAAACTGATATCTCAGAACCAGGTCCATTTTCTTCTCATGGCACGGCCGGCTACTCTACGCGGATGACACCCATCATGCCGTGGTCTTCGTGGTAAAGCATGTGGCAGTGGAAAACGAATGTGCCGCGCGGTACATGCCGGAAATCGAGGATCACCTTCGTGATGCTCGGCTGAATGAGCGGATAATTGAGATCGCTCGGATTCGGCAACAGCTTCCCGACAGGCACAAACACTGTGTCCACGGTGACTGGGATACCAATGTAGTTGCGCACCTGCACAAACGCCATCTGATGGATATGGAATGCGTGGGTTTCCATGGTGGCGTTGATCAGGTACCACTCCTCGATCGTCCCCTGCTTAACCACGATGTCCGGATTCGATGGCACCGTCGCGCCGGGACGGTAGACCGGCCAGAACGGCTGCTCGTGGAAATTCGGATTCGTCGTGTCGGTGATGTAGTAGGCCAAATGCAAAGGGATCTTGCCGCGCTTGGGAAAGGCATATTCGGTAAAAGTGATCGCGCGACGATGGACGCGTGTGGGATGCGCATGTACCCAAGCCATGAGTCTCGCTGCCGGCGTGTCCGCAATGGTCACGGGCGCGGAACGCACCGCATACACTTGCCCTCGAATGTCGGCGACGGCAGTGATTCGCAGCAGATTGTGGTGCAGCTCGGGAGACTGGTCAGTACCGCCGCAGTAGGGTTCGCTAGATAGCACGAAGTCCGCGCCGGGTGTCGCAGTCAACAGGACGTCCGCACGTGACATCGGCGAAAGCATCAACTCCTGCATCGAAATGTAATGGGCAAGTGGATGCTGCATGTCACCGGAGACCGGTACGCCGTCGCGCTCCACTACCCGGAACGGAAGTACATGCCCCTGTGTGTCGCGGATGCGCAGGAGTTTGGAGGAGTCCGACGTCGCATTGACGATCCGCAGCAACTGCGTGCGACCGGCCGGAATAGTGAGCGAAGCCGGTGTATCCGCGTTATCCACGCTGACCACGGCCTCTGGGAAGAGCTTACCCATGCAGCCAGTGGGATCAAGTTTGATCCCGCCGTCGTTCATGGGGAAAGTGACCGGCCACCCCGGCGGATTGAAGGGATCGTAACTCACCGGCGCGGCACGCCTGAGAGCCGATTCGTATTCGTACGCCCGTGCCGCGATCATGAATGGAGCTATGTTCGGCGCGGGCACATCGTTGGCAAACGGTATGCGATAGCGCAGCAACAGTACGTGTTCGTCGGCGCGCGGAATCTGTGGCGAATCGGGTTCGACCACCCAGACACCGGCGAGGCCGCCTGCCAGTTCGTCGTCTGAGGAACCGTGCGCATGCGGATGGTACAGGTACGTGCCCGGGGGCTGTGTGCGCGGAATGGTCACGCGATATTCGCAGGCATGCATCGGCGTGCTCAAGGTGGAGAGAAAAATATTTTCTTCGGAGGCCGGGCCTTCGAAGCCATGCAGGTGCAAGTTCGTATCAGTTGCAGCGACGTGGAAATAACGATCATCTATGACATGATTGAGATATCCCACCCAGTGCTGCACGGGCGCCGACGGCATGGTCATCGGTTTGCACGCTGAAATCGCGGTGGATGGAGCGCTTTCCCCAAGGCTCTGGCTGGCGATGTCGTTCACGATCCGGATAGCAAACTGCTCGCCGCGCCGCACGTGAATCGCTGGCGCGACCGTCTGCACGGCGCCGTTCCAGTGATAACGGTAGCAGAACCGATCGTCGTCACGGTGTACGACAAGGATCAGCTCGTGATCTCCTGAAGCGTCCACCGGGGCGTTCCACATGTCAACGTCAGGAGGCTCGACGATGCCATGCGGATGCGTAATGGAGCCGCAGGCACCGATAGCCGCCGCCGGTACGGCAGCGGCAAAGCCGGATTGCGGCATGGTGCAGACCGCGCAGAGAAATACGAATGCCAACGTCGCCCACAGGCATGTCCGGCTTTTCATGCGCCAAAGCGTAGGTGTCATGCGAGCAACCCCCTTTATGGGTTCCAACGGGCGCGCGGATTATGCGTCGTGTCTGGAATGCAAGGCAAGCGTTATCGGTGGAAAGGAATCAGTCCGACTCATAAGCCTGTTCGCTTTGACCGTGCATCTGGTTGAAGTGACCGAGTTCCTCCACTACGGCGCGCATGGCTTCCCGCTCCACGTCCGTAAGATGCGGATTCCAGATATCGAATATCAGCACCACGCGAGTCCGGTTGCTCTTGTTCCAGGCTTCATGCTCGAAGGTATCGTCGAATACGATGCATTCGCCTGCCTTCCAGCCCTGGGTTTCGGTGCCGACGCGGATGCCGCAGTCCGGCGGGATGATTAACGGCAGATGCACCACCAGCCGTGTGTTGATGACACCGGTATGAGGCGGGATATGTGCGCCTGGTTTGAGCACGGAAAAAAAGCTTTCCGGCGAGTGTTCTGCCACGCGGCTCAAGGGCAGGCTGTCAAGCAAACCCGAAGTCACCGGGCAGCGCTTGCAGTTGTCGTCGAAACGCCGTCCATCCCGATAAAAGAAATACGCATTCCAGTTTGGAGAATAGTTGAGCGCTTCCCAGTACCGACTGCCGGGATGCTCCCGTGGTATTTCGATGAACGGCCGGAAGCCCTCATCGCCGCGCAGGACTTCAATCAATTCCGTGCGGATTTCCTCGGTGTGCTCTTCGATGTCAGCAAGCCATGGGAACTGTGAACGTTCGAACCAGGCTTGTGCGGGAATACCCGGGAATGTCATAAACGTGCAGCGCTGCAACGGATGCCCCCTTGGCACCGGCTCCCTGCCGAGGTACATTTGCAGACAACGATCTACACGGGCAAGGGCCGCTGTCCCATGTTCCGCCCGCAAGGACGCGAGCGCCTGTAGCAGGTACTCTTCCCGCGCCTGCTGCACAGTAGTAATGGCATGTTCAATCAACTGGCGCAAGCCGGCTGGCAATGAATCACGCCGCGCCATCAAGCCGAGTTTCCCCGCCTGCGCCAGCGCCTCAAGATAACCGTCAATAGCCTCTTTGTGCCTGCCCACTTGCTCCAGCACCGCGGACTTATGCAGCAACGCCACCGGGTATTCCGGTTTCAGGTGTAATGCCGAGTCGAAGGCCGACAGGGCCTGGTCCAGCGCACCTTGTGCCCGATACGCCAAGCCAAGATTCTTGTGCAGCGTGGCATCACCGGGATGCACTGACAAGGCACGCTGGAACAAACTCACGCCGCGGGAAAACTGTCCGGCATTGAGCGCTTGGGTGCCTAGGAAATTCAGTGCGTCCGGATGTTCGGGGACCTGCTCCAGAAGTTTGGTGTAAAGCGCGGCAGCTTGTTGCAACTGACCTGATTGCACACATTGCTGCGCGCTGTCGGCCATGGTATCCGCCGCGCTTTTTTCCATGCCGGATTGAGCACTCAATTCATGACACCATTACATGGTGTGAGTCGGACGGTCTGCCTGTAACGCTCCGCCCAGGAGACCCTCGATCGTGCGCTGGGTGTTACCGCCATCCTGTTCGCTGAATTGCACACCGATACCCATGGCGCGTGAGCGGTTGGTGCTACGCGGCGTCACCCACACTACCTTCGCCGCCACCGGTAACCGTTCCGCCGAATCCATGAGTTGCAGCAGAATGAACACATCATCACCCAGCTGATAGGCCTTGTTGGTGGGAATGAACAGGCCGCCGTTCTTCACGAATGGCATGTAAGCGCTGTACAAGGCACTCTTGTCCTTGATGGCGAGATTGAGTATGCCCTGTTGTCGGGGTGCATTCATCCGGATTAACCTCCACGCGCAGCGAGCGGCGCCCTCCCCAAAGCTTGCAGCCCATCGGCCCACTCCACGAGCAGGTTTTCCAACAGCAACTGTCCGTTCACCGGAGTCGCCGCCAGAGCCACTGCCTCATTGAGGCGGCCCAGATAAGCATGCAGGCCACGCAAGTTTAGGCCTTCAATAGTACTTTGCAACAACGCCAATGCGTCGCTATTGATAATCGCCGGATGCTCGCCAGCATCCAGCGTCGTCGCGAGTGTAATCATATCCATGACCCAGGATTGTAACAAACGCAATACCAGCGGTAGTGGTTCGCGGCTGGCTTCGGCGGCGTACTTCACCGGATTGCGCCGCCCGCTCCGCAATTCCGCCAGTACCTGAAAAAACCGCAGGCGTTCCTGCACCAGACTGTTTTGTGCTAGTTGCAACGCCATCAAGGGTCCGCCTCCGGCGATTCCCAGCAATGCCGGCCAATCGTTCCGGGTTTCCTGGCTGTTAAGCCATTGCGTTGAGCCATCCGCTGCAGGTGTGGCAACGCGCAGCACCTGACAACGGCTGCGGACAGTGGCAGGCAGCCGCGCCGGCCTGGCGGTGACCAGCATCAATAGCGTTTCTGCCGTGGGTTCTTCAAGCGTTTTGAGCAAGCTGTTGGCGGCGTTGACGTTCATGGCGTCTGCCGGCGACAACACCGCGATTTTCCTTCCGCCGTGCTGACTGGTGAGCACAAGCTCCCGGGCAAGTTCGCGGATCTGCTCCACCAGGATGCCGGTCTTGTCCTCGGGGACGGTGACAAAATGGTAGTCCGGATGAGCACCGGCGGCGAATTGGTGACAGGACGGACACCGGCCGCAGGCGCGTCCGCTTTCGGGATGCCGGCAAAGAGCCAGCGCCGCGAAGGCTCGCGCGAACAATTCCTTGCCGGTACCGGCCGCGCCGGTAATCATCAAGGCGTGAGGCAACTTGCCGCTCGCTAACCAGGTACCGCTACGCTGCCAGCTTTCTATCTGCCAGGGCAGCGGGACCGATTGAAATTCGGGCAGAGAGTTCATGGCCAGCGCGCCATCCGTTTTCCCAGTACCGCGGCGATGCGCTGCTGCACCTCGTTGAGATCGCCGTCCGCATTAATCACTTGAATACGCCGCGGTTGACTGCGCGCGAGCTTAAGATACGCGCGGCGCACGCGTTCAAAGAATGCACGCTGCTCCTGCTCGAAACGATCTTTCTGACCACGCAGCTTGATGCGGTTCATGCCAACCTTTACCGGCGCATCCAACAACAAGGTCAGATCGGGTTTGAGCGTCTTGACCACCATGCGTTCCAGGACCGCGATGTTTCGCGCGGGCAATTTTCGACCGCCACCCTGATAGGCATAACTCGCATCCGTGAAGCGGTCGCATAATACCCAGCATCCGTCAGCGAGTGCCGGGCGGATGACTTGTCCAACGTGACTGGCGCGTGCCGCGAACATGAGCAGCAGTTCAGTCATGGGCGGAAGCTCCGTGTTGGAGGCATCCAGCAGGGTTTCGCGTATCTGTTCCGCCAAGAGCGTGCCACCCGGTTCACGGGTTTGCAAAACTTTTATGCCGCGCTTTTGCAGCCACACACGAATGAACTTGATATGGGTTGACTTTCCCACTCCTTCGATGCCTTCAACGGTGATGAAACGCGATTTCAACATGACCTACGGTGGGTTGTGAGGTTTGATTTGATACTTTTGCACTGCTGCGTTTTGTTCCGCGAGACTGGCAGAGAACTGGTGAGTGCCATCGCCGCGTGCCACAAAATACAGCGCATCACCAGGCGTCGGATGCAGAGCCGCTATGATGGACGGCAGGCTTGGCATGCAGATGGGCGTGGGCGGCAGGCCGTTGCGGGTGTAGGTATTGTAAGGGGTGTCGGTGCGCAGATTCTGGTAGGTGATTTTGCCGGTGTAGGCGCTGCCCAAGCCATAAATCACCGTGGGGTCCGACTGCAAGCGCATACCTTTTTCCAGCCGGCGCACAAATACGCCGGCAATTTCGCCGCGCTCCTGTGGTTGCGCTGTTTCCTTTTCAACGATGGAGGCCAGAATCAGCGCATCGTAAGGCGTCTTGTAAGGCAAATCCGGAGCACGCGCTTGCCAAGCGGTCTGGAGATGAGTCTGCATCACGCTGTAGGCACGCTCGAGAAACGCAACGTCGGACGTGCCTTTGGGAAACTGATACGTGTCGGGATAGAGCAGGCCTTCGGGCAATTCGCCGGGATGGCCAAGTCTCGTCATGATGGCGGCACCGTTCAAACCCTTGAGTGTGTGGCGCAGGGCCGCATCGTTCTCCACCGCTGCCAGAATCTGAGCGAAGGTCCAGCCTTCAACCAGCGTCAGAGAATGCAATACTACTTTGCCGCTTTTCAGCAGATTCAGCAGGCCGGCGACGCTGGTACCCGGTTCCACCAGATATTCGCCGGCGCGGATGGCGTTCGCATCGCCACGCAGACGTGCCAGCCACACCAGATCGAGCGGCTGGGGCAGCGCACCTTGGGCGTGTAGTTCGGCGGCTGCTTCGCGCAAGGATGCACCAGTACTCACGTCAACATCCACAGCGTGATTGCCACCCACTACCGGGATTAAGTACCAGCGCCAGGCAAGAATTCCGACAATCACGATGGCTATAGCGGTTAGCAGCAGGAGTCCCGCGCGTAATTTGGCCACTTTGATTTGTCCTCAGTGTGATGCCATTCCGGCCGGAGTTTGGCGCATCACACGTTCCCGTGAGGGCCGGCGTGTGGTCAGTTTGGGCGGCGGAAGACCAGCGTGCCGTTAGTGCCGCCAAACCCGAAAGAATTGGATAGCACCGCGTCAATTTTCAGCTTGCGCGCGGTGTGCGGAACGTAATCCAGATCACAGCCTTCATCCGGGTTATCCAGGTTGATGGTGGGCGGCGCCACCTGGTCACGGATGGCGAGGATGCTGAAGATGGCTTCCACGCCGCCGGCCGCGCCCAGCAGGTGCCCGGTCATGGATTTGGTGGAACTGACGGCAATTTTTTTCGCGTATTCGCCGAATGCGCGCTGGATGGCGATACTCTCACCTTTGTCGCCGACCTGCGTTGAAGTGCCGTGGGCATTGATGTACTGCACCTGTTCTGGATTCAACCCGGCATCGGCCAATGAGTTGGCCATGCACAGTCGTGCGCCTTCGCCGTCTTCCGGCGGCGAAGTCATGTGGTAGGCGTCGCCACTCATGCCGAAGCCGGCCAGTTCCGCGTAAATTTTCGCACCGCGCTTTCTGGCATGCTCATATTCTTCAATTACAAGAATGCCGGCGCCCTCTCCCAGCACAAAACCATCCCGGTCCCTGTCCCAGGGACGGCTGGCATTTTCCGGTGCGTCGTTGCGTGTCGAAAGCGCGCGCGCCGCACAGAAACCGCCGATGCCCAAAGGCGTCACGGTCATTTCCGCGCCGCCGGCAATCATTACATCCGCGTCGCCATATTGGATGCAGCGCATGGCGATACCGATATTGTGGTTCGCAGTGGTACAGGCGGTCACCACCGCCAGGTTCGGACCCTTGAAGCCATAGATAATGGACATATGCCCGGCGATCATGTTGATGATGCTGGAGGGAACAAAAAACGGCGAGACCCGCTTAGGACTGTGATTCTCGAGGATGGACGCGTGGGCGCGTTCGATATTGGTAAGGCCGCCAATGCCGGCACCGATGGCCGCACCGATTCGCGATGCATTGGCTGCCGTTACCTCGATGCCCGAATCCTTGAAGGCCTGCATGGAAGCCGCCACGCCGTAATGCACGAACGGGTCCATCTTCTTGATGTCTTTGGCTTCGATGTACTGTGCTGGATCGAAATTCCGTACTTCGGCCGCGATGCGCGTCGGGTAATTGGCCGCGTCGAAATGGGTGATGGGGCCGACGCCGCTTTTGCCAGCGACAATGGCGCTCCACGCTTCCTCCACGGCGTTACCCACCGGAGAGATGATTCCCAGACCCGTCACCACCACGCGCCGCTTAGACACAGATTTATCCTCTTCAATACCGGTTGGGAGAGTATAAGAAAAGACAAGGCCGTTGCCACC
>JBAWFA010000017.1:0-29650 GCA_049591455.1 Gammaproteobacteria bacterium
GACCGCACGTACCGCCGGCCTACTGAAGATTATTTTGTTCACCATTTTTCTAACCCCTTATGAGTCGAGCTTGGTGTTGCCCGCACAAAATCTTTGGATCTCGCGTCGTATTATTCGCACTTGGGATAAAACCCTGACTACTCATCCCAGCAGGCGGGCTAGCGAGCGTCGCTAAATTCAGGTGTGAGTCAGTGCACTGCAATCGACTCGGAGTTTGTCATGCCCCCTACTTCTGATAGGTCAAGGTCAGGCTCGATTGATTGTTAAATCCTTTACTCCAGTACAAATCAAGTGAGTCTGATCATATTAACCAGAGGACACGGTAATGAGCCAGCAAGATGACAGACGCGCCGCCCTGCTGTTGATGGATTTGCAGCGCGGCATCGTTGAAAACTATTCGGATCCGGATTTTCTTCCGCGTATCCAGCGCGCAATCAAGGCGGCGCGCCGGGTGGGACTGCCACTGGTCTGGGTCAGAGTCTGCTTCCGCAGTGGTTACCCCGAAATCTCGCCGCGCAACCAGTCGTTCTCGGCTATCCGGCAGACCGGGCGCTTCGTCGAGGGCAGTGAACAAAGCGCGATCCACCCCGCCTTGGGACCGGAACCGGAAGACGTGGTGGTTACAAAGCGTCGTGTCGGCGCTTTCTCCGGCAGCGATTTGGATGTGGTATTACGATCCGCCAATATCGAGACACTGGTGTTGACGGGTATCGCCACCAGCGGCGTGGTGCTGTCGACAGTCCGGTTGGCTGCGGACCTGGATTACCGCCTCATAGTGCTGAAAGACGGCTGCACGGATTCCGATCCGGAAATTCATCGCGTGTTGACCGAAAAGGTTTTCCCCCGCCAAGCCACTGTCCAGACCATAGACGAGTGGATCGCTTCAATAGCCGGTTAAATCCATAACGGATAATTCACTTGAGCGCCCATACAAGTGCTGCGGCATTGAAAATTGCATGTGTCAGGACAGCAGGCAAAAGACTGCCGCTACGCTGTCGCAATTCACCCGCCAGCAGACCAAGCACCAGGGCGGAGAACGCCGTGAAAATTCCTATCTTGAGATGAATCACACCGAATAACACGGCAATGAAAATGGCGGGAGTCGAAACAATATTTCCTGGTAGCCTGAGTGAACCGCTTAACCTTTTAGTCAGCGTGGTCTGGAGCAAGCCGCGAAAAATCACTTCTTCCTGGAAGGACGCACAAATCACAAAATAGATCACCGACAACCACGGCTGGAAATCGGTCGCACCAACTTGATTGGACACCGTGAATCTCTGATCAATGTAGGTAAGCAGCAAACCAATCGGCACAGCCAGCGATCCAGCCAACACCAGATAGCGGCTGTCGCAGGATCTGAATCCGAATTCCTGAAAGTCTCCCGACCGGCGCCCCAAAATCCAGACGTAAAGACAAGCCAATGCAGAAGTAATAATGATTATCAGCGGCACAACCACCCTAATGGGTGGCTTGATTGATGCAACGATTGCAAATGCCGGGGCGTAAACAAGGACAAAGAGTAAAAGTACCAACCCGATGGCAATAAATACCCTGACGGCCAGACCTGGCATGCGATTCATACTTCCGCCAGGTTACCTTTCTTCTCCAGCCATTCCTTGCGATCGCCCGCACGTTTTTTGGCGAGCAACATGTCCATGAGCTTGTCAGTGTTGTCTTTTGCGTCGATCGTGAGCTGCACCAGGCGGCGCGTATCCGGCGCGATGGTAGTTTCGCGCAACTGCACCGGACTCATTTCCCCCAGACCCTTGAAGCGCGTCACCGTGATCTTGCCTTTCTGTTTTTCGGCGGCGATGCGATCCAGAATTCCTTTGCGTTCCGCTTCATCCAACGCGTAATAGACATTCTTGCCGGCATCTATTCGAAATAGAGGCGGCATGCACACGAACACGTGGCCGCGCTGCACCAGCGGCCGGAAGTGGCGCAGAAACAGCGCACACAAGAGTGTAGCGATATGCAAGCCGTCGGAATCCGCGTCCGCCAGGATGCAGACCTTGTGGTAGCGCAGGCCGTCGAGATTGCTTGAACCCGGTTCAACGCCGAGTGCGATGCTGATGTCATGAACTTCCTGAGAACCCAGTACTTCGGCGACATCCACTTCCCAGGTGTTCAGTATCTTGCCGCGCAACGGCAGGATGGCCTGGAATTCCCGGTCGCGGGCCTGCTTGGCGGAACCGCCGGCGGAATCGCCTTCCACCAGAAACAATTCAGAGCGCTCCGGTTCGCCGCTGCTGCAGTCCGCGAGCTTGCCCGGCAAGGCCGGTCCACTGGTGATTTTCTTGCGCACCACCTGCTTGCTAAGTTTGAGGCGCTGCTGGGCGCTCTCGATGGCGAGCTGCGCGATCTGCTCGCCCGCGTCGGTGTGCTGATTGAGCCAGAGTGCCAGTGCGTCCTTGACGATACCTGAAACGAAGGCAGCGGATTCCCGCGACGACAGGCGCTCCTTGGTCTGGCCAGAAAACTGCGGATCGCTCATCTTCACCGACAGTACATAGACGGCACGGTCGCAGATGTCTTCGGGCGCGAGCTTCACGCCGCGCGGCACCAGATTGCGAAACTCGCAGAACTCACGCACCGCTTCGGTCAGCCCGGTGCGCAGGCCGTTTACGTGGGTGCCGCCCTGCACCGTCGGGATAAGATTCACATAGCTTTCAGCAAACACCTCGCCGCCGTCCGGCACCCATGCCACTACCCAATCTGCGGCTTCTTTCTCCGCTTCCAGACTGCCAGTGAATGGCTCATCGGGAATGAACTCGCGGCCTTCCAGGGATTCAACCAGATAATCCTTGAGGCCGCCGTGATACTGCCATTCCTCTTTTTCCAGTGTCTGCTCGTTGATGAATTTGACTGTGAGGCCGGGACACAGCACCGCCTTGGCGCGCAACACGTGCTTGAGTTTCGGAATAGAGAACTTCGGTGAATCGAAATACTTCGGGTCCGGCCAGAAGCGCAGGCGCGTGCCGGTGTTGGCTTTGCCCACCTCGCCCTGCTCTTCCAGCTTGCCGACACGCTTTCCGTCCTTGAAAGTCATGTGGTAGTTCTTGCCGTTGCGCCGCACCCAGACTTCCAGTTTGCTGGAAAGCGCATTCACCACCGACACCCCCACGCCGTGCAGGCCGCCGGAAAAGCGATAATTCTTGTCGGAGAATTTGGCGCCGGCGTGCAGGCGCGTGAGAATCAGCTCCACGCCGGTGAGTTTTTCCCTGGGATGCACGTCCACCGGCATACCGCGGCCATCGTCGTTAACCGACAATGAACCGTCCTTGTGGATAATCAGCTCGATCTTTTTGGCGAAGCCGGCGATGGCCTCGTCCACGGAGTTGTCAACGACTTCCTGTGCGAGATGATTGGGGCGGGTGGTATCGGTGTACATGCCCGGCCGCCGGCGGACCGGGTCGAGGCCGGACAGAACCTCGATGTCGGCGGCATCGTATTTGGCGCTCATGCTTTGCTGATTATCCCGTGCTATTGGACGGACACCGACAGTCCGTGCCGGGATTTTAACCTGATTACGGAACCCCCGCGTATAAATCAGGCGAGATCGGCTAGCAACGATTGGCGCAACCAGTCCGGTACGGGCTCAACGCTGTGGTTGTAATTGGCATGGCTCACACCGGCATTCAGCGCGGCGCCGCTCTTCAGCGCCTTGATCATATCGGACGTGAGTTCGAACCGCAGGAAATGTACCGAAGAAGTCTTATCGGCGGTCTCCCGTTCCATGTCTTCATCGGCGATGGCTTTGACCTTCTCGTGGCTCGCCACCTGCATCCAGGTTTCATCTTCGATCCCGATGAAGTGTGCCAATGCTTTCTGACGTTCCGCGATGCCCTCGAACTCGATCATCATGGTGGCTTTCCAGTTACTGCCGTCGGGGATGAGGGAGTTGTAGGTGTCCAGTTCCTCCCGGATGCCTTCGGATTCAAAGATACGTTCGGCGCGCAGCATCTCCTGCACCTGGTACTGCATGGTGAGCCGGTCCTCGAACAGCAGCCGTACATGCGGTCCGATTTGCAGGCTGCGGGCTTTCTTGTGAGCCATGATCTGCTCACGGAAAGCAGCACGTTTTTGTGCATATTCTTCGAGGCTCCACAGGTCTTTGCGGCTCAGTTTTTGCATGCGTTTTCCAAAATTTCCACCCCTTTCCCCTTGTGGGAGAGAGTGAGGGTGAGGGGTAAATGATTCAAATGCCGTAAGCTATGCGCAGCAACTTCATGGGAGGCTCGGGCTCGCGGCGGTCCGGCAAACCGTTCTGGATCTGCTCGCCGGCCATGGGACAATCGCTGGTGTAATGGTCGCAACCGGAATGTTCGACACGCTCCATCACCGGCTTACCGATCTTCATGGAAATATCGTGGTATTCGCTCTTTACAGCGTAAGTGCCGTTGTGACCGGAGCAGCGCTCGATGACCTCAATCGTAGTGCCCGGCACCAGTTCCAGCGTGTCTTTGGTTTTAAGACCGATGTTCTGCACCCTTTGATGACAGGGTACATGATATGAAATCCTGCCCAGCGATTTCTTGAAATCGGTTTTCAGCTTGCCGGCCTTGTGCCGCAGCATCAGGTATTCGAACGGATCGTAAATGGCATCCCGCACCTTGAGTACCTCCACGTCCTCGGGGAACATCAGCGGCAGTTCCTGCTTGAACATCAGCACGCAGGACGGAATCGGCGCCACGATGTCAAAACCCTCATCCGCCAGCTCCGCCAACATGGGAATGTTCTGTTCCTTGTTCTTTTTGATGGTCTCAAAATCGCCCAATTCGAGTTTCGGCATGCCGCAGCAGCGTTCCTGCGGCGTGAGGCGCACCGGAATGCCGTTGTGTTCGAACACCGCCACCATGTCTTCCGCCAGTTCCGGTTGGTTGTGGTTGCCGTAGCAGGTAATGAACAACGCTACCTGACCGTGGGTACCTTCGGTGGGTTCTGCGACTATGTTTGAGTGATGCGACTTCAGGCGCTTGCGGGCAGTGTCATTATGGAACTGCGGCACCACCGCGTCCGGATGTACGCCGAAAGTCTTGTCAAGCAGCTTGCGCGCCATACCGTTATGGTTCACCGCATTCACCGTCTGTACCACAATGGGAATGCCGGCGAACTTGCCGAGCGTACTGGGCGATGAAAGTATTTTGTCGCGGAAGCTGGCGCCGTGGTTCTTAAACTTGTAAGCCTTGCCACGCAGCATCAGGTGCGGGAAGTCCACGTTCCAGGGATGTGGTGGCACGTACGGGCACTTGGTCATGAAGCAAAGATCACACAGATAACAGTGATCCACCACCTGCCAGTAAACTTTCTTGTCCACTGCGGCGATTTCGCCCGTGTCCGTGGCGTCTATGGCATCGAACAGCGTGGGGAAGGAATTGCACAGACTGAAGCAGCGGCGGCAACCGGCGCAGATATCGAAGACACGCTCCATTTCCGCGAGCAGCGAGCCTTCATTCCAGAAATCTGCGCTCTGCCAGTCAAGCGGGTGCCGGTTGGGGGCCTTGAGACCGCCTTCTCCTGACATGCACGCCTCCTTTTGTCCTTCAACCCGGTCAAACAAAACCGGGGGCGCCGCGGCGCCCCCGATGAGCGCAGCAAATTATTTGCCGAGGGTATCGAGTGCCTTGGTAAAACGATTGGCGTGGGACCGTTCCGCCTTGGCGAGGGTCTCGAACCAGTCGGCGATCTCGCCGAAACCTTCCTCGCGCGCGGCCTTGGCCATGCCGGGGTACATGTCGGTGTACTCGTGGGTCTCGCCGGCAATGGCGGATTTGAGGTTGTTGCCGGTGGGGCCGATAGGCAGGCCAGTGACCGGATCGCCTACGGCTTCGAGGTATTCCAGATGGCCGTGGGCATGGCCGGTCTCGCCTTCCGCGGTGGAGCGGAACACGGCGGACACGTCGTTGTAGCCTTCCACGTCGGCCTTGGCGGCGAAATACAGATAGCGGCGGTTAGCCTGGGACTCACCCGCAAAGGCGTATTTGAGATTTTCCTCAGTCTTGCTGCCTTTCAGCTTGCTCATAATGATTTCCTCCAAAGTGCATAACAAAATCACGTGCCAGGCGGTCGCCCGGCCTCACTTAGACTTAGTCTAAATCGTGAGGTAAATTTAGCCCCCGAACCTGTCAATGTCAACTTGCAAACCGCGCGTTGACCGAACCGGAAGCGGCGTGTAACTTGCCCGCGCTCATGAGGAGATTACCGTGGCCAAATCCGTCAAATCCGAAACCCCTGATTTTGAAGCTGCGTTGAAAGAGCTGGAAAAAATCGTTGCCGCTCTGGAAAAGGGTGATCTCAGCTTGGACGCCGCACTCAAGCACTTCGAACGCGGCATCGTCCTTACCCGCCAGTGCCAGACGGCCTTGAAACAGGCGGAACTCAAGGTGGAAATGCTGGTGGAAAAGGATGGCCGGCAAAAGCTCGCCACCTTCGATACCGGAGAAGAATAGCTCATGTCCTCTTTCCGGGAGCGGGTGCCGGAATACTCAGCCCACATCGAGAAAGTTCTGGACCACTGGCTGCCTTCCGCAGACAAACTGCCGCAGCGCTTGCACCAGGCCATGCGATACTCGGTGCTGGGCGCCGGCAAACACATGCGCCCGCTGCTGGTGTACGCCACCGGAGAAGTGCTGGGCGTGCCACCGCAACGGCTGGATGGTCCGGCGGCGGCGGTCGAAATCATTCACGCTTATTCCCTCATTCACGACGATCTTCCGGCCATGGATAACGACGATCTGCGCCGCGGCCGACCTACCTGCCACAAGGCGTTTGACGTGGCCACGGCTATTCTCGCCGGCGACGCTTTGCAGGTACTTGCCTTCCAGGTTCTCGCCGAGGACAAGGACATGGCGGCGTTACCGGCCGCGCGGCTGGAAATGATCCACAGCCTGGCAGTGGCCAGCGGTTCTGCTGGCATGGCGGGGGGGCAGGACATGGACATGGCTGCGATGGGCAAGCACTTGAACTTGGCGGAACTGGAACTCATGCACATCTATAAAACCGGTGCGCTTATCCGCGCCAGCGTTTTGCTGGGCGCCCAGAGTGTCCCCGGTCTCCCGGCTGAGAAACGTACCGCCCTGGATCGCTATGCGAAATGCATCGGCCTTGCCTTCCAGATCCACGATGACATCCTGGATGTGGAAGGTGAGACCTCTGCCTTGGGCAAGCAGGCCGGTGCCGATGCCTTGCTGAACAAACCCACCTATCCGAGCGTGCTGGGCTTGGAGGAATCCCGTCAGCGCACCCGCGACCTGCATCATGCCGCGATGACGGCCCTCGCACCGTTTGGAGAAGCGGCAGAACCGCTGGTATGGCTGTCGGAATATATTGTCACGCGCAAACATTAGGTTGAAGGCCGGGGCATAAAGCTCGGATAATGCAGGCAACCCCAGGGCAGCCGCCATGACCGATCTTTCCAACTATCCCCTATTGGCGCGCATCAACTCACCCGAAGATCTGCGCGCCCTGCCCGAAGCCGAATTGAAAAAGGTGGCGGACGAGCTGCGCGCTATTCTGATCGAGACCATCAGCAAGGTGGGCGGCCATTTCGCGGCCGGGCTGGGCGCAGTGGAACTCACAGTGGCGCTGCACTACATATTCAAAACGCCGTACGACCGGCTGGTGTGGGACGTGGGTCATCAGGCTTATCTCCACAAGGTGCTGACCGGCCGGCGCAACCAGTTGGACACCATTCGAAAATGGAATGGGCTCGCGCCGTTCCCGAAACGCAGCGAAAGCGAATACGACACCTTCGGCGTGGGTCATTCCAGCACCAGTATCAGCGCGGCTTTGGGGATGGCACTGGCAGCCAAGCATAAGGGCGAGGATCGCCATGTGGTAGCCGTCATCGGCGATGGCGCCATGACCGCGGGCATGGCCTTCGAGGCGCTCAATCACGCCGGCAGCATGGATGCGAATCTGCTGGTAGTGCTAAACGACAACGAGATGTCCATCTCCGGCAACGTGGGGGCGCTCTCGAACTATTTCGCGAAAGTGCTCTCGGGACACCTGTACACGCATATCCGGGAGGGCGGCAAAAAGGCACTCTCGATCATGCCGCCTGTGCGCGAATGGGCGCGACGCTCGGAGGTAATCATGAAGGGCATCGTAGCGCCCGGCCTGCTGTTCGAGGAACTGGGCTTCAACTACATCGGCCCCGTGAACGGCCACGATGTACATACACTGGTGAAAACCCTGCGCAACATGCGCGCACTCAAAGGACCGCAGCTCCTGCACGTGGTGACGCGCAAGGGCAAGGGCTACGAACCGGCGGAGAAAGATCCCATCAAATGGCATGGCCCCGGCGCCTTCGACGCAGCCACCGGCCAGATCCATTCGAAACCGGCTCCGAGTCTGAATTATTCAGACGTATTTGGCGAATGGCTGTGTGACATGGCGGAACAGGAACCGCGCCTGGTGGCTATCACACCTGCCATGCGCGAAGGCTCCGGCCTCGTGGAATTCGAGAAAAGATTTCCCGAACGATACTTCGACGTGGGCATCGCCGAACAGCATTCGGTCACGTTGGCTGCGGGGCTTGCCTGCGATGGCCTCAAACCCGTGGTGGCAATCTATTCCACCTTCCTGCAACGCGCCTACGATCAACTGGTCCACGATGTGGCCTTGCAAAATCTGCCGGTCCTGTTCGCCATAGATCGCGCCGGCCTCGTGGGTCCCGATGGCCCCACCCATGCGGGCAGTTTTGATTTCACTTACATGCGCTGCCTGCCGAATCTGGTGCTCATGGCGCCGGCGGATGAAAACGAATGCCGTCAGATGCTCTATACGGGCATGACGCTAAACCAGCCCGCGGCGGTTCGCTATCCACGCGGGCGCGGCCCCGGCGTGAAGATCGAAAAGAACATGACGGTACTGTCCATCGGCAAGGCGGAAGTGCGCCGCCACGGGCAAAAGATACTTCTGCTGGCGTTTGGCGCAATGGTGGAAATGGCCCGTCCCGTCGCCGACGCGCTGGATGCGACACTGGTCAATATGCGTTTCGTGAAACCCCTGGACGAAGCGCTGATATTCGAACTGGTGGCGAGTCACGACTGCATCGTCACCATAGAAGACAACGCCATCGCCGGCGGCGCGGGAAGCGCCGTCAATGAACTCCTGATGGTCCACGACCTGCGCAAACCGACGCTCAATCTCGGCATCCCGGACCGATTCGTAGAACATGGCTCAAGGGAAGATTGCCTCAAGGATGCGGGACTGGATACGCCCGGTATCCGCCAGTCGCTCGATGACTGGCTGGCGGCGCAGCATCCGCAGAAGCGTCATTGGCGCGCTACGGGTCACAGGTAGACTTTTCCCAAGCCCTGAGTATGCTAGCTGGGTAAACTGACAGACAGCCCGTTCGCCGGGGCCCGCAGTTTCTGATACCTGTTCTCAAAACGTCGCGAGCACAGGCACAACGGCACGTCGCATGCGACGAGCGGACGAATGGGACATTCGCCCCGGACGACAAGCGGAGCAGGAAAGCGAAGCGATGTGGTCGAGCCGACGCGCAGATAAAGTTATGCCAGGCGCAGCAGTTTCGAGATTAGGTTCTAGTGGAAAATCCCGGTTCCGCCCCCATATACAGCCGGCAATACAGCCGCGCTTCGATTTACGTCAGATGGAGGATTTCAGCATGACCCCCAGCCATCCAGCCAAAAAGGCCGCGGTTCTCCCCATCGCTGACGTGCAATCCAGCGCAGACACCCGCCATATCCCCATCAACAAAGTAGGCATCAAGGACATCCGCCATCCCATCCGGGTGCGCGACCGGTCCGGCGGCGAACAGCATACCGTGGCCAATTTCAGCATGTATGTGGATCTACCCCACGACTTCAAGGGCACGCACATGTCGCGCTTCGTGGAAATCCTCAACCACTACGAGCGCGAAATCACCATTGAATCCTTCAAGGAAATGCTGACGGAGATGACCGAACGCCTGGGCTCCCGTTCCGGTCACATCGAGATGCGCTTCCCCTATTTCATTTCCAAGCAAGCACCAGTCTCCGGTGTGGAGAGCCTGCTGGACTATGACGTGAGCTTCATTGGTCAGCGCAAGGACAACCAGAACTGCCTGCGCATCAGGATCGTGGTGCCGGTGACGAGCCTTTGCCCCTGCTCCAAGGAGATTTCCGAATACGGCGCCCACAATCAGCGTTCCCACGTGACGGTGAACTGCAAAACCCGCGGCTTCATCTGGCTGGAGGATCTGATTGACATCGTCGAGCGTGAAGCGTCTTCCGAACTTTACGGCTTGTTGAAACGTCCCGACGAGAAATACGTCACCGAGCGCGCTTATGACAATCCAAAATTCGTGGAAGACATGGTGCGTGACATCGCCGTGAAGCTGAATGCCGACGAGCGCATCCGCGCTTATAGTGTTGAATCGGAAAACTTCGAGTCCATCCACAACCACTCGGCCTACGCGATGGTGGAAAAAGACAAGGACGCGGATTCCGGCAAGCCCCCCACTGCCTGAGCCTGAACGCGCCAGTCAGCCCTCTGCAGGCAGGGGCAATTCTTTCATACTGACTCCAGAACGTTCGCTGCGGGTAAGCCGCTCAATGAGGGTCTTCAGGAAGACCTTGTGAAAATGCAATTGACATTGTAGTGAAGCCTGATCAATCAAGGTCGAATTCACACGCAGCACGCTCACCGTGGTCCGAGCCACGATCCCGGCCAAACTGCGGGCCTGGTCCAGATAAGGCGCTTCGCCAAAACAATCGCCTTCGTGCAAGATGCCAATCGGTTTGTCCGCGCGCCGTACTTCCGCATCACCGAGTGCGACAATGATGTAACAATCATCCAGCTCGCCTTCCACCACGATATGCTCGCCCGGACCATAGCTCTGCCAGCGGCTGGCATGCAACACTTCGTAAATTTCCGGATAGGCAAAATCCTGAAAAAACCGCAGGCGTCGCAGGATATTGAAGCGTTCCTGCTCCACCATTTCCTCGGAGAGCTTGTCGAGGGTACGAACCGCGCGTGTCAAATCAGTGGCCAGCTCCAAACCCATCTTGTAACGCCGTGCCGGATCTTTCTCGATGGCCTTATGGACGATGTCTTCCAGTATCGAGGGCACCTCCGGCCGCAGACGATGCACCGGTGGCGGCGTGGCGTAAATTATCTGATGCACCAGACGCGAGAGGTTGTCGCCATAGAAAGGCCGCTTGCCGGTGAGCAGCTCGTACATCACCACGCCGAGGGAATACAGATCGGTTTGCACGGTGGAGGGCTGCTGATGCATCTGCTCGGGCGCCATGTAGCTCGGTGAACCCACCAGACCCTTCAGCTGTCCCTCTTCGTTGCCGGCCATGTGGGCCACGCCGAAATCCACGATACGCACGTCGCCTTCGGCGGTCATGAGGATGTTGCCAGGCTTGATGTCGCGATGCACCAGCCCCTTGCGGTGGGCATAATCCAGTGCCTTGGCGCACTTGAATATGATTTCCACCACCTTGCGTTCCGGCAACAGGTTGTCGGTGCGGCAAAATGTCGTAAGTGGCTGTGCGCCACGCACATATTCCATCACTACATAGCAATGGCCAGATTCCTCGCCGGCATCGTAGATCGGCAAAATGTTGGGGTGATTCATCTTGCCGACAAGATTGGCCTCGTTGAAGAACAGCTTGCGGCGGGTGCGGGCCTCTTTTTCAGTGGCATCCCCGTCTATGCTGTAAAGCTTGATGGCCACATCCTTGCCCAGGAAGGAATCGTGGCAGAGATAGACGGTGCCGGTAGCGCCGCGGCCCAGCTCCTGGGTGATGACGAACTTGCCGAGTTTGGCGGGAGCGTTCATGGCTGCTCGCGGTGTTGAAGTGGAGACTTTTTACAGCCCCGGCCGGCTTAAGTCCAGTGAATTCCGCTCTTCACTAAAACCAGCATGCCTATATATAAGATAGCGGCCGCGGGGATGGCGGCGGCCACGTCGTCGAGCATGATGCCCAGGCCGCCCTTGAGATTGCGGTCCAGCCAGCGGATGGGCCAGGGTTTGAGGATGTCGAAAAAACGAAACAGCACGAACCCCAGGAGTATCCACAGCCATCCATAGGGCATCCGCAGAGCATGTGGCACGACGGCCATGGTGATGAGATAACCAACTACTTCGTCCCAGTTGACGGCACCGGGATCCTCCACGCCCATCTTCTTCGCACTGTAACCGCAAATGAAAATGCCCGCGAGGAACAGGATCAGCGTGATGAGGAGATAGAGCCAGTAGGCCACAGGCGTCAACAGCAGGTAAACGATCACCCCAGCCACCGTGCCAGCCGTCCCCGGAACCTTGGGGAACAGGCCGCTGCCAAACCCATAGGCAAGAAAATGGATGGGATTGCTGAATACTTCCCGGGCGGTCAGTTTGTTTGGCATTAGTTTCTTTTCAGAAGTGCTGGTAGCCTTTGCGATGCAGCGGCCAATCCGAACCATCCTGTCTTATGGTGCGCAAACTCCGGTCGGCGGTGACTTCGCCAATCCGCGTCACTGCACAGCCCAGAATATCCTTACGGGCCTCGAGCAGAGGCACGCGCCCGGACGGCAGGGTGAAACACAACTCATAATCATCGCCGCCGGACAACGCCAGAGCCTGTGCCTGATCCCGGGAATGATGTTCAAGCAGCGATGGCGACAAGGGCAGCTGTTCCACATCTATCCGGGCGCCCACGCCGCTCGCTTCCAGGATATGACCCAGGTCCGCCACCAGCCCATCGGATACATCAATCATTGCGCTGCCAATTCCGCGCAAGGCCATGCCCGCTTCGATGCGCGGGTCCGGAAATCCGAAACGTCGCACGCATTGATCCGTTGCATGCACGTCGGCACCCGCTTGCAGTTCTTGCAGTCCGGCGGCGGCATCTCCCAGATAGCCGGTAACAAATATCCAGTCTCCCGGATGCGCGCCTTGGCGGCCAAGCGCTTGGCCGGCAGGTACGAAGCCATGCACGGTCACGGTGATGTTCAGCGGCCCATGTGCCAGATTGCCACCCACCAGTGTCACATGGAAACGCTGTGCGAGTGCGAAGAATCCGCGTGCGAAGTTCAGCAACCACTGTTCATCGGTTTCAGGCAGCGTCAGAGCCAACAGCGCCCAAGCGGGATCCGCACCCATGGCCGCCAGATCGCTCAGATTCACCGCCAGTGCCCGATGTCCCACCGAATAGGCGTCGAGTCCGGTGGGGAAATGCACGCCGGCCACCAATGAATCCACCGAAACCGCCAGCTCCTGACCTTTCGGCACGTTCACAATGGCCGCGTCATCGCCGATGCCGAGCAGAACGTCCTCCCGTCGCACGGCTTGGTTTGAAAAAAAATGCCGGATTAGTTCAAATTCGTCCATGTATCTGAACGCCCCTCATCGCTCTGCTTTGCGCAATTCAATGGCGACACGATCCAGAACGGCGTTGATGTACTTGTGGCTTTCATCGGCGCCGAATTTTCTGGCCAGCTCCACCGCCTCGTTGAGCACCACGCGATATGGTACATCCAACCGTGACTTCAATTCACAAGTGCTCAACAGCAAGATACCGCGCTCGATGGGATCCAGTTGTGCCGCGGGACGGTCAAGATAAGGAGAAAACACGGCGTCCAGATCCTGGCTTTCGGCAATGGTCCGTCGCAGCAATTCCTCGAAATACTCCGTATCGGTGTCTTTGATGTTCTGGCCGGCGTTTAACTGGGTGATGATTTCGTCGGCGGATGCACCGCTCATCTGCCATTGGTACAAACCCTGCAAGCTCAGCCGTCTGGCGCGAGCACGCGCCCGCGCGCCGTGTGGAACATTTTTGGCCACGGTTTAATTCACCTTTCGGAGAAGACCGGCCATCTCCAGCGCCGCCAGCGCCGCATCCGCGCCCTTGTTGCCGGCGGCGCCACCAGCCCGAGCCAGCGCCTGTTCAGCCGTATCGCAGGTGAGCACGCCGAATGCCACCGGCACACCGGTATCCAGCGTCACCTGCTGCAAACCACGGGCACACTCGCCCGCTACATAATCGAAATGCGGCGTCTCGCCGCGAATCACCGCGCCCAAGGCAATCACCGCATTCCACCGGCCGCCGGTGGCAAGTTTTTTCGCGGCCAGCGAAATTTCAAATGCACCGGGCACTCGCACCAGCAACAGGTTCTCGTCCCGCACGCCCTGCGCGCGCAGGGTTTCCAGAGCACCGCTCAACAGCTTGTCCACCACGAAGCCGTTGAAACGCGTGGCCACAATGGCCACACGCACGCCTTTGGCAGCGCTGCCGCCTTCGATGGTTCTCGGATTGCCGGTCATGATAAAGAGCCCGTTGAATTGCAGGCCTATTCTAACCGACACGGACAAGTCATGCTGCCGGTAGCAGAAATCCCTCAGTCACAAGAAACGTACTCAGCAACCTCCAGGCCAAACCCCGACAAGCCGTGCATCTTTTTCGGCTGACTCAGCACCCGCATACGCTTCACGCCGAGGTCCAGAAGAATTTGCGCACCGATGCCATAAGTGCGCAACACTGCCGCGGCAGGTGCGCCGTCTTCGGTCTGGGCATCGTTGCTCAGATGGCCGCGCAAGCGCTCCACCAGCGCAGCCGGATTCTCCGGCTGTCGCAGGATCACCACTACGCCGCCGTCACGGGCAACGCGCCGCAGGGCGTTGCGCAGCGGCCAACCGAGATCGTCCCAACGCACACCCACTACGTCGTTCAAGGTGCTCTGCAAATGCACCCGCACCAGCACCGGCTGTTCCGGTTCGATGGCGCCACGGATCAACGCCAGGTGCACGGTCTTGTTCATCCGGTCCTCGTACACCACCATGCGGAACTCGCCGAATTCCGTTGGCACGGCATGCTCGGCGATACGTTCCACGGTTTTTTCCTTGGCGAGGCGGTAGCTGATGAGATCGGCGATAGTGCCGATTTTAAGTCCGTGCACCTTGGCGAATTTCTCCAGATCGGGACGGCGCGCCATGCTGCCGTCTTCGTTCAATATCTCCACGATGACGGCGGACGGCTCCAGGCCTGCAAGGCGCGTGAGATCACAACCGGCTTCCGTATGTCCGGCGCGCGTCAGTACACCGCCGGGCTGCGCCATGATGGGAAACACATGGCCGGGCTGTTTCAGATCTTCCGGCGCTGTATCGGGTTTTACCGCCGTGCGTATGGTATGCGCCCGGTCGTAGGCGGAAATGCCGGTGGTCACGCCTTCGGCCGCTTCGATAGACAGGGTGAAATTGGTGCTGCGGTTTTCGTTGGTCTCGCTCACCATGAGCGGCAGCCGCAGTTGCCGGCAACGCTCGGGAGTCAGAGTCAGACAAATGAGGCCACGGCCGTAACGCGCCATGAAATTGATGTCTTCCGGCCGCACTTTTTCCGCTGCCATGATCAAATCGCCTTCGTTCTCGCGGTCCTCATCGTCCATGAGGATCACCATTTTCCCGGCACGGATGTCCGTGAGCATGTCCTCGATGCGATCCAGGTTCGCGTATTTCAATTGCGTGACGGTATTCGACATGCTCACTCTCCGCGTTCAGTCTGGCCCTGCCAACGTTATATGGGCTGGCAGCAGGCGTTCAAGATAGCGCGCAATCAGGTCCACTTCCAGGTTGACCCGGGTGCCGCTGCGGAAACCGCTCAGGATGGTATGTTCCAGTGTGTGGGGAATGATATTTACCGAAAAATAATTCTCATGCGCCGTGTTGACTGTCAGGCTCACGCCGTCCACGCAGACGGAGCCCTTGCGGGCAATATAGCGTGACAGATCCACTGATACCTCGATCTCAAAACGCACCGAGCGGGCGTCCGCTTCGCGGCCGCGCACGGTACCCACGCCATCCACATGGCCAATCACCAGGTGGCCGCCCAGCGGCGTGGACAGCGTCAGGGCAGTCTCCAGGTTCACAGGCTGGCCGGCTTTGACTCCGCCGAGAGTTGTGAGCGCCAAAGTTTCTTTGGACGCATCCGCGCTAAAACCATCCGGCAACCTTTCAATGACGGTGAGGCAACAGCCGTTCACGGCGATGCTGTCGCCGAGGTTCACTTTACTCAAATCCAGACCACCCGTTTCAATTTGCAGACGCACATCGCCATTGCACGCTTCGAGCGCGCGTATTTTACCCACTGCTTGTACAATGCCGGTAAACATCATGAGTCCCGCGACTCGGGTGTAGCCAAGATGCGCAAATCGCGCCCCACCATTCTTACATCCGTCAACTTTAATTCAAGCCGCTCGCTTATATTTTCAAGCGGTGGCAGATGAAACATGCCGTGGGCTGTATCGCCCAATACGCAGGGCGCCATGTAAACAATCAGCTCATCCATAAGTCCCGCCTTGAGCAGCGCACCATTTAATTGAGCGCCTGCCTCCACCAGCACCTCGTTGCACTCCAGTTCTGCAAGATGCAGCATTAAGGCTGCGAGATCAACACGGTTATCCGCGGGCGGCAACACCACGACCGTCGCACCGGCAGCAAGCTTGTGCCGCTCTGGGTCATTTTCAATTGTGGCGATTAAAACCTGGCCATCTTCCTTCAAGA
Organism: Gammaproteobacteria bacterium; assembly: GCA_049591455.1. Classification (GTDB taxonomy): domain Bacteria; phylum Pseudomonadota; class Gammaproteobacteria; order Natronospirales; family REEB76; genus REEB76. The sequence goes on from JBAWFA010000017.1 coordinate 16,496, forward strand.
GTTTTGCCGTAGCTGGTATACGCAAATTCGAATCTGTCACCACTCTCAGAGGCTGACGCATTTTACTCGCGCCGCCTTTCAGACGGACTGTCAGCGAGGGGTCATCGTGCAGCACGGTGCCGATGCCGGTGAGGATGGCAGAACTGCGCGCCCGCCAGCGTTGCACATCTTCCCGCGCCGCTTCCCCGGTAATCCATTTGCTCTCACCCGAGGCAAGCGCAGTGCGCCCGTCCAGGCTCACCGCCAGTTTGCTGCGGACCCAGGGCCGGCCGAGGATCATGCGGCTCACGAAACCCGGATTGAGCTGTTTCGCTTGCGCTTCCAGCAAACCGTCTGCAGTTTCGATACCTGCGGCATGCAGCTTTTCAAATCCCTTGCCTGACACCTTTGGATTGGGATCCTGCATGGCAGCGACCACACGCGCCACGCCCGCTTTGATAAGCGCATCCGCACAAGGCGGCGTACGGCCAAAGTGCACGCAGGGCTCCAAGGTCACATAGACCGTCGCGCCACGCGCTTGCTCACCGGCATCCTCAAGCGCGTTTACCTCGGCATGCGGCTCACCGGCCTTGCGATGAAAGCCGCGGCCGACAACCCTGCCGTCCCTGACGATCACACAACCCACGCGTGGATTGGGATCGGTGGTGTACAGGCCCTGTTCTGCACGCCGCAGGGCTTCAGACATGAACATATGGTCGGCGGCTGAGAAATTCATCATTCTCCCGGGTGAGCCCCGCGGCTATGCGGCCTAGTGAGGCGGGAACAGACAGCCACAGCCTGTCCGATGAAGTCACCCGTCTCGCCCTCACGCCTCACTTCTTTTCATCTTCCGGCAACAATGGCATCTGCTCGCGCTTGATCGCCTCCCGCGCCGTCTCATCCTTGAGACGTTCCACTTCTTCGCGGAATTCATTGGCATCCTCGAAGCTGCGATAGACAGATGCGAAACGCACGTAGGCGACTTCATCCAGCGCTTTCAGTTCTTCCATAACGCGCTCGCCCACCTGCAGGGAGCGGATTTCGCGCTCACCGGTCACCTGCAGTTTGTGGATGATGCGTGCGATAGTCGCCTCGATAGCTTCAGTGCTTACCGGGCGCTTCTCCAGCGCACGCATCATGCCGGCGCGCAGTTTATGCTCGTCGAAAGGCTCACGGGTGCCGTTATTCTTGATGATACGTGGCATCACCAGCTCCGCGCTCTCGAAGGTAGTGAAGCGCTCGCCGCATTTTTCACATTCACGGCGACGTCGCACTTGTGCGCCCTCACCCGCCAGGCGCGAGTCAATCACCTTGGTATCTTCGTGATCGCAAAAAGGGCAGTGCATATGTCACTCCCACCGGATGCGCATGGTGCTCAGAACTGCATCCCGGCCGGATACACCGGAAACTTTTTGCACATCGCCAGCACCTGATCCTTCACGCGTCCGATAGTCTTTTCGTCATTCATATCATCCAGAATATCCGCCATCCAGCCTGCCAGCTCGCGGATTTCATTTTCCCCGAGTCCGCGGGTGGTGGCGGCGGGCGTGCCGATGCGCAGGCCGGACGTCACCATGGGCGGCCGCGGGTCGTTGGGCACGGCGTTCTTGTTGACTGTGATATTGGCCCGGTGCAGCGCCGCATCCGCATCCTTGCCGGTGATGTTCCTGGAAATGAGGTCCATGAGAAACAGATGGTTGTCGGTGCCGCCGGAGACGATGTTGTAATCGCGTTTCACGAAGGCATCTGCCATGGCGCGGGCATTGTTCAACACCTGCTGCTGGTACAGCTTGAATTCCGGTTGCAGGGCTTCCAGCAAGGCGACCGCTTTTGCCGCGATCACGTGCATCAGCGGGCCGCCCTGGGTGCCGGGGAACACCAGCGAGTTGAGTTTCTTTTCGATTTCTGGATTGGCTTTTGCCAGTATCAATCCACCGCGCGGTCCGCGCAGGGTTTTATGCGTGGTGGTGGTGGTCACATCGGCGATGTTGACTGGATCGGGATAGATGCCTGCTGCCACCAGGCCCGCCACGTGTGCCATGTCCACCACGAAATACGCGCCCACGCTGTCGGCGATATCACGGAACTTCTGCCAGTCAATACGGCGTGAATAGGCGGAAAAACCCGCTACGATAACTTTCGGCTTGTGCTCGTGAGCCAGCTGCTCCACCTGTTTGTAATCTAGCAAACCGGTTCTGGTATCAATGCCGTATTGATGCACATTGAAGTGCTTGCCGGAGAAATTAACCTTGGCGCCATGGGTAAGATGGCCGCCATGGGCCAGCGACATGCCGAGCATGGCGTCGCCCGGCTGCATGAGAGCGTAATACACCGCAGCATTGGCCTGGGAACCGGAATGCGGCTGCACGTTGGCATATGCGGCATTGAAAAGTTTCTTGGCGCGCTCGATGGCCAGCCGTTCCGCCACGTCCACGAATTCACAGCCGCCGTAGTAACGTTTGCCGGGATAGCCTTCGGCGTACTTGTTGGTCAGCACCGAACCCTGGGCCGCCAGCACCCGCGGACTTACGTAATTCTCGGAGGCGATCAGCTCGATGTTCTCTTCCTGGCGCTTCAATTCCGAACGCAGAGCGGCGTGGAGTTCGTCATCGAACCCGCTGATGGTCATGGCCTGGCTGAACATGGGACCGCTCCGGCAGTGAATGCTGTTATCGGCTGCTCATTTTACCGCAAGCGTGACCGGCGCCGTCCTGGCGGCAGGCCACAACAGGTAATTAAGGTGACACAGGATTCAGCGATGATTACGGTGGCGCTGACGATCCCGGGCCGCTGTCCGGCGGCCCGCTGCGGTGCTTGCCAGACCAGCCTTTGGGAAGGAGATCCTGCAGTTTTTCCGACCGCTTTTCGCTTTCAAAGTATGGCAGCAGCGCCTTGACCACATCGAAGCGCGTCACCACGCCCATAAGCTTCATGCTGTCTTCATCGGTCACCACCGGCAACCGTTCCACGCTCTCCAAGGCCATGCGGCCGGCGGCTTCCTGGCAGGTGGTATCCGGTGTGGTCACGGCCAGCCGCTGGTCCTTGACGCAGTCCGCCAAACTTCTGTCGGCCGATTCGGCTTTGTATTTCGCCATCTCCGTCCGGGTGACGATGCCCAGGAATTTGCCCTGGTCATCCACCACCGGGTAGCTGCGGAATTTCTGCGTGGAATAATCGAAATAATCATCCCACACCTTGGCGGCGGTCAGCGAGCCCGGAATCGTCATGACATTCGTGGTCATCACATCCTTGACGAGTTGGGTGCCCATCGGATCCACGCCATATTCGCGGAAAATCTGGAGCCCGCGGCGCGCAATCTTCTCCGTGAGGATGGAGCGCCTCATGACCAGCACGCTGAAGGCGTGCGCCACGATGCAGGCAATCAGCAACGGCCGCAGGCTCGGGATGTTATGAGTCAGCTCCAGGGTGAACACGATGGCGGTGAGCGGTGAACGCATAGTGCCGGCAAGCACCGCGCCCATGCTCACCAGCGGCCACATGAGCGGATTCGCACCTGGCAGAAAGGTGCTCTCCACCACGCCCAGCCCTGCGCCCATGATGAGCAGCGGAGCGAGCACGCCGCCCGATGTCCCGGAGCCCAGGGATATGGCCCAGATGATCAGCTTCACCACCAGCAAAGTGACGGCCGACACAACCAGGAAATGATTGTTCAACAGACCGTTGATAACGTCGTAACCCACACCCAGAGCATGTGGTGCAAAATAGCCACCAATGCCCACTGCTATGCCGCCGATAGCCGGCCACCACATCCAGTGGATGGGTAATTTGCGGAACCCGTCCTCGCAGGCATACACCGTGATGGTCAGGATGGCGGAAAGCGCTCCGGCGAATAATCCGCAGACCGCGGCGGACAGCAAGCCGAGATCGCTGATCGTGATGTTCGCTGGCACCGGGAACAGCGGTCCCGGTCCCAGCAAATAGGGCCTGAGAGCAGCGGCCACGGCGCTGGCCAGTGCCACCGGAATCAGGCTGCGCGGTTTCAATTCGAACAGCATCAGTTCCACGGCCAGCAGTGTGGCAGCGATGGGCGTGTCGAAGGTTGCCGCCATGCCGGCGGCAGCGCCGGCTACCAGCAGCACACGTCGTTCACTGGCGGTGAGCGTGAAAAACCTCGCCACCAGCGAGCCCACAGCGCCGCCGGTCATGATGATCGGACCTTCCGCGCCGAAGGGGCCCCCGGAACCGATCACCACCGCCGAGGCCACCGGCTTCAGCACCGCCACCTTCGGATCCATGATGCTCTTGCCGTACAGGATCGCCTCCAGCGCTTCGGGAATGCCGTGCCCGCGGATACGTTCCGAACCGTAGCGCGCCATCAACCCGGCGATCAATCCGCCGATAACTGGCACTATCACGACTCCCCAGCCAAGATGATTGTCACCCGGCGGAGTAAAGCTCCAGGAGAGACGGTGATAGAACAGCACGTTAGTGACAAATCCGATCAGACGAAACAGGATCCACGCCACCACTGAACCGAGCACGCCCACGAACAACGCGATACAGGAAATGGCCAATTGCCTCGGGGAATAGGAAAAGTCAGCTCTTTTGATTTTTTTCACCATAAATCAGCCCCTTCTTTCGATATTCATTGATGTCTCACGAGCGGCCAGCGGCTGCAAAAACACGATAGCAGCAGATATTCACGCACTGAGCAGAGCCTCCACCACATCGCTCCAGGCCAGGGCCAGGTTGCGGCGGTTATACCCGCCACCGCCCAGCGCGATCAGACGACCCTCACCGTATTCATCAGCCAGCGCACACAGGCGCGCCGCCGCGTAGCGGTGGGCGGCGGGCGTGAATTTCAGATGGGCGATGGGATCGCCCGCGATGCTGTCGGCGCCGCACTGGAACAGTATGAACTCCGGTTGGTGCCGGCGAAGATATTGTTCGACCTGTTCCCAGGCGGTGCGAAACTCGGCGTCGCCCGCACCCGGCGGCATGGGAATATTGAGTTTGGTGCTCACGGCGTTTTTTTTGCCGGTCTCATCGGCCCGGCCGGTGCCGGGATACAGAAACCGGCCATCCTCGTGCAGATCCGCGAACAGTAGATTCGGGTCGGTTTCAAACGCGTAAAACACGCCATCGCCGTGATGGGCATCAATATCCACATACGCGATTCGCTTCAGACCGTGGGCGTGCCGCAAATGTTCGATGGCTACGCCAATGTCGTTCAACACACAGAAACCGGCGGCGTGATCACGGCCGGCATGATGCAACCCGGCGATGGGCACAAACACGCGCCGGAATTCACCGCGCATGACGCCATCCACGGCGTTCAGAGTCGCCCCCACCACTGCGCGTGCTGCATCGAAGATTCCGGGCATCGCCGGTGTATCGCCAGCGTCGAAATAGCCGCTGCCGTGCGCACTCGCCGCTTCCACGAAGCGCAGATATTTGTCGGTATGAAATGATTCCAGCTCCCGCCGCTCAGCCACACGTGCGGGCAGCACGGTGACGTGCGGCTCGAGTCCGCGTGAGTCAAACTCCGAGCGGAAAGCGCCGTAGCGGTCATGGCCGAAAGGGTGGCCGTCGCCGAAGCCGTATTCAGCTTGTGTACGGTCGAGGCACACGGCGACCTTTGTAGAGTTGGCCAGATACGTACCCTTCCCGTCTGCGCTGGATTCGATGGTGATATTATGCCAGCGCGCGTGCCCAAAGGCTCATCCATGACAGACACCGCAGCAACAATACGAATCCGGGTCGGCTGGCGCGAATGGGCGGCACTCCCCGAACTCGATATCGTGCGCATCAAGGCCAAAATAGATACCGGTGCACGCACCTCTGCCTTGCACGCATTCGCTCTGGAGCCGTTCAACCAGGATGGCAGGGACATGGTGCGCTTCAGCGTGCATCCGTTACAACGCCGGTCGCGACCCGAGATTTTTTGTATAGCCCGGGTAGTGGACGAGCGCTGGGTGACGGATTCCGGCGGTCATCGCGAGCAACGCCTGGTGATTGTCACGCCAGTGCGCATCGGTGCCGTAAGCTGGCCGGTCGAACTGACTTTGGCGAGCCGGGATACCATGCGCTTCCGTCTGCTCATCGGGCGCAGCGCCATGACGGACAGACTGATGATTGACCCGGATGCCTCGTATGTGACCGGCGGCCGCCGGATAAAGGCGAGCAAGACAACCATGCAGAAACCTGACGCGATGTAATGCCATGAAAAAGAGACGCCTGAAAATCGCCATACTGTCGCGCAACACGCGCTTGTATTCCACCAAACGCATGGTGGAGGCAGGTCTCAAGCGCGGTCATGACATGTATGTCATTGACCCGCTGCGTTGCTATATGAACATCGCGGCTCATAACCCGGAAATTCATTACAAGGGCCGCAAGCTGGAGGATTTCGACGCCGTCATCCCGCGCATCGGCCAGTCAGTAACCTTCTACGCGACCGCTGTGCTGCGCCAATTCGAGATGCTAGGTGTGTTTCCGCTCAACGAATCCGTGGCCATCAGCCGCGCCCGCGACAAGCTGCGTTCGCTGCAACTGCTGGCGCGCAAGGGCATCGACATGCCGGTCACCGGCTTCGCGCATTCACCGGATGACACCGACGACCTTCTTGCCATCGTCGGCGATGTGCCGCTCATCATCAAGCTCACGGAAGGTTCGCAGGGCCAGGGCGTAGTGCTGGCGGAAACCCGGCACGCCGCGGAAAGCGTTATTGACGCCTTCCGCGGCCTGGACGCGCACTTTCTGGTGCAGGAATTCATCAAGGAATCGCGCGGCACCGACATCCGCTGCTTCGTCATCGGCGGCAAGGTAATGGCGTCCATGAAACGCCAGGCCCGCAAGGGCGAGTTCCGCGCCAACCTGCACCGTGGCGGCAGCGCCGAAGCAGTGCGCATCACGCCCGCGGAACGGGAGATGGCCATCAAGGCCGCTAAAATCATGGGGCTCAACGTAGCCGGCGTGGACATCATCCGCGCCAACAGGGGCGCGGTGGTGCTGGAAGTGAATTCTTCACCGGGTCTCGAAGGCATCGAGGCCGCCACCAAAAAAGACATTGCCGGCGAAATCATTGCCTTCATCGAGCGTCATGCCCGCACCGGGTACACCAAAACCAAAGGTTCCGGTTGATGTAATCAACAATACCTGGCGGCTCTTTGATGGATGATGACTGGCGATAGCCACTACTTTCCCGGATAATTTCGCTCCCGATTTCCAACCCAAGTTCTTGACCAATCATGGCGCAATATATTTATACGATGAATCGCGTGGGCAAGGTGGTGCCGCCCAAACGCGAAATTCTGCGCGACATCTCGTTATCCTTTTTCCCCGGCGCCAAGATCGGCGTGCTCGGCCTTAACGGCGCCGGCAAATCCACCTTGTTGCGCATCATGGCGGGCGTGGACACGGACATTCACGGTGAGGCGCGACCGTTGGCCGGCACCAAGATCGGATTCCTGCCGCAGGAACCGCAACTCGACCCGAAAAAGAATGTGCGCGCCAACGTGGAAGACGGACTGGGTGAAATCAAGGACGCGAAGGCACAGCTCGACAAGGTGTACGCAGCGTACGCAGAGCCTGACGCGGATTTCGACAAGCTCGCCGCCGAGCAGGCGCGGCTGGAAAACATGCTGCAGGCGGCCGGCGCCACCAATCTGGATCACGTGCTGGACGTGGCCGCGGAAGCACTGCGCCTGCCGCCCTGGGACGCGGATGTCATGAAACTTTCCGGCGGTGAGCGCCGCCGGGTGGCCCTGTGTCGCCTGCTGCTTTCCAAGCCCGACATGTTGCTCATTGATGAGCCTACCAACCATCTGGATGCGGAATCGGTCGCGTGGCTGGAGCGTTATCTGCAGGAATATCCCGGTACTGTGGTGGCCGTGACCCATGATCGCTACTTTCTCGATAACGTGGCCGGTTGGATTCTGGAACTGGACCGCGGTCACGGCATTCCCTGGCAGGGCAATTATTCTTCGTGGCTGGAACAGAAGGAAAAACGTCTGGAGATGGAGGAGAAACAAGAAACCGCGCATATCAAAGCCATGAAACAGGAGCTGGAATGGGTGCGCACCAATCCGAAAGGCCGTCATGCCAAGAGCAAGGCGCGCCTGCAACGCTTCGAGGAACTGTCTTCAACCGAATTCCAAAAGCGCAACGAAACCCAGGAGCTCTACATCCCGCCGGGACCGCGCCTGGGCGATCTGGTGGTGGAAGCGAAAGGCTTGCGCAAAAGTTTCGGTGACACGCTGCTGTTTGATGACCTGTCCTTCAATCTGCCACCCGGTGGCATCGTCGGCGTCATCGGCGCCAACGGCGCCGGCAAGACCACGCTGTTCCGCCTGATCATGGGCCGCGAGAAAACCGATGCCGGAGAACTGCGTATCGGCCCCAGCGTAAAGCTCGCGTACGTGGACCAGAGCCGTGATGCACTGAACTCCGGCAAAACCGTGTGGGAGGAAATCTCCAACGGTCAGGACAATCTCATCGTCGGCAATTACCAGACGCCGTCGCGCGCCTACGTCGGCCGTTTCAATTTCAAGGGGCCTGACCAGCAGAAACGCGTGGGTGATCTCTCTGGCGGCGAACGCAACCGCGTGCAGCTTGCGAAAGTCCTGCGCAACGGCGGCAACGTATTGTTGCTGGACGAGCCTACCAATGACCTAGATGTGGAAACCTTGCGGGCACTGGAAGAAGCTCTGTTGGCTTTTCCTGGTTGCGCGGTGGTCATCTCCCACGACCGCTGGTTCCTGGACCGCATCGCCACCCACATGCTCGCCTTCGAGGGCGATTCTAAGGTAGTGTGGTTCGAGGGTAATTACGCCGACTATGAAGCCGACCGCAAGCACCGCCTCGGCGCCGATGCCGATCAGCCACACCGCATCAAGTACCGGCGTTTGAAGGAATGAACAGTCGCGCTTATTGTTTGGCTGAATTTTCCAGGCTGCCCTGAGAATGCTGGAATGACAGCGTTGCCGCAATTTGTTTCCAATCATATCCGCGGCATTCTGTTTGGCGCGCTCGGCTGCCTCATTTTAGTGCTGCCGGGCTGCGCGTCGGTCATCGCGCCGGGACATCCCGTGCCGAAAAACCTTTACGCCTATCAGTTCGAGGCATACTGGTACAAATTCGACCGTCTGTATCCCTACTTCGATTACAAGCACGCGGACTGGCAAGCGGCCTATGACCATTACCGGCCGCTCGCGGACAAGGTCACCAATGAAACCCAACTGGTAGCGCTGCTGATGCAGATGACGACGCCGCTCAGGGATATTCACATTTGGTTCAAATCACCCGCAGGTAAATATCTAACCACTTATAATCCCGCGCGGTCAGCGGATCCCAACTGGAGCGCTGCGATACTTACCAAGCGAGTGCCGGACCTGGCGTATTACGGCGGAGCCGATTGGGGTTTCGGTCACATCGAGGGTTTCGCGTATATTTTCATCGCCGATTGGGACAAGCGAGCGCTGTCCCTGGATGAGTTTGACGCGGCGCTGATGCAGTTCCATTCTAGTCCAGGCCTCATCCTGGATGTGCGCATGAACGCCGGCGGCGAGGAGTCCCTGGCCTACAAGATCGCCGGGTATTTCGCCGCCACACCTCACTTGAGCGAGTTTTTCCGCTACCGTAACGGCCGGCTACCGGGCGATCTCGGACATCCGCGGCCAAAATACGTGAGTCCCTCGCTGGGATTCCAATATAGCGGGCCGGTGATGCTGCTCGTCGGCCCCGACAGCTTCAGCGCCACCGAAAACTTCATCGCCGCCATGCAGACGCTGCCGAACGTGACTACCATCGGCGAAATCACCGGTGGCGCCTCCGGTTGTCCGGAGACGTTTCCTCTGGCCGACGGCTGGTCTTACAGCGTGCCGATCTGTTTCGACATGACCGCTGATCATCAAGTGATCGAATGGAACGGCATTCAACCGGATGTGCCCGTCAACGTGACATCCGCCGATTTCAAGCGCGGTGATGATCCGGTGCTGGATGAGGCGTTGAAACTGCTCAAGGCAAAACTGCACGTGGCAGAAAAGTCGAGACTGGAACCGCCGTTGAGAAACTGAATTGCGGGGTCAGTCACTTTGCGATAGCGAAAACGAACGGGATGATGAGCATGGCAATGCCGAATATGGCCACCAGCGCTGCAAAGGTAGAAGCCATGTAAGGCCCATGATGCCAGGGCACGCTGTGATGGCGGCAATAGGTAATTGAGTACGCATGAAAACGCATTCCAGTGGCTATCACCATCAATACGCCCAATGCGATCAGCACCCCGCCACCCCAGACAGACAGAGTGTTGGAACCGAGGTGGCTGTTGGACGTCGGCCACGGTACCTGACGCAGCAGCAACCCGAAACGATCAATGGCGATGCCAAAAATCATCAGTGACAAAGCGGTACGAATCCATACTGACAAAGTGCGTTCCGCGTTCTGGTAAGAGCGTTCCGCAGATAGCTCGACCAACTGCTGCATTAACTGTATCTGCTCCGATGCGTTCTGACTTTGATCCGGCATAGACAAACTCCATACTTTGTGTAGATTCAATATCTGTTTCCCGCGAAATTCACCGCATGATCGTGCACTCCCGGATGTTCACAATGTTAAAACGAACAGGATAATGAACAAGGCGATGCCGTAAATCGCCACGAGCAACGCGAATATGGGCGCGAGAAACGGCGCCAATCCCGGGGACAAATTCTGATTGCGGTGCCAAGTCACCACAAAAGGCAGATAGCGCAGCCCCAAAATCAGCGACATAAATACGCCCAACACGATCAACGCCGCCCCGCCCCAAGTTGCCAGATTGTCCGGTATAAGGTGATGATACGTTGTCAGCCACGGCGGCCGGTGCAGGATGAGGCCATAGCGGTCAACGGCGAGACCGAAAATCATCAGCGCCGCGGCGGTGTGGATCGCAATTGCCAAATTGCGTTCGGCGTTCTGGTAGGAACGTCCGGCTGACATCTCCGAACGCACGACCGATGCTTCAACCTGAAGCCGCAGGAGTGCAATCTGCTCGATTGTGGGTTGCTCCGGCATGGCAAAATACCCCCTGACCAGATAATCCGGATTTTACACCCACGCCGAATGGTCAGTTTGACGAGACGTATTTCTCGCGCCGCAGATTATGATTCTCGAAGCCGATGGCCTTGAGGCGTTCCACGGCAGTGTCAATCATGGCGGGATTGCCGCACAGATACACGACATCCCGTTTTGGATCCGGATTGAGTTCCATCACGTGTTCCTGCACGTAGCCCTTGCGCTCGTGGGCCGAAGGTGGTTCGGACAACCGGCGGCTGTAGCTGGCGATAAACCGGAAAGCCGGGTTTTCGCGGGCGAATTGCAGCATGTCCTCGCCGTACAGCAATTCATCGGGACCACGCACTCCCAGCAACAACACTGCCTCATGCCGGCTTCCGTTCAGGCGTTCGCGCAACTGCGGCAACATAGCGCGGAACGGCGCAACGCCGGAGCCCGTGGCCACCAGCAGATAACGCCCCGGCGGATCATCACGCAGCACGAATTTTCCGAACGGGCCGGTGGCTTCCACCCGCGCGCCCGGCTGCATCGCGTACAGCTGTCTGCTGGCGCGTCCGTCTTCCACGTAAGTGACCGCTAACTGCACATCATCCACGCTGCCAGGACTGGCGGCGATGCTGTAGCTGCGGCGTAGCTCCTTGTCTTCCCAGGGCATGTGCAGGGTAACGAACTGACCCGGGGCGTAGTGGAAGGGACCGCCGTCCTCGCGCCGGAAACTGAGCTGGCGCACGCGCGGCGTGACCATCTGGCACGATTGCAGGATAAAGTTAAACCTTTCGTGGCTCATGCGCTCTAACAGCGGGAATGTGCATTTCAGGGCAGTATAATTCGCGGGAAAGGCGCACTTTTTACCACATCCCGCCCCATAAGCCGAGTCCCGGAGCTATAGTTATCAACCCCACTCAGGAGGATCGAGCCATGTTTCATCGAACCTGCACAGTATTTTCCCTGCTGGCCGGCGTATTGCTGATCGCCACCGCGGCGGGCGCCGGCCCCATCGCGCCATCCGGCAATACCGCAACGCTGCTCCAGGAAGCCGTCAACGGAAGCTGGCGCTCCGCCGCCCATAAAGCCCGCGACCCGTACCGCCATCCCGTCGAAACCCTGGAATTCTTTGGCATCCGGCCGGACATGACCGTCATCGAACTGGAACCGGGCGGCGGCTGGTTCACGGAAATCCTCGCGCCCTTCCTCTACGACCACGGCCATCTCAGGGAGGCCGCTCCCCCGGCGGACAGCAAAAGCAAATTCATGCGCAGCATGGCGACGGCGTTTGATGCCAAACTCAAGGCCGATCCGGCGGTGTACGGTCACATCGGGAAACTCATCCCATTCGCGCCGCCTGAGCAGGTAAGCATGGGACCGGACAACTCCGCCGACATGGTGCTCACTTTCCGCAACGCCCATGACTGGCTGAACAACAGTCCGGAAACGCTCGCCGCGGTGTTCAAGGCCGCTTACAACGTGCTCAAGCCCGGCGGTGTGTTCGGTGTCACTGAGCATCGCGCCAGGCCTTTTGAGAATGCAATCGAAAGTTCCAAATCGCTGCACCGCATTCCGGAAGATTATATGATTGAAGCGGGACTCAAGGCCGGCTTCCGCTTGGCGGGCGTCTCGGAGATCAACGCCAACCCCAAGGATCCCGAAGACATCAACGTGCACCGCCTGCCGCCCGACTTGGTGGGACCGGCTAGTGAACACGCGAAAATGATGGCCATCGGTGAATCAGACCGCATGACGCTCAAATTTGTGAAGCCCTGAGACAGTCATTGATTGAAAACGGGCGGCGTGTACACACGCCGCCCGTTCTTTGTAGAGATCATGAGTCAGACTCTGACCTATCTCGAAAACTGATATTTCAAGATCCGAACCCTTTTGTTCCTTCACGCCCTACACTGGCAAACTCTCAACAATCAATCCAGTCTGACCCCATTAGATCTGCCTTGGATCTTGACGCCAGACGGTGTCAAATCTTGACTTGTCCAAGATCGTAAAATGTCTACGGCACGATCTAAATAAGAGAATAGATTTAATTTAAGGTAATTAGGGCGTTTCGTAACCATCGGCATAGGATAAGTGCTTATGGTTACAGGGAAAACCAGTCATTTTGCCTGTGCGGCCAACTTTTTGAGGGGTCGCAAGTGCGTTTTCTGCGGTTCGTTT
>JBAWFA010000018.1:0-174107 GCA_049591455.1 Gammaproteobacteria bacterium
TTTTCGACGATCTTGCGCTGACGAGGTAAAAACGTCGGGCTTTTGGAATCCACACAATGATACTGAGCGCTGTATTCATTATCAGGGGGCCCCTGACAATCCCACCTGTAATCGGTGTATTTAATGAAGTTGGATCCTGGAACACCAGAGGTCAGGTTGTCGCCGGGTTCATAATCGAGTTCGGACCAATACGCGCCTATGCTTCCACTATACGGTGGGTATTGCAAATGATACCACGATGTATATCTAACAACGCTTCCAGCTTGTTGCGCTGTTATCCATCGAAAGCCCTCGAATGAAGAGGTTGCGGCATTGTATCCTCCGTCGCCGTAGTGATAGCGCATTTCTCTCTCACCTCCACTTCTATATTCAGTGAATTCTCCTACAACATACATGGTTGAGGTAAAGTAATAAGCATCATCGTTAAGGTAGCGCTTATTTGAGCCTAATGCAGGCACTGTATAGAGCATTCGAATTGAATCTGCGAGGGGATAATAATTCCACACATACTTTGTGGAGTGACTTGGTGTCACGGCGATCATCATGTCGGGTGCGGCGTCCTTTGCATATTCGCCGTTAATATTGGTGCTCGAGGATACGTGTAATCCACATCCATATTGGGGTGGACATTTAAAGTATCTGCCATTGGTTGTTCTAAACCAGCCATTCGAAAAGCCGCTGTCGAATGGCGAAATGAATTGCGGCAGCCCGGTTCCCAATATGTCCCCTGCGACCAGGCGATGCGCCTGCCCAATCACGTTCAAGTCCTGAATTATCCGAAGTCTATACGTTCCATCTGGTTCGGTTTCAAAGTTGATAGCATTGAAGCTGTAAATACCCAAATCCGCTGCGGGGTCTACTTGATCCAGGCGGTTGCTGGAACAAAGAGGCGTTTGAGGCGGCTTTTCATGGCGTGGAATTAGGCAGTAATCAAACAACAGTCGTGCCGGATAAACCAGGTTGTCCTTGCCATCAGCAAAAATAGGGGCGACAAAGGTTGCATCACCTGCAGCAACGGCAGGTCGGGTATCGCGGACGCCAGTATTGATGGGCGCAGCAAAACGCAAGCCGGTGTTAATCTGATACCACCAGGTGCGAGTGCCAGTTTTGTCTTCGCGGCAATATACAAGATCCAATAATCCATCTCCGTTTATGTCCATAAAATACAGCTGCCGAATATCAGCCGTATTGCTTAATCCATAAGCTCCTGGCTTGATCGCATGCGCACTCAAAACGTGATGGCTGTTTCCTTCAAAGAACACGATCCAGGCGATGGCGTTCCCATCCATTACAAAAACCGTGGGGTATCCACTGCCACTGATTGTGCCGGCGTTTCGTAACGTATAATGAACCTGTTCAGGTTTGTCACGAGGTCTCACGAAGGTCAACAGCTTTATCGGTGCAGAGAAAGCGCGTTGTCCTGGTTTTGCATCTACATTTTTATACAGCAGTAGTTCATACGTATCGCCACGCTGTTGCTGCAACAGAAGGGCATCTGCGCGGCCTGTCCCACTGAATTGGCCAATCAGAGTATCCGGGTTAAAAGGAATGGAAGTCCGGTACACACGGTTTGAGCCATTTCCATTGGAGTACATCATGGCAAGCGTGCCTTTATTATCGCCCAATAATTCGGCATCGCCGGCACTGCTGAAATACCCCTCTTGTTTATCGCCGATGAACGCCTGTGCATCGGTAAGATACCGGGAGACGTTCACGTCGGTGGGTGGCGCACCCTTCTGCCCACTAACATAAACGTGCACCTCTGGAGACTTGCCAGTGCCAATGTAGGCTAGATCCACTCTGCCATCAGCATTGTAGTCATACCAGACTTTGAAGTGAGGTAGCTCGGGTGCCGCCTGACTGAGTAGCCACACGGGAGTTTGTCCATTGGGGGAAACGGAAATAGGGTAAACAGCCGGTGACCTGAACTTGAGCTGGCGTGCAGACCACGAAAAAGCGGTAGGAGTGAGACAATGTTGATTTCCGGCTCTATCATAAGCACAACTTGTTACGCTTTTGAGTAAACTTCGGCCAGTCTCTTCACTTTGCGTATATTTGAAATAGTATTCGCGAATGCGTGTTAATCCCTTTTGATCTGCTGGATGGGTGATTCCTGTCACAATACTTCGCAACCGAAGGGTCCTCTCAGTGTCACTGCCTGACAGCCAGATGCTGGCGATATCGGCTCTTGGTTCGTACCGAAAGCGGATTACACGATCACCGGGTACTACTCGACCGGGGATACTACGGCCGGTATAAGTGATCTGGGAGACGATGACCTCACCGGGCGTGGGCTGGATATATCGATAACTGATTGTATTGCCGTAGACGTCCTTCTTTAGAGTCAGAAACCATGCTATGGGCGCCGGTGCGTACAGTGGGATCACTGGCATTTGATAATAGTATCGGGTGCCATCCTCCTGAGTGACGATAAAGAATGACTTGCTATCCTCAAGGTCGCCATAAAGTTGAACTTTCTTAAACGTTTCATAGAAAGTTCGATATATCGAACCCGACGCTCCATACTGCCCTTCGACAACTGACAAATGCTGTCCATCGAGACATAAGCGATCTGTGGATCTGAACACCACACCAGCTGTGTGGCCATCCTGGCCGTAAGTGTTAGGGCACAGGGTTATAGATGATAGGGCACTTAACGACCAACCTACACCCATGCGACCATTGCCGTCTTGGCTGTTGTAATTGACCGATAAGCTCGGTTGCATGTCGGATCGCCCGGGCGGTACGGAGATCGCTATGGTATATACAGCAGAGCCGCCGTTGGTCGCTGCCTCACCTACCAACGGCGACTGCGTGTGCAGACAATCGCCGTCAGGGCATCGATAGCTAGATGTCATGCTGCACGCAAAGCACGACAACGCAAGCGCAATTAAAATGAATGGTCCAGAGTAGGAGGTTACACGCATTGCGTTTAAACTTACTATAAGGGGCTGTATGGACAGATCATAGGAGGAATCGCTGTCTCATTCATATGATCTTATTCAAGCGCACTTCCCGGTAATTAGTTACCCCTATCTACATAGGGCTTTCCCAAGCTGTACAGCTCTAAGCGCTTCCTTAGTCCATCCAGGTCCTTCTCAGAAGCTCCAGAACCGTTTTTTTGCGCGATCGCAATTGCCTGCTCTTCTTTTTCCACTGCATGCGGAAATTCTCCCAGCGCAGCATAAACGGCTGCAAACGTGTCCAGATAGGGCCAGTTACTAGGATCCTTATTAAGGGCAAGTTGGATGAGCGGAATTGCTTTTTTTGGTTGCAGCTCACCTGGCACAGCAGAAGTCGATAGATCCCAGGCTATCGTGTTTTGACACCAGGATTCGCCGCCTACGTCTCTTTCCCATGCATTGATCTCTGCCGGGTTAGCGGTCAATTCGTCGAGCAGATGCAGTTCCAGAAGATTGCATTCGGGCGCACGAATATTCAGCGCCGCTTGGCGGTACCAATAGGCGGCCTTGGTCACATTAACCGGAATACCCTTGCCAAACTGATACATCGCGCCGATATTATTGGCTGCTGGGGAATAACCCTGGTCCGCGGCGAGGGTGAACCATTTCATTGCCATGGGGTAATTCTTTGTCGTCAGATTATCGAAGGAATAAGCATTCCCAAGATCAAATTCCCCTTGTGCATATCCTTGATCGGCGGCTTTTGTATACCACTGAATTGCTTTTTGATTATCGACCTTTGTATACCAGCCAAATTCATATATTTGACCAAGAAAGTCTGCCAAGTCGGGAGAACCTTTCACGGCCCCAGTCTGAACCCAATCCAGAATGGCTTGATCACTGCCTTTGGGGACAGCTCCTGGCGTGCGGTATAGTTTCGTCAGTTGTTGCTGTGCCACAAAATAACCGTGAATGGCTGCCATACGCATCCATTGGATCGCATCGGAATAATTTTGAGTGACCCCACTGCCGTTCTCGTACATCAGCGCTATGTTGTACTCCGCGTTCGCGTTTCCGGTATTGGCGGCCACGTAGTACCAGTGGAGCGCTTTGTCGTAATCCTTGGTGATGCCCAAGCCGTGCTCGTACAGGGATGCCAACTGTACTTCGGCATCGACATTCTGTTGTTCCGCTGCTTTCTTGAAGTAAGCAGCTGCCACGCTGTAATTCTGTGGTTCCGAATGGCCAAACTCGTAAAATAGGCCAAGATCATCTTCGGCATTATTTTCACCCTGGGCCGCGGCCTTCTCGTACCAATAGCGTGCTTGAGCGTAATCCTGTGCGACTCCAAGTCCGTGATGATACAAATATCCCAAGTTGGTTTCTGCATACATATATCCCTGTTGGGCCGCACGACGGTACCATTCTACTGCTTTTACATAGTCGCGCTTTCCGAGTTCACCGTTCTCGTAGCATATGCCGGCATTAAACTGGCTTAGTGCATCTCCCTTGAGTCCTGCCTGTATCCATTTCTGGCAATCAGATGCATTGGATCCGGATGCCGTTCTTTGAGCTGTTTGATGAGATGCGCAAGCGTACAGACAACCAGTCAGCAGGAGGAAATAATATCCCTTTGATATGCGATGCATGATGATCCTCCCTTTTGAATCCTCAGGTATCTATAAGCATGATTATGCGACACAAATACATATACTTTCCGAATATCAAAAAATGGAACCTGATTGGCACAGTATTTCAGAACACCCACGCCGGTCCAAGCCAATGATTGTGAGCAGCCGCTTTGCGAAAATCCACTCAAAGCCGTCAATGGCACCTCCTGGCCGCTAGCAGCACTTCGCCTGACCTCGATTATAATACACGCCGATTGATCGAGGCGTGAGAGGGCATTGGCAGATTTCGACCGCAATCACTGGCGATTTTCCCACGGGAATCAGTGGCGGTTTTCATCGGAATACGCAGTTGGTGAATGCGGCGTACAAACGCTGCATTTTATTTTGCGGTAATAAAAATTGACGTGAGTAAAATCATACCGTTAGTGGATATCACCACCTAAAGATTTGTGTAGGAACGTCTCATTTCCACTTCACCGAACACCCAACGCTCGCAAACTGTTCTCGTGGCCCCTTGCCGGTCTCGATAATTTGTTTCATGGCGTCAAAGAGTTCGCGTCTGGCACTCGGCTTGGGCGACGACGGACGGCTTTCATCCAAACGGCCACGGTATTGCAGTTCGAGTTTCGCGTTATATCCGAAAAAATCCGGCGTGCAGACGGCGCCGTAAACATGGGCGGTTTTCTGGGTTTCGTCATGGAGGTACGGAAGTGAAAATTTGTGCGCTTGGGCGAAGCGCTGCATATTCTCGTAGGAATCGTCCGGATAGCTCTCCACGTCGTTCGGCATGATGGCCGCGGCTTTCATGCCGAGTGGCGCCAGCTCGTTGCAGACCACCACGATGCGCTCAATGGCCGCTTGCACATACGGGCAATGATTGCAGATGAACATGACGAGTGTGGCGCGCTCGCCGCGGCAGTCGGCCAAGGTCCATCGGCGGCCGTCCACGCCCAGAAGTTTGAAGTCCGGTGCCGGCGTGCCGAAATCGCAGAGTGGGGTTTCCGTGGCAACCATTGCATTATCTTATTTTGTCGCACTTGATTGAGCATAGTACGCCTTTGAACTTCTGTTCGGCGCGCGCCAGGCGGGCAGACTGCGACTCCTCCAGCAAGGTCGAAAATCCGAGACCGAAACGGTACAATACGGCTCCGTTTTCAAGCTCCTTTCTCAGAGGAATACTCATGTCCCGCAATTACCTGTTCACCTCGGAATCGGTCTCGGAAGGGCATCCGGACAAGGTGGCAGATCAGATTTCCGACGCCGTGCTGGATGCCATGCTGGCCCAGGACAAGCGCTCGCGCGTGGCCTGCGAGACGCTGGTGAAGACCGGCATGGTGATCGTGGCCGGCGAGGTTACTACCGATGCCTGGGTGGACCTCGAGCAACTCGTCCGCAAAGTTGTGAAGGACATCGGCTACACCGCGGAGATGGGTTTCGACTGGGAGACCTGCGCGGTGCTGAATGCCATCGGCAAACAGTCGGGCGATATCGCCCAGGGCGTGGACCGAAAAAATCCCGAAGAACAGGGCGCCGGCGACCAGGGTCTGATGTTCGGCTATGCCACCAATGAAACCGATGTGCTCATGCCCGCGCCCATCACGTATGCGCACCGGCTGGTGAAACGCCAGGCGGACGTGCGCCGCAGCGGCAAATTCCCGTGGCTGCGTCCCGACGCCAAGAGTCAGGTGACATTCCGCTACGAGAATGGCAAAGCCGTGGGTCTATCGGCCGTGGTGCTGTCCACTCAGCATTCACCCGACGTGGCTTACAAGACACTGCAGGAAGCTGTGATGGAAGAAATCATCAAGCCGGTGCTGCCGAAGGAATGGATCAATCGCGACACCCAGTTTCACATCAACCCCACGGGCCGTTTCGTCATCGGCGGCCCGGTGGGCGACTGCGGTCTGACCGGACGCAAGATCATCGTGGACACTTACGGCGGCATGGCGCGCCACGGCGGCGGCGCCTTCTCCGGCAAGGATCCCTCCAAAGTGGACCGTTCGGCGGCGTATGCAGCGCGTTACGTCGCCAAGAACGTGGTAGCCGCGGGACTCGCGGAGCGCTGCGAAATCCAGGTGAGCTACGCCATCGGCGTGGCCGAGCCCACGTCCATCGGCGTGGAGACCTTCGGCACCGGCAGATTGAGCGACGAACAACTGACCAAGCTGGTACGCGATCATTTCGATCTGCGCCCCTACGGACTCATCAAGATGTTGGACCTGATACGCCCCATCTATAGAAAAACTGCCGCCTATGGCCACTTCGGCCGCGAGGAACCGGAGTTCAGCTGGGAGCGGATTGACAAGGCGGGACTGCTTCGCGATGCCGCAAAAATAAAAGCGGTAGTCTGAATTTAACGCCCTCAACGGGCAGCTTCGCAACTCAAGGAGCGCTGCAGCCGGAAGGTCCGGCCAGGCTTGAGAAACGAAGTGGTTTTTACAACGGCGCTCGTTTATTTTGTGGAGACACACAATGAACGCTGCCGTGAAAAAGAAATCCCAGGATTATTTCGTCAAGGACATCAGCCTCGCCGACTGGGGCCGTAAGGAAATCGCCATCGCCGAAACCGAGATGCCCGGTCTCATGGCGGTGCGAGAGGAATATAAAAAGCAGCAACCGCTCAAGGGCGCGCGCGTCGCCGGTTCGCTGCACATGACCATCCAGACGGCCATGCTCATCGAGACGCTCAAGGCGCTCGGTGCCGATATCCGCTGGGCCTCCTGCAACATCTATTCCACCCAGGACCATGCAGCCGCCGCCATCGCTGCCGGTGGCACGCCGGTATTCGCCTACAAGGGTGAAAGTCTGGACGAATACTGGGAATTCACCCATCGCATCATGGAGTGGGCCGACGGCGGCACGCCCAACATGATCCTGGACGACGGCGGTGACGCCACGCTACTGGTGATCCTGGGCGCGAAGGCGGAGAAAGACCCCTCCGTCATCGGCAAACCGGCCAACGAGGAAGAAACCGCCCTGTTCAAGGCCATCAAAAAACGGCTTGAAACAAAACCAGGCTTCTACTCGAAGATCCTCGCCAATATAAAAGGCGTGACCGAGGAAACTACTACCGGCGTGCATCGCCTCTACGAGATGCAGAAGGCCGGCACCCTGCCCTTCCCGGCCATCAACGTCAACGATTCAGTGACCAAGTCCAAGTTCGACAACCTCTACGGCTGCCGCGAATCGCTGGTGGACGGCATCAAGCGCGCCACCGATGTGATGATCGCCGGCAAGATCGCGCTCATCGCCGGCTACGGCGACGTGGGCAAGGGCTGCACCCAATCGCTGAAAGGACTCGGCGCCAATGTCTGGATCACCGAGATTGATCCCATCTGCGCGCTGCAGGCAGCCATGGAAGGCTATCGGGTGGTGACCATGGACGAAGCCGCCGATAAGGCCGACATCTTCGTGACCGCCACCGGCAACCTGGATGTAATCACCCACGACCATATGGCGAAAATGAAGCACAACGCCATCGTCTGCAACATCGGCCATTTCGATTCCGAAATCGATATAGCCTCGTTACGCAAATACAAATGGGAGAACATCAAACCGCAGGTGGACCACGTGATCTTCCCGGACGGCCACCGCATCATCGTGCTGGCGGAAGGCCGTCTCGTGAACCTGGGCTGCGCCACCGGGCACCCGAGTTTCGTGATGTCCAACTCCTTCACCAATCAGGTGCTGGCGCAGATCGAGTTGTTCGTCCACGGCGGCAAATACGAGAAGAAGGTGTACGTGCTGCCCAAGCACCTGGACGAGAAGGTGGCGCGATTGCATCTGGACCGCATCGGCGCACACCTCACCAAGCTCACGCCGAAACAGGCGAAGTATCTGAGTATTGACGCGGAGGGGCCATACAAGCCGGATATCTACCGATACTGAACGCGGCCGCCATTACCATGGCCTTCATGAATAGAGAAAAGCCCCTTAACGGGGCTTTTCTTTCATCGGGATGATGGGACCTTGCCTGCTTCGGGCAATGGTCAATTGAATATGTGCCGCCACGAAACGAAATCGCTCCCGTTGGCATCAATTATCTCGACGCCCAGGAGGTAGGCATTCTCCTCGCTCACGGGCCGGCACCAACGGGTCTCGCCGCGCAGGTGAAAGGAATCGCCATAGCCTTCTACATTTATAGTCACTTCCACTTGTTCACCCGGATGCAATTCCTTCTTGGCGCGGGCTTGAAATCCCGTGGCCGAAATATCCGCGGTCTTGCAGTACAACACGTTGTTCGCGGGGTCCTCATCCGTGCTGTCCAATTTGCGTATAACAACGCGCTCCTCCCTGCGCAAGCGCGGATATTTCCTGCGCTCCTCCGGTTTGTTCATGGTTTTAGTTCCAACATTGGGCGATTCCATTGTTTCTCCCACCGGACGTCGCACCGCGGGGTGCGGGCGGCACGCGATTAAAGTAGCGAATGCCCGAGATTACTGCAACTGGCAACCGCCGGAGACGTGAAGACAGGCGGTTTAGAAGCTAAAATGTGCGTGCTGGCGACGACGCCCCGCTCCGCCGGCATCCGTACCATCCAAAAAGGCACCCCCTTGGCTACCCAATATCCCGCGTATATCTGGCATAACGGCAAGATCAAACCCTGGGCCGAAGCGACCACCCATGTCATGGCCCACGCGCTGCACTATGGTTCCTCGGTATTCGAGGGCATCCGCAGTTACCCGACATCGAAAGGCGTGGCGATCTTCCGGTTGGCGGACCACATGAAGCGCCTGTTCAATTCCGCGAAGATCTACGACATTGCCATGCCTTACGACATGGCGGCCCTCGCGGCCGCCTGCCGCGAAGTGGTGCGTGTCAATAATCTCAACAAAGCGTATATCCGTCCCATCGTTTTTCGCGGCGCCGGCAACCAGGGCGCAAGTCTGAGCGCCGAAACGCCCACGGAGGTGGCGGTGGGCGCCTGGGAATTGGGCGGTTATCTCGGCTCGGATGTGATCGAAAAAGGCATCGATGCCTGCGTGTCATCCTGGCAGCGCCCGGCGCCCAATACTATTCCCATGGGCGCCAAAGCCGGCGGCAATTACCTTTCCGGTCAGTTGATCGCCCGCGAAGCGCGGCGACTGGGTTTCGGCGAAGGCATTGCACTCGCCAGCACCGGCCTTCTGAGCGAAGGCGCGGGCGAAAATCTGTTCCTGGTATTCGACGGTGCGTTGCACACCACACCGGCAAGTGCCGCGATCCTGAACGGCATCACGCGCAACTCGCTCATGAAGCTTGCCAACGATGCCGGTATTCGGGTGGTCGAGCGCGAGTTGCCGCGCGAATACCTTTATCTGGCCAACGAAGTGTTCATGTGCGGCACCGCCGCGGAAATCACGCCGATCCGTTCCGTGGACAGGAAACCCGTGGGCGACGGCAAACCGGGACCGGTGACGAAAAAAATGCAGGAATTGTTCTTCGGCCTGTTCGAGGGGCGCACGCCGGACAAATACGGCTGGCTGGAATCTGTGGGCTAAGACCATGATCCGCGAAAGCTGGACTATGCTCTTTCGGTAAAAGTCACGAGGCTTGCCCCATAACTGAATGTGCCGCCAATCAGCAAAAGGATCTGCTCGGTTCCCGCTGGGCGGTGTGGCTGCTGTGGGTGGGACCGTGGGTGCTGATCGTCATCGGCGCCACCGGTAGCGTCACCCGCGGCGTGCTTTGGACCGCCGGTTTTACCGTGGCGGGCGCCGCCTGTCTCGTGAATGCGCGTCGCTGCGGACGCCGGCACTGTTTCTATACCGGACCCCTGTATCTGCTGGCCGCGCTGGCCTCCCTGCTCTACGGTCTGCATATCCTGCCGCTCGGCAACAGCGGCTGGAATTGGATTCTGGGCATTGCCGTGGCGGGAAGTCTCTTATTCTGTTGCGTACTGGAACACCTGTTCGGTAAATACACCACCGCTCATTGATCCCTGATTTCCAGGATCGCTCCCGCGTGCGGATCGCAGACGAATGCCGTGCCCTCGCCGTCGTCGGTCACGCAATGGGAGCCTTTGTCGGTGCGGTATGCCGCCAGTGCGCGCAACGATCCTGACGGCGATACCCTGAAAATTGTCATGCTGGCGCTGTGCGCACCCGGTATATAGAGATGCTGCGATTTCGGGTTGTAGCTGATGATATCTATGCCAGCGCCTGATTTGGCAGTCGCCAGCATCTTTCCGTCGTGGTTCACATCCAGTACCGCGACCTTGCCTTCGGTGCAGCCAACGAACAGGAAGCCTTTTGCGGCATCCAGCGCCAGACCGCGAGGGCCCTGGCAGGAATCGGCCCACTCGGTCGCGATCTTGTATGTCTTCAGGTCTATGACGGCCGTTTTGGCCTTCCACAAATTGGTAAAGCCCCGGTCCAAAGCCGTATCGAATACCAATGCTTCAGGTCCGCCGGCAACATGAATTGATGTCTTGGGCGTGACCACCGGCATCGCGCCGGGCGCAACGCTGAATACCTGGATCTGCTGGGCGCGCGGTTCGGTTACCCACAGCTCATGGCGGGATGCCAGGTAACGCACATAGTCCGGCCCGCCGGCCAGCTTGACGCGGGTCAGCACTGTGCCGTTGCGGGCATCAAGCACGGCGACTTCGGTCTGTCCGTGGTCGCTGGCGAAGATGTAGCCGTCGCCATAGGCGGCTGATGACGTACCTTGCTCGTGTCCGCGCATGCCGGCCGCGGGTTTTGTAACCGGGTAGGTCGCGGCGATAGCGCCGGTGGCGGGATCAATCAGCACCAGATTGCCCGTCTGGCCGGCGGGGATCGAGACTTTGTCCAGTTGCGGGAAATAACCGATGTCGTCGAAACCGATGCCGTGCTCGCCGCCCGGAATGTGGATGACCGCCTGTGGCGCCAGAAGTGTTGATGCGGCCATAACGGGCGCGACGCTTAACATCAGTCCCGGGATCAAAATTCCGGCGACATTGCGCACGGCCGTTTTCAACCACAAGTTCGCGTGTTTTTCACGTTTCATTTTCAGGACTCCGGTTAGTTTTATTGCCAGGCTTTCCAGGCGGCGTAATAGGTCGAAACGCCATCTACGAAGCCGCCGTGTTTGGGCTGCCAGCCCAGCAGGCGCACCGCCCTGCGGCCGTCCACGTGCTGGTTGAGCGCCAGGCATTCGGCGAAATCGCCCATTTCTTTTTCCGCCTGGGCCAGCGGCGCATGTGTGAACTTTGCCTTGTCACCCGCCGCTATGACAGCGGCTTCGGCCATTTCGTTCAGCGTGGAACGTGAACGATCGGTAATGTTGAACACCTCCCCCTTGAGCCCACATTCGGCGAGCCGCAGATAGGCCTCCGCCAGATCCTCCACGTGCACCATGGTCCAGCGGTTGTTGCCGTCGCCGATGATTCTGACATCGCCCGTTTCTGCGCCGCTGAACCACTGGCCGGTGAGGCCGCCGCGTCCGCCATATACGCAGCCGGGCCGCACTACCAGACCGCGAACCTCCGGGTGCCCCAGTATCAGGCGCTCGGTCTCCGCGCGGCTTTGCACCAAACGTGCCGGCCTGAGCGGCGTGCTCTCGTCCGCCAGATCATCTCCGGTATCGCCGTACACCCAGACGCCACTGGTGTAAATGAACGTCTTGGGTTGTGCACCGCGCTGCGCCAATGCCAGCAAGGTTTGTACCATCAGCCTGTCCGTCTTCAGGGTGTCCGACTTGTAGTCCGCCGCGGCGTGAATCAGCACCGCGCAACGCTCGATGACATCCTGCATATCGAAAGACGCAGGGTAATTTCCCAGCACCGGATGGATTTCCGCGCGTTGCAGCAGCACTCTGGATTCTTCGCGCCGCACCAAACCGTATACTTCATGACCGGCTCGCCGCAGCGCGCAGGCTGCCGCAAAACCAACGTAGCCACTGGCGCCAGTTACAAATATCTTCATAAGTTTTCTCCAGTCAAGAATCAGGAAAGCTGATTTATTCCATCTGCGGTCATGCCGCGCAGACTGGCATCCAGCAAGTAATTGTTTTCACCGGATTCCGGCTTTCGGCTTTCGCCGAAATGATGAAATCGGAGCACAGGTGAATTCATCCGGGTCTCCTCAAGGATGCTTGCGCGCGAGCGTCAGGCCATCACCGATGGGCAGCAGACTGAGTTCAATGCGGCGGTCCGCGTGCAGGGTTTCATTGAATTTGCGAATGGTGACCGTATCCTCGCTCTTGTCCTTCTTGTCTATCACGCTGCCGCTCCACAGCACGTTGTCCACCGCCACGACTCCGCCGGGTCGCAGCAGTTTGATCACCCGTTCGTAGTAGTTCAGATAATTGCTCTTGTCGGCGTCAATGAAAGCGAAATCGTAGCGTCCCTGTTCGCCGTGCTTGAGCAGTGCATCCAGGGTTTCCAGCGCGGGAGCCAGGCGCAATTCGATCTTGCGCTCCACACCCGCCTCTTTCCAGTAACGCCGTGCCATCGCGGTGTATTCCTCGCTCACGTCGCAAGCGATAATCCGGCCCTCGTCCGGCAGCGCCAGGGCCACCGACAGGCTGCTGTAACCGGTGAACACACCCACCTCGATGCAACGGCTCGCGCCCATCAACCTTACCAGCAGGCGCATGAACTGGCCCTGCTCCGGTGAAATCTGCATGCCGTGCCTGGGGAGCTTCGCGGTTTCCTCCCGCAGGCGTTTGAGAATCGGCGGCTCCCGCAGGGAAACTTTCAGCAGATACTCGTAGAGCTGGTCGTTCATGGAGATGGTACGATTGGACATGACCTGCACCGCCGCATGTGTTTCCGATGGGTGCTGATTTTACTCCCGTGCGCCTGCTTCAGATTACCGACACGCATCTGTTTGCGGAGCTGGGGAAAAGCCTCTACGGAGTCAACACGCGGGAATCCCTGCGGCGCGTGCTGAAAACCGCGTCCAGGCATCCGAAACCCGATCTGGTGTTGGCCACGGGCGATCTGGTGCACGACGAATCACCGGAAGGCTATCGCGCCTTGGCCGGCATGCTGGAAATCTTGAAGACTCCGGTGGCTGCCATCGCCGGCAATCATGACGCGCTCGGACCCCTGCGCTCCATCACGAACCCGAACATCCATGTGGGCGGCGTGCACGCACTCGGTGCCTGGCGCATCGTGCTGCTGAACACATTGGTACCGGGAGAAGTCGGCGGGCATCTGGATAAAACTGAACTGAAATTTCTCGAAACTTCATTGATACAGGCAGCGGAATTCCCTGTCCTCGTGGCGCTGCACCATCACCCGGTTTCCATCGGCAGTGCCTGGCTGGATCGCATTGCCCTCGACAACGCCAACGAGCTCTTTGACGTTACAGACCGTTACGAAAATGTGCGTGGCATGCTTTGGGGCCATATCCACCAGGAATTCGAATCGGAGCGCCACGGCATGCGGCTGATCGCCACACCTTCCACCTGTGTCCAATTCCTGCCGGGCTCAAACGAGTTTGCCCTCGATACGCGCCCACCCGGCATGCGCCGGTTGTACTTGTATCCCGACGGACGCATCGAAACAGAAGTTGAATGGGCCTAAAGCATGTAAGATACGGCCGTACCGGTATTCAACAGCCTTTGTGATTGGAATCCCGAAATGAAACAAGTTGTCCGCACCCTGCTGATACTGCTGGGCACAATGACAACCGTTGCCGGGTATGCGGCAACCCGCGCCGCTCCGGCTGCCGCGGCCGTGACGGGCGCCAGCATCTCGAATGCCGCCGTCACATCGGCGATTCCTGCCCGGCATTTCCTGTGGCGCATCAGCCGCGGTCACGAAACCCTGTATCTGGTTGGTTCGATTCACGCTCTCAATCCGGATGACTACCCGTTACCGGCGGAAATGGAAACGGCCTTCAGGCATTCAAGAGCCCTGGTGGAGGAACTCAACCTGACGCTGGTGGACCCTGCCGGGGTGCAGCAGGAAGCCCTGAGCATGGGTGCTTATCCACGCGGCAAATCGCTGCGCACGGAACTGTCGCCGGCGATGTATCAGCAGGTGGCAGCCACTGCGCAGAAACTTGGCATTGACATGGACCGCCTGGACCGTCTGCGTCCCTGGCTCGGCAGCATCGCCATCCTGGACATGCAACTGACTCAGGCGGATTTCGACCCGAGCGAGGGCGTGGATCACCATTTCGCCGACGAGGCGCAGATGGCGGGCAAGCGAGTCATCGGCCTGGAGACATCCCGTTACCAGCTCGGGCTTCTGGCAAGGTTGCCGGAGAAAGTTCAAGAAGACATGCTGCTGCAATCCCTGAACGAAGCCGAAAATTTCCAGGCGGAAATGCTCGCTCTGATCACCGCATGGGAAAAGGGCGACACGGCAGCGATGGAAAAGATCATGCAGCAGGATTTCAAAAACTATCCACTGGCCTACAAGCTCCTGATCGCGGACCGCAACCGTGCCTGGATGCCGCGCCTGGAACGTTTGATTCACAGCGGCCGCCAGTATTTCGTGGTGGTAGGTGCGCTGCACCTGGTCGGGCCGGACGGATTGCTGGCGCGCTTCGAAAAGGCGGGATACAAGGTGGAACAATTATAGGAAAGTAGGGCGCGCAGAAAGTATTGTCTGAAAATTCTCCCGTCAAGACTTCTTGTTTTTCTTAACCCCTCACGCCTCACTACTTTTATATTTCAATCATCTCGAAGTCTTCCTTGCCCGCTCCGCAATCCGGGCAGTGCCAGTTGAGTGGCACATCCTCCCAGCGGGTGCCCGGTGGCAGGCCGCTCTCGGGATGGCCTTTGGCCTCCTCGTAAACAAAGCCACAGATAACGCACATATAGGCTTTCATCGCTGTCTTCACGGCCACGGGGGCAACGGCACTCATAGTCTCATGGTTCATCGGATTGACCATTCGAAGAAAGCATATTTTCGCATGCTCGCGCCGGCAACGATACCAGCCCGGGTTAAAATTTGGCCATGCAAGTTTCCACCCGACCGCCCGTGGTGCTGATCATCGCCGGCAATGATCCTTCCGGCGGCGCAGGTCTCGCCGCGGACATCCAGGCGGTGACCGCACTCGGCGGTCATCCGGCACCGGTGATAACGGCACTCACAGTACAGGACACCGTGAACGTCCGACAGGTGGAGGCGATTTCGCCGCAATTGGTTATTCGGCAAGTCGAAACCGTGTTGGCAGATATGCCGGTGGCGGCTATCAAACTTGGTCTGCTGGCGGATGCCGGAATCGGCAGAGCCGTGGCGCAAGTGTTGCGCGAGCACGCCGGAATCCCCGTGGTGTTGGATCCGGTGCTGGCGGCGGGTGGTGGCGCACAACTGGCGGAGAAAGCATTGATCGCCGTGTATCTGGAAGCACTGCTGCCGCTGGCTACCATCGTTACTCCCAATACCACCGAAAGCCGCCGGCTGGCGCCGAATGCAACCGATATGCAAGCGCGCGCGGCCGTATTACTGGCGCGCGGCTGCCGACATGTGCTCATCAAGGGCGCCGACGAGGACACCGCCGATGTGCATAACATCCTGTTCAATCAGGAAGGTACGCAAAAGGAATTCACCTGGCCGCGGCTGCCGGGAAAGTATCATGGCTCCGGTTGCACTCTCGCGGCCGCCATCGCCATACTGCTCGCCAAAGGCCGCGCGTCATTCGAAGCGGTGGAAATCGCCCAGCAATACACTTGGGAAACCCTGAAGCGGGGTTGGCATTTGGGGAAAGGCCAGGCCATTCCGAATCGCCAGATCAGACCATGAGCGCCCACAACTGGTCGCTACGCGGCCTGTATGCCGTCACCGATGGTGGTTTGACACCCAGCCAAAAGCTGCTGCCGGCAGTGACGGCGTCTATCCGCGGCGGCGCACGACTGGTGCAATACCGGGACAAGTCACCAGACACGCCGCGCCGTGAACGCGAAGCCCGGGCGTTGCTTGCTGTGTGTCACGACCATGAGGTGCCGCTCATTATCAATGATGATGTGGACCTGGTGGCGCGCATCGGCGCCGACGGCGTGCATCTCGGCCATGAAGACGCGCCGCTGGATCAGGCACGTGTGCAACTGGGTCCGCGCGCCATCATCGGCGTATCCTGTTATGACTCGCTGGAACGGGCGGTGGCCGCGGTCCATGTGGGCGCTGATTACGTGGCCTTCGGCAGCTTTTTCCTTTCACCCACCAAACCTGAGGCGGTGCCCGCCCCGCTTTCGCTGCTGAAAGATGCGCGCCGGCGGCTGAATGTGTCTGTCTGTGCCATTGGCGGCATCACCCCGGAGAATGGCGCGGCACTGGTGACCGCCGGCGCCGACATGCTGGCGGTCATCAGCGGTATATTTGCTCAGACTGATTTTGAAGCCGCCGCGCGCCGCTACGCGCAACTGTTCAAATGATGGCGGGAATGCGCGTTCCTGCACGCGCAAACGAATTTACCGAAAAAGGGAGTTATTTATTGTGACTGACGACTTATTTGCTGAAGCGCAACGCTACATCCCCGGCGGGGTGAATTCGCCGGTGCGCGCATTCAAGAGCGTTGGCGGCGAACCGCTATTCATCGAGCGCGCCGAAGCGGCGTACGTTTATGACAGTAACGGCCGGCGCTACATTGATTACGTGGGTTCCTGGGGCCCGATGATCGCGGGGCACGCCCATCCCCAGGTATTGCGTTCGGTTCATGAGACTGCCAGTCGGGGCTTGAGTTTCGGCGCGCCCACGGAACTGGAAACCAGGCTCGCAAAACGCATTTGCGAACTCGTGCCGTCCATCGAACTGGTACGCATGGTGAATTCCGGCACCGAAGCCGCCATGAGCGCGATCCGGCTGGCACGCGGCTACACCGGCCGCGACAAGATCGTGAAATTCGAGGGTGGTTATCATGGCCATTCGGATACGCTGCTGGTGAAAGCCGGTTCGGGTGCGCTGACCTTCGGCGTGCCCACTTCCCCCGGTGTGCCCGCGGCGCTCGCATCGCTGACTTTCACGCTGCCGTACAACGACAGCGCCGCAGTTCGCGAAACCTTCAAGAAATTCGGCACTGAGATCGCCTGTGTAATCGTGGAGCCGGTAGCGGGCAACATGAATTGCGTGCCGCCGCAGCCCGGATTTCTGGAAACCCTGCGGGAGCTGTGCACGCAGCACGTCAGCGTGCTGATTTTCGACGAAGTGATGACAGGATTTCGCGTGGCCCGCGGCGGCGCCCAGGCGCTCTACAAAATCAAGCCCGACCTTACCACGTTCGGCAAGATCATTGGCGGCGGCCTGCCGGTGGGCGCCTTCGGCGGCCGGCGCGACATCATGGAAATGCTGGCACCGCTTGGTCCGGTATATCAGGCAGGCACTCTGTCGGGAAATCCCGTGGCCATGGCCGCGGGGCTTGCAACGCTGGAATTGCTGGATGCGCCGGGTTTTTACGAGAAACTGAACGGCAGCACCACCAGGCTCACTCAAGGCTTATGCGCTGCCGCAAAAGCCACAGGCATCCCGTTCACCACCAACCAGGTATGCGGCATGTTCGGCCTGTTCTTCGCCGATGCCCCGCACGTCAGCCATTATGCCCAGGTCACGACTTGCGACCAGGAATGCTTCAAACGCTTTTTCCACGGCATGCTGGCGGAAGGCATTTATCTCGCGCCCTCCGCATTTGAAGCCGGTTTCCTGTCCTCGGCGCATACATCGGAGGACATTGAGCTGACCGTGGCCGCGGCGCGCAAGGTGTTCAAGTCCCTGATGGACAGGTAACCACCGGCGGGTCTATTTCAGCGATTGCGCGTGCAGCAGGGTAGTGATGAGATCGAGCCGCATGCGCGCATCGGTAATTTCCAAAAGATGCTGCCGTTGAACCATGGGCAACGGCAGAATTTCCGCCAGCCGGCAGCCAACCCAACCGGCATCCTCATAGACAGACGTAACCGCCGCGTAACGCTCCGGCATCTGCTCGAGTATCCGGCGCAAGAAATCGGCCAGCGGTTTCGCGGTATCGGGCAGCGCCACGGCGGACTCGTCCGGCAACCACTCCACATCGCCCATATTCAGACCGTCATGCTGCACATGCAGGCGCACGACCCGGAAACGCCGTTCTCCCAGCGCCAGAATATTGAGTAGGCCGTCCGGGCCATTGCTCCAGTCACGGATGCGTGCCAGCGTTCCCACCGTATAAGTGTGCGCCGGCCCGGTTTCACTGCCCTGCTCGATGAGACACACGCCGAAACCTTCGCTGCGCTTGAGACAGCGGCTCACCATGTCGAGATAGCGGGTCTCGAAAATCCGCAGCGGCAGCGGACCCCCGGGAAATAACACGGTGCTTAAGGGAAACAATGGGATAGTGGACGGCACGATATTCTTTCCTCACCCCTCACTCCCCACCTCTCGACGCAGGCAACGCGGCCATGTGTTGCAGACGCTCAATCAATTTTTCGTAAAACCCGCCGAAACCGCCGTTGCTCATGATGAGCACATGGTCACCGCGCTGGATTTCGCCGGCCACGGAGCCCACGAGTTGTTCCAGATCGCCGCTGATGCTGACACGCAAGCCCAGCGCTTGCATGGCGCTAGCCACATCCCAAGCTAAGTTGGGCGCCTGATAGACGAACACGCGGTCTGCCGCGTCCAGGGAAGCGGCGAGCGTGGCCTGATGCACGCCCAGTTTCATGGTGGCGGAACGCGGTTCCATCACGGCGAGGATGCGCGCGCTACCTACGTGTTGGCGCAGTCCCGCAAGGGTCGCGGCAATGGCGGTGGGATGATGGGCAAAATCGTCATACACCGTCACGCCGTCTATCCGGCCGCGTACTTCCAGCCGCCGCTTCACGCCCTGGAAACGGATAAGCGCTTCCGCGGCCTGCCGGGGTTCCACCCCCACGTGATGCGCGGCGGCGATGGCGGCCAGGGCATTTTGCACGTTATGCAGCCCCAGCAGTTCCCATTCCACGGTACCCACCGTCTTGCCGTGATACAGGACATTGAATGTGCCGCCATCTCCGGAAATATGCCGCGCCGTCCAGTCTGCGTCCGTCAAGGCAAAGGTCTCCCGTGGTGTCCAGCAGCCTTTTTCGATCACTGCGTGCAGATTGACGTCCGCGCCGTTGATCATGACCAGCCCGTTGCCCGGAATGGTGCGCATCAGATAATGGAACTGCGATTCAATGCTGGCGAGGTCCGGGAAGATGTCGGCATGGTCGTATTCGAGATTGTTGAGGACCAGCGTGCGCGGCCGGTAATGCAGAAACTTGGAGCCCTTGTCGAAGAATGCGGTGTCGTATTCATCCGCTTCCACCACGAAAAATTTGCCCGCGCCCGGCCGGGCGGAAGCGTTGAAATCCCTCGGCACACCGCCGATGAGAAATCCGGGATTCAATCCGGCGCATTGCAGTATCCAGGCCAGCATGCTGCTGGTGGTGGTTTTGCCATGTGTGCCCGCCACCGCCAGCACGTGCTGATTCCTGAGGATATTCTCCGCCAGCCACTGCGGGCCGGAGATATACGGCAGTCCGCGCGTGAGGATGGCTTCCACCGCCGGATTGCCCCGGGACAGCGCATTGCCCACCAGCACGCAATCGGGCGCAGGCTTCAGGTGTTCCGGCAGATAGCCTTCACGGAGTGTGATGCCCAGGGTTTCGAGCTGGGTGCTCATGGGCGGATAGACATTGGCGTCCGAACCGCTCACCTCATGACCGGCGGCCTTGGCCAGGGCAGCAATGCCGCCCATGAAAGTTCCGCAGATTCCGAGAATATGGATGCGCATGTCAACTCTTTATGGGGAAAAATACCGCGAACAAGACAAGATTAAGCAGCGTGTAGGTGCCCGCGATGATGATGCCAATTAACAAGCTGGTATCCAGTGCATGCCGGGTCACAAACCCCATGACGAGAATATTCCAGGCAAGAATACCGTACAGCAGCACTCCGGCCACATCAACCGCCGGTGACGGCGGCAGCAGAGTTGCGGCAAAGCTGACCGGTACGGCCACAAGCATGATGATCGTGCCTGTGCCAAGCAGGGCCAACACAGCCTGATTGAATCGAGCCGGTTTTCGCCAGATAACCAGCACCAGGACGAAGAACGCCAGCAGCAATGCCGCATCGCACAAGGTTTCGGTGACGATGTTAAAACCGCGCAATCCCTGAGCGATGAACAGGATTCCATCCATCAAAAGATAGGCCATCAGCATGATGGCAAACAGCGCCCAGGAACGGGGAAATACCTGTGGCCCCTGCCTGAGCAGGCAAATCTCCCAGCAGGTGCGTACAATCGCTTTCATTCTGTTTCGGCTTCTCCGGACCGGCACGCATCATACCGTGCAGCGCCGGCGTGGCATACGGGCACACAAGGCTTCTCATGTCGGATAATTATTTATGGATTGACACCGGCGATGCACTGGACTCCCTGTGTGCACGCCTGCAAGACTCCGGCTGGCTGGCGCTGGATACGGAGTTCATGCGCGAGCGCACCTATTACCCGCGGTTGTGCCTGGTGCAGCTCGCCACGCCCGAGGTGGTCGCCTGCGTGGACGTGCTGGCGATCCAGTCGCTCGAGCCCCTGTTTGCGCTGTTGCAGAAGCCGGCGATCATGAAGGTGCTGCATTCCGCGCGCCAGGATCTGGAGATGTTCTTCCATCTCAACGGGCAAGTGCCGGCGCCGATATTCGACACACAAGTGGCGGCGAGTTTCGCGGGTTTTCCGGACCAGCCGGGTTACGCTACGGTGGTCCAAAGGCTGCTGGGCGTATCGCTGGAAAAAGGTCACACACGCGCCGATTGGTCGCACCGCCCGCTGCCGGAAGCGGTGCTCCAATACGCTGCCGATGACGTGCGCTATCTGCGCGACATCTATCTGCTTCTCAGGCAAAAGCTTGCAACCCAGGACCGGCTTGAGTGGATGGAGGCGGAAAACGCCCGGCTCATGGACCCCGCTACCTATCGCCCCGATCCGGATACCGCCTGGCAACGGCTGCGCGGCTTGCAGCGTTTGAAACCCCGCCAGTTCGCCGCGGCCAAGGCGCTCGCCACCTGGCGCGAACATCAGGCCATGACCGGCAATCTGCCGCGCCAGTGGATATTCAAGGATGAAGTACTCACCGATCTCGCGCGGCAATTGCCCGTCAACCTGGAGGCCCTGCGTTCCATCCGCGGTATGCAGGAAAGTCTGGCGCGAAAACACGGAGAGGAATTGCTTACGCTCATAAATACGGCCCACGGCGACGCAAAGCCCGTGCCATTGCCCGAGCGGCTGACGGCCCAGGATGAAGCGCTTGTGGATGCGCTCATGGCAGTGGCACGCATCAAGGGCGTCGAAGCCGGTGTCAGTCCCGCGCAGCTGGTAACTCGCGGCGAGCTGGAACAACTTGTACGCGGCCGACGGGACGTGGATGTTTTACAGGGCTGGCGTCTGGAAACCGTGGGCCGCGCGCTGCTTGAATTATTGGAAGGCAGAATCACGCTTGCTGTGAAGGATGCTGCGCTTGGAATTCAGCCACAGAAATAAAGCTTCCGGGTGAGGCCGGCGGCCGCGCCGCCTGCGAGGCGTGAAGTGCCGTTTATTTGCGCCCGCTGGTTTTTTTTGACGAACGTTTTACAGCTTTGGCGGGTTTCTTCTTTGCCATCGGCTTCGCCGGCATTTTCTTCGGGAGCGCCTTCTTCGGCTGCGCTTTTACCGGCGCCTTGACTGCGGCCTTCACCGGCTTCTGGCTCTTGACGGGCTTCGTGGGCGGCGCCGGCAACTTGGGTTTGCGCAAACCCTTGGCGACAGGATCGAGCACAGCAAGCAGGCGTTTGAAGATGTCGTCCACTTCGCCGACGCCATTGACGGTTTCAAGCCGCCCCTGGTTGCGATAGAACTCGATGAGCGGCCTGGTGTGCATGTCGTACACGCGCAGACGATTGTTGATGGTCACTTCGTTATCATCGGCGCGATGATGCAGGGTCGCGCCACAGCGGTCGCATTGCTCATCCAGGCGCGGCGGATTGGTATAGATGTTGTAGGTAGCGCCGCAGTTCTCGCAGTTGCGCCGGCCGGCCAGGCGCTGCATGAGCACATCGAAATCCACGTCAATAAGCACGGCGCAATCCAGCGGCTGATTGAGATTGCGCAGCATTCCGTCCAGCGCCTGGGCCTGCGCAATGTTGCGCGGGAACCCGTCCAGGATGGCGCCTTTCTTGGCGTCGCTGGCCCGCAGACGCTCGCGGATTATACCCAGCACGATGTCATCGGAGACCAGTTGACCCGCGTCCATGGCCGCCTTGGCCTGAAGACCCAGGGGCGTACCGGCAGCCAGAGCCGCCCGCAGCAAATCCCCCGTGGATACGTGCGGGATGCGGTATTTCTCCGCCAGTTTCTTGGCTTGGGTCCCCTTGCCGGAACCGGGCGCTCCGAGCAGCACTATTCTCATGAGGCGTCTCGCTTGGAATCAGGGAGGTCCGGCAAGCCCTGAAATTCGGTGTTTCCGGGCC
Organism: Gammaproteobacteria bacterium; assembly: GCA_049591455.1. GTDB lineage: Bacteria > Pseudomonadota > Gammaproteobacteria > Natronospirales > REEB76 > REEB76. The sequence goes on from JBAWFA010000018.1 coordinate 22,881, forward strand.
AGCAGCCTTTCAAGGCAGGCGGTAAAGTACCTGTTGATCCTCATAAGGTCAACGCGCAGATGTGTTTGTGCGCGGCTTTTTTGCAATTCCCGGACACCCCGCTACAATGCCCGGCGGCCCGCGGGTCCCGCGCCGCCCGTGCCTGGAATTAAAGAGCTTCTTGAGCAAATGACCTCCAGAAAAAACGCCTTCTACGCTCAATCCGGCGGCGTCACCGCCGTCATCAATGCCAGCGCCTGCGGCATAATCGAAACCGCGCGCAGACACAAGGACAAAATCGGCAAGCTCTATGCCGGCCGCAACGGCATCATCGGCGCGCTGACAGAAGACCTGATTGACACGGGCAAAGAACCGGCGAGCGCCATCCAGGCCCTCCGCCACACGCCAGGTGGCGCCTTCGGTTCCTGCCGCTATAAATTGAAAGGCCTGGAGGAAAACCGCGCTCAATATGAACGGTTGATGGAAGTCTTCCGCGCTCATGACATCGGTTATTTCTTCTATAACGGAGGCGGCGATTCCGCCGACACTTGTCTCAAGGTTTCGCAGTTGTCGGCAAAGCTGGGCTACCCTCTCCAGGCGATTCACGTGCCCAAAACCGTGGACAATGATCTGGCTGTCACTGACTGCAGTCCCGGCTTCGGTTCGGTGGCGAAATACGTCGCCGTCTCCATCAAGGAAGCCGCACTGGATGTAGCCTCGATGGCCAAGACCTCCACCAAGGTGTTCGTGATGGAAGTCATGGGCCGGCATGCGGGCTGGATCGCCGCCGCCGGCGGACTGGCGCAGGGGAAAGCCGACGACGCGCCGCACATTATTCTGTTTCCCGAAATCCCGTTCGATCAGGCCGCATTCCTGAACAAGGTAAAAGTAAGTGTGGACCGGCACGGTTATTGCGTCATCGTGGTGTCGGAAGGCGTACGCAATGCCGATGGAAAATTTCTCGCGGAAGCCGGATCAAAGGACGCCTTTGGCCATGCCCAGCTCGGCGGCGTCGCGCCCTTCATCGCTAATCTGGTGAAGGAAAATCTCAACTACAAATATCACTGGGCGGTGGCGGATTATCTGCAACGCTCTGCACGCCATATCGCGAGCCGTACCGACGTGGAACAGGCGTATGCCGTCGGCAAGAGTGCAGTGGAATTTGCCATCAAAGGCCACAATGCGGTAATGCCGGCCATCGTGCGCAAATCCGACAAGCCGTATAAATGGTCCATCGGCATGGCAAGGCTCGCTGACGTGGCCAACCGTGAGAAGATGATGCCGCGCAGTTACATCACGAAAGACGGTTTTGGCATCACCGCGGCGGCACGCCGTTATCTTGCACCGCTCATCCAGGGCGAGGATTATCCACCCTACAAGAACGGTGTTCCGCAATACGTGACACTCAAGAACGCGGCAGTACCGAAGAAACTAAAAACGAGATTCAAGATATAAGCGACTGACATACACAATGAATATAGGTTGGGTTGAGGCGTCAGCCGAAACCCAACAATTGAAGAAGTTGGGGTTCGCAGACTCACCCCAACCTACATGAGAATTTTCTATTATTTTGCCTTTTTAACGGGAGTATCAAGATGATCATTGAATACGCTCTGTGGTTTGCGCTGATCTGCGGTGCACTCGCGATTCTCTACGGCATCGTTTCCGTGGGCTGGATCCTGAAACAGCCCGCCGGCAACGAGCGCATGCGCGAAATCGCCTCCGCCATCCAGATTGGCGCGAAAGCCTATCTCAACCGCCAGTACCGCACCATCGCCATCGCCGGCGTGGTGCTGTTTCTGCTCATCGGTTTCGTGCTGCACAACTGGTGGGCCGCCATCGGCTTTGCAATCGGCAGCATCTTCTCCGGCGCAGCCGGTTACATCGGCATGAACATCTCGGTGCGAGCCAACGTGCGCACCGCCGAAGCCGCGCGCCATGGTGTCAAAGCCGCGCTCAAAGTCGCGTTCCGCGGCGGCGCCATCACCGGCATGCTGGTGGCCGGCCTGGCATTGATCGGTGTGTCGGGTTATTACTTCATTCTGAGCCGCAACATCGGCGAAGACGCCGCGCTGCACGCGCTCATCGGCCTCGCCTTCGGCGCGTCGCTGATCTCGATCTTCGCGCGTCTCGGCGGCGGCATCTTTACCAAGGGCGCCGACGTGGGCGCCGATCTGGTCGGCAAAGTGGAAGCCGGCATCCCAGAAGACGACCCGCGCAACCCGGCGGTGATCGCCGACAACGTGGGCGACAACGTGGGCGACTGCGCCGGCATGGCCGCGGACCTGTTCGAGACCTATTGCGTCACCATGGTGGCGTCCATGCTGCTCGGCGGATTGATGCTCAAGGAACTGGGCGCCAACGCGGTGATCTATCCGCTGGCGCTCGGCGGCGTATCCATCATCGCCTCCATCATCGGCGTCTTCTGCGTGCGCGGCCGCGAAGGCGGCAAGATCATGAACGCGCTCTACACCGGCGTGATTGTGGCTGCGATACTTTCGATTATCGGTTTCTACATCGTCGGTAACTGGTTGATGACCGGCATGCCGGCGTACAGCGCCTTGAGTCTGTTTGGCGCCGCCGTGGTCGGACCGGTGCTGACCGTGGTGCTGGTGGGCATTACCGAGTATTACACCGGCACCCAGTTCAAGCCGGTGCGGCACATCGCGCAGGCTTCCACCACCGGCCACGCCACCAACATCATCGCCGGCCTCGGTGTTTCGATGAAGGCCACGGCGCTGCCGGTGATCGCCATCTGCATCAGCATCGGTGTCGCCTATGCGTTCGCGGGGCTATATGGCATCGCCATCGCCGCCGCCACCATGTTGTCCATGACCGGTGTAATCGTCGCGCTGGACGCCTACGGCCCCATCACCGACAACGCCGGCGGCATCGCCGAGATGTCGGACCTGCCGAAGGAAGTGCGTGCCGTCACCGATCCGCTGGACGCGGTGGGCAACACCACCAAGGCCGTGACCAAGGGTTACGCCATCGGTTCGGCTGCGCTGGCCGCCGTGGTTCTGTTCGCGGATTACACCCACAACCTCACGGCGCTGGGCAAAACTTTTACGTTTGATTTGTCCGATTACAAAGTCATCATCGGCCTGTTCATCGGCGGATTGATTCCGTATCTGTTCGGCGCCATGGCCATGGAAGCCGTGGGCCGCGCCGCCGGTTCGGTGGTGGAGGAAGTGCGCCGCCAGTTCCGGGAAATCCCCGGCATCATGACCGGCAAAGCCAAGCCGGATTATTCGCGCGCCGTGGACATGTTGACGAAAGCCGCCATCAAGGAAATGATTATTCCTTCACTGCTGCCCATCGTGGTGCCCATCATCATTGGCGTGTTCCTGGGTGCGCAGGCGCTCGGCGGCGTGCTCGTCGGCACCATCGTCACCGGCCTGTTCGTGGCCATCTCGATGACCACCGGCGGCGGCGCCTGGGATAATGCCAAGAAATACATCGAAGATGGCAACTATGGTGGCAAGGGCTCCGACGCTCACAAGGCGGCGATCACCGGCGACACCGTGGGCGATCCCTACAAGGATACCGCGGGACCGGCCATCAACCCGCTCATCAAGATCATCAACATCGTGGCGCTGCTCATCATCCCGTTGTTGGTGAAATAAAATATCGCGATTACCGAAATTGAAAGCGCCACCGTAAGGTGGCGCTTTTTTTATTCCGATGTAGGTTGGGTAAAGGTGTCCGCCGAAACCCGACAATCCGCAGCCTCATCATGTTGGGACTCGCCTTGCTCAACCCAACCAACATTACTTTGTTTGTGGCTGACTCAGAATTTGTTGAGGGGAATTTTGAGATAGCTGACGCCATTGGCTTCCGGCGGCGGCACCAGGCCGGCGCGGGTGTTGATCTGCACGGCCGGCAGCAGCAGCACCGGCACGCTCAGCGTCTTGTCACGGTCAGTGCGCAGCTTGATGAATTCTGCGCGAGACACTCCATCATGCACGTGGATGTTGGCGCGCTTCTGTTCGGCCACGGTGGTCTCATTTTTGTACTCGCGTCCACCGGCAGCGTAGTCATGGCACATGAACAGGCGCGTGGCTGCCGGCAACGACAGTATTTTCTGAATGGAATCGTAGAGCATGCCGGCGTCGCCGCCGGGGAAATCGCAGCGCGCGGTGCCGGAATCCGGTATGAACAGCGTGTCGCCCACGAAAGCCGCATCGTCAATCACATAGGCCACACAATCGCTGGTATGGCCGGGCGCCGCCAGCACGCGTGCGGTGAGATTGCCAATCTTGAACGGCTCGCCATCCTTGAATAAATAGTCAAACTGGCGGCCATCGGCGGGTACCTGGTTTTCGATGTTGAATAATCTGGCGAAGGTCGCTTGAACCTGGCGTATACCTTCACCGATGGCGACGCGCCCGCCTAATTCTTCCTTTATATGCTGGGCGGCGCTTACATGGTCCGCATGGGCATGCGTTTCGAGAACCCAGTCAAGCGTCAGGTTCTCCGCGCGCACATGCGCGATGATGGCATCCGCCGACGTGTTGCCGGTACGGCCTGCAGCGGCGTCATAGTCAAGTACTGGATCAATAACGGCAGCACGACGTGTCGCAGGATCAGCTATCACGTAAGAGAAGGTAGACGATGGCTTGTGAAAGAAAGCTTTGATCTGTGCTGACATGATGTTTCTCAATGTTCACGGAATGCACCTCTATTCTATATACTGTCTTACCCTCCCTACCATAACTTTGCAAAAACCTGTCAATGTTGTTGGCTCTCATCGGCGCAGTGCTGATCGGACTGTTCCTGGGTCTGCTGGGTTCCGGTGGCTCCATTCTCACGGTGCCGGTGCTGCTGTACCTGGTGCACATGCCTGACAAGCTTGCCATCGCAAGCTCTTTGGGCATCGTCGGCGGCATCAGTCTGGCGGGTGCGGTGCCGTATGCGTATCAGCGGCTGGTGCAATGGCGCTACGTGCTGCTGTTCGGGATTCCCGACATGGCGGGCGCGTGGATCGGTGCCTGGATTGCGGAGTTCCTGCCGGGCGCGGTGCAGTTGCTGATTTTCGCGGCGGTGATGCTGGCGGCAGCGGTAATGATGCTTCGCCGCAGTTCGGTGAAAAGCGATGCAGCACCGCAACATGCGGTCTGGAAAATCATGCTGATTGGTCTCGGCGTGGGCATCGTGGCCGGCATGGTGGGCGTGGGTGGCGGTTTCCTCATCGTGCCGGCGCTGGTGATCCTCGGCGGACTCATGATGCGCCAGGCAGTAGCCACCAGCCTGGTTATCATCATGCTGGCGTCGTTCACGGGTTTCATCCGCCATCTGCTCTCGCTGTCCGCGCATGGCCAGCAGGTGGACTGGCGTATTATCGGACTGTTCATTATCGTAGGCGCATTGGGCAGTTTCGCCGGCCACCAGATCGCCGGACGCATACCGCAGATATTCCTCAGGAAAATATTTGGTGTGTTCCTGATTCTGATGGGCATTTACATCGTTTTGCGCACGCTGCCCGGTCTATTCTGATTACAAGGAGAGAAACCCATGGGTACTGCGGCTGAACTGGTTGCCAAAGCCAAGGCTAAAATACGCGAAGTCACGCCCGCAGAGGTGGCGAAGAACCGCGACAAGCTGGTCATCATTGACGTGCGCGAACCGGAAGAATATGCCGCCGGTCACATCCCCGGCGCTATACACATTCCGCGAGGAGTTCTGGAATTCAAAATAGACCAGTTTCCCGTGCTGCACGATCGCGATCGTGCAATCGTGTTGCAATGCCAGGGTGGCGGACGTTCGGCGCTGGCCACCGTGGCTTTGCAGGAACTCGGCTTCAAGAACGTCAGCAATCTGGCCGGCGGCTTCGGCGCTTGGAACGCCGCGGGTCTGCCCACGGAACGCTGAACGGCGGCATGCACGATCACAGCCATCCGCTGCATCCGGGCAGTCCGCGCGGCCGCCGGCCGTTTGTGTACGCGCTGCTGCTGACGCTCGGATTCGCAATAATAGAGGCCGTCGCCGGCGGCTGGGCGAATTCCCTGGCACTGCTGGGTGACGCGGGTCACATGGCCACCGATGGCATTGCACTCGGCATCGCAGCGCTGGCCGCCTGGATCGCGCTCAGGCCCGCGTCTGCACGCCACACCTACGGCTTCGGTCGCGCCGAAGTCATCGCCGCACTGCTCAATACGCTATTCATGCTGCTCATCGTCGCAGCCATCGTGGTGGAAGCGATCCTGCGATTCCGGCACCCGCCTGCGGTGCATGCGCCGGTGGTCATGGTGATCGGCATCCTCGGCCTCATCATCAATTTCCTCATCTACAAGGTGCTGCAACGCGGCGAACCCTCGCTCAATATGCGCGCCGCGCTGCTGCACGTGCTGGGCGACATGCTGGGATCGCTGGCCGCACTCGTCACCGGCATCGTGATTTTTTTCAGTGGCTGGCTGCCGATTGATCCGCTGTTGTCACTGTTTATTGCAGTGCTGATTCTGATTTCCAGTCTGCGGCTGCTGCGGGATGCCGGCCAGGTGTTGCTGGAAGGCGTGCCGCGCGGTCTGGATCTGGCCGAAATCGGCCACAGCATGGCGGGCGTGGACGGCGTGCGCTCGGTACATGACCTGCACGTCTGGTCTCTGTCCTCCAACGAGATTTCACTGTCCGCGCACATCGTCATAGACGAGATGGGCGCCTGGCAGGGCGTCCTCTACCGTCTGCGGGATCATCTGCATCAGCTCTATGGGATCGAGCACGCGACCCTGCAACCGGAACCAGTGGTGCTGGCGCGTATACCCGTGGGAAACATGAGCCGTCGGCCTTGAGACCGCCAATCAGCTTGGATTTTCGCTTTTTTTGACTTAATCCCGGTTTGCCAAAACCGCGCTGTACTATAGAATGCAGATGTCTCTGTTGTTGCAGGGATGCTATTGACACTATCCAACTTGGAAGGAGTTCACATGAAAAAGCTGATCGTTCCATTATTCTTCGCCCTGACCGCCACTGCGTTTGCATTCGCATCAAACGCCTCGGCAGCGGAAGGCACCGCCATGACTCCGCAGCAGGGGAAAATGGCCACCTGCTCGCACGAGTCCAAGGGCATGAAAGGCGAAGAGCACAAGAAGTTCATGAGCGACTGCCTGAAAGGCAAAACTCAAGAAATGAAAGCCGATGAAACCACTGCTGCCACGAAGGCCAAAAGCAAAACCGAGCAGATGACGCCGGCGCAACGTGAGAAGATGCAAACCTGCAAAGCCGATGCCAAAAGCAAAAGCCTTAAGGGTTCGGATCGCAAAAAGTTCATGAGCGAGTGTCTGAAGGGCGGCGGCTGATATAGGTTCGCAAGCCTGAAAGAATAACGGGGCGCAGCAATGCGCCCCGTTTTTTATGCCGATGCGGCAAGCTTGTGTAGCTTACATTTTATTGCTTACGGGAGCTGCCCGGCGCGGATATGAAGCGGCCATGTCACTTGGCGTTTCTCAGTTGGACATCCCCATATTTGATTCAAGATTTCTCCGAAAGCCTTCATCGGATTCCGGCCGTTCTGTTTGACAAACCGCTGCACCGCGGACCAGGTATCCAGATAAGCCAGAAACTGCTGAAAATTCCAGTTCTGAGTCATGCTGAATGCAGGCACCGCGATTTCCTCGAATGGAAATTCAATCGTGCGGTAGCCCTCGTCTATCAATACGCGCTCCGGCGGCCAATACGACCCAATTTCGCCCGTATAAAAAGTCTGCACTGCCGCATCAATCTCCGGCGTGATGGAACACAGCCCATAGCACCACACCGCGATGGCCCCGCCAGGTTTGAGCACCTGATTTACTTGCTTGTAAAAAGCCAGCCGGTCGAACCAATGCACCGCCTGGGCAACAGTCACCAGATCAACTGAATGCGGTTCGAGTCCCAGTGATTCCGCTGCGGTAACGCGGTAACTGACCCGCTCATGGGGAAAGGCATTTCCGATCTGCTCCTTGCTCGGATCGGTGGCGATGACGTGTTTATAGTGCGCCGCCAGTCCCAGCGCCGCCTGACCGCTACCAGTGCCGCAATCCCAGGCGAGATCATGATTCGTGGTAAGCGTGGCAAACCATCTGAATAGCTCAGCCGGATAGCGCGGCCGGGCGTCGGCATAAGCCTGGGCATGACCGGAGAAATGATCCTTGAACGTGGTGTTACTCACGGATGGTGGTCTGTTTCACATTTCGAAACTGAGCGTCATTGCTTGCAACTTTTTGCGATACGCAGCATGGCTTTCAACGACAGATCCACGTCCTCGTCGGTGGTGGCCCAGGAGCAGACGCTGATGCGCATGGCGGTCTTGCCCTGCCAGACCGTGCCGCCGCACCAGCAGGTTCCGTCTTTCTGGATCTCCGCAATCACCCGGTTGGTCATGGCGGGATTGCCGAAAGACACCAGTACCTGATTGAGCACTACATCGTTGAGGATTTCATAACCGGCAGCTTTGAGGCCTTCCGCAAAGCGTCGCGCCTGCCGGCAGTTGCGCGCGATCATCTCGGCGACACCGGTACGCCCCAGCGCCTTTAACGCCGCCCACACTTCCACGCCGCGCGCACGCCGCGATAATTCAGGCACAAAGTCAGAAGGACCCCGATACGGGCTGTTGGTCGGCAGATACTCGGCCGTGATGGCCATGGCGGCGCGCAAGGCATCCGCATCCCGCACCAGGGCGATACCGCTGTCGTAGGGTACATTCAGCCATTTGTGAAAATCCGTCGCCCATGAATCCGCATTCGCCATTCCCTGAGTGAGCTTGGACATGGATGGAACCGCCATGGCCCACAGTCCAAAGGCGCCGTCCACATGCACCCAAGCATCGTGGCGGTGCGCCAGCTCGCAAACTTCACCGATGGGATCAAAAGAGCCAGTATTCACGTTGCCCGCCTGGGCGCACACGATGGTGGGGCCTGGCATGGGTGGCAACGCATCGGCGCGCATGCGTCCCTGGGAATCCACCGGCACCTTGATCAGCCGGTTGCGCCCGAGTCCCAAAAGTCCAAGAGATTTAGTTAACGTCGGATGCGCTTCGGCGCCGACGATAACAGTGATGGGTGGCGCACCGAACAGGCCGTCGGCCTCCACATTCCAACCGGCGCGTTCCAGCACCTTGTGGCGTGCCGCCGCCAGCGTGGTGAAGTTCGCGACCGTCGCGCCGGTGACAAATCCGCCGCCGGACTCGCGCGGCAGATGCAGAAGATCCAGCAGCCAGCCCAACGCGATCTGTTCCAGATAGGCAGTAGCGGGCGTAATGTTGTAATAGCCGGTGTTCTGATCCCAGGCATTCGCCAGCCAGTTGGCGGCCAGGGTTACAGGCAGCGAGCCGCCGATCACGAAACCGAAAAAACGCCTTCCGGCGATCCCCATGGTGGCTCCGGAACATACCTCATCCAGCACCTTCAACACCGTTTCAGGTTTATTCGGCTGTTCTGGTAACGGCTTATCAAGAACAGAAAGACTCGTTACGGCATCCGGCAAGGGCGCGATGGACCTGGAATCGAGATTCTCCAGATATGAGATGGCACGTTGTGCTGCGTCTTCCAAAAGTTTTCTCATTACACGCTCCATAATTTCTGCACGTGCTATCGCACCCTACGGCCTATTGTCGGACCATCGCTCGGGATTTAAAACGCCACTCGCCAAGTATCACCGCAGCGATCACCATCGCACCGCCCACGAAACCGCGCAAGCCCAAGGTCTCGTGCAGCCACAGCCAACCGAATAGTGCCGCAAACACCGGCTCCATTACATAGATGACTGCGGCCTTCTCTGCCGAGACGTGACGCTGCCCCACCGCTTGCAGGAACAACATGGCGGCGCTCGCCACCACACCGAGATAGAGCAGCGATGGCCACACGGGTTCTGCACGTGCAAACAAAGCCGCCATCGCGTAGCCGTGCAGATGCGTGACCAGCAGCCACACAAAACTAATCACCGCCATGGCGACAATCTGGGTCGCAGCGAGCGTGCGCGATTCATGCGCCTTGATGCGACGCGACAACAGAATGATGTAGATGGCATAAGTGAGCGCGCAGGCCAGAGTGGCGCTGTCCCCGACGAGACTGCCGCCGCTCTCCCAGGACATGAGGCCGATGCCGGCACAGGCCATCACCGCCGCGCTCGCGATTTGCAATCTGAGACGGCTGCCCAGCAACAAGCCGAGGAAAGGCACCATCAGCACATTCAGGCTGGTGATGAAGGCACTGCGGCTGGAGGAGATGTATTCCAGCCCCACCGCTTGCGTCACGTAAGAGACCAGCGCCACTGCGCCCAGAATGATGCCATCCCGCCAGGCGGTGCGCGAAGCTTTGAACGCGAAAGGCAGCATGCAGAGGCCGGCCACCAGAAAGCGCACGGCCGTAATCTCCGCGCCGCTGAGATGCGCGGTCGCCGCACGGATGATGGGAAAGGTCGTGCCCCAGACCAGGGTCACGAACAGCAGCACCAGCACGCTGAAATTCACCAGTTGCTCCTTAGAAGCCGGTGGTGATTTTACAGCATCATTTCAAATCAATTTCACTCCCTCGAGTCTGTAATATTTTGATGACCAACTTTATGGTATTCCAGTTGCGTGTCGTGACCGGAACGCCTAACAGCTTATCGAGCTTGCCCAAATAACCGATGACCTTCATGTGGCGCCGGTACACCCCAAACACGAAGCGATCCTCCGTTGCCAGGACTCTCAGTAGCCACTTCCCCTCGTTAGGCAGCTTGATGGGGACTTTGGGAATGACGTGGGGACGTCGGGCCATGAAGCTCACGAAGCGAACCACGTCTGGTCCCTTCGGAGCCTTACGGAACACATCATCCGCTTCCAGCGCCAGCAGTTCGCGACCCTCGCAGATCATGACCTGAGCGTCGAAAGGGAGTCTGCGCGTCAGTTCGGCCCGGAGCTTCGTCCGGGTGATCGGACGGCGAATCACAAAGGTTCCAGTTGTACCAATGTTGACCACTTCGTAACGCGCCAACTTCTTTGCGAGGACGCTGGGTCGAAAGGCTCGGTGCCCGCCGACATTGATTCCTCTCAGGAACGCTACAAGTGCCACGGACTCCCTCCCTTCCGCTTCCTTAGTCTATCCGCAATTTACTACTTACTCGCCGGGTCACTGCGCTTGCGCAGAAAGACGTGGATCGCACGTTCGCCCGCGACATGCTTCTCGCATTCGTAACCCAAGGTGTGCATATCGATGCCATTCCAGAGATGTTCGCCTGAGCCCAGCAAGACAGGGCGGATGACCAGATGCAGGTCGTCGACCAGGCCCGAACGCAAGTATTGTCGGATAGTAGCAACCCCGCCACCGAGCCGGACGTCACGGCTGCCGGCCGCAGACTTGGCCTGCTTTAATGCGGACTCAATACCGTCGGTGACAAAGTGGAACACCGTGCCGCCCGCCATCTTTATCGGCGCGCGCTTGTGATGTGTGAGCACGAATACCGGCGTGTGATACGGCGGCTCCTCGCCCCACCAGCCTTTCCAGTTTTCGTCAGGCCACGGGCCGCGAATGGGGCCGAACATGTTGCGTCCGAGTATCCAGGCACCGATGTTCTCGAAGCCCCGCTCCGCCATGTCGTTGTCCACGCCTGTCTCACCGCCCTCGCGGCCTTGATGCTGCTCCCAGCAGCGCGTATGGAAGAACCAGTCCATCAGCTCCGGGCCCCGGACGCCCAGCGGATTTTTCAGGTCCTGGTTCGGCCCAGCACCGTAGCCATCAATGGAGATCGCGAAACTCAGGACACAAAGTCTGGACATTGAATGTATCGCTGTTCGTTAGGAAGGATATAGTTTAATGCTCTCCGCCGCTGATGGACTATGATTCGCACGACACTGATCACCCGTTTCGCGTGTTCGGCCGCATTATTCACCCATTGTCCCTTTTACACCCGATACATCGTTACCTCGTTGTATTTATGCAGCTCAAGCGCCTCGGTGATGGTACCCGCCGAATTCCGTACAAATACCAACGTATGGATGCTGCCCTTCTCGAAAAACACCAGCGGTGACAAGGGAATGAGCAACTTGGCGGATTTCTCATCGCGCCCCCAGTACAACTCTCCTTTACGCATATACGCGTGATAGAGCCTACCGGGTTTCTGTCCGAGACGGTAAACTCCCACGAGCGTCGGCCAGCCACTGGTATCCACATTGACGGCTTGGAAGTCCCGCGGAACCACGGTGACTTGTGCTGCAATCATCTTCCAAGAGTCACCAGCGCGGCGATAGGTATCGGTTTCGACATACTTGGTCCGGAGCTTGTCGCCGAATACGTTCTCCCACTCATCCAACCAGAAATGCACTACAGCAGCATCGCCGATTTTACGCACTGTCAAGTCTAGAACCTGTTGGCCCCCGGAAAATCCCCGTGGCAAAGGCGTTATGTCGGCAACAAGTTGGGCTTTTGTGAGCACATCGCCGTCTTCATCTGTAAAGATGCAGTTGTCCGCGAGGACTCTGTTCCACACAGCTGAGTCGCCTGATGTAACTGCGTCATGCAACGCTTTGGTTGTTTTCACGAACCACGCCGTACTATCTGCAGGCGTAGCACTAACCGTGGTTGAAGCGCAAGTAATCCCAACCAATACCAGGCTCAGGAATACTGAAGTGTTGACGATATTTTTCATTGATAGACTCTAATAAAATGGTTGCTAGGGTTTTTCGCAGAATACCTGTTTTCATTCTTAAATCGACGATGCTTCATAGATAGCCTCAGATACCTGGATTTTAATGCAGCTGTTCGAGAACCTCATGGGCTGCATCTCGTTGGAATATAGTTGGAGAGGATTGTTCCAGCGCTTGGATATCGGCCCTGAATTCATCCAAATGATAAACCCCGACCAAGCTCTCTCCTGCCATCTGAACCGACAGAAAAGGATCATCTAACGCCGCACGTATGACGCTATCAAGTGCGGACTTGTTATCCGCTGCACGCGGCTGACTCGTTTCTGAAAGCGCTCGCAGGGCATCAAGACGTACACGTTCCGCTACCCCAGAACGCGCATAGGACAACAGGATAGGCACGGCACGCGGATCACCGGTAACCACGAGACCGGTAAATATTCCCGCCATTACGTGGATCTCCGCTCCCTTCATCGCGGCGGTCTGCAATACCGTAAATGCTCCAGGTATTTCCGACTTGCCCAGCCCCTCGGCAGCAGCGGCCTCCACGGCATAACTCCTGTCGTGGTGCAATGCCTTGACCAGCGCAGCATAGACAATTCGATCTTGGTCGAAAGTTGCGAGCGCGTACACTACCGCAGTCCGTACGCGGTTATCCGGTTGTTGCATTGCCACGAGTAGAGATGCCTTGGCTTGTGCAGTATGGATGTCGCCCAGGCTCGCCGCGGCGTAACAACGCACACCATAAAATGTGTCGCCGTCCAGGACTCGTGTCAGTGCAGCGACCGCCGCATCCATATCCGAGCCCTTGACCGCCCCCAGTTGCTGCACGGCCAACAGCCGGCTCATCATCGCCGGATCCCGCTCGGCTTTCGCGATCAATGCCGCCAGCGGCTGTGCGAACTGCACGGTTTTGTCGATGACATCGTCCGGGTCGAAATCCACCCACTGTGGAGCGAAGCTGAGGGGGATATCGAATTTCTGGGTGCGCAGAGTGTCGCGGATTTGGATGCGTTGCGATTCACCGTGTGCGCCGTAGAAAGCAAGCGTGATGGGCATGTCGAAGAGTGGTGTGAGTGCATTGGTTGGCTGGGTTTGTGTAATGGAAATTTCTTCTCGCTTCCCAGCTGTAGCGTATTTTGCTTTTACGACATAGTCGGGATGCCCCGCCATAAACACCCACTCATGGAAGAACCAGCCGAGATTCCTGCCCGTCGCTGTCTGGAGCGTTTTTATCAGATCGGCCGTATCCACCGCCTGGGCTCGATACGTATCCAGATAAACCTTCAGAGCCTTGAACAAGGGCTCACTTTGTGAGGCAGTCCGCGATGCGGACTGTTCGCCGTCCAGGATATTTCGCAGCATATCCAGCACCACTGCACCTTTCTCATGGGTGATACTATCGAACATCTGCATGGGATCGGTGTAGTGGTCATCGACGATGGGGCGGCGGTAGTCTTCGCGGTCCTGGCGCTGCGCTTCACGCTGATCGTTCATAATCTCGAAGCGAAACGCTTCGTTGCCTTCGTGATACTGGGTGTACAGCGCCTCCAGATACGTGGCAAAACCCTCGTTGAGCCAGATATCGGCCCAATCGCGTCCTTGCACCATGTCCCCGAACCAGTGCTGCCCGAGTTCATGGGCAACCAGTGCTTGACTCGAGTAATCCGCATCCGCACGCGCATCGTGCAGCGTTGCCGACGTGAGCGTGGTAGCACTGACGTTTTCCTGACCGCCAAAGATGAAGTTTTGGACTACCACTTGGGCATATTTCTCATACGGGTAGGGCACGCCAAAGGCACGCGAGAAGAAGCCAATCATGTCCGGCGTCAGGTGGAACGAACGCCTGGCCGTCGCTTCGCTCACGCCTTCAGACACGTAGTAGTCGACCGGTAGACTGCCTTCGTGATCGCTGATCTTTCTCCAGGGCCCGATCGCGAGAGACATTAGATAAGCGCTGTGGGGAATGCTTTCGACCCAGTCATAGGTGGTTTCGCCCCCTTGATGCGTGACCTTGATCAATTTGCCGTTCGACACCACGCTTTGCCCGTCAGGAACCGTCGTGATCGTTTCGCTGGTCGACATGTCATTCGGGTAGTCCCAGCTGGGAAACCAGTGTTGGTTGAAATCGGGCTCACCCTGAGTCCAGATTTCACGCGGCCACTTTGGATAATCCGCAGTCGGATTTACAAAATACAGGCCCGCGCGTGGGAAACCGTGGTAACGGATATGCACGACCAGGCGGTCTTCGGGGCCATAAACGTGATTGGGGCTGATCCACAGTTTGGGGTCCTGTGCTTTGAATGACAGCGGCACCAAGTCCCCGCCTTGTGCTGCGAGGCCCACGCTATCGATCACGAGCCCGCTGCTGTCGAGATAGAAATGACTGAAACCGGCAGTCAACGGTCGAAGCGTCACTTCATCGTCTCCGAAGATCTCGCCTTTGGGTTCGTCGAAGTGCAGAGTCAGCTTGTAGTTATCCACATGGTAGGCCCGTTTGGGCGCCATCTGTGTGACATCCGGGTTGCCGAACACATGCGGGACGGTTCCAGCCGTACAGGCCAGCGAAAACGAAACGCTGCAGAGACTTAATACGATAAAGCAGAGCGCTCGTTTCATTTGATTCACTCATTCATCCGGAAGCTTTGGATATCCATAATTTTAGCGTGCATCACATATCGCTTCTACACTCGATGGATTGTTATCTCGTTGTACTTATGCAGTTGAAGCACCTCGCTGACGACACCCTCCGGATTCCGTACGAATACCAGTGTATGGATACTGCCCGTCTCGAAAAACACCAGCGGTGACAAGGGAATGAGCAACTTGGTGGATTTCTCATCGCGCCCCCAGTACAACGCTCCGTTACGCATGTATACGTGATAGAGCCAACCGGGTTTTTGTCCCAGTCTGTAAGACCCCACTAAAGCCGGCCAACCACTGGTATCCACCTTGACGGCTTGGAAATCCCTCGGAACGACGGTGGTTTGCGCCGCGACCATCTTCCAGGTGTCGCCAGCACGGCGATAGGTGTCAGTTTCGACATACCTGGTCCTGAGCTTGTCGCCAAACACGATTTCCCATTCGTCCATCCAGTAATGCGCTACTGCGGCGTTACCGAGATCTCGCACTGTCAGATCTTGGATCTTTATGCCGCCGCTGAATCCAAGAGGTAGTGGTTTCAAGCCTCTGAGGAATTCAGTTCTGTTCAGCACATCGCCGTCTTCCGTTGTGATGATGCAGTCATTCGCAAGAATTCTATCCCAGACGGTTTTATCGCCCGCCGCGACTACGTCATACAGCGCCTGCGTGGTCTTTAGAAACCAGGCCGTATTATCCTGGGGATGAGACGGCGTCGCTGCGAAAACGTTCGTGCTCCCAAGCCAGGATACGATCAGCAGCATACAAACGAAGTTTGCTTTTTTCATGGTAACCTCAAAAAGATAAGACGCACTCAAGTTTCTAGCACAATAATTCGGTGAATGCTTCATAGGGTTAAGATGATCTTCGCGTTCATCATGGGCGTTGTCTTGGCGTGGCTGCGTGAGCGCGCCGGTAGTGTCTGGCCGGGCGTGGTGTTCCATAACTTCGCAAATGTCATGAACATCTTTTTCGTGTGAAACGGATCAGCAAAAGGTGTTAGCTTTTTGGGTTGTTATAACGCGGTCGGTCCCTGATTTACGTGTCTGCTTACATTGGACTTTTAAATTGTGAATGGGCATTCCTATATCTCGGTTGCTCTTGCTTTGGGCTATAAACCCTCGCTTGTTTATCTGAAACTACGCGACTACCTAAAATATCCCGCGCTTCACCCAGCGCCCATACGGTTGACAAATCTTGTGTAAGATTTCTGTAAACTGCTCGAAATCCTCTAGGCTGCCTTAGATTGTAGAAGAATTCAGGGATCTTAATTTTAAAGTCATAGCTAGGAAGCTTTGGCAAACTGTTAAGAGCAGCGTATGTATTGTATACATATACTAGTTTTGTAACTGGTACGCCTTGCCTTATTTGTAACCCATATTTAATTCGGATGTCATTCGAGGCTTTGCCAATGTCCCGTACGATAGCAGCAACAGCCTTATTTGCGTCGACAATATCAGATTCATCAAACAATCGTCGCACTTCCCTCATTTTTTCTCTAGCCTCTAAGAATTCAGGGTTATCTCTAATATTATAGGCGGCCTGAACAATATGAGCCGGATCACCGGTTTCTTTAGCTAGCCAAGCAGAGAAGAGCGGTAGTGATATAGATGTTGCGGTTTTAATTCCAGAATTATGCACATCTATCATGTCGTTGCTTAGTGAAGTCGAAAAATATTCAACAATATGTTTTGCGTAGTCAAACCATAATGGCATGTTTCACTAATATATATTTGCTGATATGACTGACGTATTGGATGTAGAAATGTATCTGCTTGCAGGAATTTGGCTGCTAATGAATAAAATATTGAACGATTTGCCAGCCATACTAACGACGCAACGAACGCACTGATAGCAGCCGATGCTTCACCGCTTGACGTCCCGTCACCCCATTTTGCACCGGGAACCTTATAACCTTTAGTAATAGGATTCCCATACCGATCTAAGAGTTCTACATTCCCACTTGTTCTATGCCCGGATTCTGAAGCGTCGCCAAGTTCTGAAAATATTGCTGCTGCAATATTTCCATACTTTTCATATTCCTGATCAGTATCTGACAAACTTTTCAAAGTCAAATGATAAACACTTGAACTAATATCCCAAGTACAAATAATATGCGTTTGAAGCAATTCAATTAAATTTTTAAAATCATCATTTACGAATTCACCACCCCGCAGTCGCGGCCGGAGTTGGCCCGCCTTTTCCGCAGCTGTAGTCTCGATCTCATCTAATTTGAAGTCAGTTTTATTAAGAAACGTTATATTCGGAAAAGAGGCAATTCTGGCATCTCGATACGCTGGAATATAGTCATCAACTGCAATTAGCCTGTCATAAAAAAGAATGGCTTGAACAAAGTTTTCTAATGCAACGATATCCGTATCGATAGAATCCTTCGATTTAGTTAAGATTTTACCTGTTATCCTTTGGACAGCAGTCAATGTTGAGTTGTCAATTAATGCGTAAGTCATTTATCACTCAACTTTTAATCTAAGTTCACGTAGATTGCCTGGCTGAAATATCAAATAAAGAAATAAAGCTGCGAAAGACATTAAATCGCCCCGGACATGCATTAATGATCAATACTTAAGAGCTCCGCCCTCGTTATTCGCCATACCAGTTGACGATTGCCTTTATCCACCATGGCAGTATTTT
Source organism: Gammaproteobacteria bacterium (assembly GCA_049591455.1). Taxonomy (GTDB): domain Bacteria; phylum Pseudomonadota; class Gammaproteobacteria; order Natronospirales; family REEB76; genus REEB76. The sequence goes on from JBAWFA010000018.1 coordinate 40,747, forward strand.
TAGAAGTGTCGACTGGCATTAAGAAATAATCTGATGCCCATCATACTGACTCGCCACGATAAGCTAGTACGCTCATTAATTCAGACTCACCAGCACCGGAAATTTGCAGTGCCTTTCTAAGAATTTCTAACCCGACCTGTGGTGATCGGGGTGCTACTCCAGATGAATAATATTTCTTCTCGAACGAATACCCATCTTCAGTCACTTTTTCTATGATCTGGATTGACCCTGGAGACTGCTCATAGTCCTCCCTATATTTCCATGGTCCATTGGCCTTCACTTCAACCTCATCTGGAATTGCATCCAATACTGCGTCAATGAGACGAAAATTTAAATGAGGACAGAAGCGAAACCGAAAAAGATTTTGTTCGAGTTCATGACGAATTCTTTTTTTATCGAACGCGAAAATGATCTGCTTATTTAGAATTCCAGCCTTGCGAAATTGTCCGTATGAGAACCAATTTCCCCATATTACCCAATCCATATTCGCTTGCTTGCAACCCCAAACATTAAAACGCTTCTCGTCTATTCCAAAGCAATATTCAACAGGGCGATACGCAGTGTTTCGCTGCTCACTGCACCATACGAAACCAAAAACGTCATCCCAATGAGATTCTTGTCCATCCACCCATACCTTTCGATTCCGCATGCCTTTTATGTCTCCTACAAGCTTTCCGGCCTCCCCAATCTGCTCTCTAGGCCATGCCGCCAAATACCACGTTTTCTTTCCTCTGACACAAGTTGCGTTGATTGGTGCTCCCTGTGCCCTTTTTACAGCATCCGCAAACCCACTTGCGCTCGATTCAGAAAATTCAATAGCTACACCCTTTACAGGTATCTTATACGTTATGTGGACCGCGGATTCTTGATCAGATTTTGTAAGCGAACTGCCACACGCTGGACAAAATTTTGCATCTTCAGATATGGCAGCAGCACAACTTGGACAAGCTTGCACATTATGTGATGAAGCTATATTTGTCTTGACCTGCGCGATGATGATCTGAAATTGCTCCTTAGTGACTCCAGCTTTGCGAGCAAACTCAAGAATCACCAACTCTTCCGCCTGATCTAACTTGCCGTCCATCAGAGACACGACAATCATATCCTCAAGATTGGAAATCCTAGTTGACAATAGGCCAACAGGTGATGGCATGTATCCCGTAGTTTCTACAACGGTTTGGGCTTTGCTCAGCAAAGTTTTGGTTGCACCAATTCGCTTCTGGGTGTCGGTTATGGCCTGCATTTCATTTGGCGTGACTCGGCCATCCGCACGTGCCACAGCTAGCAGATTCGCGAGATACGTGATCTTATCTTCGTCATTCATCCTTCTCAATTCCTGATGTTGTCACGCCCAAAATTGAGCCGACTCAGTCGGAGAAGTTCAGAAAAAATTCATGCCTACAATTTAGCACGATAAGTCATAAATACCGGAATACAGTTTGCTATTATGCATGATTGCTATCCCCGCCAGTTTACGACACGGCTATTTGCAAGTCACTTTATTGTCTTGAGCAGCAATGATCTGCCACTTTCCATTCCACTTCAGCCAGGTATCCGTCCATACCAAACAATGTTTCAATTCAGTACCATCCTTTTGCTTGCTGATGCTGCTCTCGTTGCCATAGGCCATCGCCACCGAACCTCCAAACAGCCGGATTTCGATTTTCTGGAGTTGGCAGCCGGTATTATCGCCTTTTCCGCCCCAATCCCCCGTTGGCTTTCCATAGCGTAGGCCACTCGGGGCTGTGCCCTGAAAATCTTCATCAAAAGCAGCTTTGAGGGCTTCTGGTACTGATGAGCAGGCTGTGTGCGCCCACATATCTTCCAAAACGGTGATGGTCTTGGCTGTCGGATCATTAGGTGACAGCCAGTGGCCCGTTTGATCAGCCGCATGTGCCGAGCCGATCCCAATCAGCAGGATTGTTGCCATCACAAAAAATGAGTTCTTCATTCGTCGTCTCCCAATCCGATATCGCCCAAGAACGCGTGTCTTGTCAGTTATTTCCCGAATCCACAAATAGCGCCATTGCGATGTCGTCATGGTACACGCTGTCAGCCTCCCGTACTCGCCGGCGAATTCGCCCTTCTTCCTTGAAACCCAGGGAACGATAGAGTTTGATTGCGCGCTCGTTGCCTACGCGCACCATCAGTTCGATTTTTTCGATATGCCGGTTATTTTGTGCCCAGCGAATAGCATGGGTAAGAAGCTGCTTTCCGATACCGCGACCCTGCCAGGCTGGATACACGACGATGGTAAGTGTGCAAATATGTGAATTTGCCGTTAGCGGCATGGGGTCGAGCAGTACGTGCCCGACGATTTCGCTGCCTTGCTCAGCGACCACATACAATCCACGGTCACTTTCCTGAAGCGCTTTGATTTTATCGCGATATGCTGCCTCCGGTATCTCATGCGGCAGGGCATTCAGCAGTCCCCGAATCTCCGCAGCTTGATACTCCCCCGCTGCGATTGCCGCGGTATCTTCGGAAAGAGCGTTGCGGATTGATGTCAACATTGGAAATTAATTCTCTTGTTCAATCCGTCAGTCAGAATTAAACGCTTTAATCCCAGCGATTTACGTTCTTCGGAAATCCTGGCCGCTGCACGCGTACGACACAGAATCGTTGCCCGGTCGGAGCCTGCATGACCACCCAACGCTCCAAACGGCTGACCACGCTGGCACCCAATTTTTCCAAGCGCTGTACCTCAGCTGGGATGTCATCGGTTTCAATGTCGATATGCACCCGGCTCTCATGGCTAACGCGCTGGATTTGTACGATCGGCTCGTCCGGTGGCGTCTCCAACATACGGTAGTTGCCGCGAGTACCTGGATGATCAGAGTCTATCGGTCGGCCCAATGCTTCAGCCCAAAAGCTGGCGGCCTGATCAACATCAGATACATTGCAGTCAATCAGCAGGGCGCAGAGTCTTGAATGATGCATTGTGACTTCTTCCTACTTCACGTAGGTTGGGCTGACGCAGGAAGCCCAACGTTTCAACGTTCACCATAAACGCATCCCGCATCATCCACGTGACCACCCCAATCCGCGGTCACGATGCCCCTTTCAATGTAGGTATGCAAGGTCGAGTGAAGCCAATCCACAGGACGCGCAACCAAGCCATGTTTGACCGGATTATAGTGAATATAGTTCACGTGTCGCGCCAAATCGGTATCGTCCTGGATTTGGTGTTCCCAGTATCGCCGCTGCCAGATGCCCCGCTCACGTTTTGCCATGTGGCTCGGACGGATGTATTCAACCGTCTTTAGCCGCCGCGAGAAACCTGCCTTGAATAATGACCATCGCATCGGATAACCCGCATCACCCGCCGGCAACCGCCAGATGGCATGCAGGTGTTCAGGCATCACCGCCATCGCCACCAACGTAAAAGGATGCGCCTTCTTTACCGTGTCCAGCGCCTGTCGCAGATCGTCGATATATCTCACGAGAATACCGGAGCTCCGATTAGCAAGGTTGACGGTAAAGAAGTAAGTGCCGCCCGCAACAAGAGCTCTTCGATAACGCATTATGTGGTCACTTCCTTGTGTGATGTTGGGCTTCTCTCGTCAGCCCAACCTACATTTGCTTAGATAATCATGCCTTCCGATAAATCTCCGCCCCGCTCTGCTTGAATTCAGCCGCCTTCTCTTCCATGCCTTTCTTCGCATACTCCCGCACATCCTGTGTGATTTTCATGGAGCAGAAATGCGGGCCGCACATGGAACAGAAGTGCGCAGTCTTGGCGGAATCTTTCGGCAAGGTCTCGTCGTGAAACTCCCGCGCCTTGTCTGGATCCAGTCCCAGGTTGAACTGATCTTCCCAGCGGAATTCGAAGCGCGCTTTTGAAAGTGCATTGTCACGCAGCTGCGCGCCCGGATGGCCTTTGGCTAGATCCGCCGCGTGAGCCGCGATCTTGTATGTAATGATGCCGTCGCGCACGTCCTGCTTGTCGGGCAAGCCCAAATGTTCCTTGGGTGTGACGTAACACAACATCGCGGTGCCGTACCAGCCGATCTGTGCCGCGCCGATGGCGCTGGTGATGTGGTCGTAACCAGGTGCGATGTCGGTGGTCAGGGGGCCCAGTGTGTAGAACGGCGCTTCGTAGCATTCCGCAAGTTCCTTATCCATGTTCTCCTTTATAAGCTGCATGGGCACGTGACCCGGACCTTCGATCATCACCTGGCAGTCGTGCTTCCAGGCCACCTGCGTCAGTTCACCCAGCGTCTTCAACTCCGCGAACTGCGCTTCGTCGTTGGCGTCGGCGATGCAGCCAGGCCGTAGTCCGTCGCCCAGGGAGAACGACACATCGTAGGCCTGCATGATCTCGCAGATGTCCTCGAAGTGCGTGTACAGGAAACTCTCCTGATGATGGGCGAGACACCACTTGGCCATGATCGAGCCACCGCGCGAGACGATACCGGTGACGCGCTGCGCGGTCAGCGGCACGAACGGCAGGCGCACGCCGGCGTGGATGGTGAAGTAATCCACACCCTGCTCGGCCTGCTCGATGAGCGTGTCGCGGAACATCTCCCAGGTGAGTTCCTCGGCTTTTCCGTCCACTTTCTCCAACGCCTGGTAGATGGGCACGGTGCCGATGGGCATGGGCGCATTGCGGATGATCCACTCGCGGGTCTCGTGGATGTTCTTGCCGGTGGACAGGTCCATAAGGGTGTCGCCGCCCCAGCGCGCCGACCACACCATCTTCTCCACTTCCTCGGCGATGCTGGAAGTGACCGCAGAATTGCCGATGTTGGTGTTGATCTTTACCAGGAAATTGCGGCCGATGACCATGGGCTCCAGTTCCGGATGGTTGATGTTGGCCGGGATGATGGCGCGGCCGCGGGCCACTTCCTCGCGCACGAATTCTGGAGTAATGGTTTCAGGCATTGCCGCGCCAAAGGAATATCCGGGATGCTGCCGCAGCAGCGCCGCATAACGTGGATCGCGGCGCAGCTCTTCAAGCCGCAGGCTTTCGCGGATGGCGATGTATTCCATCTCCGGCGTTATCGTGCCCTGGCAGGCGTAATGCATTTGGGTGACGTTGGCACCGGCCTTGGCGCGCTTCGGCTTGGGCGGTTGCGGAAAGCGTATATCCGCAAGCTTGATATCGCGATTACGGCGGCGTGTGTATTCGGAGGTGAAATCGTTCAACTGCTGCGTATCGCCACGCTCTGCAATCCAACGCGCGCGCAACGGCGGCAAGCCGCGCACCAGATCAATGTGCGCCGCCGGATCGGTGTATGGGCCGGAGGTGTCATATATAGGTATAGGCGGATTGGCTTCGGCGCCGTGCAGGGCCGGCGTTTCCGACTGGCGCACTTCGCGCATGCCGACCCTGAGATCAGCATGCGAACCGTTTACAAACAGCTTGCGGGAATTGGGATAGGGCCGGGTGGCGTCTGTAGAAAGTTGCGCGGTGCGGCGGATGAATTCTTCGGGGATGGCGCTCATGCAGTGTCCTCAGGGACCGAGCGCAGGCAAGAATGGGCGACGACGCAATGGGACCGTCGGAGCATTCCCTACGCCGGTGTTAACCAGGTTCAGGTTCCAAGGGTTCGAATCGTGCAAAACCCGCTTCGGTTTTGCTGGTGATCCTGTCTCAGCCCCTCGCGGGGCACCCCCAGCTCGACGGCTGCTACCTTATTACAGGAGACTATACTGTTACAAGTTGATTTTCATTGACCTTTGAATCGCCCTCACCCCATCCCTCTCCCATCCGGGGAGTTCGTCACACAGCCATTGAGCCTTGCATACACGGGTTGAAGTGCTTACCCTTTGCAGCCCTTCAAAGCCGGATTTCCACGGAAAAATATGGATACGCAATTTGCCCGCAATCAGATGGTCACCCAGCAGGTACGTGCCTGGGATGTGCTGGATCTGCGCGTACTCACGGTCTTCGAGGCGCTGCCCCGTGAGCGGTTCGTGCCCGAGCGCTATCGCAAGCTGGCGTTTGCCGACATGCAGATTCCGCTGCCCCACGGCCAGGTGATGATGGCACCGCAAGTGGAAGGCAGATTGCTGCAGGCGCTTGATCCGCAAGCCGATGAAAGCGCGCTGGAAATCGGCACCGGCAGCGGCTTTGTCACCGCCTGTCTCGCCAAGATGGCGGGCGAAGTGTTGTCCGTGGATATTTTCGCGGAATTCACCGAGGCTGCGGGCAAGACCCTGAAAGATATCGGTATCCACAACGTGCAACTCGAAACCCGCGATGGCTCACGGCTCGACTGGCTTACGCAACGTTTTAACCTGATCGTCGTAACCGGCTCCCTGCCGGCATACGACAAACTCTATGCCGAACGCCTCGATGTGGGCGGCCGGCTGTTCGTAATCGTTGGGCAGCCGCCGGTCATGGAAGCGCTGCTCATCACGCGCGTGGGCGAGGATGCGTGGTCGCGGGAAAGTCTGTTCGAGACCGATCTGCCGGCACTGGTGAACGCATCCGTGCCTCAGAGTTTTCGATTCTGAGGGAATGATGCCGATCCGCTCCCTCAGCCCCAAGGAAGTGACAGAGCTGCGCTCGGCATCCGCGGAGCCGGTGGTTCTGCTGGACGTGCGTGAACCCTGGGAATACGAGCGCGTGCACCTGCCCGATACACTGCACATCCCCATGGACGAAATCCGGGAGCGACTGAATGAATTGAACCCGGGGCAAACCTACGTGGTCGTATGCCATCACGGCAATCGCAGCCAGCAGGTGGCCGCGTTCCTTCAGTCCTACGGTTTCAGCAAGGTCATCAACCTGGCGGGGGGCATTGAGGCCTGGGCGTCGAGCCTGGAGCCGGATTTGCCCCGCTATTGAAATGCGCGCCGTGCATATATCAAGCCCATATAATAGGCAGGTTAAAATTGCGTACTTTTGCGGGCTTGCTTCGCCGACTTAATAGTTATAGTGTTATATTCAACTAATACACCTACAGGAGCCCAGGTGAAAACCCTACGCACTTTCCTTCTCGCTCTCGCCGCAGCGGGGCTTTTAGCTGCGGCACCGGCTCACAGCGCCGATTTATGGGATGTTTATCAGCTCGCCCTCAAAAACGACCCTACCTTCCAGCAGGCCCAGGCCAACTACGAGGCGGCGCTGGAAAACAAACCCATCGCTCGCGCGGGGTACCTGCCGAACCTGAGCTTTCAAGCCTCCAAGGCCTGGTCCACGACCTACGGCACCCAATTCGGCGAGGTGGGGACCGATCCCAACACCGGAGAGCCGGTCTTTGGCAACACATACTCCACCCTTCCGGGCCGGGACACCCAATACGGCCTGCAACTGACCCAGCCCTTGTTCAACTGGGCGGCGTGGGAAAACATCAAGCAGGCGGATGCGTCCGTCGCCCAGGCGGAGGCCCAGTACGTAGCCGCGCAACAGGACCTGATCGTGCGTACCGCCACCGCGTATTTCAACGTCATCACCGCCCGCGACACGCTCGCGGCCGATCACGCCGCCACCCAAGCCAACGCCAAGCAACTGGAACAGACCAAAGCGCAATACCAGGTGGGCATGACCGCTATCACCAACGTGCAGCAGGCACAGGCGGCTTACGATCAGTCCGTAGCCAATGAGATCGGCGCCCAGCAGCAAGTCATCAATGCCGAGGAGTCACTGCGCGCGATCACCGACCAGCCCGTGGGTGAATTGCAGGAACCGCCGGCCGACATGCCGTTGCGCACACCCGATCCGAACAATGCGCAGCAGTGGGTGGACCAGGCGCAGAAACAGAACCCGAACATCATGGCGGCGCAGGCGGCGGCAGACGTAGCGGCGAGCGCCATCTCCATCAAACGTGCCGGGCATTATCCGACCCTGGGACTTACCGCGAGTTACGGGCGCGATAATTCAAGCGGCAGCCTGTTCGACACTTACGATTACCGTCAAAAACAGATCATGCTGAATTTCAGCATGCCGTTGTTCTCAGGCGGCGGCGTGAACGCACAGGTGACCCAGGCGCAGCGTCAATACGACGCCGCCCAGGACCAGGTGCAACTGGTGACGCGCCAGACGGTGCAACAGGCGCGCACTTCTTATCTCGGCGTGTTGACTGGCATCTCCCAGGTGGAAGCCCTGCGCCAGTCAGTGAAATCCAACGCCACCTCGCTGCAAGCCACCGAGACCGGCCTGCGCGTAGGCACCCAAACCATCGTGGATGTGTTGCTGGCGGTCCAGAACTTGGTGACGGCGCAAACCGGTTTCGCTCAGAGCCGCGACAATTACCTGATCAGCGTGCTGCAGCTCAAGGAGGCCGCCGGCATTCTGAGCCCGCAAGATGTGAAACAGATCAATGTCTTGTTGCTGGTGCCCGCGCCAGCATCCGAGATGCCCATGCCGACGACGCCACCGTCGGCAGTTTCGGCAACTCCGCCAGCCGGCGGTTGATACATCGGGATTCTGAAGCTGTTCTGACGATTGCACATCGCCCGGCTCTCACCGGGGGATGTGCTTTTCCACCAGCGATAAAGTCTGCGCAAGTGCGCCGCGGTTGGCCACCACCGTCTGCTGTGCTGCCTGACCGATGCGCTCGCGGGTGACCTTGTTGCTCACCAGCCAGATCAAGGCTTCGCCCAGTGCCTGGGCATCATTCACGACAATAAGACCGCCCGCAGCCTTGAGCAGTTCGGCGATATCGCGCACGTTGGCCAGATGCGGACCCGCCAGCACCGGCAAACTCAGAGCCGCCGGTTCCAGGAGATTGTGGCCGCCCCCCGGCACCAGACTGCCACCCACGAAGGCCATATCCGCGGCGGCGTAGAAACGCGCCAGTTCCCCCAGAGTGTCCAGCAGCAATACCTCGCCGGGCTTGAGCGGCGTTTCCCCCGCACTGCGCCGCCGGCATGTAAAGCCCGCGTTCTTGACGAGTTCGGCCACCGCCGCCGCACGCTCCGGATGGCGCGGCGCCAGCACCAGCACACAGGCCGGCTGCTTCTTGAGCAGCGCACCGAATGCCTGCAATACCTGAGGTTCCTCGTTTTCGCGGGTGCTGCCTGCGACTATCACGGACGCCGGGCCGAACAGCTTCGCGCGTAAGCCGTGGCCCTGGGCTGCCAGGGTGTCCGGGAACTGCACGTCAAACTTGAGATTGCCGGTAATTTCCAGCCGCTCCGGCGCCACGCCCAGACGCCGGAAGTATTCCGCATCACCTTCGGTCTGCGCGGCGATCATCGCCACCTGACCCAGCGCCCGGCGCATCAGTGCCTGGAAACGCCGGTAACGATTGAGCGCACGTTCCGACAGCCGCGCGCTGACCATCACCAACGGAATGTGGCGGCGCGCGCAGGCCGCAAACAGATTCGGCCAGATTTCGGTTTCCATGATGATGCCCATGGTTGGGCTGGTGCATTTGAGCCAGCGGTTTACGTTGAACGGCAGATCATAGGGAAGCAGCGACACCAGCGCGCGGTCGCCGAACAGCGCCTGGGCCTGGGCACGGCCGGTGGCGGTAAAACTCGTGACCAGCAGCGGACGTTGCGGAAAATCCCGGTGCAATGCTTTCACCAGCGGCGCGGCGGCACGGATCTCGCCCACCGAGGCACCATGTATCCAGATGATTTCATTGGGCGGAAGAAAGGGAGAACTGCCGAAGCGTTCGCCCAGTTTGTCGGCGTGACCGGTCTGCCGCCAGGTGCGCCATGACAGCCACACGAGCGCGAACGGTAAAAGCAGCCACAACGTCAGCGAATAGAGGAATCGCACGATTATTTCTTGAGTGCCTCGATGATTTTGGTGGTGGACAGTCCATCCACATAGCGCAGGATGCGCACCTCCCCGCCATTTTTCGTGACACACCCGTAACCGGCCACCTGTTCTGGCCGGTAATCACCGCCTTTGACCAGGATATCCGGCAGCACTGTGCAAATCAGCCGTTCAGGAGTGTCCTCGGAAAACGGCACCACCCAATCCACACAGTTAAGCGCCGCCAGCACCTGCATGCGGTTGACGAGCGTATTGACAGGTCGGCCGGGGCCCTTCAGGCGCCGTACGGAATCATCGTCATTAACGGCCACGATCAACCGGTGCCCCAGCTTGCGCGCTTCTGCGAGATAGCTCACGTGACCCGCATGCAGGATATCGAACACGCCATTGGTCATGACGATGCGTTCACCCTGGCTGCGCGCATGGCTCACTGCATCCATGACCGCGCTTTCAGTGAGTACACCGCCAGCGTTGCGGCTGTGAGCCGCGAGCCGCAATTCCGCCGGGGTGACCGTGGCCGCACCGAGTTTCGCGACCACCAGTCCGGCAGCTAAATTCGCGAGTCCCGCGGCTTCGGCAAAAGAAAGTTTTGCTCCCAGTCCGGCCGCCAGCAACGCAATGACCGTGTCGCCAGCACCGGTGACATCGGACACTTCCAGCGCCTGGGTAGGCAGGTGCAGCGGCGGCTGACCGGATTCCAGGAGTGTCATGCCGTGCTCGCCGCGGGTCACCAGCAGCGCATGGAGCCGAAGTTCATCGCGCAGTTTTTCGCCCTTCCGGAAGATGGTGGCTTCGTCCGGACATTCGCCCACCACCGCTTCTAATTCCGCGAGGTTCGGCGTGATGGCCGTGGCATCCTTATATATGCTGAAATCCCGACCCTTGGGATCCACCAGCACTGATTTGCCGGCGCTGCGTGCCGCGGCGATGAGTTCCTGAACTGCGTGCAGGCTGCCCTTGCCGTAATCCGAAAGAATCACTATATCGGTCTTCGCCAGTTCCTTCCTGAAAGCCGGCAGCAGTGGCGCGCCGTTGAAGCTGCCGAAGGTCTCTTCGAAATCGAGGCGGATCAACTGTTGATGGCGTGACAGCACACGCAGCTTGGTGGTGGTCGCGACCTGCTTCAAACGGGTGAATTTACAGCGCACGCCGCGCTTTTCCATGGAGGCCGCCAGCGTGTCCGCAATCGCATCGTCGCCGGTAATGCCCAGCACCGTGCAATGTGCGCCCAGGCTCGCCAGGTTCACCGCCACGTTGCCGGCGCCGCCGGGGCGCTCCTCGATCTCACGCACGTGCACCACCGGCACCGGCGCTTCGGGGGAGATACGGCCGGTCGCGCCAAACCAGTAGCGGTCCAGCATCACGTCGCCCGCCACCAGCACGCGCACGTCATTGAACTGCGGGATGCGGATGTTCATGAAAGCCCCAACGGCCCTGAAAAATGCGCCGCATCATAGCATGGGCTACGTATCCTCCAGCCACCTGTACCGCGCGAACCGGGGCCGCTACACTGATGCCCCATGCGACATAAACTCAGGCATGCATGCAATCCCGTTTGCTGAAACCCCGTTATTGGCCCACGTGGCTGCTGCTCGGCTACATGCGACTGATGGTGTGGCTCCCTTACCCGTTGCAGCTGGGTATCGGCTACAGCATCGGTCGCTTGCTGCGGTTTGTGGCCAGGCGCCGCTGGCGTGTCACGCTGACTAATCTGAAAATGTGTTTTCCGGATGTGGATGAAAAAACTCGACTCAGGATTGCCAAACGGCATTTCGCTTCCCTCGGGATGGGGATAATCGAGTTCGGCATGTGCTGGTGGACGAGTGAAAAGCGTCTGCGCAAACTGACATACGAGGTGCGTGGCATAGAAAACCTGCACGCGGCGCGTGCACGCGGACACGGCGTGTTGCTGCTGGCGGGACATTTCACCCAACTGGAAATGATCGGCCGAATCCTCGGACTCTACACGGATCTTTACTTGTTGTACCGGCCCATTCCCAATCCGGTTATAGAAGAAGTGATGCGCCGAAACCGTGAGCGACTGTTTGACCGTGCCATCCCGCGCAATGATGTGCGCCTGCTGCTCAAGAGTCTCAAGGAAGGCAAACCAATCTGGTACGCCATTGATCAGGGCTACCGCGGTAAAGGCAATATCATGGTGCCTTTCTTCGGCATACCCGCGCCCACCAACCCCGCGCTTTCACGCGTAGCGCAGGCCAGCCAGGCGCCGGTGGTGCCGTTTTTCGGCGAACGCTTGCCCGGAACCCGCGGCTATCGCCTGATCATCTATCCGGCGCTGGAAGATTTCCCGACGGACGATGCCGCGGCAGACATGCTGCGCATCAACAAACTGCTGGAGGAAAACATCCGCCGCGCGCCGGAGCAGTATCTCTGGAGTCATGACCGCTTCAAGGTTGTGCCACGGGATTAAGTTTTGCGGGGTTATCTGCTGTAGCCCCCCAACAATGCTGACCAAGCATGACCTCCCACGAGACTCGCGACAGCGAGCTTGCGCAGTGAACGCAGCAACCGGCGCAGATTGGCCTTCTGCCATGACGCATCCGGCGAGCGACGTTCGCCGCGATCGAAATCAACCAGATATACCTCGTTATGGCTGTCTATCAGGATGTTGTGGGCGTTGAGATCCGCATGATAGACGCCGGCGTTGTGGAAACGGCGGATGCACGCGCCGATCTTGGGCCAAGGCAGGAACTCGATACTGGTATCTTTCAGTCGCGCTGCCAGAGAACGGCTGTCGGGAATCAGGCGTGTGATCAGATCACCGCGATACACGAGTCCATGACGTATCACCTGCGCTGCCACCGGCTGTGGTACCGGCAAGCCCTCCTTATACAGTCCCGACAGCAGGTTCCATTCACGCCAGGGCCGAGTCTGTTCAAGGCCGGTCCATAGATAGTAATCGGTGATGAACTTCGCCATCAGCCCGCCGCGGCGGTAATGGCGCAATGCCCACTCACCGTTCGCTCCCGCCAGTATCCAGATTTGCCCGCGCCCCCCGCCGTGCAATGCCGAACGCCGCGCCCAATGGCGCGCGGAGAACAGCTCCTCGCCCACGTGACTTGCGAGCGCATCATCGTATAGGATGATCCGCCGTTTTGTGGTGAGTGTCTGCGTCGCCATCCATCATGCCCCGAACGCTGCAACCGCCCGCTTCTGTCTGCATCCTGCGCCTGTCTGCGGTGGGCGACGTATGTCATACCCTGCCTGTGGTGCGCAGTCTTCAGGCCGGATGGCCCAAAACGCATTTCACCTGGATCATCGGCAAACCGGAAGCGAGCCTGATGGGGGATATCCCCGGCATCGAGTTTATCATCTTCGACAAGTCAAAAGGTTTGGCCGCGTACCGTGAGCTTCACCGGACTCTGCGAAGCCGCCATTTCGATCTTTTGCTGCACATGCAGATGTCGCTGCGCGCGAGCCTCGCGAGTGCGTTTGCGGTGCGCGCACCGGTCAAACTTGGCTTCGACAGGCAACGCGCCCACGACTGGCAATGGCTGTTCACCAATCGACGAATTCCCCATAAACCACGCCAGCATGTCATGGACAGTTTCTTCGGCTTCGCTGAAGCCTGCGGTGTGACGCAACGGGTGCTGCGTTGGGATATTCCGGTTCCAGAAGAAGCGCAAGCGTTTGCCCGTGAACAGATACCGGACAATACCTCCGCTCTGGTCATCAGCCCTTGCGCCAACGCGCGTTTCCGTAATTTCCGCAATTGGCGCGCGGAACACTATGCTGCGGTGGCGGATTACGCCAATGACAAACATGGCCTAAGGGTGCTGCTTTCCGGCAGCCCGAGTTCGGTGGAGCAGGAATATGGCGCGCGAATCGAAACCGCTGCCCGCAGCAAACCGCTCAATCTCATCGGCCGCACCAACCTCAAACAACTGCTGGCCTTGCTCGCGCGCGCCACAGTACTCATCTCGCCCGACTCGGGCCCGGTGCACATGGCTACTGCCATCGGCACGCCGGTCATCGGCCTGTATGCCAGCACCAATCCGGACCGCGCCGGTCCGTATTTAAGCCAGCGCTGGCGTGTGAACCACTATCCTGACGCGCTGCGCGAATTCAATCAGCAGGAACCCGACGCCGCACCCTGGGGCACGCGGGTACGGGATCCGGGCGCGATGGAGTTGATCAGCGTTGCAGATGTCACGAACAAGTTGAATGAATTGATGGCGGCTCGCAAACGCGGCGAAAATCTACTTTCCCAGGGGTAGGTACGACTTCCAGCCGCGGTTCCGTCATCGCGCCTGAAAGGCACTCCGATAAAAAATCCATTTGACGGAATAATCGGCGCAAACGCACCCTAATCTCCTCACGTCTTACGCCTCACCATTCTTCTTGCACGGCAACACCAGCACGGCCTCCAATCCGCCCTCCGGATGATTGCGCAGGCTGAGCGTGCCGCCGTGCAGCAGAGCGATATTGCGTGCGATGCCAAGGCCGAGGCCCGTGCCACCGCCTGACTGGCTGCGGGCTTCCTCAAGGCGGTAATAGGGTTCAAATACTCTTTCCAACTGGTTTTCCGGAATGCCCCTGCCTGCGTCGCGCACATGGATGGTTACCGCCGCATCGCTGTCTTCAACGCCGATGTCGGCTCGCTTGCCGTAGCGCACGGCGTTGTTGACCAGATTTTCAAGGCAGCGCCGCAGCGCCTGCGGGCGCCCGCTGAACGAACGGCTGACGCTGCCTTGCAGGCTCACTGGTTGGCCTGTCTCCACGGCATCCGCCTGCACGCTTTCCAGCAGCGCCATAAGGTCAATCGGTTGTGACGGTTCGCTCACTTCGAGTCCGCGCAGGAAATCCAGCGTGGCGTTGGTCATGTTCTCCATATCCTGCAAATCGCGCACCAGCTTGCCCTTGAGGGTTTCGTCCTCCAGCAGTTCCGCGCGCAGCCGCAGGCGCGTGATGGGCGTCTTGAGATCGTGAGAAATGGCAGTCAACAGGCGCGTACGATCCTCCACGTAGCGCACCAGCCGTGCCTGCATCTCATTGAAGGCGCGCGCCGCGCGGCGCACTTCCGCCGGACCGGTTTCCGGAACCGGGGCACGGCGGATGTCGCGGCCCAGATCATCGGCCGCGGCCGAGAGCGAGGAAAGTGGCCGTGTCATCCAGCGCACTGCGATGAGCGACAGCAGGATCACTGCGATCAGCAGCACAGCGATATCCACCAACAAGGGGTAGGGCCAACCGGCCAACTGCAGTGGCCGCAGGAAATTCAAACGCACCCAGGTACCGTCCACGAGCTGTACCTGAGTCACGCTGCGGGTGCGATAACCTACTTCAAATGGCGCGCTGCGCGCCTGTGCGGGCACCGGCGCGCGCAGCATGTAACCACGCACTACATGACCGGGCAGCAGTTTGCGCAGTTGCGTATGGAATTCCGCCGCGTCCGCGTCCGGTGGCATAACGCCGGGGGGATCATCGGGTGTCGTTTCGAGTGTCACTATGAGCCGTGGCGAAGTGAGAATTCCCGCCACTTGGGCACGCTCGCCAGCGGGCAGGCTCTCCATCAGGCGCACGGCATCGGCATCGCGCTGTACGTATTGCTGATTGCTGAATGTCACCAGCGCCTGGTCGCGCTCGTGCAGACTCAGCAGCGTGGCGATAATCTGGGCCACAATGAGGCCGGCGATGAGCACCAGCACCAGACGGCCGAACAGCGAATGCGGCCACAGGCGCGTCATTTTTCCGCTTCCACGGGCAGCGCGAACACATACCCCTCGCCGCGTACTGCGCGGATGATGCCGGGTTCACGGCCATCGTCCCGCAGGCGTTGGCGCAGCCGACTCACCTGCACGTCCATGCTGCGGTCGAAGGGGATGTTGCTTTCGCGCCCCCGCAGCAGTTCCGCGAGCCGGTCGCGGGACAGCACCGTGTTGGGAAATTGCAGGAAAATACACAGCAGCCGGTATTCCGCGCCCGATAACGGCACCACCATGCCGTCGGCGGTTTGCAACTGGCGGGTGGCGGTCTGAAGTTGCCAGCCACCAAAACGGAAAGCACGCACATCCTCGGGCTGTAAATTCTCCGGCAGGCTGCGTGCTCGTCTGAGCACGCTCTTGATGCGCGCCAACAGTTCCCGAGGATTGAAAGGTTTGGGAAGATAATCATCCGCGCCGGTCTCAAGACCGGCGATGCGGTCCCCTTCCCCACCGCGGGCCGTGAGCATGATGACTGGAATGGCGGAACGGGTGCGCAACTTGCGGCACAGGCTGACACCATCTTCACCCGGCAGCATCAGATCCAGCACCACCAGATCAAAACGCGCATCCTCCATGACCTGTTCCATGGAAGGGCCGTCCGGGACGCTGGTCACGCGATAACCCTGGCGTGTCAAATATTCCGTGAGCAGCGCACGAATCTCCGCGTCATCGTCCACCACCAAAATATGATCGGCTGCGCTCATGCCATGCTGTGCTCGCAAGTTCCCGGGCCGGAATTTTATCCCGTGGGTACGCCGCAGACCGCGCACCGACGGGAGGATTTGTATCAAAGTGTAACAAGCCGGTTTGCACCGCGCGGCGATGGGAAAATAGGCCACGCCCGCGGAGTGAGTGAACTTATGTGTGCGTGGCACGTCATAGCGTAACCGCCCGTGTACCGAAACCAGGTCCTTGAAGGCTGACCATCACCGCCATGTCATTATTTGGAATAGCCTTTCGTCCCCGCCTCATAGCGTTGTTGAGCGCGCTCGCATTCGCCGCGCCGGTGATGGCGGCAACTGATACGGCCTCCGATGTGATACAGGCTCCGCAATTCACGCATCCTTTCACCCTGGTTGAACTCACGGACATGGCGCTTACCAACAATCCCCAGACGAGACTGGCTTGGGACTCTATCCGTGAAAGCCAGGCCGGAGTGGATCTGGCGCGCGCCGGTTACTGGCCGCAACTCAGCGCCAGCTACAGCATCACGCGCGCCAGCACCTTGAATTCCCTCGGTCAGGCTGGCAGTCCCGAGACCATTTTCGAACCCAGCCTAAGCCTGAATTACCTGCTCTGGGATTTCGGCAGCCGCTCCGGGACGCTCGACTCCGCCAAATACGCTCTAGCGGCGGCGGAGTTAAGCAACAGCCAGACGCTGCAGGATGTAATCCTGGCCGTGGAACAGGACTACTATCAGGTACTTGGTTTACAGGCGCTCGAAGCCGCCGACGAACTGAGTGTCAAGGATGCGGACACCAGCCTGGACGCAGCCCGCCAGAATCAGAAATCCGGTCTCGCCACCGTTGGCGATACCTATCAGGCGGAAGCGGCTCTGGCCGGCGCACAGCTTGCCTTGCAGCAGACCCAAGGACAATTGGCTGTCGCCCAAGGTACCTTGGCGGTGGAAGTAAGCTTCCCCGCCAACACCAAACTGATACTTGCGCCCTGGAACCAGAACGTCACCCCGGTGATGCCGCCGCAGCCGGTGGAAGCCTTGCTGGCCCAAGCGCGCCAAGCGCGGCCGGAATTGCTGGCGTCCAAGGCGAGCGAACAGGAAGCCATTGCCAATCTCGAAGCCACCCGCGGACGCGGACTGCCTACCCTGAGCCTGAGCGCCGATGCGGGTCGCCCCCGTGCGGTAAACGCCGGCATCAGCGAAACCGCCAACACCTATGATGCCGGCCTGACTCTCAGTATTCCTCTGTTTGCCGGCTTCGGAAATGAAGCGGCCAACAAACAGGCGCAAACCGCCGTGGATGTCAGCCAGGACACCACCGCACAATTACAACAAACGGTGGAACTGGAGGTCTGGCAGGCCTATCAAAACCTGCATACCTCGGCGGTTACCATTGACACCACCAATGTGCAACTGAAAAGCGCGCAGCAGGCGGAGGCAGTGGAAATCGCCCGTTACCACATCGGGCTGGACCCGATCCTTAACCTCCTGACCGCACAAGCAACCCTGGCCAGCGCGCGCGCGCAACAGGTACAGGCGCGGCTCAATTGGTTTACAGCACTCGCCGCCCTCGGCGAGGCCGTCGGCGGGCTTAATGCGCCGACAGAAGAAACGGAGTTACCGTGAATAGAAAAATCAAATTCCTTTCCACCGGCGGCCTT
This sequence comes from Gammaproteobacteria bacterium, assembly GCA_049591455.1. Taxonomy (GTDB): domain Bacteria; phylum Pseudomonadota; class Gammaproteobacteria; order Natronospirales; family REEB76; genus REEB76. The sequence goes on from JBAWFA010000018.1 coordinate 58,492, forward strand.
ATCGTCGCCATCCTTGTCGTGCTGGTGGCCTGGCGCATTATCAGCAACGCGCGCGCCGCCCGCATCAAACCGGCGGAACGGCCGCTGCCTGTGAACACGGCGCTCGCCACCATCCAGCCCATGCCCATCCTGCTGCAATCCGTGGGCCAGGTGCAATCCGAACATACGGTAAACATACAGCCGCAGGTGAGCGGCGTGCTCAAACAGGTATTTTTCACGGAAGGCCAGTATGTCCACACCGGCCAGGAATTGTTCCTGATTGATCCTGCGCCGTTTCAAGCCGCCCTGGCCTCCGCCAAGTCGGCTTACCTAACCGCCAAAGCTCAGGCAGACCGGGAAGCCCCACTCGCCGCCAAGGACTACATCTCGCCCCAAGACTACGAGAGTGCAGTCGCTACCGCGACACAGGCACAGGCCGCCTTGCAGCAGGCGCAGATCAACCTTTCCTATACCGATATCCGCTCCCCCATCGAAGGCCTCACCGGCAACCTGGCGGTCAAGGCCGGCAACGTGGTATCGCCAACCGCGACCACGCCGCTGGTCACCATCAATCAGATGAAACCCATCCTCTTGCAGTACAGCGTTCCGCAGCAGTTCCTGCCGGAAATTCGCCACTACAACGCCCTGCACAGCATCAAGGTATTTGTCACCCACGAGGATGGCACCGGCAATCTGGGTGAGGGAGCGCTGGCGTTCATTGATAACAATGTCAACACCGATACCGGCACTGTGATGCTCAAGGCGGAAATCCCCAACCAAAACGTGCAGCTTTGGCCCGGCCAATATGTGGGCGTCAATACCCAGTTCACGGTTCAACCTAAGGCAGTGGTCATTCCGGCCACCGCCGTGCAATCCGGTCAAGATGGCAACTTCGTGTACGAAGTGGTAAATGATAAAGCGCAAGTTCAGCCGGTCACTATGGACCGCCAAGTGGGTAATCTGGCTGTCATCTCCTCCGGTCTGAAGGGCGGCGAGCGCGTCATTACGCAGGTCCCCCGAAACATGCGTGCTGGTCTGTCGGTGGTGCTCAACACCCCTGCCGCCTCCGCCAGTACTCAGGTTACCCCACACACCGCGCCATGAAGACGAATCTCTCCGCGCCTTTTATCCACCGGCCGGTGATGACCACGGTGATCATGTCGGCGCTGCTGATTTTCGGCATGGTGTCGTATTTCAGCCTGCCGGTCAGCGAACTGCCCAACGTGGATTTTCCCACCATCGCCGTGTATGGCAGCCTGCCGGGAGCGGATCCGGAAACCATGGCGTCCTCGGTGGCGACGCCACTGGAACGCCAATTCAGCACCATCGCCGGCATCACTTCCATGAGTTCGGTAAGTACCACCGGCAATACCACGATCACGCTGCAGTTCGATCTCGCGCGCGACATTGATGGCGCCGCAGAGGATGTGCAGACCGCCATTTCCCAGGCTACTCGTCAATTGCCGCTTAACATGCCGACGCCGCCGACGCTGCGCAAGGTGAATCCGTCGGATTATTCCATCATCTATCTGGCGCTCACCGCCCAGAATATCCCTATCCAGACGCTGGATGAATACGCCGAAACCCGTGTGGCCGAACAGATTTCCATGATTCCCGGCGTGGCACAGGTGAACGTATTCGGCGCACAGAAGTATGCCGCGCGGCTGGAAGTCAACCCCTATGCGCTGGCGGCACGCAATCTGTCACTCACCCAGGTGGCGACGGCGGTGGAGAACGGCAACACCAACCTGCCCTCCGGAACCATGTATGGCGCCGCGCAGACCTACACGGTACAAGCCAATGGCCAGCTGACCGACGCGCAGGCCTACAACAACCTGATCGTCGCCTACCAGAACGGCGCTCCGGTGCATTTTTCGGACATCGGCACAGCCGTGGACAGCGTCCAAGCGAATAAGCAGCTCACGCAGTACTTTGATAATACGATAGGCAATCATCAACTTCAGCGTGCCATCGTGTTGGGTGTGCAACGCCAACCCGGTTCCAACACCGTGCAGATCGCCCAGGCCGTCCGCGACTTGGTACCGGAACTCACCAAGGAAGCGCCCGGCGATGCCACCCTGCACGTCATGTACAGCCGCGGCGACTACATCAACGGATCCATCAATGAAGTGAAGTTCACCCTGATCCTCGCCATCATCTTGGTGGTGTGTGTGATTTTCCTGTTTCTGCGCAACATTCGCGCCACCATTATTTCTGCGCTGGCCCTGCCTACCTCCATCATCGGCACTTTCGCGGCGATGGAGGCCATGGGTTTCAGTCTCGATAACCTTTCGCTTATGGCCTTGGTGCTGTCCGTAGGCTTCGTGGTAGACGACGCCATCGTCATGCTCGAAAACATCGTGCGCTACCGCGAGAAGGGCGAACCCAGCCTGCGCGCGGCACTTATCGGCAGCAAGGAAATCGGCTTCACGGTAGTGTCCATGACCCTGTCGCTGGTGGCGGTGTTCCTGCCCATCATCCTCATGGGCGGCCTGTTGGGCCGGCTGTTCCGGGAATTCGCCCTCACGGTGGCCGTCGCCATCCTGATTTCCGGTCTGGTGTCGCTAACGCTTACGCCCATGTTGTGCAGCCGCTTTATCAAGGAAAGCGGACGTCATGGCAAACTCTACGGTACCCTGGAAAAAGGATTTGAATGGATGCGCAACTGGTACGGCCGCACGCTCACTTGGTCGGTGGACCACTGGCGCACCATGCTGGTGGTGGCGGGCGTGATGCTGGTGCTGACCTTTTATTTATTCGCAGTGGTACCGAAAGGCTTCATTCCCACGGAGGATACCGGCCAGATCATCGGCAGCACCGAAGGGCCCGACGGCATAACCTTCGACCAGTTACAAAGCTTACAGAATCGCGTGGCCACGATTGTGCAAAAGAACCCAAGTGTGGCTTCGGCCATGTCCAGCGCTGGCCAAGGCCAAGGCGGCACGGCCGGAGGCAACGTGGGCCGGCTGTTCATCGGACTCAAGCCCATGAGCGAACGCAGCGCCAGCGCCGACCAGATCATCCAGCAGTTGCGCAAGGCGGTGGCGCCGGTGCATGACATGCAGGTGTTTTTCCAGAACCCGCCGGCCATTCGCATCGGCAGCATCAGCAGCAGCGGCGACTATCAGTACCTGCTTCAAGGCCTGGACGTGGACACCGTAGATCAGGCGGCCACGAAATTCCTCCCCGAACTTGCGAAAGTCCCGGGCCTGCAGGACGTGGACAGTGACCTGGAACTCAACAACCCTCAAATCAACGTGGACATCCTGCGCGACACTGCTTCCACCCTGGGAGTGAACGCCACACAGATACAATCCACGCTCTACGACGCTTATGGCGGCAACCAGATCAGCACCATTTTCGGTTCCACCGATGAATATTGGGTCATCCTGGAGCTGGCGCCCCAGTTTCAATCGGACATGTCGGCTCTGAATGCGCTCTATATACAAAGCGACAATAACACCCTTGTGCCGCTGCGCAGCGTAGCCAATATCACGCCGAGTGTGGGTCCGTTGCAGGTGGATCATTACCAGCAACTGCCGTCGGTGACGTTCTCCTTCAACCTGGCGCCGGGCATTTCTCTAGGTGATGTCACCAGCCGTATCGAACAACTAACCACCAGCACGCTGCCCTCAGAAATCACCGGTGTGTTCGCCGGCAATGCCGCTACCTTCCAAGATTCCCTGGTTGAGCTGCCGCTCCTCTTGATCATCACCATATTGGTAATCTACATGGTGCTCGCCATCCTCTACGAGCACTTCATCCATCCCATCACCATCTTGACAGCGTTGCCGCTCGCTATGGTGGGCGCGCTGCTCACCCTCATCATCTTCGGTCAGGAGTTGAACATCTTCAGCTTCGTCGGCCTCATCATGCTGGTGGGTCTGGTGAAAAAGAATGGCATCATCATGGTGGACTTCGCCATCCAGATGAAGCGCGAGAAAAACCTCAACGCCCGCGACGCGGTCATCGAGGCCTGTCTCATACGCTTTCGTCCCATCATGATGACCACGTTTGCCGCCATCCTGGGTGTGCTACCCATCGCGGTGGGCAGCGGCATGGGCGCGGAGTCCCGCCGGCCGCTCGGCATCGCGGTGGTAGGCGGCCTGATCTTCTCGCAGGCGCTTACCCTGTACATCACGCCGGCCTTCTACGTGGCCATGGAGCATCTCACCGAGAAGCTGCGTGGCCCCTCGCATGCCCATCCGCATATGCCTGAACCGCAGGAGGGCGGATAGAGGCTATCTCAAAAACTGCTGCGCTTGGCATAACTTTGTTGTGCATCGCGCTCGAAATGCTAATGTACTGGCGTATACACTCCGCTTTCGCGCCGCGTGCCACGTGCCGCCTGGACCCGAGATGTTTTTGAGGTAACTTCCCATTTGTTTTCGTTTCCAGGTTAAGGAGGTGACGATGAACAATCCAACCAACACTAAACTCAGCAACACACTCAAAGGTTACGTCGCTCATCCGAAACGCAAAGGTCCGTTTTCGGGTGTGGTAGTGATGATGGAAGCCTATGGCATAACCGGTCATATCCAGGGCGTATGCAAGCGCCTGGCCGAATCAGGATTCGTGGCGGCGGCACCAGACATTTTTCACGGGGAAATCATTGGTTACACTGACCTGAACAAGGTCATGGCCAAGATTCCGACACTCAGCGATGATCAGGTGCTGAATGAAATCGGCGAGACGCTTGATTGGTTGGGCGTGCAGAAAGACGTAAGCAAAGACCGGCTCGGCATCATCGGCTTCTGCATGGGCGGCCGTTACGCCTTCCTTGCCAGCTGCCGCTACCCGGACAAGCTCAAAGCAGCAGTGGGTTTTTATGGCGGCGGTATCGCGCCGGACGGCGCGACCGACCGCTTCGGCCGCACGCCACCCATAATCGAAGCAGAAAAGATGCGGGCGCCGATGTATCTAGGTTATGGCGCCGACGATCAAGGCATCCCGCCCGCGGAGCACGCGCGCATCGCGGAAAAACTCTCCGCACTCAAAAAACGCTATACGCTGGCGGTGTATCCGGGAGCCGGTCATGCTTTTCTGTGCGAGGAACGGGCTAACTATGCGCCCGCCGCCGCAGAACTCGCCTGGCAGGAAAGTCTTGCATTCCTGCACACGAATCTCAGGGTAATTTGATCAGGAAATCCCTCTGAACCCGCAGATGCCGCTTCGCCTATGCTGGAGGCGGCTCTGAGGGAGGTGGGGGTGGCGGCTGCCCCGGGGGCGGGGGCGGCGGCGACTGCGCTGATGACGGTGGTGGAGGCGGTTCCGATGGTGGTGGCGGAGGCGCGTAGTTCGACGGCGCATAACCCGGCACCTGGTTGCCCTTGGCATACATGCACTGTGCGAAGGCAATATTGTAACGTTGTTGCATAGTCATGCCGGTTTGACCCGCGGCACCGGCGCCGGCAGCGGTACCAAATAGCAGGCCGGTGGCGGCACCCGCTCCCGCGCCATTACGACCGCCCAACAATGCGCCTGCGGCCGCACCGATCACGGTGCCGGCTACCGCCCCAGCGGCCACCTGATTGTTCGCCACCTGATTCGGATTTGCTCCAAGCTGCTGCTCCGCGTATTGCTGGCAGATAGCATTATCTTGTTGAAACACCTCGAATGGCATGCCGGGTGCGGGCATGACCGTGATCGTCGGAGCCACTGGAACTTGGGCGCATCCGGCCAGCACAACCATGATGACGGCGCCAAATATCTTTTCACCTATACGCATAAATGTCTCCTTATTATCCTGGCGGCGCACCTGGCGGTGGGGTTGCGGGCACTTTCTGCCATCCACCCGCACAGGTTGGCACGTAAGGGTAGTAACCTTTTGCCGCCGCACAGTAATACCAATATTGTGTTGGGGCCGGACCCGCAGGCTCCGGAGCCGGGTAGGTCTGGTTGATCACGACCGGCGGAACATAGGGATTGGGATAGGGATACACCGGCCCCGGGTAAAAATACCAAGTCCCGGCGACTATCCACCACCAGCCAACTCGCCCTCCATAACCGCCGTGATACCAGCTCCCTCCGCGCCAAATGCGGGCATCGTATCTGGGGAAGGAGCGGATATCGCCACGACCCCATCCGGCCCGACCATGATAGCCAGGTCCAGCCGCCAAGGAGGGCAACGGTGCAAAGGCCATGAACCCAACTACACAAAGTGCTCCCAACAGCGCCAGTATCCTGATTCTGCTCATATAGCCTCCGATTCTATTCCAGAATGTTTCCATGACGTTAAGCCGACTGCAATCAGTTCCGATACCCTGAAGAGAACGGGTGTCCACATCCAAAGTTGACACGTGTTACGGTTCGTAACATTTGGACCGTCCGCACTTTCGGGGGTTCCGCTGCCAGCCATCATGAGCCGGCGATGCCTAACAGTATGCGGCTCCCGGATTCGATAGGCAACGTGATTGGCAGACAACAGTGAATCCCATCACAAAAGTATCCATACCCTGATAAACGGCGCGATGTAGTACGGCTGGCGCGGCCTATAAAATGGGGTTTCAATCATCCGCATTCTTGAATTGTGCCCGGTCGGCGGATGTCGCCTTATCCTTGCATTGACCGCGAACACTGATGAAACCGCTTTCCATGGTCGGATCCAGTTCCACAAACCCGTCCCGGCAGAACCGGTTATCTGCTAGTTTGGTTTGCAGCATACCGTCAAAATTCTGTTGTGCCGTGTCGGCATTTTCATCCTGGCCACCGCCGCTTGTGCCGCCGTACCGGCTTCCATGCCTACCGCGACCACGGCCACGGCCACGGCCACGGCCACCGGAGCTGCCCGATTGCGGCGACTGCAGACTGAACACGAAGAGTTTAATACCGTCGGCCGAGATGTGTGTGACAAAGGTGGCTATCGGCTGTTGTCCGCTTGACGGTTTGGGTGAGCTGGGTGAGCTGCTGCAAGCCGATACGACCATCACCGGCAAGAGTGCCGCCATGCCTGGAACTTTCATTGCAAATCTTCCTGCAGATGCATATCGCTCGCTGAAAGAAACCAGACGGGCAGAACGGAGACTGCCCGCCTGTAACGTCAGAATTCAGCGTCAGTTACTGCCAGGATTGGATTGGCCGTGGCTCCAGCGCCCGTGTCCCTGCATTGATGAAATCCGCTTCAGGAGTGACGCGCGCACTACCGACTTCTGCTGCGGCGTGAGGGTGTCATAGAGATTCAACTCGTCGTCCTGGACTTTGCGCATTTGCGCCCGTGTCTGATCCATGGCGTCATCGCGCTGACGCGCCAGGCTGCGTAGGTCGGGATTATCACTCTTGAGCGCTGTCTCCAGCGACGCCATTGTCGCCTTGCGCTGGTCACGGAGCCGGGTAAACAGGGCCTTGCGTTCCTCGTGAATATTGTCCAGGGCCTGAGTCTGCGCACTATTGAGATGCAGTTCTGCAACCAGCTTCGGGGTAAACAGGCCAAAGCCAGCTACGTGATGGCGGGACATGGCGGCGAGGGCCGTACCCGAGGCCAGCACCATTACAACGGCGGCAATAACCGAAATGTGTTTATATTTCATCAATGCAATCTCCCGTGGATGCATGCATCATCAGCGCATACATGGCGAATATCAGCGAATCTGACACAATCTTAGCCCAGTTCATTAGGCAATGTGTTTCGCATCTGTTCGATTTTGTAAGGATTTGTTTCCGGCAGTCGGAGCATCAATAGCCGCTCGTGACATTCATCTCTGTCAAGCGGGTTGATACCTTCCAGCAACGTGGAGAACTGCATAACAAGCATAATAATAAAACCGTTCAAATCCCCAGGCGGACTACATTTTCAATTCCATGATGTAAGCGCTATACGGACCGAAAACCGCCAGGTACAAGTATGTCCCGGGTGTGCCTCCGAACTGGCCGGAGACATCGGAGGAACTCTCATAAGCCAGACCGTCCACCGCACCCGCACATGCTGATCCCGAGCTGTCGAGGGTTACATAGTAGAGATTGTAGATAGTGGAATTGGAGGCTTCTTGCGCCAGGCTGCCGCTTAACTCACAGCCGTAGCCATCATTTCCTGCAAATGTACCGGTGGACCCGAAGTTCAGACTTACCGAGGTGCTGGCACTGCCGATGTAGACACCGGACCACTGTCCCTGCAGGTTCGCAAGCGTGCTGGTACCCGTGTACGGGGAACGGGACGTGAGATTGAAGCTGCCACTCAGGCTGCCTTGGCTATCGTTCTCGGTGAAGGTCGCCTGCATACTGATTCCGGAGCTGACCTGGGTGTAGGTGCCGGAGACGGAAAAACCGACTGATGAGTAACCGTTGGCAAAAGTCTGTCCCGGCGGGGCAATGCCGGTAAGTGTGGCGGTAAAAGGCGAGGTGCCCGACAGGCTGCTCAAAACGAACGTGTAGCCATCATTCGCGGCGAAATATCCGAGGCCCTCGGAACCGATTGCACCAGTAGTGACTTTGGTGGTGCCGGAACTGCTGCTCAACTGGTAAGTCCCGGTCCACGGGCCTGATATATCGGTGGTAGAACTGCTGCTTCCCCCGCAGGCGGTCAAGGCCAGCGCTGACGCGAATACAGCGATTTTCCAAATAGTTTTCAGCATGCGGTTACCTTGCAGTGGCATAGATGACCAAGAATCTCCTCAGATTACTGCTTACTTTATCATTCCCACTGCCCAGCTTCGCGGAAGTGAAGAATTATTCAGTATTGCTATTTTACAGAGTTCAAGAAGGCCGGCGTACCCCGGAGATAAAGACCTGGGGAAAAGGGTACGCCGGCCAATCCGGGAGCGGGGAAGCTCCCGGCCGGCCCTCGTCGGGTTTAAGGGCCGGATTGCGTCGCGGCGAGACCTAACCGCACTCACAATTCATTGCCGACGAATAAATACTAGCGTATGCGCTCGCGAAATGTGTTTCAGGAATGTAAAAGTTTGTAACGCGCTGTGCGTGATCACCACCTTTGCTTCAACCACGCAACACCAGACAGCGAAATGATCAAAAGCAGCAAGTCAGCTGAACCACGATCTCGGCAAAGCACATCCATTCGATATGGATTGAGAATACCCAAGCACTCGAATGCATTTACCGAAACCTGAAAGTATCAATAGGTTTCACCAAGGACCTCTTGCGCCGGATGAAAGCCGGGAAATACGCCGATGCCAGCAGCTACACTCAAGGCCGGTAGCATTGCGATAGCGACAATGCGTCCATAACCACATAGATGCCGACCGGCGATTTGTAAATGTTCATGTCAGACCGTTCCGCTTGAAACAATTTGTTACATATTCGTGCCGCCATCGGGCATACGCACCGTTAGACTAGGCGCTATGAAAGATACCTCCACCAGAATCCTCATCATTGACGATGATCTGCGCATCCGCAGCTTGCTGGAACGCTATTTGAAGGACCAGGGTTTTTCGGTGATGGCGGCGGAGAACGGCCGCTCGCTCGAACAAATGCTGGCTGAGCATCATATTGATCTATTGGTACTGGATTTGATGCTTCCGGGCGAAGACGGCCTGTCCTTGTGCCGTCGCCTGCGCGGCAGCGGCATCACACTACCCGTCATCATGCTGACCGCCAAGGGCGACGACGTGGACCGCATCGTGGGTCTGGAAGTTGGCGCGGATGACTATGTTTCCAAACCTTTCAATCCGCGCGAGCTGGTGGCGCGCATCAACGCGGTGCTGCGGCGCCGGCAGCCGGTCGCTGCACCCGGCGCACCGGCCCTGGAGGAAATCGTGATCCGTTTCGGCGGCTGTGAGTTGAATCTGGGCACGCGTACATTGAAAAAAACCGGCGAAACGCTGCCCTTGACCACCGGGGAGTTCGCGGTTCTCGAAACCCTCGTCACCCACCCGCGACAGCCCCTGTCGCGTGAGAAACTCATGGAACTGGCCCGTGGCCGCGAACACGGTGCCTATGACCGCAGCATGGACGTACAGATATCCCGCCTGCGGCGTCTTATAGAAGACAAACCTGCGGCGCCCCGTTACGTGCAAACCGTATGGGGTTTCGGTTACGTATTCGTGCCGGATGAGGCCACCAAATGAAGCTGCTGCCGAATACGCTTATGGGCCGCACCGCGCTGCTGATCGCGTTGCTTATCATCCTGAGCCAAGTGGCCTGGTTTGGCATCGTGCGGGTTTTCTTCATCCCGCCGTTGCGGGCCGCTCACGCCAATCCTGTCGTCAGCACCATGGTCATGGCCCGGACCGCGCTTGAAAACCTGCCGGATGACAAACGCCAGGCCTTCCTTGATGCCCTAAACACGCACCAGGGCTTCCGTATTGTTCGGGACGGCCCATCGCAGGCGGTATTCAAAAGCTCGGGTGAAAAACCGCCCGGCGACCTGGAAACCAGTCTGCGCAAAACATTCGGCCCCTCGATTCTGTTCAAGACTGAACCACGCAGCCACACTCTCTGGATCCGTTTCCCTGTTCAAAATCAAATGTACTGGCTGATGCTGACGCGAAATCACTTCGCACCGGTATTTCCCCTTGACCTGCTCATCTGGGTAGTATTGGGATTGATCATCGCATTCATTGGCGCTTACCTGGTGATCTTCGGGCTCAATCGCCGTTTGCACCGGGTATTGGAAGCCGCGCGCACCATTGGTCGTGGTGGAACTCCCGGCAAGCTTGAAGAAACCGGTCCTGAGGAAATTCGCGACCTGAGCCGCGGTTTCAATCAGATGGCCGAAGGACTGCAGAATCTGGATGCGGAACGGCGGCTTATGCTGGCGGGTATCTCGCATGACCTGCGCACGCCGCTCACGCGCCTGAGAATCGGCATTGAACTGGTTGGCAACGGTGTGGAAGCGTCACTCAGCCGTGGCATGGTCCACGACATCGAGGACATGGATTCCATCCTCATGCAGTTTCTGGATTACGCCCGCGACGGCAGTGAAGAATTGCCGCAGTTTGCGGATTTCAACCAAATCGTGTTTGACGTGTGCCACCGCTACAGCGTGTCCGGCAACCTGATTAAAATCGAGCTGGATAATTTCCCCGGATTCATCTTCCGCAAACTCGCCATGCGTCGCATGATATCCAATCTTATAGACAATGCGGTTCGCCACGGTGGCAAAGATATCGAGGTGCAAACCAGAAAACTGAAAGACAGGATCGTACTGGAAGTGATGGACCGGGGCCCGGGAATTCGCAATTTGAGTCCCAGTGAAGTCATCAAGCCATTCGTGCGCGAGGACAGCTCGCGCGGCGAACAGATCAGCGCCGGTTTGGGGCTGACCATCGCCAACCGCATCGCGAAAATGCATGGTGGCGAGCTGCGTCTGGTCAATCGCGATGGCGGTGGCCTCGTGGCGACGGTGGAGATCAAGTCTGACCTTTAACACTCTCGTCCATTCGCGTGAGAGGGTATGGAGATTTGGTGCGTAAATGCACCCTACAAATACATGTAGGGCGCGATTCGTTAGGTCCTTTTCCCTTCTCTTGTGAAGCACATAAGGTATTCACGCCGCCGCATGTGTGCGCATGAGTTGTCGTGCCGTTGCCTGGGTTTTTTCCGACGACGCCAAGATCCCGTTCGCCACCTCTATCACGAAGGATTGGGTTTCATTCACGTACATAGCATGCAGGGACGCGCCAACCTCGTGCGTCAGGTGCAATAGCAACTCACGCTCCTTCGGGGTGTACAGTTCCCCCGGTCGCGATGCCAGTACCAGCACGCCGATGAGCACGCCGCGCAGCGCGACCGGGAATACCACACCATCCACACCCAGCGCACTGCCGAGATCATGCAGATCAGTCTGTGTCAAATTGGCGCGCAAACGCACGCAGGCCGGGTCGTCAATGGAAAGTTTGACCGGGAAGCTGTGCTCGCCATGCTGTCGTAACTGGCGGTAGCTGTTACCCGCATATTCATAAATAGCTACGGCCGGCGCGCCGGTGTTCCGGCCTACTTCCCCGATGGCACGGTCCAATAGCACGTTGGCGCTGGTGATGAAACCGCATTCCTTGGCAAACTGGGAGAGTGCGGCTTCCGCACGGAATTGTCTGCGGAAAAACAAGTACTCGACCCAATGCTCTATGCGTTTATGCATGTTGTTAAACAGGATGCCAAGCGCCAGCGGCACAGCGAGGGCGAGCAGCGTACTCGCCTTGTCACCGAGTGCGGCATGTTCGATTAGACTCTCGAGCAAACCGAAGACTGCGACGATTATTGTAATCGCGATGCCATATACCAGAGCCCGATTCAACACCACATGGATCGCCACCAGGCGATGGCGCAACACGGCATAAGTAAATCCGATGAAGGCAGCAGCATTAAATACGCTATAAAGTATGTCGCTTGCAACATCGCTCAGTACGACATCCTCCAAACTGCCAGTCACAAGATACGCCGCCACGATCCCGGCCACACTTACCAGCACCCAGCGGATGCGGGCACGATCCACGGCCTGCGCGTAGCGATAACGTGACACCATCATGCCGATGGGAATGGCGAATGCCAGTAAATGGGCTATCACCCGGACATTGAGATACGCGGGGTTGAACAACCAGTGGCCGCCCAGCTGGAAAGCCAGGTCATTCCACACGAAAACAAACAGGTAAACGATCACCAGCAGCAGAAATCCAGTGCGGCTCCAGCGGCGGGTCCTGTTATGGGTGTGTTCCCACGCCAAGTCCTCCGCCAACAGATACAAACCAATCAAAGTGCTGGAGTAGAACAGCGCCATACCGGCCACATCTGCCCAGCCAGCTATCGGCAACGGCAATGGCAAACTGATCGGTATCTCCCAGCACAATTTGCCGAGACACCAGACCCCCACCCCCACAGCGGCCAGCCGATGGCCACGCCACAGGATCAAGAGGCCCAAAGCAGCCACCAGCCAGATCAACGCGATCCCGATCGCTACATCAATCATGTTGACCGCGGTGACTGGCATAGGTGCAAAGGCCACCGGCACTTGCAGCTCGCGTCCTTGCCTGTTCACGGCCAGGGTGAGGCGGGTACCGGCCGGCACCAAGGCATAGGTTGTCAGGCCAAGCCGCGAGGCGATATCCATCCGCGCCGTGTTCACCACGTCACCCGGTTGCAAGCCTGCCGGCAACGGAACTCCGTAAGAACTTGCCTCAATGATGTAATGCTGGCGGTCCAGCGGCTTTGTCCCGACCGACAGAACCGTCTGCGGCACAAACGGCAGATAGATACATACAGCGGCTGTCAGGATGCTGACCAGCAGCGCTGCCCAGGTACGGACGCTCATGGACTGCCTCCCCTGCTCCCAAGCGTGGATATTAATTCAGTACAGTAAATTCAAATGCTGCACACTTTACCCTTCACACCTTTACAGGCTTCGCCTGAAAGTCCAGGGCTGCCATCCCTGGCAACCTGTTCATCGTTTCGCGATGAGCCTTCTCCCACAAGAAGGGGACGTTGAAGCGTCATCAGGGTTCGATATAAATCGCCGGCAGATCGAGCGCCTTGATCTTGTCGTTGAGCGCCGGCAGCATGCTTGATTGCACCGACTGCCAGCGGGAAAGCTGTGCATCGGTCTGGCTTTCCAGTTCCCTGTACACCGCGTAATCCTGGGCGGCTGGTCGCGAGTTGCTGAATTCAACCGTGCTCAACAAGGCCGCCAGTTTGTTGTTGAGCCGTATCGGATAGTTGAGCACGTCTTCACTGGCGTGGGCCTTGCTCTGGATAAGCGCGTCCTCGATGCCTGTAAGCTGATCTAGCAGCGGTTTCGCGTCATCGTTGAGCGCTTTCGCCTGCGGTGATTTGGCGTAACGCTGGCTGAGATCGTTGATCTGTCCGCGTAGGCTGCGCAGACCGACGATGGCCTTGTCGGTCTGGTCCAGTTTGGCGTAGATCTGCATGAGCAGCGCCTGACGTGCGGCGAGATCATCCGCACTCAGTTGCGAGCGTGGATCGTTCAGCACCGTGAGCGGCTGGGTGTAGCTTTGGCCGTCCAGCGTTAATTTAAGCGTGTAGGTTCCGGGCAATACCCGCGGTCCATGCATGCTGCCAAACCACAACACCGCACCGGGAACGTGCGTCACGTCTGGATAACGCAGGTTCCAGTCGAAGTGGTTCATGCCGGCCTTGTCGGGCAACTGTTCCGGCAGGGGTTTGCCGCTGGCGTAGAAATCCTGCTCTGGCTTTACCGGCTGGCCGTTACCATCGGTCTTATTGGTGAAGCTGCGGATTTCCTTGCCGCTCGCATCCAGGATGCTGAGTTTAATTTCCTGATCCCTGGCCGGCGCGGATTTCAGGTTGTACAAAATCACTGCGCCACCGGGCGGGTTTTTGCCCTCGTCGGATGCGCCGCCTTCCCCGAAGCCGCCACCCGCCAGCAGATAGGCGTGTTCCGGTGCGAACAAATGCGTTTCACCCTTCTGGATTGAAGCAAGCTGGCGCAGATACCCGAGATCATCCAGCGCCCAGAAAGCGCGGCCGTGGGTGGCGATCACCAGTTCATTCTCCCGGTTCTGAATCGCCATGTCGGATACCTGCACCGCCGGCAGATTCAGCGCCAGCGACTGCCAGTGGCCGCCGCCGTCGAAGGATACATAGGCGCTGCGTTGGGTACCCGCGAACAGCAGGTTCGGGTCTTTCGTATCCTGACGGATGGTGAACGTGGGCTCGTCCGCCGGAATGCCGCTGTCTATCGCCGTCCAACTCTGGCCATAGTTATCGGTCTTGAACAGATACGGGCGGAAGTCATCCTGCCGGTAGCGATAGGCGGCGACATAGGCGGTGCCCGCATCGAAATGGGATGGCTCGATGATGGCAACGGTGCTCCATTCCGGCAGGCCCTTGGGTGTCACGTTTTGCCAGTGAGCGCCATCGTCTTGTGATACGTGCACCAGGCCGTCGTCGGAACCGGCCCAGAGCACGCCTTGTTTCACCGGCGATTCTGCCAACGCGAACACCGTGTCGTAATACTCGACCGAGGTGTTGTCCTTGGTGAGCGGACCGCCGGCGGCAATCTGTTTCGTCTTGTCGTTGCGCGTGAGGTCGGGACTGATGATCTGCCAGCTCATGCCGTCATCACGGCTGCACAGCACGTATTGGGAACCCACGTAAATGGTGTGCGGTTCGTTGGCCGGCACCAGAATCGGATAGGTCCATTGAAACCGGTGTTTCAGATTTTCCGCCGCATGGCCCATGGGATTGTCCGGCCAGGGATCCAGCAGCCGTGTCTGGCGCGTGCACTTGTTCAGGCGCTCCAGCAGACCGCTGTAACCGCCGCCGTACACCACGCAGGGATCTGCGGGATCAGTCACCACCCAACCGCTCTCGCCGCCGGCCGAGTCCTGCCAGTCGCGTGGCCCGATGCCGCCGCCTTCGCCACGGTTGGCGATATCAATGGTGCTGTTGTCCTGTTGCGCGCCATAGATATGGAACGGGAATTGATTGTCCAGGGTTACGTGGTAAATCTGCGCGGTGGGCTGGTTGTCTTCGCTGCTCCAGGTATTGCCGGCGTCGTAGCTCACGGTCGCGCCGCCGTCGTTGCCTTCGACCATGATTTGCGAATTTTCGGGGTTGATCCACAACACGTGGTTGTCACCGTGGGGCGTGTCTAGCGGTTTGAAAGTGCCACCACCGTCCACGGACTTGAACAAGCCGTCCACTTCCGGCGCGTACACCACGTTCGCATTTTTGGGATCGGCATAGATGCGCATGTAGTACCAGGCGCGCTGGGTCAGGTCGGAACCGTGAAACAGCCGCTGCCAAGTGGCGCCATCGTCATCGGAGCGGAATACGCCGCCCTGCTTCGCTTCGATGATGGCATAGACGCGATTCGGGTCGGCGCCGGAAACGGACACGCCGATCTTGCCGAGAATGCCGGTGGGCAAACCGGTATTGGTGGAAATGTTTTTCCAAGTTTCGCCGGCGTCGGTGGATTTGTACAGCCCGCTGCCGGGTCCGCCGCTGGACAGGGTCCAGGGACGGCGGTATGCCTGCCACAGAGACGCGAACAGGATGCGCGGGTTGTGCGGATCCATGGCGATATCTATACCACCGGTTTCATCATTCTTGTACAGCACTTTCTTCCAGGTCTTGCCACCGTCCGTGGACTTGTAAATGCCGCGCTCGGAATTCGGGCCGAACACATGACCGAGCGCTGCCACATACACGGTGTCCGGATCATCAGGAGCCACCACAATTTCGCTGATCACATGGGTATTCTCCAGGCCCATATGTTGCCAAGCCTTACCCGCATCCATGGACTTGTAGATGCCGTCGCCGGTGATCATGTCGCCGCGGATCGCGGACTCACCCATGCCCGCGTAGATCACATTAGGATCGGACGGCGCCACCGCCAACGCGCCCACCGGCGAAGTCTTGAAGAACTTGTCGGAAACATTCTGCCAACTGATGCCACCATCGGTGGTCTTCCACACGCCGCCGCCAGTGGCGCCGAAATAAAACGTGCGCGGCTCGCTCGCCACACCCGCGACCGCTACGGAACGTCCGCCGCGAAATGGGCCGATGAGCCGCCATTGAAGTGCGCTGAGGTACGGATCGCTTTCCGGTTTTTCAGTGGCGGCAAAGCTCGGTGTCAGCAGGGTCAAGGCAAACAGCAAGGCAAGCAAGCGTCGGGGGTAATGCATGGTTATTCTCCGGTCCGGATGGGAAAGAGTTTTATTTTGCCAAATTGGACAGGCTCTCTGCCGGAAGATTCCGGCAACAGTGGCCAGCGTAACAAATATCTTGAGGCGATCCCAAAGGTTCCTGCTCCCCTCTCCCAAATGGAGGTTTTTCATGCTGACTCATGCCTCCAGATTCATGCGCCCATCGACTGTCAAAGCGCAGACCGGCATATTGGCCGTATTGCGCGCAAAGCTCGCCTGGCCTCGGCGATCCACCAGGATCAGTCCGGCTTCACTGCGGGTTTTATCGCTGAACCAGGCAACGGCCTGGCGCGCCGCCGTCTCAGCATCCATGCCCTGTTCCACCAGATATGCGGCATGTCGCGCAAGTGTCGCGCGGATGATGTCTTCGCCCAAACCTGTGCAGGACACGGCGGCGTATTCATTTGCATAGGTGCCGCAACCGATCAACGGCGTATCACCTACGCGGCCCGGCAGCTTGTGGAATATGCCGCCGGTGGACGTAGCCGCTGCGAGATGACCGTGCGCGTCCAGCGCCACGGCACCCACGGTGCCGTGTTCCTTTTCCCAGTGGGCGCGCTGCGCAGCTACCACGAGTTGCGCCGGATTGCAGGTCTCGATGCCATGCTGTTTGGCGAAATCGTATGCGCCACTGCCCGCCAACAGAATGTGCGGACCCGCCTCCATCACCTCGCGCGCCAGTATTACCGGATTGCGGATGCCACTCACCGCCGCCACCGCGCCGGCCTTCAACGTCGCGCCATCCATGATGGCCGCGTCGGTTTCGACATTGCCGCCGCGGTTCAGTGTGGAGCCGGTGCCGGCATTGAAAAGCGGATTGTCCTCCAGCACCACCACCGCAGCCTGGGCCGCATCCAGCGCGCTGCCATTTCTTTTCAGAATCGCATACCCGGCTTCGGCCGCCTCACGGCAGCCTTGTTTGCGCGCATCCAGGCTATCCGCTGCAATCGCGCCCGCGCCGCCGTGAACGATGATGGCGAATGGCATTGCGAATCATTCGCCCTTGAAAATCTTCACCACGATATGACCGCGTGTATCTATCCAGCCACGGTACATGCCGGTGGTGTTGAACGCGGTGACGATCTCGCCGTTGCGATCCAGCGCGATCAGGCCTCCGCTGCCCTTACCGCCGAATTTCACCAGCTTGTCGTAGATTTCGTAATCCACGGCTTTCTTGAGCGGCCAGCCCTTGTATTCCATCAAATCGGAAATGTCCTTGGTGAGATTGAGGCGCATGTAGTATTCGCCGGTGCCGGTGCCGGATTCGCCGCAGGTCAGGTTATTGGCATAGGTGCCGTCACCCACGATGGGTGAATCCCCCACGCGGCCGTCGAGCTTGTTGGTCAGTCCGCCCGTCGAAGTACCGGCGGCGATATTGCCGTAGCGGTCCAGCGCCACCGCACCGACCGTGCCGAAACCATGGGCGGTCGTGCCCGGATATTGTTCCTCGATGGCCGCTGTTTTATTGCCTGCCTTTTTCAGCGCGCGCTGCAATTCATCCCAGCGTTTCTTTGTATAAAAATAGCTCGCCGGCATCAATTCCATGCCCTGGCTCGCGGCGAACTTCTCCGCGCCGTCTGAAACCAGTAATACGTGCGGCGTCTTGTCCATCACCAGGCGTGCGAGCGCGATGGGGTTCTTGATGTGCTGTACGTCCGCCACGGCGCCGGCATCCAGATTGCTTCCATCCATGATGGCAGCATCCATCTCGTTCTTGCCGTCATGGGTGAACACCGCACCCTTGCCGGCGTTGAACAGCGGCGAATCCTCCATCACCTCGATGGCCGCCTGTACCGCGTCCAGACTGGTACCGTCTTTCCTGAGCACGCCGTAGCCGGCTTTCAGCGCCTGACGCAAGACGAACCGGTATTCCGTTTCCAGCGCCGGCGTCATGTCCTTGGGACTGATGGTTCCAGCGCCGCCATGGATGACAATGGCGATGGGATGCTTGGCGGCGGCCGGTGTGCCGGCAGCCAGCGTTGTGCACGCGAACAGGAAAATCCCCAAAAATATAATCGATTTGAATGGAAGCATGGCCGAGCCTCATTGTGACGTTACAAACTGACAAGCGTTTGAGTTTACTGCGAAATTGCCGCACCAGTCTTGCCTTGCCGCTATTATTCTCCGGCAATGGTCATTGCGCCGACCAGAATCGAGCCGGTGCGGGTGCCGCCGCGCGGGTCCACGTCATTGCCCACCGCGGTGATATTACGGTACATGTCCTTGAGATTGCCGGCGATGGTGATTTCCTCCACGGGGAATACTATCTCACCGTTTTCCACCCAGAATCCCGTCGCGCCACGCGAGTAATCGCCGGTCACGCCGTTCACACCCTGACCCATGAGTTCGGTGACCAACAAGCCCTCTCCCATCCGTTTCAACAAGCTCGGGAAATCCAGCGGACCGGGCTTAACGATGAGGTTATGCACGCCGCCCGCGTGGCCGGTGGTCTGCAAGCCCAGTTTGCGCGCGGAATAGCTGTCCAGCAGGTAGTGTTGCAGCACACCCGCATCCACCAGTTCCCGGTCGCGGGTCGTCACGCCTTCATTGTCGAAGCTCGTGCTCGCCAGTGCTTTTTTCAGATGCGGCCTTTCGGAAAGCTGCACGAAATCCGGAAAGATTTTCTCACCCACGGCATTGAGCAGGAACGATGCCTGACGGTATTGAGCGCCGCCTCGAATCGCGCCGAGGAAATGGCCGATGAGTCCGCGCGCCATTTCCGGTGCGAACAACACCGGCGACTGGCGCGTAGCGAGTTTGCGCGCGCCGAGGCGCGCCAGGGTGCGTTCCGCGGCCTTGCGGCCCACCGCATCTGATGATTCCAGTTCCTGCGCGTCGCGCGCGGTGGTATACCAGTAATCCCGCTGCATGCCATCGGCTTCGCGGCCCACCACCGCACAACTCAGGCTGTGGCTGGTGCCCTCGTTGCCGCCCAGGAAACCGTGGCTGTTGCCGTACACGCGCAAACCCTGATGCGACGTGACCGTAGCACCTTCGGAATTCACGATACGCCGGTCGAAACCGCGGGCCACGTCTTCACAATGTTTTGCAATTTCAATGGCCTGTTCCGGTTCCAACGCCCAGGGATGGCAGAGATCCAGATCGGGAATGTCTTTCACCATGAGCGCGGCGTCCGCGAGTCCCGCGCAGGCGTCTTCGGCGGTGTAACGCGCGATGCTGCACGCAGCGCGTACGCTTTCGCTGACCGCGGCGAGCGACAGGTCGGAGGTGCTGGCAGAACCCTTGCGTGTGCCAAAATACACCGTGACGCCGAGGCCACGGTCGCGTTGATATTGCAGCGTCTCCACTTCCCCCATACGCACGCTGAGCGTGAGACCCGACTCGATGCTGACACCCGCTTCCGCCTGGCTCGCGCCTTGCACGCGTGCCTCCTTCAGCACCCGTTCCACCAATGCGTTGAGATCATTGTGTGAATAGCTCGTAGTATCATGTTTGGCACGTGCGTGCATGATGTTTCCGGAACGGCAAAAAAGGTGGCGTATTGTAAGCCCATGAGCGTTGATGACGATATTCCGGCAGGCCCGAGCCGTTCGCGTGTGAAGCGCGAGGTGGAAGCGTTGCAGAAACTCGGCGAGCAGCTGATGCAGCTGCCGGACAGCCAGCTCGCCGCGCTACCTCTGCCGGACTCGTTGCGTGACGCCGTGGACATGGCGCGTCGTATTACCAGCCGCGGCGCTCTCAAGCGACAGCGCCAGTACATCGGCCGGCTCATGTGCGAGATTGATCCCGCACCCATCCGCGCCAAACTGGATGAGCTGCTCGGCACCGGCCGCGCGGCCAAGGCGCGTTTCAAGCAGACCGAACGCTGGCGCGAGCGTCTGATCGCCGAAGGTGATGCCGCCTTGACCGAGTTCCTGAGCCAGCACCCCGCGGCCGACCGCCAGCAACTGCGGCAGCTCATGCGCGCGGCTTCCCAGGAAGCCGCTGCCGGCCTGCCGCCGCGTCATGCACGGGAACTGTTCCGCTATATCCAGAGCCTCACCTCAGAATCAATCAATACCAGTTCTTCGACCATCGGCAACGGGTAGAATAGTCCGATGAAAGCACTCGTCGGCGTCATCATGGGTTCCAAATCGGATTGGGAGACCCTGGAATACACCGCCAAAACCCTGAGTCAACTCGGCATCCCCTACGAACAGCGCGTGGTCTCGGCGCATCGCACGCCCGATCTCCTGTTCGACTACGCCGACTCCGCAGAAAAACGCGGTCTGGAAGTCATTATTGCCGGTGCCGGTGGCGCGGCGCATTTGCCGGGTATGGTCGCGGCGAAAACCACGCTGCCGGTACTGGGCGTGCCGGTGAAATCCAGAACACTCAAGGGTGTGGATTCGCTGCTTTCCATCGTGCAAATGCCGGCCGGCGTGCCGGTGGGCACGCTCGCCATTGGCGAAGCCGGCGCGGTGAACGCGGCGCTGCTGGCCGCCGCCATCCTCGGCAACAAATATCCGGACATTCGCAAGCGGCTGGACCTGTACCGCCGCAAGCAGACCAAAGCCGTACTCAAGCATCCCGACCCATCCAAAAAGAATTGATCTCTGGCTTTTTGGGGACGCTGACATGGATCCAAAACAAGTGGACAAGAACCTGCATCCCACGCAGAAGCGGATCGGCATCATCGGCGCCGGACAACTGGGCCGAATGCTGGCGCTGGCCGGTTATCCGTTGGGATTGAAGTTCGTATTCCTGGACAAGAGCGCTGACACACCCGGCGCCCAAGTGGGTGAAATCATTCTTGGCGAATTCAACGACGCACAAAAAATCTCGGCACTGGCCTCGCAAGTGGACCTGCTCACCTACGACGTGGAAAACGTGCCGGTGGAGGCACTCGGCAATATCCCGGCTCAGAAAACCTTCCTGCCGCCAATCCCGGCACTGGCGACCGGCCAGGACCGTTTGTCGGAAAAAGCCTTGTTCGGTGAACTTAAAATCCCGACACCCAAATTCTTCCCGGTGGAAAGCATGCCGGACCTGGAACAGGCCATCCATGCGATTGGATATCCGGCGGTGCTCAAGACCCGCCGGCTGGGGTACGACGGCCGTGGCCAACGCATGATCCGCAGTCCCGCGGAGCTTGGCAGCTCCTTCAATGCCTTGAACGGCGTGCCGCTGATCCTCGAGCAGTACATCGAGTTTGAACGCGAAATCTCCGTTATCGGAGTACGCAGCCGCAGCGGCGAGACGGCCTTCTATCCCATCACCCAGAACGTCCACAACAACGGCATCCTGCGCTATTCCATTGCGCCCTGCGCGGATCCGAAACTGCAGAAACTCGCGGAAACCTACGCGCGGCGTGTCATGCAGCACTTCGATTACGCCGGCGTGCTGGCCATCGAGTTCTTTGTGAAGCAGGGCCGGCTCATCGCCAACGAAACGGCACCGCGCGTGCACAACTCAGGCCACTGGACCATCGAAGGCGCCGTTACCAGCCAGTTCGAGAATCACCTCCGCGCCATCCTGGATCTGCCACTGGGCGACACCTCACCGCTCGGCTACGCGGCCATGGTGAATTTCATCGGCACGCTGCCGCCGGTGGCAAGCGTGCTCAAGATTCCCGGCGCCCATTACCATGATTACGGCAAGCAGCTACGTCCCGGCCGCAAGCTCGGTCATGCCACACTCGTATGCAAGAGCCGCAAAGAACTCATGACGCAGCTGAAAAAACTTCCCGGGTTCGAAGTCTGAGCTGGTAAGCTTTGAATTCAGTCCAAGTGGATGTAACGCCTGAACCAGACTCTCACGACGTTTCTGAATACCCATAAAAAACCCCTTCCCGGTTTCCCGGGAAGGGGCTGAATTCAAACACCTGAATCTATCTTTGTCTTTGGTTCAGTTCTTGGTTCTGGGCTGCTGGAGCAGGGACTGCACCACATAAGGCGGTTTCCAGCCGAACGCCAAAGCCAGATCTCCGGCATTGATGGTTCCGATACCGGCGCCATTGCCATAAGCTTGGTAAGGGTAATTGCAGTAGGCGCCGGAGTAGTACCAGTTGTCACCACTGCAACTATAAGGATCAACATAATTGAAGGGGCTTGGCGCACCGTTACCACCGTAGAGCTGCACCATCTCGTAGATGCTCGGGTTCAGGAAGCCGACCCGTGTACCGACCGCTTGGTCCACCAGCGCGGTGATGCCGTTCAACTGTGGCGCCACGAAGCTGGTGCCACCATAGCCCTCCGCGAAACCACCGAAATCGATGGTGTCATAGACCAGATAGCCGGTCTCCGGGTCGGCGTTGAGCGACAGATCCGGCGTATTGCGGCCCGCATAATTCGCCGGGAAGGTATAGTCAACATCAACGCCAAAGAAATCGGCATCAACGAAGGTCTGACCCGGCACGGTCTGGGTGATACCTTGCGTATACTGCTGATAGCTCGGCAACGGCCAGTAGGAACTCACGCCGCCACCGCCGCCGACTGAAAACTCGGTCAAATAGCTAAAGCCGAGGCAGCTACCCCAATCCTCGTCAATATAATCCCACCCCCACACCTGCTCTTGATCTATATAGATGTTATTACAGGTCCCATAGGGTCCTGCGAAGCCCTGTATGGTCGCCTCCATCGTGGTGCCACCGGCCGACGTGATGTAAGGATCAGACGACGGATAATCCACAGACAATGGATCGACCCCGGGGCCTCCCAGGTAAACAGTCCGCACCGTGTCGTACGCACCCGAATCGCCGGCCGCGGTGAAGATGGACTGGCCCTGGGCAGCGCCCTGCATCAGGTACTGGTCAATGGTCACCAGTTGGTCGGTGTAGTCGGTCCCACCATTAAAGGCCGCAAAATAGAAGGCTTCCGGCTCGCCCCAGCTGATGGACAGGGTGTCCGCCACGTTCTGGTTGACGGCATGCTTGAAGACATCAATGAAGCCTTGGTTGGTGTTCGGCGCGATGTACACCACGATGTTTGCTTTGTACGCCAAACCGCCGGACTGCTCCACGTCCAGGGAGGTTTCATCGTTGCCGCAATCACAGCTTTGCGGCGTGCCACCGTCCACCAGAACTTTCGTGATGGTGCGGGTTGGGGACACAGTCAGGCCGATGTCGGTCCAATAGGTATTGACATCGCTTATGGAAAAGTTAGCCAGGGTCATGATGCCGACCGTCCGACCCTGACCCTTGATGGATGCCTGGTAAAGCGGATTCACCTGATAGAAATTCGCCACATCGCCCACGGTGTATTCCTCTGGTATGCCTGTAGCCGTGCTGCTTCCTGGGCGACGGACTTGGTTCCAGACGGGCGCATGGATTTTCAGAGAAGCACCCTGAGGGACTCGGGCAATCTTCGAGGTGTAACGCCCGGTTTGGCTGTTCAGCCCCGGTACGGACAGCAGCAAGTCGGCGAACTCCGCCGGCGCCACGGGCTTCGAGGCAGGCCGATGGAAACGCTGGCCATTTGCCATGAAATCATGAATCTGCATGGAAAACGCGCCATCAAACTGGGCGACGCTGCCAGTGGTTTCAATGCCCAAGCCATCGGGATCAACACCGGTCACCCTGATTCCATGCGAGTTCAGATAAGCCACAAGCTGCTGGATTCTCTGGCTCGATGGAGCGAAGCGATCCCGGAACTGCGCCACGGTCAGGAACTTGTGATACTGCGAATTGCCGGGCGTGACAGTCGCTTTGATGAAATCCGCGAGTTCCTGGCGTTTCTCGGCACCCATGTTTAGTGAAATGGAGGTGCTGATATCACTTGAGGCCAGGGTCGGACCTACATCCGCCACTGCAGTGCTTGCCTTCAAGGCCGACGCGGATGGCGGACTTGCCATGGTAGATAAGGGCATACCTGCCGCTGCCAACATCAGCAGGGCAGAACCTGTAGATAAACTCAGTTTCTTGATAGGAAACATATGCTTACTCCCGATTGTAGATAGGATGCATCAACAACAGACGCTAACCAGCGCTGCAATCGATACAAATATTACTGTTCTGTACACGTGACCCCAGAATGGGATATAGCCACAATCAATTGGAACATTCACATACCCTAGGAAACAAAGCGCTCTCAGCCGATTATCGGTCGGCCATAGTGCGTGTACTCTCAATAATGCGGGATTAGGTATAGCAGAGAATTAGGCAAGAAACCAATACCCAGAATAAATTTATTTGGCTCAGGAGGTTCCACCCACGGTAAGGCTGTCCACCCGCAAGCTGGGCTGACCGACGCCCACCGGCACACTCTGGCCTTCTTTGCCGCAGGTGCCGACACCTTCGTCCAGTTTGAGATCGTTACCGACCATGGACACGCGGGTGAGCACATCGGGTCCGTTGCCGATGAGCGTGGCGCCGCGCACTGGCTGCGTGATTTTCCCGTTTTCAATCAGATAAGCCTCGCTCGCCGAAAACACGAACTTGCCAGAAGTAATGTCCACCTGGCCGCCGCCAAAATTCACGGCGTAGAGACCTTGTTTGACTGAACGGATGATCTCCTGCGGATCATGCGGACCCGGTTGCATATACGTATTGGTCATGCGTGGCATCGGCAGGTGCGCGAAGGATTCGCGCCGGCCGTTGCCGGTGGGCGCCACACCCATGAGCCGGGCGTTGAGTTTGTCCTGCATGTAGCCTTTCAGGATGCCGTTCTCGATCAGCGTGGTGCATTGCGTGGGCGTGCCTTCATCATCCAGGTTGAGCGAGCCGCGGCGATTCGCGAGCGTGCCGTCGTCCACGACGGTGCATAATTCCGACGCGACTTGCTCGCCGATGCGACCGGAGAATGCCGAAGTTCCCTTGCGGTTGAAGTCGCCCTCGAGACCGTGACCGATGGCTTCATGCAGGAGGATGCCGGGCCAGCCGGGACCGAGCACCACGGTCATGGTACCGGCCGGCGCCGGTTTGGCATCCAGATTCACGAGCGCGGTGCGCACCGCTTCACGCGCGATCTGCAAAGCCCGATCTGAATCCAGAAAATAGTCATAACCGAAACGCCCACCGCCGCCGGCGTAGCCCTGTTCGCGGCGGCTACCCTGTTCGGCGATGACGCTCACGTTGAAGCGCACCAGCGGCCGCACATCGGCGCTGAACGTGCCATCGCTCCCGGCGATCAGCACCACGTCCTGCACGCCGGACAAGCTCACCATCACCTGTTTGATGCGCGGATCAATCCGCCGGGCCTCCGTATCCACGCTCATGAGCAGCTTCACCTTGTCCTCGTCCTTGAGCGAGGAAATCGGATCCATTGACGGATACAACCGGTGCGGCGATCCGCCGTGCCACGCCTGCAAACCGCTCTGACCACCCTGCTTGGCAATTGCGCGCGCCATGTCGGCGGCACGGGTGAGCGCCGGCAAAACAATCTCGTCGGAATAGGCAAAGCCGGTTTTCTCGCCGGAGATTGCACGCACGCCCACACCCTGTTCGATGTTGTGGGAGCCTTCCTTGACTATGCCGTCCTCCAGCGACCAGGATTCGTGACGACTCGCCTGAAAATACAGATCGGCGCTATCCACCTTGTAACTCAGGATGCGGTCCAGCACGCGGCTCAACTGCTGTTCATCCATCCCGGAGGCGGCCAGCAGGTTCTGCCTGGCGATTTGCAAGGGATTCGTGTTGTCCATGTCGTAATATTTCCCGGTCCGGTCAAATAATGTTTGATGCGATACGGCGTTTGAAGTCAGTCAGCCTAGGCGCCTGTGTTGCAGAGCCGGGAAACGGGTCCTCAACCGCGTCTGCTGTTCACTATCAATCACAGCCATCACCACGCCCGGTTCCGCCGCGCGTTGCGCCAGCACCTCACCCCAGGGATCCACGATCATGGAATGGCCCCAGGTTTCGCGGCCGTTGGCATGCCGCCCGGTCTGGGCGGCGGCAATGACGAAGGCCAGGTTTTCCACGGCGCGGGCGCGGTTCAATAACTCCCAATGCACCTGCCCGGTAGTATGCGTGAAAGCGGATGGCACGCTGAACAACTCGGCGCCCTGTGCGGTCAATTCGCGGTAAAGCTCCGGAAATCGCAGGTCGTAGCACACGCTCAAACCCAGCTTGCCGAATGGCGTATCCACCACGACCGCGCGCCTACCCGGTTCGGTGCGCGCAGATTCATGATAGCTCTCGCCGGCGGCATTTACCTGTACGTCAAAGAGATGAATCTTGTCGTAGTAGGCGACGCGCTCACCATTCGCGTTGTATACCGCACAACGTGCATATACCTTGTCTTCGTCCGCCAGTACCGGCACGGTGCCGCCCACGATCCAGACGCGCAGATTGAGAGCCTTCTCCGCGAGAAAATCCTGGATGGTGCCGCTGCCGTCCAGCTCGCCGGCGGCAACCCGCTCGGCATCACTTCTTGCCATGAGTGCAAAATTCTCCGGCAGCACCATGAGATTCGCACCCTGGGCAGCGGCCTTGGCCATGAGCTTGCCCGCCTCGCGCAGATTGGTAACGACATCCGCCGCAGAATTCATCTGAATAGCGGCGATCTTGTGGGTGCTCACGGTTCCACCGTCAGGGTCACGGAATTTTCATCCTGACCGCTCACTTGCTTCGCGATATCAGTTGAGGGAATTCCGAGAGACACGAGCCAGTCCTGAACCTCGCTGGCCCACAGACTGCCCATATCGTCGCCGGAATGCAGAATCACCAGGTGCGAACCCGGATGGCGCATCCAGTCCCGCACCGCGGCGCGCACCGGCGGCATCTGCAGCATTGTTTGGCCGCTGCGCAGCTGCATCCACATCCCGGCGGTGATGGTGTAACTGCCGGCACGGGCGTCGGCAGCGGCGAGCACGGCTGCGAGAACCAAAAAAATGAAAAATGGCTTCATCAGAAAAACAAGTTGTCAGTGATGAGTTTTCGACGCGGGCTGGGGCGGCTCAACCTTGGTGAGAACAGGATTATCCCATGTTCCCGTGAGCCGGTAACGGCTTTCGCCAGCCTCGGAAATGGGTTTCTTGAAAATCTCCGAGAGCAGGAATACCACCGCACCCACTCCCACGCCGCCAGCCAGCGCACCCAGTATCGGCAGGGTGGAACCCACGCTCGGTACCACCAGCACGGCCTCATCGAAGTCGTGCTTCGCGAGACCGGTGCGGCCCACCATATGGATCTTGGCCGCGGGTCCGGCGACGGTCAAATCGCTGGTAAACGCATCGCCATTTTGCAGGGTGAAATTGCCCTCGACGGAATCGTAGGCAAAGCCCTTGCCGAGCACGTCGCTGAAATTCAGCAGCAGGCGGCGGGGCAGTGCATTGATGCTGAGCAGCCCGAAAATGCGGCCGGCGCCGGGTTTTACTTCCAGCAATTGTCCGTTTTCCACTTTAATATGTATCTTGCCGTTCAAGCTGGGCAGGATGTCGGCGAAAGGATTTCCCTTCCAGGTGAGATTTACCTGCACCTCGCCCCGGTTACCAGTGATGCCCGGTGCAAATCCGAAGTCTTGCAGCGTCTTCTGGATATTACTGCTCTTCATTTGGGCAGTAAGCGTGGTCTCCTGTCCACCGCCGGCCGGTGCAAGCCACTGACCACTGCCGGTGAATTTGAAAGCGGGATTGGTAATGGAAAACGTATTGAGGCTCACACCCTCCGGCTGCGGCTCCAGCTCCGCATACAGGTTGTCCAGCGACACATCGTTGTAACGCATATGCTGGATGGTGATGCGCAGCGGCGGCACGTCATGCGGGTTAAACTGCGCCGCTGCGCCGGTATTTGGTTTTGAAGCCTCGTACGCCAGCATCACGCGCTGCATGTCCGCAATAATCGGATGGGCGGCATCAAT
This sequence comes from Gammaproteobacteria bacterium, assembly GCA_049591455.1. Classification (GTDB taxonomy): domain Bacteria; phylum Pseudomonadota; class Gammaproteobacteria; order Natronospirales; family REEB76; genus REEB76. The sequence goes on from JBAWFA010000018.1 coordinate 86,777, forward strand.
CTTGTAAGGCAGGGATATCCGGCCGGCGATGCTGGTGCTTGTCAGCCCCAATTCCCAGGAATCCTTATCCCGGCCGAGTTGCACATGCAGATTGTCAACATCCTGATCGAAACCGGAGAAACGTTCTATTTCCAGGTCCACACCCTGCAAGAACGGCGGCAACTGTCCCGCTGCAGAGGCGCTCGACCGGGGCAGATACGGTTTCCAGGCGTCAAGCGAAAGTTCCGGCAGCATGCCGGTGATCATCAAACCGGCGGTAGTAGGCAGCGATGGGTGACCGGGCCCAAGCGTCAGATCGCCCCGGTCAAAACTCCAGCCGGCGTTTTCATCCGTCAAGCGGTACAGACCGTCCAGGGTGTTACCATAGCGGACCTGTACGAGCACCTGCGTGTCGCTCACGAAACTGAGACCAGCGCTCAAGAGCGTGGCAGCAGCAGCGGGTTTGCCGAAGGGTGCCGGCAGATCAACGTCCAGTCCCTGCAAATCTGCAGTAAGGTTGAGCGACAGACCGCTGCTGTTTTCCGCCGGATTATTCGGCAGACGTCCCGTCAGTTTCCAGGCAGCATTGCCCGTAAGGACTTTATTCAACGGTGCTGGAAGTGCGGAGGACAGCAGCACCGCATCCGCGCCGCCTTCGGCCGTGAGCAGGGTCATGCCCTGCTTGCCTTCCGGGTACAGGCTGATACTTGCCGGTTTCCCTAAAAACTGGCCGTTCAATTTATCAGCGCTGACGCCATTTTCGCCAAAGGCCACACTGCCGTTCAACCGGCTCAGTTGCCATTCCTGGAGCCCGGCCAGGCCTAGATTCACATTCTGGAATTTGACGCGACCATCCAGTTTGAAACGCTCCACCTGTTCCACCGGCAACACTAGATTCAGGCTGATATCGCTGCGGCCGCCGACTTTCAGATTGTCGAGATAATGACCAAAACGCTGCTTGAGTGGTCCGGTGCGCAGGAATGTCAGCGCGGTCTGGGCGCTGCCGCGCGCCGTACCCTTGATTTCCAGCAGGCCCTGACTCAAATCCGCGAAGCTTGCCGTGGCTCCGCCGATATCGTCGCCGAGCAGGCTGCCATGCCGCACCGCGACACTCATGGCCTGGTTCTTGAATTCCACGTCCGCCTCCAGGTTCTCCACCTGTGGCCAATCCGAAGCGTAATCCAGGACTCCATGGATGAGATGGAAACGGATATCGAACAGACCCTCGCCTTTGTCGTAGGGAAAATCCTCCAGCTTGCCGCGCAATATCAGGCTTCCCGACGGCGCCTCGCCGCCGACAATGGCAGTATCGAGCCAGTCCACCACCTCCTTCGGCATGATGCCCACGGGGAAATACACTGACTTGTTCCCGGCATTGACGTTTTGCACGCCAGCCTGCAAATCAATCACCGGTGAACCGCCGCCAGCGGGCAGCAACAAGCTGCCTTTTGCCGAAAGCTGCTGAATATCCGGGTTGGCGGCGGAGAAATCTTCGGTGGAAAAATGCCAGCCCTGGGCATCGCGCTGGAAACTCACGCTGGTGTTGAGCGTGGTGAATACCAGGGGCCCGCGAAAAAGATGTGGAAACGTAACGGCGGCGTTGCTGCTGGCGAGCTGCAACGTGCCGCCATCCTGATCAGCCGTGAGTTGACCGCTCAGGCCGCTGAAGCCGGGAATGTTGCCATCCGCGTGCAAACCCATATCACTGAAGCGGCCATGCAGCGACCAGCTTTCCAGGGTCTTGCCGTTCTGTTGAGCCTGGAAACCCAAATTTGTCACATCACCGCTGGGTGACAGGTGCAACAAGCGCGCAGTGTCGGATGAAAAATTCTCCGGCAGCCACGTCACCAAAATCATCAAGTCCTGTAAACGCAAAAAACTGGCGTCACCGGACCAAGATGCAACGCCAGCCTGTCCGGTGGTGTAATGCAAATCAAACTGGCTTTCGGGCCAGATGTCCTGCCCGCGCTGTAATTGCATATTGCTGCCGCTCAGATCCCAGCCTTCCGGACCGCGAGTCCAGTTCATCGTGGCCGCCAGCAGGTTGAACCCGCTATTAGCGGAAGTGTTGCCAGCGGGAATCAATTGATGGGTATTGATCGTTGCCTGCACCCGGTTCATATGTGCGCCGTCACCGGACACTGCTGCGCGCAGCTCCATCAGCCCGCTGTTGAAGCGGCCGTTATACGCCGGCCAGTAGGACAACAGCCGTGGCAAATTGAGGGCGCTGCCCTGCACCTCGGCCTGCCACTGCCAGGCTTCCGGCTTCAAGCCCGCGCCCTGGATGCGGCTGGAGAAAGCCAGGCTGCGGCCGATTGCCGCCGGCAGCAGCAAGCGGCCGTATATCCGATGGCTGACGGCGCTGTTGACGATAGTGAGCCGTATATCGCTGAAAACCAGCGGTGCCGCGGGTGTACGCATGTCAATCAGGGTCACTTGCCCGTTACGGATGAGCACTTCCGCGTTCTGGGCAAAGGTATCGGCCGCCACCTGACGCCAGTCGGTGTGTTCGCGGCTGAGGTTGAGACTGCCTTCGAGACCGCGCACACCGAAGCTGCCGTCGGTATCCCGTTCCAGCACCAATTGCGGCTGGACCAGAATGATGCGGTTGGGGCGCGAGAATTGCCCGTGCAACAGCGCTCCGACGGTGAAGCCAAGGCGGATTTCCCGCGCCTCGATGACGACTCGCTGGCGGTCTTTAGACAGGAGCGCCACCTTCTCCAGTGTAAGTTCCGGGCCATACAGACCCCAGGTGGCACCCATGGCGGCGATGCTCACTGGCCGGTCCAGCGCCTGGCTGGCCCAGCTCTGCACTTGCTCGCGATAACCGGGCACCAGCGGCACGAACAGGCGGAACAGCCCCATGATTGTCGCGAACAGAATTACCACTGCCGCGATCACACCGGCAATGCATTTCCAGGTGCGGTGTTGCCAACGCTTCATGTGTTTCCATGGCCTGTTTGCGAGGTCATAAGGGCACCACGTCAAATTGCTCCTGGCCGTACAGCGCTTCCACCTGCAACCGGACAGGTTTGCCGATCTGGCCTTCCAGTTCCGCGAGACTGGTGGATTCTTCGTCCAGCAGCAAACCAACCACCTCTTGGGATGCCAGCACCCGCAATTCTTTCTCATCGAACTGGCGCGTCACCCGCAGGATTTCCCGGAAGATGTCATAGCACACCGTTTCCGGTGTTCTGAGCGAACTGCGCCCTTCGCAAACGGGGCAGGGCATGCACAGGATATGCTCCAGGCTTTCGCGGGTGCGCTTGCGGGTCATCTCCACCAGCCCCAGCGCGGACACCTCCGTGACCTGGTTCTTGGTGTGGTCCCTGGCAAGAGCCTGTTGTAGCGCCTGCAATACCAGCTGCCTGTGTCCCGCATCGTTCATATCTATGAAATCAATAATGATAATGCCACCGAGATTGCGCAACCGCAGTTGCCTCGCGATGGCTTGCGCGGCTTCCAGATTGGTCTTGAGAATGGTCTCTTCCAGATTGCGATGCCCTACATAGGCGCCAGTGTTCACGTCAATGGTGGTCATGGCCTCGGTCTGATCAATGATCAGATAGCCGCCGGATTGCAACTGCACCTTGCGCTCCAGCGCCTTCCTGATTTCCTCCTCGATACCGTAAAGATCGAAAATGGGTTGCGTGCCGCTGTAATGCTCGATGCGCGGCGTCATGTCTGGCACGAACATCCGGGCGAACTCACGCATCCGTGCGCAGGTCTCCGCCGAATCCACCCGTACCTGCTCCACTCCACTGCCGAACAGGTCCCGCAGTATGCGAACTGACAGCGGCTGGTCCTCGTGCACCAGTCCGCGCGCCGGCGTGTCCGCCGCACGCGTAGCGATGTTTCCCCACAACTTGTTCAGGAACAGCATATCAGCGCGCAGGGCTTCAGCCGTCGCGCCCTCACCGGCGGTACGTACGATGTAGCCGCCATTCGCATCGACAATCAAGACTTGTAACAGCTCCCGCAATCGCTCGCGTTCGGTCTCATCCTCGATCCGCGCGGACAATCCTGTGCCGTGACCGTCGGGCAGATAAACGAGATACCGGGAAGGAATGCTAATGTGGGTGGTAAGCCGCGCGCCTTTGGTGCCCAAAGGATCCTTCAGCACCTGCACCAGGATATCCTTACCTTCGTGCAACAGACCACGGATATCCGCGGGACTTTCATGCTCGCAATCCTGCTCGCCGTACGCCACCTTGGCGATGTCGGCAGCGTGCAGAAAAGCCGTGCGCTCCAGGCCGATGTCTATGAAAGCCGCCTGCATGCCCGGCAGCACCCGCGAGACCTTACCTTTATATATGTTGCCCACCAGGCCGCGGTGACGGGCGCGCTCGATATACAGCTCCTGCAAGACATCGTTTTCCAGCAGCGCCACCCGCGTTTCACGGGATGTGACGTTGACTAAAATTTCCTCGCTCATGGGAAAAGAAAGTGAGGGATGAGGAGTGAGGGGTGAGAAACCGGGAGCGCGACGAAACTCATAACGGTAATCGTCCGGGTTTCTTTTTCCGGAACGCAGCACCCGGTGCACAACACGTACTCGCTCCTCACTTCCTTACTTCCTCACTGGTATGGTCGCCGCCCAAAACCGGCACGCCCGCCGAACGCAGCAATTGCGCCGTCTCGTAGAGCGGCAGTCCCATGACGCCGGAATAACTGCCATCGAGGTGCGACACGAACACTGCGCCACGGCCCTGGATGGCGTAGGCGCCGGCCTTGTCGGCTGGCTCACCCGTTTCCCAATACGCTGCCGCCTCTTCAGACGTTATGGTACGGAATGTCACCGTGCTCGTGCTCGACGCCTGATGCAAACCATCCGGTGTCCACAGGGCTATGGCAGATAATACTTGATGGGTGCGTCCCGAAAGCCGTGCCAGCATGGCAAGGCCGTCGGCGCGATCATGAGGTTTGCCTAGAATCCGTCCGTCCACCATCACCGCCGTATCCGCCGCCAACAGTGGCCGGATGGTTTTACCGCCCAAACTCGCCAGTGCCGCTTTGGCCTTGGCCTGAGCCAGACGCAGTACATAATGGTTCGGCGACTCACCAGCCTGCAAGCTCTCATCAATCGGCGCGCTTACCACTTCAAAACTCACACCCAGTTGCCGGAGCAATTCGGCGCGCCGGGGTGATTGGGAAGCGAGATAGATGAATTTACCTGGCATACTGTTCCTTTGATGGAGCTGGTCTGATGTCATCATTTAGAGTCAACAAAGGACCGTTTCCCTCACGCCTTACTTTTTCTCACGCTCTGTGATACGGATGACCTTTCAAAATTGACCACGCGCGATAAAGCTGCTCTGCCACTACCACCCGCACCAGGCCGTGAGGAAGTGTCAATGGCGACAAAGACCACTTGAGCCCAGCCCGTGCAAGGCAATCCGGAGCAAGACCGTCGGGGCCGCCGACAAGCAATACCAGAGCGCGGCTGTCCTGGAGCCAGCGGTTCAACTGCATAGCCAACTTTTCCGTGCTGAAGCTGCGGCCGCGCACGTCGAGTGCAACGATGCCGGCGCCCGCCGGAATCGCCGCGAGCATGCGCGTGCCCTCCTCGGCGACAGCTTTGACGGCATCACCGCCGCGCCGGCCTGCTCCCAGTGGAATTTCTTTCAGCAGCAGTTTGCACTCCGGCGGCAGGCGACTGGCATACTCTTTGAAACCGTCGTTGATCCAGGACGGCAGGCGCGTGCCGATGGCCAGCAAATGGACGCGCATGCTCAGCGCCGTTTGCGGGCGGCGGCAACCGGCAATGCGGCGTCCGCCGCCGGGGTTTCCACGCTCCAGAGTTTTTCCAGGTTGTAGAAATCCCGCAACTGCGGCCGCATCACGTGCACCACCACATCGCGCAGGTCTACCAGCACCCATTCACCTTCCTGCTCACCCTCGATGCCCATGGCGCGCACGCCCTGCTCACGCGCCTTGTCGAGCACGTTGCGGGCCAGGGATTTCACATGCCGGTCCGAGGTGCCGCTGGCGATTACCATGAAATCGGTGAGGACGGTGATACCGCGCACATCCAGTGTGCGGATATCCAGCCCTTTCATATCCTGTAATGCCTCCATGACCAGATCACGCAGTGTCTCCGCTTGCATCAGTACTCCGTGTGTTTCGTATAACAATGGGAATCCAGGATCAACGCGCGCACCGCCTCCGGCACGAGATAGCGCGGATCGCCATCCGCCGCGATGGCGGTGCGTATACGCGTGGAAGAAATCTCGAGTTGTGTCACCGGCTGCAACAGGATGCGCCCGGCGGGTGTGGTCACGATCTCCTGTGGCGATACCGCGCGCCGCCGGCGGATCGTTTCAGCCAGTTCACCGCCGCTCTGCAGCACCCAACCGGGCCGGTGCGCCACGATCACGTGCGCGTAATCGAAAATCTTTTGCCATTGGTGCCAGCCGGGAAAACCCAGGAATGCATCCATGCCGGCGACCAGCACCAGCGCGTCGCGCGGATATTCGCGCCGCAGTTCCGCAAGCGTGTCCACGGTATAAGACGGCGCGTTGCGCCGGATTTCGCGCTCATCCACCACGAATCGCGGCTCACCGGCCACGGCGGCTTTCACCATCTCCAGGCGCAAAGCGGCGGACGCTGCCGGTACGCCACGATGGGGCGGCTGACCGGCGGGAATGAAGCGGATTTCATCGAGCGGGAGCGTGTCCAGGATTTCCAGCGCCGGCCGCAAATGGCCGTAGTGGATGGGGTCGAATGTGCCCCCGAAAATGCCGATTTTTCTCATGCGCGGCGGCTGAATTCCCGATGCCCTACACCGGCAGGCGAAGGCCGGCAAGACGCTCAGACAAGTTTAACAGCACGTCCCAAGGCCGGCCGGGTGCCTGGCCTTTCAATACCCGGTCGGCACGAGCCAGCCCCGACAGCAGCTCCCGCCAATCCCGTAGTTTGTGGCGGCTCAGGGCTTTTTCCACCACCGGCCGGCGCTTGTCCCAGACGCCCGCCAGCACCCGCGGCATGGATACACCGCTCTGAATCTCCCAAGCCATACCGGCAAGACTGCGGATTTCGCGCGTCAGTGCCCAGAGAATGAACGTGGGTTCCGTACCCTCTTCCTTCAGCCCTTGGAGAATTCGCGCGGTACGCCCCCGGTCGCCTGCCAAGGCGGCGTCCACCAGCCCATAGGGGTCATAGCGGGCGCTGTCGGTCACCGCTTCCCGGACCGCATCGGTATCCACGGGGCCCGGCCCTCTCAGGAGCAACAGTTTTTCAACTTCCTGGGACGCCGCCAGCAGATTACCCTCCACCCGCGCGGCCATCAGCGCCACCGCCTCCGGCGTCGGCTCAAGGCCACGGCTCTGCATGCGCCGGCCGAGCCAGCCAGGCAGGTTTTTCGGCTCCACCGGCCAGAGGGTAACCAGAACACCGATGCGCTCTAGGGCCTCGGCCCAGCGGCCGCCGCCTCGCTCCAGCTTGGCGCTGATGACCAGCAGCACTGTGTCGGGCGCGGGATTTTGTGCATAGCCGCTCAAAGCTTCGGCGCCGTCGTCACCCGGTTTGCCCGTTGGCAGACGCACTTCCAAGATACGTTTGGACGCAAACAGGGACAGACTGGCGCCGGCATTGGCAAGCTGGTTCCAATTGAAGCCGCGCTCGGCGAAAAACACTTCCCGGTCGGCATAGCCCCGGGATTTGGCAGCAGCGCGGATGACATCTGCGGCTTCCTCCCGCTGCAAGGGCTCGTCGCCAGCAATCAGGTACGCAGGTGCGAGTCCGGTTTTTAGATGGGTATCAAGTTTGTCGGGAGTGAGCTTCAAGAGCTAATGACTCACCGGCTTCTTGCGGCCGGCAGCTTCGAGCTTGAACAGGATCAATTGTGCCATGTTGTCTTCAAGCGCGTTGTACAGCACATTCGCCTGCTCGGTGTCACCAATCACACTAGCCACATCGTAGGCATAATTGCGCGTCAAAGTCAGGGTTTGCGGCACGATCAACGTCTTGCCTGCGCCCGTGAGGGAAAATTCTACCTGATACGCCACCTGGTATTCCAGCGGCTGGCCGGTATTGCTCACCGACAGCACCCGCTGGAAGCGTTGGGATTTCGTGATATTCAATACCGCCGTGGCGTGAACGGCATCATCGATCACCGTGGTAGAAGGCGTGGTCAGGCTGCGGCGCAGCTCGCGCACCAGCTCTCGATCACCGCTTGAATCGTCTATATAAGTACGCAACATGACGGCCGGCAACCGGGCTGGCTGGCGCAGATGAAAGCCACAGCCGGTCAACAGCAGCGCCAGCGCTCCCGCAATACAAAAAGAGTGGCTCACAGATCGTTGCATCACACCACCACGTTCACGAGCTTGCCGGCTACCACAATTATTTTGCGGACGGTCTTGCCCTGAATGAAGCGCTGTACGTTGGGTTCCATGAGTGCAGCGCTTTCCATGCTTTCCTGGCCGGCATCCGCCGCCACTGTTACGCGACCGCGCAACTTGCCGTTCACCTGCACTACCAGTTCGATGCGATCCCGGACCAGGGCTGCTGCATCGGTAACGGGCCAGTGGACCGTCATCACCGACTCGGCATGGCCCAGTTCGTTCCAGAGTGTCTCACAGATATGCGGAGTCATGGGCGAGAGCAGCAAGATGATGGCTTCGAGGCCTTCCTGTTTCAGCGCCCGATCCGCAGCGGAGACACTCTGATCGCGTGTGAGGGCATTCAAAAGTTCCATGACTGCCGCGACTGCTGTATTGAAAGTATAGCGGCGCCCGATGTCATCGCCGACCTTGGCGATGGTTTCGTGGATGTGTCGGCGCAAACCGCGTTGGCCGTCATCGAGCATGCCAACCTCCAATCCCGGAACCGGACCGGCGCTCACGTGATCCATCACGGCTTTCCACAGGCGTTTCAGAAACCGGTGCGCACCCTCCACGCCCGCCTCGGACCAATCAAGTGTTTGCTCCGGCGGCACCGCGAACATCATGAACAGCCGCACCGTGTCGGCGCCGTATTTGTCCACCAGTTGTTGCGGATCCACGCCGTTAGCCTTGGATTTGGACATGGTACCCATGCCGCCATATTCCAGCGCTTGGCCGTCGCTCTTGAGTGTCGCGCCGGTGATCTGACCTTTTCCATCCAGCCGCGTCTGCACGTCATCGGGGCTGTAATAGGTGATGCCACCGGCTGCACCCTTGTGGTAGAAAATGTGGTTCAACACCATGCCCTGGGTCAGCAAATTTGTGAACGGCTCGTCGAATTTCACCAAGCCCATGTCGCGCATGACCCGGGTCCAGAAGCGCGAATATAGCAGGTGCAGAATGGCGTGCTCGATGCCGCCTATGTATTGGTTCACCGGCAACCAGTGATTCACGCGCTCATCCACCATGGCCTGGTCATTATCGGAACAGGCATAGCGCATGTAATACCAGGATGAATCCACGAAGGTGTCCATGGTATCGGTCTCGCGCCGCGCCGGCCTGCCGCATTTCGGACAAGTGCATTGAATAAAAGCTTCGCATTTCGCCAGAGGATTGCCGGTGCCATCCGAGATCAGATTTTGCGGCAGGACGACAGGGATCTGGTCATCCGGCACCGGCACATCGCCGCAATGTTCACAATGGATGATGGGGATCGGACATCCCCAGTAGCGCTGGCGCGAAATGCCCCAATCACGCAGCCGATACACAGTGCGTGTTTCGCCGAGATTCTTGGCTTTGAGGTCCGCTGCGATTGCGTCGATCGCCTGATACGGCGACATGCCATCATATTTGCCGGAATTAACAACAAGTACATCATCTTCAGATTTTGATGAATACCAGTCTTTCCAGAGTATTGTGTCAAATTGATAAAAGCGATAATCATCAAGGTTCCATCCCTTCTTTACAGCAACTTTCCACACGTTGTGCTCAAGAACCTGTTTGATCGGCAATTTATATTTAATGGCAAACTCGAAATCTCGCTGGTCATGAGCCGGCACCGCCATAACCGCGCCTTCGCCATAACTCACGAGCACGTAATTGGCCACCCACACCGGGAGTTTTTCTCCGGTAAGCGGATGGCTGACAAACAATCCGGTAGGCACGCCTTTCTTTTCCTGTGTGGCCAGTTCTGCTTCCGTGACGCCGCCCTGGCGGCATTCCTCGATGAAGGCCGCAACCTGCGGGTTACTGGCCGCGGCTTGCGCCGCCAGCGGATGTTCCGCCGCGACGGCAACATACGTGGCACCCAACAGCGTATCAGCGCGCGTCGTGAACACTTTGAGCACACCACCGTCATAAGGAAAACCGATTTCCACGCCCTCGCTTCGGCCAATCCAGTTGGCCTGCATGGTCTTGACGCGCTCCGGCCAGCCCGGCAATGCATCCAGCGCTTCCAACAATTCCTTGGCATACTCGGTGATACGCAGGTAATACATGGGGATTTCGCGCTTCTCTACTAATGCGCCGGTGCGCCAGCCACGCCCGTCTATCACCTGTTCGTTGGCCAACACCGTTTGGTCCACCGGATCCCAGTTCACGGTGCCGCTGGTTTTGTAAGCAATGCCTTTTTCCAGCATGCGCAGGAACAGCCACTGGTTCCATTTGTAATACTTGGGATCGCAGGTGGCGATCTCCCGCGACCAGTCGATAGCTAATCCCAGCGACTGCAACTGCTTGCGCATATAGGCAATGTTGTCGTAAGTCCATTTTGCCGGCGGCACACCGTTCTTGATGGCCGCGTTCTCCGCCGGCAAACCGAAGGCATCCCAACCCATGGGTTGCAACACATTTTTGCCCTGCATGCGCTGGAAGCGCGTGATTACGTCACCGATGGTGTAGTTGCGTACGTGGCCCATGTGCAGCCGACCACTGGGATAGGGCAACATGCATAGACAGTAATACCTGGCGGCAACAGAGCTTTCATCTGTCTTGAACAGACCTTGTGATTCCCAACGCCAGCGGGCCCCGGCTTCGATATTTCGTGGCTGATATTGGTCGTGCATGTCAGCGGGTTTCGCCATTTTCTTTTTTGGCCTGCGTCTGAATCAGAGCGTAGAACAACGCCAGGTAAATCACGTACCAGGTAATCATCATCGAATGCAGGAATACCGTGTCGGTGAGCGCGTAGATGGCGAAGCCCGCCACGGTCAACGCACCGGCAAGACCCAGTGCATGGGTCACCCGTTCAGCACTGTGCACGGCGCGTATGAAAAACCACGCCGGCAACAGCAAGAGTGCAAGCAGCGCAGTGAAACCGATGATGCCGCAACTGGAAAGGGCGTTGAGGTAATCGTTGTGCGGGTGATCGTAAATACCGGCAAACGGGGCGATCACGCGCGCATGGACGAGTTGCAACGTGTTCTCCTGGAATGCGCCGGTTCCGACACCAAGCAAGGGGTGATCCAGGAACAGATGCCAGGCGGACCGCCACATCTCAAAACGGCCGCCTAACGACGTATTGGCTATTGACAGGCTGTATTCGCCGAAATAACTATCCAGCGGCACCAGCCAAACAGTTTTGTCCGGCGAAACAAAAACCGTGATATAGACCATAACGGTTTGGCCGGGCACTTTATAATCGCTGAGCGCAATGTATTGATATGTCGAGGTACTTATCCGGCCAACTTCTTTTCCTTCCAAAAAGATCACTTTGCCCTCTCCGCGTACCAGGAGTTTTGTATGCTGTTCACTGGCTGAGGGATCAGGAAGGCGCGGAAAGATATATTGCGTCACCTGGTCAGCGCTATGGTTATGCAAACGCACCGCATAATCAGCCGTACATCCTGCTATATGGCCAAGATGCGGATCAGCCACAACTTCCACTTCCGGTGAACCCCAGACTGAACGGCCCGATTGCACCCATGCCTTCAAAAACTCCTCATCATTTTTGCAGATTGACCGGCCGTCGAACCCTCCAATAGGCGTATTCATGTGATGAAGCGCGACAAAATAATTTCGCACGCTATTGCGGACATCCGTGAGCCTTATCTGGGTACCGCTGCGAGCCATAAAATAAAACGATGAAAACACGGCCACCAGCACCAGTACTATGGCGAATATGTAGCGGCGTTTGAGGAATCCACTCAGGGGTGTCATCAATGCCAGAGGCAGCAATAGCAGCGGAATCCACGCACCGCGCGTGCCGGACAACAAGGTCGCCGCGACACCGCCCGCCAGACATAGAATCAACAGTGGCACCGACCAGACACGCCGGGAAGCCGCCATCAGGCCGAATCCCGCCACCGTGCACAACACCATGGTGGTGGCAAGATCGCCGAAGATAATCGAGAGTTCAGTCGTGGCCTGTACGCGGATGGGCGTGTGGGCGTGCATGAACAGCAGCATCGCCAGCACGCCGCTTACCAATGCGCCCAGCGCGAGACCGGTAAATGCAGTCTTGGCTGTAGGCGGATAGCGGCGGAAAGCTAGATATGCCGGCGCGATGAACAGGAACCGCAGATAACGTCCCAGGAAATGGAAACCGTCTTCCGTTTGCAGACCAAAAATATAGGACAAGACGGCCACCGCAAAAAACAGTGTGCAGACAAACCAAAGTGTGCCGCTGTGGCGGTCCAGCCAGGGCCGGGCACCGTCACGGATCCATACCCAGACGCCGATCAAACTCAAAAGTCCCAGGGTATAACTGTCGCCGCGGTTCACAAAAAGCGTGGCTGCGGGGAATACCAGCATCAAAAACGTGGTCAGCCAGCGAAGCGGGATATCAACCGGCATATTTCCCCTGTTCAACAACTGCATTTCATGATCCTTCCCTGAAGTTTCGCTCCGTCGCGCTTGACTTTCAGCTCCACCGGAATCTCCACTGTTTCCGCCAGCCCGTTGTGAGAATCAGCAGGATGCACACCATCACTACCGCGAGGTTACCTACTTTGACATACGGCGTACTGCCGTCATAGGGAGGAACCTCGACGGTCAGCACACCACTCTTGTCCACGCCGAGCTTTTTGACTATCCCGCCCGCCGGGCTCACCACGGCCGTGATCCCCGTATTCGTATCCCGCAACAGATAACGCCCCGCCTCGAGCGCCCGCATGCGCGAAATCTCGAAATGCTGTGGCAGTGCGATGGAATCCCCGAACCAAGCATCATTGGTCACGTTCACCAGGAACGCCGCCTGCGGCAGGTCGCGCATTATCTCATTCCCGAAGGCGTCCTCGTAACAGATGGACACGCTCACGGGATATCCCGCGACCCGCAGCAGCGGTTGATCGGGGGCGCCGGCGGTAAACGAGGAGTACGGCAGGTTCATGCTTTCGAGCCAGCGCGTGACCCAGGCCGGCGCCGGGAAATATTCGGCCATGGGCACCAGATGGCGTTTGTCGTACACGCCGTCGTGGCTGCCCAGACTGATGACGCTGTTATAGGCCGCACCCGTAGTGAGGTTCTCCGTGGGAACGCCGATGAGCATATCAGCACCATGCTTGCGCGCTTGCGCCCCCAGAGGATCCAGATAGTCCTGTTTCACCACGTCCGCATAGTCGGGAATCGCGGCTTCCGGCCAGATAATCAAACGGCTGTCCCAATGCGCCTCGGTCAGCTCGCGATAGAGTTTCAGTGTGGGCAGATATTCCTGCGGATCCCACTTGAGACTTTGAGGAATATCACCCTGCACCAGGCTGACCTTGATGGGTGCACCGGAAGGATGGGTCCAGGGCACCGTTGCCAGCATGCCACCTGCTATCCAGAGCGCCGCCAACACCCCAAGTAACACCAGCCGTACCCGCACGCGCGCGCCGGGTGCCAGTGTGCTTAACAGCAGACCCGCAGACAGCGCCACGGCGAGACTCACGCCATAGACACCCAGCACGGGCCCGTAGCCCTTCAGAAAACTGCCTATCTGGCTGTAACCCAGACTGAGCCAGGGAAAACCGCTCAACAGCCAGCCGCGCAACCATTCGAGCAAAGTCCACAATGCCGGCAATACCAAAACCCAGCGCCGCATGCCGGCATGCGGCGCAATCCAGATACCCAGCCCGCATGCGAGGCCAGCGTACACCGCCATGATGGTCACCACGGCGGCGATCACCAGCAGCGTTAACCATATCGGCGCGGCACTCACCACATGGATACTGATGTATAGCCAGTAGAGACCGAAGGAGAATTCCGCCGCACCGAACAGGAATCCGCGCCAGAATGCGCGGCGTGCCGGAACCCCATTCAGCAGCCAGAACAAGGCCGCCAGGGTGAAGATCGCCAGGGGATAGAGATTGAACGGTGCGAACGCCAGTACCGCGAGTGCGCCGCAAATGAGCGCCAGCACGTCACCGAGCACGCCGGAACGCGCGCGTTCCTCGCAGACACTCAGCGCCGTGGCAATCACGTTGCAGAACGTGCGTGTGCTGGAAACAAACGCGGCACTCATGCCGCGGAATCAGGGGCGGGCGGGGCGGCCGTATTCTTGCGTATCACTTCCAGCAGATGCAGCCGCCGGCTGTCGGCGCGCAGTATCTTGAATCGCAGATTACCGATGAGGGTTTTCTCGCCGCGCTTGGGTAGATGGCCGAAGGCATGCATAACCAAACCGCCCACCGTGTCGAATTCCGCGTCGCTGAAGCTGGTGCCGAAGTACTCGTTGAAATCCTCGATGGGCGTCAGGGCCTTGACGGTATAGCGTTTATCGGTGTGCTTGAGGATGCGCGCTTCGTCGTCCACGTCGTATTCGTCGTCAATGTCGCCGACGATCTGCTCCAGCACATCCTCTATGGTCACCAATCCGGCTGCGCCGCCGTACTCGTCGGCGACGATGGCCATATGGTTGTGACTGGCGCGAAAATTCTTCAGCAACACGTTCAAGCGGATGCTCTCTGGGATAAATGGCGCTGGCCGCAGATATTCACGCAGGCTGAACGGCCCTTCCGGATCTTCGAGGAAATGTTCCAACAGATCCTTGGCAAGCACGATGCCTATTACTTCGTCGCGGCTCTCGCCTACCACCGGAAAACGCGAATGACCGGAATCCACCACTACCGCCATCACTTCCCGCAGCGAGGCATCTTTCTCCAGCACCACCATCTGGGCCCTGGGAATCATGATGTCGCGGGCCTGCATGTCTGCCACCTGCAGGACGCCTTCCAGCATGGCCTGGGCATCGGCGTCAAACAGGTTGCGCTCCTGGGCGTCCCGCAGCAGTTCCAGCAGTTCCTCCCGGTCCCGCGGCTCGCCAGCCAGGGCCTGGCGTAAATTCTCGAACCACGCCCGCAGCCCGGGGCCGTGAGTGGTGCGGGTGGGGTCAATGCTCATGGGGATTCGCGTACTTCAAGACAACTAAGGGGGGCAAGTTTATCGGGTATGGCTACGACTGCAAACGAGTGGGATTCAGGCGTAGGGGTCGGGGAAGCCCAAGCCCGCAAGAATGGCGGCCTCCAGGGACTCCATCTTCCGGGCCTGGACCTCCGTCATGTGGTCATAACCTAGAAGATGCAGGGTGCCATGCACCGTCAGGTGTGCCCAATGGGCTTCCGCCGCCTTGCCCTGTTCGGCTGCTTCCTTCATCACCACCGGCGCGCACATCACCAGATCGCCCAACAGTAACGATTGGATGCCAGGCGGCAGCTCTGCGGGGAACGACAGCACGTTGGTGGGGTAATCCTTATGCCGGTAAGTCTGGTTGAAGGTGGTGCTCTCATCTTCATCCACAATACGGATACTCAATTCCGCCGAAGCATGCTTGCCAGCCAAGGCAGCCTGTACCCAGCGGGTGAACTGTATCTGAGTCGGCAGTGTTTTGACTCGCGTCGCTTTCTGTATCGTTACGCGCATTTCCTTTGTCATGTGCTCTTTCAATATATTGTGAGTGGCGATCTTCACCTCGATGCAACGCGATGTGTCGTCATAAAACAGCAACGGGGCGTGTGGCCCAGATTATGCTTTCGAAGCCGTACAGTGCCCAAGTAGAACCCAAAGGCATATTAGTTTTCAGTGCCCAGCTTACCGGCTCCAACATCAAACCCAAGAAGCAGAGGATGAGAGGACGGTAACGTCTACAGGCAAATTCAATTATCAGACCGGTGGATTTGATAGTTGCAAGCACTTTGTCGTATTCCGGCGGCATGCGGTGTGTGGCATCGTCGTGGAAATTAAGACATCCCCGTCGCTTCGGGAAAGCTACGCTCGCTTCACAGGGGAAGGCCAGGTAGAGGGAACCACCAGGCTTGAGAGCCCCCAGCATGGCTTCCATGACCGCTTGCGGATGCACGCAGTGTTCAAGGTTGTGCGAGCAAACCACTGCGTCGAATTCATGGGAAAAGGAATTTAGAACAACAGCGAATTCTTCAGGGCTGGTGAGAATGTACCGATCCGCATAGCGATCCGGTGCACGTGTCTGGTTATAATTCGCCACATCCAACCCAACGTAACAGAGATCGGGTCGCTGGCTCTTGAATTGGAACGGCGAATTGTTGCCGCAGCCCACATCAAGCACTTGGCCACCGGCGCGGATTTTCTTGATAAAGGCATTTTTGCCGCGAGCACGTAAACGCGCGGCTAGGCCCAGGTGCCATCGCCTGGACCCATGTATGGTTCCCAAGGCCGGCGGTGTTTTGCCTCGGATCGGTTTCTGTACCGTTGCCTGTATTTCCTTCGCCATGAGTTCTTCCAATATTGTGAGAGCGGCTGTCTCGGCTGCAGTCTGCATCCTAACGCTGGGGGTCTTCCGGCGGGTCACGTTGCTCGTAGACGCTGACGATTCGCTGCACCAGTGGATGGCGCACTACATCGGCGGCAGTAAAGAAAGCGAAGCTCACGCCGTCCATGTTACGCAGCAGATCAACTGCATCCCGCAGGCCCGACCGTTGCGGTCGCGGAATATCCACCTGAGTGATGTCACCGGTGACTACGGTCTTCGATCCGAAGCCGATACGCGTCAGAAACATCTTCATCTGGTCAATGGTGGTGTTCTGGGCTTCATCGAGGATGATGAACGCTTCGTTCAATGTCCGGCCGCGCATGAACGCCAGCGGCGCCACCTCGATGACGCCGTGCTCTAGCAGACGGCTTACCCGCTCGAATCCCAGCATCTCGTAGAGGGCGTCGTAAATCGGACGCAGATAGGGGTCCACCTTTTCGGTCACGTTGCCGGGCAAAAAACCCAAACGCTCGCCGGCTTCCACCGCCGGACGCACCAGCACCAGCCGCCGCACCTGGTCACGGTTAAGCGCTGCCACGGCGCTGGCGACGGCCAGATAGGTCTTGCCGGTGCCCGCGGGACCAATTCCAAAGGTAAGATCGTGCGAGGCGATATTCTGCAAATAACGCCGCTGGTTCGGACCGCGGCCGTGCACGCGTCCCTCTTTGGTGGAGATCACGATCTCGTCCGTGGTCTCCACTTCATGTTTCTCCTTCAGCAGAGTCGCGACAGCGGTTTGCTGCAGGGATAAATGCACGGTTTCACGGCGGATGCGCTCAAGGGCGGTGGCAGCGTAAAGATCCTTCAGGATGGCCACGGCAGCTTGTGCCGGTTCCGCGTCGCCGATGACGCGGAACTGGTTGCCGCGGTTGTTAATCTCCACACCCAACCGCTGTTCCAGTTGGCGCAGATGCTCGTCGAACTGGCCGCAGAGATTCGCCAGCCGGTCGTTGTCGGCGGGTTCAAGTGACAGGTCCAGAGAAACAGGTGTGGCTTCGGACAATGGTCTAACCGACAAATACCTGTTGCGGAGACTGAACGTCAGGCATTTTCATCTGACCGGCGAGCCGGCCACGCAGGGAATTCTGTTTGACTTCGATGATTGCCACATCCGCGAAGTGGCCGATGAGGCGCGCATTACCCGCAAAATTTACCCAGCGGTTACACTCAGTGCGCCCGGCCAGCTCATGTGAGTTTTTAGCGGAATGTCGTTCCACCAGCACCCGCTGTACGGTTCCCTCCAATTGTCGCATGTATTGCTGGCCAAACTCATGGATACGCGCCTGCAACATCTCCAGCCGGCGCACTTTCTCTTCATGCGGTACACTATCGTGGAAGGATGCTGCTGGCGTGCCGGGGCGACGACTGTAAATGAAACTGAAGGCTTGATCGAATCGCACATCCTCTACAAGTTTCATGGTCGCATCAAAATCCTGTTCGGTCTCTCCCGGAAATCCCACGATGATGTCGGTGGACAGACTGATATCCGGCCGCACGGCGCGTAATTTCCTGATCTTCGCTTTGTATTCCAGCACCGTATGGTTGCGTTTCATGGCGGCGAGAATCCGGTCCGAGCCGCTCTGCACCGGCAGGTGCAGGTAATTGGCGAGTTTTGGCACTTCCGCAAAAGTCCGGATCAATCGGTCATTGAACTCCAGCGGGTGAGAGGTGGTGAAGCGAATACGCTCAATGCCGTCCAGGACCGATATGTATTCGATCAGTAACGCCAAGTCTGCCGTGGAACCACCGTGCATGACGCCACGATAGCCATTGACGTTCTGGCCCAGCAGTGTCACTTCCTTCACGCCCTGCCCCACCAGTGCCGCGATCTCGGCGATTACGTCATCGAACGGCCGGCTCACTTCCTCACCGCGCGTGTAGGGAACGACGCAGAACGTGCAGTACTTGCTACAGCCTTCCATGACAGAAACAAAAGCCGTCACGCCTTCGGCATGCGGCGGCGGGAGATTGTCGAATTTCTCAATCTCTGGGAACGAGATATCCACCGCCGGCCGCCGGGTACGGCGGGTTTCTTCCAGCATCTGCGGCAGACGATGCAGCGTTTGGGGACCGAACACCAAGTCCACGAAAGGCGCGCGCTTGACGATGCCCTCGCCTTCCTGGCTTGCGACGCAGCCACCCACACCGATGATCAGCTCAGGTCGCTGCTGCTTCAGTTCACGCCACCAGCCCAACTGGGAGAACACCTTTTCCTGGGCTTTTTCGCGCACCGAACAGGTGTTGAGCAGAATCACGTCGGCCTCTTCAGCCTGTTCTGTCAGTTCGTAACCATGGGAATCCCACAGCACCTCCGCCATTTTCGCGGAATCGTACTCATTCATCTGGCAACCGAAGGTCTTGACAAACAGTTTCCCCGTCATAGGTTCTGCAACTTCAGCGCGCTCCGAAACCGGTAACCAGGGTCCGCGCCGTCCTCATGAGGATGGAGAAATCCAGCCAGAACGACATATATTTTATGTAATAGATGTCCCGTTCGAGTTTCTCTGTTGTCGATTCCGTATCCGCAGTGTAACCATGGGTTACCTGCGCCCAGCCGGTGATGCCCGGACGCACGCTGTGCCTGAAACGATAAAAAGGGATCTCTTCCTCGAATTTTTTGACAAAACAGCTCTGCTCGGGGCGAGGGCCCACAAGACTCATGTGTCCCATGAGGATATTCCATATCTGCGGCAGCTCATCTACGCGCAACTTGCGCATGAACTTTCCAACGCGTGTGATCCGCGAGTCCCCCGCGTCGGCGAACCTGGCTCCATCATCCTCGGCTCCCACATGCATGCTGCGAAATTTCACCATCGAAAATACACGATCCTCACGACCCACTCTTTTCTGTATGAACAACACCGGACCAGGGGAGTCCAAGCGGATGATCAGGGCCATGACCAGCATGAACGGCACAACGATCGGTAAAGACGCCAACACAATGATCAGATCAAAGCAGCGTTTGATCAGCGCATGCGGCGCCGATGGACCTTGATTATTCAGCAAACCTTCCGATAGGTGATCAAGCGATACCCTGCCTGTCATACTCTCGTAAATCAGCAAGGAATGATAGACCGGAATGCGATGCAGCACACAGTTGGCGATGAAACGCTGCCATTCCACCGGCAAATCTGCATGCAGGTCCACAACAACGCCGTGAATATTCCGGTCCGTCAAAATAGGTTCCTTCAGAACCTGCCAGCGAATGCTACGTATATCTGACAGCGCAGCGGCTTCTCCTACGGTGACGAGTGCGAGATGAGGCACGAACAAACGGCGACGCACATACAGGCCAAACATCAGCCAAAACAGCGTGACGAAGTAGGCCATCACCAGGAAACTGCGCGCATAGTACAGCCTGCCAATCAACAACAGGCAAACCAGTATGAGAAACACGCCCGATACCACGGGCACTACGACCGCTATGGAACTCCAACCGGGGAAACGGTTGGTCTTTTCCACCAGGATCGCGGCCAGCAGGTAAGCAAACGCGACAGCGATAAACAGGAAGACATGCTGCCGTTCGAAAGTCGCGAACGTCACGTGGCTGTGCGAAAGATACGCCATGACCAGGAACGACGCGGACATGACCACCGCAAGGCCGAGTGCATACCACAGCAACAATGGATAGAAGAGTTGTTGCTGAAGGAACCGGGTGTTCGTCAGACTCCTCGCATACAACGGTTGTATGTGCTGCATCTGCACAAGATTTACCATATCCTTTTTCAGTTTTTCCCGAGCGACGTATGCCCCAAGGTGTCGGTGCAGGAGATTGTTTCGGGGTGACAGTATAACGAGATATCAACCGCCCCCTCAAGGAACCCTCACCAAACTCGAAAACGGTCCGATCAGGGCATCGTTGACTAGCGGCGCCAAACGGGCTTCGTCGGATGCTTTAGATCTGGCCGGCGAACAGGTTAAGGTAATACTCCACCGATCGCGCCAGCCCCTGGGTGACGGTAAACACCGGCCTGTAACCCAAGAGACGCTGCGCCCTGGAAATGTCCGCGAGGGAGTGACGCACGTCGCCGTCACGGAATTCGCGGTACACCGGCTCACGTGTCTGCATCGGAAGGCGCTTCAGTACTTCCGCCTGGATCAGCCCGTACAACTGGTTGAGCGTGGTGCACTCGCCAACGGCGACATTGTATATTTGATTGATGGCATGAGGGTTTTCTGTTACGGCGGCCAGCAAATTCACCTGCACCGCATTATCTATAAAACAAAAATCGCGGCTGGTCTCACCGTCGCCATTGATATAAACCGGCGCGCCTTCCAGAAGCGCCTTAAACCATAGCGGTATGACGGCGGCATAGGCGCCTTCCGGATCCTGACGCGGACCGAATACATTGAAATAGCGCAGACCCATCACCTGCATACCATAGCTGCGCGCGAATACCTCGGCGTATACCTCGTCAATGAATTTTGTCGCGGCATAAGGCGACAAGGGTTTGCCGATCTTGTGCTCCACTTTCGGCAGGTCTGGATGATCCCCATAAATGGAGCTGGACGACGCGTATATGAAACGGCGTGCACGCGCATCACGCGCCGCCATCAGTACGTTCAAAAAACCATTGACATTGCTTTCGTGCGTGGCGATGGGGTCCAGCAGTGAACGTGGAACCGAACCCAATGCGGCCTGGTGCAGTACATAATCCACATCCTTAACAGCATGGCGGCAGGCTGCAAGATCACGAATATCGCCATCTACAAGAACAAAACGCTCCCATTGAACCTCAGAAACCAGTTTACGCACCGCGGCAAGATTCTCACGCTTGCCGGTGCTGAAGTTATCCAGGCCTACAACCGTCTGGTCAAGGGTCAGCAGGCGCTCCAGTAGATTGGAACCTATGAACCCCGCGACGCCGGTTATCGTCCATTTGCGAGGATGCGCGCTCAGCTCCGCTTCACACTCCTTGATACCTGTCACATTTCCGGTCACAGCCGCCACAAGCGTATACCTGCGGCTTCAACTGCCGCGCGCGGGAATATGGATTTCACATCCATCACCAGCGGCGGATCCTTGAGTAAATGCCTGAGCTCGACGAGACTGAATTTGCGGTATGCATCGTGCGCGACAGCCACGATCAGCGCATCGGCGGGCTTGAGATCTTTGAACGGCATCAGCGTGACACCGTATTCATGCTGCGCTTCCCCAGGATCCGCCAACGGATCCGAAACCTGTAATTGCACTCCGAAACCCTGCAGCTCACGCAAAATATTCACCACCTTTGAATTGCGCAGATCCGGACAATCTTCCTTGAAAGTCAGGCCCAACACCGTCACGGTAGCGCCACGCACGTCGTGACCGGCACGAACCATTTCTTTGACGGTACGCTGGGCGATAAAGCGGCCCATGCTGTCATTTATACGGCGGCCGGAAAGGATCACCTGTGGGATGTAGCCGATTTTCTCGGCCTTGTGGGTCAGGTAATAAGGGTCCACGCCGATACAGTGACCGCCCACGAGGCCGGGGCGGAACGGCAGGAAATTCCACTTGGTGCCGGCGGCCTCCAGGACTGCCTGGGTATCAATACCCATACGGTCAAAAATCAGCGCCAGTTCGTTCATCAGCGCGATATTGAGATCCCGCTGAGTGTTCTCGATGACCTTGGCCGCTTCCGCCACTTTGATGCTCGGCGCCTTGTGCACGCCTGCAGTCACGACGCTTCCGTAAACCGACGCGACTATGTCCAGAATTTCCGGTGTCTGGCCTGCAACCACTTTCTTGATCTTTGTGAAAGTATGCTGCCTGTCACCGGGATTGATGCGCTCCGGGCTGTAGCCTAGAAAAAAATCCACACCACACTTAAGCCCCGATTCACGCTCCAGGATGGGCGCGCATTCTTCCTCGGTGGCTCCCGGATAGACCGTGGATTCATACACCACGATATCTCCACGCTTCAGTGCTTTACCGACGGTCTCCGAGGCTCGCAGCATGGGGGTGAGATCAGGTTGGTTGGCTTCATCCACCGGCGTAGGTACCGCGATGATGTGAAAATCCGCCCCGCGCAGAAGCTTGATATCGCTGGTATAAGCGAGATCCGTGGCAGCCAGATCAGCACCTGTCACTTCGCCGGTACGATCATGCCCAGCGCGCAACTCCGCGAGGCGCTGTTCGTTGATGTCGAAACCGATCACGCGGCTCTTGCAACCGAAGGCCACAGCAACCGGCAAGCCCACGTACCCCAGACCTATGACCGCAATCTTGCGCATCCCACCCTCGCTCTTGGTTTGCCAAAGCCGCTGGAATCGCGCCAGCGGCGCGAAAGGTTTTTATTCTAAACCAAGCGGTCAAAATAGCCTGCTTCTCCGCGGGTTTTTCACCACTTTTCAGGCAACATACCCAATAACTCCTCATACTGACGCACGACGACTGAAACATCAAAGGCTGCACGGATGCGTTCGATTGACGGCGAAAATCCCGATCGGTTGTCCAGCGCTTCCCGGATAGCCTCAGCCAGCGCGGCTGGACTGAAGCTGCTGGCCACCAGCCCCTCCTGCGCACCCAACGCCAAATCTCGGATTGAGTCACACGGCGTAACCACCAACGGTGTGCCGCAGGCCAACGCCTCCAGCGCCGCGTTCGGAAAACCTTCTACCCTCGAACTCAACACAAACAGATCCGCCTGCGCAAAGTACGGGTAAGGATTGGGCTGGAAGCCGATGAACTGTACTTGTTCGTGAATCCCCAATTTCGCAGCACGTTCCTCCAGCGTTCGGCGCAGCCCACCCTCACCCAGGATCACGAGGTTGAGCCGGCTATTGCGGCACAACGCCAGCGCCTCCAGCAGCATATCCATGCCTTTCTCATGACTCAGGCGACCGGCAGTGACCAAATTGCGCCGATCCGGTTTCATTCCGATGAGCTCGATGACTTCCTGCGCACGTATGCGTACCCATTCGACGTCAACAGGGTTGTGAATGACCACGGCCTTGCGTGCCGGGAACCCGTACACCGCAATCAGGTCATCGCGCATGGCCTGCGACTGACAAACGACCGCATCCAGTCTTTTGTATGCGGTTTTGTACAGGAACCACATAATTGTCGGCCAGCGATGCAGGTACATAACCTTGCTAACCACGCTGGTCTCACGGCCTATATAACGCGTCTGCGATGGCAGGAATGGCCTGAGCAGCGCAACCGCCAGGTTGAGATGGCTCAGGGTGGAAAACACCACATCCGGGCGACGTTTACGGATCAATCTCACAAGTTTGACAAGCGCGCCACGCACTTGCCTTGAACCCAGATCAATCAGTTCCACATCGGCGGGCACATCATCCAGATGAATTGCATCTTCAATATTGATCACGGCGAGCGATAATTTAAATTTCGCTCTGTCTAAGTGCTTCAGCAGTGTCACCACGACGTGTTCCGCGCCGCCTCCCGCGAGGGAAGGTATGACGAACAGGATGCTTTTCATGTCACAGCCTTAACCACCACGCTGGAAACCGGTTGATTCCATGAGCGCAGCAAGGATGGCCGTGGTGCGAATGATGATTTGCCCGGTCGAGAACTGCGTTTCCACATAACGACGGCCTGCCTGCCCCATGCGCCGGCGTAAATCGTTATCCTCTATAAGTCGCCGGAGTGCGGCGGCGAGTGCGGTGCTATCGCGCGGCGCTACCAGCAAACCCGTCTCGCCGTTCACCACCACATCACGGCATCCCGGCACATCGGTCGTCACCACCGGTCGCCCGCAGGCGGCGGCTTCGATCAGCGCCTTGGGCAAGCCCTCACGATAGGAGGGCAGGCAAACGACGTGGCATTGGGCAAATATCGTTCGCATATCCGCCACATGGCCGAGGTATTCGACATTACCTTCCGCATTCCACTGCCGCACCTGCGCCTCGGAAATAGCGCTCGGATTGCCCGGGTCTGTCCCGCCCACCAGAAGGAAACGCGCCCGCACACCACGAGACTGCAACAGCGTAGCCGCCGCGAAAAATTCATTCACGCCTTTATCGCGCAACAGCCGCGCCGGAAACAGCACCACCGGCACACCCGCCGTTTCGGTTTGCGGTGTGAAATGGTCCATGTCCACGCCCGAGCCGGGTATCACCACAGTATCGCCGGCTTTAAGGATGCCCTTGTCCACAAACAGCCTGCGATCGTCACCGTTGTGAAAGATCACCTTCTGGCTGGGATGCCGCAAAGAAAACCGATACAAACCGAAAATAAAGTATCTGAGTACCCTCCCCCGGATACCGGTTTGCATTGCCAAATAGCCGAGACCGGATACCACACTGACGCTATAACGTATCTTCGCCATGCGTGCCGCTAGCGTTCCATAGATAACGGGTTTACCGGTGATCTGATAGACAAGATCCGGCCGCAGCTCACAATACAGGCGCCGGATCCGCATGAGAGTACGAAACTCGGTGAAGGGGTTCATGCCGCTGCGTTTCAGCGGCATGATGTGGAAAACAAAACCTGCAGTCTCGATGGCTTGTACCGCTTGTCCGGGCATGGCGGCAACATGCACTTCAAAGCCCATCTTTTCCGCAGCCTTGGCGAGTGCAAGACGGTGGGAAAGAAAATAGGCCGGATTATTCTCGAAAAAGAGCAGACGCGGTTTCGGACTCATTGACACTCCAGCCAGGCCTGGAACATCAGCACATCCCAAAGGAGATAATGCCATTGGCGTTTGCCCGACAGATGTTCCTGCCATTTGCGCTGCACCTGCATACCATCAAAGAAGCCCTCGCGAGACAATCTTGCCGGATCTAGCAAGGATTCGGCCCAATCGCGCAACGGGCCGCGCAACCATTCACCAATGGGGATGCCAAAACCCATCTTCGGGCGTTCAATCAGCTCGCGCGGCACGTGCTTGTAAAGCATCTGACGAAGAATCCATTTGCCCACACGCCCGCGTATTTTCATATGCATGGGCAAACGCCATGCCAGCTCGACGACCCGGTGATCCAGCAAGGGTACCCGTGCTTCAAGACTCACTGCCATGCTGGCACGATCCACCTTGGTAAGAATGTCATCCGGCAGATAGGTATTGAGATCGGCGAAAGACATGTTCTCCGCCAGCTCCTGTGAAAACACCCAATTGTTCTCATCTGACAGGAAGTAATCGGGCATGCGGCTATCGCACACCACGGTCGCCGGGTCACGCCAGTGGCCCAACAGTTCCTGATAAAGCCCGGACGGGGTCCCACTACCCAGCATCCCACCGAATTTCTTCAAACGGTCCGCTGATACTTCTTCAGTAAAAGCCGGTTGCAATATCGTACCGGCGGCTTGCAGCAACATGGCGGGTGATTTCTCAAGTGCACTCCCCAGTAACTGACGAAATCCACGCGGTAGCCGCGATATTTTCCGCCAGATATCCAATGTGCGAAAATAACGGTTATAGCCGGCAAATAGCTCATCACCGCCGTCACCTGACAAACTCACCGTCACGGTATTCCTTGCCAGTTTCGACACCAGATAGGTCGGGATTTGGGAGGAATCGGCAAACGGTTCGTCGAACATCTGCGGCAACAATGGAATCACCGCCATCGCTTCTTCCGAAGTCACATAAAGTTCGGTATGGTCCGTGCCAAGATACTTGGCCACGTGGCGTGCGTGCGCCGCCTCGTCATATTCAGGTTCGCGAAACCCGATCGAGAAAGTCTTGACTGGCCGGTTACTCTGAGCTTGCATTAGAGCCACAACGATACTCGAGTCAATGCCGCCAGAGAGAAATGCGCCAAGCGGCACGTCGGCAATCATCCGGCAGGCAATCGCCTGCTTGAGGGACTCTTCCAGCGCTTCAATTGCCTGATTGTCTGAATCGAAGTGTGCCCTCATCCCTGTTTCAGCCACCTTCCGCATGGACCAGTAGTGATTGTCTTTCGCGTCATCCGGGCCGCGCGCCTGGGACGGCACGGTGAGCGTGTGTCCAGGCAACAGTTTATAAATGCTTTTGTAAATCGAACGCGGGGCGGGAATGTAGTTATGCCGCATGTATAGGCACAGGGCTTCACGGTCAATTTCGGCAGTAAAGCCGGGATAGGCCTTCAGCGCCTTGAGTTCCGAACCAAACAGGAACATGCCCTGAATCCAGCCGTAATACAGCGGTTTGATGCCGAGCCGGTCACGAATCAATATCAGTTCGCGGGTCTGCCGGTCCCAAAGCGCGATGGCGAACATCCCGACGAACCGCATGAGTGATGGTTCAATCCCCCAGTATTGAAACGAGGCCAGCATCACTTCGGTGTCGGAATGTCCCCTGAATCGGGCGCCCAGTGATTCCAGTTCACGACGCAACTCGGCGAAGTTGTACACTTCGCCGTTGTAGACCATGACGTAGCGGCCGTCCGCGGAGAGCATCGGCTGATGGCCCTCGATGGACAGGTCAATAATTGACAGCCGGCGAAACGCAAGCGTAATGCCTGCATCATCGTTCCACACGCCGCTATCGTCCGGACCGCGATGTCGCAGGCTGTCAGTCATGCCCTGAGCGACCTTCAGCCGTTCTGCTTTACCTCCAGAAACGACCGGTCGGGATTGCATGAAGCCGGCGATGCCACACATATAAATCGTTATCCTTGTAAGCGCCTGCAGGACAGTCAATAAATGGGGTTTTTCCAGATAAAATCAAGGAATCTCTGAATTTACTGCCTCTTCATCGTTCCCGCGAGGGCGGACATCTATTCAATTAACAGGATTGACGCTCACCTGCCCGGGTGTGGCGTATAAACCTGATCTGCCCTAGATTCTGTTGTGCAGCACGGATCGATACAACTCGGCATACTGCCGTGCAATTCCCGCATTAGTGTAATTCTGCAGTATTCGGTCCCTTGCGGCTTCTCCGAGTCCCTTGCGGTGGACCGCGCCGGCTTGAATCAGGCGGCTTATGCTCTGAGCTAGCAGGTCCGGTGATCTTGCCGGCACCACTATGCCAGTCTCGGCGACCAGTTCGGCGGAAGCGCCCACATCGGTGACCACACACGGAATGCCGCAGGCCATGGCTTCGCCAATGGCGTTCGGGAAACTTTCCGACCAGGAGGATGACACATGGATATCCATGGCATTCATCAATGCCGGCACATCATCACGCTCGCCCAAGAGCGACAAATGCCCCCCAAGCTGCAATTCTTCGATCTGGGTGCGAACCGCGGGATTCTGCCAATTGACGCCCCTGCCCGCGAGCATAAAGCGGATCATGGGCGCCTCGCTGGCCAGCCTGCGCGCCGCTCGCAGAAAGTTTACGTGGTCCTTGATTGGATGATAACGGCCGATGTGACCGACCACCACGGCGTCCTGAGTGATACCCAGTTCCTGACGGATTCTCGCCCGTGAACCCCGATTCGGACTGAAGATTCGGCAATCGAAGCCATTTGGAATAATCACCGCCTTGCTGCGCGGATATCCGAAGCGTTCGTGCTGGCGCGCAGCAGCGGTGGAGTTGAACAGTATTCTGTCGGCCGTGCCCGACAGCTTGCCGCCCAAACGTATCTGCGCGCGCAGCAGGGCGCTCTCCCCTTCCCACCCATCCAGGCAGTGGCGGATATTCCACACTATTGGGCAACTTAGTCCGCCGAATCGACGCGCGATGTGCGTGCCAATATTGCCAAGATACAACCAGCCCTGCACCAGATCAGGTCGGGTCTCTTTTAATATTCGTCTTAGCCCAATTAAGCTCGTTATCCCGCGGGGATACCATCCGGACTTCAAGGCATATACACGTATCCCATCATGCCGCATTCTCTCGCCTATGGTTCCGAGCCCGGTCAATGACACGATGACGTGCTCAGATTCCCCGTCGTTCAAAGATCGCGCCAAACGCTCAAGAAACAGCTCAGCTCCGCCCGTATCAAGCCCGCTGATGATGTGCACGATCCGCATTTATCAATTCCGGTCACGGAGCAGGGGCGTCTCATTTTGAGAAAGCATCTGCATGCCTGGAAATCCTCGACATTGCCGCCATCAACGAAATTAAGAACAACGCGTAATAGTTGCGGACTGTATCATGATCAAATAGCCCCCAAAAGAGCAGGAATATTGCCATGCACCATGCAATCTTGCGCGTTTCTCCGACGGATTCATAAAAGATGCACCACACCAGCAATGGATATAGAAACAAACCGATCAACCCATAGTCGTCCATGTAATACAGGTATATGTTATGGGTCGAATACGGCAGACCCCAATGCTCCGTTGAACCAATTCCATTTCCCAACAACGGATGTC
This sequence comes from Gammaproteobacteria bacterium, assembly GCA_049591455.1. Lineage (GTDB taxonomy): Bacteria > Pseudomonadota > Gammaproteobacteria > Natronospirales > REEB76 > REEB76. The sequence continues at coordinate 115,530 of JBAWFA010000018.1, forward strand.
GAAGATATAACTCCCAGCTTTCTTTGAGTAAAGTCAGGCGGATTGCCATACTGGTGCCATGTTGTGCCCCATTTGTGAACAACAGCCTATGTATTTGCGTAGTGTACCGACTTGCTGACAATTCGCCGAATGCGTTTATTTTAATTAATATGAATACGATCAGAATTGCTATAATCATGAATACGGATAGCCAAAAAAGCAGCTTCTTCCAATCGACTATCCCTAAAATGCAAAACGCCAAGACGACTATGATCCAACTCAATATCGCCTCCCTGGAGTAAGTCACCACAACTCCGACAAGTACAATAGATGAAAATAATGCTCTCCAGGGTTTGCTCAGAATGCCGATTGATATAATCATCCCGGCTATGATCGCCGTGGCAGACTCGTTTGGATTAATGTAAAAACCCGCAGCGCGGCCCGCGTTCACGATTTTCACAGGATCTATGAAATTCCTGTAAATAACACTGACTAGATTTATTGCTACCCCCAGTAATACCGCCGCAAGGACGAGTTTCCTGAGAAACGCAATCTGATCCCTCATCATCAAAAATATCCACAATAACACTGTCAGCGAGATTACATCGCGGATTCTCTCTTTTACTTCCGAGACATGCGATGCCGGTATCGCAACAAACAGGATCACCGTCAACCCTGAAAACAACAAGCACCAGAAGAATAGCGGTGTATTAAATGCAGCCAGACGATGCCGCGATGAAAAGATTGCCCATACACACGCGAGCAATACAACCAGGCCCAACCAGTATTGCGGTTCCACCCGCGGCGAAACAGCTAGCGAGAGATAAATCCCAATATTGCAATAAAATATAATGACAACAAAAGCCAGGAATCCGCGCTTCAGGAGGATGTCATCTCCATGGCGTGCAAACGGTTTAGCAGCCACCCTGGTCATTCCAGTTCATATGTGGAATCTGAGACTGCCAAAGCCCCATCACCATGGATACGGAAAATCGGCTTAAAACTTCCCGTGCATTATCCCCAAGCTGCTTTCGCGTTGCCGGGTTCAGGATCATTTCTTCAATCGCCTGCGCCAGGGCCTCTGAATTTTTACTCTCGACCAGAATCCCATCGTGATTGGGCCTGATGATATCCCGTGGCCCGCTTGGACAATCGAAACTTATCACGGCAACACCACATGCCATGGCTTCCAATAGTGCATTTGGGAATCCTTCAAAACGCGAAGGCAGCACAAAAATGTCGGTTTGGGACAATAGACTCTGCGGTGTTTTGGTGGGACCTACGAGAAACACGCGCTCACCCAGTCCATGATTTACTATCATTTGATGCAGGGTTTCTCTCTCTCTTCCGTCACCAATTAACACCAAAAACCAATCTGAATACCGGTCAGCGATCAGGGCAAATGCTTCAATAAGCAAATCAAACCCCTTGGCAAAATCAAATCTGCCCATCCCTGCAATTATATGTGCTGAGTCGTGCAGCCCGGCCAGCGCACGTAATTTTATATCGTACTGCCGGTCATTGCTTTCGTATGTCGCCATCGAAACGGGATTGGGTATGACGGCTGTGCGGCTTCCTGAAAATAAACTTTGGCTTTTCAGCAATGCGTCATTGGATTGAACAACCACCGTGTATGCCCAGCGGTACATGAGATGTCTCAGAATCTGCCAAGGCCTTGAAATCACCGCTTGGGTTGGATCTGTGCGCTCCGATACCAGTACCGGTATATCCAATCCATATGCTGCCAAAAGTGTTATCACGTTAATACGTGCAGTGAAGCTGATTATTACGTCCGGCGTCAGCTTTTTGAATACGCGTCTGAGTGCATTGACACGCGCAATGTTGGACTTGGCGGCTTTCCAGATGTTCCCGTCGGAGGATCCTGCCTTATCCAATCTGATTCGGCAGACGCGATTGTCCAACTGATAATAATCTTGTGAATCCAGAAGGGTTATCAGGGTCACATCATGCCCCTGGGAAGCCCAATGATTAGCCATGATGCTCATAACACGCTCGGCTCCGCCCATGTCGAGCGAATATATGACGAGGTTTATTTTCATGAGAAAACCGCAAATGCCCGCTAAATTCCGGCGTCATTCTTGTTCATGGACCGGAATGCCATAAGCCAAAGATATATCGTCGCCAAGGCATATACCAACGACGTGGAAAGCGCAATTCCAGCCACTCCCATGAATTGCATAAGTCCATAATCAAGCACGGCGTTGGCAACCAGGCTGACTGCCGCACCGTACATGAGCAGGGTATTTTCCTTGAGGGCCGAGATTAAACGGACAGCCAGAATACTAATCGTGTAGAACGGTATTTGAATAAGCAGACATATTTGTACATAGGCCACCTCTTGGCTATCAGTTGCCGAAAAGGCTCCGTGTTGATAGAGATGCCGGGTAATAGCACCGGACAGTAAAATAAGGATAACCGTCAATGGTACACAGGTTACAAGGATCAATCCTGCATAGGTACGGCATACATGCCGTACCCCCTTCCAGTCGGCAGCCGTCACCATCCTGGAAAAGTACGGCAGTATCGCAGTGCCGATTGCAGCGGATGACAAATTCATGATTACCGACGGTACTTTATTGGCGTAGTTGAGTGCTGAAACTCCCCCTGCCGGCAACAATGCCGCCATGGCTTGATCTGTTACGATCATCCCGCTCATGAGCATTGTGCCGATAATCATCGGCAAATACTGGATACGCACTTGGTGGAATTCAACTGAGAGTGGCCCCCATGCGAACGTTGGCTGATATCCGATGCTGCTGGAGACCCATATCAGAATCAGCATTTCGACAGCTGCGCCTACCAAAAAACCGACCACCAGGGAGTAAATTCCCAATGTGCCAAAGAACATGGACATGCTCATAATCAGGGCAATCGGCGTTGCCACAGCTGCAACGGTGGAAATAGCGTAATGGTTTTCCGCCACAAGTACGGCCGCCATCAGTCGAGCGTACCCCGTCAGAACAAGTACCGGCAGCAGCCAGTAGAGCAGATGCTGTGTCAGCAGCCGGCTTTGCTCGGAAAAACCCCCCGCCATAATCCGTAACAGCCAAGGTGCCGAAACCATAAGGATTACTGCTATCAGCAACAGTAACACCAAGTAATAAGATGACACCGTGCCAAGGAGTGCCGATGCCGCTTGCTTGCCTTTCTTATGCAGGGTTTCCAGATAGGTAGGAATCAGCGCCGCCTGGATGGATCCCCCTAATACACTGATGCCGAATGTGGGAATTGCAAAGGCTATCAGTAAAGCATCAAGTTCACGGCTTGTACCGAAACGAAAGGCGACAACGAGTTCCTTGATTAAAGCAGCGGCTTTTACAAGGAGGGTGAAAGCACCGACTGTGACTGCGGCGGCAAATATCCGCCTGTTTATGGAAAGGCGGGATTGCCCGGAGAACCAGCGAAGGCCTCGTTGAATCAGCAAAATCATGATTAAGATGAATTCGTATTATTTGGGTGCGTGCGATAACACAACACAAATAGGCCGCCCTCATATCGGGCTTCAGGAACCGGGTGAGCGATCTTAGCGATACACCCAGACACTGATCGCAGCGGTCTACTTGATGATTCGCAAGTTTGGAACCGCCGCTGCCGGAGTAGCCGGTATTCCATTTTCCTCGACCAGATACTCACCGGGCTTGTACTCGGGGACAATGAGCCTCAGCAAATCCATCGCTGCATTCATATCACGCGCCTTGAGTGCACGTTCCAGCCGGACGAGTTCGACGCTGAAGGTAGCCCAATCAACAGAGCGATGGTCGGCAAGAAAAATCTTGGGATGGGCTGTCGGATGCCTGGTTTCCCAGGTGTAGAACAAATCTTCGTGCAGCTTTTCTCCAGGTCGAAGACCCGTGTAAACGATTTTGATATCCCGTTCCGGCTCCAGCCCGCTTAGCCTAATCATCTGCTTGGCCAAGTCCAGGATACGTACCGGCTGGCCCATATCCAGTATAAATATCTCGCCATCACGGCCTATAGTCCCCGCCTGCACAATCAGGCCTGCGGCTTCGGACAACGTCATGAAATACCGGGTCACTTCCGGATGAGTGATGGTGACGGGTCCGCCTTCGGCAATCTGCCGTTCAAAGAACGGTATTACCGAGCCGTTGGACCCGAGTACATTTCCAAACCGGGTGGTGAGAAGATGCGTGCTTGAATGTTGGCTGAGTCCGTGACAGTAGAGTTCCGCCACTCGTTTTGATGCTCCCATCACACTTGTGGGGTTCACGGTTTTATCCGTGGAAATCAGAACGAAGCATTCACTGCCTGCGCGTACCGCTGCGTCCGCCACAACCTTGGTACCAATGACGTTATTCCGCATGCCTTCAAGCGCATTCATCTCCACCATCGGTACATGCTTATAGGCAGCGGCGTGAAACACCATCTGCGGCCTGTGAAGTTTGAACACCTCCTCCACAGTGGTATCGTCCTGTACATCCCCCAGAATCAGCCGTGTCCGGTGGTAATTTGGCAGGCCGCGGAGTTGCTGCTGAAGCTGGTAAAGATTGAACTCACCATTGTCAAGCACGACCAATTTATCAAGCGGGCGGCTGATGAGTTGGCGACAGAGTTCTGAACCGATGGATCCGCCGCCCCCCGTGACCAGTATGCATTTGCCGGCGACAAAATCAGAAATGCCGTGAACATCCAATATCACAGGTTCGCGGCTCAGCAGATCCTCCACCGTGACCGGGCGCAATCTTGAAATTTCCACACTCCCATCCGCGAGTTCCGACAGAGATGGCAGAGTACGGCATTCCACTTTTTCCTCGTTGCATACCTGCACTACTTTACCCATGGCTTCACGCGAAGCCGAGGGTATGGCAACCAGCACTATTTTCACTTCGTAAAGATGTATCAGTTTACGAAGATCGTTCAGATATCCCCGCACCCGTACGCCGTGCACATCATACCCCTGCTTTCTGGGGTCATCATCAACCAACACAACCGGTACGAATGACCCATTTCGCTTAAGATCACGTATCAGCAGTTCACCAGCACGGCCTGCACCCACGATCAAGGCTCGCCCTCCCGTGGAGTTCTCCCTGCTGAGCCATTGATCCTTGAAGCCCCGATAAAGAAGACGGCTCCCGCTCAATCCAAATACAAGGAAAATCGGATAAATCAGCAACACTGATCGCGGTACATCCTGCAGCCGTTCCAGCATAAACACCAGAATTGCCGTGGCCAACGCGCCAAGACAGACAGCCTTCAGAATACGCATCAGATCGGGTACCGACGCGTACCGCCAGATACCCCGATAGCACCCAAAAAGCCAGAAAGTGACCGCATGCATGGGCAATGCGGCCAGAATTACCAGTAGCGTACGATCCAGGATGGGACTCGGAACAGTTCCGAGATTAAAGCGTACCCAATAGGCCAGTAGAATAGCCAGCGGAATCCACAACAGATCATGAATGAAAACTATCCAGCGATTGCGGAGTAACAGCCACCCTTCTGTCGTTGTGCCCATCATCAATCCCTTATCATTGTGTGATGTGCTTGGTGTTCCGCCTGGCTTCTTGAAAATTGATCCACGCGATCAGCACCCCATAAAGCAGAATCAGACTGCCTAAGGCAGCCCATTCTACCGCCGGCCGGTTGCTCCATTCCATACCCAGGGCCGTCAGACTGCAAATCATCATCAAGCCATATTCCCACAACAGGGTCTTATAGCGGCCCCATCCCACTCCCAATACCAGCCGCTGATAGAAATGTTCCCGATGGGCCTCCCATGGTTTGCTGCCTTTCACTACCCGGCGTATCAAAGTCCAGCTTGCATCCACGATAAACGGCGAGAACACCACTACGCCGATCCAGAATGGGAATATGCCTGAATGATCCGCCCACAGGGTAAATACGGCAGCCAGAAACCCGAGACTTGCTGAACCCATGTCGCCCATGAATAATTTGGCGGGTGGAAAATTCAACAGCAGAAAACCTCCGCAGGCCGCTGCAACACCCAGGCTGATCCGCGTGAATTCCGGGACACCCGCGAGGTGCCCGAGTAGTGCAAATGTGCAAAAGCCGATTATTCCCATGCCGGCAGCAAGTCCATCCAGGCCATCCATGAAGTTGTAAAGATTAATCATCCAGGTGACGAACAAGATGGACAACCCGGCTCCCACCATGGCAGGAATGGAGAGTGCCCAAGAGACCAGATAAAATACATGCAAAGCCAAGCCGCCGGCCACCACAAGCGCGCCTGCGATCAAATGACAAACCAGACGCACCGGAATTGGTATTTGAAAAATATCGTCAGCAAGCGAGATGAGAATCACAAGCATGGATGCCAAAAGTATTGGCATCACCAATGACCAAGAACCGGTTTCATTCCAACGAAACATCATGGTGCCGGCTGTCAGGATGCCCACAAGAATTGCTATCCCGCCCAGGCGCGGCACGGGGGTGCCATGCAGTGAACGCTGGTTCGGATTATCGAATATTGCCCATCGGCCTGAATAGCGGCTGAGCCCATAACTGAGGATTCCGCTCAGCAGAAAAACAATCCCAACCGTTACGGGCCACACTATTTTCACAAGTTATCTCTTAAAACAACAAGGCGGCATATGCCATGCGCCAACGAAAACCCCTTCTGGTGTCTGTTGACATTCTAGCCCATGCATCCGTCAAAAAGACTGCATAAGCATGCATTGCATCCAGTGCCCAGGGTAATGTCGCGCTTTTCCGGCAATTCCTCATCATGCTATCCTCGCCACGGTAGATTTAAGTGACAAGGCTTTATCCTGAGCGAATGAGGCGCAAATCCAATGGGAAAATTAGGCGGCTTGGCGGATAAGCTGAACATTCATATCACATCGGATCTCGGCACTGAAATGACCGCTCTGAACGCACGCCTGGGTGGAAGCAAGATAGTAATGGGCCGGGACATCACTGCTGGATATCTTCGCGGCTGGGGATTGCAGTTTGGCAAGTTGCTGAGCGCGGCGAAGGCAGATCCTGTCTACCAAAAATGCATAAAAAGCGTCTCTGGGCGCACTATCATAGCCGAGGCAAAGGCGGTCAATATCTATCTGATGATCCGGTTCTATCTGGCAGCGTATTCGGAAGGCAGTATTTTCGAATTTGGCGCCTACCGCGGCGGTTCTTCCATGTTCATGGCCTTGCTATGCAAAGAACTGGATCTGAATTTCCACATCTATGCACTGGATACCTATGAAGGCATGCCTGAAACCGATAAGGATGTGGACCTGCACAGCAAGGGAGATTTCGCCAACGTGGATCTCGTAGAAATCCAGTCTTTTGCCGGCACGCTTGGACTGGACAACATCACTTTCCTGAAGGGGTATTTTCAGGATACCGCCGAAAAGGCCCTGGCATCGGCCAAACCCGTGGTACTGGCTCATATTGATTGTGATATATATGAGGCGGTCAAATACTCTTACAGCGTCGTCAAACCCTGCATGCACAAGAATGGCGGTTATCTGGTATTTGACGACCCGCTGGTGGGGAGTTGTCTAGGTGCCTTCCAGGCCGTCGAGGAATTGGTGATTGGTCGGGACCATTTGTTTGCAGAGCAGGTATATCCCCACCTCGTTTACCGGTATCCACCGTTGAGGTAATGGCAATTACTGCTACTTGATTTTTAAGGTCCTGGATCATGGGCCGTGACGGACTACTGATGGCGGAAAGCCACGATGAACTGTGCCCACAAAGTCTTCGACCAAAACGCAGCCTGGACTTCGTAACCGTTACGCCCCTTTGCAGCGAAGTGCGCCAAAAGCTCATCCTCAAGGAAAGGCAGGTGAATAAAACCTGTTTGCTCCGTCGTAAATCCCAACTCTTCCAGAATACCCAGGATTTTCTGCCTTTCGGGAAGTTCTCTGTGGGTGTGGTCATCCCGGTAGTTTGAGATGATCAGATTGACGCCTGCCGCTTCCAGATCTGTGCGTGAGGGAAGTTGCAGGGAATGGGGTGAAGGCCATTCGAGGTACAGCCGACCCTGCGGCGCCAGTTTCTCCCGGCACCATTGCAAAAATATCCTCGGGTCTGAAATATGTTCGATGAAATGAGAACAGAAAATCGCGTCAAATGTTATTCCCTTGAATACCGGTCTTGCCTCTTCCCAGTTGCCGATTTCATAGCCGTCATAGTCCCGGAAGTTTTCGCCCTTACTCAGCGAATAAGCGTAAAGCTTGATGTCAGGGCGCGGTGGGAAAGGCCATGCCTTCAGTATCGCCAGTCCCCCATCACCCGCGCCCATGTCCAGCAGCGTGGCGCCTTTGGGCAGCGTCTTGAGAAACAAGCCGCGCGGATGCAGAAGATGTAATAGCTCCTGAATGCTGCCTTTCGAGAGCTGCGGTTCACGACGTGCCTTGAACCAATGGACGATTTCATCCAATGTCATGACCATATACTACCTTGTTGCCGGATGACGTATAACATCTTTCTGTCACTCCCCGGCTTCTGGAGTTGGAACTCAGTCGTGCGGCAAATCCACACGGAATGGTCCGGGAGCAAACCCGAAGTCAATCCGCGCCGGGCCGATATCAAACACCATATCCCTGTTCATGCGCTCCGCCATTTCGGCATTCAGATAACGGTAACGGCGGCGCAGGCTCACCAAGGATAGAAGGCCACGATAGAGCCAGCGCGGAACAGGTGCCAGCCGCGGACGCCGGCGCAATGACTGGAAAACCCGGCACACCATTTCCCGATAGCCCAATACCTCGCCGCCCGCCAGGTTGTATGACTTAAGCTCGGTGACGGGTTTATCCAGGACGGCCATGCAGGCCCACGCTAGGTCGGTCGCATGTAATGGCTGCCGGAGACCGGACGCGGGATTTATCACCGGGAAAAAATGAAACCGGCGAATAAAGTACGCGATTCTGGCAATGTTCTTATCGTGGACCCCGTCATAGACGAGCGTCGGCCTGAATAGCGTCCAGCGGATTCCCCGGCGTTCTCCATACTTCGCCAATTCCTCCTCCGCCTGCTGCTGACTGGCCATGACCTCGCGCTCATAGACAGAATCCGAACTCGCTTTGGTGAATATGCTGGTGGTACCGATGGCTACAATGCGGCGTACTCCAGCCAAGGCATCACGGTCCAGCAACGGTACCAGCAGGGGCAACGGAGCAAGATGGATAAGCGTGTCTGCTGCTTGCGCTTCTGGAGGAAGCGTCCCTGTGCTGATGTCGCAGCATAGCCACGTGACTGCTCCCTGTCTGGCGTGACCGCGACGGCTGAGGGCGATTACGGGGCGATGCTGCGCATCCAGCATGGGCAGGAGGTATCTGCCCACCACGCTCGAAGCGCCCGTGACCAGAATTTCGGACATCCCTTCCACTCAGATGCTCTTATGTCCTAAAAGCTGCACAAATGGGCGACGCGCCGATACGGCCGCTGCCAGCAGCAAAAACCGCAGCCAGATGCCACTCCAGACCGCGAGTGTCAACAACCAGAACGCCTCGCCACGATAAAACTTGCTATAGAAACGCCACATACCGCGGTGCTTGTGCCTGAGCACGAACACCGGACGGTTGCGGCTGGAGGTTCCCTGATAATGAGTGACGGAAACATCCGGAACGAAAAGAACCTTCCAGCCGGCAAGCTTGAAGCGCATGCACAGGTCCAGATCCTCGCAGTGGAGGAAATAACTTTCATCCCATCCCCCTAACTGCTGCAAGACTTCACGCCGCACCAGCATGAACGCGCCGGATATGGCTTCGACCTCTGTGGGTCTGTCAGGCAACGGTGTGCCTACCATATCGAAACCCCGCACCTCGCTGCCAAAACCGTGTCTGTTGATTCCCAATACCCGCATCAGGCTGCGCTGTGGGTCCGGCAGATAGCGCCGGCCGCCGCGCTGCTCGCTGCCATCCGCATTGCGCAGAACGATTCCCAGCATGCCCACATCCGGCCGCTGATCCATGAGTTGCATAAGCCGGGCCAAAGGTATCTTCTTCCCGTCACAATCGGGATTTATAAACAGCAGATACTTTCCCCCCGCTTGCGCAACACCCTGATTGTTGGCAGTAGCAAATCCGCGATTCATTGGATTTCGAATCAGGGCGAGTTTTGAACTATGCGCCGCATTTTCCTCGAGAGGGCCGAGACTGGCATCGGTGGAGCCATTGTCAACAATTATGATTTTGTCTACACATGTATTTTCGTCGAGTCCGCTGACAAGTTCAGCCAAACTATTGCCAGCATTGTAGTTGACTATAACTACTGAAATGCCCTGCTCTGTCACGGGTTTTTCTTTGACCTCAGATTCGTCACTTTAATAGGTGCCGCAATCATTGGATTAACAACCACAACAGAGGCAGGTTTGGTTTGATCCTGTGGAATAGCATATAGACTCAGTATGTAATTGCCGCCGGGTATGCATTGATCTATCGCCCACTGCTTTCCTGCAAAGCCATTCGATGGAACCTGCAGCGTTCTGGACTTAAGCAGTTTGCCTGTGTTTTGCTCAATCAGTTCAAGCTGCAGACCATTTGATTTTCTTCCCAACACCTGATCAATTGGCAGCAATCCCATACGAAAATTCAACACAGTAGGACAAGTTATTTGCTCATGAGACAAGTGAAACTTCACGGTTGCACCGTCACGAATAATGATGCCAGGGCCATCCAAGTATTTCTGTAACGGCACAATTGCTTTCGTCACGCTCGTTCTCCAAGGTTCAATCACCTGTGAAGTTTTGATTAGTTGTGCCTGAGCCAATAACTTAATCAGATTGATACCGTCTTTCTGCCTTGTTGAAGTCGTACCTGTTGCCGGGACGATTGGAAGCATTCCCCTGGCGCCTCGCAGATCCAAGGCATTGTAAAGTACATCGTCAATATTCCCGACCCCAGGGATACTCGAATAAACGTCATATACCTGCGACAAAGGGGTCATCGCAGCATTTTTGGGAACGATGAGAAAATCAAAGTGGGCTTGTGCGATGAATTCCGATAAAGCATGAGCATTGTTCAGATCATTATCTGATTGCAAAAGAAGCCGCGCCGAATCAACTGCGCAGGGAAGAGTATTCATGTCCGACTCAAAGCCACCTCCCAAACCTGTGCAATGACCTCCTTGATAGGCCGTCCGGAGCGAATCGGCTATATGGCTTAAGCCTTCCAGCTTCAATGCAGATTGGTCAGCATGGGGATTATCGGAGGGTGATGCCAGGAGACTGAGGTGTGTTTCACCGGTTCCACCTCGCCATTCGGGGGACGTTGCAAAGCACATTCCCGCGTTGACTGCGAGCAACGACAGGAGAATCGCCAGCGATAATTTCCTGACGGACGGCCCCACATACTCATATGTGGATGCGGTAACGATGGTGATGCCAATGATCGGAAATACATAATAATTGCCATCGCCCCCAGGAATGCGCCCGTAAAATGCAACAAATACCAATGCAAACGAAAAGATGATGCCACCAAGAAGATAGGCGGTTTTTAATTTGCTATTGGTGCTCCAGCCACTTATAAACATCAATGAAACAATTCCGGTCAACGCATAGACGCTACCGGGCCAAATGAGCACAATATGAGCCAATTTAGCTGGCTCAATAATCATTCTTAAAATGTTCAATATACCCGACAGGTTAAAATGCCATGTATCTAACTCAGCCGCTATGGGAACGTATGGATAGTGCGGATGGAATCCCAAGTATGAGAAAAACTTAACCAGAAACCCGGGCTCAACGAATGGCAGCCCAGTCAGCGCAAAGGTACGATAGCTGAAAAGCAGTAATACGGAGATTCCGAGCGCTAGACACATGACCCCATAAAGTCCACTCGCATCAATAGACGATATAAAACTTTTACGATTATGGATGACGCGATAAAGAATCGCGCATGCCGCACAAATTGCCAGCATGCCTCCGAACGGAATAGACGTCAGTTTGGCGGTCAAGGCAAGACAAAGAGCCGAGATGACCACAAGGGCGTGCGTAAGACGCAACTCTGTCAAGAAGCGTATTAAAAATAAGAGCGCAACCAGTAAGATTGCGGCCGTCATGAGGTCCGGTTTGGAGATCAATGCAGTTGCTATAGTAATTGGCGTTAAACCAACAACGAGTGCGGTGAGTGAGGCATAACTCTTGCTGATCCCACATACGACAGCAATCTCGTAGGTGGCAATCACGATTACAACATAAAAGAATATGTTGAATGCTGCTACGAAGGTATCGCTCGAGAATGCGCTCAGTGGTAACGTCAAGGTCTCAAATAACTTCGGATAGTAATAAACAGCATTAGTGAGCCCGAGATTGACAAAGATACTCCCGTGTTGAGCCAGCACATACTGGGGTCTGAGACCATACCAAAGCGAATCGTAATCCGAAACGAGGCTGGCTTTGGCTGCGATGACCAAAACAGCAACGTATAGGCAAGTAAATGCCAGCCGTGTATATTTTTCTTGTGTGAGGACGTGATCAGCAAATTGGGCAGTTAACCCCCGATGCCGCACCAAAAGAGTTGCGAGAACACCGATTGCAACAATCACCGCGTAGCTGAACAGGGGTTTTGCCATCCCCATTACGCTCAACGCGCCCATCAGCAATCCGCCGATTGCCAAGCCGCATATAACCGCAACCAGAAGGAATTCCAAGCTGGTCATGCGCCTACGCCAAGGCGCCAACACAAGAGCGCCGAGTGCTGTCAACGCTTCCGCGTAAAGCAGCGTGGCAAAAAGAGGAGCATCTGCGTTTTGAAGCCGTAGATAAAATAACCCCAAAACAAGCAGCAACAGGCCACGCCAAAACCTTTTGTCAATACAAGTGCTGATGCCCAGAGAAACCAGCAACAATAACCCGGCTTCCACACCTCCTATTACAACCCTGGGTTGAGTCAGGAACCAACCAAAGGGGCCGGTAATAAACAGGTTCGCCAGCGGAATCACAGCAATCACCGTCGCCAACACAAATTGAACGAAGATGGCAAAGGCAGCTTTGTGGTCGAGTATCAAGTGATTCGTGTTGGACGGAGATGACGGCTTGATCATGTGTGATGATCTCTGGTGTCACAGTGACATTTTGAAGTTAGAGTGATAGCAAGATTTCCCAAGCGGGTACCAAAACAATCCTTCTTAAAGGAAGAAGCGTGTTGAGCTCCCGCTCGTACATGAACAGATTGGGAATCATTCAGTTCGACTCTATCGAGCACTCGTTTCGATTATCGCATCCACGATGAATTCCACTTCATCATCATTCAGACCCACCCACATAGGCAGCCGGATATGTGTCTCGCTCCTTCTGTCATCAATGTTCATATTATCGTTGGAAGATTCCATTACTGCATTGTCCTTCTTGCACAAGCAAGAATTTATCCAAACCAACTAGATTGACACCCGCACGCACTGATATGCGAATGAATCAGAAGTTTCTTAGCATTTTGAAGTCCAAGTATTATTCTTCCTATTTTCATCCGGTAGCAGATTGTTAGGATCAATTATTACCGATTTGAGCTTGGATCCAGTATTCACTTTGAACTTCCAAGTACTACCATCAGCCCATATTTCCACTGGAAACTTTATGACCTGCTGCTTACCATTGCATTCTTCAACTTCCACTATGGCAGGCATGACCATCTGATCCTTGTTCTCAATCGTGATAAGACTACCCTTGCGGGGATCCTTATCAAAATAATTAACATTGACTACTGCTTGGTCCAATTTCCAGTTCTCGAAGAACCATTCTTTCCAAAACCAGTCGAGATTCTCGCCGGTCTCGTTATTCATGAGTCGGAAAAAATCGTAGGGCGTTGGATGCTTGTAGGCCCATGCTTGTATATAGGCATTGAAGGCATGATCAAAATCATTTTCGTCCAGAATATAATTACGCAATAGTGCCAAACCAAATGCAGTCTTTCTATATTCCAGATTGTATATATCGTAATCCAAAATGTCATCTGAGTCTGTCATAATTGGATCAATTTCCTTGCTCATGATTTCTACTATATCTTTTGCATACTTGGAATCCAGTCCCGCCATATTTGGTCCACCTTGGTGTGTATCCCAAGCTTGCTCATTTATAAAAAAATCGAATCCTTCATCCATCCATGTATACCGACGCTCATTAGATCCCACAATCATTGGAAACCAAGTATGGCCAATTTCATGTGTCACATCATGAAATAATACATACCCAAGCTTTAGATTCGATGATATAAAAACGACCGAGGGGTATTCCATACCTAGTACGGGAGCGGCCACTGCAGTTGCAGTTGGATAAGGATAATTGCCAAATTTGCGAGAGAAAAATTCGAGATTCCATTTTAAATCCTGTACTGCATAGTTCCAGACACCCGGCACCGAGGCAACATCGCGCGGATACACCGCCATGGCAAGCGCATATTTACCGCCCTGCAAGTTGATCCTGGCTGCATCCCATACATACGCTGGCGAAGCCGCCCACACTGCATCTCGAGCATTGTTGATCTTGAAATGCCATATCAACCTGCCGCTCTGAACGGGGCGGCTGGCTGGATCGCCCACCTCGGCGGCGGAGCGGATATGAATGGTTTGATCGCTCTTTACAGCGGCATGCAACCTAGAAATTTGCTCAGGCGTTAGCACCGTATTGGGATTCACCAATCTACCAGACCCCACGACAATGTAGTTCCATGGCACATTAATACTGTAATCGAAATCTCCGTACTCTAGATAGAACTCGCCGAGGCCGCGGTATGGCAATGTGTTCCAACCCGTTATGTCATCGTAAACGACCATACGCGGATACCATTGAGCAATAGCGTAAATGGGCCCATCGGGCGTACTCATTCTGCCCATGCGGGTAGCATACGGTCCGTCATAGACGTTGGAAATATCAAAAGAATAATCGATAACAAGGCGTATCTTTCCCCCATGCGGTGTTAATCCCGAAGGTAGATCAATCCGCATGTTTGTGTCGTTGATGAAGTACGGTGCTCTCATCAAGCGATTATTCTCCGTGATATATACGCCGCTTAACCTAATACCCTCCGTTACACGCGACGAACGAGGGTCCCCATAAGGTATGGTCATAGCACCACGGGAATCCGAACGATACAGGTTCTGATCTAATTGTAACCACAGATAATCGAGTTTGTCAGGACTGTTGTTGGTATAGGTAATCTCTACTCTACCGATCAACAAATTCTTCGCCACATCGAGCCTGGCGTTGATTTTGTAATCAGCTCGATTCTGCCAGTAGGTGAGACCTGGAACACCACTGGCTGCCCGATAGGCGGTGGATGTGATTTGAAGAAATTCAGGATCAAACACTGCGCGCGGGTTGTAAGCACCAGCATCCATGCTTCTGTCTTCATAAGAACTTCCAAACACTGCTGAGTTGGGAATGAACAGAATCAAGACTAGAAGGAAGAGACCCATCCCGATTGTTGCTATTCGGTTCCACCGCGGACCATGCAAAAAGAATTTGACGACGTTGGTTTTCATAATAGGATTCGCTCTATTATGCTGCTGCCGCAATCACTGCGGCAGCAATCATATCCACATTGGTATCTGCTAGTCCTACCCACATTGGCAGCCTTACCAGAGTTTCACTGACCCGGTTAGTAACCAGCAGCTCGCCTTGCGCACGCCCATACTGGCGACCGGCGGGAGCCGAATGCAAAGGGACGTAGTGAAAAACCGCCTGTATGCCTCTGGTCTTGAGCATTTCCAGAATCCGCATCTGCATGGCGTGATCCCGGGTAAGGATGTAATACATGTGCGCATTATTGGTGCATCCCTCGGGGATGAGGGGACGGCGGAGCAAACCTTTTTTCTCCACTTCCGCCAGTCGCTCATGATAGCGTTTCCAGATGGCTACGCGCCGTGCAGTGATACTTGCCACATCCTCGATCTGCGCCCACAGGAACGCCGCCAATATCTCACTCGGCAGAAACGACGAACCAACATCCATCCAAGTGTACTTGTCCACTTGGCCGCGGAAGAATTGCGATCGGTTGGTGCCCTTCTCCCAGACAATCTCGGCGCGCTGGACCAAGCGCTCATCGTTCACCAGCAGCGCACCGCCTTCGCCGGAGATGATGTTCTTGGTCTCATGGAAACTCAGCGCTCCCAGATGGCCGATAGCACCCAGCGGGCGGCCCTTGTAACTGGACATGATACCTTGGGCCGCATCCTCGATGACGATGAGATTGTGCTTATGGGCGATGTCCATGATGGCGTCCATATCACAACCGACGCCGGCGTAATGCACCGGCGCAATCGCCCTGGTTTTCGGCGTTATGGCTGCCTCGATTTTTGATTCATCCAGGTTCAGTGTGTCCGGACGGATATCCACAAATACCGGTATACCACCGCGCAGCACAAAAGCATTGGCGGTGGACACGAAGGTAAACGATGGCATGATGACTTCATCGCCGGGTTTGATATCCGCTAGGATTGCCGCCATCTCCAGCGCTGCCGTACAGGAATGGGTCAACAAGACCTTGCGGCTGCTCAATTGCTGTTCAAGCCAGCTTTGACATTTTTTTGTGAATTGCCCGTTTCCGGAAAGATGCGCACCTTTTATGGCAGCCTGGATGTACTCGAACTCTTTGCCGGTAGCGTAGGGACGATTGAAATCAATTTTCATGCACACCACCCATATTAATAATGACGGTCACAAGCGTTCGATTCAAGGTACTTTCTGCGCCACCAACAAAAGCGAGCCACCAGCGGGAAAAGGAACACCAGACTTCATGAGCAGCCGCTCTAGGTTCATCAGCCATCCCATGATGCCGTTAACCACGCTGTTCACGCGCAGCTCAGCGGTATCGTCATAGCCCTGTCTTACCCTCCGATTACGTAATCTGGAAAAGTACATCAGCGGCAACAGCAGCGACACAAACGAAGTCATCCTGAGCACGCGGAAGCCAGCCTGCTCGGCTCTTTTTCTCAGCTCTTTTGCCTGATAACGACGTTTATGATGGGCATATTCGTCAACATGGCTCCATAACCATTTGTGCTGAGGTACGGTCAATATTATCCCCCCATCGGCATGCACAGCCTGATGCATCTCCGACAGAACCTGCTGATCTTCTTCGATGTGCTCGATAACATCAAAAGCACCAATGACATCGAATTCATTCTCGAAGGGAATCTGTCTGGCATCCATCTGGAACAAGGTAGCTTTTTGCACCCGCTTCGCGGCAAACCCCAGTCCTGTAGAGAGTATCTCGCTTCCGCTTAACTGCATATCGGGATACGCTTTCTCGATCTCAGAAAGCATGTAGCCGGTACCACAGCCTATTTCCAGTAAATTTTTCGCCTTCGGAAAATACTTCTTCATCATCATATTCACGAGTCTGCTGCGTGCCTTGAACCAAAAGTTTCCCGCTTCAAGATCAAACATCTGTTCGAAAAACTTTTCCTCAAATCCTTCACTCGTGAATGCATTCCGAGGCGCAAATGAAGGAAACCCATTAATATTCTCTGGAGCATGTCCGCAATGTGGGCACGACCAACCGGGTGTACCGAACAACTGCCAGCAGTTAGAACATATCTTCATTTAACTGCAGTTGCAGGTTGCCAATCAGGCAACCTGACAAGAAAGGGACGGCTACGAGCCGATTCTGGAAAGCTTTTCATAAATTTTCTTGCTTCACTGCCCATGTTGAAGATCAGATCAATGATACTGACCGCGTGCTCGAAGGGTGGATACAACTGGAAATACTCCAGATACCCTGAATAATCGGCCACCTCTACGGATATCTTTTCACGCGCAAACATGTCACTGTCCATGTATGCAAGTGCGGAAGGGCCAGTTAAATAAATGTCAGCGCCGGCTTGCTTGCAGAGGTTGACCAGTCTTGCATTCCGGTCGCCAACTAATTGGTAATCACTGGACCAGGTTAGTTTGGTATTTATCCCGAGTATCCGATTGACCGCCATAATAAAAGCATGATTAATCTTGCTTAATGTCGGCTCATTACTGTCAAGATAAATACCCTCGAATAACTGCCGATACTGGCTAAAACATTTGCAACGGCCATAAACCAAGGTGATGGTCTTCCAGTGTTTACTCCTCCAGATATCGGAAGCCACCTTCGTCTCGCGTATCGTTTGCGCGAGGTTCTCCTGCTTCGCTGGGATGGTCAACCACTGCACTCCTTGAGCGGTCTTGATCTTATTCCGGTTCCGCCAGTCATTCTTGGTGTATTGCATTTCGTCATACAATATAAATTCATCTACCGCATTGATGAGGTCGAAATACCCTTTCCAGGGTATGTAATTCGATTGGAGAATCGCGACTTTTTTCTCCACAACTGGGTTTCTTTGCAAAAGTTTGAGTTTAACTAACTGGGATCGGTACGGTCGGCAATTATATAGAGTGGCCGCCCTTTTACTTCATCGAAAACCTTGCCCAGATATATACCGATGATGCCGAGTATCGAAATAGTTACGCCGCCGAGAAAATACAGACTTACGATCAGGCTCGGCCAGCCAACCACAGATTGGCCATAGAAAACTGTCCTGATTATGAAATAAATGCCAAAGGCAAATGCGATCAGGGAAATGACCAAGCCGAATTTTACGGTGACCCTGAGCGGCTTGTCGGAATAGGCAATGACGGAGTCGACCGCAAGGTGCAGAAGTTTTCGAAATGTGTAACTACTCTTGCCCGTCGCACGCTCTGCGTGTTCTACCACGATAACGGTGGTGGGGAAACCCATCCAGGTAACCAATCCGCCAAACAAGCGTAGATTCTCCCGCATTTTCCGGTAGCACTCAGCCACTTTACGGGAGATGATGCGAAAGTTACCGGCATCGCCGTTGTAGTCCAGCCCCGACAGATACCGGAACAACTTGAAAAACAGGTAAGAAGAAACCCGCTTGAACAGGGAATCCTTGCGCTCAACCCTGAGCGCCAGAACTACATCAAAACCTTCCTGGGCTTTTTTGTAGAGGCGCGGTATTTCCTCGGGCTGGTCTTGCAAATCGCAATCCATCACTACTACCCATTCACCATGGGTATTATCCAAGCCAGCGGTGATGCCATAATGTTGGCCAAAATTCCGGCTGAAACGGAAACCTCGCACGCGCGGATCTTTGCGAGACAACTCGCAAATGAGCTCCCAGGAACGATCACCACCGCAATCTTCCACCATGATGATCTCGAAATCCTGGGTGATGTCCCCCAGTGCGGCAACCAGTCTTCGATATAGCTCGCGCAGGCATTCTTCAGCCTTATAGACCGGGATCACGACGGAGATGTGTGGCATTGTCCTTCCCATTTATGCATTAATACCGATCACTGCGACACCCACCAGGATGAAGAGCACACCGACGATGCGCCATTGCGATAGCGTCTCGCCGAACAGCAACCAACCGAGGAAAAAAATGAGAGGATAAGTCAGAGACATGATTGGATAAGCTACGTTGATCGGAAGCCGTGTCATTGCCAGTATCCAAGCGCATGCCGCCACCACAGCGCTCAACAACCCCGTAATAATCCAGGGATTCAGCACCAGCCTGAAAAAAAACGTGGCCCGATCAGGCCATGAAGATGGCAGCGGACCCGCATGCATGGCCTGCCACTTGATAAGGACCTGCCCAATTACCGTGAACAGGATGGTGACGATTACGAATCCGAATGCAGTGATTTTTGTCATAAAAGTCTCCGCTTAACGGTCATGCGTAAGCTCGGTTGACTCTGGTGGACTGGTGAACCTGAGGGGTATTTCCCGCTGGGCACGTCGGTAATCCTCAACTACGCCGATATCAATGAAGTAAGCAGCGGATGCGTACGCATAGAGCCTTCCGTCGGCAGCAAGCTTGGGGAGCACTTCCTGCTCAAGTGACGCTGGCCTGCCCGGAGGAATTCCAGTCAATGCCTGTTTTTGAAACAGGTACATACCTGCATTGATGTCACCGCTTCCCATCTGGCCCTTCTCCGCGAAACCGGTTACCCGTGCCTTGCTATCATAAATGACCGCGCCGTAACGCGAGGCGTCCTTTACCGGACAGGCCGCCAGAGTAACCAGCGCCTGCCGTTCATGGTGCTGGTGCAGCATGGCCGCAAGATCAACAAGTACAAGCGTATCGCCGTTCACAGCCAGGAACTCCGCGCCGTTGCAGTGTTCCATCGCAAGCCGCAGGGCGCCGGCGGTGCCGAGTGGCATCTCTTCCGGGCAGTATTCCAGCGGCATGCCGCAGGCGTGATCACCGAAATAGGTGTGTATCTGCTCTGACAGATGCCCCACCGACAGCACCACGCGTGAAATCTGTTGCGCGGCCAAATATCGCAGCACATAGTACAGGAATGGTCTGTCACCGATCCGCAACATTGGCTTGGGTGTTTCACGTGTCAGTTCGCCGAGACGTGTACCGAACCCGCCCGCCAGTACGATGGCTTCCATCATGCGGCGCGTGGATACAGCGCGCGTTCGATGGCGGCGCAGAGAATATGCCCGAGTACGCCATGGATTTCCTGGATGCGCGGCGTGCTGGTGGACGGCACTTTGAGAACGTGATCACAAAACCCTGACATTTCCCGGCCTAACGCGCCGGTAAACCCCGCGGTAATCAGGCCCTGCTTCCGCGCCACCTCCAAGGCCCGCAGTATATTGGGTGACGAACCCGAGGTGCTGATACCGATGAACACATCGCCGCTCCGGCCATTGGCCTCAACCTGGCGGGCGAATACAAACTCGTAACCGTAGTCATTACCCACCGCGGTGAGAATCGAGGTGTCGGTGGTAAGGGCCAGGCAAGGCAGACCCGGACGGTCATAATAGAAACGGCTGACCAGTTCCGCGGCGAAATGCTGGGCATCGGCCGCGCTGCCGCCGTTGCCGGCGAACAGGATCCGGTTGCCGGCCCGCAGCGACGCGATACACGCCTGGATCACACGCTCCAGGGCCTCCTGCAAACCGTGATCCGCCAGTGAGGCTTCCAGGATCTGCCGGGAGGTTTCAAATTCCTGCCTGATGTATTCCTTCATAAAATCCGCCATCCTTCGGTACCGTGCTTTACAAAATGGCAGTTCATCACATACCCCGGATATCCCGAAAGTGCGTTGATGACATCCATGCGCCGTACCGGATCCACAATGAACATCATGAAGCCTCCGCCGCCCGCCCCGGACACCTTGCCGGTGTAGGCGCCCGCTTCAATCGCGGTTTGGTAAGCCTTGTCTATGCCGGCATTGGTTATCTTGACGGCGGTGCGTTTCTTGGCCTCCCAAGAGCGGCCCATGTAACGGCTGAATTCCCGGATCTCGCCGCGCAACAAGCATTCTTTCATATGCACAACTTCTTCCTTGAGCAGCTTCATGGCCTCGATGGATGAGGAATTCCCGGAGCTCACATTAGCCGACTGCTGGTCTATGATCGCGGCGGAATCTCGCGAGACACCGGTAAAATAAAGTACCAGCGAGGATTCGAGCTCGGAGATGATCCAGTTCTTGATTCTCAGGGGGTTCACGATCACCCGGTCATTCGCGCTAAATTCCATGTAGTTGAAGCCACCGAAGGTGGCAGCGTACTGATCCTGCTTGCCACCATTCAGTCCCACTTCAATACGCTCGATCTCATAGGCCAGATGGGCGATCTCGTATTCGCCGAGCGGCAGATTGAGCATCTCGACGAAGACTTTCACCATCGCCACCACCAGGGTCGAGGAAGAGCCCAGTCCCGATCCTGCTGGTACATCTGAGAAGGTCGTAAGCGTGAGCCCCAGAGAGCGCCCACTGTTATAGTCGCGCATGATGCGGCGGTAAACCGCCTGGTGTAACGCCAACTTGCCGCCGGCATGGGGTTCGCCGGTGGTATATTCCTCGCTTACATTGTGATCCGCCGCCACGAACCGCACCTTGTCGTCGTCGTGCGTGATGATGTTGGCATAGGCGTACTTGTCAATGGTGGCATTCAGCACCAGCCCGCCATAAAGCTCACTGAAAGGGCTGACATCGGTACCGCCGCCTCCGAAACCGAGGCGCAGGGGTGCGCGTGACCGTATAATCATTTTCGCTTCCTTCTCATTCAGCCGGCTGCCAGCGATACATGCCGCAGCTCGGTTGACGACACCACCCGCTCCAGTTGCCGGCGTATCACAGCGGGGGAATACCGTTCACGCAGCACCTGGCGGCCTTCCGTGGAAAGCCGCATCCAAAGCATCTCATCGGTATAGAGCCGCACCACCGCTGCAATAAAACTCTCGGGGCCATCCGCGACCAGCAAGTCTCGTTCGTTTTCGAGATACATGCCTTCGGCAGCGACGGAAGTGGCTACCACCGGCAATCCGAAACTGAAGCTGGTGCCGATCTTGCCCTTTATGCCGGCGCCGTAGCGCAAGGGCACAACCATAAGCCGGCAGGCATTGAAATACGGACCGATATCTCGCCGATACCCCGGTACTTTTATATACTCGCATTCAAGCGCCCTGATCTCCGGCGGTGGGTTTGACCCCAGCGCCAGGAAGCACAAACCCGGCTGCTGCTGCCTTAACCCCGGAAGAATCTCCGCGGCGAAATACAATACTGCGTCCACATTCGGCGGATGCTGATAGCCGCCGATGAACAAGATGTCCTTGCGTGCGTCGAAACCCGGGCCTTGAGGCTCCTCATCCAGCACCAGTTGAACCACGTGGACATTGGCACCCGGCGCTTCTTTACCCAACAGCTCTTTTTCTACGGGGCTGACCACGATAGCGGCATCCGATTCCCGAATGAGCTTGAGTTCTTCCGCGCGCGTACGTTCGGCGTAATCCGCCATCAGCGGATTACGCCCAAGCTCGGCCAGGCGGCGTTCGCGCAGATAATGCAGGTCCACTGTATCGTAAATGATGCGGGCCCGTGGCGCATGTTTCCTCAGAAGTTCCAGATACTGGATAGCCACGTATGGGCGATAGAGTAATACCAAATCAAAATCGCGCCCATGCTCGGCAATGTATTTCTTGATGGAAACACAATACGGTGCATAGACACATTCAATGCCAAGCCGCTGGAGGCGCCGGGTATAGTCCCCATCGAAATACAGGTTGTCCGGAATGAAGGTCACTTTGTATCCCAGGGATTGGAATATTTTGAAATAGTGAAAGGCCGTGACGGAACCGGCATCATGATCCGGCCTTGGCGTAGAGGCATCTATGACCAGCAGGCGGTGCGCAATGCCACGGTCCTTTTCCAGCCATGGCTCGATACCGTTCGGGCGATGACTGGCCAGCTCATCTTTCCAGCGTTCATGTAATTTCCGCTGATTCGTCGTCTGGTATTTCTTGATGCCGGAGGCAGGATCGGTGCCGGAGGTGATGCCCTCGTAGTGCACCACCTCCGACAGGGGCTGGTACAGAATACGCAGCTCCTGGCGCCGGATCTGAAACGCGAGATCGGCATCCTCGCAGTAGGCGGGGGCGTAATGGGTGTCAAATCCGCCGAGTGACAGGAACAGCTCCCGAGGCACCATGATGCTGGCGCCAGAGCAGTAATCCACATCCCGACGATAGCTGTATTCGGGCTTGTCCGGGTCATCGAAGCGGCCGTAGTTCCAGGCGGAGCCGTCGCGCCAGAATATACCGCCTGCTTCCTGCAGCCGCCCGTCGGGATAGACCAGCTTGGACCCCACCAGACCCGCATCGCGGACATCGCCGAAGGTCTCATACAGCTCATCCAGCCAGCCCGGCATTACATGCGTGTCGTTGTTGAGGAAATGGAGATAGCGTCCACGCGCCGCGTGCGCGCCGCGGTTGCACGCGCCGATGAAACCGAGGTTTTCCGGATTCGTGATGACGCGCACGCCTTTGCACAGAGCCAGCATGCGCTCGGTTTCATCTTTTGAACAATCGTTGACCACAATCACTTCAAACGGCGTGCGCGCACCGGCGGCAACGATGGAGCGCAGGCAGGCGAGTGTGTGCACGGCATTGTTATAGACCGGAATGATGACACTGACCGTGGGCGCATCCGTTATCAGCACAGTTAGCGCAAGCTCACCTACCGGAGCCGCGAGAAAGTCATGAACGCTGCCGGGTTCAATGACCGGCACATGGAATCGTGCGCCCTTGTGCCCGGCGTGGCGGTCAAGTGCATGACCGCGGAATACCACGCGACGCAGGAAATAGCGCGCACGCGCCGGCAACGGTATTTTGTAATACGCGTCACGGGTCCGCAAGCGCAGATATTGTAGATTCACATATCTCACCCGGGTGATGGCCCGTAATACGATCTTGATGCCACGAATCGGTGCGCTGATACGCCAAGATGTGGAACGATGGATACGCTGGATTTCCTGTTGCAGATGCGTTTTTTCACCCTGCAGCCAAGCCAGGTGCTCATCCCGCTGCCGCAGGGTCTCATTGCGCTCGCGCAGGGTCTCATCCCGCTGCCGCAGGGTCTCATCCCGTTCGCGCAATATTTTTTTCAAGTGTGTCTGCGATTCTCTTTCCGGTTGCAGAATAGAATCAACCTCCTTGGACCAGGCGCTCAATTCAGCTGCGACCGCGTCATACTGGGTTGCAAGATCGTGGCCCTCGTCACCCTGCAATGCCGCAAGCCGCGCTTCGTGCAGACGCATCGCCCACTGGCACAGAATGCCTGAATCCGGTTTCTCTCCTTTGTGGTGTTGCAGTTCGGCGGTAAGGAACTCGTGTACTTGGGTATCCCGTATGCCGGCATCTACCGGCCACGACAAACCGAGGTGATCCCACGACGGACGTATCGCCGCTTGCCACTCGATCAGTAAATCTTCGTAACTCACGAACGCGCGTTGTTCACCGCGCGTCGCCAGCTCAGCGTCGAGCCAGTGCCGCAATATCAGGTAATAACTCTTTGCATAGCTGAACCCGTTGCGGAGTCTGAGCGATTCGGCTATGGCTTGGGGATTACGGACGGTGTGAAGGAAAAGCGGCTGCCAGCCGATCTCCCGCAACAACTCGATCCACAGCGGAGCGAGCCGGGACATCCTTGGATCCTTGACGCATGGCAGCAGGGAATCTTTGAAATCCCTCTGCAATATCTCCACCAGCTGCTGCCTAAATGGCCTGACGGTTTCGGACTGCCACCATCGATCCGGCAGCCTGCGACCGTCATCCCAGGCATAGCCCAACGCGGCAAAAAGTTCATCATGCACACCATGCAGCTCGGCGTGCTCCCAGAAACCGGTGAGGTTATCCGCCTGGGGCGGCATAAGCCGCTGCCCGAGGTCCGCGCCCAGCAGGTTACAAACGCGCGCCACGGCTGACGTGCCGCTGCGGTGCATGCCCAGAATAATCAGCATCCGGGATTTCATCCCGTTTTCTTCCAGAGTCTGGCAATCCGCTGCATGACACCCCGTTGCACCCGCCGCAGCGGGGGAGCATGCATATCCTGGCAATATTGCAGAAACACCGCTTCAATCTCGGTGTACTTTACGGGATCGCCGTCGCTTGCAATCTGCGGTCCCTGCAGTATCCGCTGATAAAGCTCATGAGCTTCGCGTGCCGCCCGAGTGGCATGCAGCGGAACACTCTCCGGCGACACACGAGAACTGTTGATTTTTTCCTGCAATGGCAGACAGCAATCGGCCGAATAGGGCTCATCGAGAAAACTCGATACACGCTGAAAGGTTTCCTCGGGATTACCGACTAATTCGTCATACTGGACCCTGATCATACGCTTGGTACCCAAGGCCTGTTCCGCGTCATAACACACCGAAACAAGCCGCAGCCAATTGTGATAGGCTTCATCGTGGGCGTGATCGCGGGCGCCCGCCGCTGAAAATTTCATCAAAGACCGGGCGACTTCATCGGGATTGCGGAGCAGGTGAATGAAACGTGCCTCGGGAAACAGTTTGGACAAAGCATAGACGTAGTGCGAATTCTCCGGGGTAGCATCCACCCAACGGTGTTTTGGATCATGCGGTGAACGGCGGCGGCGAAGATTGCCCTTGGGTTTACGCTCTGTTTTCTCTATCAACAGCGGATTGATAGCCTGAATAATATGTTCGACTCCCTGGCCAAACAGATCATAAAACCTGTCAAGACTGATATCTATTTGCCCCAGGTGAGAAAAGCGATGATTTAGGGTGCCAAGGCGGTAAAGCCTGTGCAGATCCACTGTCAGTTGAGCCAGCCAGTTGGTTTCCGGGAGATTGACCATGTTGGGATGCTGCCCCAGACACCAGCAGAAGATACTGGTGCCGGAGCGATAGGAACCTAGGATAAATACCGGTTTGGCCGGCTGTGCCGTTGCCGCAGTCAATCCGGGTTGATCGTTATTTTTTGATTTCATGTCCATTCAGAATCCAGCCAACGCATTTTTGTAAAACCTCCACTACTCTAACTAATACAAGCACTGCTGCAATTATTTAACGGCTTCCACA
Organism: Gammaproteobacteria bacterium; assembly: GCA_049591455.1. Classification (GTDB taxonomy): domain Bacteria; phylum Pseudomonadota; class Gammaproteobacteria; order Natronospirales; family REEB76; genus REEB76. The sequence continues at coordinate 141,779 of JBAWFA010000018.1, forward strand.
TCTCGCAATGATTGTGTAACGACCGACTTCGCAACCCCACGCTTGAAGGATTGCTGATATTGCTGAATGACTTCTTCGGGTTTCCCGATAAGACACGTCACGCCCTGGTGCACCCAGACCATGCGATCACACAAATCCAGGATTCCCTCAGGGTTGTGGGTAACAATTACCACCGTCTTGTTGGAAGCAATCTTCTGCTTCATCGCAGCGGCAGATTTCTCACGGAACCCCGTATCACCGACTCCCAGCACCTCGTCCACCAGCAGAATATCCGGGTCCGCCTGAAACGCCACAGCAAACCCGAGGCGGGCGCGCATGCCGGAAGAATACGTGCGTACGGGTTCGTCAAAGAATTCTCCCAACTCCGAGAATTCAAAAATCACCTCCATGCGCTCCAGCATCTGCCGCCGCGTAAGTCCCAGCAGGATACCGCTCAATATGGCATTTTGCCGCCCGGTGAGGTGCGGTATGAACCCCACTTGCAGGGAAAGCAATGAAATCCTGTCAGTGCGCTGCACAACCTCGCCCCGGTCCGGAGCCATGATACCCGCCAACAGCCGCAGCAAGGTGCTCTTGCCGGCGCCGTTGTGACCGACTACAGCCAGGGTTTCACCATGCTGCAAATCAAAGCTCACATCGTGGAGCGCCCAAAACCTGGTGCTGCGCATGAAGCCGGCATGGCGCATGTAACATACGCCGACGTTTCGCAGTTCGATGATTGGTTCCTGATGCATGGCAAGGTCAATTGATCATCAGCTTTATGTAGGCGCGGTCATACATTTTGAGCACGTATTTTGCAATGGAATAAGAAATGATGAAAAACACCAACCCCCAAACCATCCCGCCCCAGTCCGGCCACGTGCCTTTGAGCAGGATATTGCGATAACTGTTCAGAACCGGAACCATGGGATTGATCTCCAGAATGAGCTGCAATTTTGGTGAAAGTCTGCTGACATCCATGAAAACCCCCGAAAGAAACATCAGCACGAGTATGCCGTTGTCCACCACCAATTTCAGATCAGGGAGCAAGGGCACAAACGCCGCCAGGAATGATGTCAGACCGGCCGTCACCAGAAGTTGCACCAGAATCAAGATCGGCAATGCCAACCAAACAATACCGGGTTTGTGTCCCGTCGCTACGACCAAGATCACCAACAAGGCAAATATGATCAGGAACTTTATCGTGTTGACAATCAAAACAACCCAAGGCAGAACATACTTGGGTACGTACACCTGCTGGATCAGGCCACTGTTTACCTGTATGGCATTAGAACCATTTTGAACGCTGCTGGCAAACCACTTCCAAGGAACAAGTCCGCACAGCAAAAACAGCAACATCCGCTCTCCGCCACCGCGGATGCCGGTACCGAAGGCAACATAAAAGGCCAGCATATACAGCAGTGGCTCCATTACCCACCAGAAAATACCCATGTAGGCGCGCGCCGCTTCGGCATTCAGCTCAGCGAGGGCTTTATACCAAATCAATTCGAAATATTTTCTTTCAAGCATTCCCATGTTCCCGTTTCATGTCCACCTATTTCTCCGGCTCACTTGGCGCAAATCCCTCCAAATTCAGCCATGGCCCGAGGCAATCGTTGACCCTTCGTTAAGCCCACGCCTCATAGATGCGGCAGTACTACCGCCTGTAAGCAAACACCAGTCAACATGCTTGAGATACCAGTCCACGGTCTTTTCCAGCCCGCTTTCAAGATTCTCAAGCGGCCTCCACCCTAACTCCCGATTGATGGTGCGGGTATCAATCGCATAGCGTCGGTCGTGGCCCGGACGGTCTTGGACAAACTGGATAAGAGATTCATGCGGAGCATGGGAGGATTGAGGCTGCTTTACATCAAGCAAACGGCAAATAATGCGCACGATTTCCAGATTTGTGCGCTCGCTGTTGCCCCCCACGTTGTACGTCCGGCCAACCTTGCCCTTATCCAGCACTGTGTCAATGGCACGGCAATGGTCTTCTACATAAAGCCAGTCACGAACGTTGCCGCCATCACCATAAACCGGAATTGGTCGGCCTGCGATGGCATTCAGGATGATGACCGGGATCAGTTTCTCGGGGTACTGGAAAGGTCCGTAATTGTTGGAGCAATTCGTGATAGTGACCGGCAGTCCGAAGGTGCGGTGATAGGCGCGCACCAGATGATCCGACCCGGCCTTGGTGGCCGAATAGGGCGAGCTTGGATCATAGGAGGTATGTTCGGTGAACCTCGGATCATCCGGGCCGAGAGAACCGTACACCTCGTCGGTGGAAATATGGTGGAAACGGAAGCGATCCCCTCCCCCCTGCCTGTCCAGCCATTCCACCCTGGCTGCTTTGAGAAGGGTATGCGTACCCACAATGTTGGTGTGAACAAAAGCATCCGGGCCCTCGATAGAACGGTCCACATGGGATTCGGCGGCGAAGTGCAAAATGGTGTCAATCTGTTTTTCGTGCAGCAGCCGTTGCACCAGCTGTTCGTCGCAGATGTTACCGTGCACGAAGCTGAACCGGCCCTCAGGCTCGACCTCTTCGAGGTTGATGCGGTTGCCCGCATAAGTCAGCGCATCCAGCACCACTATTTCGTCCCGGGAATGCTGCTTCATCCAGTAATGAACAAAATTGGCCCCGATGAATCCCGCGCCACCAGTAACCAGCAATCTTCTAGTCATTGCGCAACTCTCTCAACATGGTGCGCAGGTTACTCCGCCAGTGGCCGGGCCGCATGCCCAGTGCCAGTTCCGTTGCGCCGCGATCGAGCACACTGTAAGCGGGCCGGCGGGCCGGGGTGGGATATTCCGCTGTGGTAATGGGAACTATGCTTGCCGTCTTGGCAAACAATCCACATGCAGCGCCTTCTTCGGCGATGGCTACAGCAAAATCATACCAACTGGCAACGCCGGCATCCGTCCAGTGATGCACACCGTCCAGACCCTTCTCAACCGCGCACCAGATCGCCTGCGCGCATGAACCTGCCCAGCTGGGCGCACCCACTTGATCCGCCACCACCCTGACCTGTTCGCGTTCATCGAGCAATTTCAACATGGTGCGTACAAAGTTGTGCCCGGCGGCAGCGTAAATCCAGGAGGTGCGCAGGATTAGATAATTCCCATGCATTGCCGCTTGCATGGCTTGTTCGCCCTGCAACTTGCTGGCGCCGTAAACACTCAACGGCCCTGTGGGATCGTACGGCGTATAGGGCTGGGATTTCTTGCCGTCGAATACGAAGTCCGTGGAAATATGCACCAACCGGCACCCGCGATTCTTCGCGGCGGAGGCCAAGTTTGCCGGTCCTTGGGCATTTACCGCGTAAGCAAGCTCAGGCTCGGTTTCGGCTTTGTCCACTGCGGTATAGGCCGCCGTATTGATAATCACGTCTGGACGGCGAAATTCCATGGCCGCATCAACGGCCGCCGAATTTGTGATATCCAGTTCGGTGTGAGTCAGACTGGTGCACCGGTACCCCTGCGGGACTGCTGTCAGCAGAGCTCGGCCAAGCTGGCCGCCAGCACCGGTGACAAGCACCCTCACGAAAAGAGCTCCGCATCCGACAAAAACCGGCCACGCCGGTCTTTTTCCGACATCACAGGTTCGGCATTTGACGACAACGGCCATTCAATGGCGAGCTGCGGGTCATTCCAGAGAATACAGCGCTCGTGTTCCGGCGCCCAGAAATCGGTGCACTTGTAGATCACCTCGGCGCTCTCACTCAGCACCATGAAACCATGTGCAAATCCCTCTGGGACCCACAATTCATGTTTGTCCGCGGCGGACAGAATCATACCTACCCACTTCCCGAAGGAGATGGAACTGCGGCGTATATCAACCGCCACATCAAAAATTTCTCCGGCCACTACCCGGACCAATTTCCCCTGCGGTTGTGTAATCTGGTAATGGAGTCCGCGCAGTGTATGGCGTACCGATTTACTGTGGTTATCCTGGACAAAGCGTGCGTCAATTCCCACCGCAGCGAACTTCCTCTGTTCCCAGGTTTCCATAAAGAAGCCGCGTGCATCGCCAAATATGTGCGGCTTTATCAAAATTACATCCGGAACTGCAGTTGGCAGAAATTCCATTACAGCTCTCTGTCATTTATGAGCCGCAACAGATATTCACCGTAACCGGTTTTTTTGAGTGGTTCCGCCAGCTTCATGACCTGCGCAGCATCAATAAACCCCCTGCTATAGGCGATTTCTTCCGGGCAGGCAATCTTCAGTCCTTGGCGTTTTTCTATGGTTTCAATGAAATTAGCGGCTTCCAGGAGCGATTCGTGGGTACCGGTATCCAGCCAGGCGACACCACGACCGAGTACTTCCACATGTAGTTTGCCGTGCTCCAGATATGTCTTGTTCACATCAGTGATCTCCAATTCGTCGCGGGCCGATGGCCTGATGCTTTTGGCAATGCCGACAACATCGTTATCATAAAAATACAAACCAGTGACAGCATAACGAGATTTCGGTTTGGACGGTTTCTCCTCGATATCCAGCGCCTTTCCGCGCGCGTCGAAATGCACGACGCCATAGCGTTCCGGATCCTTGACGTAATAGGCAAAAACCGTGGCGCCCTGCTTGCGTTCGGCGGCATTCTGCAACTGGCTCGACATGCCTTGGCCATAGAAAATATTATCGCCCAAGACCAATGCTGCAGGGTCACGGCCAATGAACTGTTCACCGATAATGAATGCCTGGGCCAGTCCTTCCGGTTTTGGCTGAGGTGCATAGCTGAATACCATGCCCCACTGCGCGCCGTCGCCGAGCAGTTCCTGGTATCGGAGCAGATCGTGCGGGGTCGAGATAATCAGCACGTCCCGAATTCCTGCCAGCATAAGGGTGGAGAGCGGGTAATACACCATGGGCTTGTCGTAAACAGGCAGAAGCTGTTTGCTGATGGAACGGGTGACGGGATACAGCCGGGTTCCCGATCCGCCGGCGAGAATGATGCCTTTATAAGCCATATATTGCTCCCAATTGCACTCCGCAGCGCCCACACCGGTCAAGAGTCCAAATTTGCACAGCGTGCGCGGAACGCGTTGAGCCGTGAATGAAAATCCGGGATCGCCGCGAGACGCGCCTCGAAATCCTGCTCTACAGCTGCGTACAGTTGCTCGTCAGCGCGGTTGTGATGCATCAATTCTGCAAACAGTTCTGCGCCCAGTTCCGCCCGCAGGTACGCGGCCACATCCTCGACTCTGCGCCGGCTATAGTTCTGCCTCACATAGGAAAAATCCACTCCCTGGAAAGGGTCGCGGAGGACGCTCTCGAACAGAACCATGGACTCGTCGAATCTCTCCACGAAACCCACGAGAACCTGCGGTAATCTGGAATGGGCCACCGCATTCGCAACCTCCCGATCGCCCACTCCATGCTTGAAGTTGCGGATACCGCACAGGTAGCGCGTGTGAAAGCTCCGAATCACCGCCGGAGACTGCGGGCTCATGCGCCATTCGAAGTAGCCGCGCATGTCCAGTTGTCTCACCATCTTCGCGCCCAGGGAAACAGCCGGCGGCTGTACTTTCTCGTAACAATACACGGAAAACGCGCGCTCCAGTGGACGGCGCAGCATCATAATTCGCCAATATTGCAATTTCGGCGAAGTGAAATCCGGATTGAAAGGCATGTGATGGCTGGACACGGCCACCGTCCGGCGCCGATGTGTCAGGTACTGTTCAACGTACCCCATACCGCCCTGCCGCATCTTCTGGTTACGACGATGGTTCACGAAACCCCGCCCGAACGAGCGCCGCAGAGCCCAGTCAATGCTGGTGCCGGCGTTCTTAAAGAAGTGCGAGTGCAGCAGTACCGGCCGCACGGCCGTTTCTTCCCGCGTGAACAGCTTGCGTACATCCAACAGGGTCGATACCAGACGCAGCCGTGTCCGCCCATGTGAGTCAGCGTGTTTATGGGTCATTGCAGCAGTCTGACATGCTGATGTAGCAGGATTATCGCCGGATGCACACAGGCATCCACGCCGTGATTCACAGAGTTCAACATTAGCTCCGGCTTTGTCCATGCTTCGTGAAGCTGCTTGCTTAGAAAACGGGTGATGGGATACAGCCCGGTATATGGTTCTCTGGTTAGAATCATCTCGCTGCAACTAAATATCTAACAAACTACAGAGATTCAGCCAAAAAATCCGGCATCCCGTAACTTGCTGACAATCCGCTCTGCAGCTTCATCGGGGGTGCACTCATGAGTATCAATTGTTATTTCTGGATTTTGTGGCACTTCGTAAGGATCACTAATACCAGTGAATTCCTTGAGGATGCCGGCGCGAGCTTTGGCATACAGGCCCTTGCGGTCGCGCTGCTCGCACACATCCAGCGAAGTCGAGATATACACCTCGAAAAATCCGCCTACCGGCTGTACCATCTCGCGCACCTTCTTGCGCGTTGCGGCGTACGGTGCGATGGGCGCGCAGATGGCCACGCCGCCGTTCTTGGTGATCTCGCTCGCCACGTAACCGATGCGCTGGATGTTGAGGTCGCGGTGTTCTTTTGAAAAACCCAACTCGCTGGATAGATGCTTGCGCACGTGATCACCATCCAACAGGGTGACATGGCGACCGCCGATTTCCAGCAATTTCACCAACAGCGCATTGGCGATGGTGGATTTGCCCGAACCTGACAACCCGGTAAAGAACACGGTAAAACCCTGTTTCGAACGCGGTGGATGGGTTTTACGCAATTCGGCAACCACTTCCGGGTAGGTGAACCACTCCGGGATTTCACGCCCTTCCTGTAAAAGCTGGCGCTGCTCGGTGCCGGAGATGGTCACGACGGTTTCCGTCGATTTCACCTCATCTTCCGGTGCGTATCCGCCCCGTTCTTTTACATACACCATCATTTTGAACGGCACCATCTCGATGCCCATTTCATCCTGGTGTTGCCTGAACAGGTTTTGCGCGTCGTAAGGTCCGTAGAACGGTTTTCCCTGGCTGTCCTTGCCGGGACCGGCATGGTCGCGGCCCACGATAAAATGCGTGCAGCCGTGATTCTTGCGTACCAAGGCATGCCACAAGGCTTCGCGCGGGCCGCCCATGCGCATGGCCAACGGTAGCAGACTGAGCAATGCTGAATTCCCCGGATAACGTTTGATCAAATGCTCGTAGCAACGTACACGGGTGTAATGGTCAATATCGCCCGGCTTGGTCATGCCGACAGTGGGATTGATCAGTAATTTTCCGTCAATCTGCTTTGCGGCGCGATGGGTGAGTTCCAGATGGGCACGGTGCATGGGATTGCGGGTCTGGAAGGCCACGATGCGTTTCCAGCCCATTTCATTGAAAAGTTTGCGCAGCTCCGCCGGAGTGCGGCGCAGGTGCTTGAAATCATAATGGGTCGGCGCTTCGATGCCTTTGAGACGGCCACCTATATATACAGGATTAGCGCGGTGCTTGAGATAAAACACCGCCGGATGCAGTTCATCTTCCGTGCCGAACACACCCAATACTTCGCGCTTGATATCCGGCTCCCAGATGTCATCCACTTCAAGTAAGGCGATGAGTACCCCTTCCGGATCGCGCAGCGCCATGGAACTGCCGGTTTTGAGCTTTTGTGCAAACTCGCGTGTCACATCCAGGGTGATAGGAATCGGCCAAAGCGTGCCATCTCCGAGACGCATCTCATCCACGACACGGTCGTAATCGGCGCGGTTCATGAAACCCTGGAGCGGGGAAAAAGCGCCGCTTAACAGCAATTCCAGATCGCACAACTGCCGTTGGGTAAGATCCCAACTTGGCAAACCGACCGCTTGCTGCTTTTGTATGACTGACTGAGCATGGGCAACATAAAGCCCATTGGAAACAACATCCAGAGTCTTATCGAACACCGTCTTATTCCCTTTATTCATGATGAATTCTCTCTTTGCACGCCGCGACACCCTTGAAACTTTGTCAAAGGACTAACATTGCATCAATTGATTCGATTAGAACGGAATATCGTCGTCGTTGAAGTTGTCGGTTTTCGCTGGCGAAGCTGATGGCGTCGGCGCAGGCTCCGAGCGGTTCTCGGTGGTGCCGCGATCCGGATTGCCGGCCCCGGCACGGCTGCCCAGCATCTGCATATTGTCTGCGATGATCTCGGTGCTGTAATGGGTCTGGCCGTCCTTCTCATAGGTTCGGGTGCGCAACCGGCCTTCGATATAAACCTGCGAGCCTTTCTTCAGATATTCACCAACGATCTCAGCAAGCCGCTGGTAGAACACGATGCGGTGCCACTCGGTTCGTTCTTTCTGTTCGCCGCTCTCTTTGTCCTTCCACGACTCGCTGGTGGCGATGCGGATGTTGGCCACCGCGCCGCCGGAGGGCATGTAGCGCACCTCGGGGTCCGCACCCAGATTGCCGATGAGAATGACTTTGTTGACGCCGCGTGCCATGGCTGAATCCTCGTAATGGTGTGTTTCTCCGTCCACCAGGTCCTGCGGTGGAAGGCGGCTATTTTACGGGCAAGCGCCCGTTTGGGTCACGCGAAAGCGGTACTTACCGATCAAGAATCGGTTGATTTAGGCATCACCGATCACCGCTGTTAAGCCGGCTTCATCCAGTTCCGCGCCCACCCGCAGATAGGCCACCCCTTCCGCTGGCACCACTACTGCATCCAGCACGCCGGGTATCCGGCGCAAGTTCTCGGCCAACCGTGTGGCGCCGGATTCGTCCTTGACCTGCACCCGCAACACCCGGCTCGATACTCGCGCTGGCGGCTGCATGAAAAGCGCCGAGAGCAGCCAAAGGGCAGCCAACACCGCGCACAGACCGAAGACGCCCGCGAGGCCCCAGACGCTCTGCAGCCAGCCACCCAGTGCGCCGCCGGCGAAGATGCCGAAGAACTGGGAACTGGAATACACCCCCATGGCGGTGCCCTTGGCCTCGGCTGGCGCCACCCGCGAGATGAGGGAAGGCAGCGTGGATTCCAGCAGGTTGAAGGCCGTGAAAAATACCAGCATGGCCAGCAACACCACCGGCAAGCTGGCGTGGCTGAACAGCAACAGAAGCTGCGAAACGGCCAGCAAGGCCACCGAGACCAGAAACACCGGCTTCATGCGCCCGCGTTCCGCCAGCACAATAAGCGGCACCATGAAAAGCACAGAAACGATCAGCACCGGCAAATACACATACCACTGATCATGCAGCACGACGCCGGCCTGTGTGAGCACGAACGGCACACTCAAAAAACTCGCCGTCAGAATGGCGTGTTGCACAAAAATGCCGAAGTCCAGCCGCAGCAATTCGCGATCCATTAACACGCGCCTGAACAGGGCCGGCACCGGCTCCGCTTCCCGGTGAATGCGGCTCACCACCGGCTGGGGCACCAGCCCGTACAACACGCCAATGCCGAATACCGCCAGTACCGCCGTGAACCAGAAAATTCCCGGCACGCCGATCCAGCCGTTCAGAATCGGCCCTACTATCACCGCGAGACCGAAGGATGCACCGATAGTCATGCCGATGATAGCCATGGCCTTGGTGCGGTGTTCCTCGCGCGTCAGATCGGCGGCCAGCGCCAGCACCGCCGAACCCACCGCGCCCGCGCCCTGCAACAGGCGTCCAAGAATGATGCCGTAGATGGAATGGGACAGCGCCGCCACCACGCTGCCGATGGTGAACAGCACCAATCCAGCCGCGATGATGCGTTTGCGCCCGATACGGTCCGAGAGAAACCCGAAGGGGATCTGGAATAGCGCCTGGGTCAAGCCGTAGATACCGAGCGCCAGACCGATGGTCACGGTGGTGGCATCCGGCAACTTGCGCGCCCACACCGCGAACACCGGATAGATCATGAACAGTCCCAGCATGCGCAGCGAGAAAATCCCTGCCAGCGACAGGGAGGCGCGGCGCTCAGTGCCGGTCATGCGGTCGGCTTTCAAGGTGTTTATTCGATCCAAAGGATTACCAAGAATGCCACACCACTTGCCAGAGCGTGGCTGACACGAAGGATTGGTGCGGCGGTGATTTTACCACAGAGACCGTGCTGCCCTGAATATCTTGTTCTTGGGGGAGTGGCCGTCCCGATCGCGATAAGTATTCAAGGTTGAAGAAGAACCGCAGCGAGCACCGCCGCTCCCAAAAGAGAGCAACTGAGGGTTTTGCGCCGGACTAGTGTGACGGCGTATAGTTAGTGGTTCGCAATTTTTTCAGGACTCAAATGGACACCATCCGCATCCGCGGGGCGCGCACCCACAACCTCGCCAACATTGACGTGGACCTGCCGCGGGACCGGCTGATCGTCATTACTGGCCTGTCCGGTTCGGGCAAGTCTTCGCTCGCCTTCGACACCATCTATGCGGAAGGCCAGCGCCGCTACGTGGAATCCCTCTCGGCTTATGCGCGCCAGTTCCTGTCCATGATGGAAAAACCCGATGTGGACCACATCGAGGGGCTGTCGCCGGCCATCTCCATCGAGCAGAAGTCCACTTCCCACAATCCGCGCTCCACCGTGGGCACGGTGACGGAAATCTACGATTACCTGCGCCTGCTGTTCGCTCGCGCCGGCATCCCCCGTTGCCCGGACCACGGCATTGATTTGACCGCCCAGACCGTGAGTCAGATGGTGGACCAGGTGATGGCGTTGCCGGAAGACACCAAACTGCTGCTGTTGGCGCCGGTGGTTCAGGAGCGCAAGGGCGAACATCTGGAACTGATCGCGGAACTGCGTGCACAAGGCTTCATACGTGCGCGCATTGATGGCGAGGTGGTGGAACTGGATCAGGCGCCGAAGCTGGACCTGCGCCGCAAGCACAGCATCGAAGTGGTGGTAGACCGCTTCAAGGTGCGGCCGGATGTGGGCCTGCGTCTCGCCGAATCCTTCGAGACCGCGCTACGGCTTGCCGACGGCATCGCGCGGGTGGCGTACATGGATGAGCCCTCAGGTAAAAAAGGGCGTAAAGAACTGGTATTTTCGGCAAAATTCGCCTGTCCCGTCTGCGGCTACAGTCTCGCGGAGCTGGAGCCGCGGTTGTTTTCCTTCAACAACCCCGTCGGCGCCTGTCCCGCTTGCGACGGGCTGGGCGTCAAACAATTCTTCGATCCGGCGCGGATTGTGGCCCATCCGCACTTGACGCTCGCCGGCGGCGCAGTGCGCGGCTGGGATCGGCGCAATGCCTGGTATTTTCAATTACTGCAAAGCCTCGCCAAACATTACAAGTTCGATATCGAGACGCGTTTCGATGAACTTCCGGAAAAAATCCGTAAGCTGATTCTGTACGGCAGCGGCAACGAAGTAATCGCATTCCGCTACGTGAACGAGCGCGGCGGTTCGGTGTCGCGCCGCCATCCTTTCGAGGGCGTGATCCCGAACATGGAGCGCCGTTACCACGAGACTGAATCGCAGATGGTGCGCGAGGAGCTGGCGAGATATCTCAGCAGCCGGCCCTGCCCCGAATGCGGTGGCACGCGTTTGAGGCGCGAAGCGCGTTTCGTATTTGTGGGCGGCGAAAACCTGCCCGGCATCACCAATCGTTCCGTGGGCGATGCACTAAGCTTTTTCGAGAAACTGAAACTGCCCGGTTGGCGCGGCGAAATTGCCATCAAGATCGTCAAGGAAATACGCGAGCGCCTGTCGTTCCTGGTAAACGTGGGCCTGGATTACTTGAGCCTGGATCGCAGCGCGGAGACCTTGTCAGGCGGCGAAGCGCAGCGCATACGCTTGGCCAGCCAGATCGGCTCGGGTTTGGTCGGTGTCATGTACATATTGGACGAACCTTCCATCGGCCTGCACCAGCGCGACAACGCGCGCCTGCTTGACACACTGATCCACCTACGGGATCTGGGCAATACCGTGATCGTGGTGGAGCACGACGAAGACGCTATCCGCCACGCGGATCATGTACTCGACATGGGACCGGGCGCCGGCGTGCACGGCGGCCGGGTGGTGGCCCAGGGCACGCCCAAGGACATCATCGCCAATTCTGCCTCCTTGACCGGCCAGTATCTGGCCGGCCGGCGGCGCATCGAACTGCCGAAGGCACGCCGTGCGCCGGACAGGAAACGCCTGCTGCGCATCAAGAATGCCCGTGGCAACAATCTCAAGGGCATCAACGTGGAAATTCCGCTGGGCCTCATGACCTGCGTGACTGGTGTTTCCGGCTCAGGCAAATCCACGCTCATCAACGACACGCTCTACCGCTATGCTGCGCGTAAACTCAACGATGCTTCGGAGGATCCGGCGCCCTGCGACGGCATAGACGGACTCGAACAGATAGACAAGATCATTGACATAGACCAGTCGCCCATCGGCCGCACGCCGCGCTCCAATCCCGCCACCTATACCGGTCTGTTCACGCCCATCCGCGAGCTATTCGCAGAAACCCAGGAAGCGCGCTCCCGTGGCTATACGCCGGGACGTTTCAGTTTCAATGTGAAAGGCGGCCGTTGCGAAGCCTGCCAAGGGGACGGCGTCATCAAGGTCGAAATGCACTTCCTGCCGGACATCTACGTGGCCTGCGACGTGTGCAAGGGCAAACGCTACAACCGTGAGACACTTGATATCCGCTTCAAGGGCAAGAACATTCACGAAGTGCTGGAGATGACCGTGGAGGATGCCACGCAGTTCTTCAACGCCATACCGGTGGTGGCGCACAAGTTGCAAACGCTTATGGCTGTAGGGCTTACCTATGTGCGTCTGGGCCAGAACGCCACCACGCTCTCCGGCGGCGAAGCCCAGCGTGTGAAGCTGGCGCGGGAATTGTCCAAGCGAGATACCGGCAGCACTCTATATATATTGGATGAACCCACCACGGGATTACATTTCTACGACATTGACCAGCTATTGAGCGTGTTGCGGCAGTTACGCGAGGGTGGCAGTACCGTAGTGGTGATCGAACACAATCTGGACGTCATCAAGACCGCCGACTGGATCATTGATCTCGGACCGGAAGGCGGGGATGGCGGCGGTGAAGTGGTGGTGACGGGCGCACCAGAGGAAGTGGCGACCCACGCCGAGTCCTATACCGGCGGCTTCCTGAAGCACACATTGGGGCTGATGAATCCCAAGGCGGCGCTCAGCCGCCGCGCCGGCTGATATGTCAATCACGCTGGGCCCCACCTTCTTGGGCATCGGCGCCCAGAAAGCCGGCACCACTTGGCTGTATAAGATGTTGCGTCTGCATCCCGACATCGGCATGCCGGTGCAGAAGGAGCTGCATTTCTGGGATGATACGATCCTGAATGTCGCGACAATCGAACACTACATGTCCTTGTTCGGCGCCATGTCACAGAAAGTGCGCGGCGAAATCACTCCAAGCTACGCTATCCTGCCTGTGGACCGCATCGCACTTATCAAGTATCACCTGCCTGAACTGCGCTTGATCTACATCCTCCGAAACCCCATCGATAGGGCTTGGTCACACGCTAAGATGGAATTAGCCAAGTATGTGTATAAGAAAAAGGCACAGCCACCAGAACCGCTGTCAGAGTGGTTCGAAGCCCACTTCAGATCGAGGGAATCCCTGCTCCGTGGAGATTACGCTGCAACGCTCGAAAATTGGCTGAGCCACTACCCCATGAAAAATATTAAGACATATATATATGAGGAAGACCTGCAGGCACCAAAAAAGTTACTTGAATCATGTTGCCTACATATAGGCGCGGACCCAGATTTTTACGGGACTGGACAAGAGGCCATCTTCAATACGCGCATCTATCCGGAGACTACATTTCTGGGGCGACAACCCAGCGATCTCCCTAACGAGCTTCCTACTGTATATCTCGACAGCCTAATCAGCATTTACAAGCAACCGATAGCAAAAATATCCGCTCTGACGGGGAGAGATTTATATTCTCTGTGGCTCTCGCCGTACGAAAAATGACCGCCCGATACTGACGGATGGCCTCAAGCCCCATCAAGTATACCCAAACAACCGCAGGGCGACCTGGCCAAGCCCATTGAGAGCAGCCACGTCGCTCGGATCATGGGTCTTCCAGCGCTCGAAACTTGATGGTTGTTTGATCGCCGACGTGACCTCCATCAGGGGCGGTGTATGTTTCGTCCCGCATCCGCAATGCTCAAGTATTCGGGCGACGCTGACATCTGCATCCAGCCATAGATCTTCGAATCTCACTCTAAGATAACGCCCTTCAAGCAGTGATTCTCCAAAAATAGCGCTCGCGCGATTAATCCGATCCCATATAATTATTGATTTTAGAGGTGTTGAATAAGCGTGCTCAACCTCTTTCAATAGATACATTCCATGGTTATTGAGCTGATTCTGGTTTCGGGAATACGCAATATCACGGCCATCACGTACCAAATGGATAATTCTTATCCCGGGGTATCGCTGGTACAGGAATGGAAGCATGTAAAAGGTGCGGGGACTCTTCCAACCCCAAGCTGCGCGGTCATCTTGAAGACTAGCCCTATGCCTCGCAATGCAATCTTCGAAATCATCCACGACATCTTGGTGATTTGCAGTTAAAATTCCTCGTACATCTTTACCTTCCAATATCGAATTGATCCAGTGTGTGGCAGTCAGATACTCATTGACACGTCTATTGCAGAAATTGGCTATATCCAGCGAATCGTTTGCGGGATTCAAATTGCTACCGATGAAGTAGCCGGCGGCTTTTATTATTTTTGCGATGACTCTGGTCCCTGAGCCGCCAGTACCGAAGATCACTAGAGGTTGCTGCATGATGTTAAATTTTCAAGAGTGAATTATCAACTAAAGAATCCATACGGATAAGTCACGTATCCACGCCGTATTTATGAAAGCGGCGCCACACTCATGATATAAGGCGACGTGATGCGATTTGCTGGGATCCGGATGCCATAACGCTCCAAGAACCAGCATGCTTTGGAAACCCAGGAAAGCATCCGGCGAAGGTATCTATTGAGGGGGTGGGTCGTGAATTTCCCGGAATTCACGCTGCCCAAAGAAATGGACATGAAATATTCACACGATTCAACCTGAAGCCCTGCATCCTCATGCGCCTGCCGGAACCTGTCTTTTGTCATCGGTACGTGGATTGAATAGATCTGTTTGTCAACCCATCTCTGAATCATGCCTGTCATGCCCGTCAGATTCGGGATAACCGTCACGAGAAGGCCACCGGGTCTGACAAACCCGGCGCAAGCTCGTAGGCAACCCGGGGTGCTGTCGAAATGTTCTGCAACCCCGAACGATACTACCAAATCAAACTGGCTCAGAAGGTCTGGCGGCGGTTGGAATAAATCCGCGCAGTAAACCGTACCGGCTATCTGATAGTCATGCAGCAGCTTCCTGCTTCGGGCACAACCTGTCTCGCTGTAATCCAAGCCGCACACCTCGCAACCGTGGTGACGGGAAAAGTAAATGGGCCAGACCGAATTGGCGCAACCTATCTCCAGAAACTTGAGTCCTTTCCGGCCAGCCAGCAAGCGGCTGAAATAGCGATGAAACTCACGATTTACATGGTTATTCAGGGAAGTATCGTTGGGATCAAAGGGCACTGGGAACGCCGCCTGTGACCAGCCGGCTTCCCAGTACTGCAAGCCGGCTCTATCGGCAGAATGATCATTCATTCGAAATCCTCGGAACATTTATACTCTAACGATGCAGCATATTCTGCTACCTGCGTGGAGGCAATGCAGTAGGAAAACCCGTTGTTACAAGACGAAGTTCCTCTTACATCATCCTTATCGTTCAATTTGCGGCTTTTCTCGCCACCACGACGGCTCTCTGAAATCCCCACCAAGCGCCAGGTGCGGGCGGCACAATCTCGGCGCTGGCGAAGCCCGCAGAACATAGACGGACGGTGATATCCCGGCCGTACTCGCGGAACACTAAAACGCTTTCGGGGCCAGTCAGAATGTCATCATGGTATTGTGGCGGCATAAAATATTCGATGCCGTCATCACTTGATTTTGCACGTTCCCGGGTCTTGGGAATGCCGTACAGTGGCACGGTGAAGATAAATACGCCACTCATTTTCAAAACCCGATAAACCTCTCTGAATCCGAGTATGTCATTTGGAACATGCTCGAATGTTTCCGTAGAAGTACAGACATCGAACGTGCCAGCTGCGAAACTCAACCGTTGCACATCTTCACAGCGAACCCCATTTTGGCAAGTCCCGGGTGCCACGCCTGTCAAATATTCGGAACAGGTAAGCTCACCTGCGTGTTTCCGAAAATACTTCTGTAGATAACTGTGTACGGACAATTCATAGACATGTCTGATACCAATATCCGGTACCAAGACATTCAGCACCTTGATGACAGAAAGTGCGGTCACCGTGGCCCGGCATTTCAGGCAACGCACTCCACGCTCATCCGAGCATAAACGCACATATACGGAAAAGCCGCAGCCGGGACAACGACAGAACTGCAGGCGCAAATCCCTGAATCTGAGCAGACGCCATACATCAATCAGAGACTTGATTTGCATAGATCAGGCCTGACAAAAACATACTCGTTGCAGCCATGGTGCCGGCCGCATGTTTTAAGCCTCTGTGAAGTGAATCCCCGCCGCCCAAGAAACCTCATGACCATCTCGGGCGCCGCCACTTCGAAAGGATGGCCGCCGAGCCAGTCGAGCATGTCATACCACAGCGACATGCCGCGGCCCAGCCGATCTTTGTTGCGCAACGTGCGTACCAGCATGCGCAAACCGATTAGATAAGGCCAATGCAGCAATATCAGAAGCAGGCGCCGTACGTATCCGGTATTAAATTGGCGTTTCACCCACTTCCAATAACCACTGATCCAGCCCTGGTCGTTGTAGATGGCGATGAAGAGTTGTCCACCCGGTTTGACCAGCGGCACCACGTTCTCCAGAGCCTGCCACAGGGCTCCGGTGTGATGCAGCACGCCCCAGGAATACACCACATCGTATTGCCCAAGCGTTTCCAGGTATTTGCGGTCGAGCACCGAACTTTCCTCGATAATCCAATCAGGGTCATCCTTGAAGAACCGCTCCCGCAGTCTCCTGGTGCAAGCCACTGAACCGGGATCGTAATCGAAGGATCTCACCCGTGCGCCAAGCTGGCGCGCCGCGAGCGAGAACAGCCCGCTGCCGGAGCCCACGTCAAGAAAGGTTTTGCCCGAGAGCGAGTCCACATTCAGCATGTTCTTGAGGGACTGCTGTGCGAGTTCGATGCGGGTCTCATTCAGGCCGCGGAGAAAGTGCCGCCAATTCTCGCCAAAATCAAAGCGCTTGCTCCCGGCCGGTTCTGTGTCAAAAGCAGATGGCATCGAAACCGCTCAGGATTTTCTGAATACGTACTGATTGCAGCCAAGACCCCCGCCACACGTCACAAGTTCCACAAGCTGAAAACCACGGGCGTGGTAAAAGTGAAAAACCTCTTCCGGCTTGGCGACCTCAAAGGGATAACCACCCATCCAGTCCACCATGTCCCGCCAGCGGCTCATGCCGCGGCCGCCAAGACTGGCGTACCTGGTCCAGTACTGGAAATAGCCAAATGGACGTAACCGTATGGCAGAGCCAACCATCGATCTCAGCTCACGGGTACCCATTACCAATGCGCTATAGGATCCGCGCAAAAATACTGGCGACCTGTTATAAATTTGCTTGAGTTTGCGCCAGCGTTGACTCCATCGGCCCTGATCATTATAGATGGCAATAAAGATCTCACCACCCGGTTTGACCAACGGCACCACGTTCTCCAAAGCCTGCCACATGGCTCCGGTGTGGTGCAGAACGCCCCAAGAATACACCACATCGTATTGCCCAAGTGTCTCAAGATATTTACGATCCAGCACCGAGCTTTCCTCGATAATCCAATCAGGGTCATCCTTGAAGAACCGCTCCCGCAGTCTCCTGGTGCAGGCCACTGAACCGGGGTCGTAATCGAAAGATCGCACCCGTGCGCCAAGCTGGCGCGCCGCGAGCGAGAACAAACCGCTGCCGGAACCTACGTCCAGAAATGTTTTGCCAGCAAGCGTATCAACGTCCAGCATGGATTGGAGCGAATGCCTGGCGAGCTCGATGCGTTCTTCATTCAGGTTCTTCAGGAACAACGTCCAATTCTTGCCGAACTCGAAACGCTTGCCCCCGGCGACTTCCTCAGCGAAGCTGGATTGCATATTGCCTCCGACACATACGCCAGCTTATCACTGACCGCTTGCACGCCGAACGACCACTAAATCCCAAAGCAAAAAGCCGGGGATTACCCGGCTTCTTTTGCCTGCGTGCGCCGGTGTTATTTGGCGGATTTTTTTGCGGCTTTCTTGGTAGCCGCTTTCTTCGCGGGCTTGACGGGGTCCTTTTCCGCCTTGGCTGTCTTATCTGTCCTGGCTTTCTTGTCGGCCTTGGGCTTGGTCGCGGCTTCCTGCTTTCCAGCTTTGCGTGGCTTTTCAGCCTTGGCGGCCTTTTCGGCTTTGGGTTGCTTTTCTATCCTGGCTTTCTTTTCCGCTGATTTTTCGACGGCTGTTTCCACGGCGGCAGCGGCTTCACGGTCCACCAGCTGCATCACCGCCATGGGGGCTTTATCGCCGGGCCGGAAACCGTGTTTCAGAATGCGCGTGTAACCGCCAGGACGGTCCTTGAAGTGGGGACCGAGATCGTTGAACAGCTTGGCCACGATTTCGTCGTCACGCAGACGCGCATAGGCCAGGCGGCGCTTGGCAACATTGTCCTGCTTCGCTAGCGTGATGAGCGGTTCCACGACGCGCCGCAGCTCTTTGGCCTTGGGTATGGTGGTGCGGATGGTTTCGTAACGCAACAGCGCAGCAGCCATATTCTGCATCAGTGCCTCGCGGTGGGAGCTGTTGCGGCTTAACTGTCTGCCGGTGTTCTGGTGACGCATGGCAAGAATTCCTTATGCGGTCTTTTTCAGGCTCGCCGGCGGCCAATTCTCGATTTTCATGCCAAGCGTCAAACTGTGCTGTGCGAGCACGTCCTTGATCTCGGTCAGGGATTTCTTGCCGAGGTTCGGGGTCTTGAGCAGCTCCACTTCCGTCTTGAGCACCAGGTCGCCGATGTAATTGATGTTCTCGGCCTTCAAACAGTTGGCGGAACGCACCGTCAGCTCCAGCTCTTCGACAGGCTTGAGCAGCACCGGATCGAAGTGTGATTCACCACCAACGCGGCCCGCCTCACGGCCCTTCAGGTCCACGAACGCGGCCAGTTGATCCGAGAGGATGGTGGCGGCGCGGCGGATGGCTTCTTCCGGATCAATGGTGCCGTTGGTTTCGATCTCGATCACCAACTTGTCCAAGTCGGTGCGCTGCTCCACGCGCGCGCTTTCGACCGTGTAAGTGACACGGCGCACCGGACTGAATGAGGCATCCAGTTGCAGGCGGCCGATGGGACGGCTTTCTTCCTCGAAGGCCAGGCGCTGGTTCGCCGGCTGGTAGCCGCGACCGCGCTTGATCTTGAGCTTCATGTTGATGGAACCTGCGCTGTTCAGGTGCGCAATCACCAGATCCTTGTTCACGATCTCGACATCGTGATCCAACTGGATGTCGCCGGCAGTGATAGCCCCCGGGCCTTTCTTGACCAGGGTCAGGGTGGCCTCATCGCGGGTGTGCATCCGGATGGCGAGCTGCTTGAGGTTCAGCAGAATATCCACCACATCTTCCTGCACGCCTTCTATGGTGGTGTACTCGTGGAGCACGCCCTCGATCTCTACTTCCACCACGGCGCAGCCGGGCATGGAGGACAGCAGAATGCGGCGTAGCGCGTTGCCGAGCGTGTGACCGAAGCCACGCTCGAGCGGCTCCAGCACCACACGCGCCTGATGTTCCGATTGTGCCTGCACGCCCACGAGACGTGGCTTCAAAAATTCCGTAACTGAACCCTGCATGGGAAAGTTCCCTCGCGATAAAAAACTGTTAATGAACGGTTACTTGGAGTAAAGCTCGACCACCAGATTTTCGTTGATGTCCGGCAGTATGTCCGTGCGTTCAGGCACGGCCTTGAATTTGCCGCTCATCTTGGTCTCGTCCACCTCGAGCCACTCCGGTACGCCGACTTGTTTGGCAATTTGCAGCGCCGACTGGATGCGCAACTGCTTCCTGGCGCGCTCGCGCACCCCGATCAGATCGTCGGCTTTCACCTGGTAGGATGGAATGTTGACGATCTTGCCGTTCACCTCGATGGCCTTGTGGCCCACGAGCTGGCGCGCTTCGGCGCGGGTCACGGCAAATCCCATGCGGTATACCACATTGTCGAGACGGCACTCGAGAATCTGCAGAAGCGTCTGGCCGGTGGCGCCGGTGCGGCGCGAAGCTTCCTTGTAGTAGCGGCGGAACTGACGCTCCAGCACGCCGTACATGCGGCGCAGCTTCTGTTTTTCGCGCAACTGTATGCCGTAATCCGACAGCCGGTTGCGTTTGGCGCCGTGCTGACCGGGCTGCGATTCGAGCCGGCACTTGGACTCCAATGGGCGCACGCTGCTCTTCAGAAACAGGTCCGTACCCTCGCGCCGGGAGAGTTTGCATTTGGGTCCGAGATAACGAGCCATCTACGTATTAACCTCTTACACGCGGCGTTTTTTGGGCGGCCGGCAGCCGTTGTGCGGGATCGGCGTCACGTCCGAGATGTTGGCGATCTTGAAACCGATGTTGTGCAGGGAACGTACCGCCGACTCGCGGCCGGGGCCGGGGCCTTTCACTTGCACTTCCAGATTCTTCACGCCGAATTCCTGCGCCGCCATGCCGGCCTTCTCGGCCGCCACCTGCGCCGCAAACGGTGTGCTCTTGCGGGAACCGCGGAAACCGGAACCGCCGGAGGTGGCCCAGCACAGCACGCTGCCCTGACGGTCGGTGATGGTGATGATGGTGTTGTTGAAAGACGCGTGCACGTGGGCGATGGCGTCCACCACGGTCTTCTTGGCGCGCTTGCGCGGCGCAGCCGCCGCTGGCGCGGTGGCGGCACCCGTGGCTTCGGCCGGCGCCTGGGTATCTTTCGATTCTTTGGCTTCTTCTGCCATGTTCTATCCTGCGGTCTCGAATGGGTTTACTTGGTGGCTTGCTTGCGGCGGCCCTTGCGGGTGCGCGCATTGGTGCGGGTGCGCTGACCGCGTACCGGCAAACCGCGGCGATGCCGCAAGCCCCGGTAACAGCCGAGGTCCATGAGTCGCTTGATGCTCATGGACATTTCACGGCGAAGGTCGCCTTCCACCGTGAACTTGGCGACGCTCACGCGCAGTGCTTCCACCTCGGCCTCGGTCAAGTCCTTCACCTGGGCCTCGGGCTTGACGCCCGCGACTTCACAGATGAGCCGCGCGCGGCTCCTGCCGATGCCATAAATGCTCTGCAAGCCGATGACGGCGTGCTTGTTGGCCGGGATATTAATGCCAGCGATACGGGCCATTGCCTGCTTCTCTCTTGGGCGCCAGCTTTAAAGTCGGCGCGAAAACGGGTGATTTTGCCTGCTTTTCCCAGTTAAATCAATATCTAAAGCGCTCAGCCACTGCCTCAACCTTGGCGCTGCTTGTGCCGGGCGTCGGAGCAGATGACCCGCACCACGCCGCCGCGCCGCACGATTTTGCAGTTGCGGCAGATTTTCTTGACTGATGTACGCACTTTCATGGTCCTCTCCCGCGACGGCCGCGCCGCCGCACAATAAACGCCTTATCGCAAACCGGTGCCGCCGTAGCCCTTGAGATTGGCCTTGCGCAGCAGCCCTTCGTACTGGTGGGACATGAGGTGCGCCTGCAGCTGGGCCATGAAATCCATTACCACGACCACGTCAATCAGGAGCGAGGTGCCGCCGAAATAGAACGGCACATTCCAGTACAGAATCAGGAATTCCGGCAACAGACACACGGCGGTAACGTAGATGGCGCCCCAGAAGGTCAGTTTGGTGAGCACGCTGTCTACATAGGCCGCGGTCTGCTGTCCTGGGCGGATACCCGGAATGAAGGCGCCCGATTTCTTCAAGTTTTCCGCTGTTTCCTTGGAATTGAATACCAGCGCGGTATAGAAGAAACAGAAGAAAATGATCAGGCCGCCATAGAAAATCACGTAAATCGGCTGCCCCGGTGACATGGCCGCGGCGAAGCTCTGCAGCCAGCCAAACCCCGACTGTTGCCCGAACCAGTTCCCTACGGTGGCCGGGAACAGAATGATGGAGGACGCAAAAATCGGCGGGATTACGCCCGACATGTTCAATTTCAACGGCAAATGGCTGGTCTGCGCCGCGTACATGCGCCGGCCCTGCTGACGCTTGGCGTAATTCACGGTGATGCGCCGCTGGCCACGCTCCACGAACACCACGAAGGCGGTAACAGCCAGCACCAAGGCCAGGATCACGATGGCGATGATGGGATTCATCTGGCCGGTACGCACCAGATCCAGCGTGCCGCCGAACGCCGACGGCAGACCCGCCACGATGCCGGCGAAGATGATCATGGAAATGCCGTTGCCGATGCCGCGCTCGGTCACCTGCTCGCCGATCCACATCAGAAACATGGTCCCGGTGACCAGACTGACGGTGGCCGTGAACAGGAATGTGAAGCCCGGATGCACCGCCACGCCCTGGCCTTGCAACGCGAGTGCCGCGCCGAGCGACTGGAACAGCGCCAGCACCACCGTGCCCCAGCGGGTGTACTTGGTGATGATGCGCTGGCCCGACTGGCCTTCCTTGCGCAGTTTCTCCAGGCTCGGCATCACCACCGCCAGCATCTGCATGATGATGGAGGCGGAAATATAGGGCATCACGCCCAATGCAAAAATGGATAGACGCTTGAGGGCGCCGCCGGAGAACATGTTGAACATGTCCAGCAGCCCGCCGGAATGCTGGTTGAACAACGTCGCCAGCGCCTTCGGATCAATGCCCGGCACCGGGATATGGGTGCCGACGCGGAACACGATCATGGCACCCACCAGAAACAGCAGGCGCTTGCGCAAATCGGTG
The DNA here is from genome assembly GCA_049591455.1 of Gammaproteobacteria bacterium. Lineage (GTDB taxonomy): Bacteria > Pseudomonadota > Gammaproteobacteria > Natronospirales > REEB76 > REEB76. The sequence continues at coordinate 164,564 of JBAWFA010000018.1, forward strand.
AGTTTCCCGATCTGCGACAGGGACGCCATCATGCCGGTGCCGGCGCCGCCGCTGCGCGACATTTACTCTTCCACCCTGCCGCCAGCCCCTTCGATGGCCGCCTTGGCTCCCTTGGTTACGTGCACGCCTTTGAGTGCGACTTTTTTCTTGAGTTCACCGGCCAGGATCACTTTCACCTTGTCGGTCTGCAAGGGCACCAGGCCCGCCGCTTTGAGCGCCAGAATATCAATCACCTCGGCGTCCACGCGCGCGAGCGCGTCCAGCCGCACTTGTGCACGGCTTGGTTTGATATGCGAACGGAATCCCACCTTGGGCAGGCGGCGCTGTAGCGGCATCTGGCCGCCTTCAAAACCCACCTTGTGGTAACCACCCTTGCGAGCGTACTGGCCCTTGTGGCCCTTGCCGGAGGTTTTGCCGAGTCCCGAGCCGGTACCCCGACCCAGGCGTTTCTTGCCGGTCTTGCTGCCGACGGCGGGCGAAAGCGTGTTCAAACGCATGTCAGTTTTCCTCTACCCGCAGCATGTAGGACACCTTCTCGATCATGCCGCGCACTTCGGGCGTGTCCTGCACGGTGACGGTGTGGCGCAGGCGGCGCAGCCCCAAGCCGCGCACGCAGTCACGATGATTCCTGAGCCGGCCGAAGGGGCTTTTAACCAGCGTGATCCTGAGTTCCTTGGCCTTATGTGTCGCCATGGCATCAACCTCTGATTTCGTCCAGCGTCTTGCCGCGCTTGGTTGCGATGTCATGCGGCGAACGCTGCTCCGTGAGTGCGTTCATGGTGGCGCGCACCACGTTGATGGGATTGCGCGAACCGTAGCTCTTGGCCAGCACGTTTTTGACGCCCGCCACTTCCAGGATGGCGCGCATGGCGCCTCCGGCGATGATGCCGGTGCCGTTTGAGGCTGGCTGCATGTACACCCGTGTCGCGCCGTGGCGTGCATGGGTAGCGTAATACAGCGTGCCCTCCTGCAACTGCACTTGCTTAAGGTTCTTGCGCGCGTGCTCCATGGCCTTGGACACGGCGTTGGGCACTTCGCGCGCCTTGCCGTAACCGAACCCGACCTTGCCAGCGCCGTCGCCCACCACCGTGAGCGCGGTGAAGCCGAACTGGCGGCCGCCCTTGACCACTTTGGCGACGCGGTTCACGGCTACCAGCTTTTCCTGCAGGCCGTCGTTGCTGCTCGGAAGGTTCTCAATCTTTTTTGCCATGCTGCACCTTAGAATTGCAAACCGTGTTCACGCGCGGCGTCGGCCAGCGCCTTGATGCGCCCGTGGTAACGGAAACCGGAGCGATCGAACGCCACCGCCGTGATGCCCGCCTGCTTGGCTTTCTCGGCGATCGCCTTGCCGACCGCCTGGGCAGCGGCGATGTTGCCGGTGGCTTTCAGGCCTTTCTTGACTCCGGCTTCGAGCGTGGACGCCGCGGCCACCACTTTGTCACCCTCGGGTGCCAGGATCTGCGCATAGATATGGCTCGGCGTACGATGAACGCAGAGGCGATAGGCCCGCAGTTCGCGGATCTTGGCGCGGGCACGGCGTGCGCGCCGCAGCCGCGCCAGTTTCTTTTCCATCGGATTCCTGTCCATTGCTCACACCACCTGTTATTTCTTCTTGGCCTCTTTGAGGACCACGCGCTCATTGGTATAGCGCACACCCTTGCCCTTGTAGGGCTCCGGCGGCCGGAAGCCGCGGATATCGGCGGCCACTTGGCCGACCTTCTGGCGATCCGTGCCCTTGATGATGATTTCCGTCTGGCTCGGCGTTTCGATGCTGATGCCTTCCGGCACCTTGTAGTTCACCGGATGGGAGAAGCCGAGCGTGAGATTCAGGGTCTTGCCCTGGGCCTGGGCGCGATAGCCCACGCCCACCAATTCGAGTTTCTTCTGGAAGCCATGGGTCACGCCCTTCACGGCGTTGTTGAGCAACGCGCGGGTCGTGCCGGCGCAGGCGTCCGCCTCAGGATGGGCTTCTTTCACCGCCACGTGCAGCACGCCCTTGTCGTTCACGACGTTCACGTGCGGATGCACCGCGAACGTGAGGCTCGACTTCTGGCCCTTGATGGTCACAGCACTGCCGGACACAGTGGCCTCGACGCCCTTGGGCAGTGGAATCGGTTGTTTGGCGACTCTGGACATGCTTGTTCCTGGAAACCGGTTACGAGACGAAACAGATGACTTCGCCGCCCTGCCCCGTGGCGCGCGCCGCACGATCGCTCATCACGCCTTTAGGCGTTGAAACGATGGCGATGCCAAGGCCCCCCAGCACCTTCGGCAACTGGTCCTTGCGCTTGTACACGCGCAGGCCCGGCCGGCTGATACGGCGGATATGATCGATGACCGGACGGCCCTGGTGATACTTGAGCGTCAATACCAGTTCGGGTTTGCCATCGGCCTCGCGTTTGGCGAAATCCTCGATGTAGCCTTCATCCTTGAGTACGCGCGCAATCTCACACTTGATGTTCGAGACGGGCATGCTCACCTGCTCCCGGCCCACCAACTGGCCATTGCGGATACGGGTAAACATGTCGGCTATGGGATCAGTCATACTCATAGTAGCGATATCCCTCGATGAATCCTTACCAACTGGCCTTGTGCAGTCCGGGTACGTCGCCACGCATCGCGGCTTCGCGCAATTTGCTGCGGCCCAGTCCGAATTTCCGATAGTTGCCACGTGAACGGCCGGTCAGCGCACAGCGGTTGCGCTGGCGCGCGGGGCTCGAATCGCGCGGCAGTTTGGCGAGCTTGGTGACCGCCGCGTGACGCGCTTCGTCGCTCGTTTCCAAGTCGCGGATGACGCGCTTCAGTTCTGCGCGCTGCTTGGCAAATTTCTTCACCAGTTTCGTGCGTTTCACTTCGCGATTCACCATGGATGTCTTGGCCATGTATTAAACCTCAGTTCCTGAATGGAAATTTGAAAGCTTCAAGCAGCGCCCGGGCTTCCGCGTCCGTCTTCGCATTCGTGGTAATGGTGATATCCATGCCACGCAGGGCATCAATCTGGTCGTATTCGATTTCCGGGAAAATGATCTGCTCCTTCACGCCCATGCTGAAGTTGCCGCGGCCGTCGAAAGACCGCCCGCTTACGCCGCGAAAATCGCGCACCCGCGGCAGGGCGATGCTGATCAGGCGATCCAGGAACTCGTACATCTGCGCGCGGCGCAGCGTCACCTTGCAGCCCACGGGATAATCCTCGCGGATCTTGAAGGTGGCGATGGACTTCTTGGCCTTGGTAACCACGGGCTTCTGCCCAGCGATCTGCGTCATGTCCTTAACCGCGTTTTCCATGATCTTCTTGTCCGCGGTGGCCTCGCCCACACCCATGTTGAGCGTGATCTTGGTGATGTGTGGCACTTCCATGGGGTTCTTGTAATTGAACCGCCTGGTAAGTTCGGGCATCACGGTCTCGCGATAATATTGCTGCAATCTTGCCATGTGCGCCTCAGACATCAACCACTTCTTTGTTGGAACGGAAGATGCGCACCTTGCGGCCGTCTTCCAGCGTGCGGTAACCCGCGCGGTCACCTTTTTTGGTGACCGGATTGAACAACATCACCTTGGAAATGTGGATCGGCATTTCCTTCTCGATGATGCCGCCGGTGACATTTGCGTTCGGGTTTGGACGCGTGTGCTTCTTGGCCATATTCAGGTTCTCGACGATCACGCGATCGTTCTCCAGCACCTTGAGAATGGCGCCGCGCCGGCCCTTGTTCTTGCCGCCGGTCACCACCACCTCGTCGCCTTTCTTGATCTTTATCTTGTTCATAGTCCTGCTCCCGGCGCTCACAGTACTTCCGGCGCCAGCGAAATGATGCGCATGAACCGCTCGGTGCGCAGTTCGCGCGTCACCGGTCCGAAGATGCGCGTGCCGATGGGCTCAAGTTTGTTGTTGAGCAGCACCGCCGCATTACTGTCAAAGCGGATGATGGAGCCGTCCGGACGGCGCACGCCCTTGCGGGTACGTACCACCACCGCATCATAGACTTCGCCCTTCTTCACCTTGCCGCGGGGAATGGCATCACCGATGCTTACCTTGATAACGTCGCCGATGTACGCATAACGACGCTTGGATCCGCCCAGCACTTTGATGCATTTCAGGCTTTTTGCGCCGCTGTTGTCGGCCGCATCGAGGACGGTTCGCATCTGGATCATGGCTGCACGTCCACGCTGGTGCGTTCAGCCGCGGGGTTGATGGCCGCGTGCCCGACGATTTCCACCAGTTTCCAGGCCTTGTGCCGCGATACCGGACGGCATTGGGTAATCACCACCAGGTCACCTTCCTGGCAGGCGTTCTGCTCATCGTGTGCCTTGATCTTGCTGCGGCGCCGCATGATCTTCCCGTAAGTCGGGTGCGTGACCACGCGCTCCACCATCACGGTGATGGTCTTGTCCATTTTGTTGCTGACCACCTTGCCGGTCAGGGTACGCTCGGCTTTGGTGTGCCCGGTTTGTTCGATCTGCTGGCTCATTTACTGCCTGCCTTCGCCCGTTCCACGAGCACGGTCTTGGCGCGCGCGATGTTCTTGCGCACGTTGTGTATCAGGTGGCCGCGCGGCATCTGGCCGGAGGCCTGCTGCATGCGCAGGTTGAACTGTTCCTTGCGCAGTGCGATGAGCTCATCGCGCAGCTCCTTGTCGTTCTTGGCGCGCAATTCTTTCGCGTCCATCACATCACCTGCCGGCTGACAAACGTGGTGGTCACCGAGAGTTTCGCCGACGCCAGGCGGAATGCCTCGCGCGCAATCTCCTCGGTCACGCCTTCCATCTCGTACAGCACCGAGCCGGGCTGCACCTTGGCGACCCAGTATTCGACGTTGCCCTTGCCGTTGCCCATGCGCACTTCGAGAGGCTTCTTGGTCACCGGCACGTCCGGGAACACCCGAATCCAGATCTTGCCGCCTCGTTTCACGAAATGCGTCATGGCGCGGCGCGCCGCCTCGATTTCGCGGGCCGTCAAACGTCCGCGGTCGGTGGCCTTGAGACCGTATTCACCGAAAGCCACATTGTTGCCAGACTGGGCCAAACCGCGGTTGCGGCCCTTGTGCTGTTTGCGGAACTTGGTGCGCTTAGGCTGCAACATCGGCCTTCACTCCAGGTTTGCCCTTGTCAGCGGCGACTTCACGGCCGATGCTTATTTCACTCGCATCCAGAATCTCGCCCTTGAATATCCACACCTTGACGCCGATGATGCCGTACGTAGTGGCGGATTCAGCAAAACCGTAATCAATGTCCGCACGCAGGGTGTGCAATGGCACGCGGCCTTCGCGGTACCACTCGCTGCGCGCAATTTCCGAACCGTTCAAACGGCCTGAGACCCGCACCTTGATGCCGAGCGCGCCCAGGCGCATGGTGTTCTGCACCGCGCGTTTCATGGCGCGGCGGAACATGATGCGGCGCTCAAGCTGCTGGGCGATGCTCTCGGCTACGAGATACGCATCCAGTTCCGGTTTGCGGATTTCCTCGATCGACACATCCACGTCTATGCCCGGCATCATCTTGACAAGCTGGGCGCGCAGCGCCTCGATGTCCTCGCCTTTCTTGCCGATCACCACGCCTGGCCGCGCGGTGTGAATGGTGATGTGGCATTTCTTCGCCGGTCGCTTGATCTCGATGCGGCTCACGGAGGCCTGGGCGAGTTTCTTTTTCAGGAACTCGCGCACCTTGAGGTCGGCCAGCAGATTGACCGCATACGCGCCCTTGCTGGCAAACCATTTCGAGTTCCAGTCGGAGGCGATGCCCAGACGGAAACCAATCGGATTGACTTTCTGACCCATGGTTCGTCCTTACTCGTCGGCCACAGTGAGGGTGATGTGACTCGTGCGTTTCAGAATGCGGGCGCCGCGGCCTTTGGCGCGGGGCATCCAGCGCTTCATGCGCGGACCGTCATCCACACAAAGGCGCACCACCTTGAGCTCATCTATGTCCGCGCCGTTGTTGTGCTCGGCGTTGGCAATGGCCGACTCCAGCACCTTCTTCAACAGTTGCGCGGCGCGGCGCGGGCTGAACTCCAGAATCTGGAGCGCCTGACCAACCTGCTTGCCGCGGATCTGATCCGCCACCAACCGCGCCTTGTAAGGCGTGACCCGAGCGAATCTGTGTGTCGCGTCTACGTGCATGACATGCGTCCTCAGGTCTTCTTCGCTTCGGTGGTCTCGGCGGCAACTTTGCGCTCGCCGTGGCCCTTGAAGATGCGCGTGGCCGCGAACTCGCCAAGCTTGTGGCCCACCATGTTTTCGCTCACCAGCACCGGTATGTGCTGATGGCCGTTGTGCACCGCAATAGTCAGCCCCACCATTTCCGGCGTCACCATGGAACGGCGCGACCAGGTCTTGATGGGACGCCGGTTATTGCTCGCCGCAGCCGCCTCAACCTTCCTGGCCAGATGCGGATCAATGAACGGACCTTTGCGAATCGAACGTGGCACTTCACAAACCTCTAAAAATAATTTTCAACTTTCGAAATAAAAAATCATTTCGCCTTGCGACGCCGCACGATCATGTTGTCGGTGCGCTTGTTCGCACGCGTCTTGTAACCCTTGGTGGGCTGGCCCCAGGGCGATACCGGATGGCGACCGCCGGAGGTTTTGCCTTCGCCGCCGCCGTGCGGATGGTCAATGGGGTTCATGACCACGCCGCGCACCGTCGGGCGGATGCCCTGCCAGCGGCGTGCGCCGGCCTTGCCGTACTGGCGCAGGTTGTGTTCGCCATTGCCCACCTCGCCGATGGTGGCACGGCAGTCAATGTGCACCTTGCGCATTTCGCCAGAGCGCAATCGCACCGTGGTATAAGCGCCTTCGCGGGCCACAACTTGTACCGAAGAGCCAGCGCTGCGCGCAAGCTGCGCGCCCTTGCCCGGCTGCAGTTCCACGCAGTGCACCTGGGTGCCTACAGGAATGTTTCTGAGCGGCAGCGCATTGCCCGGTTTGATGGGCGCGTGACTGCCAGACACGATTTCCTGATCCTTCACCGCATCCTTGGGCGCAATGATGTAACGGCGCTCGCCGTCCTTGTACAGCACCAGTGCCAGGTGCGCCGTGCGGTTCGGATCGTATTCAACGCGCTCAATGCGGCCGACGACCCCGTCCTTGTCACGCTTGAAATCCGCCAGGCGATAATGCTGCTTGTGGCCGCCACCCTGATGGCGCGTGGTGATGCGGCCGACATTGTTGCGGCCGCCGTGCTGGTTCTTGCGCTCCAGGAGCGCCGCATGCGGCGCGCCCTTGTGCAAGCCCGGCGTCGTCACGCTCACCACGGCGCGGCGGCCGGGGGAAGTGGGTCTGGCTTTTTTCACTGGCATGTCGTTGTCTCCGAATGAGCGGCGCTCAGGCCTTCTCACCCATGAAGTTGATCGAGCTGCCCGGCGCCAGGCGCACGTAGGCTTTTTTCCAGTTGCTGCGCACGCCGGCGCGCTGGCCGAAACGCTTGTTCTTGCCGCGCACGTTGACGATCTGCACGTCCGCAACCTTCACTTCGAACATCTTTTCCACGGCGCGACGTACCAGATCCTTGTCGGCCTCGCGGCGCACGCGAAACACCACCTGATTGTGGGCTTCGCCCACTTTTGTGGCCTTTTCCGACACGTGTGGTCCCAGCAGCACGTGCATGAGTTTCTCCTGGTTCAGATTCATGCGAGCCACTCCTCGAGCCGGCGGATGGACGGCACCGTCATCAGTATCTTTTCGTAGCCCACCAAGCTCACCGGATCGAGACCGGTCACGTCGCGCACGTCCACGTTAGCCAGGTTGCGCGAAGCCAGATACAGTTTCTCGTCCACCTGTTCGGTGACGATAAGTACGTTGTCGTTCAATCCCAGTTCCTTGAGTTTGTCCACCAATTGCTTGGTCTTGGGCGCGTCCACGCCGAACTCCGGCAGCACCACCAGACGCTGCTGGCGAATCAGTTCCGAAACGATGGCGCGCATGGCGCCCTGATACATCTTGCGATTGACCTTCTGGCTGAAGTCGCGGGGCACCGCCGCGAACGTCTTGCCGCCGCCGCGCCACAGTGGGCTGCGAATTGAACCGGCGCGAGCCTGACCGGAACCTTTTTGGGCATGTGGCTTGCGGCCGCCGCCGCGCACTTCGCTGCGGGTCTTCTGGGCTTTGGTGCCGGCACGGCCGCCCGCCATGTAAGCGGTGACCACCTGGTGCACCAGGGCTTCGTTAAATTCGCGGCCGAAGGTCGCATCCGACAGGGTGATGGACTCGCCGCCTTTGTTGCTGTGCAATTGCAGTTCCATGCCGGCCTCCTCAACCCCGGGTCACGAGCCGGACGATGACGTTGCCGCCCTCGGATCCGGGCACGGCGCCTTTTACGAGCAACAGATTCTTCTCGGCATCCACGCGCACCACTTCGAGATGCAGCGCGGTGCGGCGCTTGTTGCCCAGATGGCCCGACATCTTCTTGCCAGGAAACACACGGCCCGGCGTCTGGCGCTGGCCGATGGAACCCGGCGCACGGTGCGATAGCGAGTTGCCGTGGGTGGCATCGCCCATGGTGAAATGATGACGCTTGATGGTGCCTTGGAAACCTTTCCCCAGGCTGGTGCCGGTGACCGACACTTTCTGGCCGGGCTTGAAGATATCCACCTTGATCTCGGCACCGGGCTTCAGGTCCGCGCCTTCGTCGCCGTCCAGGCGGAATTCACCTGACAGGCGCCCGGCGCCGGTACCTGCCTTGGCATAGTGGCCGGCGAGCGCCTTGGTGACGCGACTGGCACGGCGCGTTCCGGTGGTGACCTGCACGGAGCGGTAACCGTCGGTTTCCGCGGATTTCACCTGGGTAATACGGTTGGGCTCGACTTCGATGACGGTCACGGGCACGGACACGCCGTCTTCAGAGAAAACACGGGTCATGCCGCATTTGCGACCGATTACGCCGATACTCATCTTCTAGTCCTCATCACCGCGCCAACTGCGATTGGTCGGCGCGGCCTTAAATCACGCGCGGCCCGGTGGGGAATCCCCACCGGGCCGCAGAGAGCCAAGGATTATACCAGCCTGCCGGGCTGCTGCAACAGCACTAACTGGTTTGATTGGTTTGGCGCAGGGTCCGGCGGAGCAGGAGCACAGCCGGAAGTGCCTCCGTTCCCGGTCAATTCAGTTCAGCTTGATTTGCACATCCACGCCGGCCGGCAGGTCGAGCTTCATCAGGGCATCCACGGTCTTGTCCGTGGGGTCCATAATGTCCATGAGCCGCTTGTGAGTGCGGATTTCGTACTGGTCCCTGGCGTCCTTGTCCACATGGGGAGACACCAGGATCGTGAAACGCTCCATTTTCACCGGCAGCGGGATGGGGCCCTTCACCTGGGCGCCGGTGCGTTTGGCGGTTTCCACGATTTCCTTCGCCGACTTGTCTATAAGCCGGTGGTCGAAGGCCTTCAAACGGATGCGGATAGTCTGGGTTGCCATAGTGATTACTCAATAATCTTCGCGACGACGCCGGCGCCGACGGTGCGGCCGCCTTCGCGGATGGCGAAGCGCAGGCCGTCTTCCATGGCGATCGGGTTGATCAGCGACACCACCATCTTGATGTTGTCCCCGGGCATCA